>JAPLCF010000002.1 GCA_026392355.1 Actinomycetota bacterium
CCGTTGTTGCTGAAGCTGGTCCCCGACGCCACGGCGTTCGTCAGGTTCGCGTTCGAGAGGTTCGTGCTGCTGAGCGCGATGTTCGAGATGTTCGCCCCGGTCAGGTTCGCACCGCTCAAGTCGCTACCGGCGAGAGAGAAGGTGTTATCCGACGCAAGTGTGTTCAGTGCGGTGAAGTCGACGCCCTTGAAGTTCGCGCCGCGGAGGTCCATCGCCCCGCCAACGAGGTAGCCGCTGAGGACGACCATCGGCTGGACGTTCTCGGTCGGCGCACCGGGGAGGGTCGTCTTCTTCGAGGCGACGATTCCGCCCGAGCGGATGCTCGTGAAGCGCGACTGCGCGAGCTTCGCACCAGAGAGATTCGCCTTGGTCATGGTGCTCGTGTCGAAGGAGATCCGAAGCACGGCGCCCTTGAAGCTGGCGCCGGTGAAGTTGTTGTTGCTCCACATCGGGTAGTCCTGCGTCGCGCTGAAGTCACCGGGCGGGTTCGGGCTCGAGCCGGTGTAAGCCGTCGTGATGGCGCTTCCGCCTTGTGTGGTTCGCGCCCCGGCGAAGCTCGCGCCCTTGAAGCTCGAGTACGACACGCGCTGAATCGGCGAGAATCGTGCGGAGGTGAAACGGGCCCGGTTCGCCGTGGTGTTGCTGATGTCGTTGCCGATGAAGGTCGATCCCGTGAAGTCACCCTGCGAGAGATTCGCCTCGCTGAGGTCCGCGCCGTTGATGACGGTCTTGCGCATCGTCACGCCGACGAGGTTGGCGTGGTCGAAGCTCGCCTCCCAGACGTTGGCGCCGTCGAGATGCGCCTTCACGAGCGACGCGACGTCGAGGGTCGCCGTCGCCAAGTTCGCCTTACGCAGATTCGCACGGCGCAGCGACGCCGCGCTGAGGTCCGCAGCCTGCAGCTGCGCACCGCGGAGGATTGCGCCGTTGAGGTTGGTGGCCTTAAGGGTGGCGCCCTTGAGATTGATCCCCGTCAGGTCGCGGCCGTGGAGGTCCATGCCGCTGAGGTCCACGCCGGCGCAGTTGGCGTGGGGGGCGGGGGCGCAGGACGGCGCGGCGGACGCAGTGCCGGTGAGCGCGCCGAGGGCGAGCGTCGCAGCCGCGGCTGCGATCACCAGACTGCGGGGACTCCGGCGTAGATGCATTCTGCGGGAGCAAGGTGTGGCGGCCATAGTGATCCCCTGACGGGTGAGGAAGGTTCAGGCAACCGGCGTCGCCTGATACAGATGTAACGTCGACATTAGCACCTCGTCGGATGCGAGATAGGAAAGCATCCCGATGCGTCTGTCGTGTATTCCGCGAGACCGCGCGCGGATGTCGTGCGGCGGCACGTTGCGATGGCATCGATCCGACCGTTTTGCAGCGCGCACTATGCGCACGGCGTTGACGCGTGGTTGGCACGGTGGGGGCAGGCGACCGGTGGTCGCTGCAACCCACGTGAGGTGGATGAAGATGAGCTCGTTCTGGGAGACGCTGTGCGCTGTCGCGCACCGCATGACGGATCGTCGTGGCCAGGGCACGGTCGAGTACCTCGGCCTCGTGCTGGCGGTTGGCGCGCTGCTGCTCGCCGTGTCCGTGCAGGTCAAGGGCGGCGGCGCCGGGATCGGCGGCCAGATCTCGAAGTCGATGGAGAAGGCGATCTCCTCCGTCGCACAGCCGTAGCGCAGGTACCCCGGCCGGCGTCAGGCGTCGGCCGGGGCCGCGCACGGGTTGTCGGAGGCCACGCCATCGAGGATCAGGCGGCCGTCGCGGAGTACGCCGATTCGCCAGGCCACGCGCGACGTCGCTCGTAGAGCAACGCCACTGCGGGTCGAGACGCTCGCCCGGCGACACACCACGATGTCGCCCGCGCGAGCACCGGGAGGCAGAGCTGTCTCGCCCGTGGCGAGACCGAGCGCCAACTTGATTGCGCTGACGGCCAGGCCGAGCGGGCGGGCAATCCGCTGCGCAATCGTGCTTGCGCCCTGCCAGCCGAATGTCACCGCGGAAGCGGCTGCACGATCGTCGAGTGTCGGTGGTGCGGTACGCACGCGCTCGTCGGCGAACGTGACGACACGGCTCTCCACGGGGCCGGTGGAGCGCACGATCGAGAGCTCTCGCCGCCCGCGGATTGGCGGCCCCAGCAGGCGCACCTCGTTGCCCCAGGCGCTGTGCTCCCTGCGCATACCGTCTGCCACGGCGGCGGTGAGCGTCGCGCGGGCGCGATCGCGACCCTGCGTCTCCTCCAGCCAGGCCTGCGCCCCGAGCATGCTGAGTGCTCCCGGCCGCGCGGCGATGGCGTCGGCGACTGCTCGCTGGGAGCGATCTGCATCCGTCGGCGAATGCTCGAGGGCACGAGCAAGGCGGCGGGGGCGGTCGGTCGAGGTCCAAAGCGCCGTCCCAGCGAGGACAGCGCCGACTGCGAGCAGCACGACCGCCCACTCAGCCGTCGCCTGCGCGCGGCGTTCAGCAGGCCGTGGCATGGCTGCGCACCACGTCGTGAGAGAGGACCATGCCGGCGCGGACGACGACGAGCTCGACTGCTGGCACGCGCTGGTCGAGCGCCAGTCGCAGCGCATCGACGGGGTGTGCTGCTGCCCAGCCAGGCACGGCACGATTGCGCCGCCAGACGAACCGGCAGATCAGCACATCGTCCTCGCGGCTGCCGCTCGGGATTGCAATCGTCGGCACGCCCATCGCGGCCGCACCGACGCTGAGGGCCGCGCTGACCACTGCGGTTTCGGGATTGATCATGCCGGAAATCCCGATCGCCCCGGCGACGCCAAGCTCGACGGCATGGGCGGCGAGCGACGGTCGCTGCGCGGCTTCCCACCGCCGCTCGTCGTCTCGCGTGATGATCCTGGCCGTCGCGGGTGCTCGGGGTGACTCCTCCGACCACAGCTCGCTCGTGCCCGGGCCGACCCCGTTGTAGGCCGGGCGCGCCAGCTCGAGCGAGGGGTCGCCCAGAGCACGCACGCGGCCGGTGGGCGTGACGGCGTAGCGCCGCAGCAGGTGATCGATCGCGAGTGCGCGTGCGGCGGCCGGGCCGATCGACTGCGCGAGGCGTGTGATCCCGTCGCGCAGCATCGGGCCGTCGGCCTCGGGCCCGCGTGCGATGGCGCGATCGAGAAACGCGACATCGTCACGCGGCAGTGTCGTC
>JAPLCF010000031.1 GCA_026392355.1 Actinomycetota bacterium
CAACCAGCTGAACCTGCGGATCCTGCACCAGAACGCCGCTGAGACCGATCCGATGGGCGAGGACTTCGACTACGCCGCGGAGTTCGCGACGCTCGACCTGGCCGCCGTCAAGGCCGACCTTGTGCAGCTGATGACCGACTCGCAGGAGTGGTGGCCCGCCGACTACGGGCACTACGGCCCGTTCTTCGTCCGTATGACCTGGCACGCGGCTGGCACGTACCGCATCCAGGACGGCCGCGGTGGGGCCGGCACGGGTATGCAGCGCTTCGCTCCGCTCAACAGCTGGCCGGACAACGCCAATCTCGACAAGGCGCGCCGCCTGCTCTGGCCGATCAAGCAGAAGTACGGCCGCAAGCTCTCGTGGGCGGACCTTCTGGTGCTCACCGGCAACGTCGCCATGGAGTCGATGGGCTTCGAGACGTTCGGCTTCGGCGGCGGTCGTGCCGACGTCTGGGAGCCGGAGGAGGACATCTACTGGGGCGACGAGGACGTCTGGCTCGACGACAAGCGCTACAGCGGCGATCGTCAGCTCGAGAACCCGCTGGCGGCCGTGCAGATGGGCCTGATCTACGTCAACCCGCAGGGCCCGAACGGCAATCCCGATCCGCTCGCTGCCGCGGTCGACATCCGCGAGACGTTCCTTCGAATGGCGATGAACGACGAGGAGACGGTCGCTCTGGTTGCCGGTGGCCATACGTTCGGCAAGACCCACGGTGCGGCGACGGAGGATCATCTCGGTCCCAATCCTGAGGCGGCACCGCTGCAGGAGATGGGCTTCGGTTGGGCTAACAGCTTCGGCACCGGCAAGGGCAATCAGGCGATCACCAGCGGCCTCGAGGGCGCCTGGACGCCGACGCCGATCGCGTGGGACAACAGCTACTTCGACACGCTCTTCGGCTACGAGTGGGAGCTGACGAAGAGCCCGGCTGGCGCGCACCAGTGGATTCCCGCCGGCGGCGCGGCGTCCGACGCCGTTCCCGACCCGCAGGATCCGGCGCTCTCGCATCCGCCCGTGATGCTCACGACCGACCTCGCACTGCGGATGGACCCCATCTACGAGCCCATCTCACGCCGCTTCCACGAGGACCCGGCGGCATTCGCTGACGCGTACGCGCGTGCGTGGTTCAAGCTGACGCATCGCGACATGGGTCCGATCACGCGCTACCTCGGCTCCGAGGTACCCGCGGAGACGCTCATCTGGCAGGACCCGGTTCCGGCCGTCGATCATCCGTTGGTCGATTCTGCCGACATCGCGGCGCTCAAGGCCAAGCTGCTCGCCTCGGGAGTCTCCGTGGCCCAGCTGGTCGAGACCGCGTGGGCCTCGGCCTCGACGTTCCGTGGCAGCGACAAGCGCGGTGGCGCCAACGGTGCACGCATCCGTCTCGCTCCGCAGAAGGATTGGGCGGTCAACAACCCCGCCGCGCTCGCAACCGCCCTGGCGGCGATCGAGGCCGTGCAGCAGGAGTTCAACGCCGCGCAGTCCGACGGCAAGCGCGTCTCGCTGGCCGACCTGATCGTGCTGGGCGGCTGCGCTGCCGTCGAGCAGGCCGCGCGGGCTGCCGGTCATGAGGTCACGGTGCCCTTCGCACCGGGACGCACCGACGCCACGCAGGAGCACACCGACGTCGAGTCGTTCGCCGTCCTCGAGCCGATGGCGGATGGGTTCCGCAACTATTCGAGTGCGAACAACTGGGATCCGCGTCCGCTGGAGCACCAGCTGATTGATCGCGCCAACCTGCTGACCCTGACGGCACCGGAGCTGACGGTCCTGATCGGCGGCCTGCGAGCGATCAACGGCACCCTGACGGAGCGCCCTGAGCTTCTGACGACGGACTTCCTCGTGAACCTGCTCGACATGAGCACCGCGTGGCAGCCCACGTCGAGCGATGAGCAGTCCTTCGAGGGCCGCGATCGCGCGTCGGGTGCGGTCAAGTGGACGGGGACCCGCGTGGATCTCGTCTTCGGCTCGAACTCGCAGCTGCGTGCACTGGCTGAGGTCTACGCCTCCAGTGATGCACAGGCCAAGTTCGTCGGCGACTTCGTCGCCGCGTGGGACAAGGTCATGAACCTCGATCGGTTCGATCTGAACTAATCACCGTCGTCGCCCGGGTCGGCCATCGTGCCGGCCCGGGTTGATGATGACGTGGCGTCGGCGGGCTACCGTTGCGCGGCGCGTTCGCGCGCGGCGTCGACGAGGTCCTGAAACGGTCCGAGCCAGCGCTCGTCACGCCGCCACATGAACTCGTTGTGCCACTGCAGGCCGACCGCGTAGGGCGCGTCGGGTGCGCTCTCCGTTGCCTCGATCACGCCATCCTCGGCACGTGCCACGGGGCGGAGGCGCTCGCCGGTGCGCGCCACGGCCTGGTGATGGAACGAGTTGATTAGCGGCTCACCACTGCCGATCCAGCCTGCGAGGCGACTGCCGGGCTCGACCTCGAGCTGGTGCCAGTGCTCGCCCGGCGCGGCTTCGGCGTACTCGACCCAGTCGACCATGTGCGTGCGCGATTTGGGGTGTTGCGAGGGGACGTCCTGCGTGAGCGCACCGCCGTCGGCGACGGCAAGTACCTGGCTGCCGCGGCAGATGCCGAGGATCGGCACGCCCTGCTCAAGCGAGGCCTTGGCAATGCCGATTTCGAACGCGTCGTGCTCCGGTGGCACCGTGTTGACCGTAGGGTGGCGCTCCTCGCCGTAGTGCGACGGATCGACGTCTTCGCCGCCGGTGAGCACCACGCCATCGAGATCCTCGAGCAGCTCATCGATGTCGCCGGGCGGGGTATCCCGCGGCAGGGCGATCACGAGCGCGCCCGCGGCGGTGAGCGCCTCGCGGAAGTTGCGCTCGACAGGAATCAGCAGTGGATCGGTCAGCTCGAGCGTGACACCAATGCGGGGGCGACGGGACATGCGGGCACGCTATCGCAAACCGTGACACTGCCGCAATGGTGATGGTGGGGAACCCGCGCATCCCAACGAACGGCGCAGCAGATACGGCATACTCATGTCAGATAGCGGTCCGACACCGCGCGCCCCTCGATCCTCGCCGGAGTACACGATGACCGCCACCACACCGCCCGCTAAGTCTGGCCTCCTCGCCCGCCTCACGCGCTCGATCGCCGCGCACCCGTGGCGCACGATCGGCATCTGGGTGCTGATCATCGTGGGCATCTTCGCCGCCGCCGGCACCATCGGCGGCCAGCTGCAGAACAAGTTCACGATCCCGAACTCTGACGCGCAGAAGGCCACCGACCTGCTGCAGAAGCAGTTCCCGGCGCGCGCTGGCGACTCCGCCACGATCGTCTTCCACACCGATGGCAAGCTCACCGACGCGCAGAACAAGGCGACCGTCGAGAAGGTCATCGCCGCAGCGAAGTCCGCTGATCGCGTGACGGGCGCAGGCGACCCGTTCACGCAAGAGAGCGGCGCCATCTCGCCGGAGGGCAACGTCGGCTTCGTCGACGTCCAGTTTGATGGGCAGGGCTGGGACCTCCCCGCCAACGTCATCCCCGACTTCAAGGACGCCACGACAGCGGCCGCCGCCGGTAGCTCGGTCCAGATCGCGTACACCGGCCAGGCCGTGCAGGAGCAGCCGCAGCAGGGTGCCTCCGAGCTGATCGGCATTGGCGTGGCGATCATCATCCTGCTGATCGTCTTCGGCACGCTGCTCCCCGCGCTGATCCCGATCTTCCTCGCCATCCTCGCGGTGGCGCTCGGCATTTCGATCCTCACGATCGCCGCGGGCTTCACCGACTTCAACACGATCACGCCGATCCTCGCCTCGATGATCGGCCTTGGCGTGGGCATTGACTACTCGCTCTTTATCCTCACGCGCTTCCGCCAGGCTCTGCACGACGGTGCGACGCCGAAGGAGGCTGCCGCGGTGGCCGCCTCGACCGCCGGCCGTGCGGTCATCTTCGCCGGCGCGACGGTCGCGATCTCGGTCGTCGGACTCGTCACGATCGGGCTCGATTTCCTCACCAAGATGGGCATCGGCGCGTCGCTGTCGGTGCTCACGAGCGTCGCCATCGCGGTCACGCTGCTGCCGGCTGTGCTGGCACTGCTCGGCCACAAGGTCGATCGTCTCAAGATCCCGTTCATCAAGACGCCCGACGACTCGCTCGCGGCTGCCAAGAAGACGGCAGTGGCGCGCTGGGGTCGTTACGTGACCAGCCATGCCTGGGTGTTCCTGATCGTGCCGCTCGCCGTCATGCTGCTGTTTGCCGCGCCTGTGGTGCGCGTCCAGCTCGGCGCCGCCGATGCCGGTACGGCTCCGAAGTCGACCACGCAGCGCGTGGCCTATGACTGGCTGGCCGAGGGCTTTGGCCCGGGCTTCAACGGCCCGCTGATCGTCGCCGTCGACACCAAGGGCGACACGGCCGCGGCCGACACGCTGCAGAAGGCAATCGCCGAGACGCCCAACGTCGCGGCCGTCACGCCGGCGATCTCCAGCCCGAATAACCAGGCGGCGATCATCACGGTCTACGCCAAGAGCTCACCGCAGGACATCGAAACAACCGACCTTGTGGACACGCTACGGGCCACCACGATTCCCGATGCACTCAAGGGCACGGGGGCCACGGCCTACGTTGGCGGCTCGACTGCGGCGTTCGAGGACATCTCCGCGACGATCTACTCGAATATCCCGTGGTTCCTCCTGTTCGTCGTGGGCATCACCGTCGTGATCCTGACGATGGCATTCCGCAGCGTCATCATCTCGATCAAGGCTGCACTCACGACGATTCTCTCGTGCGCGGCAGCCTTCGGCATCCTCACGCTCGTGTTCCAGGAGGGCTACGGCGCCAGCCTGATCGGTCTTGACAAGACCGGCCCGATCGAATCGTTCCTACCCGTGATCGTCTTCGCCCTGATCTTCGGCCTGTCGATGGACTACGAGGTGTTTCTCGTGTCGCGCATCCGCGAGGCCTTCGTGGGTGGTGATACGCCGCGCGAGGCGGTCACCGACGGCGTCGCCACGATCGGTCGCGTCATTATCGCGGCCGCGTTGATCATGGCCTCGGTGTTCTTCGCCTTCATGACGGGCGTCGATCGCACGATCAAGGAGTTCGGTCTCGCCCTCGGCCTGGCGATCATCCTTGACGCGTTCGTGATTCGCCTGACGCTCGTGCCGGCACTGATGCATCTGCTCAACCAGAACGCCTGGTGGATCCCGCGCTGGCTGGACAAGGTCCTACCGAAACTGACGATCGAAGCACCCGAGGAGCGCGGTCACACGGAGACGACCGCGCACCCGCACGAGTCGTAACGGACAGATTGGGTCCGGATCCGTTCTGTCCACCTGAGGGACAGTTTGGATCCGGATCCAGATTGTCCCGTTAGCCGTGCGCGCGCTGCTCGCCGCGGCGGTTCGCACGCACGCTGGCGAGGATGCCAATGCCGAGGATCGTCAAGATCACTCCGAGGCTGATGAGCGGCGGCATGTGGTACCAGTGCGAGATGATCATCTTGAAGCCGACCCAGCCGAGCACGATCGCTAGGGTGGGCTGCAGGTAGACAAAGCGCTCGAGTGACGTCGCGATGGCGAAGTAGAGCGTCCGCAGCCCGAGGAGAGCAAAGGCGTTGGCAGCGAGGACGATGAACGGATCGTCGGTGATCGCGTAGATCGCAGGCACCGAGTCGACGGCGAACATCAGGTCGAAGAACGCGAGGGCCAGCAGTGCGACGAAGAGGGGGGTGAACAGCCGCTTGCCGTTTTCCTTGACCGTCATCGACGAGCCGCGGAAGTCCTCGGTCATCGGGATCACGCGACGCATCAGCGTGAGGATCTTGCTGTCCTCGGGATGCTCGGTCGTGTCGGTGTGGCGGGCCATGCGAATGCCCGTGATGATCAGGAACGCACCGAAGATGAACGGCATCCACCAGAACGCCTCGAGCAGTGCGCCGCCAATGCCGATCAGGACGCCGCGCAGGACGATCGCCATGATGACGCCCCAGAACAGGGCGCGATAGCGCAGCTCGTTCGGCACGGCGAGCGCGGCGAACAGGATCGCGAATACCGCGACGTTGTCGATCGACAGGCTGTACTCGACCAGATAGCCGGTGAAGAACTCCGTTCCGACGGTCGGGCCGAGCAGCACCCAGATGGCCACGCCAAAGGCGATGCCGAGACTGCCCCAGATCCCAGTCCAAATAAACGCCTCGCGGGTGGGGATCTCCTTGTCGCTGCGGTGGAAGACGAACAGGTCCAGCACGAGCGCCGTAATCACGACAACGGGGAGTGCGATCCAGAGAAGGGTGGCGTTATCCATCAGTAGGTCGCCCTAATCATGCCCTGTTTTTCGCGGGATGCCCGCAAACGGACGGCGCGTTACTTGAGACCTTGGCGCGCCTCGCGCACCAAGGCCACGCACTCGGGGTAGATCACCGTGATCGCGGCACGCAATTGCGCGGCCTGCTCCTCCGGCGTACCGGTCGGCGTCAGCTGCCCGATGGCAGCGGTCGTCATCTGCACGGCCAGATGAATCGCGTTGTCGGCAAACGCAACGCTCTGGCTCTCCTGGGCCTGCTCGGCGAACTGGCGCATGGCGTTGTTGAGGTCGTCGGGATCGAACATCCCGCCGAAGCCGAAAGGGTTCTCGCTCATATCCGGATCCTACTTTGTCTCTGACAGTCGCGCAGTCCAGATGTACACCGGCTCGACCGGCGGACCATCGGCCACGCCGAGCTGGTCGATCTTCTTCAACGTCTCGGCCGAGGCGTCATCGGTGACATGGCCGACGACGGCGTAGAGCGGCTCGAGCATCGCACCTCCCGACTCTGTCGACACGATGAAGAACTGCGAGCCGGCAGTGCCGGGAGGCTCGTTACCCGCCTTGGCCATGGCGACGTCGCCGTTCTTGTAGCGGTAATCGCTCGGGGGTGCAGAGTCGACGGTAAAGCCGGGGCCGCCCGAGCCATCGCCAGCGGGGTCGCCGCCCTGGACGACGAAGCCAGGCACGACGCGATGGAACGAGAGGCCGTCGTAGAAGCCCGAGCGCGCGAGTGCGGCAAACGAGGACGTGGCCGACCCGCCCGTGGTCGGATCGAGCGTCATCGTGATCGGGCCACACGAGGTGACCATCGTCACCGTCCAGTTAGCGGTGGGCGGGACGAGCGGATCTGGCAGTGCCTCCTCGTACGTGGGCTTCTGCTCCTTGGCGTAGGGCGGCACGGTGTGGTCACAGCCGTCGGCGCCAGGGCTCAAGGCAGGTGCCGCACCCGTCGACTCGGGCGGTGTCTGGACCGTCGAGGTGGTCTCGCCACCACGACCGGGCACGCTGCACGCGGCGAGCAGGCCGGCGGTGAGGAGCGCGAGGACGAGCGGTGCGAAACGACGCATCAGGCCAGCGACTCCGGCGTGGCGGCCAGGCAGTACGCGGCCATCAGCGCGGCGGTTGCCTCGAGGTCGTCGAGGTCGCAGACCTCGGCGGGGGAGTGCATGTGGCGCAGTGGAATGCCGAGCAGCGCAGCGCGCAGGCTGCGCACCGAGGCCAGCGTGTTGTCGACGTCGGTGTGCGTCGAGCCGCCGGGCATGGCCTCCATGCCGTAGGCAATACCGTTCGCCTCGGCCAGCTCGATCAGCGTCGCCGCCACGGTCTCGTCGAGACCGAGACCGCGCGTGATGATGGTGCCCGAGCCGAGCTTCTGCGGGCCGGTCTGGCCCTTGTCGATCGAGGGGACGTCGGCCGCGTGGGTGACGTCGATCACGATCGAGACGGCAGGCTGGACTGCCTCGGTGACGAGGCGCGCACCCTCACCGAGCGTCTCCTCGAGCACGCAGCCCGTGGCAACGACGCGGACGGTGGGATTGCCTGCCGCGACGCGGCGGAGCGCCTCGAGTGCCGCCCAGGCACCGACGCGGTCGTCGAGCGCACGCGAGGTAAGGCGGGAGCCCATCAGCTGCACGGGTCCACTACCGACGATGGCGTCGTCACCGACGCGCACCACGGAGCGGGCCTCGTCGCCGTCCTTGGCGCCAATGTCGAGCCAGAGTTCCTTCATCTCGGTGCCTGACGTGCGCTCGCTGCCCTTCTGCAGGTGAATCGGCACGCTGCCAATCACGCCGGGGATGTCACCGTTCTTGGTGCGAATCGAGCACGGCTGGCCGACCAGCACGCGCGGATCCCAACCGCCGAGGCCACGGACGCGCAGCACGCCGTCCTCCTCGATGTGCGTGACGATCAGGCCGATCTGGTCGATATGGCCCAGCATCAGCACCGCCGGAGCGTCTTCGGGGCCGACGCTGGCAATCGCGTTGCCGATGCGGTCACGCGTGACGGTGGCGAACTCGCCGGCCATCGCGGCCCACAGGTCGGCGGCCTCGCGCTCACGGCCGGAGGGGCCATGGGCTTCGAGCAGCTGGAAGAGACGGTCTCGTGCGGCGGTGTCCATGCCGCGCAGGCTAACATCACCGTATGGGAGGGGTTGGAGCATCGCGAGTTGTGATCACCGGTATCGGGATCCTGTCCCCGGTCGGCCTCGATACCGCCTCCTCGTGGAGCGCGCTCCTTGCCGGCCAGTCCGGCGTCGCCCCGATCCAGGGGTTTGACCCCGAGCGCATCGAGACCAAGATCGCGTGCGAGATCAAGGGCTTCGACCCCGAGTCGGTGATGGAGAAGAAAGAGGCGCGCAAGCTCGACCGCTGCAGCCTTGTCGCCGTCGCCGCCGCGCGCGAGGCGTGGGCGCAGAGCGGAGCGGTCATGGACGATCCCGAGCGCGTCGGTGTGATCGTCGGCAGCGCCTTCGGCGGCGCCGCCACGATCGAGGGCGGCATGCACACGATGTTTGAGAAGGGCCCGCATCGCATTGGCCCGCACCTGCACGGCGCGATGCTCGTCGATACGCCGGGCTTCGAGATCGCTCGCGACCTAGGCGCCCTCGGCACCAACTTCTCGGTCACCGCAGCCTGCGCCACAGGGGCTAGCGCGATCGGCGTCGCCGTTGACCTCGTCGCGAGCGGCAACATGGATATCTGCCTGGCGGGCGGCGTCGACACGCTGATCACCGAGTACATCCTCGGCGGCTTCTGCAACATGAAGGTGCTCGGCTCGCCGCGCGAGGGCGAAGACGTGACGACCGCGTCGCGCCCGTTCGACGTCACGCGTGATGGCTTCGTGCTCGGCGAGGGCGCCACCGTCGTGGTGCTCGAGCGCGAGGAGGACGCCCGCGCCCGCGGGGCGGAGATCATCGCCGAGGTCGTTTCGTGGGCCGTGACCAACGACGCGTACCACATTGCCGCGCCGCGAGAAGACTGCGTCGGCATCGATCGCATGTTCACGACGGCGCTCCGGCGCGGCGACATCTCGCCGGCCGAGGTGGGGTACATCAACCCCCACGGCACCGGCACGCAGGCCAACGATCGCCTCGAAACACAGTCGATCCGCACGGTTTTCGGTGCCGCTGCCGACGCCTTGGCGGTCTCGTCGACGAAGTCGATGACCGGCCATCAGATGGGTGCTGCTGGCGCCTTCGAGGTGGCCGTCGCTGCCCTCGCAGTACAGCAGCGCACGGTGCCACCGACGATCAATCTGCGCGACGCCGATCCGCTCTGCGACCTCGACTACGTGGCAGAGGGCGAGCGTGCGCTGCCGAACCTCGACGTCGCCGTGTCGTGTTCGATCGGCCTAGGCGGCCACAACGCCGCCGTCGTCCTGCGCCGCGTCTGACGTTGCAGATCTGGACCCGGGTCCAGATCTGCACGAACTTGGCGAATTTGGACCCGGGTCCAGATTGGCGTTAGTACGCGCCGCGGCCGCGCAGGATCGCCAGCGGCGTGCGCGCGATGATCGCGATGTCCATCCAGATCGACCACGACTCGAGGTAGTAGAAGTCGAGGCGGACGAGGGTGTCGAAGCCGAGGTTCGAGCGGCCCGAGACCTGCCAGAGGCCCGTAATGCCCGGCAGCACGCTGTAGCGGCGACGATGCCACTGCTCGAGCAGCTGGTAGTCGCGCATGGGGAGCGGACGGGGGCCGACAAGGCTCATCTCGCCCTTGATCACGTTGAGCAGCTGCGGCAGCTCGTCGATCGAGAAGCGGCGCAGCACGCGCCCGACGGGCGTGACGCGCGGATCGTTGCGGATCTTGAAGAGCGCGCCGTCGGCCTCGTTCTGTTCCTCGAGCTCGGCCTGCGCCTGCGCGGCGTTCGTCACCATGCTGCGTAGCTTGAGCATCGCGAAGGGCTGCTCGCCCAGCCCGACGCGCTGGTCGCGGAACAGGATCGGGCCGGGGGAGGTGAGGCGAATCATCACGATCGAGATCAGCAGGATCGGGCTCAGCACGAGCAGCAGGCCGATCGAGATGATCAGATCGAAGGCGCGCTTCACAAACCAGTCGACGCCCTGGATGGTCGGCGGCACGATGTCGAAGAGCGGTACGGCCAGGCCGGGCACGTAGTCGGCGTGGTGCGCGAGGACGCCGGCAGCGGTTGGCACGACGCGTAGGCGGATGCGGCGCTCACGGCACGCCTCAAGCGCGATCAGCATGGTCTCGTCGTCGGGCGGACGCGCGAGCACGACATCGTGGGGATGGTGCTCCGAGATCGCGTCGGCGAGGTGGTCGATGTCGTCCACATGCGCGACCATGCGCAGACCGGCTCCCGGCGCGCCCGTGCGCAGTGCGGCCTCGACGCTGCGCGTGGCATCCGGCTCGCCGACGACCAGCACGCGGCGCTCCACGCCGACGAGCTTGGCCGTGGCATCGATCACCCACGAGTACACGCCACGCAGGAACGGGATCAGCAGGGCGGAGACGACGAAGGTGTACGGGAAGATCAGGTACGTCGTGAAGCGCTCGTTGTTGGTGAGCACCGAGAAGATCGCGATGACGACGACGGCGACGAAGAGGCCGGCCACGATCTGCGCGCCGCCAGGGCGCGTCTCGCGCGGGCGGTAGAGGCGATTGCGGGCGAAGATCAGCACGGAGACGAGCAGAACGAACGGCAGCCACTCCTTCTCTGCGGCCCACAACTGGTCGGCGAAGACCTCACGGCCGTTGAGGACCTCGCGCAGTACGAGGCCGGAGAAAATCGCAGCAGAGATACCGAAGACGTCGATCGCCAGCAGCATCAGCACATCGAGCCCGCGGCCGATCAGGTGGCGCAGACGACGCGTCGAGACGCCCGTCTCGGAGCGGGGGTCCTTGATCTCGCCGAGCGACGCCGCCGGCGCAGGCGGAGCGGTGTCGCGCGGGTCCGGGGAAACGGGAGCGGCCACGTCGTTGAGTCTACAGCGCGGAGAGCAGACTTCCTGCCTTCAGCCGCACGTGTGAAAGCGCATTGTTACGCCAAAAATTAGGCGCCGACGACGCGGCCGGTCAGCTCGGCACGGCTCGACTGGTCGAGCAGCCGCTGCAGGCCCTCACGCAGGTCGACGGTCGGCCCCCAGCCCAGCAGTTCCTGCGCCCGCGTGATGTCGGGGCGGCGCTGCTGCGGATCGTTGACGGGCAATGCCTCGAAGACGATCTCGCCCTTGGAGCCGGTCAGCTCGACCACCATCTCGGCCAGCTCGAGCAGGGTGAACTCGCCCGGGTTGCCGATGTTGACAGGCTCGTGCTCGGTCGAGAAGAGCAGGGCGAGAATGCCCGTAACGAGGTCGTCGACGTAACAGAAGGAGCGCGTCTGCGCGCCCGTGCCGAACACGGTGATCGGCTTGTCTTCGAGCGCCTGGCGCACGAAGGTCGGGATGGCGCGGCCGTCGAAGGCGCGCATGCGGGGTCCGTACGTGTTGAAGATGCGGACGATCGCGGTGTCGACACCCTGCTGGCGGTGGTACGCCATCGTCATCGCCTCGGCGTAGCGCTTGGCCTCGTCGTACACGCCGCGCGGTCCGATCGGGTTGACGTTGCCCCAGTAGGACTCGGGCTGCGGGTGAATCAGCGGGTCGCCGTACACCTCGCTCGTCGACGCGGTCAGGAAGCGTGCGCGCTTCGCCTTGGCCAGGCCGAGGGCGTTGTGCGTGCCGTACGAGCCGACCTTGAGCGTCTGCAGCGGCAGGCGCAGGTAGTCGATCGGGCTGGCGGGCGACGCGAAGTGGAGGACGTAGTCGACGTCACCGGGGATGTCGATGTACTCCGTGACGTCGTGCTGGACGAACGTGAAGTTGTCGTCGCGCAGATGCGCAATGTTCGTCAGCGAGCCGGTGTCGAGGTTGTCGAGACACCAAACCTTGTGTCCAGCGCTAAGCAGGCGTTCGCAGAGATGGGAGCCCAGAAAGCCCGCTCCACCGGTAACGACGGTAATCGGCATACGGGAAGGGTACCCCTTACGGGGTTGCCGTGCCCTCAGTCTCGATCACGGGGCGCACGGGCCAGAAGACCGTAGAGAGGATCGCGACCAGGATGCCGACGATCAGACCGAGCACGATGGCGATCAGCAGCGAGAACTGCTTCGACGTTGGTGCGACCTTCGCACCGCGCGCTGGCGTGATCACGCTGCCACCCTCGACGTTCTCGATGTAGTCGACCTGCGCCTGCAAGTCGGGCAGCTGCTCCTGCAGCAGTGCCTCGGTGTTCGAGTCGTACTGGAGGATGCCGAGCAGCGGCGCGGAGAGGGACGCGCGCTCGGCGGCGCCGAGGTTTGCGCTCGTCAGCTTGTCAAGCTGCGCCTTGACGTCGTCAGCATCGGCGGCCAGTGCGTCGATGCGCGCCTGCAGGCTGTCGCGGGCGGTCACGACCGCGTCCTTCTTGGCGTCGGTGTACGTGTTCGACTTGGCGACGATCTGTTCGGCCATCGAGTTGGCGGCGGCGGCGGACTGTGCGGGGGTAAACGGCCCCTGCACGGTTACCTGCGCAAGCGGTACGGCGATGCCCTTGACGCCGACGGCGGTGGAGATCAGCGCCACAGAGACGTGGCCCTTTAGTGCGCCAGAGTCAAGACCGGCCGCCTGCTCCGCGACCTCCTGGTACTGACGCTGCTTGGCTAGCGCCGTCGCATACAGCGGGTTCGACGAGAGCGGGTTCGGCACGAGCGAGCCGTTGGGGCTGATGGGCTGGCCGAGGTAGACGGTTGCCGTGCCCTGCGTGAGATTCTTGTTCGAGGTGCGCGTGATGGTGAACGATGCGACGACGGCGAGTACGACGAAGATCGCGACGATCCACCAGCGCTTCAGAATGCGATCGACGTAATTGCGCAGGTCGATCTCCTGCTCGGTTCCAGGGGCATCCGCCACGGTTCTCATGGTACGTGACGCCTCTCTGGGAGGACATGACAACCGCGCGGATGTGGTGTCCTCGCTCCTTGGGGCTACAGGATGCGGGTTCGCGGGTGGCAGAGGACACCACATCCGCGCGGTTGTCATGTCCTCCCAGCAACGCGGGCAGACCTGGATTTTGGACGGGGCGCTGTTCTCGCCCTGCACTCCGTGCGAGTCTCACGGGTACGATCGGTGCGATGAGGATCGTCATCGTGGATCCGCGCGGCGAAACGCGCCCGTACGACGATGCGCTTGCTGCGGCGCTCGCGGCACGCGGCAATGACGTGGAGCTCGTGACGAGCGCGCCGCGCGTCGCCCAGCCGCCGGCACCCGCTGGCGTGGCTGTGCGGCATGCGTTCTACCGCCTCGCTGATCGCGTTCCCGGAGGCGCACGCAAGGTGGCACGCGGCCTCGAGCACCCGCTCGACCTGCTCGCCCTCGCGCCCTCGCTCGTGCGCAACAGGCCCGACGCCGTCCACGTGCAGTGGCTCCCGCTTGGCACCGTCGATCGCGCATGGTGGCGCGGAGTTGAGTCGCTACTCGGCGTGCCGGTCACCTACACGGCACACGATGCGCTGCCGAACAACCCGTCACCCAAGCGTCTGCGCCGCGCGGCTGCCAACGCGCGTGCCTTTGGGCGCGTGATCGTCCACTCGGTGCACGGCCGGAATGCGCTCGTCGACGAACTCGGCGTGGACCCGACGCACGTGCACGTGATCCCGCACGGTGCGTTGACGGCCTATCGCGACGTCACCCCGATCGCCCCCGCGGTGCCGGACGGTGTGCCGCTCGTCGCGATGCTGGGGCTGCTGCGGCCGTACAAGGGGCTCGACATCCTGCTCGACGCTTGGCCGACCGTGCGGGCTGCGCTGCCTGACGCCCGGCTGCTTGTGGCCGGCCGCGTCCTGGGTGACCCTGATGGCGCGTCGCGCCTTGAGCGCATGGCAGCGGAGGACAGTGGTGTGATCGCAGACCTGCGCTTCACGCCGACCGAGGAGTTCGTCGGCGCGATGCTGCGTGCCGATGTCGTCGTGCTGCCGTACCGCCGGATCGATCAGTCCGGCGTGCTCTTCGCCGCGCTCGCGCTCGGCTGCCCGCTCGTTGCCACGCGTGTCGGTGGCTTCGCCGAGGTGGTGGAACAGTACGGCGCCGGCCTTGTCGTGCCGCCGGAAGATCCCGCGGCGCTCGCCGAGGCGCTGATCGAGGTGCTACGCGACCCCGCGCGTCGTGATGCGATGGCCGCCGCCAGCCGCGCAGCCGCCGATGGGCCGTTCAGCTGGGACGCGATCGCCGCGGCGACCGAGCAGGTCTACGCGGAGTAGACGGGAGGTGGGGGTGGCAACGGCACGGCAGGCATTTCCCGACCAGCTGCGCGGCCTCGCCCTGCTGGGGATCGTCCTCGTCAATGCGCCGTTCCTCGCGATCAGCTCCTCGGGCTTCTCCGCAGCATCGGTCGCTGCGTGGTGGGACCTCGTGGCCGCGTTCCTCGTGATCACGCTGGCGCAGGGCAAGTTCTACCTCCTCTTCGCGTTCCTCTTCGGCTACAGCGCCGTGTTCATCGTGCGTACGGGAGCGCCTGCTGAACGCCGTCGTTACCGTCGACGTCTGCTCGGGTTGGCCTTGCTCGGGCTCGCCCACGCGGTGCTGTTCTTCATCGGTGACATCCTGCTGGCATACGCCGTGCTCGGGTTCGCCCTGATGCTGCTGCTGCGCCGCTCCGACCAGACAGTACGACGCACGGCAGCCGTCGTCTTTGCACTCTCCGTTGTGTGGCTCCTCGCGATCCTCGCGCTGGTGGCCGCCACGCCAACCGCGACCGACCCCACCACCATTGCCCTGGATGACGCGATCGCACATGGGTCGTTCCTCGATGCGGCGCGCGCCCGTCTCGCCACCCTGCCGCTGACGCTCCTGACGCTTGCGTCGCTGAATTGGGGCATCGCCTTCACGATGTTCTGCCTCGGCCTTGTCGCCGGTCGGCGGTCGCTGCTCGCGGACCTCGCATCATCGCGCACGCTTTGGCGCCGCCTAGCGCTATGGGGGATCGTGCTTGGTCTGCCATTGCAGATCGTCGCGGCCGTGCTCCAGTTGCGAGGCGGTGTCGGCCTGGCCTTGCTGACGACGGAAGCCGCCGTCGGGATAGTGCTGGGGTTCGTCACGGCACCGCTGCTCACCGCCGGCTACCTTGGTGCGCTCGCGCTGCTCAGCCTGCGTGCTCCGCACGCCCTCGATGTCGTGCGTGACGGTGGGCGGGCGTCATTGACGCTCTATCTCTCGGAGTCGATCGTGTTCTGCGTGGTGTTCTGTGGGTGGGGCCTTGGGTTCTACGGCCGGTTTGGTGCGGCGGCCGTAACGCTGACCGCGATCGGCGTCTTTCTGCTGCTCGAGTTCGCGATCCGGCTGTGGCTCCGGCGCTTCCGGCAGGGGCCGTTCGAGTGGCTGCTCGCCCGCTGGACGGGGCCGCCCGCGGAATTGCGCGGCACGGACTCCTAGGCGATCGGGTCTGCGTCGAAGCGGACGATCGTGCTGGCCCACGAGAGGCCCACGCCGAAGCCCGACAGCAGCGTCGTCTTGCCGGCCAGTTCGCCGTCGCGTGCCAGCGACGCGATCAGGAACGGGATCGACGAGGACACGAGGTTGCCGGTGTCACGCATGCGGATCGGCACGCGCGCCGGATCGAGCTTCATGCGCTTGACGAGGTAGGAGAGCATGTGGTTGCTCGCCTGGTGCAGCAGGAAGAGGTCGACGTCATCGGGCGCGATGCCGTTCGCGGCCGTCACGCGATCGACGTCGGCGGGGACGGTGCCGAGCATGAACTCGAAGATGCTGCGCCCCGCCATCGACAGGCAGCGCGTGCCCTCCGCGTCGGGCTCGACGATCAGGTTGCGTGCGCCGGAGCCGTCGGTGCCGAAGGTGAATTCACCGATCTGACCGCCCGGCCCTTCACGCGTGAGCCACGTGGCCGCGGCGCCGTCGCCGAAGAGGGGGGAGGTGCCGCGATCGGCCGGGTCGATCACCTTGGAGTACGGGTCCGAGGTGACGAGCAGCGCGTTGTCGAGGCCAAGGGTCTCGAGCATGCCGCGGACGACGGCGAGGCCATAGACGAAGCCCGAGCAGCCGAGCCCGACGTCGAAGCACGCCGTCTCCTTTGGCAGGCCGAGTCGGTCCTGGACCAACGCGGAGGTGTGCGGCAGGCCGTAGTCCGGGTTCTGCGTGCACACGATCAGCACCTGCACGTCCTCGCGCTTGAGGTCGGGACACTTGGCGAAGAGATCCTCAGCCGCGGCAACGCCCATGTCGGCGGCACCCTCGCCCTCGGCGGCGATATGGCGCTGGTGGATACCGAGCTTGTCCTCGAGGAACTCGCGGTCCCAGTCGAAGCGCTCGATCAGCTCGTCGTTGCCGATCGTTCGCTCCGGCAGGTACGTGCCGATGGCGCGGATGGCGGTCATTGGTCGCCTCCCTCGGCGAGGTCCAGCGGCGGCAAGCTGGCCTGCCCCGCGTCGGTAAACAGCACCTGATGGAAGAAGCGCGACAGCGTGACCCCGCGCGTGTACTCGCCGAGCCGCGGCGCGAGGGTCTCCCCGGCGGCGAGTTGCACCATCCGGAACGGAAAATCGCCGCCGGCCGCAAGCGGCAAGGGGAAGGCGCCGCCGATGCGCGGATTGACGTCGGTCACCTCGTGGCGATCGGGGGCCTCGCGGAAGCACTGGACGGTGCCCGGGCCGCGCAGGCCGAGAGCCTCGGCGACCGAGCGGCCGACCTCGACGAGCACGGGATCTTCGAGCGTGGTGCCCTTGATCTGCTCGCCGCCCTTCGACTGGATCATCGCGCGCGGGATCGCATCGAGGCAGCGGCCATCAAGGTCGCAGAGCACGTCGATCGAGAACTCGGTGCCGCTGCAGCACTCCTGCACCATTGACGCCGTCGGCGTGTAGTCGAGGAAGAAGTCGAGCTCGCGCTGGTCGGCACAGCGGAAGATGCCCTCCGAGCCGCGACCCTCGCGCATCTTCACGAGCACGGGGAAGCGCAGGTCGGCGGGCAGTGCGTCGGGATGGAACGTGCGCGGCGTGCCAAGGCCCTGCTCGGCCAGGAAGTCGGCCATCACGAGCTTGTCGACGCAGCGGCGGGTTGCCTCGCCGCCAGGGAGAAACGCCTGGCAGCCGAGCTCGGCCAGCTGCGGCACGAGGTCGGCGAGCAGGACGAGGTCCCACTCGGAGCACGGCAGCACCATCTGGCAGCCGTACTCGCGCACCGTCTGCAGGACGTGCTCGGCGTACCCCGGATCGCTCGCGGGCGGTGCCTTTACCTGGACGTCGCAGAACGGCAGCGCCGGCGCGATGTCGGACGAGTCGGTGCCGACGATCGTGCCGCCACCATGGCGTGCGACTGCCTCGCGGAACGCGGAGACCACGTCGACGCGCAGGCCGACGCACGTCAGCAGTACGTTCATGCGCCGCCTCCGTCTGGCGATTGCCAGCCGCCGGCCTCGCCCTTGTACGTGCCGTTGCGCGAGAAGATGGTGCCCACGGTGCGGAGCATGATGGATAGGTCCAGCCGAAGCGACTGATGGTCCACGTACCAGACGTCGAGTTCGATGCGCTCGGACCACGGCAGGCTGGCGCGGCCGTGGATCTGCGCCCAGCCTGTCACGCCCGGTGTGACGTCGAGTCGACGTGCCTGATGCGGCGTGTACTGCTCGACCTGATACCGCAGCGTGGGGCGGGGGCCGACGAGGCTCATCTCGCCGATCAGGATGTTCCAGAACTGCGGCAGCTCGTCGATCGACGTCTTGCGTAGGAAATCGCCGATCTTGAGGATGCGCGAATCGCCGGCGTCGACGGCAAAGCCCGCGCCTTGGGCCTCGGCGTTGACGACCATCGTGCGTAGCTTGAGTACCTCGAACGACTCGCCGTGCAGCCCGACGCGCTCCTGGCGGAAGAAGACGGGGCCGCCGTCCTCGCGCTTGATCAGCGCGGCGGCGACGCCGATCACGGGTGCCGACAACGTCAGGCCGACGGCTGCGCCAGCGACGTCTAGCGCGCGCTTCGCGACGCGCTCCCAGCCCTTCATCGTGTGCCCTCCGGGCGCTCCCAGACCGGCTCGATGCCCTTGAAGAGCGCCTCGTAGAAGGCGATCAGGGTGGCCAGCGTTACGAGCACGTAGTACTGGGCGAGGGCGAACGGCGTGAAGCGCGCCGCGGTTTTCGCCGAGACGAGCGCCATCGCGATCACGAGGATTTGCGCAAGCAGGATCAACCACCAGATGCCGCCGGTGCTGAACGCCAGGACGATGCTCGCCAGCAGCAGGACGACATGGAGCAGGCCGCTCGCATAACGCAGCAGGCGGTGCGAGATCATCTCGAGCCAGTAGACCGGCCCCATCCGCAGTAGCGAGAACATGCGGCCGTAGAACACGAGCAGCCAGCAGTGGCCGAACATGCGGACCTTGCGACGGAACTCGTCGCCGAGGTTCGTGGTCGGCTTCTCGGAGGCGACGGCGTCGGGCACGTAGGTGGCGATCCAGCCGTGCTTGACCATCAGGTACGGGAACGAGAGGTCGTGGCCGAAGCGCGGATCGACGAACGCGTAGGTATCGCGGCGCACGGCGTAGATCGAGCCGTTACCGCCCGTGACCGAGTGCATCTTCGACTCCCAGCCGCGCAGCGCCACCTCGAAGCGCCAGTAGGCGCCCTCGCGATTCGTGCCGTCGGCCTTGCGCAGCGAGAGGCGGCCACACACGTACGCGACACGATCGTCGGCGAACGGACGCACGAGGCGCCGCAGTGCGTCGGGCTCCCAGGCGCAGTTAGCGTCGCTGAACGCGATCACGTCGGGCCAATCGCCGATCGCGCGCACGGCAGTGTCCTGGGCGTTGACCTTACCGCCGCGTTCGGCACGCACCAGCTCGACGCCCTGGCTCGCGTAGCGCTCCACGAGCTCGTCGGTACCGTCGTTGGAGGCATCCGAGGTGACGATGATGCGCAGTCGCTCGCTCGGATAGTCGAGGGCCAAGGCGTTCTCGATTTTCGCCTCGATCACGTCGGCCTCGTTGTGCGCGGCAATGATCAGCGCGACGAACGGCTCGACGTCGGCCTGCTCGATGCGGCGAGGCAGAAGCTTGGACCACACGAAGGCGAGGATCGGGTATCCGACGTGGGTCCAGAGGATCAACGCCAGCGCGACCCAGCCGATGACGGCGAGGAGGCTCACACGCGTACGGTACCCGTCAGGTCGCCGGGGTGGCGCTGGCGGCGGCCGCCTTACGTGCCAGCACTCGTTCGATTCCGAACGCCGCTGGCGCCGCAAGGATCAGCAGCAGGATCAGGTAGAACCCGCTGAAGATCATCGTCAGATAGAAGATATTGCCGACCAGCGTGGCGACAAAGCCCGCCGAGAGCCCACGCGCAGCAGCGCTGAGCGTGGTGTCGCCGTCGAGGTGGGAGCGCGCGCGGCCAGCACGCAGCAGCGCCAGCAGGCGACTGCCGACCCACAGCAGGAACGCGGCCCAGACAAGCGCGCCGACGATGCCCATCTCGATCAGCGTTGCGACGTAGAACGAGTGCGGCCCAAAGTCGGCTCGTCCCGTCTGGAACTGGTAGTAGACGGCGAAGTTGTTGACGCCGATGCCGAACAGCGGCGACTCCTGCAGCACCGGCTCGATCAGTCCGTAGAACGCGACGTGCGCCTGCGACGAGCGGTCCGTCGTCGAGGTGCGCGAGGCGATGATCTGCTGCAGCTGCGCCGTCTTCGCCGAGCCCACGATCAGGCCGCCGGCAGCGAGCACGATCAGCGCTACGACGATCTGCTTGTTGAAGAACCGGCGGCGGTACCAGAGCAAGAGCATCGCGAGGCCGATGGCGATGCCAAGGCCACCGCTGCGCGACTGGGTGAGGATGACCGCGACGAGCAGGATCCCGCCCATGCCCGAGAGGAGCCAGCGGTTACGGGCTGCCCAGCCGTCGCGTGGTCCGACGATCATTGCGATCAGGAACAAGAGCGGCAGTGCGGCCATCACGCCGAGGTGGTTGGGGTCCTCAGAGAAGCCGGTCAGGCGATAGACGCTGGCCTGCGACGTCACGCCGTACTGGTCGTACGTCGAGACGACGCCGTAGAGGTTGGCGCCGAGCGATCGGGCGCCGGGGAAGAACGGCTTCAGGAAGATCGCGTCGAGCTCGATGCCCGTGGTCGAGCGCACGGCCGTCTGGAGCAGCCCGTAGGCAGCGCTGATTGTGACGCCGAGGACGAAGGCTCCCGCGACGCGCCACCACAGCTCCTGGCCGCGTCGCGCGACGTGCGTGATCGCGCAGATCAAGAACAGCGCGAAGATCAGCCACTTGATGATGCCCTTCGTCCACTGGTCGACGCCCTGCGTCGTATCGAGCCCGAGGAAGCCGCAGAGATGCACGCTGAGCAGGAGCAGGACGAAGCCGAGCACAACGCTAGATGCAGCCGAGAGCCGCGCATCGCGGCGCACGATGCGGTCGAGTAAAAAGAGCCCGACAAACAGCAGCTGGAGCAGGTCGACGAGCGTGACGCGCCCAGCCACGTCCCACGACATCTTCTGCCACGTCGCCGTCAGTGCCACGAGCAGCAGTACGCCGTCGAGCAGAGAGAGTCCGCGGAGGTGGCGCATGGCCACAGGGTACGCGGCGCGGGGGATCACCGGCCGTCGACGCGTCGTGCACCGCGCCGCCGTGTACGATCCGCCGCGCCATGGAGGCTGATGCCACACAGCCGGTCGCGTGCCGGAAGACGTCGGCAACCGTGCGCTACGGCATTGCCGCGATCCTCGTCGTCTTCTACGCCGAGGGCCTCCTGCGCGGGGGGCCATGGTACAGCTGGGTGCTGTTCGGCGCCCTGCTCGTGCCTGCTGCGTACGGCCTTATCCACACCACGCGCGAGTTGCCGCGTGGGCTGCGCCCGCGGACGATCGATTTGGCGCTGACGATGGGATCGGCGCTGGTCGTCGCCCTTGGCGTGCGCGAGGCAGGACTCTCGCCGGTGCTCGTGGCCTCGCTGATCGGAGTGGTTGCGGCGATCGTCTCGACGTTCCACAACCGCATCGCCCATGCCGCCGTGCCGCTGTACTGCGGCGCGTTCGCGGGAATGACGTCCGAGCTCGTGCTCGCGGACTGGCCCGCCGTTGCGCTCTCGGGTCTGGTCGCCGGCGTGCTCGTCTCGCTCCTGCGCGCCACGTGGGACGGCGTCGGCGGCAAGCTCGGCCTGCTGGCCTTCGGCGGCGTCTACCTCACGGCACTGCTCGCCCGTGCTCTCGGAACGATTGGCGCCGGCGCCCCGGTGCTCGAGCTCGACGGCGCCGATCGTCTCGCGATCGTCGCCGTGCCGCCGATCGCCGCGGCGGTCACGTGGGCGCTGCGTCACCACGGGTTGTCGCCGGTCATGGCGTCGGCGGCGCCGACCGCCGCCTTCACGATCCTGCTGATGCTGCTCGACAACCGGACGCCGCTCGGCGACATGATGGTCTTCAGCGTCACGCCACTCTGCGTGGCGTGGTTCGGCGGCAGCTTTATCGGCATGACATCGCCCGGCCGCGTCGGCGGTCGGCTCTGGCCGCTGCTGATCGCCGCGACGTTGTTCGGCGTGCTGCAGATCGGTTTCAAGCCGAAGATCGCAGGCTTCGGCGGCGACTTCGGCGCGTCGGCCGTCGTCGCGGTGCTCGCGATGGTGGGGCTCATCGAACTGGTGCGGCTGGCACGGGATCGCGGGCGCGCCGATGGCGATGCGGATGCTGCTGGGTCGCCGGTGGGCTGACCGCCCCTGCAGACCCGCTGGCAGCCCGGCACTCCGCGGGGGATTTCGGATGGGGATGGCGAACGTCGCGCAGACTGAGACCATGCCGCGACGCCTTCTCTGCATCTGCCTGGCCGCATTCGGTCTGTTCGTTCCCGCATCGGCGCTCGGTGCGAAGGCTCCGGCGGCAACCGTTGGCAAGCCGCGTATCGAGTCCGTGCGGGTACTGCGCGCCGACGATTCCAGCCGAGTCGCGGTCGCCGTAGTCGTCCGCCACGCCGCGCTCGGAGACGTCGCGGTCGGCGCGCAGGGTGTTGGCACCGCAACGGTGGTCCTCTCACGGTTCGTCGGTGATCGCAACTTCTCGATCGCCGGTGGCACCGCCTCGTGGTCGCTGCCCACGGTCGGCGCCACCGCTGCGCTCTACGTGGTCACGCTCAACGCCAAGCAGGGGAAGGCCGTCGAGGCGGCCTCGACCGACGGTGTGCTGCGCGCGCTTGTGCTCGTCGATGAGCGCGTTCGTGCCCGTGGGCGGGCGCCCGCGCGCAACGGCAACTTCGATCAGCGCGACGCGCGCGTCGTGCCGGTGGCGACGGCGCCCGTGGCGCTGCCGCCGCTGTTCACGGGCGGGGGACGCCGCGTTGCGATCGGCGCGGACGCCCGCGGACGGTCGTTTGTCGAATCGGCCACGATCCCCGTCTCGGGCGGGCGCACGCTCGTCCTCGCACCGCACGCGCTCGTCCCGGCCTCAGGTGAGCCTGCGACGCTCGGGGGGAAGGCGACGCTGCTCGGTGCCGATGGCGCGGTGCTCGCGACCTTCGCCGCGCCGCCTGGCATTACGTTCGCCGTCAGCCCAACCGGCAAGCGCCGCGGCACGCTCGCCTGGCCGGCGTTCCAGCCCGAGGGAGCGGACCCGATCGACGCGGGGACCGCACTGCTGTCTCCACCGCCCACGCGCTGATTTCGACCGTCCGCGCCGAGGGCTCCGCCGTCTGCGCGTCGTGCCGAGCGCCGGTTAGCGCAACTTGCGGATGACGCCGACGACCAGGAGCGCGCCGGCAGCGGCGATCGCGATCGGGGCGACACGCTTGGCGGAGGCGGTGGCCTCCATGCGGGCGCTGTCGGCAGACGAGCCAAAGTTGCCGACGGCCTCGACGAAGCCAGCCTGTGCGGCCTCAGCCTCGACGCGGGCGGCGGCGACGTTCTTGTTCTCGCGCATCAGCGCTCTCCCTGGAGCGTCGTGTCCTCGGCCGACGGCGGCACGAGGCCGAGCTCGGCCGGGGTGCCCTTGGCGATGCCGAGGGCGGTCTCCGGAATCGGCGGGCCGACCTTCTGGAGGATCGTCTTACCGACGAGGCCACAGATGGCGGCAAGCACGAGAAAGCCGACGGCGGTGATCAGCGCGGCCAGCCACACCGGCACGACGTTGGCGAGCGCCCAGATGATGCAGATCATCACGGCGAAGAGCGAGAGGAACGCGAGGATGCCGGCGAAGACGAGGAGTCCGACACCCGGTGCCGCCTGCTGCGCCTTGGCCTTCACCTCGGCCTGGGCGAGCGCAATTTCGGCGCGGATCAGCCGCTGGCCCTGCTCGGAGACCTTGAACGCGCTCTCCTGAAGTCGATCGACGATCTGTCGCATGCCTCGGATGCTACCCGCTTGACGAGGAGGCCGCAGCGATCTCTGCGGCTTCCCACTCCCGCATCAGCTGGCGAAGCTCCTCTTGGCGCTGGCTATGCGCCTTGGCGGTCTGGCCGAACAGCTGGTGATCGGCGCGGACGCTGGCGTCGGCGAGCTCGGCCTCGAGCGCCGCGATCGTCTCTTCCTTGGCCGCGACTTCGGCCTCGAGCTCGCGCACGCGCTGCTGTTCGGGCGTTAGCTTGGTCGGCCCCTTGGCCTTCTTCGCCTTGGCGGTGGGGGCATTCGTCTTCTTGACGGTCTTCTCGCGCACGCCGCCGTCGGTCGCGGCGAGGAAGTCCTCGTAGTCGCCCTCGCGCCGGACGAGCGTGCCGCCCTCGATCGACAGCGTCTCCTCGGCAATCGCGTCGATCAGCGCGCGATCGTGCGAGACCATCAGGATCGCGCCGTCGTAGGCATCAAGCGCGGCCTCCAGCGCCTCGCAGGCTTCGACGTCGAGGTGGTTGGTGGGCTCGTCGAGCACCAGCACGTTGGCGCCGGTCGCGACCATCTTGGCGAGCAGCAGGCGGCGACGCTCGCCACCCGACAGCACCTCGACCTTCTTCTCGACTTCGCTGCCGGGGAACATGAAGCGTCCGAGCAGTGTGCGGCAGTCGGTCGTGCCGAGCGGCGAGCCATTGCTCATCGCCTCGAGCACCGTCGCGTTGGCCGGCAGGTCGTCGGCGTGCTGCGAGAAGTACGCGACCTCCGCGTTGTAGCCGAGCTTGATCGAGCCGTGGGCAGGCTGGCGCTCGCCGATCAGCGTTTCGATCAGCGACGTCTTGCCAGCGCCGTTGGGGCCGATCACCGCCATGCGCTTGCCCCGCTCGAGCACGAACGAGCCGTCCTCGAAGAGCGTGCGATCGCCCGCCGTCAGCGTGAGGTCTTTCACCTCGAGCACGTCGCGGCTTGGCTTCAGCGTCTTCGGGAAGCCGAACTTCAACTGGGCTTCGCGCTGCGGCATGTGCACGCGCTCGATCTTGCCGAGCTTCTTGCCGAGCGACTTGGCCTGGCGGGAGCGCGTGCCGGCACTGAAGCGACTGATGAAGCCCTCGAGCCGCTTGATCTCCTCCTGCTGGCGTTCGTACTGCTCGATCGCCTGGGTCTCCTCGAGGATGCGTTCCTTGCGGTACGCGGAGTACTTCATGTTGTAGTTGCGGGCCTTCCCGCGGCCGAGCTCGACGACGCCGGTTGCGACGGCCTCCAGGAACCAGCGATCGTGCGAGACCACGAGGACGGCGCCGGGGAACTCGGCGAGCTCGTTCTCGAGCCACTCGAGGTTCTTCAGGTCGAGGTGGTTGGTCGGCTCGTCGAGCAGCAGCACGTCGGGGTTAGCCGACAGCGTGCGCGCCAGTGCCGCGCGCGTCAACTCGCCGCCCGAGAAGGTCGAGAGCTCGCGCTCCATGTCGGCCTGTTCGAAGCCGAGGCCACGGAGTACCGACTCGACGTGGACGCGCCACGTGTAGCCGCCGACCTGATCGAACTCGGCCTGCGTCGTGGAGTACGCGTGCATGGTGGCGTCGGAGTGGTCGCCGCCCGCCATCGCCTGCTCGAGCTCGCCCAGGCGCCGCTCGATCGACTCGACATCGCCGAGCAACTCGGCCACGTAGAGCCCGAGCGTGCGGCCGTCGGCGCGAGGCGGACGCTGGTCGTGCAGCGCCACCCGCCAGCCGCGCGGAATGCCGACCTCGCCGCTATCGGGCGCCATCTCGCCGGCGATGATGCGCAGCAGCGTCGTCTTGCCCACGCCGTTGCGGCCCACGAGGCAGAGGCGCTGGCCGGTGCTGACGCGCAGCGAGACGTCGTCGAGGAGCGTGCGATCGCCGAACGACTTCGTCACGCCTGCGAGGTGCATGGTGGCCACGGAGGCAGGGTAGGTCAGTACCAATGACGGGGATGCGGTCACCTAGGTAATGGAGGCTCGGCTTTAAATCGATACCACAATCCATTTATGGTTTTGTTATCTTTTTTTCGGCACCTACTTTGGAGACCATCACCCGTGCTCTACGACACCCTTTACGCGATCCACTCGCCGTTCGTGTTTCTGTGGCTTAGTTGCCTCTTCCTGACGCTGATCTTCGCAGCAATCACGTGGCTACAGGCTTCGAAAGGTCTAGCCCCCGACGGGATGAGAATCGTGCGTTTCACGACGATTGTCGGTCTGCCGTGTGCCACCATGGTGCTGATCACCGGTCTGATGATGTTTGCTACGGGTGATTGGCCCAAGGGGGACGGCTACGCATTGGTGCTCGGCACCGTGCTCTTGCTGCTTGTGACCATCCCCGGTACTGCCTTGGCGTACTGGTCTGCTCGAAAGCTGCTTAGCGCGGCAACGGGCTCGGGCGAGGTGACCACGTACGCGCGTCACCTCATGTTGATCTGCGGTGTCCAGTTCGTCCTGATCCTGATCGCGACCATTCGGGGCCTCAACGCAGCGGGGAAGTTGTGACGATCGGTCGTCTCGGCGGGTGACGTTGAACGTCCGTGGCCTCGGCTGGGACGCGGCCACTTGGACAATTTGGATCCGGATCCAAATTGTCCGCGTACGCTTCTGTGGTGACGACTGAAGATCTCGACCGGGCTGAGTTCGAGGAGCGCTACGCGATCGCTGCCGACGCGACGGGCGCCCTGGCCGGCCCCGACGAGCTCGACGAGGCGTGGGACGACTACCGGTCCGGCATGTGGGATCGCCTGCTGGCTGAGCCGACGCCCGAGAACGCCGTGCACGCCAATCGCCTGGCCGGCTCGATCGCGGAGCTGCTGGAAAAACCGGCTCCTGATGATGAGGCATGGCAGCGTCGGCTGATCGCTCGTGTCGACCAACTGGCGGTCCTGCTGCGGGAAGGAGGCGCCGAAGATCGGGCGAAGGGGGAGCCGCATCCTTGGGACCTCTGGGTCGCCGCGCCCCGGCGCGACTACGCTGAAGTCCTCGCGCGACCGACGGAGACAGAACAGCCATGAGCTACGACACCCTCAAAGTCATTCACACGCTGGCGGCGTACATCTGGCTCGGCAGCCTCTTCGGATCGCTGATCTTCGCAACGATTGCCACGCGCCGTAGCGCCAATGGCGTGCTGACCGGCGCGGTCGCCGTCGTGCGCTTCGCCACCCGCGTCGGCCTGCCCGCCGCCGTCGTCCTGCTGATCTCCGGTATCTGGATGCTCGTCTCGTACAACGTGGGCAACGGCCTGTGGATCAATATCGGCTTCATCATGTGGCTCATTGCCGCTGTCGTCGGCAGCGCCTTGATGCACCCGGCGGCGCGCAAAATGCGCAACGCCGCATCCGACGGTGAGGCAATTTCGTACGCCAAGCGGATCATCTGGGTCGGTGCCCTGGAGATCATCGCCATCGCCGTCGGGATCTGGGTGATGGGCGCACAGCCCGGCGGCTGATGCCCCTGCGCAACGACCCGCTCCTGTCCGATCGGGACGGGCGTCTTCTACTGGCGGCGCAGGCGCTCGACGTGGTGGGCGCCGGCGTTTCGATGATCGCCCTGCCGTGGCTCGTGCTCGACCACGGCGGCACCAGTACGCAGGCCGGTCTGATCTTCGCGCTGTCGGTCTTCCCGTACGTCGTCTTCGGCCTACCGGCCGGTGTGATTGGCGATCGTCACTCGCGCCAGAAGGTGATGTGGGTCTCGCACGCGCTACAGGCCCTCGTTGCACTCGTGATTCCACTGTGGGCCTTTGCCGGCCAGCCACCGCTGGCGATCGTGCTGGTCGCGGCCTTCGCGATCGGCACCGCACGCGTCTTTGTCGATGCCGCGGTGTTCGGCGCGGTCGCGTCGCTGATCGGCCGTGAGCGCTTCACGCAGGGACAGGCGACACTCTCCGCGTCGTGGGCCTTAGGCTACTTCGCTGGTCCGGCAATCGGCGGCATCCTCATCGGACTTGTCGGCCCCGCCTTCGCGCTGTTGGCCGAGGCAATCGGCTTCCTCGCGGCATTGATCCTGATCCTGCTGATCCGCCGCGACCTCGACGCTGGCCGGACCGGGGAGGAGGAGTCGGTGCCCGCGATGGCGATGATGAAAGAGGGTCTCGATGTCATCTGGCACCGACCGCGCGTGCGTGCCTACACGTGGGTGAGTATTGGGTGGAATCTCGGTGCGGCGATGTCGGCGGCGCTGATCGTGCCGCTGCTGCGCGAAACGTTGGGACTGTCATCGATCGAGGCCGGCTTCGTGCTCGGCATCGGGGCGGTGATGGGGCTGATCGTCCCGGTCTTCCTCGGCCGCCTGGTCGACACACAGGGGTCGGGGCGCGTGACCGCGGGGCTCGCGCTGCTCAGTAGCGGTTCGATTCTGGCCACCGCGGCGGCGCCCGGCTTCGTGATCGTCACGGCGACGAACGCAGTGCGGTCATTCACCGACTTCGCGCTCATCTCGACGGTGATCGGCGAGCGGCAAAAGGGCGTGCCCGACCGCCTCCAGGCCCGCGTCGGCATCACCGGCCGGATGATCGCGGTGTGCGCGATCGCAGGCGGCGGTGCGATCGGTGCGTTCCTTGCCGAGGTCATCGGCGTGCGCGGCGTCTTCATCGTCTCTGGCCTCGGCGTTGCGATCGCGGTGATCCTCACCATTCCGCGTGTGCTGCGCCTCGATCGGCCCGACAAGGAGCCGACGATCGAGCTGCCTCGCCGCTAGCCGAGCAGTTCGCGAATCGCCGCGACGAGCCCGCCGAGATCGTGCTCGTCGGCTTCCGCGGCGATGCCCACGCCGAGCTCGCGCATCGTCGCGCTGGTGATCGGCCCGATCGACACGCCCGGCAAGTCCTCGAGGTCGGCCTCGGGGAAGGCCTCGGCAAAGGCGCGGACGGTCGAGGCCGAGGTGAAGGTCACGCAGTCGGCGCGCAGCAGATCGTCGCCCTAGGGCACGGCGAACTCGGTGCGATAGAGCGCGCTGATCTCGACGGTGGCGCCGGCGTTGGCGAGGCCGTCGGGCAGCAGGTCGCGCGCCTCCTCGGCGCGAGCGATCAGCACGCGCTTGCCGGCCACGCGGTCCTGCAGCGTTTCGAGCAGTGCCTCGGCAACCGCACGCTCGGAAACGACGTCGGCCACGACCCCGATCTCGCGCAGGGCTGCCGCCGTGCCGGGTCCGATCGCGGCCACCTCAACGCCGTGCAGGGCGCGAGCGTCGCCGCCGATCGCGGCCAGAAGCAGCGCGGGCGTGTTCGGGCTCGTCACGACGATCAGATCGAAGGTACCGGCGTCGATCGGTGCGACGTCGAGCGGCACGGTGCGGATGGTCGGCGCGCTGATGACCTTCGCGCCGAGATCGGTGAGTCGGCGCGTGAGGCCATCGGCCTGGGCGCGGGCACGCGTGACGGCGATGACGCGGCCGGCGAGCGGCAGGCGGTCGGCCCAGCCGATCGCCTCGCGGACCGAGACGACATCGCCGACGACGGTGACGGCGGGCGACGTGACGCCCTGCTCGGCGGCGATCGCAGCGATCGTGCCGAGCGTCCCGGTGGTGACGCGCTGGGTCGGGAGCGTGCCGCGCTCGACGATGCCGACCGGCGTCTCTGCCGAGCGGCCGCCCGCGATCAACGCGTCGCTGATCTTGCCGAGGCGGCCGACACCCATCAGGAGCACGAGCGTGCCACCGGCCTTGGCGAGCGCATCCCAGTCGGTCTGCGTGTCGGGCTTGGTGGGGTCCTCGTGGCCGGTGACGATCGTGAGGTGCGTCGCCATGCCGCGGTGCGTGACGGGGATGCCACCCGCCGACGGCGCGGCGATCGAGCTGGAGATACCGGGCACGACCTCGTAGTCGACGCCGGCGGCGTGCAGTGCCTCGGCCTCCTCGGAGCCACGGCCGAAGACGAACGGATCGCCGCCCTTCAGGCGCACGACCATCGCGCCGGTCAGGCCGTGCTCGACCAGGCACGCGTTGGTCTCCTCCTGCGTCATCGCGACCTTGCCGGGCGCCTTGCCCGCGTTGATCAGCAGGCAGCCAGGCTTGGCCTCAAGCGGCAACTGGTCGCCGGCCAGGCGGTCGAGCACGAGCACATCTGCGCGGCGCACGAGGTCGAGGCCGCGGACGGTGATTAGCCCGGGATCGCCGGGGCCTGCGCCAACGAGATAGACGGTCATGCGACCCCCTCTGCAAGGAGCTCGGCGCCACCTTCCTGCAGCAGCTGGTCGACGATCGTGTCGACGAGCGCGTGGGCGTTATCGCCCTCGGCTTCGTGGCGAATTGTCTGTGTCCCGTCGGGCGAGCTGACCCAGCCGATCAGGCGCCAGCCGGTGTCGATGCGGTGCGCGTGTGCGGCGACGGGCACGCGGCAGCCGCCGCCGAGCCGGCGCGTCACGCCACGCTCGGCCATCACTGCGGTGCGCGTGTCGAGATGATCGACCGCGACAACGAGGCCACCGTCACCGACGCGCGTCTGCAGGGCGATTGCGCCCTGGCCCGACTCTGGCACAAGCAGTTCGACGGGAAAGCGAAAGCCGATCTCGTGGTCGAGCCCGACGCGGTCGAGGCCACACGCGGCGAGGATTACGCCGTCAAGATCACTGGTCGTGCGGTGGTCGAGGCGGGTCTGCACGTTGCCGCGGATCGGCACGATCGTCAGATCGGGGCGTGCGGCTCGGAGCGCGGCGGTGCGGCGCAACGACGACGTGCCGACGCGGGCACCGACCGGGACATCGCCGAACGAGTGCGCCTCGCCGCACCAGGCATCGCGCGGATCGGCTCGCTCCAGAAACGCCGACAGCTCAAGACCCTCGGGCTGATCGCCGGTGAGGTCCTTGGACGAGTGCACAGCGACATCGATCTCGCCGGCGATGAGCGCCTCCTCGAGCGCCGATGCGAAGGCACCGGGGCCGAGCTCGCCGAGCGGCGTCGACTGCGCGGCATCGCCACGGGTCGAGACGATCACGAGCTCCACCTGCGCACCCTGCGCAGTCAGAAGCGCTGCAGCTAGACGGGCCTGTGCCTGTGCCAGCGGGGAGCCTCGAGTACCGAGGCGAACGATGCTCATGCGTCTGGCGCGCTCGGAGTCTGCTTCGCCTCGAGCTCCTCGAGCGTCTTCTCCAGGCGGTTCAGCTTGCGGCCGATGATCCACACGTACGCGAGGATCACGACCCAGACAAGGATGTACGCCGCTGCAACCCACGGCACGGCTTCGCGCAGCGTCATGCGTCTTCACCTCGCGCAATGCGCTGCAGCTGCAGCACGCGAGCAGCCGCTCGCTTGCCACGCAGCTCGACAGAAATCAGCAGAACCATCAGACTCAGCATGGCAGCCATTCCGACGAGGAACGTCAGCACGAACGTTCCGGGCATCGCCGCGCCGCTGGACGTGAAGACCGTGGGATGGATCAGCGTCTGCGCAACGCGCACCGCGAGGAGCGACATCGGGATCAGGCCGATGCCCAGCAGCGCGAATACGGCCGAGGCCGAGCGACGACGCTCGCCTTCGTCGAGCGAGAAGCGGAGCATGAAGTACGCGCAGTAGTAGAGGAACAGGATCAGGAATACGTTGAGCTGCCGATCGCTCCAGTTCCACCAGACGCCCCAGGATGCCTTCGCCCAGATCGGGCCGGTGATCAGCACGAGCGTGCCGAAGATCGTGCCGGAATGGATGCCGACGTACGAGCGCAGGTCCCAGACCTCGGTGCGCTTCCAGAGGTACATCGCGGCGCAGAACGCGCCATACCCGAATGCGGCATACGACGTCAGTGCGATCGGGACGTGGAAGTAGAAGATCTTCTGGCTGAGGCCCTGATCGATGTCCTCACCCGTCCACCAGAAGGCCATGCCGATCGTCAAGGGCACCAGCACGATGCTGAGTACGAGCGGGATGGTGGTGGTGAGGTGCCGGTTCGTGCGCATGTCAGTCGCCAAGGAGGTGGTCGGAGGTGCCCCACGCGAGGGCGATGAACACCAAGTCGTAGAGTGCCAGAAAGCCGAGTGGTTGTAGGCCTCCCACCTCTTCGCCGAAGGCCCCGTACGTGGCCGTCACGCCGCCGAGCACAACGGGGATCAGGAGGGGCAAGACGAGGACGGGGAGCAGCACGTCGCGCGTCCGCGCGCCGAGTGCCAGTGCCGCCGACAGCGTGCCGACGAGTGCGATGCCGATGTCGGCGAGGAGCAATGCGACGACGACCGTGCCGATGCTCGGACCATCCTGCTGGAAAAACAGCGCCCACCAGACGGGCACGGCGACCACCTCGATCACGACGAGGAAGCCGAACTGGGCGAGAGCGGTGCCGAGCCAGATTGCGGCTCGATCGATCGGGGCCAGCAGTAGGGCGTCGAGCACGCCGCCCTCGTGCTCGGCAGAGAACGTGCGCAGCAGGCCGAGGACGGCGGTGAAGACCACGGCGGCCCAGAGCATGCCGGCGGCGGCGCGCGTGCCGGCACCCGTATCGCCACTGAGGGCGAAGTGCACGATCACGATCGTCGCTGCGATGAACAGCAGCATCGCGAAGATCACCTCGCGCCGACGGATCTCGAGGACGAGCTTGACGCGAGCGATCGTGAGGGCGGCGCCGATCACGCAATACCGCCGTTATCGAGGCGAACCTCGCGTACCCCGAGGCGGGCGGCGAGCTCGTGGTCGTGGCTCGCGACGAGCTGCGTCCGCTGGCCGATGCCGGCGCGGAGCGTGTCGTCGAGCAGTGCGCGTCCATCCGCGTCGAGGCCGCTGGCTGGCTCGTCGAGCAGGAGCAAGACGGGCTGGTGCGCGGTGGCGCGGGCCAGCGCAAGCCGCTGAAGCATGCCGCGCGAGAAGCCGTCGATCCGCTCGTCGGCACGATCGCCGAGCCCGACCTGCTCGAGCAGCGCCTGCGTGTCGGCGGTGGTCTGGTGCAGGCGCAGATGCAGAGCGAGGTTCTCGCTCGCCGTGAGTCCGCGGTAGAGCTGCGGCTGGTGTCCGGCGTACGCAATCCCCGCACGGACGTCTTTCGGTGCGCTGATCGCCTCGACGTCGCCGATTCGTGCCGAACCTGCGGTTGGTCGCAGTAGGCCCGCGACGAGCCGCAGCAAGGTCGACTTGCCAGCGCCGTTCGGTCCCAGCACCACCACGGTCTCGCCCCCTGCAACGCGCAGCGTTGCCTTGCGCAGCGCGAGGCGCTCACCGAAGCGCTTGGAGCACTCCGTGAGGGTGATCACCGGCGGCTGCATGGGGTGGAGGGTAAGGGAGGACGCCGCATCCGCGCTGACGAGCGCATCATGTGAACCGTTTCACGTACAGTCCGGCCGTGCTTACTCTGACTGGCTACGACCTCTCGCTGCCGAACCTCGTCGAGGCGGCGCGTGCGCCCGGCCCGGTTGGCCTGCACGTCGATGCGCTCGAGCGCATGCGCGTCAATCGCCTCTTCGCGGAGCGCATCGCGGAGCGTGGCGACGACGTCTATGGGCTCACCACGGGGGTCGGCGTCCGCAAGAACCGTGCGGTGTCACCCGAGGAGATGCAGGTCTTCAATGCGCGCCTGGTTCGTGAGCACGCGACCGGCCAGGGCCCTGCGCTGCCGGCTGACGTGGTGCGCGCAACCGCAATTCTCTTGCTCAACCAGTTGGCTGCCGGGCGTTCCAACGTGCGACCGGAGATTGCCGAGCAGATTGCACAGCGGCTGAGCGATGGCATTGCGGATGTCCACGTACCCGTGTTTGGCGCCACGGGCATGGGTGACGTCGCGCCGCTCTCGCACCTTGTGCTGGGACTCCTCGGCGACACGGAGCTCGCGGCCGGAGAGGCGCTACCGCTGATTGGCCAGGGCTCCTACGTGACGGCGCACGCGGCGCTCGCGGTGTACGACGCGGAGATTCTGCTCGAGACGCTCGTCACGCTGGTGGCGCTCGACTTCGAGGCCTACGCCGCCAACCCCTCGCCGTTTCATCCGGCCGCGGGCGAAGTGCGTCCGTACCCCGGCTATCGCCGTGCTCTCGCGTCGATTGGACATCTGCTGGGGGGCTCGCAGCTGGCCGATGATCCGCGACATTTGCAGGCGCCGCTGTCGTTCCGCGACGCGGGCTCGGTGCTGGGTGCGGCCTACGACACGTTTGCGTTTTGCATCCGCCAGCTCTCAATCGAGCTCAATGCGCATCAGCAGAATCCGCTGGCGTTGATGGAAGAGGATCGCATGCTGCCGGTGGCCAACTTCGATGTGCAGGCGCTGGCAGCGTCGCTCGACTTCGCGCGCATCGCGCTCGCACCGTGCCTGACCGTGCAGAACGAGCGGTCGATCAAGCTCCTGCAGGCCAGCGAGACGGGCCTGACCGACGGTCTCGAACCGCGCGGTGCAGATCCGGGACACAGCCTCTCGGAGCTGGCGTGGCCGCTCCAGGCGCTAACGGCTGAGGCACGGCTGCTGATTCAGCCGGTCTCGGCTGAGGTCGGGTCATCCTCGCAGGCCGAGAGCATCGAGGACCGCCTGACGATGGCGGGCCTTGGTGCGCGTCGCCTCGCGGAGATGACGGAGCTCGGGTTCCGCGCGGCAGCCATTGCCTGCGTGATTGCGTGCCAGGCGATCGACCTGCGTGGCGTCGATCGCCTCGGCCCGACCGTCGCGTCGATCCACGGAGCCATCCGCCAGCACGTGCCGGCGCTCGGTCCTGGCGATCCACCACCGGCCGATCTCGAGCCGCTGGTCGAGGCCCTGCGCGGCGGCCTGCTGGCCTAGGCGGCCATCCGCTTCAGGGCGTCATGCGCCGCCAGGCGCCGAAGTGTGGTCCGTGGCCGATCGCGGCCGTCGTCCGCGCCAGAGACGCCTCGTACTCGGGCTTCGACCGGTCGGCCCCGACCGGGACCACGACGTAGTCGGCGTGGTCCACGTAGATCGGGGCGTAGTCGATGCGCCGCAGCGTGGCCGGGCCGGTTGCCGGAACGCGGATGCGGAGCAGGCCGATCAGTCCGTCTTGCGTCTCGGCCGGGAGGCCGAATTCGGCCGCCTTCGCCTGCCCAGACAGCAGGTTGCCTTCGCCGAACAGCACGAGCGCACCGCCCGCCCGGCGGATGGGCTGGACGACGTGTGCATGCTGGCCGACGATCGCGGTGATCAGCCCCGAGCTGCCGAGCTTCCGTGCCAGGGCGGCCTGCTCGCCCGTGGGCTCGTGCTGCAGTTCGATGCCCCAGTGGAGGTTCACCACCACGACGTCCGCCCCGAGCCGTCGAGCCTGCCGCGCCTGCGCGAGGATCGGCCGGGCGTCGCTGCCGATGTCGTTGACGCGCCACGCGGGGTCAGGCACCTGCCCGTTAGTGACCTGCGTGAAGGCAAGCAAGGCGACACGCACGCCGCTTGCGGTCTCGAGGATCAGCGGCCGTCGCGCTTCGCGCGCCGAGCGGGCGCTGCCCGCGTGTCGCACATGGCTGGCATCCAGTGCACGCAACGTCGCCGCAACACCCGCCGGTCCCTGGTCGAGCGAATGGTTCGACGCCGTCGAGCACGCGTCGAACCCGGCGCGTCGAATCGCCGTGGCGAGCGCTGGCGGCGTGCTGAAGACCGGGAACGCGGTGGGTGCCGTCGTCCGCGCCGTCAACGGCGTCTCGACGTGGCAGAACGCGAGGTCGGCGCCGGCGATCAGCGGCCTGACGCGCCGCAGCATCGGCCGGAAGTCGTAGCCGTCACCGTCGGCATAGGCTGCCGCCTGCCGCCAGACGGCCTCGTGGACGAGCATGTCGCCGGAGACCGCGATGGTGATGTCGCGCGTCTCTGCGGCTGTGGCAGACGGGGCGGCAACAACGAGGGCGGCGATGAGAAGCAGCACGCGGCGCATGCCGCGAGGGTAGACCTCGGCATCCCGGTGGTCGGCGATGCTCGGGCGGTTGGCCCTAGACCCGCAGGCGCAGGATCTCCGCGACGCCGTGCGTCGCGGTATGCGCGGCGGCGCGTGGTGCCTCGCCCTGGTCGAGCGCGGCGGCGAATAGCGCCGTGAACATGTCGCCCGCGCCGACGGTGTCGGCGAGGCGGGGGATGCGATCGGCGGGGATGTGCAGGATGTCTGGTTCGTCGCGCGTCCAGATGTCGGCGCCGCCTTCGCCGTAGGTGATCAGCACGATCGGTACATCTGCCCGCTCCATCGCCGCGGTATCGGTATCGCCGAGCAGCGCGTGCGCCTCCTCGTCGGAGAACTTGACGGCGTCGACGCCGGTCAGCCACGCGGGATCGAGCGGGCCGGACGGCACGACCTCTCCGAGCCCGGGTCGGGCAAGCCCCTGCGCGTCGAAGACGATGCGACGGCCGAAGGCATGTAGCGCTGCGAGTGTCTCCGGCGGAACGTCGCCGCGCCACTGGGTGCCGACGACGATCGTCGCCGCGTTCTCGAGCGACGAGCGCGCCCAGCCGTTGACATCGGTGGGGGTGAAGGGCTCGCCGAGGTTGGCCAGCTCGTGGTCGCGCTCACCGTGCTCCTTGAGGATCAGGCGGCTCACGAAGGTCTCGTCGGCTGGACCAATCAGGACGGGGAGTCCCCGACGGCTCAGCTCGGCGTGCAGCTCGTCGTCGCCGCCCTTGGTGACCACCATGCCGCGGATGCCTGCACTCGCGAGCGCACTCGCGGCGAAGACCGGGGCGCCGCCGCAGCGCACCTCCTCGGTGCCGTCCGCGTGGACGATTTCGTCGCGCACGGTCTGACCAAGCAGCGCGATCACTTGCGCAACGCTCCCACGGCAAGGTAGGTGTAGGCCGCGAAGGCAACCGCCCAGCCGATTGCCGCGAGGACGTTGGGTCCGGTGCCACCGCAGTTGTAGCTGTCGCCGGCGTCGCAGAGACTCGTCGCGAGCAGACCGAATCCGCCGGCGAGTCCTGCGGCGGCAAAGACGCCGAGAGCGATCCACGTCGGCCCGTGCTCCCGACCCCGTCCACGTACGGCCAGAGCACCGGCCGAGACGACCACCGCGGCTAGGAGCGCAAAGGCCGCGAGCGACCAGTGGCGCAGCGCCATTTGGGCGATCAGGGTGATCACGGCAAGCGGCAGCACGACGCGCGCCAGGTGCACCGCGCCGGTCGTGCGGCGGGCCAATGCGACGATCGCGGCGACGACAAAGACCGTCAGAACGGCCGACACGATGAGGAAGAACACGGACACGCGTCACTAACGGTAGCCGTACCGACTAGGCGTTGGCGGCCCAGCGGTGGTAGCGTGCGCGTAGGACGTAGGAGGTAGTTGAGATATGGGAGCACTTTCCCCGTGGCACATCGCAGTAGTCGTGATTGTTGGACTGCTGATCTTCGGCCCCAAGAAGCTGCCCGAGCTTGGTCGTGGCGTGGGTTCCGGCCTGCGTGACTTCCGCAAGGGTCTGTCGGGCGAGCCCGATGAGACGCCGGCTCCCGTCGTGGAGGCTGCCTCGACTCCGGTGGTGCAGACGACGACGGCGGTCGCTGCTGAGGTGCCCGTCGCCGAGGCCGCAGCCGCACCGGTCGCCGAGCAGGCGGCTCCCGCCGCAGACCCTGCACCGCCGCAGTCCTGATCCACAGCACGCCGGGTAATCCGGGTTTCGGGGTTCGTTCGCCTGATTGCCGTTCGGTGGTAGCCTTCGGCCTGCAGCGAGGAGCTTGAAATGCCTTTTGACTTCGGAATCGGTGAGATCGCAATCGTCCTGGTGATCGGCCTGCTCGTGTTCGGCCCCAAGAAGCTGCCCGAGATCAGCCGTGGCATCGGCTCCGGCATGCGCGACTTCCGTCGCGGTCTTGCCGGTGAGGCCGACCCGACGCCCGCCGAGACCCCAGTCGCCGACGCAGCCGCACCGGTCGCCGCCGAGGCTGTCGTCTCTGAGACCGTCGCCCCCGACGCACCCGCCCAGCCGCCCGTGGTAGCCGCTACCGCAGCCGCTACAGCACCGCCCATGGCAGCCGCAGCCGCCGCGTCGGACCCCGCTCCCGCGCCGCCGGCCGAGTAGCGAGCTCCGATAGCGACCTGAGCATGCTTTCCGGCCTCCGCAGCACCCGACGCGTCGAGCACGCCGAGCAGATCCACATCACGGATCATCTCGAGGAGCTCCGCAACCGCATCATCATCAGCCTGCTTGCGCTGGCCGTGGGCTTTGGCCTCTGCTTCTGGCAGCACGAGCGAATCATCGAGTTTCTCAATCGTCCGCTGCCGGCGAGCGTGCCGGACCCGATCGTCCTTGGCGTCGCCGAGCCGTTCACGATCTCGCTGAAGATCGCTCTGGCCGGTGCGGTGATTCTCGCCATCCCGGTGCTGATCTACCAGGTCTACGCATTCGTGATGCCCGCGTTCGATCCGGATCACGACCGTCGCACGTGGCCGTACTTGAGCGCAGCGTCGAGTCTGTTCTTCGTCGGGCTTGCCTTCGGCTACTTCCTGGTGCTGCCGTCGGCACTCGGCTTCCTGATTGGCTTCGACGCCGATCTCTACAACCGACAGGTGCAGGCGGGTGACTACTACTCGTTCGTCGTCACGATCCTGATCGCGTGTGGTCTGATCTTCCAGCTACCCACGGGCGTCTTCGTTCTCAGCACCGTCGGTCTGATGCGCTCGGCTTGGATGCGCCGGCATCGTCGCTACGCAATCTTCGGCATGTCGGTCGTCGCGGCCGCCCTGCCGGGCGGCGACGTGATCTCGATGCTGATTATCTTCGCCGCGCTGCTCGGGCTCTATGAAGTCTCGATTTATGTGGCGCTCTTTGTGGAGAAGCGCAAGGGCACAGAGCTTGATGGGCCGGAGGAGGCGACGACCGAGATCGAAGCCGCCGGCAGCGACGCGTGACCGAGGTCTACGCCGCCGACCACGTGGTTCCGGTCGGTGTGGCACCGCTGCGCGGTGGAGCGGTCGCCGTGCGTGATGGCGAGATCGTCGCTGTGGGTTCGCGCGCCGAGGTGCTGACTGCGCATCCCGACGCGCACGTGGAGGAGCTTGGGGCCGCCATCCTGTTGCCGGCGCTTGTCAACGTTCATACGCACCTCGAGTACGCGTCGTACGGCGGGTTCGGCGACGGTCTGACGTTCGGCCCGTGGATCGCCGACCACGTGGCGCGGCGTCCGCGGCTCGAGCCGGGCGACGTTGAGGCAATCGCGGCGCTCGGTGCGCTGCAAAACCTGCGGTCGGGTGTCGGCACGATCGCCGACGCCTCGTTCGCGGGTGCCTCCGTGCGTGCGGCGAGCGAGGCGGGCTTGCGCGGCATCGTCGACATCGAGGCCTTCGGTGGCAAGGGGCAGGACCCCGCACCGACAGTTGAGCGCACGTGGGAGCGCATTCAGGCGCATCGCGCTGAGGCCTCGGCGCTGATCCGTGTGGGCATTTCGCCGCACGCCCCGTACACGGTCACACCCGCGCTCTATCGCGCGCTCGACGCGCTGGCGCGGGCTGAGGGCCTCTCGATCATCACGCACGTCGCCGAGTCGAAGGGCGAACTTGAGGCGATCGCCTCGGGCACCGGCCCCGTTGCGGTCGCGTTGCGCGACCTCGCGGAAGTTGAGGCCTCCGGCCTGCATCCCGTCGACCTGATGGCCGAGCTCGGCCTGCTGCGCCCCGACGTCTTGCTCGTGCACATGGTGCAGATCACCCCCGAGCACGCGCGCATGGTCGCGGCCGGTGGCGCGGGCATCGCGCATTGCCCGCGTTCGAACGCCCTGCTCGGTTGTGGTGCCGCGCCGCTCGCCGACATGCTCGCCGCCGGCGTGCACGTGGGTATCGGTACCGACTCGCCGGCGTCCGCCGTCGACTTCGATCTCTGGGACGAGATCCGCACCGCGATCTTTACGGCGCGCTCACGTGAGGCACTCCCCGACGCGCTCACCGCGCACCAGGCGCTCGAGCTTGCCACCATCGGCGGTGCTCGAGCCCTCGGCTACGGCGACGCGATTGGCACGCTGGAGGTCGGCAAGCGCGCCGACCTGACGGCGATCGATCTGGTTGGCACGCCGTTCGCGGAGGTAGAGGACCCCATCGTCAGCGCGGTGTTCTCCGGCTCACCGGAACGCACGCTGCTCACCGTCGTAGATGGAGTCGTGCGCTACCGTAGGGCAACCGACGAGGGTCGGCTCGCTGCCGCGCTCGCCGCAGCGCGACCGGCCCGGACGCGGATGATCGGATCCTAGGACTCATGTCGAAGAGCAAGAACACGAACCATTCGCGCGCCTCCCAGGAGACCAGCGCGACGCGTCACCCGAAGAAGCGCCAGGAGGCGCCGTACTCGGCGACGCCGACGCTGAACGAGCGCATGCGCAAGAACGGCAAGTGGGTGTTCCTCGCCTTGGCCGTGGTCTTCGGCATTACGTTCGTGTTCGCGGGTGTTGGTACCAGCGGGCCGTCGCTGGTCGATCTGATCGGTCAGAACAACGATTCCAGTCCGACCACGACCGCCGCCGACTCCAGCGCCGTGCAGAAGGCCGAGGCGGCAACGAAGGCCTCGCCTGAGGATCCACAGGTCTGGCTCGACCTCGCGCAGGCCGAGGTCGCCGCAGGGCAGCTCGACAAGGTCCCGGCTGCGGCCGAGCAGGCCGCCACGCTCGCGCCGAAGGATGCGACGGTGCAGGCAGCGATTGCCGACGTCTATCTGGCACAGGCTGCCGCAGCCCTGCAGAAGGCCCAGACGATGTACGCCGAGGCGCAGGGCGGGGGCACGGTCAATGGCCGCAGCGCCGTCCCGCAACAGGTGATCCCCGGCCAGTCGAGTGGTGCCACGCCGTTCCAGACCGCGCAGGAGAGCATCGCGAGCGCGAAGTTCTCTGACGTCTCGGCCAAGGTCTCGCCGCTGCAGACCGAGGCTAGTGACGCCTACAAGGCCGCCGTCGAAGCGCAGACCATCGTCACGGAGATCAACGCGGACGACCCGGCAGCGTGGTTCCGCCTCGGGCAGATCGCCACGGCAGCCAACGACACCACCGGCGCCATCGCGGCGTACGAGCGGTTCGTCAAGCTGGCGCCCGACGATCCGCTGACGTCCAAGGTCAAGGACGAGATCAAGCGCCTGCAGGATTCGCTGACCTCGTCGACGATTCCGACGCAGTAGGCGCGTGAAGCGCATGACGGGGCATCTTGGTTAGGATTCCCGCCGCGGGCCGTTAGCTCAGCTGGTAGAGCAGGGGACTCTTAATCCCAAGGTCGAAGGTTCGAGCCCTTCACGGCCCATCCGCTCCCCGACGGCTCACGCCGTCAGTTCGTGGAAGCGGTCCTCGGTGGGGAGCGAGAGCGTCGTAACTTCCGTCAGGCTCGCCGACACGGTCGCGAGGTTGATTTTCGTCCAGCCCTGGTGCGCGAACTGGTTCACGAAGTACGTGCGGTTCGTGCAGTCGACCATGCTCGACCACTCCGTCATCTCCCAGCCCGCCTGGCCGCCACTCTCGCCTTGGCCGGCCGGAGTCATCACGGATCCCGGCGGGATGTCGAAGCCGTTGAGGATGTGGCGAGCGAACTGGACGCCTTCTTTAGCGGTGTCGAACGCCGGGGTGCAGCGCGCGGCCCAGAAGGCGCGGACGAAACGGTTCGAGGCGAGGAAGCCGCCCGGGATCGCCTGCATGCCGCCGCCGGAGCTCGGCGCCTGCAGCTTCATCCCGGGTAATTCGATCGCGGGTGCCGGATCGGGCGAGAGGTACGAGTACTCCGCGAGGTGCGCGATCTGCATGGGGAACGGCGGCTCATTCGTGAGCACGGTCGTCGGGTTGTCATGGATCGCGAGCTCGCCGTTTGTCCACTCGAGGACAATCGAATTGCCTTCCGCGTCGTGGATGCTGTAGTGCACCATCGGGACCTGGCCGCCGTAGGCCGCCATGTGCGGACCGTGCACGGGCACGTCGGCGAGGGCAACACGCACCTCGGCGATATTCGCGCAGGTCGTCAGCAGATAGGTGCCGACCTCATGGCATGCGACAGCGTGTGACTCCTGCTCCGGTGTGATCGCGACGTACTGGGCAGACACCGGGAAGTTGAACGCCGCGGCGACGAGGCCGGCATCGTTGACGCCGTCGAGGATGATCTCCAGACCGACGCCGTTCATGCCGACAGCCGCATGCGTGGTCTCCCACGTCAGCCCGCCGACACCCGGCTGGCCCGCGAGTCCGGTGCCCGTGCGCGTGACGCCCTTCGGGAAGACGATCGGCACCGAATGGAGCTGGAGGGTGAATTCCAGCGTGCGCCCGTAGATGACATCGCCCTTCGTGCTGGTGAGGGTGAACGACGTGCACATAGGGAACTCCTGACGCGGGTTGCCGCATCAACCTACCAGCGAGGCGGTGCGCGCGTGCGCTCGCACAGTGACGCCGAACGACAGAAGGCCCGGCGCCTCCAAGCGGAGACGCCGGGCCCTCGCTAGCTCAGCGTTACTGCGCGGCTTCCCACGCGGCCTGGCTTGCCAGGTCGGCGAGGGGGCTGAACATACCGAAGTCGAAGTCGGCGAGGGGCTCGCCGGCCTGGACCTTGGCGGGCCAATCCGGGTTGCCAAGGGCCGACTTGCCCTGGGCGATGACGTCGGCGTTACCGGCGGCGATCACGCTTGCTGCCGTGGCCGGGTCGCCAAGACCACCGTTGACGATCACGGGCGCCTTGGAGTACTTCTTGGCCAGGCCGGAGAGGCTATGGCCCGAGCCGAACACCTCGTCGGTGGCGACGTGCTCGGTGATGTGAATGAAGTTCACGCCGGCCTCGTCGAGCACCGGGAAGATGTCAGCAGCATCCTGCTCGCCACCGGCCCACGTGTACTCGAAGTCGTTGACCTTGCTCTGCGAGAGGCGCAGGCCGACAGGGATCTTGCCCTGCGTTGCGGCGATCGCGGCCTTGACGATCTCCTCGTCGAGGCGGATGCGGTTGCGCGCGTTACCACCGTACTCGTCGGTGCGCTGGTTCGTGTACGCGGTCCAGAACTGGTCGAGCAGGTAGCCGTTGGCACCGTGGATCTCGATGGCGTCGAAGCCAGCCTCGAGGGCGTAGACGGCGGCGGAGACGAAGGAGTCCTTGATCTCGATGAGCTCGTCGGTCGTGATCTCGCGGGGCGTGTCGTAGCCACCCTCACCGCGGTAGAACGTCAGCATCTCGCCCTTCGGCGTAAAGGCCGACGGTGCGATTGCGCCCGTCTCGTAGTTCGCATTGCGGCCCTGGTTGAGGGCGCCCGCGTGCACAAGCTGCATGCAGATCTTTGCGCCGGCGGCATGGACGGCGTCGACGACGACCTTCCACGCATCGCGCTGCGCAGCCGTGGCGATGCCCGGCTGGAAGTGATAGCCCTGCGAGAACTTCTGATCGACGTACGAGGCCTCGACGATGATCAGCCCGAAGCCGCCCCGGGCGAACTTGGCGTAGTAGTCGGCCATGGCCTGCGTGGCGAGGCCGTCTTCCGTCGCGCTGACGCGCGTCATCGGCGCGACCGCGAGGCGGTTCTTGAGCTCAAGCGAGCCGAGCTGGGCGGACTGGAACAGGATCGACGTGTCGGTCACTTGGATCTCCTCAGGAAATGCGGACGTTCGAGGGCATAAACCTAGTCGAAACGTGGGTTATTCCCGCCGGGCTCAGCTCGTGGGGCCGCGGCGCACCTGAAAGCCGACGGCGCCGGTGCAGTTCTCGATCGTCGCACCCGTCGACGAGTCCGTGCTGGTGGCGGTCATCGTCACGCGCGCGGTGCCCCTCCCATTCGAGCGCAGCTGCCCGGTCACGCGGACCTGGCCGCTGCGTCCGCCGGCGACAGCGGCGTACTCGATGGTGTAGCGGTTGCTTCGCATCGTCGCGCGGGGCGACGCCCCGGTGAAGAACGCAACGGGGCTGACGAGGCCGTCCTGCGTATCCGTGCAGGTCATCACCATCTGCAGGTTTTGGATGCGCACCTTGCCCGCAGCGACATCGAGCATGACGCTCTGCAGGGGGATACCGGAGATCTCCATGCCCCCTGGCGTTCCGGTTGTACCGGACCACGCGACTGGGCGGGCGCCGGCGGAGGCGGCGGCGCAGAGGATTCCGAAGGCAAGGGCAGCAACGACTAGCAGGCGATTCATGGGGAAAGGGTAACAGCGCTGAAGCTAGGGGCTCGTGCGGATGCCGCGTTGCAGGCGGGCAGGCGACAGCGTCATCGCGATCAGGCAGAAGAGGCCTGCGGCGACGGGGAAGGCGAGCAGCACGAGGTCGAAGCTGCCGGTCAGGTCACGTACCCAACCAAGTGCCGAGGGGGCGCACGCGGTAATCAGGTAGCCGACGAACAGCATCATGCCGGCGGCCGCGCCGACGTCGATCGGGCTATCGGCGACGTCCAGCGGCAGGCTCATCGTGACCGTGAACATCATCCCGTTGGCGATGCCGGCAAGCAGCATCCACTCGAACCCGAGGGAGGGGACGAGCGCAAACAGCAGCGTGGCGATGGTCATTACCGCGCTCGCAGTCACCAGCGCCTGTCGGCGGGTTACGCGTTCGCCGATCAGGCCGACCGCGAGCGATGTGGGTAGCGTGCCGATGTTGTACAGCGCAGCCAGCCAGCCGACCGAGGTCTCTGAGTAGCCGAGGTCCACGTACGCCGATGGCGCCCACGTCGCGAGGCCGTAGAAGACGATGCCCATCAGGCCGAACATCGCCGCGAAGCTCCAGACGATGCTGCTTCGCAGGGGGAAGCGGGGAAAGACACCACGCTGGCGCTGCACGTGCATGTTGCGCGTCGCGACGATCCACGCGATCACGAAGACGAGGCTCGCGGCCGACATCACGAACAGCGACCACCGCCAGCCGCCCAGCCACAGCGAGAGCGGCACGGCTGCCACCGCCGAGGCGGTAGCCCCGAACTGGATACCCGTCGAGTAGATCGCGGTTAGGAACAGCGGCCGATCGGCGAAGCGCTCCTTCACCGCGATCACCATCAGGGCATTGCCCACACCCATGCCGACGCCAACGAGGAACGTGAAAAGGATCAGGCCCGTGGGGCCCGGCACGAAGGCGCGGGCCATACCGGCGAGGGCGATCAGAAGACCGGCGACGGTAACCGCGTTGATCGCGCCGATACGCCCCGCGATCACCGGTGCGATTGGCGCGAAGATGCCGAGGCACAGCACGGGGATTGTCACGAGCAAGCCTGTGAAGGCATGCGACATGTCCATCGAGCGCTGGATTTCCGGTATCAGCGGACCGACGCCGACGATCTGCGGCCGCAGCGTCAGCGACGTCAGCAGCAGCCCGACCACGAGTGGCATTCGGTCGCCGATCTTGCTGACGGCGTGCGCAGCGGTGGCGTGATCAGCCATGGCAGGCAGCATGCCAGACGGCCACCGTCAGACCGTTAGCGATGCGCACCTTAGAACGTGGGCGGCGCGGGGTTGCCGCAACTGGCGTTTCTGTCGCCGACGACCTGGCGCTGGATCTCGTTCATCGTCAGCTCCCAGTACGGATCGTACGGCGACGGCGGTCCGTCGAACACGACACGAACGTCGGGCGTGACGCCGGGGCCGCTCGTCGTCATGCGATAGCGGTTGAGCGTCGAGATGCCAGCCAGTCGCGAGACCTCGCCCTTGGGGCCGATCTCGAAGCAGAACTGTCCGTACGGACGGTTGGCGAGGAAGCCGTTGACGCGGCTCCATTGGAACGTGCCGCGCGGGAAGCCATAGTCGGCATTGAGGCTGTCGAGGTAGAGGTTGCGGCCATCGTCGTCGAGGGGTACGCCCTGGGGCGTCGCCTCGCCGACGGCGACGGGGATCCCGTGCCACGAGTACGTGCCGAACAGGTGCGGCCACTTCACGCCGGGACTTGGTCCGTAGCGGGACCAGTCGCTGAAGACTTCAAGGTCTGCGACTGCGCCGGTCCAATGCGAGATGCGCACCTCCGTTGGCCCGGTGATGCCGCCGTAGTTGCGGACCGAGCGCTTCCACTGCTGGACGGCCCAGTGGCTGCCGTTCGGGGCTGTGCACTTCGCCACGACCATTTCGATGCCGGTGAACTGCGGGCCACGGTAGGGTCGGCAGACATTCCGGAACGTCTGCCACTTGGCGCCGCTGCCGCCCTGCCCGCCGGAGAAGTCGAGACGCAGGCGTCCCCGCGAGAGGTTGACGGCACCCCAGGCGAAGATGTGCTGCCAGCGGCCACCGACCTTCACGGTCATCATCGCGACGCCGTTGCGATTGACCTTCAGATTCACACCGCTCTGCGGGTTGCGGGTCACGAGCGTGCTCGCCGAGGCCGTGGCGCTGCCCGCCAGCAGGGCCACGATCACGAGGGGGAGGATGAAACGGCGACACAGCATTGCTCTCACCGTAGGTGACGCCAGCGGTTCGTTGATCTGACGCGTGAGCCTGCACGCGGTTCCCCGCGGCGTGTCGGCGGCTAGACCGCGGCCATGACCGCGGGCAGCTCGCGTTCGAAGACGCTGAGTGCTTCGCCATCGCCCACACTCACGCGCAGGCAGCGGTCCTGCGGTGCGACCCACGGCATGCGGATGAACACGCCGCGGCGATTCAGCTCCGTGCACACCGCGCGGGCGAAGTCGCCGTCACGGCCGAGGTCGATGCAGACGAAGTTCGCACTCGACGGCACGACAGCGAGGTCGAACCGGGCGGCGATGCCGACGATCCGCTTGCGGCCGGCGGCCGTGAAGTCGAGTGCGGCCTGCAGGTGCTCCTGATCCGCCAGCGCGGCGATGGCGCCTGCGTGTTGCAGGCGCCCCATCCCGAAGTGCTCGCGCACGAGATCGAACGCGGCGATCGTCGCCGGGGCACCGAGCGCGCAGCCGACGCGCAGGCCGGCGAGGCCGTACGCCTTCGAGAAGGTGCGGAAGCGCAGGACCCTTGGATCATCGAGGGCGATGGGTGGCGCCGTTCCGTCCGGCGCGAATTCAATGTACGCCTCGTCGATCAGGAGCGCGGTGTCTGCGGGCAGCGTGGCGCGGAACGCGGTGACGGCGGCGGCATCCCAAGCGGTCCCCATCGGGTTGTCGGGGTTCGCCAGGTAGACGAGGCGTGCGCCCTCAGTGTGCGCGGCAGCCGCCATCGCCTGCAGGTCGGCATGGTCGTCTCGGTACGGCACCTCGACCAGCCGACCGCCGGAGGCGCGCACGTGGAACGAGAAGGTCGGGTAGCCGCCGTGTGTCATCACGACAGGCGTGCCGGGCTCGACGAAGAGGCGCACGGCGCTGCCGAGGAGGCCATCGATGCCTTGGCCGGCCACGATCGCGTCGATCGGAACGCCGTGGTGGTCGGCGAGAGCGGTACGTAGGTCGTGGGCGAGCGGATCGCCGTACTTCCACGCCTCGCCTGCGACCGCTCCGATCGCGGCGATCGCGCGCGGCGACGGACCGAGCACGTTCTCGTTCGCGCCGAGTCGAGCGCGAAACGGCACGCCGCTCTCGCGTTCGATCTGATCGGGCCCGACGAACGGCACGCTCGTCGGCAATGCCGAGACGACGCGGGTGAAGGGCGGCGTGTCCATGGACGCAATCGTGACAGCGCCGGTACCATCGAGTCGAATCGACTCGGAGCCACTATGCCGCGTACCGACCGCATCGAGATTGACCGCACTCGCCTTGCCGAGCTGATCGCGCGCGAGCGCGCCACTCTGGCGAGCCGCACCACGCAGTCGAAGGTGCTGGCCGAGCGTGCCAACGCGCACATGATCGGCGGCGTGCCGATGCAGTGGATGCAGATCTGGGCGGGTCAGCACGCGATCTTCTTCGAGCGCGCCAAGGGCAACCGCATCACCGATGTTGATGGCAACGAGCTGATCGACTTCTGCCTCGGCGATACGGGTTCGATGGCGGGGCACTCGCCGGAGGCGACGGTGGCCGCGGTCCAGCGCCGCATGGGTGATCTCGGCGGCGTCACGACGATGCTGCCGACCGAGGACGCGATCTGGGTGGCCGACGAGCTGTCGCGCCGCTTTGGCATGGACAAGTGGACGTTCTCGCTGACGGCCACCGACGCCAACCGTTGGGTGCTCCGCACCGCCCGCCAGCTAACCGGCCGGTCGAAGGTGTTGATCATGAGCTACTGCTATCACGGCTCCGTCGACGAGACGATCATCGCGCTGGAGAACGGCGTGGCGACGAGCAAGCCCGGCAACGTCGGCCCGCAGGTCGACCCCGCACAGACGACACGCGTCGTGGAGTTCAACGACCTCGCGATGCTCGAGCGCGAGCTCGCCCACGGTGACGTGGCGTGCGTGCTCGCCGAGCCGGCGCTGACGAACATGGGCATCGTGCTGCCCGATCCGGGCTACTGGGAGGCCGCGACGAAGCTGATCAAGGACGCTGGCTCACTGCTCGTGATCGACGAGACGCACACGTTCTCGGCGGGTCCCGGCGGCTGCACGCTGGCGTGGGGGCTCCAGCCCGACATCGTCACGATGGGCAAGAGCATCGCCGGCGGTGTGCCGATCGGCGCATATGGCGTGACGGCCGAGATCGATGCGCGCATCCAGAGCGATCCGGCAGGCGACTACGTCGACACGGGCGGCGTTGGCGGCACGCTGGCGGGCAACGCGCTGTCGATGGCTGCGGCACGCGGCACGCTCGAGCATGTCCTCACCGACGAGGCCTTTACCCGCATGTGCGATCTCGGCGCCAAGATGCTCGAGGGCATGCAGGCCGTGATCGATCGCCACGACCTACCGTGGGTCGTCGAGGGCCTTGGGGCGCGTGCCGAGTTCCGCTTCTGCGCCGACATGCCGAAGAACGGTACGGAGTCGCACGACGCCCACGACGACGAGGTCGAGGAGTGGCTCCATCTGGTCACGCTCAATAACGGCATCCTCGTGACGCCGTTCCACAACATGTGTCTCGTCTGCCCGGACACGACGGCAGCCGACGTCGAGCGCTTGATTGAGGTGCTGGATCAGGCCGCCGCGGAGCTCCGCGCGGCCTAAGCGTCAGGCGAGGTCGGGCGCGATCTCGGCGATCGTGTTGTCGAGGAGTTCCTTGCGCCCGGGCTCCGGGTAACGCGCAAGGTGTCCCTCGTCGTCGACGCGGAACTGGCCAACCTCGATCAGCGGCGGCGAGTACGAGTGGATCGTGATTGCGGGACCGCCCTCGTGGTGGGCGACAGAGTGGATGTAGCCCGACGGGCCCTCACGACGATCCCCGGGACGGACGATCACTTCGGTATGGCCGGAGGGCAGCGTCATCTGCTTCTCGACGACGGCGCCCTCGGCGCCACAGAGTCCGACGGCCGAATGTGAGTGGTCGTGAAAGCCCGTGCCTTGGCCGGACATCCACATGATCACCCACGAATCGAGGCGGTCATCTTCGAAGAGCAGGCGATAGCGGCGGCGGACCGGGTCGGCGACGATCAGGTCGCGCCAGATTGCGGGATCGTTCACGATCGCCTCGGACAGGTCGGCCAGCTGCGCGGTCGTCAGCGGCGCACCGTTCGTGTCGGGCACGAGCGCGGCGACGGCGGCCTGCACCTCGGCAGGAGGCGAGACTACTTCGGTCCAGTCTTGGGGGGTGAGGGTATCCGTGGAAGCCATGTTCGACTCCTTTCGCGACAGCGCCGTCGGGGGGATGACGCTCCCTGCAAGCATAACGCGCACCGCCGAGCGCGTACACTCCCGCGCATGACGGATGTCCGCATGATTGACGTTGGCGATAAGCCGATTACCCGCCGCCGCGCGCTGGCCCGTGCCGAGGTCCACATGACCGACGAAGCGCTGGCCAAGATCGAGGACGGCAAGGTGGCCAAGGGCGATGTGCTCGCGACCGCGCGTGTGGCTGGCATTGCCGCCGCCAAGCGCACGCCGGACCTCCTCCCGCTGTGTCACCCGATGCTGCTCGACCACGTCCGTGTTGACCTCAGTGTCGATCGCGCTGCCGGTTGCGTGCGCGTCGAGGCCGAGTGTGCCGTCGAGGGCCGCACCGGCGTCGAGATGGAGGCGCTGGTTTCCGCCAGCGCCGCCGCGCTGTGCGTGCACGACATGCTCAAGTCGACGGATCCGACGATCTCGATCAACGCGATCGAGTTGTGGGAGAAAGACGGTGGGAAGAGCGGCTCGTGGCGGCGCCCGGAGGCGTGATGCGCGCCTGCGTGTTGACGGTTTCGGACGGCGTCTTTCACGGCGCGCGCGAGGACGGCTCTGGCGATGTGCTCGCCGAGAAGGCCGTCATGAGTGGCTTTGAGATCGCCGCGCGCGTGACGGTCCCTGATGAGGCCGACCAGATCGCCGCACAGGTGTCGGCCTGGGCCGACGCCGCCGACGCGCCCGAGCTCGTGCTCGTCACGGGTGGCACGGGCTTCGCCCCGCGCGATGTCACCCCCGAGGCGCTCGGTCCGATCTACGACCGCAAGACGCCGGGTATCGACGAGGCCATGCGCGCGTTCTCGATGCAGGTCAAGCCGCACGGCATGCTCAGCCGCGGCGTCTCCGGCATTCGCCGCTCCACGCTTGTGCTGTCGTTCCCCGGCAGCCCGAAGGCGTGCGGCGAGCTGTTCGATGTCGTCGAGCCGGTACTCAACCACGCGCTCGAGCTGTTGCGCTCGGCACCGACCGAGCACCTCTAGGCGCTACGACGGGTTCGGCGCGATCGGAACCCGCAGCACGTTGCGATGCTCGGGCCCGAGGTGCACGCGGGTCGTGCCGGCGGAATCGGGCACGTAGCGTGCCGGCATTTGACCACTGACCGGATTGCACGGGAAGAGCCACGTCGAGCGGAGCTCAAGCACGAGCTCATCACCAGCTCGGAGGCGGGTTGCCTGCGGCAGGAGGGGGATCGACAGGTTGACGAGCTCGCCCGGCGCGACGGGCTCCGCGCGCGTGTGCGTGCACCGGCAGCCAATCGAGCGAGCGTTCCTGGTCGAGCGCACGGTGCGACACGCGGAGCCAGCCGTGCGTTACGACGTCGCGGTCGAATCCGTAGGAGCCTTCGAACGGCACCTCGACGCCGTCGCGGACAAGGCGCACGGCAGCCAAGACGGTCGCGTCATCGGTGTTGTCGAGTGAGACGGCGAGGTCGAGCACCAGAGGGCCGATCAGATCGATGTCGCGTGGCGCGCGCCAGGCGAACCGCGTCGTACCGTCGGCATTGGCCCACTCGGCTGTGCCACTGGATCCGGCCTACGTGTCGCCGAGCACGCCGCCGGGCTGGAGATGGAGGTCGGTCCACGCGACATCCGGCGGCGGCCAGTCGGGCGCGTGGCGGATCTCGACCGGGTTGGGCCCGCCGTCGTGCACCGCGATGCGCACGGGTGGTTCGTTCTCCCAGCCGTTGTTCGCGTCGCGCAGGAAGTGGTCAAAGAATCGCAGTTGCGCGTCCTTGGCTTGGGCCGAATAGAACGTCGACCACTTGCCGCTGCGGTGGGTCCACAGCCACTTGCGCTGGGAGCCCGTGCGGCGGAACGCCTCGAACGAGCCGCGGGAGTGGAGGAGGTGGTCGGAGAAGCTGCCGCACACGAGCATCGGCACCTCGATCTGCTCGAGCGCCGGATTGCGCGATCGCCACCAATCGTCGATCAGCGGTCGAGCGCGCTGTTCGGCGAGGGGATCCTCCGTCACCCGGCCGCCCTTGAGGGTCATCTTGCTCCACATGGCGAGGAATCCGTTCTCGCGCACACCCCCGGGGCATGCGAAGTCGCGGTACATGTCCGTGAAGCCCTCCCACGGACAGATAGCTGCGAGGTGCGGTGGCCGCGTGGCGGCCGCGCGGTACTGCGAGATCGCGAGGTAGGAAACGCCAAGCAACCCGACGCGACCCGTGCACCACGGCTGCGCCGCAACCCACTCGATCACGTCGTGCTCGTCATCGCCTTGCTGGTCGGAGAGCAACGCACCCGTGCCATCGGATTTCCCAAAACCGCGCAGATCCAGATTCACGACGGCGAAGCCCTGCGGCACCCAGAAGGCGGGGTCTGGTCCTTCCCATCCGGTCCAGGCAGAGAACTCGATCGGTTCGGGCTGGTGAAAGACCCGGTACTGCATCGGCGGTTGGTAGCGCCCGAGGCGCCGTTGCGGGAGCGCATCCTTGCCGTACGGGTGCGCACACATCACCACCGGGACGGGTTCGCCCGATGCGGGGCGAAAGACGTTGGCGCGAAGGATCGTCCCGTCGCGTACGGCGATGGGCACGTTCCAGTCGACGACCACGCCGCTGGGCGGGTCGGAGATGACAACGCGCGGGCGGACGATGCCCGCCAGGCGCCGGGCGACGCGTGCAGGCGAGACGGTCATCCGCGCCTCGGCGTCCAGCGGAAGCGCCATGAGGCGATGATCAGCCCGACCGCGCCCCAGGCGACGAGGAGCCCCAGCGACCGCCACGGCAATGTTGTCGCCGGGACGTACGCCCACGTGGCGACCTTCACGAACGGGGCGACGGGGAGCCATGACGCGATGTTGCCAAGCCAGCTCGGCAGCGACTCGATCGGGACGAAGACGCCGGAGATGAAATACAGCGGCAGCACGACGACGTTGGCCAGCGGCGGTGCGGCCTCACTCGACGGCGTCAGCGCGGCGAGCATCATGCCGAGGCACGAGAACGCGATGGCGCCGATCAGGACGCTGGCGACGAGCCACGGCAGGTAATCGAGCTCGACGCGGACGCCGTAGGCGAAGCTGCCGAGTGCGAGCATCACGATCACCATCAGGATGGCGATCACGAGCGAGGTGACAACCTGGCCGATGATCAGCACCCAGGCCGGGGCCGGGGTGCCACGCACGCGCTTGTAGGTGCCGGTCTCGCGACGGTTGACGACGGTGATCGCGAGCGCGACGAAGCTGGCGCTGATGACGCCCATCACCATGAAGGCCGGCACCTGCAGGTACGACTGCGCGACGACGTCGCCACCGGCCAGCGTGACCGACTGGCCGCCGAAGATCGCCTCGAACAGGACGAGGAAGATGACCGGCAGAAAGACGGTGAAGAACAGCGTCTCGGGGCGGCGCGTGAACGCCAGGAGGTCGGCACGCACCTGTTCGCGGAGCATGTTCACGACGCGGCCTCCGCCTGGTCGCCGGCGATCGCGAGGAAGACATCCTCGAGCGTGGGGCGCTCGACGGTGAGCCCCTCAAGCTCGAGCCCACGGCCCTCGGCCCAGGAGCAGAGCTTTGCCAAGTCGGGCGTCGGTGCGGTCGTCTCGATGCGCACCTCACCGCCGGTCAGGAGCGCGGGCTTCGACAGCTGCGGCAGCGCGTCGAGTGCGAGACCCGTCGGGAGAACGAAGCGAATCTCGACGTCACCGCGTAGGGCCTGCAGCTCGGCGGGCGTGCCGAGCGCCGCGACCTTGCCGTCACGCATGACGGCCACGCGGTCGGCGAGCACCTGCGCCTCGTCCATGTAGTGCGTCGTCAAAAAGACGGTGGTACCGAGGTCTCGCAGGCCACTGATGACATCCCAGAACTGGCGGCGAGCGTCGGGGTCAAAGCCGGTGGTGGGCTCGTCGAGAAAGACGAGTTCGGGGTTGCCGATCAGTGCCACACCGACGTCGAGGCGGCGCTGCTGGCCACCCGATAGGCGGCCGGCGCGCTGGTCGGTCTGCTCCTCGAGCCCGACGAGGGCGATCACCTCGTCGACGCCGCGGGGGTGCGGGAAGTACGCGGCGTAGAGGCGGAGGGTCTCGCGCACCGTCAGCGCGCCGAGCGGCCGGCTCTCCTGCAAGACGATGCCGAGCTTCGCGCGCCAGTCGGCACCGGCGGTGGCCGGGTCCTCTCCGAGCACGAGCACGTCGCCGCCGTCACGCTCGCGGTAGCCCTCGAGGATCTCGGTCGTCGTGGTCTTGCCTGCGCCGTTACGCCCGAGGAACGCCAGCACCTCACCGCGCTGCACTTCGAGATCCAAGCCGTCGACGACGTTGCGGTCGCCGTAGCGCTTGATCAGGCCAGTCACGGAGATGGCGGGAGTCACGGGCGCATCCTACCGCCGCGCCGGATCACCGTGGAGCGCGAAGATCCCGGTGATGGAGTCCGCCGCCCGACCGAGCCTGCCGCGCCGCCTGGCGAATCTCGTGCGCCTCGAGCATTCGCTGTTTGCGCTGCCGTACGCGCTCGTCGGCGCGCTGCTCGCCGCTGACGGCCTGCCGCCGCTGCTCGAGCTGCTCTGGGTTGGCATCGCAATGGTTGCGGCGCGCACGCTGGCGATGGGCCTCAACCGCCTGATCGACGCCGAGGTCGACGCGCGCAATCCGCGCACTGCGGGGCGCGAGATTCCTGCAGGCCTCGTCACCAAGGGCCAGGTCGTCGGCCTCTGCGTGCTCTCGCTCGTGGTGCTGATCATCGCGTGCTTCAACCTCGCGCCGATGACGCGCTGGCTCTGGCCGTTCGTGGTGATCCCGTTCCTGATCTACCCGTACATGAAGCGCTTCACGTGGGCGTGCCACCTGTGGCTCGGCCTCTGCATCGGCCTGGCACCGGTCGCCGCGTACGTCGCGATTTCCGACACGTTGCCGCTCGCCTCGTTCTGGCTGCTCGGCGTCGTCGGCTTCTGGATCGCAGGCTTCGACATCATTTACGCGACGATGGACGTCGAGAGCGACCTCGCCGAAGGCATTCACTCGGCACCCGCCGACTTCGGCATCGGCCGTGCGCTCTGGTTTGCCCGCGTGCTCCACCTGCTGAGCATCGTCTCGATGATCGGGGTCGGCGTCTGGGCGGGTCTCGCCTGGCCGTACTGGATCGCCGTCGCAGCCTGTGCCGCGCTGTTGATCTACGAGCACGCGATCGTGCGCGAGAACGACCTCTCGAAGGTCAACCAGGCGTTCTTCAACGTCAATGTGATCCTCGCGTTCCTGTATCTCGCAGGCGTGGTCGCAGCACTCATCGTCGGGTGAGCCAGCCGACGTTCGCCCTTGGCGAGCTTTGGTGGTCGCCTACGATCCACGGTATGCGCAATCGCATCCTGCTCACGCTGCTGCTCGCTCTGATCGTCGCTGCCGTCGCCGCGCCGGCACAGGCGGCCACGACGGGATGCGACCTCACCGGCGACACCCGCCGCGCCAATGACTGCATCACGCACTCCCATGTCGGCGCCACGGCCGACGGCCGGATGCGTCCCGGCGACACGATCACGATCCGCCAGCGCATCGCCGATTCGCTGCGCGGGCGCCCGCTGGTCGTTGAGGTGCAGATGCGGCGCGTTGCTCGCGACGGGAAGAAGGGGCCATGGGTTGGTCTCCGCCGCTCGCGCTGGTCCGCGGCCGATTCGGCAGCCCACGCGACCCGCACGATCGACGTCTGCCGTGCGAAGCTCGCCGGGCGTTACGAGTTCCGCACCGCGGTTCGTGTGCCGCGCTCGGGGCTGATGGGTCGCACAGCGCGCCAGGTCACGGGAGAGATCGCCGTTAGTGCGCCGACGATGGTGGCGTTGCCGCAGGGGGTGTTCTCCGGCGCGTGTCCGAACTCGCCGGACGACGAGATGATCATCGAGTACTTCAATCAGATCGAATTCAGCGAGGACATCTACTTCAACATCATCGACCAGGGGACGTCATTCGCGCTCTCGCTGAGCTGCCCCCCGCAGCAGTCCCCGGACTTCCCGCCGCCCGCGTTTGGCATGTACATGGGGCTTCATGGCGCGCAGTCTGGTGTCGCATGCAACGGAAGTGCCTTGATTTTTGACAAGGCGACGCTAAATCGCGGCGGGTATTACGGGTGTGGAATGCGAGGAATGTTGCCGATGTGCACCTTCGATATCTTCGCCTACAACGAGATCACGCAGGCCATCTTCAGCGACACGCTGCTACAGGTCACGTTCCCGGGCATCACCACCGCGTATACCCCCAGCACCGACCCGTCTAAGTGGCCGACCACGACGATCATCCCGAATCTCAACCCGGCCACGCTCCCGCTCTGCCCGTCGAATTTCAATCCCTGCGTGCTGGAAGGCACCTGCACGCTGACGTCGTCGAAGACCGGTTCGCTCACGCTTTGCGACAGTGCGGACGGCTCGTCGTGCACCGCTCCGCCGGTGAACAACACGTACTCCTACAACGAGAACGTGTATTTCCAGACGGCCATCCAGGCGCCGGCCTAGCTGTTCTGCTCATGAGAACCCGTGAGACGGTTCTTTTGTCGATCGGGTGTGGATGTTCCAAAGGGGTCAGACCCTTTTGGAACATGAGCGACGCTGTCGGCCTGCCGTGAACGGCTGAGATGTTCCAAAAGGGTCTGACCCCTTTGGAACATCCACACCCGATCACCGCCACGAAGCGCGTTGGCGCGTGACGTCGCAGAGGTTCATGTGCTGAACACCTGGCTGCCCAGGTCAGGCGACGATCGACGCCACGAGCCGTGCCCGCAGGTCGTCGGGCAGGCGCTTCGACTCGGTGTGCTCGGGATTGGTGTGCACGAGCACGCCGCGCGCACTGGCGCACAGGCGGTCGTCGCTCGAAGCGTGCACGGTCTCGCGCAGCGTGATCGACGAGTTGCCGACGCTCTCGACCTCGACCTGCACGATCGCGTCGCCGTCCTCCTGCGTCATCTGCGAGACGAAGTCAATCGAGACGTGGCGCACGACGAACTCGGTCAGCTCGGTGATGCCCTCACCGAGTGCGTTCTCCAGCCACGCGTCGCGGCCCTCCTCGAGGTAGTTGAGGAAGACGGCGTTGTTGACGTGGTTGAAGCCGTCGAGGTCGCGCCAGCGGATGGGCACGACCTTGCGGCCGGGTTCGATCGGGGTGGTCATAGCTGGAATTCTCCCCGGGCGACCACCCGGCACGAGCCGCCGACACGCGGCGCCTCGCCCGGTGCGACATCGACCTCGATGTAGGAGGGGCGCAGCATCTCGACGCCCTGCAGCATCGTGATGCGCCCGGGCTCCACGACACCGCTCTGCAAGAGGTGCGCACCGAGTGCACCAGCGGCGGAGCCGGTAGCAGGGTCTTCCCAGATGCCGTCGAGCGGCGAGAACATGCGCGTGCGCATGATGCCGTCCTGCTCGGGCGCCCACAGGTAGATGGTGTGCATGTTGTACTCGGCGAGCGCCTGCATGTTGGGCGTGGCCTTCGACACGTCGGCGACGGGGCAGAGCAGGTGATTGATGCCGTTGGCGGCCTTGGCTGGCTCGCCGATCAGCGGCACGCCAAGCGCGCGGCCGAGTTCCTCGACATTCACGTCGGCCGGGCCGATAAGTGGGTCGGGCTGCGTCATGCGTCCGCCGACTAGCGTGCCGCCCTCGCGCTCGATCTCGACAGGAATGATGCCCATACCGGTCTCGAAGCCGATCAGGTGGATCGGCGTGGCGCGCGCAATCACCCAGGCCGACCCGAGCACCGGGTGCCCGGCAAAGGGGATCTCCTCGGCGGGCGTGAAGATGCGCAGCCGTGCTGTGCCGCCCTCGGTCGCGCGCTGCAGAAACGTCGTCTCCGACAGATTCGTCTCGCGCGCGAGCGCCTGCATCGTGTTGTCGTCGAGGCCGTCGGCGCCGGTGAAGACCGCGAGCGGATTGCCCTCAAGCGGGGTGGCAGTGAAGACGTCGACGATCACGTAGCGAAGCGTGCGCATGTCGGCACGATACCGCGCACCCCTGTGTAGCGTTTTGCACTACACTGCGCTGCATGGCCACTCCACTTAGCCTCCGCTTCAAGGAAGACACCCTCCAGCGCCTCTATTTCCAGGCCAAGCTGGCAGGTGTGCCGCCGCGCACGCTCGCCCAGCGGATGGTCGAAGAGGCGCTGCGCATGACGGAGCACCCGCTGATCGACTTCACCGACAACGGTGCTGCGCGACGGGCGCGCGTGCGCGGCACGGGCATCGAGGTGTGGGAGATGATCGACATCGTCAAGGCACACAACGGCGACCTCGCAGCAGCTGCCGAGAGCACGGACAAGCCGATCGGAGTGGTCGAGGCAGCGGTTGCGTACTACGGCGACTATCCGGACGACATCGACGACCTGGTCGAAGCGAACCGCGCCTTCTCCGAGCGCGAGCGGGCCGCGTATCGCGCCGGGTTGGAGCGCCTCGCCGGTTGAGGCTGCTCCTCGACGCGATGCTTTCGGCCAAGCTGGCGGGCATGCTGCGCGAGCGAGGCATTGATGCCGAGGCGATCGACGGCCGGCGCGAGCTCGAGGGATTGTCGGACGATGCGGTGCTGGAGTGGGGACGAGTTGAGCGGCGCGTCATCGTGACACGGAATAACCGACATTTCTGCGAGCGCGGACGGCGCGCCATTTGGGAGGGCACGGGGCACGGAGGGTTGATCCTCCTGCAGGAGCGTGGCCCGGCGATGGGCGTCTTGATCGCGGAGCTGGAGAGACTGGGCGAGGAGTTCCCCGGCGACCACGACCTCCACAACCGCGAGGTCTAGCTCTAGCGCAAATTTCTAGGAACGCCTAGAATTCCGATGTGGCACCACCCGACATGCCGGAGACGAGTGAGCAGGCCGCCGCCGTTGCCCTACCGGGCGAGGCGCGCGTGCTGGCGGCCGCGACCGAGTCGCTGACCGGCGATCGGCGTGGGTTCAGGAAGCTCTGGCCGTTCCTCGGCCCGGCTTTCGTGGCCGCGATCGCGTACGTCGATCCGGGCAACTTCGCCACCAACATCGCGGCTGGCGCGGGCTACGGCTACCTGCTCCTGTGGGTGATCCTCGCCGCGAATCTGATGGGCATGCTGATCCAGTCGATGAGCGCCGGGCTCGGCATCGCGACCGGCATGTCGTTGCCCGAGGTCTGCCGCGTGCGGCACCGCAAGCCCGTCGTGTTCGTGCTGTGGGTGATCGCCGAGATCGTCGCGATGGCCACGGATCTCGCCGAATTCATCGGCGCGGCGATCGCCCTCAACTTGCTGTTCGGGTTGCCGCTCCTGCCCGCTGCGCTCGTGACCGCCGTCGGCTCGTACGCCATCCTCTGGCTCCAGACGAGCCGGGGCTTCCGCCACATGGAGGCCGTCATCACCGGGCTGCTCGGCATCATCATCGTCGGCTTCGTCGTGCAGGTGATCCTGGCCGGTCCGAACGGCGTCGACGTCGCGGAGGGCCTCTTCATCCCGGGCTTCGACGGCACGGAGAGCGTGCTGCTCGCCGCCGGCATCCTCGGCGCGACCGTCATGCCGCACGTGATCTACCTGCATTCGGCGCTGACGAAGCCCCGCGCCAAGGGCCGCAGCGAGGAGGAGCGCAGCCGCCTGATCCGCTTCGAGCGTATCGACGTCGTGATCGCGATGGCGATCGCGGGCCTCGTCAACATGTCGATGCTGATCGTCGCGGCCGCGGCGTTCCACAGCCGCGGCCTCACCGACGTCGTGGACCTCGAGGAGGTACACGCCCTGCTCGGCCCAATCCTCGGCGGCTCCGCCCCGGTGCTGTTCGCGCTGGCACTGCTCGCGTCGGGCCTTTCCTCGAGCAGCGTCGGCACGCTCGCGGGCCAGGTGATCATGGAGGGCTTCATCCACCGCCGCATCCCCCTGTGGCTGCGCCGCGGCATCACGATGGCGCCCGCCATCGCGATCATCGCGATCGGCGTCAACCCCACGCGGGCCCTGATTATCAGCCAAGTTGTCCTCAGCTTCGGCATCCCGTTCGCGCTGATCCCGCTGATCCTCGCCAGTCGCGATCGGGGCCTGATGGGACGGTTCCGACTCGGCACGCGCGGCCTCGTCGCGGCGGTGCTCGTGGCGTGCGTGATCCTCGCCCTTAACGTCTTCCTGCTGGGCAAGCTGGTCCTCAGCTGAGCTAATTTCAGCTCGCTGCAGTGGGCTGGATCACTGAAGCGGCGAGCCACAGCGCCCATGGGGGGATACCCCGACATTTGGGCACACATGTGAAAGCACTGTCACCTACCGTTTTGGCTTGTATATGCCGTTTTCGGCCCAGGATCGTCCGGAAGGCAAACCGCCATTCCGGGTCGGAGCACCCCGGTGCTCCCGCTTCGCGTTGGCCTTCATCGCCACGCTGGTCGCGGCGTGCGCGTTTGCGCTGCCAGCGCAGGCGGCGGACGACACGGCGCTATCGCTGAACGGCACGTCGCAGTACGTCTCATCGACGAGCTCGATCTTCGCATCGAACACGACGTTCACGTACGAAGCCTGGGTTCGTATTACGAGCACGAGCACGTGCGGTACCGCGGGGTACTGCTGGATTGTGGGACGCGATGGCGATGCCGGCATCGCCATCCGCGGTGGTACTTACCACTGGTACTTGTACACCAGCGCCGGCTGGACCACCTGGCTCGACTCGGGCGTTCCGGCCCGTGCAGGGGAGTGGGCGCATGTCGCGCTTGTGCGCTCGACGACATCGGCCTGGCTGCGGATCAACGGCACGACCGTCGACACGCGAACAGGGCTTGGAGCGTCGGTTTCGGCCTACTCGAGCAACATGTCCGGCTACCCGTTCCGCGTCGGTCTTGTGGGCTTGACGAGCACGACGAATTACTTCCCTGGAAGCATCGACGAGGTGCGGTACTGGACCACGGCGCGAACCGAGGCACAGATCCAAACGGATATGCGCACGTGGGGGCCGGCCAATGCGACGGGCCTCGTCGGCTACTGGGACTTCAACGACGGCTCGGGGGCGACCGCTGCGAACCGCGTCACGGGAGCTGCGGCGGGATCGGCCCTGACGATCACCGGGTCGCCGTCGTGGGTCGACACGAAGACGTCGGCTACGAGCGGCGGTCGTACCGTGGTCACGTTCCCGCGCTCGTACCTCACCTCCGACGGCGGCTGGACAGCGCCGACCGGCGTCACGAGCGTGGACTACCTCGTGGTCGCCGGCGGTGGCGGCGGTGGCGCGTGGGTCGGTGGTGGTGGCGGCGGCGGTGGTGTGCTGCAGGGAACAAAGACCGTCACGACCGCGGCCAACACGGTGACGGTCGGCATGGGTGGCCTCGGCACGCTCTGGGGAACCGCCAGCACGACGGTCGCGGCTCGGTCCGGTACGAACGGCCTATCATCGATCTTCACCGACCAGACGGCGATCGGCGGCGGTCTCGGCGGCAGTTACAGCGGCACGCCCGCCGCCGCTACCGGCGGTTCGGGTGGCGGCGCCGGTTTCTCGTCGGGCAATGGCGCAGGCACGGGCTCGGGCGCCACGCGCCAGGGCTTTGTCGGCGGCATCGGCACGGCGGCAGGAGCCTTCCCCGCCGGTGGCGGCGGCGGCGCGGGGGCGGTCGGCGGCAACGCATCAGGATCGACCGGCGGCTCTGGCGGCGCCGGACGCCCGTCGTCGATCGCCGGCACGTCGGCGCGCTACGGCGGCGGCGGTGGTGGCGGCGTGCACTCCGTCGGAACCGTGGGCACCGGCACGGACGGCGGTGGCAATGGCGCGACGTACACGACGGCGAAGGCGGGCAGCGGCACGATCGGCACCGGTGGTGGTGGCGGCGGTGGTGGCAACCCGAACACCTTCGCCTCCGAGGGCGGCAACGGCGGCTCGGGCACGGTGATCCTCTCCTACGCCGACCCCGCCGGGCCCGTGACGATCCCGACCGATCTCTCGCGCAGCTTCGGCGGTACGCCCGATACGGTCTACGTCGCCGATCAGGCCGGCGTCGACCTGGCAGGCACGTTCACCTTCGAGGCATGGGTGCGGCCGTCGAACGCGACGGGCCTTCAGAGCCTGTTCCGCAAGCAGGACGCGTACACGATCGGTATCGACTCGGGCGTCTTGAAGTACGCGCTGAACGGCACGCTCTCGCCCCCGTGGTTGTGGCAGTCCACCGACCTATCCATCCCCACCGGGTCGTGGACCCACATCGCGTTCGTCAAGGACGGCACGACCGTGTCGGTTTACCTCAACGGGAGCGCCACGGCGTCGTTCACGGGCTCGACCGGTGTGCCGGCGACGCTGCAGAACACCGCGTACCCCCTGTACGTCGGCGCCAACGGCGCGACCTGCACCGTGCCGATGGCGGTGTGCGACACCGCGGGCGCCGAGTTCTACAGCGGGCTTATCAGCGAGTTCCGCCTCTGGTCGACCGCGCGCACCGGTGCGCAGATCGCCAGCGCGTACAACAAGCGGCTGGCGTCGAACCTGCTGACGTTCCCGTTCGACGAGCCGTCGGGCACTGTCGCCTACAACACGGCGCTCACGGGCGGCAGTGCGCTCAATGGCACCTACAGCGGCACTGCCTCGTCGGCCACGATCCCGACGCTGTCGTCCCCGACCACCTTCGCCACCACAGACGTGGCGGCGTTCAGCGGCTTTCTCCCGGCGTACGACGCGGCGGGCGACGTCACCTTCGCGGTCGGCAGCCAGGGAACCAAGGGCTCCGTCGCGATCACCTCGGCGACCGGTGCCTTCACCTACACACCAACGACGAACTCGACGGGCCTCGACGCTTTCACCTACACCGCCACACGTGGCAGTACGACGTCGGCGGCGCAGTCGATCGGTGCCAGCATCACGGATGCCACTGCGCCGACAGTATCGAGCTTTACGTCGGCGGCCACATCGCCGACGAATTCCTCGAGCATCACGTACACCCTGACGTTCTCGGAGTCCGTAACGGGTGTCGCAGCAGGCGACTTTTCTAATGCCGGCAACGCGACGGGCTGTGTGTACGCGCCGGGTACCGACAGCGGGACGACGCGTACGGTCACGATCAGCAGCTGCTCGGAGGGCACCGTCGTGCCGCAGTTTGCGAGTGGGGGCGCCACCGATACGGCGGGCAATACGGGGCCGGCCTCGGCTGCCGCTGGCTCGTCGCTCTTGATCGACCGCACGGCGCCGACTGCGACGCTCACCGCTGTCACCTCGTCGCCAACGAACGCGTCGTCGATTGAGTACACGCTGACGTTCTCTGAGTCGGTCACGGGTGTGGCTGCCGGTGACTTCACGCAGACGGGTACGGCGACGGGCTGTGTCTTCGCGCCGGGCACCGACTCGGGCAACACGCGCACGGTCACGCTGACGAGCTGCTCGGGGGGCACCGTGATTCCGCACTTCGCCGCGAATGGCGCGACCGATGCGGCTGGCAATACCGGTCCGGCGACGATCGCTGACGGGCCGACGATTACGCGCGACATCACGGCGCCGACGGTGTCGTCGTTCACGGCGGTCACGGCGACGCCGACGAATGCCACATCGCTGTCGTACACGCTGACGTTCTCCGAGGCCGTGACCGGTGTCGCGGCGGGCGACTTCTCGAATACGGGTTCGGCGACGTCGTGCGCCTTTGATCCGGGGACCGACTCGGGCACGTCGCGCACCATCACCGTGACCGGCTGCTCTGAGGGCACCGTCATCCCCCGCCTCGCGGTGGGCGCGGTGGTTGATGCGGCATCGAACACCGGCCCGGCGTCGGCTGCCACCGGAGCGACGATTACGCGTGACACGACGGCGCCGACCGTGTCGTCGTTTACCGCTGTAACCTCGTCGCCGACGAACGCGGCCTCTGTTGTCTTCACGTTGACGTTCTCGGAAGCGGTCACGGGCGTGGCGGCGGGCGACTTCTCGAACACGGGCACGGCGACGGGCTGCTCGTTCTCGGCTGGTACCGACTCGGGCGCGTCGCGCACGGTCACGATCAGCAGCTGCTCGGAGGGCACCGGGCCGCGGCGGCGACCTCCGGCACCACGATCACGATCGACCGCACCGCACCGACGGCAGCGATCACGGCCGTCACCGCGACGCCGACCAACGCCACGTCGGTCGTCTACACGCTGACGTTCTCCGAGTCGGTCACGGGCGTCGCGGCCGACGACTTCACACAGACGGGCACGGCGACGAACTGCGTGTTCGCGCCGGGCACCGACTCGGGCAACACGCGCACGGTCACGCTGACGAGCTGCTCGGCGGGCACGATCATCCCGCACATCGCCGCGAACGGTGCGACCGATGCGGCGGGTAACACCAGCCCGACCACGATCGCCGACGGTCCGACGATCACGCGCGATACGACCGCGCCGTCGGTGTCGTCGTTCACGGCGGTGACCGCGTCGCCGACGAATGCGACGTCGCTCAGCTATACGCTGACGTTCTCCGAGGCGGTCACGGGTTTGGCGGCTAGCGACTTCTCGAATACGGGTTCGGCAACGTCGTGCGCCTTCGATCCGGGGACCGACTCGGGCACGTCGCGCACCGTCACCGTGACCGGCTGCTCTGAGGGCACCGTCATTTCGCGCCTCGCCGTCAACGCGGTCACGGACGCGGCCGGTAACACTGGCCCGGCTTCGGCTGCCACCGGAGCGACGATCACGCGTGACACGACCGCGCCGACCGTGTCGTCGTTCACGGCTGTGACTGCGTCGCCGACCAACCTTTCATCGCTCACGTACACGCTGACGTTCTCCGAGTCGATCACGGGTGTCGCGGCCGGGGACTTCTCGAACACGGGGACCGCGACGTCGTGTGTGTTCGCGCCGGGTACGGATTCGGGTACGTCGCGCACGGTGACTGTGAGCGGCTGCTCCGAAGGTACGATCGTTCCGCGTTATGCGGCCGATGGTGCGGCTGATGCGGCAGGCAACACCGGCCCGGCGGCGGTGGCTGACGGCGCGACGATCACGCGCGATGCGAGCGCGCCGACGGTGTCGTCGTTCACCTCGGCCGTGTCGTCGCCGACGAACGCGTCGAGCATCGCCTACACGCTCACCTTCTCCGAGGCGGTCACGGGTGTGGCGGCCGGCGACTTCTCGAACACGGGTACGGCGATGTCGTGCGCGTTCGCGCCGGGCACCGATTCGGGTGCGTCGCGTACCGTCACGATCACGGGCTGTGGCGAGGGCACGATCGTCCCGCGCTTCGCCGCCAATGGCGCTGCTGATGCGGCTGGCAATAACGGTCCGGCTGCGGTCGCCGATGGCTCGACGATCACGCGCGACATCACGGCGCCGACGGTGTCGTCGTTCACGGCGGTCACCGCGTCGCCGACGAATGCGACGTCGCTCAGCTACACGCTGACGTTCTCTGAGGTGGTCACGGGTGTCGCGGCGGGCGACTTCTCGAATACGGGCACGGCGACGTCGTGCGCGTTCGACCCTGGCACCGACTCGGGCTCGTCGCGCACGGTGACCGTGACCGGCTGCTCCGAAGGCACGGTCATTCCGCGTCTCGCCGTCAACGCGGCCACGGACGCGGCCGGCAACACCGGGCCGGCCTCGGCCGCGACAGGCGCCACGATCACTATCGATCGCACAGCCCCGACCGTGTCGTCGTTTACCAGCGCGCAGGCCGCGCCGACGAGTGCCTCCTCGATCGTCTACACGCTGACGTTCTCGGAAGCGGTCACGGGCGTGGCGGCGGGCGACTTCTCGAACACGGGCACGGCGACGGGCTGCTCGTTCTCGGCTGGTACCGACTCGGGCGCGTCGCGCACGGTCACGATCAGCAGCTGCTCGGAGGGCACCGGCAGCGATCACGGCTGTCACCGCGACGCCGACCAACGCCACGTCGGTCGTCTACACGCTGACGTTCTCCGAGTCGGTCACGGGCGTCGCGGCCGGCGACTTCACGCAGACGGGCACGGCAACGGGCTGCGTGTTTGCTCCCGGCACCGACGCGGGGGCGATCCGCACCGTCACGCTGACGAGCTGTTCGGCCGGCACGATCATTCCGCACTTTGCCGCGAACGGTGCGACCGACGCCGCGGGCAACACCGGCCCGGCCACGATCGCCGACGGGCCGACGATCGCGCGTGACGCCGCGGCCCCGACCGTGTCGTCGTTCACGGCCGTCACCTCGTCGCCGACAAACGCGGCCTCGATTTCGTACACGCTCACGTTCTCGCGCGCCGTGACGGGCGTCGCCGCCGGCGACTTCTCTAACGCCGGCACCGCCGCGTCGTGCGTGTTCAGTCCGGGCACGGACTCCGGCACGTCGCGCACCGTCACGATCACGGGCTGCGGTGAGGGCACGATCATCCCACGCTTCGCCGCGAACGGCGCGACCGACGCCGTCGCCAATACGGGCCCGGCAACAGCAGCCGATGGTGACACGGTCACGCGTGACATCACGGCGCCCACGGTGTCGACCTTCACGGCCGTCACCTCGTCGCCGACCAACGCCTCGACGCTGACGTACACGCTCACGTTCTCCGAGTCGGTCACGGGTGTGGCCGCCGGCGACTTCTCGCAGACCGGCACGGCGACGGGCTGCAGCTTCTCGCCGGGCACCGACTCCGGCGCCTCGCGCACGGTGACGATCACGGGTTGCGGCGAGGGCACGATCATTCCGCGCTTCGCCGCCGGTGGTGCCAACGATCTCGCGTCGAACGGTGGCCCGGCAGTCGCAGCGACGGGTGCGACGATCACACGCGACACGACGGCCCCGACGGTAACTGCCTTTACCAGCGCCCAGGCAACGCCGACCAACGCGACGAGCTTCACGTTCACCCTCACGTTCTCGGAGTCGGTCACAGGTGTCGCGGCGGGCGACTTCTCGAACACCGGCACGGCGGCGTCGTGCACCTTCGCGCCGGGCACCGACGCGGGCGCATCGCGCACCGTTACGATCACAAACTGCACCGCTGGCACGGTGATCCCGGAGTTCGCCGTCGGCGGCGCGAGCGACGGTGCGGGCAACACCGGCCCGGCCACCGCCGAGACGTCCACGACGACGATCACGGTCGACCGCACCGCGCCGACGGCGACGCTGACGGCTGTCACCGCATCGCCGACCAACGCGACCGCGCTCACGTACACGCTCACGTTCTCGGAGTCGGTCACGGGCGTGGTCGCCGCTGACCTATCGAACACCGGCACGGCAACGGGCTGCGTCTTCGACCCCGGTACCGACTCGGGTGCTTCGCGCACGGTCACGATCACGAGCTGCTCCGAGGGCACGCTGGTGCCGCGCTTCGCCGTCAACGGCGCGACCGATGCGGCCGGCAACACGGGCCCGGCTACGGCTGCCACGGGCTCGAGTATCACCATCGATCGCACGGCGCCGACGGTGTCGGGCTTCTCGTCCGCCCAAGCTTCGCCGACGACGGCCGCGAGCTTCACCTACACGCTCACGTTCTCCGAGTCGGTCACCGATGTCGCTGCTGGCGACTTTGCGAACTCGGGCACGGCGACGGACTGCGTGTTCGCGCCGGGCAACGATACGGGTGCGTCGCGTACGGTCACGATCACCGGCTGCTCCGAGGGCACCGTGACGCCGCAATTCAGTGCGGGTGGTGCCGTTGACGCGGCCGCCAACACCGGACCGGCCGCAGTCGCGAACGCCACCACGACGATCACGCGCGACGTCACCGCCCCGGCGGTTGTCTCGCTCGTTGCGGTCACCGCCTCGCCGACCAACGCGACGACGCTCACGTACACGCTCACGTTCTCCGAGCTCGTCACGGGCGTTGCGGCTGCAGACTTCACCAACACGGGTACGGCGACGGGCTGCGTCTTCGCGCCGGGCGCAGACTCGGGCGCAACGCGCACGCTGACGGTCACGAGCTGCTCCGATGGCACGGTGATCCCGCGCTTCGTCGCCGGCGGCGCGGCCGACCTCGCGGGCACCGCGGGCCCGGCCTCGGCCTTCACTGGTGACACCATCCTCCGCGATGCCGTTGCGCCGACGGTTTCGTCCTTCACCGCTACCACCGCGACGCTCACGAACGGTGCGAACGTGGTCTACACGCTCACGTTCTCCAAGAACGTCACCGGCGTCGCGGCGGCCGACTTCTCCAACGCGGGTACCGCCGCCGGCTGCGTCTTCAACCCCGGCACCGACTCGGGCTCGACGCGCACCGTCACGGTGACGGGCTGCACCGACGGCACGGTAATCCCGCGCTTCGCCGCGAACGGCGCCACCGACGGCGCCAACACCGGCCCGGCCACGGCCGCCGACGGCACGACCGTCACGCGCGACACCGTGGCGCCGACCCTTGCCGCGATCGGCGTGAACGGCACCGAGGACACGACGCTGACGTTTACGCAGTCTGCGTTCGCAGCCGCCTACGCCGACGCGCGCACGTCGACGCCGACGACGATCACCATCGCCGGCCTGCCGTACACCGGCACGCTCAGCCTGTCGGGTACGCCGGTCACCAGCGGCCAGGTGATCCCGTACGCCAGCCTCGGCTCGCTCACCTACGCGCCAGTCGCCAACGCCAACGGTGCGATCGCCTTCACCGTCTCCGCGTCCGACGGCCTCAACAGCTCGTCGCCGGCCACGACCGTCACGATGACGCTCGCCGCCGTCAACGACACGCCGACGCTGGCCACACCGACCACTCTCGCGTACACGGACACGACCGCGAACGACACCTTCACGAATGGCACCGACACGCTCGCAGGTGCCGACGTCGACACGGGGGACACGCTGCTCTACGGCATCCAGGGCGTCACCCCGGCCGCGACCGTGACGAGCACCGGCACGTACGGCACGCTCACCGTCACCCGCGCCACCGGGGCGTACGTGTTCACGCCGAACCGCGCCGCGATCAACGCCCGCACCACGGATACGTCGGAGACGTTCACCGTAACGGTCTCGGATGGCACGGCCTCGACGACCGCCGTACTCACTGTCTCGATCACCGCGGCCAACGACGCGCCGACGCTGGCAACGCCGACGGCTGCCACGTACACCGACACGACTGCGGTCGATTCGTTCGCCAACGCCACGGGCACGCTCGTCGGCGCCGACCGCGACACGGGCGCGACGCTTGCGTACTCGATCGCCAGTGGCACAAACGCGAGCGCCACTATCGGCGGCGTCACCTACGACCGTGCCCGCACTGGCACCTACGGCACGCTCCGCGTCGATTCCGCGACCGGCGCCTACGTCTTCGTGCCCGACGCCAGCGCGATCAACGGCGTCGCCACCGACACAACCGAGAGCTTCACCGTCCGCGTCGGTGACGGCACGGCCACCACCGACGCAACCTTCACGGTCACGATCACCAGCGCCAACGACCGCCCGGTCGTGGCAGCGCCGACCGGTGGCACGGTCACCGACACCGCGGCTGTGGACACGTTCGCGAACGTCACCGGCACGCTGTCGGCGACCGACGCCGAGGGTACGACGCCGGCGTTTGGCATCCAGGGCATCACGCCGGCCTCCGGCAGCTCCGTCATCGACGGGGCCTACGGCACGCTGACGGTGCTCAGCGGCGGCGGCTGGACGTACACGCCGGATGCCGCGGCGATCAACGCGTTGTCGGCTAACGCCTTCGACGCCTTCACCGTGACGGCCTCGGACGGCTCGCTCGCTGGCACCGCAACGCTGACCATCTCGATTGTCGGCGTTAACGACCGCCCGGTCATGCCCGTGCCGACCGGCGCCACCATCGTCGACACCGCGGGGTCCGACACGTTTACGCCCGTGACCGGCGCCGTCACCTCGACCGACGCCGAGGGCACAGCGCGGACGTACGGCATCGACAACGGTTCGGGTACCGTCACGACACTCGTCGGCACGTACGGCACGCTGGTGATCGACGCCAGTGCCGGCACCTGGACGTACACGCCGAACGCCACGGCCATCAACGCGCGTCCGACCGACGCCACCGACGCCTTCACGGTTACGGCGACCGACAGCGTGCTGACTGCCTCACGCACCCTCACGATCTCGATCACCGGCGTCAACGACACGCCGATCCTCGCCGCACCGACCGGTGGTGTGGTGCGCGATAACGACTCCAACGGCCCGTTGCCCGAGCTGTCGGCCTCGCTGTCGGCTACCGACGCCGAGGGCAGCGTGCTCTCCTACGGCATCGTCTCGGGCGGCAGCACCGTCACGAGCCTCGCGGGCGCGTACGGCACGCTCAACATCGTCGCGGCGACGGGTGTCTGGACGTACACCCCGGACGACACTCTGGTGCGCGCGCTTGTCGGGCTTGCGCTTGAGCCCTTCACCATCAACGTGACCGATGGCTCGGCCACAGCCTCGCTGCCAATGACAATCTCGCTGATGGGCATCAATAACCGCCCGGTGCTGAGCGCCCCGAGCGGTGGGTTCCTGTCTGACACGAGCGGCGCCGACACGTATCCGACGCCGCTGACCGGCAACCTGGTCTCCACCGATTCGGACTTCAATACCGTCGCCTACGGCATCGATGGCGTCACCCCGGCGCTCGGACTCAGCACCAGTGTTGGCTCGTACGGCACTCTCGTCGTCAACGGCACGACCGGCGTCTGGGAGTACACCCCGAACGCCGCGGCGGTCAATGCCCTGGCGGCGAGCGCCACTGACATCTTCACGGTGACGGCTGGCGACGGCACTCTGACGGCTCAGCGCGCACTCGTCATCTCGATCGCGGCGACGAACGACCGGCCGTTGCTCAACCCCATTACCGGCCCGACGTATACCGATACCGCCGCGGCCGACACGTTCTCGAACGCCACCGGCACGTTCAGCTCGAGCGACGCCGAGGACACCGCGCGCACCTATGACGCGACGGGCGCGACCGCTTCGGCGCAGACGATCGGCGGCGTCTCCTACACCCGCGTGATCGTCGGCACGTACGGCACGCTGCGGCTCGTGCCCGGCACGGGGCAGTACGTCTACGTGCCGAACGATGACGCGATTAACGCGCTGGCATCAAACGCCACCGATGTCTTCACTGTCTCGGCGTCCGACGGCTCGCTCAGCGCGTCACGCACGCTGGTCGTCTCGATCACGGGTACCGACGACACGCCGACCCTCGCCGCGCCGTCGTCGATGGCGATCACCGACACCGCGGCCGCCGACACATTCCCCGCCGAGTCCGGCGTGCTGGCGGGCGCCGACGCGGAGAGCGCGCCGCTCACCTACGGCATCGCCTCGGGCACGGACAATGGCGCGACCGTCTCCATCGCCGGCACGTACGGCACGCTGGCCCTGCGCAAGTCGAATGGCGCGTATACCTACACGCCGAACGACACCGCCGTCAACGCGCTTGCCACGAACGCGACCGACGCATTCACCGTGCGCGTCAGCGACGGCAACCTCGCCGCCAACCGCACGCTGACCGTCGCGATTACGGCGACGCGCGAGACGCCCGTCGTCACGTGGGCGGACCCGACGTCGATCGCGTACGGCACGGCGCTCTCCGCGACGCAGCTGAACGCCACGGCGGCCGCCTACGCGGGCTCCGTCCCGGGCACCGTCACCTACGCAGAGGGTGCAACCGCTCGCGCCGCCGGCGACGTGCTCGCCGTGGGCACCCACACGCTCGTCGCCACCTTCACCCCGACCGATACGGCGACGTACACGACGGCGACCGACACCTCGAACGTCGTGGTGGTGCGCGCCGACCAGACAATCATCGCGCAGGCCGCCGCGACCTCGCTCACCTACGGCGGCGCGGGCACGACGCTGTCGGCGACATACACTGGTCCGCATGGCGCCGGCCTCGTCACGTACGCCGTCGTTTCGGGCCCGTGCTCGATCACGGGTGCCAACCTCACGGTGACGGGCGCCGGCACCTGCCAGGTGACCGCCTCGATCGCGCAGGACGGCAGCTACAATGCGGCCACGTCGGCGCCGATCGCGATCACGGTCGCCAAGGCGACGCTGACGGTCACGGCGCAGAACGCCCAGAAGCGCGTGACGACGCCCGATCCGTCGCTCACCTACCTCGTGACGGGCTACGTCGGCAGTGATGGCCTGCCGTCGATCGACGTCTCCGGGCTCACCGCCCAGCGCACGGTGGGGGAGACGGTCGGCACCTTTGCGATCGGCTTCTCCGGCACCGCGACGGCGGCCAACTACGACTTCGCCTACGTCGGCGGCATCTTCACGATCATCGACAAGGACGTGCCTGCGATCGCCTGGAGCACGCCCGCAAACATCACGTACGGCACGGCGCTGAGCGCCACCCAGCTGAATGCCGGCGCCTCCTTCGGCGGCAACCCGATCCCGGGTACCTTCGCGTACGCCATCGGCAACACGCCAGTCGCCAACGGCACCTTGCTCACGGCCGGCAGCCGGGTCGTGACCGCCACCTTCACGCCGACCGACACCGCGACCTACGCCAGCGGCATCACGGCGCAGGTGACGCTCACCGTCGATCGCAAGCCGCTGACGGTGACCGGCGTGACCGCGCCCGACAGGGCCTTCGACGGCACCGCGGTCGCAGCGCTCGATCTGTCTGCCGCCACGCTCGTCGGCATCGTCGGCAGCGACGCCGTCACGCTCGACAGCAGCGCTGCCGTCGGGGCCTTCGCCTCGCCTGAGGTGGGGACGGCCCGCGCGGTAGCCGTCACCGGCCTCGCGCTGCTCGGCGCTGATCGCGCGCAGTACCTCCTCACGCAGCCGAGTGCGACCGCGACGATCAACGCGACCGTACCAGGCCTACCGTCGTCGGTTTCCGCAGCCGCCGGCGATGCCCGCGTGACGGTTGAGTGGTCCGCGCCGGCCTTCACCGGCGGCACGCCGATCACCGGGTACACGGTCACTGCTTCCCCGGGCGGCCGCACCTGCACGTGGACGTCGGGTCCGCTGACGTGCGCGATCACCGGCCTGACCAATGGCACCGCGTACACGTTCACGGTTCGTGCCACCAACGCCGTTGGCACGGGTGCAGTGTCGAGCGCCTCGACGGCGGTCACGCCGAGCGCACCAGTCACGTCACCGCCACCCGCAGCGCTTGACGATTCCGCCACCGTGGATCCGAATGGTTCGGCTGTGGTGCAGGTCGGTTGCGCCGCCTCCGCCCGCGCGTGCACTGCCACCGTGACGATGTTCATCGGCGGTACGCAGATTGCCACCAGCAAGAAGCAGATCGCCGCCGGGCAGACACAGAACGTTGCCCTGGCGCTGCCGCTCAAGCTCCAGCGCAAACTCGCAGCCAATGGGATCCTCAGCGTCACCGTGGTCACGACGATCGACATCGATGGCTCGCAGGTGCGCGTCCAGTCGACGATCGAGCTGACGGCACCGCCAGCGCAGGCGGTGCGTTCAGCGTCGCTGAAGGCCAACGCCGATGGCTCGGCCGTCGTCACCGGCCAGTGCGCGGGCTCTGTGGTCACTCGCTGTGATGGCACGATCACGCTCTATGGCGATCCATCAGTGTTGGACGCCCGTGCCGCACGTATCTCGCGCGCCAACGAGCGCGTGGTGATCGGCACGGCTAAGTTCGCCGGCGCCGCTGGCACGGCAGTCACCGCCAAGACTGCGCTCTCCGCTGCTGGCCGCAAGCTCCTGCAGAAGCGCGGCGCCGTGCGCGTCACGCCGGTCATGACCTTCACGGGTGGGACACGGCTCGACAACGAGCTCGCGGGCTTCACGCTGTCGATGATGAATACCGAGCAGTGGCTGCGGCGCGCGATGGCGACGCTGTACGTCGGTGGCCAGCCGCGTATGGACCTCAACATCCTGCTCGATCAGGCGAAGCGTCGCGCAGTGCCGTGGAACGTGGCGGCGAACCGCATCGAGAACACGATCATCCCGCAGCGCGAGCGCGCTCGTCAGCGCGTGGCGGCTCTTCCCACGCCGCCGGCCTCACTGCAGCCGATTGTGACGCTGCTGCTGCGCGCGTTCAACCAGTCGCTGCAGGCGAACCACGCCTACGTCGACTGGCTGCGCTCGGGTCGCGCCGCCGACGACAAGGGGTGGCGCATCAGCCTCCGCGCGACTGCGACGAAGACGACGCTGCTGCGGCGCCTGGCCGCTGCGGGCAAGCCGTACGGCATTGGTGTGCCGAGCGCCACCAACTTCTGGCCGTAGTCGGGCTGGGTATCCTCGGTCGGTGAGCGGCGGCGACTGACGATGGGTGGCGTGCTCGCAGAGACCGTGCCGCTCGCGCTGGCTGGAGCGATCAGTCCGCTGGCACTGCTTGGCGCACTTGTGCTCCTGGCCGGGCGCCGTCCAATCTTGCGTTGCGGGCTCTACACCGCGGGCATCATCACGATGACGACGCTGTTCTTCGCCGCGGTCTACATTGCGCTGCGCCTCGATCTGACCGGTGAGTCGGGGCACCAGGGCCTGCTCTCGTCGCAGGCCGCGCAGATCGTGATCGCACTGTTTCTCTTCATCACGGCCGCGTTTTTCTTCTTCAAGGCGCCGAGCCCGGAATCGCAGCAGAAGGCCCTGCAGCGAATCGACAGCCCGCGCATTCCGACGATCGCGTTCTTCCTCGTCGGCATGGTCATGATGTGGTTCTCGGCGTCATTCGTCGTGATCGTCGCCATCGTGCATCGGCTGTCCGTCGCGGGCATGCCGCTGCAGGACAACGTCGTCGTGCTCGTGATCTCGATCCTGATCACGGCGCTCCCGGCGCTGATTCCGTTTACCGCCGCGCTGGTCGGCGGCGACGGAGCGCGGGGGAAGCTTGAGCAGCTTGGCCGCTGGACCACCATCAATGGGCGCTACATCCTCGGCGTGATGATGCTCGTGCTCGGCACGCAGGACCTGCTCTCCGCCTTCGGGCACTGATGCCCGTGGGCGCTTGCTACGCCGTGCGGTAGGCGCGCCCACAAACCCCCATGGTTATGCGGTGGCGGGGGGCTACCCCCCCGCCTAAAACGGTCGTTCCACAATACAATTTTGGCTAGTGGTAACGCTCGTTACCAAAAAACCGAATCAACGGTGCGGGAGCCCCGCGCTTCGCAGGATCCCGACCCTCCGCTCCGCGTTGCTCATTTTCGGTCTGACCCTTGGATTTTCGGCTCTACTACTGGGATTTGCGGCCCGCACGCAGGCCGCTCCCGCCAGCCCTGCCGTCATCACCGCCGCAGCGGACCAATCGCGGCTGTTCACGCTGCCGACGCCGCCCGCGGCCCCGGCCGATCCGATGCCGCCCACCGACAAGGTCACGATCCCCGACAATCCTGCGCTCGCACTGGGCAGCGCCTTCACCCTTCAGGCGTGGGTCCGGCCCGCCACCGACTCCGGCGAGCAGACCATTCTCGAGAAGCGCCAGTCCTACTCGCTGGCCTTCCGCAACGGCACGCTCCAGTACCAGCTCGACTCGGAGCTGACAGGCACGCGCGGCATCTGGTTCGACACGCAGCTCGTGCTGCTGCCGAACCGCTGGACGCACGTGACGCTCGTGAAGAGCGGGCAGACGGTGACCGTGTACCTCAACGGCACGGCCGAGTACACGCAGTCCCTGTTCGCGAACGATGAGTTTGCCGTGTCGTACGGCATCCCGACGCTGATCACGGTCAACACCAACCCGCTGCTGATCGGCAGCGACCTGCGTGAGAACGCGCCGTTCGGCGGGCGCATCAGCGACGTGTCGATCTGGAGCACGGCTCGAAGCGCCTCGGTCATCGCCGCGACCTACGACCTGCGCTTCGCCGCCAGTGTCGGTACTTGGTTCCTCGACGAGACGCTGGGCCCCACGGCCTACAACAGCTCGCAGGCAGTCGGCTCGATCCTCAACGGCACGTACACCGGCACAGCGACCTCGTCGGACGTGCCGACGCTCGGGACGCGCCTGAACATCAACGACACGCCGGCCTTCGACGCCTATCTGCCAGGGTACGACCCCGCCGGTTCGGTCACCTTCGCGGCCGCGACAACGCCGACGCTCGGCACGTTCGACATCACCGACCCGAGCAGCGGCGCGTTCACCCTCACGCCCGATATCAACGCCAACGGCCTCGACAGCTTCGGCTACACCGTCACCAACGGATCGACGACAACCGCCGAGCGCACCTACGCGGTGCGCATCACCGACGCGACGAAGCCCAGCGTGACGGGCTTCACCACGACGTCGGGCGCGTTCAACCACGACGCCACGCAGACGTTCACGCTGACGTTCTCGGAGCCCGTGACGGGCATCGTCGCGGGCGACTTCACCAACCTCGGCGACGCCACGGGCTGCAGCATTGATCCGGGCGACGACACTGGCGCGACGCGCACGGTCACGGTGTCGAGCTGCTCGGAGGGCACGCTCCAGCTGCGCTTCGCGGCCAATGGCGCTGCCGATGCCGTCGGCAACACGGGTCCTGCCGCTGCGGTCAGCACGACGGTGATCACCGTCGACCGCACGCCGCCGGCCGTCTCGTCTTTCACGACGACGTTGACGGGCATGACGCGCATCACGCCCCAGGTGTACACGCTGACCTTCAGCGAGTCGGTCACCGGCATCACCGCCGCGGACTTCACGAACGTCGGCACGTCCACCGGCTGCGTCTTCGACCCGGGCGCCGACACCGGCTCGACACGCACCGTTTCGATCTCCAGCTGCGCCAACGGCACGCTGCAGCCGCGCCTGCGCGCCGACGCTGCCGACGACCTCTCCGGGACGGCCGGACCCGCCGCGGCGGTCACCGTAGGTAGCGCGATCACGCTCGATACGGTGCCGCCGACGTCATTCGCGACGATTTCGCGCACCGCGACGAATAACCCGACCGTGACCGTCTCGTACACGGCGTCCGACGTCGGCACGGTGCAGACGATCGACGCCTACTACTCGACGAGCATGTCGATGACGTTCCCGGAGCCGTGCGGCCAGACGACGTCATCGGCGGCCAGCGGCAGCGTGGCCTGCGATCTGCCGGCCAACGATCCCGTCGACGGCTCGCGCTCGACCGACGGCACGTACTACATCTGGACGGTCGCCACCGACTCGGCCGGCAATGTCGAGGCGACGCCACTCACGTACGACGCGCAGATCATCCTCGATCGTGTGCCGCCGCTCCTGTCGTCGTTCACGACGACGTCGGCGACCGTTTCGGGCGCGACGACGTTCACGTACAGCCTCACGTTCTCGGAGTCGGTGACCGGTATCGGCTCGGGTGACTTCCGCAACCGCGGCACGGCGACGGGGTGCACCTTCAATCCGGGTACCGACAACGGCAGCACGCGCACGCTGACGGTGACGGGCTGCTCGACGGGCACGCTGACGCCAGCCTTCGCCGCGACGGGCGCTCAGGATCTGGCGGGCAACCTCGGGCCGGCCACCGAGCAGAACGCGACGCCGACCGTCACGATCGACCGCGCCGCGCCGACACTGGCGAACTTCGCCTTGGCCGGCACCGAGGGTTCGACGATGACGTTCAGCCCGTCGAGCTTCGCCGCGCCGTTCAGCGACGACCGCGCGCTCGAGCCGGACAGCATCAAGATCAAGACGCTGCCATCGTCGGGCGTCCTGTGGTTTGGCGCATCCCTCGTCACCGTCAATCAGGTGATCCCGTACAACGACCTCGGGCAGTTGACGTACGTGCCGGTCGACTACGCCAACGGCACGTTCACGTTCACCGTCACGGCATCCGACGGCGTCAACTCGTCAAGCCCCGCGACGACGGTGTCAGTCGTCCTCGCGCCGGTCACGAACCAGCCGACCGTCACGTACATCGACCCGCTGACGGGCGCCAATGAGGACCAGACCTTCACGATCACGTACGCCGCGCTGCTGGCCTCCTCCGACGCCGTCGCGCGTGACGCCACGCTGAAGTTCCGCATCGAGTCGGTCGTCACCGGCACTGTCACCAAGGGCGGCGTCGCCGTCACACCTAGCGTCACGGCGATCGGTCCGGGAGAGTCGTTCGTGTGGACGCCGCCGGCCAATGCGTACGGCCTGCTGAACGCGTTCACCGTGCGCGCCTACGACGGCACCAACGCTTCGGCCTCGGCGATCCTCGTGCAAGCGCAGGTGGCGGCGCAGGCCTGTCCGACGAACGACACGGTCGCCAGCGGCTGGAACATCCGCCAGGTCACCGCCACCGGCGAGTGCTCCTGGGTGGCGCCGGCCGGTGTGACCAGCATCCAGACGCTCGTCGTCGGCGGTGGCGGCGGCGGTGGCGCCGGCGTACACACGTTGGGCGGCACGTTCTACACGGGCGGCGGTGGCGGCGCCGGTGGTCTCGTCAACAACACGGGCTATTCGGTGTCGCCCGGCTCGTCGTACCGCATCACCGTCGGTACCGGTGGTGCGGTGGGCGCGACGGGCGGCGGCTCCGCGTTCGGTCCGCTGACGGCCAACGGCGGCGGCTACGGCGGCGATGGCGTATCCGCCGCCTCGACGGCGACGGCCAGCGCTATCGCCGGTGGTTCCGGCGGTTCCGGCGGCGGTGGTGGCGCGCCGTACAACGGGACGGCGGGCGCCGGCGGTTCGGCCACCAGCGGACAGGGCAACGCGGGTAACGCTGGAGCGAGTGGTACGTCGCGCGTCGGTGGTGCCGGTGGTGGTGCTGGTGGTACGCCGTCGGGTTCGGCGAGAACGTTCACCGGCTCGAGCGTCACCTACGCGCGCGGCGGCTCCGGCCGCGGCACAGCGGCTGCGCAGGCGACGGTGGCGAACTCCGGCAACGGCGGCGACGCCAACACGGCCGGCTCCTCGGGCGTTGTGATGCTGCGCTGGGCCACCGCGACGCCGACCGTCGCGACGATCGCCGACCAGGGCACTAACTCGAACACGACGATCAGCGGCATAGCGGTCACCGTCGGCGACACCGACACCGCGGTCGGATCGCTCACCGTCACGGCCACCTCGAGCAATACGACGGTGGTGCCAAACGCGAACATCACCGTTGGCGGCTCCGGCGCCAACCGCACACTCTCGATCACGCCGGCGACGGGGCAGTCCGGCACCTCCACGATCACCGTCAACGTGACCGACGGAGCGACGACGGCCAGCACGGCCTTCGTCCTCACCGTCGGCGACCTCGTCAAGCCGGTCTCCAGTGGCTCGATCACCGCTACGCAGACGAATGCCACAACCGTCGCGGTCGTGTTCACGGCGTCCGACGTCGGTGGCCTCGCCAGCATCCGCGCCTACTACTCGACGAGTGCGGCGCTCACCTCGCCGACGCTCTGTGCGACCCTCGTGTCCACCGCGACGAGCGGCACGCTCAACTGCGCCATCCCGTCGACGCCAGCGACGTACTACGTCTTCACGCGGTCGACAGACGCGGCCAACAACGTGGAAGACATCCCAGTCTCTGCTGATGACTCGATCGTCTTCATGCCCGCTGCGACGCTCGGGACGATCACGCCGACCTACACCAACTCCACGAGCGTCGCCGTCGCGTACACGGCGACTATCACTGACAACCTGCAGTCGGTCAGCGCGTACTACTCGACGTCAGGTGCGCTCACGTCGCCGACGCTCTGCGGCACGACGACCTCGTCGGCGGCCAGCGGCACGATCACCTGCACACTGCCTAATACGCAGGCGACGTATTACGTGTGGACCCAGTCGCGCGATACGTTCGGCAACGTCGAGGTGGCGCCGGGGTTCGCCAACGACACGATCGCGTACGACACGACCGCTCCGGTTACGGTCACCTCCACGGCGACGACGCAGATCGGCACGACGGCTGTCACCAACGTCGCCGTCGCGATCACCGAAACCGGCGTGATGGTGAGCGGCACGCTCTACTACTCCACGAACGCCAACATGAGCGGCGCCGTCAGCTGCGGCTCCTGGACTAGTGCGAGCACGTCGCTGACGGGCCAGACCTGCACCCTGCCGGCGACCGACGGCACCTACTACCTCGCGGCACGTGGCACCGACCTCGCCGGCAACACCGAGGCGATGCACACCACGGGCGACGACTCGATCATCCTCGACCGCGTCGCGCCGGTCTCGAGCGGTGCGATTACGGCCACGCTCACCAACAACGTCGCCGTCCCGGTCGCCTACACGGCGTCCGACGCCAACACGATCACGAACGTCACCGCCTACTACTCGACGGCGGTGGGCCTGACGTCGCCGACGCAGTGCGGCACCGTCACCTCGGCCGCGACTAGCGGCACCATCACCTGCACCCTGCCGAGCTCGACCGCGACGTACTACGTGTACACGCGCACGACCGATCTCGCTGGCAACGTCGAGACGGCACCGGGGACGGCCGACGACTCGATCGCGCTCGACGTGACGGCACCCGCGGCGATCGTGCCCGACCTCAACGCCGCCTCGGACTCCGGCTCGAGCACCACCGACAACGTCACGGCCACGCGTACGCCGACGATCGATGTCGTCACGTGGGAGTCGGGCGCGACCATCGTCGTGACCGCAACGTCGCCAGGCCAGACGACTGTCAGCTGCACGGCAACGGCTTCGAGCTGCGTGCTGCCCTCGCTGGTCGATGGCACGTGGACCGTCACCGCGCGGCAGACGGATCCGGCCGGTAACCAGTCGGCCGCGGGCTCCTCGCTGGCGTTCCGCGTCGATAACACAGCGCCGGTGGTGACGTCCTTCGCCTACTCGGCCAACAGCGCGGGTGGCACGACGTACGCGATCGCCTTCGACGAGATCGTCACGGGGCTCGCGGCGAGCGACTTCACGATGGGTGGGACGGCGACCGGTTGGTCGGTCACCGCTGTGTCGGGCTCCGGCGCTGGCCCGTACACGGTGACGCTGACGGGCGCGAATCGCGGCACGTTGGTCCCGCGGCTTGCCGCCGACGGCATCATCAATCAGGTCAATCTGACCGGGCCGACGCTCGCGGGCGATAGTTCCGCGAGCACGGCGCAGGAGCCGTGGCTCACGGCGCAGCCGTCGATCTCGACGACGATCTCGGGCTCGACGCAGACCTTCACGCTCGTCGCCAACGACGGCACATGGGTCGCGATCCCCGGCGGCTCTGCCACGCGCAAGTGGCAGTACTCGAGCAACGGCGGCACGACGTGGGCCGACTATCCGAGCGCGACCGGGGCGACGCTCACTCCTAGCTCCGGGTACAGCGGGAATGTCTTCCGGCTCGTCGTCACGTACGTGAATGCCCATGGCACGGCGATCGTCGCGTCGCCCGGGCAGGTCTTCAAGTGGTTCACGGCCACCGGCGCGGAGCAGACATGGGCGGTGCCCGCGTCGGCGACGAGCATCGCGTTCGACATCGCGGGTGGCAAGGGCGGCGAGATGCCGGCCTCCAACTACGCCGATCCCGACATGGCCGGCCTCGGCGGCCGCGTGCAGGGCACGCTCACCGGCATCGCGGGGACGACGGTGCGCGTCAACGTCGGCGGTGTCGGCGGCGCCGGGCAGTCGTACTACAACTTCGGCTACACGATGGCGGCCAGCGGCGGCTTCAACGGCGGCGGCAGCACCTGGATGAACAGCTGCTCCGACGGCAGCTACTACTCGAAGGTGGGTGGCGGCGGTGGCGGCGCGACCGACCTCCGCACGGGCGCCGCGCTGACCACCCGCCTGATCGTCGCGGGCGGCGGCGGCGGCGACGGCACGAGCCTGTCGACCGGGTCCGGTCGCTCTGGCAACGGCGGCGGGCTCGTCGGCCAGGCGGCCTTCGACGGTGCGACGGGCGGTACCCAGTCGGCCGGCGGCATCGCAGCCCACTCGAGCTACGGCCAGGACGGCTCGCTCGGCTACGGCGGCAGCAACACCAACTGCTTCGGCGGTGGTGGCGGCGGCGGCTACTACGGCGGCGGTGCCGGTGGCGTCTGGTACAACGGCGCAGGCGGTTCGTCGTACACGAACCCGGCCAACGTCGCCGACCCCGTTCACACCCAGGGCTACAGCGGTTCCGACGGCAGCGGGTTCGCCGTCTTCTCCTACGCGCTCGTACCCGCGGCAAAGGTCGTCACGATCGACCCGTACTCGGGCCCGATCTCCGGCCGCTTCCCGCTGACGTTCTCGGTGTCGTTCACGGACACGCCGACCGACCTGACGATGAGCGACCTCGTCACGACCGGTACCGCGACGGGCTGGGACATCACGAGCATGGTCGGCTACGGGATGGGTCCGTACATGATCACGGTCTCGCCGAACGGCTCCGAGACTGAGGGCACGGTGGGCGTGGCGCTCGGCGCTGGCGCCGTCACGGTCGGCGGGGTCTCGGCACCCTCGACCCTGCAGGACTCGACGGCGAAGGTGACGATCGACCTGACCGGACCGGCGGTTTCGTCCTTTACGACCGCGGCGCTGACGCCGACGAACGCCGCGACACTCACCTACACGCTGACGCTCAACTCGGCCACCCTTGGTATCGCTAACGCCGACTTCTCGAACGGCGGCACGGCCACCGGGTGCACCTTCGCCTCGACCGGATCGGGCGTCACACGGACCGTCACGATCTCGAGCTGCGGCGAAGGCACCGTCGTGCCGCGCTTCACGCCGAGCACGGCCGTCACCGATGCCTATGCCAACCAGACCACGTTCGGGTCGTACGACGGCCGCTCCACGCTGATCGACCGCACGGCGCCGACCGCCCCGACGACGCCCGATCTGGTCACGGCCTCGGATACGGGGCAGTCGGCGACGGATGATCTCACGAACGTCACGTCGCCGACGGTCTCGATCGGCTCGCTGGAGTCTGACGCCTCGGCGGTGATCACCGCCACGCGGGTGGGCTACTCCAACGTCACCTGCTCGATCGCGAGCAGCGGCATTACCAGTGGCGTTGGCTCCTGCGTCTTGTCGGGCCTCGCCGCCGGCGGCTCCTGGTCGATCACCGCTCGACAGACTGATTACGCCGCGACGCTCGGGCCGGCCTCAAGCGCGCTGTCGGTCACGATTGATACGACGGCACCCACTGCGTCCTGGACAACATTGCCGGACTCACTCGTGACGGGGATGACCGCGACGTACGGGATTACCTACTCGGAGCCCGTCTACGGCGTGGCCAGTGTGGATTTATCCAATGCCAGCACTGCCACCAGCTGTGCCTTTGATCCTGGTGACGATCTCGGTGCCACACGCACGGTGATTGTGTCTAGCTGCTCTGACGGCGGCCTCGTCGCACGGTTCGCGGCAGGCGGTGCGTTCGATATCGCGGGCAATGTGGGGCCTGCGAGTGCAACCACTGCGTCGGCGACGACGGCAATGCGCAAGCTCTATGACTTCGCGTCGCATACCTTCACGCCGTGCGGTTCTGCGGGCCGGATCGGTCCGGCACAGTCTTCGTGCGCCACTGGCTACGGCACCTCCTGGTCGTCGAACGCAACTCTGTACACCGTCACCAGCGGTATCCAGTACTGGCAGGTGCCGGTCACTGGCACGTATGAGATCGCGGCTGCTGGCGCCTACGGCGGCACGACTTACTCCGGTGCTGGCATTGTCGTGCAGGGACGCGTTGAACTCATCGCTGGGCAGATGCTGAAGATCATCGTCGGCCAGTCCGGCGTCGCGCATTCGTTCTCATCGGGTGGTGGTGGTGGATCATTCGTCACGACGGCCGCCAACATCCCGATCGTCGTGGCGGGCGGTGGTGGCGGTATGGGCACCTCAGTCGGCACGTCGACGAATCGCGGTCTAGACGCGGTACGCACCACAGGCGGCAGTTCAGGCTCTGGTCCTGGGGGTGGCTCAGGCGGTACGCTCGGCGGCGCTGGCGGGGCCAGCGCCTGGGACTACAACTACGGCAATGTCGCTTATGGCGGTGCGGGTCTCACCGGTAGCTCGGTCGGGTGGAGCTTTGTTGGTACTAACGCCCTCTCCTTCGTAGCCGGCGGCACGGGTGGCGCGGGCGACTATTCGTCCGGTGGCTTCGGTGGTGGCGGTGGTGCCGCCTACTCGGGTGGCGGTGGTGGCGGCTACTCGGGTGGTGGCGCTGGTGGTGGCGGGGCGGCTGCCTGGGGCTACGGTGGCGGTGGTGGCGGCTCGTTCACCGCGGCCGACGTCTCGCACGTCGAGTACCTATCCACGAGCGACTTCGGCGGCAGCGGCAATATGGCCACCGGCTACGTGACGATCCGCGCCGCACGCTCGGTGCAGACCGTCACCTTCCCAGCACCGACCGCCATGACGTACGGCGACACTGCGCAGGCCCTCACTGCCTCGACGAATAGTGGTCTTGCGATCACCTACCTGTCTCAGACACCGATGGTCTGCTCGGTCGTGTCTGGTGCGGTTCTGCCGCTCAAGTCCGGCACCTGCACGATTCAGGCCTACAACACGGGCAACGCCTCCTGGGATGCCGATACCGCCGCTCGCTCACTCACCATCACAAAGGCAGCGCTCACGATCACGGCGTCGAGCCCGACGCTCAACTATGGCGACGCGGTGCCCACGATCACGCCGTCGTATACGGGGCTCCAGTACGGCGAGTCTGCAGCTGCCGGCCTCACCGTGCAGCCGACGTGCTCCACGGTCTACACCGCTACATCGACCGCAGGTACCACGCCGGCAACGACGTGCACGGGAGCCACCTCCGACAAGTACACGATCTCCTACACCGCAGGCGCGGTCACGGTCAACCAGCGCCCGGTCACGATCACGGCGTCAAGCCACACGCTCGCCTTCGGCGCCGCCGTCCCGACCGTCACCTTCACGCTCGGGAACATGGCTAATAGCCAGACCTCCACGGCGTTCTCAACGCAGCCGACCTGCACGACGACGTACCAGGACGGCGACGTGCCGAGTGTCGCGAACACCACGCAGTGCAGCGGCGCGGTCGCGACCAACTACGCCTTCTCGTACGTGGGCGGTGTGATCACGACGACGCCGAAGACGATCACCGTGACCGGGTCGAGCCATACCCGGGTGTACGGCGACACCGACATTCCGGCGCCGACACCGTCGTATAGCGGCTGGGAAAACGGCGATACCGATGCGAACCTCACCGCGCTCGCGACCTGCACGACGAACTACACGGCCACGACCACCGTGCCCGCCGGCGCGTCCACCTCGTGCTCCGGTGCGGCGGCGCCGAACTACAACTTCACGTACGTCAGTGGCGCTGTCACGGTGACCAAGCGCTTTGTCACCGTCACGGCCTCGAACGGCACCACCACGTACGGCACCACGGCGCCGACGATCACGCCGAGCTACGGGTCCGAGTGGGTTAACAGCCAGAGCTCGAGCGTCGTCAGCGGCATGCTCTGCACCTCTGCCTGGACTGTCACCTCGCAGGTCGCCGAGACGCCACGGACGTACTGCTACAACGGCACGGCCACGAACTATCAGTTCACGTATGTGGATGGGGCCGTGACGATCACCCAGAAGCCGGTGACGGTGACAGCTTCAAGCCCGAGCGTGCTCTACGGCGCCGCGATTCCGACGATCACCGCGTCGTACTCCGGCCTCGTCAACGGCGCGACGCAGGCAACGTTCACGACGCCGCCGACCTGCGTGACCGCGTACACGGTGCTGGACAACGTCGGGCAGACACCGTCGACATCGTGCTCGGGCGCCGTCGCCGCGAACTACTCGTTCCCGACGTATGTGCCGGGGGCCGTCACGATCACCAAGCGCACGATCACCGTGCGCGCGCAGAGCTACAACGTCACGTACGGCGACGTCAAGCCGACGATCACCGTGGCGTCCTACACCGGCTGGGTCAACGGCCAGGACGAGACGACGGTCGGCATGACGGGGATGACGTGCAACTCGGCGTCGTACCTGGTGACGACACCGACGACGAGCGTGCCGTCGACGAACTGCACGGGTGCGACGTCGCCGAACTACCAGTTCACCTATCAGGCCGGCAGCATCACGATCGGCAAGAAGCAGCTCGACGTGACGGCCTCGAGCGCGAGCCTGCAGTACGGCGACGCGTTGCCGACCATCACGGCCTCGTATTCCGGTTGGGTCAACAGCGAGGGCACCGGCAACCTGTCGACCGTGCCGATCTGCACCACGGCCCATACGCCCACCACCGCCGTGGCCGCCACGCCGCCGAGCACCAGCTGCTGGGGTGGCACGGCTACCAACTACGCGTTCAACTACGTCAACGGCAGCGTCGCGATCAGCCGTCGTGCCGTTACGATCGCCGCCTCGAGCCCGACGGTGACGTACGGCGACACGCTCGGCACGGTGCGCGTCCTGCCGGCGGTCACGACGGCCATCAACCCGGCGACCACGAACGTCCTCACGCTTAACGCCACCGATGGGGCCTGGACCGGCGCCGTGGGGGAGACCGCGTCGCGCCAGTGGCAGCAGTCGACCAACGGCGGCACCACCTGGACAGACATCAGCAGTCAGACCGCTGCCACCTACACCGTTCCCGCCGCTGACCTGACGGCCGGCACGAAGGCCTTCCGACTCAAGGTGACGTGGACGAAGGCCGACAGTACGAGCATCTCGGCCGTCTCCGTCGGACGCGTCTGGAAGGGCTTCGCCTACACCGGCGCCGAGCAGAGCTGGACCGTGCCGACCGGTGTCGCGAGCGCGCAGATCGATCTCGTCGGTGCCCGCGGCGGCACGTACGGCTACGGCACCGGTGGTCTCGGCGGCCGCGTCTCCGGCACGCTGCCCGTCACTGCGGCATCCACGCTGTACGTCGAGGTCGCCGGTGCCGGCAGCAGCTATCTCGGTGGCTGGAACGGCGGCGCTCGTGGCTACGGCACAGGTGGCGGTGGTGGCGGTGCGACCGATGTGCGCCAGGGTGGCAACGCCGTGGCCAACCGCGTGCTCGTCGCCGGCGGCGGCGGCGGTGAGGGTGGCGCCAACGGCAGCGCACCGTACCCTAGCGGCGGCCTCGGCGGCGGGCTCGTCGGCGGCAACGGCACGGCCAACATCGCGTCCGACTCCACCTACTACGCCGGTTTCGGCGGCAGTCAGGTCGCCGGTGGCGCTCGGGGCTCGTACGGCGGCGTCTGCGGCACCGCCGGCTCGCTCGCCAGCGGCGGGGCCGCGTGCACCTCATACGGCGGCGGCGGTGGTGGCGGCTACTACGGCGGCGGCGGTGGCTACTACAACGGCGGCGGCGGCGGCTCGTCGTACACGGCCGGCACGGTCACCAATCCCGTCCACTTCCAGGGCTACGCCAATGCCACGACGAATGGCTACGCGACGGTCGCGTACCAGGTCTCGGCGTCCACGGCGCTCACCGGCGCGGTCGATGTCGTCCATCCGAGGTTCACGCTCGCCAACTTCGAGAACGCCAGTGTCTTCACGACGCAGCCGACCTGCACCACCGCGTACACGCCGACGACCGCCGTCGCCGCGACGGCAGCCGACCGCATCACGGAGTGCTCGGGCGCCGCGGCCGCCAACTACACCTTCTCGTACACGAGCGGTGTCGTCACCGTCCAGCGCAAGACCGTCAACGTCACGGCGTCGAACGCGAGCGTCACCTACGGCGATGCGCGCCCGACCATCACGCCGTCCTACCTCGGCTGGGTCAACGGCCAGGACGAGGCCGTTCTCACCACGACGCCGACCTGCACGACGCCGTACCTGCCCACGACCAGCGTTGCCGCCGGCTCAACGACGAGCTGCTCGGGTGCCGCAGCGGCCAACTACAGCTTCACGTACACGGCCGGCACGGTGACCGTGGCCCGCAAGGGCGCGGTCGTCACGGCCTCCGACTCGAACGTGACCTACGGCGACCCGATCCCGGTCGTAACGCCCGCCTACTCGGGTCTGGTCAACGGGGAGGGTGCGGGCATCATCAGCACGATTCCGGTCTGCACGACGACGTACACCGTCCTGAGCAACTACGGCACGACGCCGACCACCAGCTGCACTGGCGTGGGCGCCGCGAACTACTCCTTCAGCTACGTCGGCGGCACGGTCACGATCTACAAGAAGAACGTCGTGGTGACGGCCTCGAGTACGACCGTGGCGTACGGCGCCAACGTCCCGGGCATCACGCCGTCGTACGTCGGTTGGGTCAACGCGCAGGGGCCGAGCGTGCTCACGCAGACGCCGCTCTGCAGCACGACGTACAACAGCACCGACGGCATCCTCGTCATCCCGAGCACCTCGTGTTCCGGGGCCGACGCCCTCAACTACACGTTCTCGTACACCAACGGCAGCGTCACGATCATCCGCAAGAACATCAACGTGACGGCCTCGAGCGACACGGCCGTCTACGGCGACGCCTCCGTGGCTACGCCGACGCCGTCGTACTCGGGCTGGGTCAACGGCCAGAGCCAGACGATCCTCACCGCCACGCCGACCTGCTCGACGACATACCAGTCCACGAGCTCCGTCGCCGCCGGCGCCTCCACGAGCTGCTCGGGCGCCACGGCAGCCAACTACTCGTTCACGTACATCCCCGGCACGATCACCGTCACGCGCAAGGGCGTGGTGGTGACGGCCTCGAGCCCAACCGTGTCGTACGGCTCGTCACCGCCGGCGATCTCGCCGAGCTACTCCGGGTTCATGAACGGCGAGAACTCGAGCGTCGTCAGCAACACCACGTGCTCGTCGCTCTACACGGTCACCACGAACGTGGGCGTCACGCCGTCGACCTCCTGCGCCAACGCCGTGGCTGCCAACTACTCGTTCACCTACACGAACGGGTTCGTCACCGTGGCGCAGCGCCGCGTCGTCATGACGGCATCGAGCCCGGTGGTCTTCTATGGCTCGTCCGTGCCGACCGTCGGCTTCTCGCTGACGAACATGGCCAACGGCCAGGACTCGACGGTGTTCTCCACGCAGCCGACGTGCACAACGGCCTACACCGCCACTGATGTCGTCGGCGCGCGCCCCGTCACCTCGTGCACCGGCGCGGCCGCCGACAACTACTGGTTCGTCTACACCGACGCGTACGTCGACATCCGGCCCGCGGTCATCACCATCACCGCGTCGAGCCACACCCGCGTCTACGGCGATACCTCGGTACCGACGATCACACCGACATTCACTGGCTGGCAGAACGGCAACAGCGAGTCGATCCTCGCCACGCAGCCGACATGTGCCACGGCGTACACGAACCTCAGCACTGTCGCGGCCGGGGCGCGCACGTACTGCTCGGGCGCAGTGGGCGGCAACTACACCTTCACGTACGTCGATGGCGCCGTGACGGTGACCCGCGCGACGATCATGGTGACGGCCTCGAGCGTGCCGTCCATCATCTACGGCGCGGCCGTGCCGACGATCACGCCGGGCTACAGCGGGTTCGTCAACGGTGAGTCCTCAAGCGTGATCACCAACACGACCTGCTCGACGACGTACACCGTCACGAGCGCCTTCGGCACCACGCCGACCACCTCGTGTGCCAACGCCACGGCGGCGAACTACCGCTTCGACTACACGTCGGGCACCGTCACCATCGCGAAGCGCACGATCACCGTCACGGCGTCGAGTCCCACGCGTACCTACGGCGACGCGGTGCCGGCGATCACGCCGAGCTACGCCGGCTACGTCAACAGCCAGAACACAAGCGCCTTCGACACCCTGGCCACGTGCGCCACCGCGTACACGGTGCTGAGCAACGCGGCCTCGTCACCGTCGACCACGTGCTCGGGCGCCAGCGCCCTCAACTACCAGTTCTCGTACGTGCCGGGCACCGTGACCGTCAACAAGAAGCAGGTGACGATCACCGCCACGAGCCATACGGTCACGTACGGCGACGCGAAGCCGACGGTCACGCCCTACTCGTATACCGGTTGGGTCAACAGCCAGAACGAGACCACGGTGACGATCACCGGCCTGACGTGCGACTCGGCGACGTACACGATCTCGACGTCTGCAACGCTCACGCCGTCGACGGACTGCACGGGTGCCACGTCGACGAACTACTCCTTCGCCTACGTTGCCGGCTCGATCACGATCCAGCGGCAGCCGCTGATGATCACCGCGTCGAGCCCGACGGTGACGTATGGCGATCCGGTGCCGGCGATCACGCCCGGCTACGTGGGTCTCGTCAACGCCGAGACTGCCGCGGCCAACCTCACGACGGCGGCGCGCTGCGTGACGGCGTACACGGTCACGTCGAACGCGGGCACCACGCCGAGCACGAGCTGCTGGGGCGCCACCTCGCCGAACTACGACATCTCGTACACGGCCGGGTCGGTGACGATCAACCGCAAGCCGATCACGATCACCGCCACCAGCCAGACGGTCACCTACGGCGACACGACCACGACGCTGCAGGTGCTGCCGACGGTCGACACCGTGATCTCGCCGACGGCCGGCACGCCGTTGACGCTCCAGGCTAACGACGGGATCTGGACCGGCGCGGGTGGCGAGTCGACCTCGCGCAAGTGGCAGTACTCGACCGATGCGGGCACGACCTGGAACGACTTCGCACCCGCACAGACCGGTACGACCTACACGCCCCCGACGGCGGATCTGACCACGCGGGCGTATCGCGCCGTTGTCACGTACCTGCAGACCGATACCTCGACGATCAGCGTCGCGACCACAGGTCGCAGGTACGCGGGCTATGCGTATACCGGTGCCGCTCAGACGTTCGCCGTGCCGGCCGGAGTGACGAGCGCCACGGTCGACCTCATCGGCGCGCGCGGCGGCCAGCTCGCCTCGCCGACCTCGACGGCCGGCCTTGGCGGTCGCGTGCAGGGCGTGCTGACGGTGACGCCGTCGTCGACGCTCTACGTCTACGTCGGCCAGACCACCGCCACGACCGCGGCCGCGTACAACGGTGGCGGTACGGGCTACGGCACGGGGGCTGGCGGCGGCGGTGCGACCGACGTGCGCACGACCGGTGGTGTCTGGAGTCTGTCCGCCAGCCTCAGCTCGCGCCAGCTCGTCGCCGGTGGTGGCGGCGGTGCGGGTGGGGCGGATGGCGGCACGCCGCACGGCAACGGCGGTGGTGCGGGCGGCGGCCTCGTCGCGGCGAGCGGCGCGGCCAAGACCCAGACGAACTCCAAGTTCTATGGCGGCGGCGGCGGCACACAGGCCGCCGGCGGCGAGGCCGGTCTCGCCGGTGGCTCTGCGTGCGCCGCTGCGGGTACCTCGGGCACCGGCGGCGCCGGCTGCTCGAGCACGAACGCCGGTGGTGGTGGCGGCGGCTACTACGGCGGCGGTGGTGGGCACACCAGCGGTGGTGGCGGCGGCTCGTCGTACGCCTCGGGCTCGGTCGCCCGCTTCACGCAGGCTGCGGGCTACGCCAACGCGACGGGCAACGGGTACGCGGTGATCGCCTACGACGTCTCCGTGGCGCGTGGCGTCGCCGGCACGACGGGCGTCGTCGCGCCGAGCTTATCGCTGCCTAACTTCGAGGATGCCTCGGCGCTCACCACGAAGGCGTCATGCACCACGCCGTACACCGTGCTGACGAACGTCGCGGCCGTCGTAGCCGATCGCGCCACGGCGTGCTCGTCGGCCGCAGCCAGCAACTACGACTTCTCGTACGCCACCGGGGCGGTGACGGTCCAGCAGAAGGCGGTGACGGTCACCGCGTCAAGCGCGAGCGTCACCTACAACGACGCCGTGCCGACGATCACGCCGATCTACGCCGGCTGGGTCAACGGCCAGAACGAGGCGGTGCTCACCACGGTGCCGAACTGCTCGACGAATTACACGACGGCCACCTCGGTTGCAGCCACGCTCGCCAACCGCACGACCACGTGCTCGGGTGCCGTCGCCGCGAACTACTCCTTCTCGTACCCGACCGGCTCCGTGACGGTCGGTAAGAAGAACGTCGACGTAACGGCGCGCAGCTACACCGTCAACTACGCCGACGCCGTGCCGACGGTGCTGGCCGACTACGTCGGCTTCGTCAACGGCGCCACGTCCAGCGTGATCTCCGGGCAGTCGTGCTCGACGACGTACACCGTGACGACGCGCGTAGGGGTGACGCCGACGACCTCGTGCTCGGGCGGCACGGCCACCGACTACTCCTTTACGTACTTCGGCGGCACGGTCACGATCAACCAGAAGCCGGTGACGATCACCGCGTCGAGCCATTCCGTGACGTACGGCGATGCGGTGCCGACGATCACCCCGAGCGTGACGCTCGCGAATGGGCAGACGCTCGCCACCGCGGGCGTGATGTCGACGCAGCCGACGTGTTCGACGACGTATGCGACGACCACGAATGTCGCTGCCATCCTGGCGGATCGCACGACGAGCTGCACGGGCGCGATCGCCAACGACTACGCGTTTTCCTACACCGCGGGTGCGGTGACGGTTGGGCGCAAGGGTGTGACGGTCACGGCGTCAAGCCCGAGCGTCACGTACGGCGATCCGATTCCGACGATCACGCCGTCGTACCTCGGCTGGGTCAACGGGCAGAGCGAGACGGTACTCACGACGGTGCCGTCGTGCACCACGGCGTATCTCACGACGACGGCGGTGAACGCCTCGACCACGCTGCGCCAGACCTCGTGCTCGGGTGCGGTCGCTGACAACTACTCGTTTACCTACCCCACGGGCCTCGTGACGGTCGGCAAGAAGAACGTCGACGTCACCGCCTCGAGCCCGACCGTCAACTACGCCGACGCCGTGCCGACGATCTCCCCGTCGTACAACGGCTTCATCAACGGTGCGACCTCGACCGTGGTGTCCAGCATGAGCTGCACGACGACGTACACCGTGACGACGCGCGTTGGCACGACGCCAACAACCAGCTGCGCCAGTGGCACCTCGACGAACTACTCCTTCACCTACTTCGCCGGCACCGTCACGATCAACCAGAAGCCGGTGACGATCACGGCGTCGAGTCACTCGGTGACCTATGGCGATGCGGTGCCGACGGTGACGCCGAGCGTGACGCTGGCGAATGGGCAGACGCTTGCCACGGCGGGCGTGATGTCGACGCAGCCGACGTGTTCGACGACGTATGCGACGACCACGAACGTCGCCGCCGTCCTGGCCAATCGCACGACGAGCTGCACGGGCGCGGTCGCCAACGACTACTCCTTCTCGTACACCGCGGGTGCGGTGACGGTCGGTCGCAAGGGCGTGACCGTGACCGCGTCGAGCCCGACCGTGACGTATGGCGATGCGGTGCCGACGATCACGCCGTCGTACCTCGGCTGGGTCAATAGCCAGGATTCGACGGTGCTGACCACGGTGCCGTCCTGCACTACGGCGTACACGACCACGACCAACGTCAACGACTCTACGACGCTACGGCAGACATCGTGCTCGGGCGCGGTCGCCGACAACTACTCGTTCACGTATCCGACCGGCGTCGTCACCGTCGGCAAGAAGCCGGTTGCCGTTACCGCCTCGAGCCCGACCGTCAACTACGCCGACGCGGTGCCCACGATCACGCCGGGGTACGTGGGCTTCATCAATGGCGCGACCTCAAGCGTCGTGTCGGGCATGAGCTGCACCACGACGTACACCGTCACGACGAACGTGGGTGTGACGCCGACGACGAGCTGCGCCAGCGGCACCTCGACGAACTACTCCTTCACCTACACGGCGGGTACGGTCACCATCAACCAGAAGCCGGTGACGATCACGGCCTCGAGCCACACCATCGCCTTCGGCGCCGCGGTGCCGACGGTGACGCCGAGCGTGACGCTGGCCAACAGCCAGACGCTCGCCACGGGTGGCGTGATGACGACACAGCCGACGTGCTCCACGACCTATACGACGACCACGAATGTCGCCGCCGTCCTGGCCGATCGCACGACGAGCTGCACGGGCGCCGTCGCGAACAACTACGCGTTCTCGTACACCAGCGGTACGGTCACGATCCAGCAGAAGTCGGTGGCGATCACCGCCTCCAGCCCGAGCGTCGCGTACGGCGACGCCGTGCCGACCATCACGCCGTCGTTTGGGGCGTTCGCCGGTTCGGACACCTCGACCGTTCTGACGACGCAACCGATCTGCACCACGACGTACGTGACGACCTCAGCGTTCGGCACCGCGCCGACCACCTCGTGCTCGGGTGCCGTCGCCGCCAACTACTCGTTCACCTACACGGGCGGCACGGTCACGATCGCGAAGAAGCAGCTGACGATCACCGCCTCGAGCATCACGCCAACCTACGGCGATGCCGTGCCGACGGTCTCGCCGCAGTTCAGCGGCTGGGTCAACGGCCAGACCACCACGGCGCTGTCGACGCAGCCGACGTGTTCCACCACGTATACGACCTCGACGACCGTCGTCGCCGGTGGCACGACGAGCTGCTCGGGCGCAGCCGCGAGCAACTACTCCTTCGCCTATGTCGCCGGCACGGCCACCGTGCAGCGCAAGCTCGTGACGGTCACACCGACGAACCTCACGCCGACGTACGGCGATGCGATCCCGTCCGTCTCCGTCCTCTCGTACTCCGGCTGGAAGTCGGGGGAGAGTCAGACGGTGCTGACGGCCACGCCGACCTGCTCGACGACGTACGTCGTTACCTCGCCGGTAGCGAGTGCGCCGACGACGCAGTGTGCGGGAGCCGCTGCTGCCAACTACCAGTTCGCCTATCCGCTCGGCACGGTCACGATCGCACGCAAGGCAGCAGTCATCACCGCGTCGAGCCCGTCCCGTACGTTCGGCGACGCGGTGCCATCGGTGACACCGATCTACACGAACCTCGCCAATAGTGAGGCCGGGGGAGACATCGTCACCACACAGCCGGTCTGTGTGACGACGTACATCACCACCTCAGCCTTCGGCACGACGCCGACGACTTCCTGCTCCGGCGCGACTGCCGCCAACTACACGTTCTCGTACACGGCCGGCTCGGTCGCCATCTCGCGCAAGTCGATCACCGTGACTGCCTCGAGTCCGACCGTGACGTATGGCGATCCGATCCCGGTGATCAACCCCTCGTACTCGGTGTTCGCCAACAGCGACACGGCCTCGGTCGTGACGGGCATCACGTGCACGACGACCTACGTGCGGACGGCGATCGTCGCGTCGTCGCCGACGACGATCTGCTCGGGTGCGACGGCGGCGAACTATTCGTTCTCCTACACGGGTGGCACCGTCACGATCCAGCGTGCGACGGTGACGGTGACGGCGTCGAGTCCGGCGGTGACGTATGGCGATGCGGTGCCGGCGATCACGCCGAGCTATTCGGCCTTCCAGAACAGCGATACGGCGTCGGTGATCTCGGGCCAGTCGTGTTCGACGGTGTACGAGGTGACGAGTGCGGTGGCGACGACGCCGGCGACGACGTGTTCGGGTGGCACGGCGGCGAACTACACCGTCGCGTACACCGCCGGGCGCGTGACGATTCAGCGTGCGACGTTGCATGTGACGGCGTCGAGTCCGGCGGTGACGTATGGCGATGCGGTGCCGGCGATCACGCCGTCGTATGCGGATCTGTTGAATGGTGATCTGCCGAGCGTGGTGAGTGGCCAGTCGTGCTCGACGGCATATGTGGTGACGAGTGCGGTCGCGACGACGCCGGCGACGACGTGTCAGGGCGGTACGGCGGCGAACTACACCGTCGCGTACACGGCCGGGCGCGTGACGATTCAGCGTGCGACGTTGCATGTGACGGCGTCGAGTCCGGCGGTGACGTATGGCGATGCGGTGCCGACGGTCACGCCGTCGTATGCGGATCTGTTGAA
>JAPLCF010000011.1 GCA_026392355.1 Actinomycetota bacterium
CGACGCCGTCACGGCGGCCTACGGCCAGCTGACGAACACCGATGCGTCGGTCTACCAGGCGATGGGAGCGACGCAGCTCGTGCCCGTCACGGGTATGGCGCCGACGCAGCCGAGTCCGATCGCACTGGCGGCGGCAGCCGCTCCCGGCGTGCAGCAGGGCGTCGTCGGCAGTGCCTCGAACCGTCGTGCCGAGGCTGCATACGCAATGCAGATCGGTGGCACCACCTATGTCGTCGTGCTGTCCTCCTCGCTCGACGATGTCAATGCGAGCGTACGCCTGACGATCCGTCAGAGCCTCATCGGCGGCCTAATCGCGGTACCGCTTGCCGTGATCATCGGCGTCCTCGCCGCCGCGTTGCTGACGCGCCGCATGCGCCGCCTCGAGCAGTCGGCCCGACACATCGCCGCGGGTCGCCTCGATGAGCCCATCAAGGATCGCGGCAAGGACGAGATTGGCGATCTGGCCGTGGCGCTCGACCGCATGCGCGACGAGATCGCTGCAACGGATGCATCGCGACGCGCCTTCGTCGCGAATGCCTCGCACGAGCTGCGCACCCCCGTCTTCGCGCTCTCAGGTTTCCTTGAGCTGCTGCTCGATGAGGACGACGAGGCTGTGCGCGCGCAGTTCCTCACGACGATGCGAGACCAGGTCGATCGCCTCACTCGGCTCGCGACCGACCTGCTCGATCTCTCGCGCCTCGATGCCGGCAAGGTGCCGATGGAGCACGAGCCGATCGAGCTGGAAGCAGTTGCCGAGCGCATCGCAGGCGACCTGACGCCGATCGCGGCCAAGCGCGGTGCCACGATCAGCGTGGCGACGATCCCCGCGATGGCGGTCGGTGACGAGGCGCGCATCGGCCAGATCACCCGCGTGCTGATCGACAACGCGACGCGCCACAACCCCGAGGGCGTGGAGATTCGTGTCACCACCGAACACAGCAGCACGATGGCCGCGATCGTGGTGAGCGACTCGGGCCCCAAGATTCCGCCCGACGAGGTCACTGCGATCTTCACCCGCTTCTCGCGCGGCGCGCGGGCCGGCGAGGGCTCGGGCCTCGGACTCGCAATCGCCTCGGAACTCGCCGTGCGGATGGGTGGACGCCTCGTACTCGACCAGGCTGGCGACCACAAGGCGTTCCGCCTCGAGCTCCGCGCCGACGACCCGTCGTAGGCCAAGCCGAACCGCCAGCGGTGTCATAGACGCTACGTTTGACACATGGCACGCGAACGTCACCGGCTCACCGTCGTCTCGAATCGCGGCCCGATCCAGTACGCACGCGTCGATGGCGAGCGCGTGGCGCTGCGCGGCGGCGGCGGTCTCGTCTCTGCGCTGCGCGGCCTGATCGGCAACCACGACGTCACGTGGATCGTCTGCGCGATTTCCGACGAAGATCATGTCGTCGCCGCCGAGCAGAACGGCCGCGCGCTCGAGGAGGTCGATGCCGTCGGCAATCCGTTCAAGGTCCACTTCGCTGATCCCGCGCCCGCCGACTTCGCCGCGATGTACAGCCAGATCGCCAACCCGCTGTTGTGGTTTATCCAGCACGGGCTCTACGCCTCGGGTGAGGAGCCGGTCGTGAGCACCGACATTCGCGAGGCCTGGGCGGGCTACCGTCGCTATAACGCCGCGGTGGCGGCCGAGGCCGCCATGGAGCGCGACTGCGACGCGCTGATGATCCATGACTACCAGGTCTATCTCGTGCCCGCCATGTTGCGGGAAGCGGGCGTCGATGCGCCGATCCTGCACTTCACGCACATTCCCTGGCCGCGCCCCGACGCCTGGAGGCAGCTGCCCGTCGATCTCCGTACCGAGCTCTTGCACGGGCTGCTTGGCTGCGACATCGTCGGCTTTCACACGCAGCAGGATGTGCGCAACTTCCTCGCGACGTGCACGGAGTTCTTGCCCGGCGTCGAGGTCGATGCGAACGGTGCGCGCGTGCGCGTCATCGTCGATCACGAGGCGCGCGACGTGTATGTCCGCTCGTACCCGATCTCGATCGACCCGGCCGAATTGCGTGCGCACATGCGTAACCCGGAGATGATCGCAGCGCACACCGAGCTGCTGCGCACGCGCCCCGAAAAGCTGATCCTGCGCGTCGACCGAACCGACCCGTCGAAGAACATCCTGCGCGGCTTTCACGCCTACGGCCGCCTACTCGATCGGCGCCCCGATCTGCACGGCCGCGTCCAGCTGCTGTCGCTGCTCGACCCGTCGCGCCTGGCCGTGCCGGTGTACGCGAACTACCTCAAGCGCATCAATGCGATCGCCGCCGAGATCAACGACAAACACGGCAGTGACGGCTGGCTCCCCATCGACGTGCGGATTGGCGATAACTTCCCCGTGGTCGTCGCCGCA
>JAPLCF010000044.1 GCA_026392355.1 Actinomycetota bacterium
GCCTCGACGAGCCGGTGCCGCAGAACGACGGCATCTTCCGTTGCGTCAGCGTTATCGCGCCGAAGGGCTCGATCTTTAACCCGAACTTCCCGCGCGCCTGCTTCTCGCGCTTCAACCAGTGCCAGCGCGTCGTAGACAACACGATCGTGGCCCTGTCGAAGGTCGTGCCGGATCTGGTGACGGCGGGCAACTCCGCCGCGATCCACTTCTGCTCGTACGCGGGCTTCATCCCCGAGAAGGGCGAGTACTGGCTCTACCTCGAGGTGAATGAGGGCTCGTACGGCGGACGCAAGGGCCGCGACGGTATGGACTCCGTCGACTGCCTGATGGCCAACACGCGCAACAACCCGATCGAGGAGCTCGACATGCGCTTCCCGATGCGGACGGAGCGCTACGAGCTGCGTGACGAGCCGGCGGCGCCGGGTCAGTGGCGCGGTGGTGTCGGCATCGTCCGCACAAACCGGTTCCTCGAGCCGGGCGCGTACTCCTGCGAGGGCGATCGCCACAGCGATCCCCCGCGTGGCATCTTCGGCGGCTATGACGGCCTGCCGGCGATGGTCCGCCACCACAAGGCTGGCGGCGGCTTCGAGGAGATCCCCGCGAAGGTGACGGGTCTCATGTGCGAGGCCGGTGACGCGATCCAGCTGATCGAGCCCAACGGCGGTGGCTACGGCAACCCGCTCAAGCGCGACCCGAAACTGGTCGTCGAGGACATCCTCGACGACTTCACCTCGGTCGAGCTGGCGCGCGAGGCCTACGGTGTCGTCGTCGATCCGAAGACGCTCGCGATCGACGCTGCGGCGACGAAGAAGCTGCGCGCCAAGCTGCTCAAGCAGCGCGGCCGTAACTTCCAGGGCGAGCTGCTCTCCCTGGTCAAACTGCCGCACCGCATGGCCGTCTCGCCGCACAAGGCAGCGGCCAAGCCGAAGCGCAAGAAGGCGGCTACCCGCCGCTAGGACAACGAAGACGAGGGGGCGGCGGCTCGCGCCGTCGCCCCCTTTTTTCTTGCCCAAACTGTCGTATCTCGCACCCCTCCTCCCGACTAGGCTCTCATCTATGCGCAGACCACTCGAAGACGTCACTATCCTCGCCGTCGAGCAGTACGGCGCGGGCCCTTGGGGCACCGTGCACCTTGCCGACCTCGGCGCTCGCATCATCAAGATCGAGGATCCGACCAGTAAGGGCGACATCGGCCGCTACGTGCCGCCGTTCCAGGAGGGCGAGGACTCCCTCTTCTTCGAGACGTTCTGCCATAATAAGGAGTCGATCTCGCTCCAGCTGCGCTCGCCCGAGGGCCGCGCGACGTTCGAGCGCCTCGTCCCCCACGCCGACGCGGTCTTCTCGAACCTGCGTGGCGATGGTCCGGCAAAGCTGAAGATCCTCTACGACGACCTTAAGCACCTCAATCCCGCGATCGTCTGCGCGTCGCTGACCGGCTTCGGCATGACGGGTCCGCGCGCGGCCGAGGGCGGCTACGACTACATCGCGCAGGGCATGGCCGGTTGGATGAGCCTGACCGGCGATCCCGACGGCCCGCCGACCAAGTCGGGCCTGAGCCTGGTCGATATGTCCACCGGTTATGCGGCTGCGCTGGCCATGATGTGCGCCCTCTGGCGCGCGCGTCGCGACGGCGAGGGCTGTGACGTCGACGTCTCGCTGTTCGAGACGGCGTTCAACCTCGACATGTACGTCTCGACGTGGCACCTGTCGCGCGGCTGGGAGCCGATCCGCACGCGCAACTCGTCGCACCCGTCGATCGTGCCGTTCGGCAACTTCCCGACGGCCGACGGCTGGGTCGTGATCGCCTGCGCCAAGCAGAAGTTCTTCGAGAACCTCGTGCACGCGATCGGCGTCGAGTGGATGCTCGAGGACGAGCGCTACGCAACGATGGCCGCCCGCCTCGAGAACCGCGACGACTGCACGGCCGAACTGGAGAAGGCGCTGTCGACGAACACCACCGCCCATTGGGTGAAGGTGCTCGCCGAGGCCGACGTGCCGAGTGGTCCGATCTACTCGATCGCCGAGGCCGCGGCCGACCCGCAGACGATCGCGCGCGATCTGATCGCCGAGACCGAGCACCCCGTGCTCGGCACCGTGCGCCAGATCCGTTCGCCGCTGCGCATGCCGGGCGCCGCCGAGGAGCTCAAGCCCGCCCCGAAGCGCGGCGAGCACACCCGCCAGGTCCTGACGGAGCTGGCCGGGATGGACGAATCCGAGATCAATGCTCTGGCCGAGGCGGGAGCCTTCGGCGACGTGGAGGTATGACGATGGCGAAGAACATCACGATCGATCGCGAGCGCTCGTATCAGCGCATCGAGAACGACATCGAGACGCTCGGCGGGCCGGACTTCACCGAGACTGATGAGGCCATCCGCCGCTATGCCTACACCGACGTGTACGAGAACACGCTCCAGTACTTCACGCGCGAGCTTGAGGCAATCGGCTTCACCGTGTGGCGCGATCCGGTCGGCACGCTGATTGCCTCGAACGTGCCGAAAGGCGCTCCGGCCTTCGGCATCGGCTCGCACTGCGACTCGAACCGCAACGGCGGCAAGTACGACGGCACCCTCGGCGTCGTCACCGCGCTCGAAGTCTGCCGGCTCGCGCAGGAGTCGGGCCAGCACATTCCGCTGCGCCTGATCAGTTTCCTCGAGGAGGAGGGCTCGGGCTTCGGCCAGATGCTGCTCGGCTCGCGGATCATGCTGCAGCGCGTCACCGAGGAAGAGCTGAAGACCACGATCCTTGCCCCGGACGGCACCTCGTTCTGGGACTCAGCCGCCGCGGCGGGCTACGAGCCGGAGCGTTGGCAGGAGTCGATCAACGAGATCGACGGCCTGACCGGCTGGATCGAGGTCCACATCGAGCAGGGCCGTGTCCTCCAGGACACGAACAACCGCATCGGTGTCGTGCACGCCCTGCCCGGGTACGTGCACGGCGACTTCCACTTCACCGGCCGTGCTGATCACGCGGGCGCCACGCCGATGGACTTCCGCGTCGACGCCGCCATCCCGGCCGCGGAGACGATCCTCGAGGTCGAGCGCCTCGCCAACGAGATTGGCAAGACGACGGTTGGTACGACCGGCGAGCTCGAGACGCACCCGTGCCTAATCAACGTCGTGCCGGGCAGCGTGCGCGTCTCGCTCGATACCCGCTCGGTAACGGGCGGCCACGTGGAGCTGCGCGATCGCATCGTGCCGTACGCCAAGGAGCGGGCCGAGGCCCGTGGCGTCGGGTTCGAGTGGGTCGAGCGCCAGGCCCTCCCCATCACCCCGATGAACGATGAGATCGTCGAAGCACTGCGTCAGGAGGCCGAGGCGACGGGCGAGCCATTCATGGTGATGCCCTCGGGCGCGGCCCACGACACGATGTGCGTGGCCGACAAGGTGCCGACGGCAATGGTCTTCGTGCCCTGCGTCGACGGTCTCTCGCACACGCCGCTCGAGGACTCCGACACGCGCGACGCGGCCCTCGCCGCCGAGATCGTGCTCGGGGCGATTATCGCGCTGCAGGCCTAGAGGTCGAGCACGAGTCGCTCGCCCTTAGCGCGCGACACGCAGATCATCATCACGTCGTTCGAAGCCTTCTCGTCGTCATCGAGGACCTCGTCGCGATGATCGACCTCGCCCGCCAGGACGTTCGTCTCGCACGTCCCGCAGTTGCCTTCGCGACAGGAGTTGAGGACGCGTCGACCGGAGGCCTCGATCGCCTCCATGATCGTCTGGTCGGCAGCGACCTCGAGCTCGCTGCCATCCTTCAACTCGACGATGAACGCATGGTCCGTCACCCGGGCATTGTCCCACAGCAGCCGTAGCGCAGCGGGTATCGTGGCGCCAGGATGGATGCAGCGCACGACGCACCGCACGGAGCCATTGAACCCGCACCGGGGATCACGGCGATCGCCGACGACCCGTGGTCGATCCCACACCTGACGGATCCGTACCCGCTCTTCGAACGGATGCGCGATGCCGGCCCCGCCGTGTGGCTCGAGCAGTACGGCGTGCATGCCTTCACGCAGTTTGAGTCGATGCGAGAGCTACTCGTGGACCACGAAACGTTCATCTCGAGCGCTGGCGTCGGGCCAACCAACTTGCACATAACGCCGAACTGGCGTCCCCAGGGCATCCTCGAGTCGGATCCCCCGCGCCATACGCCGATGCGCACGGCCATGACCTCGGTGATCGCGCCACGCAAGATGCGCCAGCTGCGGCCGGGCTTCGACGCCTATGCCGCCGAGCTGACCGACGCGGTGCTCAGCGGTGAGGACATCGACCTCGTCCACGATATTGCCGAGGAGTTCACCCTGCGCGTCTTCGGTGATGCCGTGGGCATCGATCGCGAGGGGCGCCGCGAGAACCTGCTGACGCACGGCGCGATGAACTTCTCGTACTTCGGTCCCGACAACGAGCTGCACCGCCGGCACGTCGAGGCGGGTGCCGGCACGCCGGAGTGGGTCCTCGCCAACTGCGAGCGCAGCGTCCTCACGCCCGACGGCATGGGCGCGCAAATCTGGGAACAGGCCGACGCCGGTGTGATCCCGCCCGAGCAGGCCACGCTGCTGATCCGCGCGATGCTCTCGGCCGGGCTCGACACCACGGTCTTCGCGATCACCAACACGCTGCTGCTGCTCGCGCAACATCCGGAGCAGTGGGCGAAGGTGCACGCCGATCCGTCGCTGATGAAGTTCGCGATCGATGAGGCGCTGCGCTACGAGTCGCCCTTCACCTGCTTTTTCCGCACCACCAGTCGCGACGTGGTGCTCGACGGCGTGCAGCTGCCGGCTGGCTCCAAGCTCGTCGTCTTCCTCGGCGCCGCCAATCGCGACCCGCGCCGTTGGGGCGACACGGCCGACCGCTTCGACATCGATCGCGACACGGGCGGCCAACTCGCCTTCGGCATGGGCATCCACCAGTGCGTCGGCCAGCCGATCTCACGCCAGGAGTCGCAGGCGCTGCTCGAGGAACTGGCGCGCCGCGTGTCCGCGATCGAGCTAACGGACGAGCCCACGCTCTATCTGCACAACACGCTGCGCTCGTGGTCGAGCGTGCCGGTGCGCCTTCAGTCGGCGTAGGGCGCGTTTGACCTACACAGGGTGGAGGAATGTCGGTAGGCTCTCGCGCATGTGCGACACCCAGCATCTCCTCCACTCCCATCACCACGGCCCCGAGTTCATCCTCGATACGCCCCATATGCGGGAGTTCATCGACGAGGTCAAGGCCGCGATCGCTGAGGGTGGCCGCGTCGAGGAGGCGATCGAGCGCCTCAAGCCGTCGTTCACGCGACTGATGGACGATCAGGACTGGCTGCCCGACGAGTACATGGCCGATGCGCCAGAAAGCGGCATGGGCAACGGTATCGGCCAGTGGGCGCTCTACCGCGCGCAGGACGGCTCGCTCTGTCTCTTCTCGCTCGTCGTCCCGCCCGGACAGTCGACGCCCATCCACGACCATCGTGCCTGGGGTCTGATCGGCCTCTACCGCGGTACGCAGGACGAGGACGTCTACGCGCACGGCGACGACCACGAGCGCGTGCACCTCAAGTCGTCGAACAAGATCGAGCCGGGCGAGTTCTTCGCGCTGATCCCGCCGGACGACGACATTCATCAGATCACCACCACGAGCGACGTCACCAGCGTTTCCTTGCATCTGCTGACGAACGACACGGGCTGCATCTGGCGCCACAAGTTCGACCAGGAGACGGGACTGCCCTCGCCGTTCCGCTCCGGCTACGTCAACGCCGAGTGCGACGACGAGCACGACCATCAGCACGACCACGCCCATTCCCACACTCACTGAGGAGCCGACCATGGCCCGCCGCGTCATCGACCTGTCCCAGCCGCTCTCGAACGAGTCGCAGCTGCATCCCTTCTTCCCCACCGTCCAGGTGCTGCGCCACATCCAGCACTCGGATGCCACCGGCGACCAGAAGTCGTTCGACGCGCAGATGATCATCACGTCGAACCACGCCGCCACGCACGTGGACGCCCTCGGCCACTTCGATCCCGACCCGAATGCGGCCAAGATCGATGAGATGCCGCTCGACACCTTCTGTGGCGACGCCGTCTGCATCGACGTGCGCGAGTACCCGAAGGGCCACGAGGTGACGGTCGCCGAGATGGAGGCCGCGATCGAGGCGAGCGGCCAGGAGATCCGCCACGGCGACATCCTCCTGTTCTGCACCGACCACTACAACAAGACGGCGGGCACGCCGGCGTTCCTCGACGGCTTCAGCGGCGTCGCGGCGGAGTGTGTCTACTGGATGAAGGAGAAGGGCGTCAAGATCTTCGGCGTCGAGACGATCAGCCCCGACCTCGTCTACCAGACCGGTGCGTACTCGAACCATCGCGCCTGCGCCGACGTCGGCATCACGCACTTCGAGAACCTCAACAACCTCAAGGACGTCGTCAACCAGCGCTTCCAATTCTTCGGCTTCCCGCTGCGCCTCGTGCCCGCCACGGGCTCGCCGATCCGCGCCGTCGGCATCGTCGAGGACTAACGTCCGCCAAACTGCCTGCATGAGCAAGCAGAACATCGCGCAGTGGGAGGAGAAGTTCTCCACCCCCGAGTACCAGTTCGGCACCGCCCCGAACGGCTTCTTGGTGCGTGAAGCCGCACGGCTCAAGCCGGGCGCGGACGTGCTCTGCATTGCCGACGGCGAGGGCCGCAACAGCACGTGGCTGGCCGAGCAGGGGCATCACGTTCACGCCGTCGAAGCCGCGGCCAACGCGATCGCGAAGGCGCAGGCGCTGACGGCCGAGCGCGGCGTCGACGTGCGGCACGAGCAGGTCGACCTCGAGGAGTGGGACTGGCCCGTCGCTGCGTACGACGCCGTCGTGGGGATTTTCATCCAGTTCACCGACCCGGTCGGGCGTGCACGGATGTTCGCGCAGATGGCCGCGGCGCTGCGCCCTGGCGGTGTAATCCTGCTTGAGGGCTACGGCCCTGGCCAGCTCGCCTACGGCACGGGTGGCCCCAAATCGCTCGATCACCTCTACGCCGTCGACGAGCTCCGCACCGCCTTCCCCACGCTAACCGTCGCGTTGCTCGAGGAGTACGACGTGGAGCTCGACGAGGGACCGCGCCACCGCGGCATGTCGTCGCTCGTCGACCTCGTTGCCGTCGCTGCGGGCTGACGCGCATGCACCGCGCACGCCTCGTACTCATCACCGTTATCTTCACTCTGCTGCTCACCGTTGTCGGCGTCGCCCAAGCCGCGACACCAACCTGTGGCGCAGGGCAGGTGTACACGGAGACGAACGACCCCGCAGGCAACCAGCTTGTCGTCCTGAAGGCCGGTCGCACGGGTGCGCTGACACAGCGTCAGGTGGTCGACGCCGGTGGTCTTGGCACGGGCTCGCACCTCACCTCGGGTGGCTCCGTCACCGTGTCGGCAGACGGCTGCCGTGTCGCCGCCGTCAACGCCGCATCGGGTGCGGTTGCGGTGTTCCGCATCGCCACCGACGGCACGGCCACGTTCGCGGGCTCTGCCGCGGCTGGCGGCGCCCGCACCATCAGTGTCGCCATGCACGGCAATCTGCTCGCCGCACTGAGCACGACGCCGGGCAGCGGCACGACGATTCAGACGTTCCGCGTGGCTGGGCGCCGCGTGGTCCCGGTGCCCGGCTCGCTCGTGCCAGTTGGCACGGCCACCGATGGTGGCCAGCTCGCCTTCACCGCCCGGGGACGCTTCCTTGTCGTGACCACTCGTCAGTCGCTCGGCATCGTCACGTTCCGCGTCGGCAACGACGGCGTGCCCGTCCCCGCCGAGTCGCTCGTCCCGAATGCGCCGCAGTGGACCTACGGCTTCGGACTCACCGCGCAGAACCAGGCGATCGTCAGCATGATCGCCATCGGCCCACCCGTCTCGGGCTCGTACGGCTCGTTCGCGATCTCCCCTGCCGGCGGTATCACCTCGGTGGGCACGCCGATCCCCGGTCAGAGCGGCGCCTGCTGGGTCGCGGTCTCGCCGAAGGGTGGCTACGCCTGGGGCGTGAATGCCGATGGTCTGCAGTTGGCGACCCTGTCGGTGTCAACGACCGGCGCAATTGCCGTCACCGGCACAACGTCGACCGGCACGGAGGAAGGGCGCGACCTCACGGTCTCGGCCGACGGACGCTTTGTCTACCTGCTGCGCCCCGACGCCAAGGACATCCTGTCCTACAAGGTCGGCGCGCAGGGTGCGCTCACGCTGATCGGATCGACGGCGACACCGGCGGCCGCGGTGGCGACCGGCGGTATCGCCGCCTCCTAGCGCTCCGACTCAGCAGACGCCCTGCGTACCGCGGCGGTGCTTCACGCGCTTGGGCGCCGCCGGCGGCCGCGCATTCAGTGCATTGACGGCGCGCGACACGTCTTCGATCAGACGATCGGCCATATCGCGGCTGAAGCCCTCGCGCACGACGACGCGCAGACACGAGACGTCATCGGCCTTCGGTGGCAGCGGGTAGGCCGGGATGATCCAGCCGCGCTCGCGCAGCTTGTCCGAGAGGTCGTGGCACGTGTAGTGCTCATCGCTCTTCAGCGTGACGGTGACGAGCGGCAGAGCGTCGCGCGCGCTGACCACGTTGAAGTGCCCGCTGGCCTCGGCGGCATCGGCGATGTACGTGGAAGTCTCGAGCAGCCCCTGCATGATCCGCGTGTAGCCCTCACGCCCAAGGCGCAGGAAGTTGTAGTACTGCCCGACGACCTGGTTCGATGCCTTCGAGAAGTTGAGGTTGAAGGTGATCTGGTCCTCGCCGAGGTACGCGTCGTGGAACAGCAGATCGTCGGGCAGCTCCTCGCGCGAGCGCCAGATCGCCCAGCCGACGCCCGGGTAGACGAGGCCGTACTTGTGGCCCGAGACGTTGATCGACTTGACGGTCGGCAGCCGGAAGTCCCAGATCAGGTCGGGGTAGGCGAACGGCGCCACGAACCCGCCGGAGGCCGCGTCGACGTGCAGCGGCACGTCCCAGCCGGTCTCCTTGTTGAGCTCCTGCAGCATCGCGTCGAGCTCCTGGATGGGCTCGAACTCGCCGGTGTACGTCGAGCCGAGAATACCCACGACGGCGATCGTGTTCTCGTCGATCAGCGCCTTGGCCTCGGGCACGCCAATCACGGTGCGCTCGTGCGTCATGTCAACGCAGCGCAGCTCGATGTCGAAGTAGCGCGCGAGCTTGTCCCAGACGACCTGCACGTTGGAGCCCGTCACGATGTTCGGCTTGTCGGCCGGCTTGCCCTGGGCAGCGCGGCGGGTGCGCCAGTTCCACTTGAGCGCGAGCCCCGCGAGCATCACGGCCTCCGACGAGCCGACCGTCGAGGTGCCCACGGCGGTCTCCCCGGTCGCATCAGCATTGAAGAGGTCGGCGATGATCGACACGCAGCGGCGCTCGAGGTCGGCGGTCTGCGGGTACTCGGGTGCGTCAACGAAATTGACGGCCATCGACTCCATCATCAGCTCGCGCGCCTGCGGATCCATCCACGTCGTCACGAACGAGGCGAGGTTCAGCAGCGGGTTACCGTTGAGCGTCAGATCGTCATGAATGATCTGGTACGCGGCATCCGCAGCCATCTCTCCCTCGGCCAGCGTCCACTTCGGGATCGGAGCGACCATCGCGCGCGAGCCATAGAGGGGTGCGATCTGGGTGTCGTCCTGCTCGTGCTTCGACAGCATGGTGCTCTCCGGTCTTGAGTCGGTGTCAGCGTACTGCCTGCGGAGATAACGGGTTCCGCGCCTTCCTCTTTGGCACCTGCTGCACTAGGCTGCCCGCAATACATCTCCTGAGGAGGGGATTGCCCGATGAGCAGCGAGTACCCGCACCTGCTGAGTCCCTTGCAGATCGGCACGACCGAGGTCCGCAACCGGATCATGCAGACCGCGCACGCGAAGATGTACTCACAGAACGGGCACGACACCCAGCGCGACGTCGATTACCAGGTGGCACGCGCCAAGGGTGGTGCAGGCCTGCTGATCACCGGCAACCGTCTGGTGCATCCCACCTCGACGACGGGCAACCAGCGCTTCCAGTGGGCGTATCTCAAAGACGCGGTCGCCACGAATCAACGAATGACTGCCGCGGTGCACGACCACGGCGCGAAGATGTTCGAGCAGCTCAACCACTTCGGCGGCAACGCCACCTCCGATTCGGCCGACGACATCCGCGTCTTGTGGGGCCCGTCGAACGTGAAGAGCCCGTCGTACGGCGAGATGCCGAAGGCGATGGAGCGCGAGGACATCCAAGAGCTGATCGACTGGTGGGCGCACTGCGCCGAGCTGTCACGCGAGGGCGGCTTTGACGGCACCGAGGTGCACATCGCGCACTCGTACCTGCTGCACCAGTTCATGAGCCCGCTCTACAACAAGCGCACGGATGAGTACGGCGGCTCGCTCGAGAACCGCCTGCGCCTGACCGTCGAGGTGATCGACGCGATCCGGGCGAAGGTTGGCTCCGACTGGACCGTCGGCATCCGCCTCAACTTGCACGACTACATGCCGGGTGGCCTCACCGACGACGACGCCGTCGCTGCGGCCAAGCATCTCCAGGAGCAGACGGAGATCGACTTCATCAACGTCTCTGCAGCCGGGTACCACAACATCCACATGGCGATGCAGCCGTCGGACGAGCCCGATGGCTACCTCGTCGAGATGACCGCGCGCGTGAAGGCCGTTGCGGACATCCCGGTCTTCACCGTCGGCGGCATCAAAGACGCTGCGATGGGCGATGAGATCGTGGCCAGCGGCAAGGCCGACATGGTCGCCATGACCCGTGCCCTGATCGCCGACCCGAACTTCGCCAACAAGGCTGCCGCCGGCAAGACCGACGAGATCATCCACTGCATCCGCGGCAACCAGGGCTGCATCGGGCGCATCTACAAGGGCTTCCCGGTCTCGTGCACCGTCAACCCCGCGACCGGCCGCGAGGGGCGCTTCGCCGAGCTCGTGCCGGCCGAGGATCCCGGACACTGGGTCGTCATCGGTGGCGGTGCCACGGGCATGAAGGCCGCCGAGACGCTCGGCAAACGAGGGCATCGCGTCACGCTGCTTGAGGCCAGCGACGAGCTTGGCGGCCAGCTGAAGCTCGTCGTCAAGACTCCCGGTCGCCACATGTGGAACGTCGTCACGCGCGATCTCAAGGTGCAGATGGCGCTCGGCAACGTCGACGTTCGCCTTGGCACGGAGGCCACCGAGGAGTTGATCAACGAGCTCGATCCCGACGGCGTACTCGTCGCGACGGGCGCGCTGCCGAGCCGCACGGGCTTCTCGCCCGTGCAGCCGATGGTGGACGTCCTGCCGGGCACCGACAACGGTCGGGTCTTCACGCTCTGGGAGGCGATCGAGGGCGCCGAGGGCATCGGCAAGCGCGTCGTGCTCCTCGACGACGATGGCTCGCGCACGGCAGCCGGCGCCGCCGAGGTGCTGCTCGACCGCGGCCACGACGTACACGTCGCGACCCGTTGGAATCAGCTGTATCCGTTCACGGCTGGCGGACTCGACATGGCGACGCTGTACGAGCGCCAGTTCAAGAAGGGCCTGACGTACACGATCAACACGTGGGCGAGCGCGATCGGCGACGACACCGTGGCGATGTGGAACGTGTACACCGGCGAGGCCGAAACGCCCCTGCCGTACGACAGCGTCGTCGTAACGGGCCAGAAGCCAAACGACGCGCTCTACCTGGCCCTCAAGGAGCAGCGCGACAACGTGCATCGCGCCGGCGATGCCGTGGCGTGCCGCAAACTCGACCACGCGATCTACGAGGGCTACCTCGCCGGCATCGAGCTCTTCGATCCGCGCGAGCGCTACATCTACGAAGGCGAGCTCGAAGCCGAAGCCGCCGATCTCGTCCACGGCGACTGATCACGATGGCTGTCGACCTGCCGTTCTACACCGAGGAGTTTCACGGGCCGTTCACGCTGCACGGTCTCGGCGACTTCGAGCTCGAAGAGGGCGGCGTCCTGCCGGACCTCCAGCTGGCCGTCAGTACGCAGGGCGAGCTCAACGCGGCGCGCGATAACTGCATCCTCGTCCCCACGTGGTACTCGGGGACGCACCAGATCATGGAGCAGGTCTACATCGGCCCCGATCGCGTGCTTAACCCCGACGAGTACTTCATCGTCTGCGTCAATCAGATCGGCAACGGGCTCTCGTCCTCACCGCACAACGTCGACGGCTCGCACGCGGGGCCGAACTTTCCGAAGGTGCGCATCGGCGACGACGTCCGCGCGCAGGAGCAGCTGCTCCGCGAGGTGTTCGGGGTTGAGCAGCTCGCACTCGTGGTGGGCGGCTCGATGGGCGCCCAGCAGACGTGGGAGTGGGCCGTACGGTTCCCCGACAAGGTGCTGCGCGCAGCCCCGATTGCGGGCACGGCGCGCAACATGCGCCTGCACGGGCGCCTCGCCGGCGTGATGGGCTGGTCGACCGAGTGGTACAAGCAGGAGTGTTGGCGGCGCGTGGGCGACTTCCCCACGTTCGACGACTTCACCCGCGAATTCACGCATGGGTACCACGAGGTGCTCGACCCGAACTCGCTGCTGACGATGGGCTGGAAGTGGCAACACGCCGACGTCGGGCGCAATGCTGGTGGCTCGCTCGGCGCCGCCCTCGGACGCATCAAGGCCAAGGTCTACGCCATGCCGATCTCGGATGACATGTTCTTCCCGCCGCGCGACATCGCTGACGAGATCGCACTGGTGCCCAACGGCGAGATGCGCGTGATCAACTCGATCGATGGCCACATGGGCCTGATCGCGACCGACCCGGGCTACCTGCCGCAGGTCGAGCTGCACCTCCGCGAGCTCCTGGCGTCCGAGGTCTAACGTGGAGCGTCGCAGCATCGATGTCCTGATCGTCGGCGCCGGGTTCTCCGGCCTCTACCTGCTGCACCTGCTGCGCAAGCGCGGCCTGGCCGTACAGGTCGTCGAACGCGCCCCGTCGGTCGGCGGCACCTGGTGGTGGAACCGCTACCCCGGCCTGCGCTGCGACGTCGAGAGCATGACCTACTCGTACGGCTGGGATCGCGAGCTCGAGCAAGAGTGGTCGTGGAGCGAGCGCTACTCCACCCACGCCGAAATCCTCCGCTACATCGAGCACGTCGCCGACCGGCACGACCTCCGCCGCGACATTCAACTCGAGACCGAGGTGACTGCCGCAGCGTGGGACGAGAACGCGAGCCGCTGGCAGGTCGAGACGAGCGGCGGCGCCTTCGACACACGCTTCCTCGTGATGGCGACTGGTTGCCTGTCCGTGCCGAACGTCGTGCAGTTCGAGGGGCTCGACGGATACGCGAGCGACTGGTACCACACCACCGCGTGGCCGCACGAGGGCGTGGACTTCACCGGCAAGCGCGTTGCCGTCGTCGGCACCGGCTCGACAGCAATCCAGGTGATTCCGGTCGTGGCCGAGCAGGCCGAGCAGCTGACGGTCTTTCAGCGCACGCCGAACTTCAGCATCCCCGCGTGGAACGGCCCGGTTACGCCCGAGCAGGAGGCCGCCCGCAAGGCGATCTACCCCGAGACGCGTGCCCTCGCCCGCACGGGTGCCACGGGCGACATCTGGCCGCTCGCGCCGGGCAACGCCGCCGATCTCACTCCGGACGAGCAGCAGGACGAGCTCGAGCGCCGCTGGCATCAGGGCTCGTTCTCATTCCTCAGCGCCTTCGCCGACATGACAAGCGACCCGGAGTCGAACCGCATCGCGACCGACTTCGTGCACCGCAAGATCAAGGAGAAGGTGCATGACCCGGCGGTCGCCGAGCTGCTGTGCCCGAAAGACCACCCGCTCGGCACCAAGCGCCTCTGCGTCGACCATGGCTACTACGAGACGTACAACCGCGACAACGTCGAGCTCGTGGACATCAAGGGCCGCCCGATCGAACGCATCACCGAGCACGGCATTCAAGTCAAGGGCCGCGAGTGGGAGTTCGACGCGATCATCTTCGCCACGGGCTACGACGGCATGACCGGCGCGCTCCTGGCCGTCGACATCGAGGGCCGCGACGGCCACCGGCTACGCGACGACTGGCGCGACGGCCCGCACTCGTACCTCGGCTTCATGGTCAACGGCTACCCGAACCTGTTCACGCTCACGGGCCCCGGCAGCCCGTCGGTGCTGAGCAACATGATGACGGCTATCGAGCAGCATGCCGAACTGTGTGACGCCGCCATCGGGCATTGCGTCGATGCGGGGCTAGCAGCGCTCGAGCCGACAGTTGAGGCACAGGCCGAGTGGGACCAAGAGGTCCACGATGCGGCGTACTCAACCCTCTACCCGCAGGCCGCCTCCTGGTACATGGGTGCGAATATCCCCGGCAAGCCTCGCGTCTTCCTGCCGTACATCGGCGGCGTCGGCACGTACAACGAGATCTGCGACGACGTCGTGCGCGACGGCTGGCGCGGGTTCGTTGGCGTCGACTAGCGCAGCCAGGGCGCGTCGGCCGTCACGCCCGACTCGTCACCCTCGCCGAACCACGGGTCCGAGACGTTCCACGCCGCGTCGAACGTGCCGATCTGCCATTGCGTACCGCGCAGGAAGAGCCAGCGCATCTGCTCGCGCTGAAACTCGGTGGACTCGGCGCCGTACTCATCGAGGCCGTCGCGGATGCACTCATACAGGCGGATGAAGTACGGGTCGATCCACTGTTCGACCCAGAGACGCTGCAGCTCGGGCAGGTTCTGCGGCTGCTCGCGGGCGTAGCGCTCGCCGAAGGTGCCGGCGAACGAGTAGCAGACGTAGATCGCCGCGCAGAAGTCGCCGAACGAGCCCTCGTGGGCGGCGCGCACCCAGAAGTTGATCGCACCCTCGCGCATGGGACGGGCGGCCCAGCGCGTCTTTGCGAACGGGCCGAAGTCGCCCAGCGTCTCGAGCTCCACGCGCGTTGTGTTGGCGCGCACGCTGTACTCGCGCGACAGGTCGATGAAGGGCAGGTGCGGCGGCACCTTGGGGTACACGGGCGCCGTCATCTGCTGGCCCAGGTACGGCAGGTCTTGGATGAGCCAGTAGCGGAACTGGTCGTCACGCAGCTCGCCGGCAAACAGCGCCTCTGTCCACGGGTGATGCAGCCAGCGGTCCCAGACCGATCCTGCCGCCTCGATGCACTCGTCCGAGAAACCCATGCCTGCCTCGCTCTCCGTGGTGCGGCGAGTCTAGCGCCCGGACGCCGTCCGGTTAATCCCGGAACCACAAACGGCCCCGCCTCCCACGCGGGGAGACGGGGCCATCGATGTCGCGAATTAGCCCTGGAAGGGGTGCTTCGCGTCGTACCAGTCGGCGATCTCGTCGAACGTGACCCACTTGACGCCGTCGTGCTTATTGATGTGCTCGATGATGCGCTCGTGCATCGCCACGACGTGCGGGCGGCCCGAGACGTCGGGATGGATCGTCATCGTGAAGACGACGTCCTCCTCCTCGCGGTAGAGGTAGTCGAACTGGTCCATCCACATCTGCTCGATGTCGCGCGGATTCACGAAGCCGTGCGAGTTCGGCACCTTCTTCATGAACATCATGGGCGGCAGGTCGTCGAGGTACCACGACGCCGGGATCTCGATCAGCTTGGACTCGGTACCGCGCTTGAGCGGCTCCATCCACGTCTCGGCGTCGGCCGAGTAGTCGATCAGCTTCCACGAGTCGCCGACGCGGACGCGATGGCAGTGGAAGTCCTCGTTCATGAGGGAGTGGTCGTACTTGATGCCGTGCTTGAGCAGCAGCTCGTTCGTGATCGGGGAGAACTCCCACCACGGGGCGACGTATCCGGTCGGGCGGCGACCGCACAGCTCCTCGATCAGGCTGATGCTCTTGAGCATCACAGCCTCTTCCTGAGCCGGCGTCATCGCAATCGGGTTCTCGTGCGTGTACCCGTGCATGCCGATCTCGTGGCCCTTGTCGGCCACGGCCTTCATGTCCTCGGGGAACGTCTCGATCGAGTGACCGGGGATGAACCACGTGGTCGTGATGTCGTACTTGTCGAACAGCTTGAGCAGGCGGCGCGTGCCGACCTCGCCCGCGAACAGGCCGCGCGAGATGTCGCACGGGGAGTCGCCACCCGCGTACGAGCCGATCTGACCGGCGACCGCGTCGACGTCGATGCCGTACGCAACCAGGATCTCCTTCGCCATATCTCTTTCCTCCAGAACGTGCAGGTTTCGGTGAGGAGACCCTACCGCCCGCGCTCCGCAGCGGCAAGCGGGAAGCGGCGCGATATGGAATGCTCAGCCCCATGTGCTCGCTCTGCGGAACTCTCGGCGCCGCCGCGCACTGGTCGGAAGGCGGTGGCGACCGCACACAGGTCGGCGCGCGCCGCGAGGTGCTGCGCGAGCGCATCCGCCGCGTCGTGCTGCTTAACCGCGTCCTCGCCCCCAGCCGCATGCACGTGGATGAGTGGGAAGAGACGGCGTACATCCTGCGCGGGCCGACCGGGCAGTCGGTGCTCTGCGGTGACCTCGCCGCCGTGTTCGCCGAGGTGCAGCGCCTGCGTGGCGCGTCGCTCGACCCGCTCGACCCCGCGCTCGTGGAGGCACTGTCGGCATGAGTAAGCAGCGCATTCCGCTCACCTTGATCACCGGCTTCCTCGGCTCGGGCAAGACGACGCTGCTGGCCGAGCTGCTGCGCGACCCGCTGCTCGGCGATGCCGTCGTGCTCGTCAACGAGCTCGGCGAGGTGCCGCTCGACCATCATCTGCTGCGCGAGGTCGATGAGAAGACGGTGATTCTCGACTCGGGCTGCGTCTGCTGCACGATCCGCACCGACCTCGTCGACGAGCTGCGCGACCTCGAGGTGCGCGTGCACCGCGGCGAGCTGCCCGCCTTCCGCCGCGTGATCGTCGAGACGACGGGCCTGGCCGATCCGGTCCCCGTACTCGCCACGCTGCTGTCCGACCCGCTGCTCGCGGCGCACTACATGGCCGATGGCGTCGTCACGTGCGTCGATGCCGTCAACGCGCCCCTGCAGGCCGAGCGCCAGCCCGAGTGGACGAAGCAAGTTGTCGTCGCCGATCGCATTGTGCTGACCAAAACCGACCTCGGTGAGGCCGATGCATCGCTCGCCGAGGCGCTGATTCGCGCGCGTAACCCTGTTGCCGAGCTGATTGTCGGGGTGGGCGGCGACGTGCCGGCCGCGCGCCTGATCGGGCTCGGCGTGCTGGCCGAGGATCGCCGCGCTGAGCAGGTGACCGCCTGGCTTGATGCCGTCAATCACGGCCATGGGCACACACACGACCATGATCACGACCACCACGCAGGCGTGCACGCGATCGCACTGCGCTTCGACGAGCCGCTTGACTGGACGATGTTCGCGCTCTGGCTCGCCATGCTGCTGCAGAGCCGCGGCGACGACGTGCTGCGCGTCAAAGGACTACTCGACACCGGGGCCGAGGGGCCGCTCGTGCTGCACGGCGTCCAGCACGTGATCCACCCGCCGACACACCTCGCAGCGTGGCCGGATGAGGATCACACGTCGCGGATCGTCCTGATCGTGCGGGGGATTAGCCGCGCCGAGGTCGAGACATCGCTGCGCGTATTCGATCGGCTGGCCAAGCCGACGAGTGAAATCCTTGCCTGAGCGGCGGTTACTCGCCTAGGATGCCGCCACGGGTCGTTTTGGCCCACGGGGATCTCACAGAGGAGAAACACATGGCATGGGACTACGACGCGCTCCACAAGGCGCCGCACAGCTACTTCGACGCGGTTGATGCCAAGGACGTCGAGGCAATCGTCGCGCACTTCGCCGACGACGCCACGCTGACGATTCAGACGGCAAACATCACACACACCGGCAAGGACGAGATCCGCCGCATGTTCACCGACTTCACCGGCAACTCGGTCTTCATCAAGCACGAGATGCGCAACGTCGTCGTCGAGGTGGGCAAGGGCAAGGTCGCCACGGAGCAGGGCTACATCGGCGAGCTGCTCGACGGCACCAAGAACGACATGCACAACTGCAACTTCTTCGACTTCAACGAGGACGGGAAGTTCCAGCGCGTGATCATCTGGATGGCCGGCACCAGCCCGCTCGTCTAGCGCACGATCCGGGGTGGCTCGAGTTGGAGGACCGCACATCCGCACGGGTGTGCTGCCCCTCCAACCCGAGCCACCCCGAGTAGCGTCTGGTACCCCCACCGGGCGCACCCTTGAGGAGGGGACATGACCAACTCGTTCATGGGACGCATCCCGGTGCCGATCCTGCTCGGCGTCACGATGTTCTTCTGGGGCGCCGCGTTCAACGCCACCGACGTCGCGTTCGATTACGCACCGGCTGGAGTCATCACGTTCATGCGCGCGGGCATTGCGACGGTCCTGCTGCTCGCCCTGATGCCCATTCTCGGCGGAAAGTTCCCCCGCTCACGCACGATCTGGCTGTTTGCGCTCGTCGTCGGCGCAGGGTCCACCACACTCTCGCTTGCCGGCCTGGGCCTGGGCACGCAGTACGCCGGACCGGCGATTGCCTCAGTGCTCCTCAACACGGCCCCCTTCTTCGCCGTGCTGTTCGCGCGCATCTCGCTCAACGAGCGCATCAAGCTGCTGCGCGGCATCGGCCTCGTCGTCGGCTTTGCCGGCGTCGTGATCATCGTGCTGTCCAACCCGACCGAAACGGGCTCGGGCGGCCAGTTCATCTTCGGCGTCGTTGCCGTGATGATCGGCGCAGTTGGCTACGCGATCGCGAGTGTCGTGGTGCGCTACATGAACGTCAAGGAGATCGTGGCCGATCTCTGGGGCTTCACCTTCGCGCAATTCCTGTGCGGCACGATCCTACTGATTCCCTTTGCGCTCCTGTCCGGCGATCCGGGCTCGACGCAGTGGGACTCTCCGGGCTTCTGGTTGACGATGGGGTTCCTCGGAATCGGACCACAGCTCGTCGCGTACGCCTGTTTCTTCGTCGCGCTCGCCCGCTGGCCTTCGGGCCGCGTGATGGCGTGGAGTTTCTTGCCGCCCGTCGTCGCCGGTGTCATCGAGATCATGCGCGGCAACATTCCTGGCGCCGTCACGTTGCTTGGCATGGCCGTTGCGATCGTCGGTGTTGCCATCGTCAACCACCCCAAGGCGGAGAGCACCGACGACCATCCCGTGGCGACCATCGACCCGGACGCGGAGTACGCCGTGGAGCACCCCGAGTGAGCATGGAGCACAGCGCGTGACGCGGCCCCGCACCGTGACGCCACCGAGCGGGCACCAGACATGAACGACGCCTCCCTGCTCTCGCGCGTGCCCGTACCGGCGCTGCTGCTGGTCACCGTGTTCTTCTGGGGTGCGGCCTTCAACGTCACCGACGTGGCGCTCGACTACACCTCCGTTGGCATAACTGCGATTTCGCGGCCGCTGATTGCCGCGCTGATCTTGCTGCCGCTGCTGCCCTTGATTGGCGGCCGACTCCCCCGCTCTCTTCGGGTCTGGGTCTACGCCGGTATCGTCGGGCTCGGCGCCACCACGCTCGCCCTGACCGGCCTCGGCATCGGTGCCGAGACCGCTGGGCCCGCGGTCACTGCGGTGCTGATCAATTCCGCACCGTTTTTTGCCGTACTGATGGCGCGCGTGGCGTTGCAGGAGAAGGTCAAGTTCCTGCGCGGTCTCGGGCTCGCCGTCGGCTTCGTCGGTGTCGTCGTGATCGTTCTGTCGGACCCAGGCAGCGTCGGCTCGGGCGCAGAGTTCGCCTTTGGCATTGCCGCCGTCCTCGTCGGCGCGATTGGCCACGCGACCGCCAGCGTGCTCGTCCGCTGGATGACCGTGCACGAGGTCGAAACCGAGCTTTGGGGCTTCACCACCGCGCAGTTCATCTGCGGTGCAGTGCTCACGATTCCCGCCGTCTTCCTGGTCGGCGATCCCGGCGCGACCGACTGGTCTGCGCCGACGCTGTGGGCCTGCCTAGCCTTCCTCGGCATCGGCTCACAGCTGATCGCGTTCGCGTTCTTCTTCATTGCGTTGTCGCGCTGGACCTCGGGTCGCGTGATGGCCTGGAGCTTTCTCCCGCCTGTCGTCGCTGCCATCATTGAGATCGCCCGCGGCAACGTCCCCGGTACTCTGACGCTGATCGGCATGGCGATTGCCATCATCGGCGTCGCGATCGTCAACCACCCCCGCGCGGAGGACACCCCCGTCCCGACCGGCGATATCGAGGAGCACATCACGTGAGCGACCTGCCCGACGCCCCCCTGCACGACTGGAGCTGCTTCGAGATCGCAGCCGCGGTCCGAGACGGCGACGTCTCGGCCGAGGAGGTTACGCAGCATCATCTCGACCGCATCGAGGAGCGCTCGGACCTGAACGTTTTCATTACCGTCACGGCAGAGCAGGCCCTCGCCGACGCGCGTAACCTGCCCGAGCACCGCCGTACGGGTGCACTGGCTGGCGTGCCGTTTGCCCCGAAGGACCTCTTCGACACGGCGGGCATCCGCACCACCGCCGGCTCGGCCCACCTCCGTGACAACGTGCCCACCTCGACGGCGCCGATCGTGCAGCGCCTCGTCGATGCCGGCGCGATCATCGTCGGCAAGACGAACCTGAGCGAATTTGCCTGGGGCGTCACGACGCAGAACGTCCACCACGGCTTCGCGCAGAACCCGCGCCATCCCGGCAAGATCGCCGGCGGTTCCTCCGGTGGCTCGGCTGCCGGCCTGGCCGGTGGCCTCTTCGCGATCACGCTCGGTACCGACACGGGCGGTTCGATCCGCATCCCGTCGGCGGCCTGCGGCACATCGGGGTACAAGGGCTCGTGGGGCCTGATCTCGTCTGAAGGGTGCTTCCCCCTGATCCCGGCGATGGATCACCCCGGGCCGATGGCACGCACGATGGAGGAGTGCGCGCTTGCGCTTGAGGTGCTGGGCGTCATGGAGCGCCCCACCCCGACCCTCGCCGGCCTGCGCGTGGGCGTCCTGCATCCGACGCCCGCCGCCGACAAGATGGCTGCCCTCGGCGCGCATGTCGAAGAGGCGGTGCTGCCCGACTACAGTGCGCTGTTCCCGCTGTTCGCTGCCGAGGCCGGCGACACGCATCGCGCGCTCATCGAGGAGCGCTGGGACGAATACTCGCCCGACCTCCAGGCCAAGTTCGCGCTTAGCCTCAGCATCACCGCAATGGACTACCTCCAGGCGCAACGCGACCTCGAGGAGTACGAGCGCGTCTGCGAGCTTGAGCTATCCCACGACATCCTGATCAACCCGACGATCCCGTGCGACCTGCCAAACGTCGCGGACCCGGAGACGTTCGAGCTGCGCTTGAAGATGACGCCCTACACACGCGCCTTCAACCATCTCGGCTGGCCGTCCTGCACGACGCGCGACGGGCTGATGATCTCGGGACGCGATGACACGACCGTCCTCGCCGCCGCCCTGGCGTGGGAAGAGACCATGGAGGGCCGGGCCGTCACGGCCTGACCAGAAGGAGACCGCAGTGGGAACCCTCATCGACCTATCCGTCGGCATCGAGAACGGCATGCCTGCGCATGCCCTGTTCCCCTCGCCAATCATCCTGCCGTACGTCAACCACGAGCAGGCGAAGGCTGCCGGACTCGGCGAGGAGGGCGATCCCTTCACGTACGCCGTCAACTACATCTCGATGCTGGAACACGTCGGCACCCACGTCGACGCGCCGATCCACTTCGGGCCGAACGGCGAGACGATCGACAACTGCCCGCTTGAGTGGTTCCGCGGCACCGCCGTCTGCCTCGACCTGACGCACATCCCCGACCTCGGGGATATCGACGTCGGTGATCTCGAGGCTGCCGCCGAGAAGGCTGGCGTCGAGATCAACGGCCAGATCGTGCTGATGAACACCGGGCTGCACAATCGTCACTGGCCCGAGAAGTCGGCGTGCACGTCGAACCCCGGGCTGACGGCGGCTGCGACGCATTGGCTGGCCGATCATGGCTCACTGGTACACGGCGTCGAAGGTCCGTCGACCGACAAGGCCGGCACCAAGGGCTTCCCGTCGCATCGCGTCTGCCGCGATCGCGGGATGGTGCACTACGAGTGGCTGTGCAACCTGGAGCAGCTTGTCGGTAAGGGCGAGTTCCAGTTCTACGGGTTCCCGCTGAAGTGGGTTGGCGGCACGGGTTCGCCGTGCCGCGCGATTGCGGAGGTGGCGTGATGACTGAGCATTTCATGGAGCGCATGACATGGAAGGAGGTCGAGGCGCGGCTTGCGGTCGGCGTCGACGCCGTGATCCTCCCGATCGGCACGACCGAGCAGCACGGCCCGCACATGCCGCTCGACACGGACTGCGTCATCGCCCGCAGTTTGGCGGAGCGCGTAGCCGCGCAGGCCGAGGCCGATGGGCTGAGCGTGCTGGTTGCCCCCACGTTGAACGTGACGCTGTCCTGGTACCACATGCAGTTCCCGGGCTCGATGCGCCTCTCCACGCCGACCTTCCTTGAGGTCTTCAAGGAGGTCGTGGAGTCGCTGCACCACCACGGCATCCGCAACGTGATTGCCCTCAACGGCCACGGCGGCAACGTCGCGGCGCTGACGGTCGCGGTCAACTACTACCTCGAGCAGACGGGCCGTCGCGTGTTCCTCGCGCAGTGGTGGGAACTCGCTGGCGACGTCGTCTCCACGGTCGAGGGCCCCGGTATTCATGCCGAGGAGGCCGAAACGTCGATCGCGCTCGCCGTCGGCCAGCGTGTGCTGATGGACGAGGCGACGATCGAGGCGTGGGATCGCGGCGACGCGGTCAAGGAGGCCGGCCATACCTGGTCGTCACTCGGCAAATACAGCCTCGTCGCCAAAGGGCCGGGCGTCACTGTCCCCATGGACATGCTGCGCGACATCACCGAATCCGGTGTGGTCGGCGACGCGCGTCGCGCCACGCCCGAGCTGGGCCAGAGGATCATCGATGCGTTCGTGCCGCGCCTTGTCACGGTTGTCCGCGACATGTCCGAGACCGCACCGGAGGCGTAGTGGAGCCGGCCGCCACCGCACTCGGTGACCCGATCGAGGTCGCCGGCGTTCGCAAGGAGATCACGCGACTCGATGACGTGACCGTGACGCGCGCCGTGTACCCCGCCGGCTGGCGGCACGCCGACCACGATCCTGAGCCCTGCCTGCTCTCGCACGTCGGCTACTGCGCCTCCGGCCGCCTGCGCGTGTGGTGGCCCGACGGCACCGAGGTGCTCGTGGAGGGCGGCCAGGCGTTTGCCCTGCCTCCCGGCCACGATGCCGAGTGCCTCGAGGAATGCACCTTGATCCAATTCGACCGTAACGAAGGACCCTGACATGCGCATCCTTGTCATCAATCCCAACACCACCCAGGCGATGACCGATGAGATCGGCCACGCCGCGCGCTCCGTCGCCGCACCGACGACGGAGATCGACTGCACCAGCCCTGCCGGTGGTCCGCGCTCGATTGAGGGCTTTGCCGACGAGACAATTGCCGCGTACCACACGCTCGAGACCGTGGCACGCACCCAGGGCGAGTACGACGGCTACGTGATCGCGTGCTTCGGCGACCCCGGGCTGTACGCCTGCCGCGAGGTCAGCGACGTCCCCGTCGTGGGCATCGCCGAGGCCGCGATGCACACCGCGTGCCTGATCGCGCACCGCTGGTCGATCGTCACCGTGATCCCGCGCGTCGAGCCGTTCATCGCCGAGGCCGTCCATCGCGCCGGCCTGTCGGAGAAGTGTGCGTCGATCCGCTGCACGCCGCTCAGCGTCCTCGAGATCGAGCAAGACATCGAGCGCACCAAGCGCCTGATCGTCGAGTACGCCCGCAAGGCGATCGACGAGGACGGCGCCGAGGCGATCCTGCTCGGCTGCGCGGGCCTCGGCCCGATCGACGACACGATGCAGGCAGAGCTCGGCGTGCCCGTGCTCGACGGCGTCCGCTGCGCGGTGACGATGCTCGAGGGCCTGCATACGTACGGCCGCACGACATCGAAGACGAAGGCGTTCCTATCGCCCGAGCCGAAGGAACTCGTCAACTGCCCCGGCACGCTGATTGCTGCCTACTCCCGCCAGCAGGAGACCAGCGCATGACGCGCGTCATCGGCGTCGACATCGGCGGCACCTTCACCGACCTGATGCTGTTCGACGCCGAGACCGGCGGCGTGCACGTCCACAAGGTCCCCTCCACGCCGGCTGCGCCGGACGAGGCGATGGTCAATGGCATCCGCGAGCTCTGCGCGATCGGCGGCATCGAGCCAGCCGACGTGACCGGCGTCTTCCACGGTACGACCGTGGCCACGAACGCCGTGCTCGAGTTTGACGGTGCGCGCGTGGGCATGATCACCACGCGCGGTTTCCGCGACGTCGCACACATCGGCCGCCACCAGCGCCCGCAGCACTACTCGGTTGTCCAGGACATCCCGTGGCAGGCCCAACCGTTCGCCGAGCGCGCGCATCGGCACGTCGTGACCGAGCGCATCGTGCCGCCGTCGGGTGAGGTGCTGGTGCCGCTTGACGAGAACGAGGTGCGCGCAGCGGCTGAGGCACTCAAGGCCGAGGGCGTCGAGGCGGTCGCGATCTGCTTCCTGTTCTCGTACCTCAACCCCGCCCACGAGCGCCGCGCAGCCGAGATCGTGCGCGAGGTGATGCCCGACGCGTTCGTCACCGCGAGCGCCGACATCGTCCCGCAGTTCCGCGAGTTCGAGCGCTTCACGACGGCACTGATGAACGCCTTTATCGGCCCCAAGACCGGGCACTACATCGAGCGCCTCGACCGCGCCCTGCGCGACTTGGGCGTCACCGGCGAGCTGCACGTGATGATGTCGAGCGGCGGAGTTGCCAGCGTGCGCGCCGCGGCGGAGCGTCCCGTCACGCTGCTGCTGTCCGGCCCGGCCGCCGGCATCCTCGGCGGCCAGTGGACGAGCGCCCTGAGCGGACGCCAGCGTCTGATCACGTTCGATGTTGGCGGTACCTCTGCCGACATCGGCATCGTCACCGAGCACGGCGTCGCCGAGGCCTCGGCCCGCGACACGTGGGTCGGCGGCTATCCGCTGCTCGTGCCCATGCTCGACGTGCACGCAATCGGTGCCGGCGGTGGCTCCGTGGCCTATGTCGACGAGGGCGGTGCCTTCCGTGTCGGCCCGCGCAGCGCCAAGGCGCGCCCCGGCCCGGCCTGTTACGGCCACGGCGGCACCGAGCCCACGATCTCTGATGCCCACCTGCTGCTCGGCAGGCTCGACGCCGAGCGCTTTCTCGGCGGGCGCATGCGCCTCGACCGCGACGCAGCGCAGGCCGCGATCGCGCCACTGGCCACCGAGCTCGGCATGGATGAGGCCGCCACGGCGCAGGGCATTCTCACGATCGCAAACGCCAACATGGCGCGCGCGATTCGTTCGCGAACCATCGAAAAGGGCCACGACCCGCGCGACTTCGCGCTCGTCGCCTTCGGTGGTGCCGGGCCGCTCCATGCCGCCGAGGTTGCCGAGCTGCTCAACGTGCCCGAGGTCCTGGTACCGCCGTACCCCGGCATCACCTCCGCCAACGGACTGCTGACGAGCGACCTCAAGTACGACCAGATGCGCACCGTCTTCATGGTCGAAGGCGCAGTCGATGCAGGGCGCGTCAATAGCGAGCTCGAGGACATCGAGCAGCTGCTGCGCTCGTGGCTGCACGAGGACGGCGTGGCCGACGAGGACATCGTCGTGACGCGCGCGCTCGACTGCCGCTACGTCGGCCAGGGCTACGAGTTGCGTCTGCCGCTGGCGGACGGACCCTTTGCCGAAGCGGCGCTGGCGGGCTTCCACGAGCTCCACACCCGCGAGTACGGCAAGGCCCACGGCGATCCGATCGAGATCGTCAATGCCCGCGTGACCGCGATCGGGCGCCGCCCCACCGTCGACGCGCTGCCCGTCACGAGCGCGACGCTCAGCGAGGCGACCGTGGCGGAGCAGCCCGTGCTCTTCCCCGGCAGCGACGGCACGCTCGCCACGCACACGACGCCGTTCCTCGAGCGCGCCAAGCTGCCGCTCGACGAGCCGTTCTCCGGCCCCGCGATCGTGCTGCACGCCGACACGACGACCGTCATCCCACCCGGCTGGAGCGGCTGTGCCGATGCCGCCGGCAACTTGATCCTGACCCGGGAGGTAACGGCATGAGCCGCCTCGATCCCGTCACCACGGCCGTGATCGCCGGTGGCCTCGACTCGATCGCCGTCGAGATGGGCCACAAGCTGGCCCGCATGTCGTACTCGTCGATCATCCGCGAGTCCGAGGACTTCGGCTGTGCGCTCTGCGACGTCGACGCGAACCAGCTGTGCGAGTCGGTGCAGTCAACGCCGCTGCAGTCAGGCCCGATCCCTGGCTACGTGCGAGGCATTGAACGTCGCTTCGGCGAGACCGGCCAGGAGTGGCGGCCTGGCGACGTCGTTATCCACAACCACCCGTACTACGGCGCCTCGCACCAGCCCGACGTGGGCTTCATCGTGCCCGTCTTCCATGACGGCGAGCTGGTCGGGTTCTCGGGTACGACCGCCCACCACCTCGACCTCGGCGCGTTGTCGCCGGGTACCTGCGGCATCGTCGATGCCGGCGATGCCTACGCCGAGGGTCTGCACTTCAACGCGCTCAAGATCGAGGAGGACGGCCGCGTCAACGGCGTCCTCTGGCAGCTGATCAAGGACAACGTGCGCGCACCGCACCTCGTGGTTGGCGACATGGAGGCACAGGTGACGGCCGCCAAGATCGGCGCCGCTCGTCTTGAGGAGCTGATCGAGCGCTACGGCCTCGACACGTTCCGGCTGGCCTGCGCCGACGTGATGGACTACTCCGATCGCATGATGCGTCGCGAGATCGACCGTCTGCCCGACGGTACCTACACCGCCGAGGGCCGCCTCGATGGCTACCCCGATAACCCCGACCCGTCGTACCGCGATCTCGTGATCAAGGTCGCCGTCACGATCAGCGGCTCCGAGCTGACGGTCGATCTCGCCGGCACCTCGCCGCAGATCGATCTGCCGATCAACATGCCCTTCGTCGGCACCGTTGATCTCGCCGTCTGGGTGGCGCTGCGCTCGATCCTGCTCGACACCGACACACACGATGCGGTGCCGACCAACTCGGGGCTCTTCCGCGCGATCACGATCACGGCGCCCGAGGGCTGGCTCGCCAACCCGACCTTCCCGGCCCCGACGATCGCACGTTTCTGCGGCGGCAACCTCGTGGCCGATACGTTGATGCGTGCACTCGCACCGATCCTGCCGGAGGCGATCAGCGCCGGCACGGGCACGCTCAAGATTGTCTCGTACTCGGGCTTCAAGGACGGCGAGCACTGGGTTTACATGGATATCCACGAGGGCAGCTACGGCGCGCGCCACGGCAAGGACGGCATGGACGCCGTCGACACGCTGTACGCGAACACGCGTAACAACCCCGTCGAGGACATTGAGTCGCACTACCCCCTGCGCGTCACGCAGTACGAGCTCCGCGAGGGCACGGGCGGCGCAGGCACGTGGCGTGGCGGACTCGGATCGATCCGCGAGATCGAGTTTCTTGAGGACACGGGCTTTTCGCTCGAGGGTGAGGGCTCGATCTGGGCTCCCCCGGGCCTGTTCGGCGGCGAGGACGGCGCGCCCGGCCGCGTGATCCTCAACCGCGGTCGCGACGGCGAGCAGGAGCTGCACTCGAAGTTCCCCTACCGCAAGGCCAAGGCCGGCGATCGCATCTGCCTGATGGGACCGAGCGGCGGCGGCTATGGCCCTGCCACCGATCGCGATCCCCACGCGATCACGCGCGATCTCGCAGATGGCCTGACGACATGACCCGCCGCGGGAGCGCCCGATGAGGCGTCTCCGCGGATACGCCGTGGCGTGCCACACGGCACCCACGGTCGGGGTCACGTTGATCATGACCGCCTTCGCGTGGAGCCTCGGCTGGCGCGGCGGCGACCTCGCCCTCGTGGCCGCCACGATCCTGCTCGGTCAGCTCTCGGTCGGCTGGTCCAACGATGCGTATGACAGCCGGATCGATGCGCACGCGGGTCGCACGGGCAAGCCCACGGTCGCAAGCGACGTCACGCCGCGGGGACTCTGGATCGGTGCGTTCACGACACTGGTGGCCGCGGTCGCGCTGTCCTGGGTCGTGGCGGGGCTCGTCGGTGGCTCGTTCCACGTGCTCGCACTCGCGATGGCCTGGCTCTACAACCTGCGGCTGTCGCGCACGGTCTGGTCGTGGCTGCCCTATGCCGTTGCCTTCGGGTGTGCGCCACTGTTCCTCTCGCTGGGCCTTGATGGGCAGGCTCCCCCCAGCTGGATGGTGGTTGCCTTCGCACTTGCTGCCGTGAGTGCGCACCTTGCCAATGCCCTGCCCGACCTCGAGACGGATCGCGCCGCCGGCCTAGGTGGGCTTGCCGTGCGCCTCGGGACGCAACGGGCGACACGGCTCTGCTGGCTCCTGCTCGCGCTCGGCACGGGCGTGATCGCAGTCGCAACGCTGCGCCAGTCGCCGCTGGTCGCGGTCGTGCTCGCCGTGGTGTTCGTGGGAGCGGCGCTTGTCAGCAGGCGGCGAGCCGCGGGCTCCACGAGCTTCAACGGCCTGCTGGTGATCGTGGCGATTGACGTGGCCACGATTGTGCTCGTGCCGCTCATCTAAAACAAGCGTCACGAGCCGCAACGACGGCACGGGAAAACCGATTCCTCAGCCACCGTGCGCGCCGTAGCGTGCGTCGTGGACATCTGACGCAAAGGACCACCTGCCATGGGCACGCCCTACACCTCCGATTCGCCACGCCGTGTGCTCGTCTTGCTTGCCGCCGAATGCGACGGCGAGCACGTCGTCCACGAGCTGTCCGCGCACGGCCATGCGCACACCGGTATCCGCGTGATCGCACCGCTCGTGGGGAGCCGCCTCAACCACTTTTTGTTCGGCGACGAGCATGCCTCGCGGCCGGCAGCCGAGCACCGCCTCTCCGAGGCGATCGACGCCTTCTACCGTCATGGCATCGAGGTGACGGGCGGTACCGGCGATTCCAGTCCCCTGCAGGCAATGGCGGACGAGATCGTGACGTTCGCACCCGACGAGCTCGTCATCGTCCTGCACCCTGAGAGTGATCGCGAGTGGTTCGAGAAACACCTGCCGGAGGATGCGATTGCGAAGTTCGGGTTGCCGCTGACGGTCGTTGGCGCCATTCCCGTCGTCGTACATTCCGCGTAGCCGCGAACCAGGGGCGTTGCCGGCGCGCGTTAGTGCGGCCGCGTGGCCGGCGGACGCTCCATCTCGAACACCTCACCGGGGTGGCTGTACGCGTTGCCGCCAAGGCGACCGAGCGGATGCAACTTGCGCGGGTCGATCCTACCATCGTCGTAGAGGTCGTCGCGCACGTGGAAGGCGACGATCTCGAGGATCATCACGAGGTAGCGATTCTCGCCGTCATGGCCGATCGGCACCTCCTGCGCGAGACGGCACTCGAGCGCAATCGGCGACTCGGCCACGCGCGGCGCAGCGACGTGGCGGCACGGCGCGATCGAGAGGCCCGCAAGCTTGAGCTCATCGACACCAAAGGGGTGCTCGCCGGCGGTGACGTTCATCGCTTCGGCCAGCTCGTCGGTGACAACGTTGATGACGCACTCGCCCGTGGCGCGCAGGTTGACGCCCGTGTCCTTGTACTCGCCATCGCGGTGCCGCCCGATCGCGAGCATCACGCTCGGTGGCTCGGCGCCGACGGCCTGGAAGAACGAGAACGGCGCGAGGTTGACGCGACCCTCCCCATCCATCGTCGAGACCCAGGCGATCGTCCGCTGCACGACGCAGTCGACCAGCAGACGGTAGGCCTTGCGGCCAGGCAGTTCGGTGGCGTCGATGATCGTCATCGGAAGAGTCCAATCAGGATGCCACCCGAGACCACGAGCAGCATCGCCGCGACGACGCGGAAGCCGATGCCGTCGGAGCGGCCGAGGATCAGCCACGCGAGCAGGACGGTCCACATCGACTGCATCGCGTTGAGCGGCGCAAAGATCGTGACCTTGCCGACGTGCAGGGCAATCGTCAGCGTGGTGTAGGCAATGCCAAAGACGATGCCGGCCGGCAGAAACGAGATGAATACGGTCCGCACCTGGGTCGGCAGCTCGCCGCGCCGCGTAACCAATGCGAAGCCGGCCACAGCCACGAACGCACCGATCAGGGCCCACGCCGTCGCGGCGCGAGGATCCATCGTGGTCTGGATACCCACGGCACGCATAGCGTTGTCACGGCACGCAAATAGCAAGGCACACGAGAACGCGAGCACCATGCCGCGTGCACGAAAGCCGACCGGCAGATTGCGCTCGTAGGCGATCGAGGCGCCGCCGATCACGATCAGCACCGTGCCCGCCAGCAAACCCGCCTTCAGCGGCTCACCGCGGAACACGACCGCGATGATCGTGGCCAGCAGCGGCGCGGTGCCGATCATGATCGCCACGCGACTCGCACCGACGTCGCGGACGGCGAGCATGAAGATCACCTGTGTGGCACCCGGCGCGATCAGGCCAATCGCGAAGTACATCAGTGCCGGGTGGAAGTCGATGAGGTCTGACGCCTGCCCCGAGACGAGGGCCTCGACGATCACGATGACCATCGCGAGGCCCACCACGACCACGGAACCGGCGATTGGGTCCGGGTAGCGGATGAGCCCGCGGCGCACCAGCACCGTCAGCAGCGCGAACAGGATTCCCGCGAGCACGCCTAGGCCAATTGCAAGCATTCGGCCACGATACCGCGCAGCACAGAAATCCACCGCCAGACGGTGCAATGCCGAGGAACGCGGCTATGATCGAGACCAAGAGCGAGCCCCAGTTTGGGCGAGGAGGAACGATGAAGAAGATCATCCGCGGCGGCACCGTCGTCAATGCACGCGAGACCATCAAGGGCGACGTCCTGATCGACGGCGAGACCGTCGTTGCCGTCGGCCAGATTGGCGATGTTGAGGGCGCCGAGGTCATCGACGCAACCGGCTGCTATCTGCTGCCGGGCCTGATCGATAACCACACCCATATGTCGATGCCGTTCGGTGGCACGACGACGGCCGACGACTACAACACGGGTACGCAGGCAGCTGCCGCCGGTGGTGTGACCGCGATCGTCGACTTCGCGCTGCAGATGGAGGACAACGGCCTGCAGTCCTCGCTCGACCAGTGGATGGGCCGCGCCGAGGGCACCGCGCACGTCGACTACAGCTTCCACATGGCGATCACGCGCTCCGACGAGGGCACGTTCAACGACATGCCGAAGATGGTCGACCAGGGCATCTCGTCGTTCAAGGTCTTCCTTGCGTACAAGGACGTCCTCATGATTACGGACGACCTTTTCATGCGCGTGCTCGAGGAGTCGAAGGAGCACGGCGGTCTCGTGCAGGTGCACGCCGAGAACGGCTGGATTATCGACCGCATGGTCGCTGAGGCTCTCGGCCGCGGCGACACAGCGCCGGTCTGGCACGCCCACACCCGCCCCGAGTGGGTCGAGGCTGAGGCCACGGGTCGCGCGGTGCGCTTCGCCGAGCAGGCCGACGCGCCGGTCTTCATCGTGCACGTCTCGTGCCAGCCGGCTGCCGAGGAGATCATCGCGGGCCGTGCGCGCGGCGTTGCCGCCTACGGCGAGACCTGCATCCAGTATCTGTTCGCCGACATCACGGATCTCGAGCGTCCTGCTCCCGAGGGCGCGCGCTTCGTGTGCTCGCCGCCGCTCCGCGACGCGTCGAACCAGGACTTCATGTGGGACTGCCTCAAGTACGGCCACCTGCAGTCGATCTCGACGGACCACTGCCCGTTCGACGACCCGCAGAAGGCCCTCGGTGCGGATGACTTCTCGAAGATCCCGAACGGCCTCGCCGCGATCCAGCACCGCCTGCCCCTCATGTGGGAGCACGGCGTCAAGGAAGGCCGCATCTCGATGAATCGCCTCGTCGACGTCACGTCGACGGCGATCGCCAAGCAGTTCGGCATCCCGACGAAGGGCGCGATCTCCGCCGGCATGGATGCCGACATCGTGATCTTCGATCCGAACAAGCCGTTCACGTTCTCGACGGCGACGTCGTTCATGAACGTCAGCTACGACCTCTGGGACGGCAAGACCGTCGCCGGCTCGGTCCGCAGCACGCTGTGCCGCGGCACGACCGTGTTCGACCAGGGCGAGATCAAGACGCAGCCGGGCCACGGCAAGTTCCTCAAGCGCATCCCGTTCGACGTGGCGCGCCAGGGCGACATGGCCTAGCTCGACGCAGTCAGCGTGCGGATCTGGACCCGGGTCCAGATCCGCACGCTTTTTGCATTTCTGGACCCGGGTCCAGATGTGCACGCTTCTTGCAGATCTGGACCCGGGTCCAGCTCAGCGCTCGTGCAGCGGCAGGCCGCCGTTCATCGCAGCCACGACCGCATTGGCGACCTCGTCGCCGTAACCCGCCTCGATCGCAGCGCGGTACGTCGCAACGCAGGCCTCCGCGATCTGCGTCGGCGTGCCGGCCTCCTCGGCGAGCCGCAGAAAGACGTCGACGTCCTTCGCCATCAAGGCGACGGACAATCCACCGGCCATCTCATCGCCCGCCACGATCTTCGGAAAACGGTTCGCACTCGCCCATGAACCGCCACTGCCGGCATTGATCGCCTCGAGCAGGCGCACCGGATCGAGGCCCGCTGCAACGCCGGCCAGCATTGCCTCACCCGTCGCGGCAAGCGTGACGGCATTGAGGACGTTGTTGACGGCCTTCGTCGCATGTCCCGCGCCGCTTGGCCCCATCACGAGAATCTGCGACGAGATCGCCTCCAGCACTGGCCGTGCCGTCTCGATCGCCGCCGCATCGCCGCCAACGAGCACGACGAGCGTGCCCTGCTCGGCCGCCGCGGCACCGCCGGTGACGCCGGCGTCGACGAAGGCGATCCCCTGCTCAACGCAGCGCGCGTGGAGGCGCCGCGTTGAGGCAGGATCGGCCGTCGTGAGATCGACGATCGTCAGCCCCGCGGCGGCGTACGTCAGCAGGCCGTCGGGGCCCTCAACGACCGCCTCGACCTCGCGGGACGACGGTAGCGATAGCAACACGACGGGCGCAGCCGCGACTGCCGCGAGCTCGACGGGCTCGGCGCCGGTCGCCGCGGCACGCTCCGCATCGGCGTCGCAGGCGAGCACGCGGTAGCCCCCGCGCACGAGGACACCCGCCACGCGCCCGCCGATGTTGCCGCAGCCGACCAGACCAACCGTCTCCATGACGGCAGCCTATCGCGTACCTCGCGTCAGCTTCCGGCCGATCGATGCGGCGACCTCAGGTGCTCGAGCCTGCAACCCTTCAGGCGTGGATTCCGCCGAAGCACGCCGCATTCTCGTCCATGGCTCGACTGGGCCGACGCCGTGCGGCCTCGGCATTCGTATCGTCGCGGGCTGTCTCGACTTCGGCGTGATCACCGTCGTCCTCTTCTGGCTCAGTCTGTTCACGCGCGAGGAGAAGTCGGACGGCTCGTTCACCCTGCCCTGGTGGGTCTACGTCATGTACCTCGTTTGGTGGCTGCTCTACTACGGCGTCTTCGAGTACTTCTGGAACGGCCAGACGCCCGGCAAGCGCGCCACGCGCATTAAGGCCGTGATGGGTGGCGGTGCCGCGTTGACGCCAATCGCGGCAGCCAAGCGCACGCTGGCACGCCCCGTCGATCTGTTTCCATACTTCACGCCGTACGCACTCGGCATCCTCTGGATTGTCGTGACGGGCGAGAACCGTCGCCAGCGCATCGGCGATCTGTGGGCGGGCACGAAGGTCGTGTACGTCGACGCCGAGCGCTCGTAAAGCGGGCTATCGCGCCGTGTAGCCCGCGTCGACGACGAGCGCCGTACCGACCGTGGCCTTCGCACGCTCCGAGGCGAGGTAGGCAATCGCCTCGGCGATCTCGGCCGGCTCGATCAGACGCCCGATCACACCCGCGTCCTCGAAGGCCTTGCGCGTACCCGCCGCATCGCCCGAGTCGGCAAAGAACCGTTCCACGAGCGGCGTGTCGGTTGGCCCCGGGCAGACGCAGTTGACACGAATGCCTTCGCCCGCGTGATCGAGTGCCATGGCGCGCGTGAGGTTCACCGCAGCACCCTTCGAAGCGCAGTACGCAGCGGCATCGGGCACCGCAACCATGCCGAGCTGCGAGGCGACGACGACGATCGCGCCCCCGCCAGCCGTACGGAGGTGCGGGATCGTCGCACGGCACGTGAGGTACACGCCGCGCACGTTGACGCTCATCACACGACCGAACTCCTTCGGCGTGCACTCCACGACGGAGCCGCGCGACGCGACGCCGGCGGCGGTCACGACGACGTCGAGCCCGCCGAGCTCTGCCGCGGCCTGCTCGACTGCCGCGGCAACGGAGGCATCGTCGGAGACATCGCAGACGACCTTCACGTCGGCGCCGCTCTGCGCCAGCATCACCTCGTCGACGTCAAGGGCAGCAACGCGACACCCATCTTCTTGGAACCGGGCGACTGTGGCAGCGCCGATGCCCGAGGCGCCGCCGGTGATCAGGATACGGCGGCTCATACGGCCGTCATCCCGCCATCGACGATGAACGCCGAGCCGGTCACGAATGAGGCGCGGTCACTGGCTAGGAAGCAGATCGCATCGGCTACCTCATCGGCTCGGCCGACGCGGCCAATGGGGTGCATCGGCTCGAAGGCTGCAAAGGCCGCTTCCGGATCGGCGAGGCCCGCAACGAACTGACGCGGCTGCGGCGTGTCGATCACGCCCGGGCAGATCGCGTTGACGCGAATCCCCTGGTCGGCGAGGTCGATCGCCATGCCCTTCGACAGGTGGATCACGCCGGCCTTGGCCGCGCCGTAGGCGCTCATGGCGCGTAGGGCCTTGAGCCCGCCGACGCTGGCGATGTTGATGACGTTCGCGCCGTCGCGTCCGGCCATCAGCGGGAGCACGGCTTGCGACACCAGAAACACGCTCTTCAAGACCGCCCCGTGGACGAAGTCCCACTGTGCCTCGGTCGTCTCGAGGAAGGGTGCGCCGACGATCGCTCCGTGATTGCAGACGAGGACATCGACACCGCCGTGCGCCGCGCGTGCGGTCTCGGCGATGTGTGCACAGTCCTCCGCGCGCGTCACGTCGGCGACACACCAGGCCGCGCCGTACTCGGCGGCGACCGCTTCGACCGCGGGCTCGCGGTCGCTGAGCACCAGCAACGCCCCTTCGCTGGCGAGCCGCGCTGCAGTGGCGCGTCCGATGCCACCCGCCGCACCCGTCAAAACGATGACACGACTCTCAAGCTCTCCGGCCATTGTGCGTTTCCCTTTCCCCTCGACCCCGGATACTCTCCGGTCAGGAGAGGATACCCCGCACGCGCTGCTCGTCCTAGTGCACCGGGAGACCACAGGAGGAGAGACTCATGCCCTTCGTCACCCTGGCGAATGACAACCGCATCTACTACGAACTGACCGGCCCCGAGGATGGTCCGATCGTGATGCAGTTCGGTGGCTCGCTGTTCGGCCGCCACAACTTCGGCTTCGTCAATGATGGCTTCCGCGAGCGCGGCTTTCGCCTCCTCTCGTTCGACGCGACGGGCTACGGCCGCTCCGATTGTCCCAATACCGAGCACTCCGTCGAGAACTGGGCCGATGAGGGCGCACTGCTCCTCGACGCGCTTGGCTTTGATCGCGTCTTTGTCCACGGCACGTCGATGGGCGGCATGGTCACCATCGCCTTCGTCGGCAAGTACCCGGAGCGCACGATCGCGGCCTGCGCCGACTGCGGCATGGCGCGCTGCGACCTCTACCGCAAGGTCTACTTCGGCACGTGGCGCAAGATGGCAGAGGCGATGCCGCTGGACGACTTCTGCGACCTCGTCACGATCCAGGCCGTCGGCGACCAGTTCCTCGCCGATAACCCGGGCACCTTCGACCTCGTGCGCCACGTGATCCGGCTCAACCCGCCGTACACGATCCGCTGGGCCTGCCTCGCCATGGAGAACATGGACAACGAGCACATCGCCCGCGAGATCAAGCGTCCGATCCTGTTCACGAACGGCTCGCGTGACACGATGACGCCGCCCCGCCTCGCGACCGGCGGCTTCTCGGCCCACGACATCGCCGATGCGATCGGCGACTGGGCGACGGTGCACGAGTTCACCGAGATCGGCCACGCCGGCCTGCTCGAGTGCCCCGCTGAGGCGACCGAGCTCGTCACGACATTCTTCAAGCAGCACGCGGACGCGTAGGAGACCCCTGACCATGCATTTCGGCATCACCGTTCTTCCCGATCCTCCCTACACCGACCTCGTGCGCCTGTTCAAGCAGGCCGAGGACAACGGGTTCGAGATCGGTTGGACCTACGACTCGCACGTGCTGTGGCAGGACCCGTATCCGCTGCTGACGGCTGCCGCCCTCGGCACGGAGCGCATCAAGCTCGGCATGTGCGTGACGAACCCGGGTACGCGCGAGCCCACCGTCACCGCGTCGGCGCACGCCACGCTGAACGACATCTCGGGTGGCCGCGTGGTCTTCGGCATTGGTCGAGGTGACTCCGCACGCCGCTACATCGGCCTGCAGCCCGTCAAGGTCGCCGAGTACGAGGCCGCCACGGCGATGATGAAGGACCTGATGAACGGCCGGAAGGCAGAGTGGAACGGCAAGGAGCTCCAGCTCGAGTGGGCCAAGGACCTGCCGGAGATCCCGTTCTACCTTGCGGGCTACGGCCCGAAGGCGCTGGCTGTGGCCGGGCGCCATGCCGAGGGCGTGATCATCCAGCTCGCCGATCCGGAGATCATCCAGTGGATCATGGGCCTGGCCCGTGCCGCCGCTGAGAAGGCCGGTCGTGACCCCGATGCCCTCGAGCCGATTGTCTGCGCTCCTGCGGTGCTGATGGACGACATGGCGGCGGCGCGCGATGCGTCCCGCTGGTTCCCGGCGATGGTCTCCAACCACGTCTTCGATCTGATGCAGCGCTACGACAAGTCCGAGCTGCCCGAGGCGCTGACGTCCTTCATGGAGCGCCGCGAGTTCTACAACTACGACGACCATTCCCGCGAGGGAGCCGCCCACGGCGAGTTCGTCGACGACGAGACCGCGGATCGCTTCAGCATCCTCGGCACCGTCGAGCAGCACGTCGCCAAGCTCAAGGAGCTCGAGGCGATCGGCGTGAAGCACTACAACATCTATCTGATGGCCGGCGATCGCGAGCGCACGATCGACGTGTACGGCAAGGAGATCATCCCGCAGTTTGCGGGATGACGGCGGGAACGCCTCGAGGTGGCTCGGTCGGAAACGACCGATTCACCTCGAGGTGATCCCGTCGCCTCGGTTGATCAACCGCGCCAGCAGCGGCGATGGATTTCCGCGACCTTGGATTCAGGCGACGCGATGGCCTTGAGGTGAATCGGTCGTTTCCGACCGAGCCACCTCAAGGCCTTCGCGTCGTCTACGCCTTCCCAACCCGGTCGATCGCGCGCCCAACGGCGATGCCGAAGGCCTGCGCCGCGAGGAGCAGGTGCTCCTCCGGCGTGTCCTCTTCGATGCAGTGCGAGAGGCCATTGGTCGACGAGGCGAAGAGCATCACGGTCGGCACCATGCGCGCCATCTCGGCGGCGTCGTGCAGCGGACCCGACGGCAGCGCGCGGTCCGTCCCTGTGACCTCGCGCACCGCGGCACGCGCGTCTTCGATCAACGCGGCGTCGAACGGGATCGGCGGAATGCGCCAGAGCTGCTCCCACTCGACCGTGCAGCCAAACTCCTCAGCAGCCTGCTGCGCGGCGACGCGCGCGTCGGCGTTCATCGCCGCGAGCGTGTCGGCATCGATGTGGCGCTGATCGACCAGGATCTCCGTGACCCCCGGCACGGCGGTGACCACACCGGGCGTGCAGTTGGCGTTGCCAATCGTCGAGACACCGTCGTGCTTGATCGCAACGTCGCGCAGCAAGAGCGCGAAGCGCGCGGCAGCGGAGAACGTGTCTTTGCGGTGCAGCATCGGCGTGGATCCGGCGTGCGCGGCCTGGCCGCGGAACGTGACGGTGTACCGCTCGACGCCGACCGTGCCGAGCACGGCGCCAACCGCGAGGCCCTCGCTCTCGAGCACCGGGCCCTGCTCGATGTGGAGCTCGAGGTAGGCCTTCACGTCCTCAATGCGGCGCTTGGCAAGGTGTGACTGGTCGAGGTCGACGCCCATCGCCTTGAGTGCGTCGTCGAGGCGAATGCCGTCCTTGTCGGTGAATTCGCGCACGTCCGCGATCTCAAGCGTGCCGGCAAACGCCGACGAGCCGAGCAGGCTGCGACCGAAGCGCGCGCCCTCCTCGTCGGCCCAATCGACGAGCTTGATCGTGCACGGCGGCGTGCCGGCGGCAGCGGCCGAGCGCAGCACCTCGAGCCCACCCATCACGCCCAGCACGCCGTCGAGCCAGCCGCCGCGCGGCACGGCATCGACATGGCTGCCGACGGCGACGGCCTCGGGGCGAGCACCCGGCAGCGTCGCCCAGATGTTGCCGCACTCGTCCATTTCGTAGGTGACGCCAGGGATCTCGTCGAGCTTGGCGCGCAAGAAGTCGCGGGCCTTCACCCAGTCGTCGGTCCAGGCGAGCCGGCGGGCCCCATCGGGTCCTCCCGTCAAGGCGTTGAGTTCCTTGAGATCGCGGACGACGTTGGCGGGGACATAGGCGGCGGTGCTCATGCCCGGGAGAATACTGCCTCGAACGTTGGATTTCCCGGGGTGGCGGGTATGCTTGCCCTCATTCCGACCGGAGGATCTATGCGCATCACGCTCTGTGACGTCGGCCCGCGAGACGGGCTCCAGAACGACCCCGTCCAACTCGAGCCCGCCCAGCGAGCCGAGCTCGTCGACCGCCTGTCGGCGACGGGTCTGCCCCGCGTCGAGGCCGTGTCGTTCGTCAATCCGAAGGCCGTGCCCCGTATGGCGGGTGCCGCCGAGGTGATGAGCACCATCAATCGCAAGCCTGGCGTGATTTACGCAGGCCTGATCCTCAACGGCCGCGGTCTCGACGACGCGATCGCAGCGAACGTCGATGAGGTACATGTCGCGTACCCCCTCACGAACACGTTCTGCCGCAAGAACCAAAATGTCACGCTCGACGAGGCGACCGTCATCGGTCAGCAGCTCGTTGAGGGCGCCAAGGCGGCCGGCAAGCGCGTGACCATGACGCTTGGCGTCAGCTTCGGGTGCCCGTTCGAGGGTCCGGTCGACCCGGGCCTGGTCGTCGAGCACGCACGCCTCGCGGTCGCGGCTGGCGCCGACGAGGTGATTCTCGCCGATACGGTCGGCGTCGCCGTCCCGACGCAGATGACGCAGCTCGTGCCCGCCACGCTGGCCGCGATCTCGGGTACGCCCGTCGGACTGCACCTGCACAACACGCGCAACACCGGCTATGCGAACGCCGCTGCGGGCCTCGAAGCCGGCGCGACGATCTTTGACGCCTCGATCGGTGGCCTCGGTGGCTGTCCGTTCGCGCCGCGCGCCACGGGCAACATCGCCACGGAGGATCTCGTCTACATGCTCGACGGCATGGGCGTGGAGACCGGCGTCGATCTTGACGAGCTGATCCGCGTCAGCGAGTGGCTCGGCGGCGTGATGGGGCGCGACCTCCCGGGTCTCGTCCACCGTGCCGGTCCGTTCATCCCCGTTGGCACGGACTGACCATGACGCGCATCGCATTCGCCGGTGTCGGCACCATGGGCCGACACTTGGTTCGCCACCTCGTTGAGGCGGGACACCAGGTGCGGGTCTACGACCCCGTCCCCGCAGCCATGGAGTACGCGTCGTCGATCGGCGCCGATGCCTCGGCTACCTCGATTGCGGACATCTGCACCGACGCTGAGGTGTTCCTGCTCTCGATGCCGACGGTCGCCCTGGTCGGGCAGGTCGCACGCGAAGCCGCCCCGGCCCTGCCGCAAGGCGCAGTGCTCGCCGACGTCTCCACGAGTCCGCCGGCGCTCGCGCAGGAGCTCGCCGCCGAGCTCGAGCCGCTCGGCATCGTGGTGGCCGACTGTCCGCTCTCCGGCGGTGCCGAGGCCGGTAGCCTGACGTCGATGATCGGTGGGTCCGACGCGGCCTACGCCACGCTCGAGCCGATCGCCCAGACCTGGAGCGCCTTTGTGGTCCACACCGGCGCCCACGGCACCGGCCAGGCCGCGAAGCTCTGTAACAACATGCTGGCGGGCCTCCATATGGCCGGCCTCTGCCTGTCGCTCGCCGCGGGCCGCCGCGCCGGACTCTCCGACGCGATGCTGTTCGACATCCTGTCGCGCTCGACCGGCGACTCGCGCGTCATGCGCGCGCGCTATCCCGGCTTCGGC
>JAPLCF010000029.1 GCA_026392355.1 Actinomycetota bacterium
AGCAGCATGGCGATCGTCATTGGCCCGACGCCACCCGGCACGGGCGTAATCAGACGAGCCTTCGGCTGCACGGCGTCGAAATCGACGTCGCCACAGAGACCCTCAGGCAGACGATTGATACCAACGTCGATCACGACGGCGCCATCCTTGACGTGCTGGGCACCAAGCATCTTGGGGCGGCCGACGGCGGCGACGAGAATGTCGGCCTGCTGGCAGATCCCCTCGAGGTCCTTCGTGCGCGAGTGGCAGATCGTCACGGTGCAATCTTCCTTCAACAGCAGGTGCGCCTGCGGCTTGCCGACGATCTCGGAGCGGCCAACGATGACAGCGTGCGCGCCCTTCATGTCGACGTCGTACGCCTTCAGCAGCTCAATCACACCCGCAGGGGTGCACGGCAGCGGGCCAGGCTGGAGCGTCATCAGCCGCCCCATCGCGTCGGCGGTCAGGCCATCGGCGTCCTTGTCAAACGGAATGCGGTTGAGCGCGGCATCGGTGTCGAGGTGATCCGGCAGCGGCATCTGCACGATCATTCCGTGGATCGCCGGGTCGTTCGCGACCTCGTCGATCTGCGCGTGGAGCTCGTCCTGCGTGGTCTCCCGCGGCATCACGATCTCCAGGGAATGCATCCCGGCCTCGTGGCACGCCTTGTGCTTGTTGGCGACGTAGACCTGCGATGCAGGGTCCTCGCCAACGATGATCACCGCGAGTCCGGCGAGGATGCCGGTCTCGTCGTGGAGCTTCTTCGTGCGCTCCGCTACCTCGGCGCGAACCTTCGCCGCCACTGCCTTGCCGTCGATCAGATTGTCCATGGGCTTAGGGTACCGACGCAGGTCGCCGCGCGACTCAGTCGCCCGTGCGGATGAACTGGATGCGCCCGACCGAGGTGGTCTTCTCGGGCGCATCCCACGGCGCCACCGTGACATCGCAGACCGCGAGCGTACGCCCCGCGCGGAGGCAGCGGCCCGTCACCTTGAGCGGCGCGAGATCGGCCATGCGCAGAAAGTCGCTGCGCAGGTCGACCGCCACCCATGTCGCGGGCGCCTTGGCCATCACGGCGTACCAGCCGGCGGTGTCCACGAGCGTGGCGAGCGTGCCGCCGTGCAGCATCGGCGGCTCGACGTAGCCGAGCGCGGCGTGGGTCGGATCGAGGCGCATGACGATGTCATCGCCCTCACGGCCGACATAGGACAGGCCGATCGCGTCGTCGAGGGGTGAGTTCTCGTGGTCCTTCAGCGGGTCATCCATGGGTGCAGTCTAGCCGTCGGCATGGCAGACTCTGCACCAGTACCCAGGAGGATCAGATGGCGCACAACTCGACCGCATTCAACGACCCGCTCACCATGGAGCTCGACGTCGTGGGCCCCAAGCCCAATCCGACGCAAGGTGAGCCTGTGGAGTCCGTCAAGGTGCTGTTCGAGGACGCCCAGATCGAAGCCGGCGTGTGGGAGTGCACCCCTGGCATCTTCCCGTCCAAGCGCGAGGGCTTCCGCGAGGCCGTCACGATCATCAAGGGCAAGGGCATCCTGCGCGATGCCGACGGCAACGAGACGCCGTTCGCCGCCGGCTCCGCCGTCGCCATCCCTGAGGGCTGGTCGGGCGAGTGGGACATCGAGGAGACGACGCGGAAGGTCTACGTCGTCTCGTTCACCGAGCCGCGCACGTAGCGGCTCGGGAGCGGGCACGCCGCGCCCTCGGGCCGGCGGCGCTTCGCCAGTTGCGCGTACCCGCGTGCGCCCAGGCCGTGCAGACCGGGCAGGTAAAGCACCCACGCCCCGAGTGCGCCGAGCGGCGTGCGGATGGCGATCGCCCGAACGGCATCGATCCCGAGTGCCACGTCACCGTCGGGATAGCGCACGCGTAATCCGTCGCCGAGCTGCCCCCGCCCCACCTCCGGGTAGCGCTCGACGGCCACGGAGTAGCCCAAGTCGTCGAGGCGCCGCAGCCAGTCGAGGCGGCGCACCCAGCGCACGCTGTTGCGGCACATGCCGCAGGTGTCGTCGTAGACCACGATCGGTCGCATAATCGTCAGTTCGCGGCAGCGGGCGTGGGAGCCCACTCGAGCCCCGCGGTCCGCGCCGCCGCCGCAACGAGCTCGCCGAACCGCTCCCGGTCCTGCAGCTCGACGGGAAAGGCCGGCACCCACGCGATCCGCTCGACCCCGTGGAGGTCGCGCAGCGCCTCCGCGGTTGCCCAGTGCAGGTCGGGGCCGATGCGCACGTCCTTGGCACCGGCCTGCGAGAGCAGCGGTGCGACCTGGGCGGCAGCCGGTCCGACCAGCACGATCCGACGCCCGGCCCGCGCGAACTCGACGCACGCCTCACGCAGGAGCCGTTGCTCACCCGGGGCGGCGTGCAGCTGGCCGGCCTCGGCCTCGGCGACGCCTCCCATGATCAGCACGGCCGACTGGTCCGGCAGCGCGCGCACGAAGGCGGCCGCCTTGCCCGGAGTCGCGGCCATCCCGTCGTGGTGCACCGCCACCGTCCCGACCTGACCGATGCACTCCCCACGCCAGCTCGGTGTGCGGAAGGCGTCGATGTCCTCCTGCTCAATCTCCACACCGAGCGCATCGCGCACGAGGGTGACCGCGCAGGCGACGTTGCCCCGATGGTGTGGTGCGACCGTGCTGTTCTGCGCGAGCGGCTCGTCGGCGTCGAAGCGGAAGACCTGCACGTCCTGCCGCGGCACGAGGGCCGTGGCATCCACGGGCAGCACGGCGGTGTCGCCGGGTCGCTGATGGATCAGGATGCGCTGCTTCGTCGCGAAGTACCGGCCCTCACCGCCGTGCAACTCGGCGTGGTCCGGGCTGAGCGACGTCACGGCCGCGATCGGTGGGCTCGCCGACATGTAGGCCAGATGGGTGCTGGTCAACTCCAGTACGAGGGCGTCGGGCGCGCGGCCGTCGATGAGGTCGGCCAGCGTGTCGGCGCTCGGCCAGGCGTTCTCGGCCCGACCGGTCGGCGGCACGAGCACGTCCCAGCCGGCGGCCTCGAGGAGGTGCGCGATCAGACGCGTGGTCATGGTCTTCCCCGCCGTGCCCGTCACGCCGATCACCGGTGTCGGCCACTCGTGCAGCACGAGGTCGGCGAGACAGCCGACGTGAATGCCCCGCTCGCGCGCCTGCACGACGTGGGCTGCCGTCTCGGCCGTCCAGCAATCGACCAGCAGCATGTCGGCGCGCTGGGCGGCTGCTGCGCGCTCGTGCACCAGCGTGCAACCCTCGGGCAGGTCGGCGTCGGGAGCGTGATCGGCGATCCACACGTCCGCGGCGCGATCGCGCAGGAGCGCCGCGAGCGCCGCGCCGTCACGGTCGAGCCGGTCGAGGACGACCCGCCGGCCGGCAACCTGCTCCGCGGCGTAGGGATTCACCGTGGCGCCGTCTGGATGTCGAGCTGATGGATGCGGGCCTCCTGAAGGTGGGCTCGAACCCGGAGACCACTGGGGTCTCCGGGGTGCGAGAGGCGACGACCAGAATCGAACTGGTGTGGACGGCTTTGCAGGCCGCTGCCTAGCCACTCGGCCACGTCGCCGGACCGGGACAGACTACAGCGACTCGGCCAGGGCCCGTTCCAGAACTAGGCTCGGTGGCATGCTCAACACTCCGGGACATCTACCGAACCAACGGGATTCGCGCGCGTCCACTGTCGACACCGACGAACCAAAGGACATCATCGCCTCCGCGATTGCAGAAGCGATGAATAGTGCTGTTCCGAAGGCTGCGGTCGGTCCGAAAGAGGTCGCGAAGATGCTCGGCGTGTCCCGCTCCTACTTCGACGTGCATATCCTGCCGCGCTTGAAGATCCGTCGCGCAGGCGGACGTATCCTGATTCCCGTCCGCGAAATCGATCGGTTTCTGCTCTCCTAGTTATGCCGAGAGGCGCGCGTACTCGTCGAACAATCGTTCAAGGATGATGCCGTCGGTCGCATCACGCGTTAGTCCGAGCGCATCCAAGACGACAACGTCAAGGGCCGCATGCGCACTCCTCAAGGTCGGTGGCATCACTCGTGGGTCGTACATACTCGCAAGCGTCGAATCCGCGCTACGAGCCTCCAGAACGCTCTCTGCGGCGTGCCGAATCGCGTCCGCGCTGGCTTCGGAGATTTCTGGGACGGGGAACGTGTTGTACGTCGTCTTGATCCCTACGTTGTAATCGCTCTTCAGGCGACCGGAGATTGACCGATTCCACACCATGAAGGCCCGAGAGCTGAGTAGCCCGAAAGTCACGAGGTCCCCACCGGTAATCACTCCGAGCTTGTTGTTCGCGATTACATCTGGCGAAGGATTTCAATCGCTAGGTACTCGCGATTCTCACTCGAGATGAGGGGGACAGCGAGAAACTCAGATGAGGGCTGGCGATTCTCGCCGAAGAGCCATGAAGTCTGGGCGAGTTTCCTAGTCGCTTCTCGCTTTGAAGCAAGCCGCGTTTCACGGATCAGTCGGACGCGTTCAGACAAGATTCGACTTGACTGAATCTCGTCAGGTGTCGCGTCCACGAGCCACAAGCACCACCGCAGGTCACCGTGAAGGAGCTCTTGGCCCCCAACAATCCGACGGAGAAACTTTGCTGCGATGGGATCGTCACGTCGAATCTCATTGGCGTTCTCGTCGGTGAGGCTCGAAATGTGCCCGCCGTCATTCGGCATGCTGCCGAACTCCATACGTGGCAACCAAGTCAGAGGCCTCGTGCAAGGTTCAACCAACACGTCAGCGGCATCGAGAAGGTATGCATTGATGTTCTTTGCTGCCTGGAGCACCGGGACGCTCGTTGGCTTTGCGTAGTCCCACAAGCGAAGCGTTGGAGGCTTCGGATTCGCGCTGAAACCAATGATTACCGTATGAACGGCGGCACTCCCGGATGCCTCGTTAGACCACTTGAACGTCCGGTGGGCGAAGTCTATGTGTATGCCCAGTGGGGTCAGTTCCCGCCAGATGATTGCTGGCTGAATGCCCTGAGTGATGCTTGACGTCGATACGAACGCTGCGCGCGCTCCGGTGGACGCAATGTAGCGACTTGTGACGATGTACCAGTTCGCGACGAAGTCTAGATCCCCGACGCCACGCGCACCTCTCCAAACGCTTTCCGTGTCGTTCTTCTGCTCTGCGGACTGCCAACGAGCCCCGTTGAATGGCGGGTTTCCCATGACGATCGTCTGCACGTTACGGAACTAGGCGACGAGCTTAGCGATGCCCAAGATGGGCATCTCTCCCAGCACCGCCACCACTACCACCACCACCACCACCACCACCACCGCTGCTACCGCTGCCGCCACTACCCCCATTGCCCGAGTTACTTCCGTTGCCTCCGTTGCCGCCCGAGTTCGTACCCCAGGCGACGGCCGAGCCGTTAAGGCCGGCGGCGGTCGTGACGAGCTTGGAGCCCTTCTTCAGGCGGATCGTGACGGAGTAGGGCGCCCCCTTCTTCAACTTCGCCTTGGGAAAGGAAAGGCTCATCGAACCGTCAGCCGCCGAGACGATCGTTGCAATCTTTTTGGACTTGCCCGAGACGGCCGTCCCGGTCGTGTAAACCGTCGCTGTGCAGAGAGCTTTGCGGCAGGCCGCAAGCGCCTTGACAGAGACCGTCGTCTTGGCACCACTGGTCTTGACGGCGGTCTTCGCGGCCACGGTCTTGCGCTTGACCTTGTACGTCGGTGCGCTGAAGGTGATGTCTGGAACGGTAATCAGGAGACCATCAGTGCCTTCGCTGCCCGCACTCCACACGGTGTAGGTCGGGGCACCATTGGTGCCGGCCGAGCCGGATCGGGTTGCGCTGAAGAACGTAGCGGCGTCCGCCGGAAGCACACCATAGATATTGAGCAGCGTCTGCGCGGGCAGGACAGCCTTCATCTGACCGGTCTGAATCGAGCCGTCGGCCCTGAAGTGAGCCGCAGCCATCTGCAGGTCGAGCACGGGGGCCGATGCCGTCCCCGTTGGATTGAGAAAGCCGAAGATCGCGCCCTGAGTGGCGAAGATCGCGCCGGTCAGCGCCAGGTTGACGGTGTCATCGAGACTGAAGACGATGTTGGCCGAGAGCACCTGCAGGGCCGCCCGCTGAATGTCACAGTCGCGGATCGGGGTCGCAGTGCAGCCCTGGCCACCAGTGAAGTCGCTGACGAACTGGGTGGCAACCGGGCGGAAGCGAATCCGGATCTGCGCATCGGCCGTGCCGAGCCCGGTCGCGCTCCAATAGAGCAGGTCGAGGTTCGCCCACGACCAGCGCAACGACTGGCCCAGCGTGTTCATGCGTACGGTCATGTCGAAGATCGTCTCGGTGGTGGCAGAGCCGGTCAAATCCGTATTGACGTTGTCAGTGGCGGGCACGCCGAGCGCGAGCGCAATACGATTTGGAGTCGCATAACAGATGCCCTGCGCCGGCGCCTGCCCAGCCTGACAGAGATTGAGGGGCGAAATCACCGCCGTCGGGATACCTGCCGTCACGGCCGGCGGGGTCGTCGACCCACCCTCGATGAGCACGGTCTCCACGCCAGCGTTCGTTGCTGTCAGGCGGGACACGAACGGACGCGCCGCCACCCCTCCTGCCAACGAACCCCAGCCTGCGCCCGTCGTCGAACCAACGGTCACTCCGTCGGTCTGGGCCTGAGTTGGCGTGGAAACACCCTGCGCCGCGGCGCCTGCTGGGATCAGGGCAAGCTGCGCGACAGCAACGACGACTAAAGCTAGAAAACCATGGGTTTTACGCATCAGAAGATGGTACAGAAAATAAATGTTCTGTCAACGCTACCGCCGATTTTCTCTGGCTCGAAACAACCGGCAATCTACGGCCCGACCGGGCTGGCCGTTAGCTGTCTTTGGTCACTGGCTCGACCGCAGCCATGGTGCTCCGTCAGGAGATCAGAGCGACTCGGCCAGAGCCCGTTCCAGCACCAGGCTCGGCGGCATCCGCGACATGCCCTTCATCGCGGCGTCCGCCTCGTGCATGCAGCTCATCGCGCGGCTCGCATCGGCGGGGGTCCAGTGGCCCACGGCGACGAGCATCTTCTGCGCGCGGAACGGTGCGACGCCGAGCTGCTTGGCGAGCGCCTCCTTGCTGGGCCGGCCGTCCTCCGCCAGCTCGACTGTGCGGCGGACGAGCTCGACATGGCGCGTGATCTGCGGCAGCACCCGGTGTGGCTCAACGTCGCCGGCAAAGAGCTTGGTCAGCTCGCGCACCGCACTGCGGCGATCGCGTTGGGTGATCGCATCGAGCAGCGCCCACGGGGCGTCGTCGTGCCGCGCAGCGACCATCGTCTCGACGATCGTCACGTCGATCTGCTCGCCATTGGCGAACGTCGACAGCTTCTCGAATTCGCCGGTGATCTCCTCGGGGTGGTCGCCCACGAGCTCCGTGAAGCGCATCATCGCCTCGGGGTCGAGCTTGACGCCCATGCGCTCGGCCTCTTGGCGCGCGAAGACTGCGCTCTTCGGAGCTTCGAAGAGCAGGATCGCGTTCTTGCCGCCCGCCTTCGCGACAGCCTTGAACAGCGGATCGTCCTTCGGCCAGACGGGCTTCCTCGGATCGCTCGGGGCGTCGATCACAATCACGAGCGTCGTCGACGGGCTCGCGTTCTCGACGTAGGCCACGAGGGGATCGAGACGACCGGCCCGGCGCGGCTTGACCCACGCGTCGCAGCTCTCGACGATCACCAGCCGCTGATCGACGAACAGCCCCTGCTGCTGGCACGCATTGGCAACATCGGCTGGATCGCAAGCCGAGGCGTCGAAGTGCTCGATCGCGTCGGTACCGAAGCGCTCCTTGAGGCGCTCGAGTGCGCGGCGGACCTTGCCGCGGTCGGTGCCGCCGAGCAGGTAGACAGGAGCGAGGGCGGTCTCGGACACCTCTCCATCCTAGTGCCGCCGCCGCACGGCGAGGACCGCGACCCCGCCCGCGAGCAGAAGTGGCAGTAGCCAGGCAGGCGTTGCCGCCGCCAGCCCCTCTCCAATCCACGCGCAACGCAGGATCCATGCGGAGGGCCAACGCGAGCACCAGGCGAGTCCTGCGCCGGCCGCGGGGGCAACCGGTGTGACGACCGTGGCGAGCAACGCACTCCAGAGTGCGAGTGGTACGGCCGGGGCGGCCAGCAGGTTGGCCGGTACGGCAGCGAGGATCGTGGCGCGACCGAAGTGCCACCACGAGATCGGTGCCGTCGCGATCGTCGCCGCCGTCGTGACGGCAACGGCGCCCACCACGAGCTCGGGCAGGCCGCTCGCAGCCGACCACGGCCGGATGCGAGGGACGATCAGGAGGATGCCCGCCACCGCTGCGAACGAGAGCTGGAGACCCGGATCGAAGATGGCGTAGGGATTCCACGCCAGCAGAAGACCGAGCCCTAACCCCAAGGCGCGCCATGCGTCGCGCGGCCGCCCGAGCAGCCAGACAAGACAGCCCACGATTCCCGCCAGCCCCGCCCGCAGGACGCTTGGCGAGCACCCCACCACCCCGACGTAGAGCACGATCACACCCAGCGCGCACCAGAGTGCCTGCCGCCGGGTGCCACCGGCGACCCACGCCACCACGACGACCATCGCCACGAGCAGGGCGATGTTGCCGCCGCTGACTGCCAGCAGATGCGCGAGCCCCGAGGCTCGAAAGGCCTCAACCGCGGGCTGACTCATGCCAGCGCTGCCCCCAAAGGCCAAGCCGATGTCGACCTGTGCGGCGTCGTCGCGCCCCGCCGGTGCGAGCGCGTTGAGTGCAGATGCTCGGGCGCGATCAGCGATACCCCACAGGCCTCCGCGGTGTCCGACCACGCGATAGTCGCGCAGCCGGAAGATGGCGTGCACGCCTTGATGCGCGAGCCATGCGCGCTCGTCGAAGCCGTTGCGTGGGCCGCGCGGTCGCTCGAGCGACCCACTCGCGACCAGCGTGCTGCCGCGTTGTGGGCCCTGCCGCTCGGAGATGCGCAGCAACACCGGTCCACCTCCCGTGCCGAGTACGCGTCCCAGCGCGATGCGACCGTAGCCGCCGCCGTGCCACGGCTCGTTGATCACTACCTGTGCATCGACCAGGGCGTGGCCAACACGACCCGCCAAGGGATCTGCGTCGAGCACCCGCAGCCTGAGCTCACCGGCGACCCAGCCCACCAGCACGACAGCCACAACGAGGGCCACCAGCCATCGACGATGAGGGGCGCGCGCAAGCCAGCACCCGCTCCCCACCACTGCCAGTGCCGCGCTGCCACCACTAGGGACCAGCGCAAGGAGTGCCCCAGCAGCCAGGAGTGGCCCAATCAGATCGGGTGCGGCCGGCCGGGGTAGCGTCACGGTGCAACGAGATCGCGCAGCGCATCGAGCTTGGCTGGACCGATGCCAGGCACCTGCTCGAGGTCGTCCACCGTGCGGAACCCGCCGTTCTGATCGCGCCAATCGACGATGCGCTGAGCCGTGGCCGGCCCGACGCCGGGCAGGGCGTCCAACGCCGTGACGTCGGCACTGTTGAGATGAACGAGCCCGACCGTCGCCGGCCCCGCACCGGTTGGTGCCGCCCCCGCCCCGGGCGCGTACGCCTCGGGAACCAGAATCTGCTGGCCGTCGATCAGGAGCGCTGCCAAGTTGACGGTGACGGCGTCGGCCTTCGGCGTCACCCCACCTGCTTTCGTGATCGCATCGACGATCCGCTTGCCATCGGGCAGCTGGTAGACACCTGGCCGACGCACGGCTCCCGTGACGTAGACCACGAGTTGCTCTTCAGCCGGCGGCACGACACCGCCGGCGCCGTCGGCCGTGGCGGCAGCCACGGAGACCGGCGCCGGCGGGCGCGCATCGCCACCGCGACCGCGAATGAACGTGACGGTCGCCGCGAGGAGGAGGACGGCGGCGAGCCCGAGGAGCAACGTTCGGCGATCAAGCAGTGGCATGCCGCCAGCCTGCTGTGCCGCACCGCACCGGCGAGCGCCTCATGCGCACCGAAAACGCGCGGACCTGCGCGCGGCTGAGGTGCTACTTGACGACGATGTTGACGAGCTTGTCCGGAACCACGATCTCTTTGACGAGTTCGCGACCCTCCAGCTGCTCCGCAATCTTGGGCAGTGCCTTGACGGCGGCCAGCACCTCGTCCTTGGGCAGCCCGCAGCCGAGCTGCACGCGCTCGCGCAGCTTGCCGTTGATCTGCACGACGCACTCGAACGTATCGGCGATGAGCAGCGCCGGATCCGCGACCGGCCACGGCGTCTCCCACAGCCGCGACCCACCAAGCGCCTCCCACAGCTCTTCGGCGATGTGCGGCGCAAACGGCTGCACGAGACAGACGAGCGTGCCGGCGGCATGGCGCAGCGCCTGCCCGCCGATCGGGTCGCCCAGCAGGGCGTCGCGCTGCTTCTCGATGCCGTTGAGCAGCTCCATCGCCGCGGCAATCGCGGTGTTGAACTGCAGGCGGCGATCAATGTCTTCGGTGACGCGCTGGATCGAGTGATGCGTGAGGCGCAGGAGATCGAGCGCACTCCCCTCTGCCCCGCTCGGCGCGACGGGCAGGGGGTCGCCCGACGTCTCGGCGGCGATGCGGTCGACGGCCTTCCAGAGTCGGTCGAGGAAACGCGAGGGGCCGAGCACGCCGCTGTCGGACCACTCCTTGTCCTGCTCGGGCGGCCCCATGAACAGCACGTACATGCGGAGGGCATCGGCGCCGTAGCGGTTGACGATCTCGTCCGGGGCGACGACGTTGCCCTTGGACTTGGACATCTTCGCGCCGTCCTTGTAGATCATCCCCTGCGTGAAGAGGTTCGCGAACGGCTCCTCGAAACCGAGGTACCCCGCATCGAACAGCACCTTCGTGAAGAAGCGGCTGTAGAGCAAATGCAGGATCGCGTGCTCAACACCGCCGATGTACTGACCGACGGGCAGCCACCAGTCGACATCGCCCTTGGCGAAGGCCTCCATATCGTCGTGCGCGTTGACGTACCGCAGGTAGTACCAGGAGGAATCGACGAACGTGTCCATCGTGTCGGTCTCGCGCTGGGCGGCGGCGCCGCACGACGGGCACGGCACGGCACGCCACTCCTCGGCGGCGGCCAGGGGCGAGCGGCCCTTGGGTGCGTAGTCCTCGATCTCCGGCAGGCGCACCGGCAAATCCGCGTCGGGCACGGGCACGAGGCCGCACGAGGGGCAGTCGATGATCGGGATCGGCGCACCCCAGTAGCGCTGGCGCGAAACGAGCCAGTCACGCAGGCGATAGGCAGTCTTCTGCTCGCCCCGTCCGTCCTCGGCGAGCCAGGCGGGCACCGCATTCTTGGCGTCGGCGACCGTCATGCCATCGAACTGGCCCGAGTTGACGAGCACGGCGTCATCACCGGTCCCCGTGAAGGCCTGCGCCTGCACATCCACGTCGGCGCCATCGGTGGCGGCGACGACCTGGCGAATCGGCAGACCGAACGCCAACGCGAAGGTGTGGTCGCGCTCGTCGTGCGCGGGCACGGCCATGATCGCGCCGGTGCCGTACTCCACGAGGACGTAGTCGGAGACCCAGATCGGGATCTCCTCGTTCGTGACGGGGTTGAGCACACGGCGGCCGGTGTCGACGCCCGTCTTGGGGCGATCGTCGCGCATGCGATCAGCGACCGACTCAGCACCGCGACGGCGCACGTAGTCCGTCACCTCGGCTTCGGCAGCGGTGCCACGCACGAGGTCGTTGATCATCGGGTGTTCGGGCGCCAACACGAAGAACGTCGCGCCGAACAGCGTGTCGGGACGCGTCGTGAAGACCGGGATCGCCTCGTCGCCGCCAACGACAGAGAACTGCACCTCGGCACCATGCGAGCGGCCGATCCAGTTGCGCTGCATCGTGAGGACGCGCTCGGGCCACTGCTCGAGCTTCTCCATGTCGTCGAGCAGACGATCGGCGTAGTCGGTGATACGGAAGAACCACTGCTCGAGATCGCGGGCCTCAACCTCGGTGCCGCAACGCTCGCAGTGACCATCAACGACCTGCTCGTTCGCCAGCACGGTCTGGTCCTGCGGACACCACTTGACAGCAGCGCCGCGCTTGTAGGCCAGCCCGCGCTCGAACATGCGCAGGAAGATCCACTGCGTCCACTTGTAGTACTCGGGATCCGACGTCGAGAGCTCGCGGCTCCAGTCGATCGACCAGCCCATGCGAAGCATCTGCTCGCGGATGCGCGCGATGTTGCGGGCGGTCACCTCGGCGGGCTTACCACCGGTTTTGATCGCAGCGTTCTCGGCGGGTAGGCCGAACGAGTCGTAGCCCATCGGATGCAGGACCTTATGGCCTGTGCGCCGACGAAAGTGCGAGACGACATCGCCCATCGTGTAGTTGGTGACGTGCCCCATGTGCAGATCACCGGACGGATACGGCAGCATTTCCAGCACGTAGGCGCGCGGCGAATCATCCGCCGCCGGATCAGCCGGGTTCGGCGTCTCGAACGCCTTCTCGTCGGCCCACACCTTCTGCCAGCGGGCCTCGACGGCCTGGGGGTCATAGCGCTCCACGCAGGCAGGATACGAGTTCGGTCCGCGGGGCCGACGCACCATGACAAGGCGAACGTCTGGCGATGCCCGGACCGGGAGCGGCACGATGCGTGCCGGACGTGCCGTGCACAGCCGCGCCGGACAGCCGGATGGCGTTGCTTACGACAGATGTCGTCTCAATTTACACGTGTTGTTTCCTGACGTTCCAAGACATGGATGACGGGATTCACCTATTTCGGAATCGCCACCACCTGCGAACATGCTGGTAACCGGATTCCTCCGGTGCAGATTCGCGAAAAAGGAGCAGGTGGATATGGAACTCACCTCCACGCAGGAACTCATCCTCTGGCTAGGTACAGCAGGCATGGCAATTGGCGCTGTGATCATCGCCGCAATCGGCTTTAGCCTGCCGAACAACGAGCGGCATCACGTCACGGCGAGCTTCTTCGTCTGCGCGATTGCCGCATGTGCCTACCTCGCGATGGCAACCGGCACCGGCGTCGTCGAAATTGCCGGGGAGCAGATCTTCTACGCCCGCTACATCGACTGGGTCGTGACCACGCCGCTGCTCCTGCTGGGCCTGCTCACGGTCGGACTCGCTCCGTTGGCGGGTGGCGGCGACGCTGCGCGCGCGCGCAACGGCCTCATCGGCTGGGTTATTGGCGCCGACGTCCTGATGATCGCCACTGGCCTGATCGCCTCGCTCCGTGGCGACAACAGCGACAAGTGGATCTGGTACGCCATCAGCTGCGTGTTCTTCCTGCTCGTCCTGTGGGCGCTGTACAGCCCCGTCAAGGCCCATCTCGATGCCGCATCGAAGCCGCTGTTCACCAAGCTGCTCGGCGTCCTGACGATCCTGTGGCTCATCTACCCGGTCCTCTGGGTGCTCGGCACCGAGGGCACGGGCGCGCTCAGCCTGACCGGTGAGATCCTGGTCTTCGCCGTCATCGACGTGCTTGCGAAGGTCGGCTTCGGCATCATCCTCGTGACGGGCGTCAAGAGCTCGCACAAGGCTGCGGCCTAGCTCTTCGCTGGTTCTGCAGGGGGTTGCCGACCACAGTGTCGGCAACCCCCGCCAGCACCGCGTACGCTGTGGGCGTGACGACAGCCCCCGCGATTGAGGTGCACGGCGCGCGGCGCGCCTATGGCAACGTCGTCGCCCTCAATGACGTCAGCCTGCGCATCGATGCCCGCGCCACCGGTCTGCTCGGTCGCAACGGCGCAGGCAAGTCCACGCTGATGAAGGCGATTCTCGGACTCGTCCGCCTTGATGCCGGCGAGATCGACGTACTCGGCGAGAACACGCGCACCGCCGGCGATCGCATTCGCCGTCGCATCGGCTACGCCCCCGAGCACGAGTGTCTCCCCCCCGAGCTGACGGCCGCCGATCTTGTGCGGCATCTCGCCGAGCTGCGTGGCCTCTCGCGCACCGATGCCATCCGCCGCGCCTCTGAGGTGCTGTTCGCCGTGGGCCTCGAAGAAGAACGCTCGCGCGTGATCGGCTCGTTCTCGCTCGGCATGCGCCAGCGCGTGAAGCTCGCACAGGCGCTCGTGCACGCGCCCGAACTGATCATCCTCGACGAACCGACGAACGGCCTCGATCCGATCCAGCGAGGCGAGATGCTCGAAGTGATCCGCCGCGTGTCGCACGACCTCGGGGTGCGCGTGCTGATCTCGTCGCACATCCTCGATGACATCCGCCGCACCTGCGACCACGTCGTCGTTCTGCGTCAGGGCTCGGTCACGCTCGACCGCCCGCTCGCCGCGGCCGCCGGTGAGAGCGACGTCCTGCGCATTGAAACCGTCGAGCCCGTCGCACCGCTTGCCGCGGGTCTTAGCGCCGCTGGCCTGACCTGCGAGACCATCGACGACTGCACTGCGCGTGTCGCGATTCGAAGCGAGGTCGATCGTGATCTCGTCCGAGACATCGCAGCCACGACGGGTGTCGGCCTGCGCCGCCTGCATCCTGATGGCCCTTCGATCGAGCAGCAGCTGCTGGAGGCAATCGGGTGAGTCAGGCCAAGATCCATGACGTGCGGTATCGCCCCTACGAGGGCGAGATCAAGGGCAGCACGCGGCGGGCCGTCGCGTCGATGGCGCGCTGGAGCGCGCTCCGTGCGTTGGGTGCGCGTCGTCCCTGGACTGCGAAGATCGTGCCCGTTGGGCTCGCCCTCGTTGCCTTCGGGCCGGCCATCACCGTGCTCGGAATCAAGGCGCTGCTCGGTTCTGACCTGTCCGATCGACTACCCGGCGACATCATCCCGTTCGCCACGTACTACCAGTTGGTCGCCTTCGCCATCCTGGCGTACGCCGCGATCGTGATTCCGGAGACGCTCTGCCCCGACCGCCGCAGCCGCGTGCTCGATCTCTATCTCTCGACCGCCATGAGCCCGCGCGAGTACGTGCTCGGCAAGGTGCTCGCCTCTGCAGTCCCCCTCTTGGCGGTCACTACGCTGCCGCTCCTGTTCCTGTACGTCGGCAACGTGTTCTTCTCTGACACGCCGCTTGGGTATATCGAGACCCACCTGCGCGAGTTACCGACGTTGTTCATCGGCGGGATTCTGATTGCGTTCGTCTACACCCTGATGGGGCTCACGATTGCGTCGCTGACCAGTAGACGCGCGTTCGCCACCGTCGGCTTCGTGCTGTTTCTGCTCGTGACCGGGCTGATTGGTGGCCTGCTGCGCGGCCCGCTCGATCTGGGGCCGAACGCAGACCTCGTCAACATGCAGTTCCAGCCGGTCTGGCTGGCGCAGAAGATCATCGGCGAAGCTCCCGCCGACGCGATCCAGAACGGCCCGCTCCAGCGGATGGAAACGCCCGATACGGCGCTGCTGATCATCTCCAACGCGTTGATCGTCTTGGTCTGCGTCGGCGTCCTCGCGCTGCGGTATCGCAGGAGCGACGCATGACGCCGCTGCTGGAGTTTGATCGCGTCTCGAAATGGTTTCGCGACACCGTCGCTGTGGGCGACATGTCGTTTGCGCTCACACCGGGTGTGACCGGACTCTTGGGACACAACGGTGCCGGCAAGTCGACAGCGATTCGTCTCGCGACCGGGCTGGCGCGACCCGACGAAGGCACCGTGCGCATCAACGGGCTTGATCCGCGCCGCAGCGGGGTGGCTCGCGCCGCGATTGGCCTCGTGCCCGACGGCGACGGGCTGTGGCCGGGACTGACTGCGCGGGGACTCGTCGAGGCCTGTGCGCGCCTCCGTGGTGTGTCCGATGCGCGCGGCGCAGCCGCAGCAGCGCTGGCGACGGTCGATCTTACCGACGTGGCTGAGCGCGACGTCAAGGGCTTCTCACAGGGCATGCGCCAGCGCGTCAAGATCGCCCAAGCGCTGGTCCACCGCCCGCAGGTGCTGATCCTGGACGAGCCGCTAAATGGCCTTGACCCGCAGCAGCGCGAGACGGTCATCGCACTGCTTCATCACCTTGGGACGGAGGGTGTCGCGACGCTGTTCTCGAGCCACGTCTTGGGAGAGGTCGAGCGCGTCGCCGACAACGTGCTGGTGCTCGTCAACGGTCGCCTCGTGTGACGGGCGTGGAGCAGTTGGAGATCGCAGACGGTTCGCTCACGGTTGAAACGAGCGATCCGGTTGGTCTCGCGCGCGCCCTGCCGCAACTCGCCGTCGAGTGCGGAGCAAGCATTGCCGCCATCGAATCGACCGACGAGGATCTGGAGAGCGTCTACGGCTATCTGACGCAGCGCGCACGAGGTGTGCGGCGATGACCGTGACCCTGCTGACGATTCGCGCACTGCTGTTCCGGCGGCGGTCGCTGGCGCTGCTCTTGCCCGTGCTGAGTGTGCCCGTCTTTGTCGCCATCGCCATCGTGCGCGGTGATGTCTCCCCGGACAGCCAGGCGATCATCGCGGGGCGCCTGCTGATCACCACGGTCGCTCCGCTCGTCGCGCTCGTGCTCGCCGTGACGGCAATCGGCGACGAACGGGAGTCCGGAACGATTGTCTACCTCGCGACAGCGCGAATCTCGCGCCTGCAGATCGTGCTGGAAAAGGCGCTTGCGGGCGTCGTGTGCAGCATCGTGCTCTTGCTGCCCGCGCTGATCGCGATCGGGATCCTCGGCTCACACCTCGGCATCGGCTCGAGCAACATTATGCGCGGCATTGCCGGCACCGTGCTCGTCGCCGCTGTCTACACCTGCGTGTTCATCACCGTCGGCCTGCTCCTCAAGCGAGCGCTCGTAGCCGGCATCGTCTACATCCTGATCTGGGAGGGCGCCATTGCCACCGTCGCCCCCTCGGCGGAGCGCGTGAGCATGACGGCATGGGCGCGAGCCATCAGCGACGGTGGGCTCTACGGCCTCCAGCGAGACCTTATGCCGACGCAGTCGGCGATGTCTGCCGTTGTCGCCTTGCTGATCGTGTCGGCGTTTGCGGTGGCGCTCGGCGCGTGGCGACTAAACCGCATGGATCTGCCCTAGCTGGGAACGCGCGCATGCGGCTCCCATACGATCAGACCGTGACGCAGCTCCCCCATCGCGCTCGCGACTCGCATACTGATGCGTTGCGCGTCCGCTACCTCGGGCCGGCCATCGTCCTCCTGCTCGTCGCCGGCTACGCGCTCTTGTGGCTACTCGCTCGACCCGCCGATCCCGTCGTGGTGATGCCCGCGCCTGATGGGGATCACGAGGGCGGTGGCACCGCCAGCTACATCGGACAGTTCCTCGGCGCCGAGTCCATCCTCCTGCTGTCGATCTCGCTCGTGCTGATCAGCACCCTGCAATGGGTCGACGCGTGGTTCGACGGAATCGATCGCGCGGCCATCTGGCATCGACGTACGGCGATTGCTGGCTGTCTGCTGTTGATTCCGCACATGCTGCTGTCGCACGGCGAGGTTGAGTCGGCGCTCAGCGGCCCGCTCGCCACGATCGGCGTGATCGGCCTGTTCGGTCTGGCCGTCTGGGCACTGCTGCCGCGCTGGCGTTTCTTCGTGCCGTCGCGCCTTCGCGCTCCGATCGTGGCAGTGCTTGCGACCGCACCCGTGCGGTTCGTCGACCGGTACGTCGGCGGCTACGACCTCTGGCGCTCCCTCCATCGGCTCGTAGGCATCTTCGTTGCCGCGGGCTTCCTGCACGGCCTGCTGGTCGGCACGATGTTCGGCGGTTCCCCGCTCCTGCGCTGGACGTACGTCGCCATCGGCGGCATTGGCATCGCGTTCTACGTCTATCGCGAGCTCCTCGCGCGGCGACTGAACGGCCTCAAGGACTACCAGGTGGAGGCAGTCCGGCCTCTGGCAGACGGGTTGACGGAGGTGGAACTGCGCCCGCTCGGCCCTCCCCTCGTCTTCACGCCCGGCCAGTTTGCGTTGATCTACATCGAGACCAAGGAAGGCTGGCGCCGCCACCCCTTCTCGATTGCGAGCGGCGCAGCTGAACGCAATCTGCGGTTCACGATCAAGGCGCTGGGCGACTACACCGAGCGCGTGCCCGACCTGGTTGAGCGGGGCATGCCTGCCATCGTCGACGGTCCGTACGGTCGCTTCGATCGGCGCCGAGGTACCCGCCGACAGATTTGGATTGGCGCGGGCGTCGGTGTGGCGCCCTTCATGAGTTGGGTGCGCTCACTCGAACCCGATGTCGAGCGTGAGGTGGAGTTCTTCCACGTCTATCAGGGGCCGTCCCCCTTCGCCGACGAGATCGCCGCAGCGGCAGCGGAGCACCCCGACTTCCATCCATACGTGATTGACTCGACGACGGGCGACCGCCTGACGCCCGAGCAGGTCCTCGCGGAGATCGATGTCCCCTGCGACGAGGTGACCGTCTTCATGTGCGGACCGACGCCGATGGTCCAGCAGTTCGAGACGGCATTTCGCCGTGCCGGCGTGCGCCGACAGCGCATCCATCGCGAGCACTTCGACTGGCGCTGACGCCGGTGGAGACGACTGCTTCCTGAGAAACCCTCAGGAAGTGATCGTGAGATTTCGGGTGCGCGACCGTCTCCGGTGTAGTCAATCCACCTGGAGTCGTCCATGGACATCCCGCACATCACTCGCCGCAGCCTGATCGCGTCCGCCGTCACCGGCGGCGCAGCAGCCCTGCTCGCACAGCCCGCAGGCCTGATCGAGAAGGCCAACGCCGCCGCTAACCCGGCCTGCGACCCGCACAGCAGCGTCGACCCGTACGGCGTCCACCAAGCCGGCATCACCACGAGTGCACCCGAGCACCTGCAGCTCGCCGCCTTCGATCTTGCCCCCGGCACGACGCGCCCGCAACTCGTGGAGCTCCTCCAGACGTGGCAGGGTGCGATCGGCCTGCTGACCCGCGGCCTGCCGCTGCCCGACGCCGGCGAACCCGACAAGGCGCCTGCGGATACCGGCGAGGCGCTCAGCCAGCGCGCCGACCGGCTGACGATCACGATCGGCTTCGGCCCATCGCTGTTCGATACGCGCTTCGGCCTCGCCGACCAGCGGCCAACCGCACTCGTCGACCTCCCTGCCTTCACGGGCGATGCGATCGACCCGGCGCGTTCTCATGGTGATCTGTCGGTGCAGTGCTGCGCTGAGACACGGCTGGTCGCCGAGCATGCGCTGCGCACGCTTGCGCGAATGGCGACCGGACGCGCAACGGTGCGCTGGACGCAGGCGGGCTTCAACGAGCCGCCGTCCAATCCGGCTGACGGAGCGGGCCGCAACCTGTTCGGCTTCAAGGACGGCACCGCCAACCTTGACGCCAACGATCCGGCGCGCATGGCACGCAACGTGTGGGTGGACCCTGCCGATGGTCCTGCCTGGCTGGCCGGCGGCACGTATCAGGTCTACCGCCGTGTGCTGATGATCGTCCGTACGTGGGACGAGAGCGTGCTGTCGGAGCAAGAGGATGTAATGGGCCGTCGCCGATTGAGCGGCGCACCGTTTGGTGGCACCCGCGAGTCGGATCCCGTCAACAACGCACTGATGCCACTGACGGCACACATCCGCGTGGCCAACCCGCGCACGGGAGCCGACAGTGAAAACGAGCGCATCCTGCGTCGCGGGTACTCGTTCCACGACGGCATCGCGGCCGACGGCACGTTTGACGCCGGCCTGGCCTTCGTGGCCTATCAGCGCGACGCGCGCCGCCAGTTCATCACGATGCAGACCCGCCTGGCGGCCAACGATGCCCTCAACGAGTACATCGCCCACACCGCGTCGGCCATCTTCGTGATCCCGCCCGGGACGACAGCCAACGGCTACGTCGGCGAGACGTTGCTCGGGGCAGCGCCACCACGCGTCACGGTTCCAAATCCCGCTGCGGACCTCACGCTCCCGGGAGCGCCCGGCGCTGTGGCGCCAACCCCGCCCGCTACGCCAACTCCTGGCGCCCCAGCGACACCGTCGCCGACGGCGCCAAAGCCGCCGAAGCGACGCGCGCCGGCTCGCCGCAAGCGCCCCCGCCGCCCCCGGGCCTGAGCTCCGGCCGGTGGCGACGGGATTGACGAAATACGAGCATTAGGGTAGCCTAAGGCGATTCATGGAGATCCTTCGCCTCGCCCTCGATAACCTCCTTTCGCCGCCGGTGCTCGGCTTTGCGCTGGGCTTGGTTGCCGTGCTCGTCGGTGGCGATCTACGTCTTCCCGACGCCGTCTACCAGGGCCTGTCGATGTATCTGCTCCTCGCGATCGGCATCAAAGGTGGCGTGGCCCTGCGCGCATCCAGCGTTGGCGACGTGATCCTGCCGACGATCGCGGCCATCGGACTCGGGGTGCTGATACCCGTACTCGCCTATCTCATTCTCAGGCGCGCCACGCCACTGAGTGGGCTGGATCGCGGCGCCATCGCCGCGCACTATGGATCGACGTCGCTCGTCACCTTCACCGCCGCCTTGGTGTTTCTCGAGGCCTCCTCGATTGCCGTCGAGGGCTTCGTGACCACGCTACTCGCCGTGATGGAAATTCCCGGAATCGTCGTCGGGCTCCTCCTCGCTGGTCGTGCCGCCGACCGATCGCTCTCGTGGGGCGCATCGCTCCATGAGATCCTCGTCGGCAAGTCAATCCTGCTGCTCGTCGGCGGACTCGTGCTTGGCGTACTGACCGGCGCCTCTGGCTATGAGCGGGTCGAGCCCTTCTTCGGCGCCCTGTTCGTTGGCATCCTCACCCTGTTTCTCGTTGAGCTCGGCACGCTCGCCGGCCGTCGACTTCCCGATCTCAAAACGGCCGGCATTGGGCTGCCGATCTTCGCCATCCTGTTCCCGATCCTCGCCGGCACGATGGGTGTGACTGCGGGCTCACTCGCCGGTCTGTCTGTCGGTGGTGCCACCATCCTGGGTGTGCTCAGCGCCAGCGCCTCGTACATCGCGGCACCCGCCGCGGTTCGTCTCGCCCTACCGGAGGCCAACCCGGGCTACTACCTGACCGCCAGCCTCGGCATCACGTTCCCGTTCAACCTCGTGATCGGCATTCCGCTCTACCTTGAGATCGCGCAGGTGGTCGGCGGATGAGCACCACGCCACCAACGCACGGCCACGTTGCTCTGCTGACCATTGTGGCGGAGTCGATTCTTGAACCACGCCTCGAGCGCGAACTGCGCGCGTGCGGGGCTAGCGGTTGGACCGTCACCGCGGCACGCGGCGAGGGCTCGCGCAATCGCCGCGTCGGCGATCTCGACGGAGGCAACGTACGCATTGAGTCACTCGTCTCCAACGACACCGCGGCGGCAGTCATGCAACGACTCGCAGACGACTACTTCACGCACTACGCCATCGTGGCGTGGGTCGCCGACGTCGCCGTGCACCGCTCTGAGCGGTACATCTAACCTCGAAAGTGGAGCCAAGCGGGATCGAACCGCTGACCTTCTGGCTGCCAGCCAGACGCTCTCCCAGCTGAGCTATGGCCCCGGGAATCCGCAGGATAGCAACGTCCTGCGAACGTGCCGCCGCTACGCCTCTGCGGGCATCTCCGCGACCTCGCTATGCGGCACCTGGCCCCACAGCTCGTCAAGGCGATACAGCTCGCGGGCCTCGGGATCAAAGACGTGCACGACGATGTCCACGAAGTCGATCAGCACCCACTGCCCCTCCTTCATCCCCTCCGTACGAATCGGCAGGAGACGGTGCTCCTTTTTCAGCTTGAAGGAGACCTCTTCGGCGATGGCCTGGACTTGCCGCGTATTGCGGCCGCTCATCACCACGAAGAAGTCGGTGTAGTCGACAACCCCACGCATATCGAGCAGGACGATGTCCGTCGCGAGCTTCTCGGCGCCGTACTCGGCAGCCAGCTCGGCGAGCTTCGCGCTATCGCTCAGCGGATGTCCTCAACGCGCGTCATGCCATGAGGGTATCACCGGACGCGTCTGCCGCAACCGGTTGTTTACGCTCGATAGAGGCCAAGCTCCGCGATCAGTGCGGCCACGCGGCGCGAAACGAGGCCGTCGATGGGCTCGCCGGCCGCAACGCGCCGCCGGATCTCCGTGCTGGAGACATCGACGACATCCATTGCGATCTCCTCAACGCCAGGATCGAGGTCGAGTACCGAGCCAGCGCGCGGCGCCACGGCGATTGACGCCAGCTGACGGATTCCCGCTGGGTCATGCCACGTATCGAGCGCCGCGTACTGATCGGCTCCGAGCAGCAGCACGAGCTCGGCCGCCCCTACCTGCAACGCCAGGAGCGAGAGCGTCTCGGCCATGAAGGACGGTCCCGGGCGATCCACCTCAATAGCGGAGACTTCGAGCATCGGCTCGTCGGCAGCGGCGGCCTCTGCGAGCCACAGACGCGTACGCGGATCGACGGCCGGCTCCTCGCGATGCGCGGGCGTCCCTGTGGGGATCAGCAAGACGTGCGACAGACCCAGCTGCTCGGCCGCGCTGCGCGCCAGCGTCGCGTGCCCGAGATGCGGCGGGTTGCAGATCGAGCCGAGCACACCAATGCGGTTAGACACGGAACGGCACCTCGCGGTCACCGATCTTCACGATGATGCCCTTCTTCGCCCCAGCACGCACCATCAGCGGCAGCAGGCGACGCTCCTCGATGTACTCCGCCAGGAGCTGCTGCGCGTAGTCGTCGGTGGCCTTCTGCACGGCGTCCTCGATCGGCGTACCGACGATGCGCACGCCTGTCTCATCGCGCAGCACGCGCACCTGCGATCCCCCGGCACGTCCCGGGCGATACACGAGGTACTGGGCGAGCTGTTCCTCAGCCTCGGGCTCGGCGTCCGGCTCGGGCACCACGCGACCGAGCGTGCTGGTCAACTCCGGAACGCCCTCCCCCGTGGCGCAGGACACGGGCACGAGCACGAATGCGCCCGTCTCCTCGTCCCGCATCACATTGCGCATGGCGGGCACATCACCGAGCGCGTCGAGGGCGTTGGTGAAGGCCTCAATGTGCGCAGCGCGGTCGGCATCGGGAATCAGATCGATCCGGTTGAAGACGATGATGCGCGGCCGTAGCGCGAGCGCCTCCTGATATTTGGCCAACTCGGTGTGGATCGCCACGAACCCGGCGGCGGCCTCCTCCACGTCGAGACTGGCGTCGACCACGTGCAGCAGCAGACGCGCGCGCTCAAGGTGGGCGAGGAAGTCGAGACCGAGTCCGTGCCCCTCCGCCGCTCCCTCGAGTAGGCCCGGCACGTCGAGGACGGTGATCTGGCGGTCGACGGCGAGATCCACCACTCCGAGCACCGGCTCGATCGTCGTAAACGGATAGTCGGCGACTTTCGGCTTGGCGTTTGAGATGCGACGTAGGAGCGACGACTTGCCGATGTTGGGAAAGCCGAGCAGCGCGGCATCGGCCAGCAGCTTGAGTTGGAGCGTCAGCGTGAGTTCCTCGCCGAGACCGCCGAGCTCTGCTGTGCGCGGCGCCTGGCGAACGGCAGTACGGAAGCGGCGGTTGCCCGCACCACCGCGACCACCGTGCGCGATGATGGCGGTCGCTCCCGGCTTGGCGAGATCGACGATCAGCATCTCCTCGTCGTCCAGCACCTGGGTGCCGACAGGGACGGGGACGATCAGATCGACGCCCATCGAGCCCGTGCGGTTCGACCCCTCGCCACCGTGGCCGTCATCGGCCGTCAGGTGCGGGTGATGTCGTACGGCCGTCAGGTCGCGCAGCGAGCCATCGGCAACCAGCACCACACTGCCGCCGTTGCCGCCGTCACCACCGGACGGGCCGCCACGTGGCACGAACTTCTCGCGCCGGAACGCAACAGCGCCATCGCCACCGCGTCCCGCTGCGACGTAGATCGTCGCCCGGTCGGAGAACACGGGCGGCTACCCGGCTTAGGCCTCGGCCGAGACGACCGAGATGATGCGCTTGCCGCGCCGCTGGCCGAACTCGACGATGCCGTCCTGCGTCGCGAAGATGGTGTGATCCACGCCGAGGCCAACACCGGCACCAGGATTGAACTTGGTGCCACGCTGACGGACGATGATGCCACCGGCACGAATCGTCTGACCGCCGAAGACCTTCACGCCAAGCCGCTTCGACTGGGAGTCGCGGCCGTTCTTGGAGGAGCCGAGGCCCTTCTTATGCGCCACTGTCAGCCTCCTTGGCCGGGGTGCTCTTGCCGAAGGCGATCGACTCGATCTCGATCACGCTCTGCCGCGAACGGTAACCCATGCGGCGCGAGCTGCTCTTCTTGGCCTTGTACGTGCGGATGTTGATCTTCGGGCCGAGCTTGTGCTCGCGAACGCGCGCCGAGACCTTGACGCTCTTGCAGGCATCGGCCGTAGCGGCGGTCGTCTTGCCATCGGAGGCGAGGACCACGTCAGGAGCGAACGTGCCACCCTCATCGACCGCGAGGCGATCGACAACGAGGTACTCACCCTTGGTTACGCGGTACTGCTTACCGCCAACTGCGATGACTGCGAACATGCTTGACCTTCGGACGGGCCGCAACCTGCGGCAACGGGCGGGAACGTAGCAGAGAAGCGGGGCGCAAGGCTCCGCTCCCCTGCCACCTGATTACTCGTCTTTCCCGAGGATCCTGCCCAGCAGGCCCTTCTTCTTCCTGGCAGGGGCCTTGGGCTTCGCCTCGGCAGCCGGCTTCTCTGCGGCAGGCTTCCCCTCAGCAGCGGGCGCGTCGGCCCGCGGAGCGCGCGGCGCACGTGGTGCGCGTGGCTTCGGCTCTGCCTTCGGCGCGCCATCACTCGGGGCATTCTCGCCACCCTCAGTGCTGGCACCTGCAGCGCTGCGGCTACCCGACGAGCGACCACGCCCGCCACGGCTGCGACGTCGCTTTGGACGGGCCGGGGCGTCGCCATCGGCCGGTGCGGCATCCGCACCCGCTTCGCTGGCCTCGCCGGCTGCCTGATCGGCACCGCCATCGCCAGCGGTGGTCTCCCCCGCTTCGCCCGTACCGGCGCGACGACGGGCACCACCGCGACGTCCGCGGCGGCGACGCTTGCGCGGCGCCCCATCGGCCGTCGGCTCGCCATCGTCCTCGTCGCCGTCTTCGTCAGCATCGGCGTCAGCATCGACGGTCTCATCACCCTCGCCTGCGGCAGCGCGCTCAGCGGCCGGCTTGCGACGGCTGCGGGGACGCTTCGGCTTGACGACCGGATTGCCGTCCTCGTCGAGCAGAACTGCCTCCTCGACAACTTCGGGCTCTTCGGGCTTGTCGAGCGGCTCGGTCTCCTCACCCACGCTGGCAGTCATGTCGCCCGTCGGCGTATCGATCGTGGCCGACGGTGTGCGGCTGCGCTTGCCCTTGCGCTTCTTGCCCTCCAGGTCGACACGCTCGCCGACGAGGCGCGGCGGCTCGTGCACGTCGGAGCGAGGATCGACCATCTTGATCATCTCCTCCTCCGTGATCGGCGTGGCGTCGAGCAGGACGGCGTGCGCCTCGAGGCGCCCCACGCGCTCGATCTTGATCTTGTGGGTCTCACCCAGGTACGGGCCGGCACCGGCGACCACGACGCGGTAGCCACCTTCCATGACAGTGACCGCATCGGCGGCCTGGTACATGTGCGGCTCGCTGAGGGCGACCTCAAGCTCCTGGCCGATCTCGACCGGAATCGCGTCTTCAAGCACCTCGCTGATCTTGCCGTGCTTGACGAACTCGCAGCGCTCGCGCGGGACGTCATCGCGCGCCACGATCGAGAAGTGCTTACTGGTGTCCTTCTCCAGCTCCTCCAGGCGTGTGCCGCCGGGGCCGATCATGCGCGCGGCGACCTGCGCGTTGACCTCCACGAGGAAGGCCTCCGAGCTGGACAGCGTCGCCTGGCGACGTAGCGTGCGCAAGTTGTCGAGGGCGATCGTCTCATCGCTGAGCACACGACCCTCACCGGCACAGCACGGGCACTCGGTGGTCATGATCTCGCGGACGCCGTCGGTGACGTTCTGACGCGTCATCTCGACGAGGCCGAGCGGGCTGATCGAGACGAGGTAGACCTTGGAGCGATCCTTCGCCAGCTCTTCCTTGAGCGCGGCGATCACCTGATCGCGATTCGTCTTCGACTCCATGTCCACGAAGTCGATGACGATGATGCCACCGAGATCGCGCAGGCGCAGCTGGCGGACGACCTCGCGAGCGGACTCGAGGTTGTTGTGCAGAATCGTGTCCTCGAGCCGGCCCTTGCCGACGAAACGGCCGGTGTTGACGTCGACGATCGTGAACGCCTCGGCGTAGTCGAACAGGAGGTAGCCGCCGGACGGCAGGTCAACACGGCGCTTGAGGGTGCTCTCGATCGCCTCATCGACGCCGTAGCGGCGCAGGAGCTCGGTCTGAGCGGTGTGGCGCTTGACGCGCTCGGCGAGCTCGGGGCTGCGCTCCTGGACGTACGAGACGATGCGGTCGTGCATCTTCTCGTCGTCGACGATCAACTCGTCGACGTCCTGACGAAAGTCGTCGCGGACGAGGCTGAGGGCGATATCGACCTCGGCGTGGATCAGGCTCGGAGCCTTCGCCGTCTCGACGCGCGACAGGATCGCCTCCCACTGGTCCTCGAGCAGCGCGAGGTCGCGCTCCAGTTCGGCCAGCTCGGCGCCCTTGGCGGCCGTGCGGACGATTAGGCCGCCGCCGAGGCGCGGCTTGAGCTGCTTGACGAGATCGCGCAGGCGATCGCGCTCGCCGTCGGGCAGCCGCTTGGAGACGCCACCGCCCTCACCGTCCGGCACGTAGACCAGAAAGCGGCCGGCCAGCGAGATGTCCATTGTGACGCGGGCGCCCTTGGTCTTCATCGGGTCCTTCGTTACCTGGACGAGCAGCGACTGCCCGCCCTTGACGAGGTCCTGGATGCGCTTGGAGCGTCGCGCACGCTGGTCGAGGCCGTCGATGCGAATCTCGGCGACGTGCAGGAAGGCGTTCTTGTCCATGCCGGCGTCGACGAAGGCCGCCTCCATGCCGGGCAGGACGGTGTCGACCTTGGCGAGGTAGATGTTGCCGAGCAGCGAACGGCGCTCTTCGCGCTCGATGTACGTCTCGACGACGCGATCGTCTTCGATCAGCGCCGCTTTCGTTTCGTACGCGTCGGCGGATATCAGGATCTTCTTCATGTGGTCTCCGTTGTCGCCATGCGCGCCGGTTTCGGCGCCATGGCAACGGCTAGTCGAGTGACTCCGGCCAGCGGAAGATCGGTGTTCGCGCAGCTCGCGAGCGCGCGGACGACCTCATCCGGCTTGGCAGAGCCATCCTCGAGGATGGCGATGTCGACGATCACGCTGCTGCCGTCGAGCTGGGGCTCGGGGGCGAAGCGCTTCACGTCAACCGTGCGCCGCTGCTTGGGGCTGCGGCGATCGATGGGTAGTTCCGGCGACGCGAGGTACGCGTCGACAGCCTGGGCGAGAACTTCGCCCGGTGCATCGAAGGTGATGCGGTAGGTGGCGCCAACGGCGATGGTCTTGGGACCAGCGAGTTGGGCATCCAGTGGAACGACGCCCCGCGGACAGGTCGCGGTGAGTCGAGAGATCAGGTCACCGAGATCGTGGCTGTCGCCGACGAGCTCGATCGTGCAGTGCTCGTCCTCGGACGCCGTGCCGACGCCGCGCGCGAGCGCGAGGCTGATCACGGGCTTCGGACGCATGCCGTTGGACAGTGCGATCTCGTAGCCAGCACGCCGGAACGCGGCCAGCAGGAGGTCGACCATTTCGAGATGGCTGAGGAACCGCGCGCGGTCGCGCACGGCAAGGCGGAGCTCGATCCTCAACGCGGTGGCATCTGCGGAATGCGTGGCATCAGGCCTCCACCAACCGGTTCCGCACGGGGCCGACGCAGGCGCCGCAATCGCTGCAGCCATCCCATCGACAATCCCCGGTCGGCCGTTCGGCGCGACTCTGCCACCACTCATCCAGCAGAAACTCCTTGGACACACCGCTGCGCACGTGATCCCACGGCAGCGGGTCAAGGGGATCGCGCTCGCGCGTCGCCTCCACCTCGAGGTCGCGTCCGGCGGCGGCAAATGCGTCGCGCCAGAACTCCTCGCGGTGGTGCTCCGACCAGGCATCAAAGCGCGCACCTGCGCGCCAAGCTGCCTCGAGCACATCCCCGGTGATCGAATCTCCACGACCGAGCGCACCTTCGAGCATGCTCGTTCGGACGTCGTGGAGGGAAAGCTTGAGCTGGCGCCCCTTCAGCGCACGCCGCAGGTAGTCCTGCTTCACGCGCAGCTGATCCGGGGGTGCCATGCCGCTCCATTGGAACGGCGTGTGCGGCTTCGGCACGAAGTTCGAGGCGGACACGTGGACGGTGAATTTCCCGCCCTCGCCGTAGTGCTTACGCCCGATCTCGCGCGCCTTAAAGCCCAGATCGACGATGCCCTGTACCTCTGCGAAGGTCTCGAGCGGTAGGCCGATCATGAAATACAACTTGAGGCTGGTGTAGCCCGCTGCGAACGCAGAATCGATCGCGTTCTCGATCATCTCGTCGGTGATCGTCTTGCAGATGATGTCCCGCATGCGCTGCGTTGCCGCCTCGGGGGCCATCGTGATCGAACGCTGACGCGTGTTCGCCGCGGCAGCCAACGCCACCGGACCCGTGTCGACGCGGTTCGAGGGCAGCGACAGGTGCAGGTCGGGCTTGACTTCCTTGATTTCGCGGATGGCCCGCGAGACGCCGGAGTAGTCGCTCGTGGCCAGCGACGTGAGCGACAATTCGTCGTAGCCCGTGCATTCGAGCTGTGCGAGACCAGCCGTCACGACGTCTTCGACCTTGCGCTCGCGCACCGGGCGATACCACGTGCCGGCATGACAGAAGCGACAACCACGCGTGCACCCGCGCATGACCTCAACCGAGGCACGCGAGAAGATTGCGCTGGCATACGGAACAACGGGCTTCGTCGGCGCAGTGTCGATCGAGAAGTCGGCGAAGATCGCCCGCTCGACCGGCTGCTCACCGCGCGCCGGCAGGTACAGGAACGGCAACTCGTTGAGGCGATCGAGTCGTTCCTCACGCGTCTTGACCTCGTCGAGGATGGCGATGATCTGCTGCATCCCCTCCTCGGCTTCGCCCATGAAGAAGGCGTCGACGAAGTGTGCGAGTGGCATCGGGTTCGACGCACTCGGACCGCCAGCGAGGATGATCGGGTCGGCGTCGGTGCGGTCGGCGCTGCGGACCGGGATCTGCGCGAGATCGATCAGCTCGAGCACGTTCGAGTACGTGAGCTCGGCCTGCAGCGTGATGCCGAACAGGTCGACATCGCGTACGGGGCGCCACGTCTCGAGCGTAAACAGCGGCACGTTGTCGCGACGCATGGCGTCGGCCATGTCGGGCCACGGGCAGTAGACGCGCTCGGCCGCGGCCTCGGTGCGGTCGTTGACCAAGCCGTACAGAATCTGGAGCGCCTGATTCGAGATGCCGACCTCGTACGCATCGGGGTACGCAAACGCGACGCGAACGGTCGCATCAGGCTTGACGGTCTCGTTCGTCTCGCCGCCGATGTAGCGCGACGGCTTCTCGACCTGCGTCAGGAGGCGCTCGATGCGCGGCTGGAGGGAGGACTGCTCCACGGCCGCAGTCTACCGGGAGCGGGCCCTTCGTCCGTCAGGCGACGTCATTCGGCGACGACAGCGCCTTGCTGACGTAGCGGCGAGGCCGTTCCTGCCACCCCGCCACGGTCGGCTCTTCGCGCGTCTGGCGGATGCCAACAGCGATCGCGAGCCCGATGGCGGTGAGGTTCGTCACGGTGTTCGAGCCGCCGTAGGTCATGAAGGGAAGCGGAATGCCGGTGGTTGGTGCGATCCCGAGGTTCATACCGACGTTGACGCCCACCTGCAGCATGATCAGGCCGAACACGCCGGCGGCGATGAAGGCCTCCTCGAGGTTGCGGGCGCGCGGAATCATCCGCCCGATCCGCCACAGCACGAGCAGGTAGAGCATGAGCACGATCGCGGAGCCCACGAAGCCGCGATTCTCCCCGACGACGGCGAACACGAAATCGGTGTGGTGCTCGGGCAGGAAGTTACCGGCCGTCTGACTGACGCCCTGGCCGCGTCCGGCGAGCCCGCCGGAACCGATCGCGATCATGGACTGCTCCGCCTGATATGCCGCCGGGCTGCCGCCCTCGGGATCAAGGAAGGCCGTGATGCGCTCAGTCTGGTACGGACGCAGCAACGGTAGGCCGACGGTCGGCAGGATGCCGAGCACCAGGATGACGATGGCGATGCCGACGCCGCCGATCACCGCCACGTTGCGCCCGGGCAGCCCGGCTACGACGAGGATCGCGAGCGTGATGGCCACGTACACGATCGAGGTACCAAGGTCGGGCTGAATGAACACGAGCGTGAACGGCGGCAGCATCAGGAGGCCTGCACGGATGGCCATGTTCCAGCCCGTGATCCCGCGCCGTACGCAGTCGGCAACGATGATCGACAGGCAGACGAGCATCGTCACCTTGCCAATCTCTGACGGCTGCAGGGTGAAAAACGGCAAGGGGATCCAGCGCTGCGACCCGCGTGCCGCGGAGAACCCGAGCACGATGACCAGCAGGCCGATGGTGCTCCCGTAGATGAACCAGAAGAGGCGCCGGTAGATGCGTGGATCCACGAACGCGGCGACCGCAGCAAAGCCAAGTCCGGCCACGATGTAGATGATGTGACGCCGAACGAAGAAGCCGGGGTCGCCCGCAACATCGTTAACCGTGGCGACCCTGACGGCGTGCTCGCCGATGTACAGGAGCAGGAGCACGGCGACGACCAGGAGCCAGTCCACCCGGCGGAGCAGTGCGGTGCGGCTCATCCGGCGTTCGCCTCTGTCGTCGAGGGGAAGAGCGGTCCACCATCCTGCTGCTGGACCTGCTGGGCGGGATCGACGCCGAGTGCCGGTCCCGAGTAGACACCAGCCTGCTCGGCGCTCGAGATCTGCCCGATCGTCGCCTCGTTGATGCCGAACGCCTTGGCCATCACCTGACGCACGGCCGGCGCGGCGGTCACGCCGCCGAATCCGCCCTGCTCGATCACGCACACAACAACGAGCTTCGGATCGTTGGCAGGCGCATAGCCTGCGAACCACGCGAAGTCGCGCTTGCCGAGTTTCTCTGCGGTGCCGGTCTTGCCAACCACGTCGATCGGAAAGCCCTTGAACGCGGCGTAGGCGGTGCCATTGATGTCCTGCGTGACGCCCTCGAGGCCCTTACGTACTGCGGCGAGCATGTACGGGTCGACCTGAACACGAGTCCCGGGCTCGGGGGTCAGCTTCTCGCGCAGGGTGCCATCCTGGCCGTAGACCGAGGCGCCCACGTGCGGCTGCACGAGCGTGCCGCCATTGGCGATGAGTGCGTAGAGGCGCGCAATCTGCAGCGGCGTGACCTCGAGATCACCCTGGCCAATCGACTGCAGGATCGCATCGCCCGACGTCCATCGATTTTGGACCTTGTCGTCGCCGAAGCGCCGCTTCTTGTACCCGTAGTCCGGCACGTTGCCCGGCGAATCGGCGCCGATGTCAATGCCGGTCGGCGCGCCGAAACCGAGCCGCTTGGCCCAGAGCGGCTGCGGCTCGAACTGGCCCGATTTGGGCGTGGCGTCGTAAAGGCGCTTGCCCAGCTCGTAGAAGTACGTATCGCAGGAGGCCGTGAGCGCCTGCATCATGTTCATCGGCTCGTCGACGCCGGATTCGAAGTTGCGATAGATCTGGCCATCAATCGTCACGTCCGGCGAGCACTGGATCTGCCCATCAGCGCGCACGAGACCAGTGGCACCAGCGGCGAACGCCGTGACGGGCTTGAAGGTCGAACCTGCCGGGTAGAGACCGTTGAGCGCGCGATTGAGCAGCGGCGACCGCTTGCCTTCGCCCGCGAGCTCGTTCCAGTACTTCTGTCCCTTGGGCCCGGCGAGGATAGCCGGATCGAAGCCCGGGTTTGATGCCATGGCGCGAATGGCGCCGGTCCGCGGATCCATCGCGATGATGGCGCCACCATCGGCTGAGGGATGACCATGCGTGCGGGCGTACGTAATCGCCTCGCGCAGTGCGTTCTCGGCAGCGGCTTGCACACCAGAATCGATCGTCAGGCGGATGTTGTCGCCCGCCTTCGCCGCGCGGGATCGCACGATCGGGCCGACGGGATCACCAAAGGCATCAACACGCCGCTGCAGCGACCCGTTGGTGCCGCGCAGGTAGCGATCGAAGTACTGCTCGACGCCGCGCTGACCGACAACGTCGCCAGCAGTCGCGTTGCGATACGTCACCTGGTCCTTGACCTGCTCCGACGACACCTCGCCAAGTTCGCCCCAGAGATGCGGGGCCATCGGGTAGAGGTTGCCGCTCTGCCCGCGAGTGGAGCGGTACGAGCGCGCTGTCCCTTCGACGATACGAACCCCGGGGAACTGGCCGGCGCGCTCCTTGAGATAGAAGAGAACGTCGCGATCGACGTCCTTGGCGATCACGATCGAATCGAACGGGGCCTTAATGGCTGCGGTATGGATGTCGTCCTCGACCTCTGCGACCGAGACGCCGACAATTTGTGCCAGCTCGCGCAGCTGGGGATAGGTCTTCGTGCAGCCTGCCCAGGCGCGCACGGTCTGGCCACCCTCGAGCTGCTGGTTGATTGCGATGAGGCGGGCCGTGCGACGCTCCTTGGGCAGGGCATTCGCACGTTCGATCGCCTCGCTGATGCGCCGCGCTCGCTCATCCGAGCTGCGAGCGTCAACCGGCCCCTCGACATCGCGACCACACCCGGTCAGCAGATCAGGAAAGCGCGTCGGATCAATCGCCACGGAGTTCGATGGTCGACTCCCGACCAGCACCTTGCCGGTGTTGTCGAGAATCTGCCCGCGCGCGGCCGGAACATCGATGCTGCGAAGACCGTTCGAAATCGCCTGTGCTCGATAGGTCTGGACGTCGAGCACCTGCAGCGACCAAAGGCGCAGGATCAGGATGACGACGATGACCGCGGCCACGATCGCGAGAATCGCCACGCGCTTGCCGATGCCGTCACGATCGAACCCCTCGTTGCCTGCTGGCTGCTGCGGCCTCGGGGGCGGCGGTGGATACGCGAGCGTGGGCTCGTCGGTACGCGGCGTACTCATGCGCCGGACCTCTCAGACACGCCCGCGACACGGCGGAGGAGTGGCAGCACGATGATGCCCGCGAGCAGCGTGAAGGCGAGCCCGGCAATAGCGTGGATGACCATGGTCCCCCACGCCACGTTCTGACCGTCCACTGCGATGGTGACGATGACATCGCCGATCATCACGACGACGGTGGCCACCGCGAGCACGCAGAGTGCCATGCCAAGCGAGACACGACGGCGGCGCTCCCCCCACAGGCCCGCGGCCCAGCCGACCGGCGTGAGTACGAGGGCCGAGGCGCCGAGCGGCGTCTGCACGGCGATGTCGATGAGCAAGCCGGCGACGAACCCGGCGAACGCACCCCAGCTGGCTCCGAACCGCAGTGCGATGGCCACGATCACGATGGCGGCAAGGTCAGGCACCGCGCCGAGCACACGCGCGTCGATGGCCAGTGCGACCTCGAGGTAGATGGCGGCCACCAGCGCCACGCCGAGCACGATTCCACCCAGCGGTGATGTGCGCTCGGGGCGTGGCACCTCGCCGGTGTCTTCGTCCTCCAACAGGTCGTCATCGAACGGTGCGAAATCGGCGGTGCTCATGACGTCCCGCCACCCGTCAGGATGACGACATTGGCAAACGAGCCGAGGTCGACCCACGGCACGACGAGCACGTTTTTGTACGTATTGGAGTCGCTCTGCCGTGCCTCGCTCACCACGCCGATCGGCAGGCCGCGCGGATAGGCGGAGGCCAGGCGACCCGTCGTATCAAGGAACCCGCTGGTGACCACACGGTCAGCGGGCTGCACGACGCTCGAGCCGCGCACGAAGCCGAGCACGAGCACCGAGGGATCCGCAGCGCTGGGCTGGAGGATTCCGTCGGCACCGCGCCGTCCAGCAACCGTCGCGCCCACCGCGACGTCTGCATTGGACAGGAGCGCAACCGTCGCCGTCCCCGCTGTGATCCGGCTGACCTTGCCGATCAAAGCGGCGCCGCCGATATCGGCGCTCGCGGCCACGCCCGCCAAGACGGGGTCACCTACCTGCACGCCGGCGTTCTCACCGGCATCGACGATGACAGAGCTCGACGTCAACGAGGGCGAGCGCGCGACGACACGGGCAGCGCGTGGCATGTAGGCCTTCGTCTCGGGGAAGGCCGGCGACTTGATGTAGTTGAGGAGCCCACGCAGCTCGTCTGCGTCCTGCTGGTTGACCTCGGCGCGGGAAAGCTGGGCACGCAGCGTGGCGTTTTCTGCAGCCAAGCTATCGCGCTCTGTCTGCGCCGAGCGGATGTCGCCAAACCAGGCGATCAGGTCGCGCACCGGCTGTGTCGCGCGCTGCGCGACCTGCTGGATCGCCGACGTGGTGTCGGCGGCCCTGCCCTGTGCGGTCACGACATCGGCCTGCGCTCGAATCGAGAAGGTCACGAGCAGCAGCGCGGCCGCAATCAGCACAGCCGGCACGAGGCGGCGGATGAGGCGGGTGCGGGCGGTGGGCGTCCGGGTACGGGCCATAAGCGGCGTTTGGCGCAGGAATGCGCGGTGCTGAGCGGGTTCAGCAGGTCGAAGTCTACCGTCCGGCCGGGGCGCGGTCAGTAGGGCGGCTTCCCGAACGCCTCAGGCCACCCGCCCCTCAAACGGCAGACCTGCCTGCACCCAGCCCTGACAGCCGCCAGCCAGATTCGCGCACCCAGCGCGTCCGGCCGCGGTAAAGGCGTCTGCCGCGGCGCGCGAACGCCCGCCAGAGCGGCAGATGAAGACGGTCTGATCCGCGTCGGGCAACTCCTGCCAGCGATCGGCAAGCTCGCTCAACGGCAGGTGCAGAGAACCAGCAATGTGCCCCGCGTCCCACTCATCGCCTTCCCGCACATCGACCAGCAGCGCACGTCCTCGCTGCCACTCCTGTGCCTCGACCGGCGTCAGATCCGGCGCATCATCGGGTTCGAGTTCCATGGCGTCTCCTCAGTCGTCGAGCTGCGTGCCGCGTGCGAAAGCGATGGCAGCCGCCGCATCGGTGATGGTGCCGGCCGCCTGCTCCTCGGCGATCAGCGCCAGCAGTCGCCCGATGCGCGGTCCTGTCTCCTCGTTCAGCGCCGCAGCCAGCTCATCACCACGGATCAGCGGCGGTAGCGTCGGCTCGGCCAAGGCCAGCACCATCGCCGATGCCAGCTGCTCATGACGCCGAATCCAGCGCTGACGGGCACGAGTGCCGCGCGTGGACCAGCGGTCTGCGAGCGAGACGACGACGCTGGCGATAGCCCACGGGTCGGTCTCGACGCGATACCGGTGCACGGCACGGGGGTCGAGCTCGCCCTCAGGCACGAGGAACCCGAGGCGCAGGTGCTCGCGCACGAGCACTGCGACACACCGCTGCATCGCGGTGCTGTAACGCAGTCGCGCAAGGATGGCTATGGCCGTCTCCGCTCCCTGCTGCGCATGCCCAGGAAAGCCGATGTGGCCGTTGTCGAACTCTCGACGCGTGTCCGGCTTGGCGATGTCGTGGAGCAACGCACCCCAGCGGACGGCAATGGCGACATCCGTGTCGGCATCCAGCTCCTCCGCGAGTGCCGCGGCGACGGCCGGCGTTGCCGATCCGAACGCGAACTCCGGGTGCTCGATCAGGTCGACGGCCGCGTCGAGCACCTGCAACGTGTGATCGAGCACATCGAAGTGGTGATAGCGATTCTGCTCGACGCCCTCGAGCGCCTTCACCTCCGGCAGCACGACCGCGAGCAGGCCCAGCTCATCCAGGCGCCGCAGCCCATCAACCGGATCGCGCGACAGCAGGATGCGCTCCAACTCTGCACGCTGTCGCTCGCCCGCCGGCTCCGCGGCGTGCGACGCATCGCGGCGAGCCAGCGCGATGGTGTCGTCGTCGATCTCAAGCTCGAGTTCGGCGGCGAGACGCACGAGGCGCAAGAGGCGCAGGGGGTCGTCCAAAAAGGACTGATCCGACACGGTGCGCAGCACGCGCGCCTCGATGTCGTCGAGCGCACCCGGCACCGCCATCACCTCGCCATCCGTGAGGCGCACCGCGATTGCGTTGATCGTCAGATCGCGGCGCAGGAGATCGGCCGTGATGCCATCCGGGGCGCCGGTGACGTCCACTTCGTGCTCGTCTCCCATGACACGCCAGGCACCGTGGCGCTCGGACAGCGGAAAGACTGGTGCGCCGACGGCGGTGGCGTACGCGCGCGCCGTGGCCTCGGCGTCGCCCGTGGTGACGAGATCCCAATCGGTCAGTGGGCGGCCGAGCAGGACATCGCGGACCGCGCCGCCGACAAGCCAGACGTCGTCGCCCGGAAAGGCATCGCGGACCGGCGCAATGGCTCGGGTGAGGCGCGGATCCGAGTCGTCGGTCATCCCACTACCTCACGGTCGCCGCGCTCCACGGTGGCGCGCACGCCGCAGATAATCTCGTACGGCACCGTCCCGACATGACGGGCAATCTCTTCGGCCGAGACAAGGCTCGTGCCGTCCTTGCCGAGCAGCACGACCTCATCGCCCTCGACGACCTCAAGGTCATCAGGGAGGATCACGCCGAACTGATCCATCGAGACCGTGGCCGACGCCGGACAGCGACGACCCTTGATCAGCACCTCGCCAATACCCGAGAGGCGGCGCGGATACCCGTCGGCGTAGCCGATCGGGATCAGGGCAATCCGCGTCGGACGGTCGGCGACAAACCGCCGGCCGTAGCCCGTCGACTCGCCCGGCTCCAACGTGCGGACGCTGCGCACCGTGCTGGTCCAGCGCATCACCGGCTGCAGGCCGTGATCAAGTCCGGAGATTCCCATCGGATCGATACCGTAGACCGCCAGCCCGGGCCGAATGGCATCGAAGGCGAGATCGGGGTACCGCAGCGCGGCGGCAGAGTTCGACAGATGGCGAGGACACGGCGGGAAGACCTCGGCGATCGCGCGGAAGCGGTCGGCCTGCCGGTCCACGAAAGCGCGGTCCGGCTCATCGGCCGTCGCCAGATGGCTCATCAGCCCAGCGAGACGCTCGGGCCGTGGCCCGCTGGCGAGTTCCTCGCCGATTCGTAGGGCGGTCTCGGCATCCAGGCCCCAGCGCCCCATGCCGGTATCGACCTTCACGTGCACGTCGATGTCGTGGCGCTCGCGCAGCCGCACCCAGGTCTCCGGCGTGCTGACGGTGACGGCGATGCTGCCGACCGCGGTAACACCATCCTCCTCGCCTGCCGACAGTGGTGACAGCACGAGCAGCGGGACATCGGGGAGTTCCAGCCGCACCGCACGTGCCTCGTCAAGCGTTGCGGTGCAGAGCTTGCTCGCACCCGCCTCGATCGCGGCCAGGCCCGTGTCGACCGCGCCGTGGCTGTACGCGTTGGCCTTGATGACAGGCCAGACCTCAGCTCCACCAGCCGCCTCAAGCAGCCGCTGCACGTTCGCCGCGACGGCAGCGCGGTCGATCTCGACCAGGCTGCGCTGCCGGGACGGAGCTATTCGGAGCCTCCCCCGAACTCGAGCCGGTCCAGCGCCGCAACCACATGACCGCGCGTGATTACACCGGCGTACGCGTCACCGTCGAGCACGGGAAGCATGGAGACGTTCTCCTTCGCCATCGTCTTGGCGGCGTCGTGGAGCGACTCGCTGACCACTGCGGGGTGCACGTGGTTCTTGGTCATCAGGTCCGACACGGTCACGGCGAAGGCCTTCTCCACGTGACGCTCCCACGAACCGAGGCTCTGCACGTAGACGACCCAGTCGAGAAACGGCGCGACGTACGGCACGTGCTCGTCGGCCTCGACCTCTTGGTACAGGAGGTCCTGATCGGTCACGACACCCACGACCTTGCCGTTGTCCACCACTGCCACGCAGTCGAGATCATGCGACGCGAGCAGGTGAACGAGGTCCTTGATCGTCGTGGTCGACGCCACCGTCGGGCGGTCGCTATCCATAAATTCGCTGACGGGACGATCGATCACAATGCGCTCCCAGGTTGGGCGAGCACGTCGAGGTGCTCGATCAGGTCTCCGGCAATGATAGCCCTGCCGGGCCGCGTGGCCGCCGCCGACCGCCCAGCAGCGACGTGTGCGGCCGCGCCCGCGATCGCCGCCGTCCACGGATCCGCACCCCGAGCGACGCAGGCGCCGATGAGGCCGGCGAGGACATCGCCGGAGCCGGCCGTAGCCAGCGCAGCGCAATCATCAAGGCGCACACCGAGCCGCCCATCGGGCGCCAGCACGAGCGTGTCAGCGCCCTTCAACAGGGCAACCGCGCCCGTCAACGTGACGAGAGCCTGGGCAGTCGCCAGCCGGTGCTGCGCAATGTGCTCGGCATCGATGTCCAACAGTCGGGCAGCCTCACCGGCGTGCGGGGTGATCACCGTCGGCGCCGTCCGGCCTGCGATGGCAGCCGGGTCGCGGGCCACCCACCACAGCGCGTCGGCATCGACAACGAGCGGTCGGTCGAGGGCCAGCGCAGCGCGCACGATCACCTCGGCCGCGGGCTCGCGACCAATCCCGGGTCCGAGCACGATGCAGCGCGCGCGCTCCGCGTAGCGCTCGATCTCGAGGTCCGGGCGCTGGGAGGACAGCGGTCGCACCATCGCCTCGCGCAGCGCACTTGCGACGGTCGGCTGAATCTCTTCGGGCACGAGCACGGTGACCACACCTGCACCGGCACGCAACGCCGCGGCCGCGACGAGGCCAGGCGCGCCGGCCATACCAACCGAGCCGCCGATCACCAGGACGGCGCCCGCGTCGTACTTCGATCCGCCCACAGAACGCCCCGGTAGGAGCGCGCGTCCGTCGCGGACGCCCACTGCTGCAGCGGCGACCGCGGTATCTGCGGGAATACCGATCGGTGCGACGAAAATCCTGCCCGCCAGATTGCGCCCAGGTGCGATCCGCAGGCCAAGCTTGTCGCCGTGGAACGCAACCGTGGCGTCGGCATGCACCGCCACGCCGGGCACCTCGCCGGTCGAGGCGTCCACGCCGCTCGGCACATCAAGCGAGACGACTGGAAGCCCCGAGTCGAGCACGGCCGTGATCGCTTGCTCGATGGCGCCCGTCGGTGCTCCAGAGGCCCCCGTGCCGAGCAGTGCGTCGATTACGAGGTCTGCGTCCGCGAGGAGATCAGCCACCTCGCCATCTGGCCGTTCAATCAGCTCAACGCCCCCAGCGAGCGCATCGGCCAGCGTCGTAGCCGCATCGCCGGCAGCCGGTCTCGATGCGACCTGCACCACACGGGCCTCTCGCCCGTGCAGTAGGAGGAGCCGGGCTACCTCGAACCCGTCACCTCCGTTATTGCCCGCGCCACAGATGACCACGATGCGCCGCGCGGAGGGAAAGCGCCCGCGGACCACGCGTTCAGCCGCGGCGGCCGCCGCACGCATCAGGTCGATGCCGGCGATACCAAGGTCGTCGATCGCGTGCGCATCGATGGCGCGCGCGCCGGTGGCGTCGTAGAGCGGCGTCTGAGCGGGGGCACTGCGCATGCCTGCAGCCTACCGCTGCCAATTTGGATCCGGATCCAAATTGTCCGCAGATTGGACAATATGGATCCGGATCCACATTGTCCGAAGCTGGACCTCGCCGGGTACAGTCCCCGCGATGGAACTCACGCTCACCGGCCTCTTCTACGTGTTTGTCGCGGCCACGCTAGCGCCCGTGGCACTGTCGCTCGTGCCGTGGCTGCCACTGCCAGGCGTGGTGCTGGAGATCCTGCTCGGCGTCGCGCTTGGCCCGCTCGCGCTCGGCCTTGTGGACCCCGGTGATGAGGTCATCTCGGTGCTCGCACTGCTCGGTGTCTCCATGCTGCTCTTCTTTGCCGGGCTCGAGCTCGACCTGCGCGCAATCGTCAATCCGCGAATTGTCCGCCTCGCGCTTGCCTACGTCCTCTCTCTGGCCCTGGCCCTGCTCGTCGGCACGGCCTTGTCCGTCGCCGGTGTGGACCTCTCTCCGCTGTTTTTGATGGTGCTGCTCACGGCGACCGGCCTCGGTGTGCTGTTGCCGATCATGAAGGACGCCGGGTACCTCGACACCGAGCTGGGGCAGGTGATCTTCGGAGCCTGCGCGATTGCCGAAGTCATCCCACTCGTCTTGCTTTCGACGTTGTTCCCACCCGCGGACTCCACCGTTCTCCAGCAGGCGGGCAAGATCGTCATCCTGATCATCGTTGCCGCCGTCGCCGCGTTCGTGATTCTGCGGAGCAGCGACAACCCGAGCATCAGCGGGCGACTGCAGCGCCTCGAAGACACCACGGCACAGCTGCGTGTCCGCGCCACGTTCCTGATCCTGCTCGGCCTTGCCGCTCTGGCGACGCGTTTCGAGATCGAGGTGATCTTCGCGGCGCTCGCCGCGGGCCTCGTGGTCGGAGCCAGCCGAAAGGACGCGCTCGCCCATACCGTCCAGCTGAAGAAGCTCGAGGGCGCCGCCTTCGGCATTTTCATTCCCGTGTTCTTCGTGTCAACCGGGATCAACCTCGATCTCTCGCTGCTCGATGACAGCCTCGAGGCAGCGCTGCTTGTGCCGATCCTGCTCCTCGCACTGCTCCTGGTGCGCGGCCTGCCCGTGGTGCTCTACCGCGGGCTGATGACGCCCCGCGAATCACTTGGCACGGGACTGTTCCAGGCGACGTCGCTCTCGCTCCTGATCGCCGCCGCCCCCGTCGGATTGGCCGCCGGCGCGATCACCGAGAGCACGTCCACCGCCCTGATCACCGCGGGCATGCTGAGCGTGATCCTTTACCCGGCGCTGGGCAAAGCCGTGCTGGGGCGCGGCGACAACGAACTCGTGGATGGCCGGCACACGCCGGCCGGTCAGGACCAGCCGGTCTAGGCAGTCGCCTTCGCGGCGGCCATCACGGCCTCCGCGATCTTCGCGTACCCGGTGCAGCGGCAGAGGTTGCCGCTGAGCGCTATGCGGACTTCCTCCTCCGACGGATCGGGATTGCGACGCAGCAGTGCGTGCGCTGAGACCAGCATGCCCGGCGTGCAGTACCCGCATTGCACGCCGCCCTTGTCGAGGAATGCGGACTGCATCGCGCTGAGGTCCTCGCCATCGGCAAGACCTTCGACGGTAGTGATCTCGGATCCCTCCGCCTGGAGCGCGAGGTACGTGCACGAGTTCACGGGGCGACCATCGACCATGACCATGCAAGCGCCGCACTCACAATCGTCGCAGCCGGTCTTGGTACCCGTGAGTCCGATGTCTTCACGGATCGCGTTGAGGAGGGTGGCGTCCCCCTCGAGTTCGACGGGATAGGCCATCCCATTGACGTTCAACGTGGCGGCGTGCTTCATCGTCCAGAACCTTCCATGAAGACCGGCGTGGCCGGGATCGGGAACTCCTCGCCGCGGGCGCGACGAACGGCAACCGAGACGGCGCGCTTGGCGATCACGCCGATCATGGCGCGACGATAATCTTCGTTCGCGCGCAGATCAGAGATCGGCGTGGCGTCGGCGGACGCGCCGGTGGCGACGGCCTCGAGCGCAGCGTCATCGCCGGTCGTGCCGATGACGGCCGCCTCGGCAGCGGGGCTGCGCAGGAGCGTCGGACCAACGGCGGTGAGGGCAACGCGCGCGGCGGTGACGGTGTCGCCGTCGAGCGTGACAGAGGCAGCGGCGCCGACGATCGCGATCTCCATCGCGCGGCGGTACTCGAGGCGCACGTAGGCGCTGCCCGAGTGAGCCGGGAGCGACGGGACGACGACATCGACGAGCAGCTCGCCGGGCTTCGCGGAGGTTTTGCCCGGGCCGGTCCACAGTTCCTCGACCGGCACCGTGCGATCGCCGCCTGCGGCCGAGCGCAGCGTGGCGGACGCGTCAAGAACGATCAGCGGGGCGCCCGTCTCCATGGCGGGCGAGGCGTTCATCACGTTGCCACCGATGGTGCCAACGTTGCGGGTGGCATGCGAGCCGACGATCGCGGAGGCGTCGGCGAGCGCGGTCCACGTACTGCGGATCGCGTCACTCGCGACGATATCGGCGTGGGTGACGAGTGCGCCGAGCGTCAGATCACCGGAGGCGTCGAGGCTGCGCAGCGCTTCGATGCGATGAATCGCGACGACGTTGCCAGGCAACTCCCGACCACCACGCGCCTGCACGATCAAGTCGGAGCCACCGGCCACAACCTTGACGTTCGAGCCATCGCCGACGAGGCTCAGCGCCTCATCGACGGTCGTGGCCGTATGGAATGCAACGTCTCCCACCGAAAACACCTCCCTGCGCGACGCCATCCGTCGCGCTCACTAACGGGAAGCGTACGCGCAAAGGCGGCGGAGTGGTAGCCGCCACGCGTGTCTCGAACGGACGGGGTAGTGTTCTCCGTCAGGAGGCCACCCAACTGATGACCGAATCCGCCGAGCCCGAAGACAACCCGTTCGCCGCCGACGTGCCAGGCGTCGAGGTGCAGCCCGCGACGTATGTCCTGTTCGGCGCTTCGGGCGACCTCGCAGCGAAGAAACTGCTGCCGGCCGTCTACAACCTGTACGCCGAAGGGCGTCTGCCCGAACGGTTCCGTCTACTCGGCGTCGGCTCGCGGATGCCAGAGCACAACTTCCGGGATCACATGATCAACGCAGTGCGTCAGCACTCCCGGACCATCGTGGACGAGCAGGTGCTCAATGCGCTACTCGAACGCGTCGACTACATCCAAGGTGACTTCACCAAGCCGGCGCTGTTCACGAAGCTGAAGGAGAAGTTGGCCGCGGGTGACAAGGCCATCGGCGGCCCCACTCGCCGTCTCTTCTACCTTGCCGTCGCCCCACGCTTCTTCGGTCCGATTGCACAGTCGCTCCACGACGTCGGGCTTGCGCGCGGCGCCGATCCTGAGTCGGTCCTGATGATCGAGAAGCCGTTTGGCCACGATCTGCACTCGGCGATCGCGCTGAATGAGGAAGTGACAGCCGCCTTCGACGAGTCGCACATCCTGCGCCTCGACCACTACCTCGGCAAAGAGACGGTGCAGAACCTGCTCGTCTTCCGCTTCGCCAACGGCATCTTCGAGCCGCTCTGGAACCGCCGCTACATCGACCACGTCCAGATCACGGCGGCCGAGGATCTCGGCACCGGCGGACGTGCCGGCTACTACGACCAGTCGGGCGCGATCCGCGATGTCATCCAGAACCACGTGATGCAGCTGGTCGCCCTGACGGCCATGGAGCCGCCCGCTGTCTTCGACGCTGATTCGATTCGCGACGAGAAGGAGCGCGCGCTCAAGTCGATTCGTTGCGTGGCTTCCGCCCGCGGCCAGTACACGGCGGGCAACGTCGATGGTGGTCCGGTGCCCGGATATCTCGAGGAGGACGGCGTGCCGCCGACCTCGACGACCGATACGTTCGCCGCACTCAAGCTTGAGGTCAATAACTGGCGCTGGGCGGGCACCCCGTTCTACATCCGGGCTGGCAAGCGTATGCCGCGACGCTCGACGGAGATCACGATCGCCTTCCGCCCTGTGCCGCACAAGCCGTTCTCGGATCCGCGCGTTGCGCAGAGCATCCGCCCGAACCTGCTGACGCTCTCGATCCAGCCGAACGAGGGCGCATCGCTCCGCATCGAGGCCAAGGCCCCTGGTGCCGAGACCGAGCTGCGCCCCGTCCGGATGGACTTTCTCTACGGCGAGACGTTCACACGCGACACGCCCGAGGCCTATGAACGGCTGATTCTCGACGCGCTCCGCGGTGACGCCACGCTGTTTACCCGCGCGGACGAGGTCGAGCAGGCCTGGCGGATCGTCGACCCGGTGATCGACGCGTGGACCAAGAACGAGGTGCCGCTTGAGCCGTACGTCGCCGGCACGCCCGGCCCGACGTCCGCCGACGACTTGATCCGCGCCGATGGCCGTAAGTGGCGGCGGCTATGAAACGCGTCGCCACCGCTATCAAGGAACTCGAGGGAACAGGTCTCCACTGGCACGCGGAGGGCACGTCGACTGACGTCGTCGCTGATTCTCTCGCCAAACTCCTGCGCGAAGCTGAGCACCTTGGCGGGGATCACGTCTCGCTGCGCACGATGAACCTGATCGTGGCGCCCGACCCGCACAAGGACAACGGGCACAGCGCGTCGATGCACGAGACGGCGCTGCACCCGGCCCGCATGATTCGCCTGGTCGAGCACAAGCCCGATCGTCTCGATGCCGATATTCGCGTGCGTCTCATCGAGCTGGGCGATGCGGGCATGAATGTCGTCGTCGAGGACATCACGATCACCGCCAATCGTTCCCGCTTGGACCACGCCACGTCGCTGCTGGCGCCACTGCTCGCGCGTGGGCTGCCGACCGTTGCCTGGCTGCCAGGATATGACCACGGTCGCATCGAGGATGAGCTTTCGGTGACCGCACACGTGACGGTGTTCGATAGCGATCGCGACCCAGACCCAGCACGCGCGATCGCGTTCGCGCATCACACCGCGCTCGCGCATCCGTCGCGCGACCTCGCGTGGTTGCGCACGCTCAATTGGCGCCGCCGCATCAGCGCTGCGTTCTCGTCCGAGCACGCGCAGGGTACGCTCGCGTTCGCACCCTCGGGCGACGTGGTCGGCAACGTCGACTCGCCTGCCGCGATGCTGCTCGCCGCTTGGATTGCCGTGCGTGCCGACGTCAACGTCACGTTGCGTCCCGGTACCGGCACCGAGGTCGTGGAGGCGGTCACCGTCGCTGGCATCGCGATTCCCCCTGGGAGCGGGGCTGCCTGCAGCGTCGGCATGCTCGGAGAGGCGCTCGACACCGTCTATTCGGCACCGCTCGGCTACGAGGACGCGCTCCAGTCGCTCGATCGTGTCGCGATTGTCGGATGAGTCAACCGGCTGTTCTGGCAGGCGACATCGGGGGAACACACGCGCGCTTCGCGCGTGTCGTCCCCGGCACGGGGCCCGTCGTCCTCGAGCAGGAACAGACCTACGACGTCCCTGGATCGGCATCGCTCGAAGCGTTGGTACGGCAGTACCTCGCCGATCACCCCGGCCCGGTCGCGGCGGCCGCCATCGGCATCGCGGCCCCAATCGTGGGGGGCAAGGCGAACCCCATCAACCTACCGTGGGCCGTTGACGAGGCCGAGGTGCAAGCGGCGATCGGTGGCGGCTCGGCCAGTCTCCTGAACGACCTCCTCGCGAACGCGTGGGGCATCGGGGAACTCGGGCCCGAACAGTTCGAGGAGCTCCAGCCCGATCGCATCGGTCTAGGCGGTAATCGCGCGGTGTGCTCGGCTGGCACAGGGCTCGGGATCGCGGGCATGGTTGCGATCGGCGACAGCTGGCACCCGTTTTCGAGCGAAGGCGGCCACATCGACTACGGCCCGCGCGATGCGGACGAGGATGCGCTGCTGGTCTGGCTGCGCGCGCACCAACCCGACTGGGAACACGTCAGCGCCGAACGGATCGTGTCTGGCCCCGGTATCCACGCTATCTGGACGTTCCTCACGGCCACCGGTCGAGCAACCGCGACGTCGAACCTGCTCGCGGCGATGGAGGCGGGCGACCCAAGCGCCGCGATCTCGCACGCCGCCCTTGCCGATACCGACAAGAGCGCAGTCCTCACGCTGGAGTACTTCGCCCGCGCCTACGGTGCGCAGGCGGGGAACCTCGCGCTCGTGTTGCTGTCGACCGGTGGGATGTACATCGGCGGCGGTATCGCACCGCGCATCCTGCCGATCCTGCGCCGTGGCGGCTTTCTCGATGCCTTTCAAGCAAAGGGCCGCTACGACGGTCTCCTCGAGCAGATGGCCGTGCGTGTGATCCTTGACGACCAGTGTGCTTTGCGCGGCGCAGCGCGGTACGCGATCACCTCGCTCGACGACTGACGATGGAGATCCGTAACCGTGATCGCGACGCCGCGCCGTTCACCACGGCCGACGGCTCCACGATTCGCGAACTGATTCACCCCAACGACACGGGCGCTCGCAATCAGAGCCTCGCGGAGGCATCGCTTGCGGCGGGTGCAGCCACCGAGCGCCACTTCCACCGCGCGTCCGAGGAGCTGTATCTGATGCTCGAGGGCACCGCCGTGATGGAAATTGATGGCGAAGTCCGCGACGTCGGCCCGCAGGACGCAATCCTGATTCCGCCGGGTGCGTGGCACCAGTTGCGTGCCACGACTGACGTGCGGCTGCTCTGCTGCTGCGCGCCGCCCTATCAGCACGAGGACACGTTCTTCGCCTAACGCTGGCGACCGTGTTCTGCGGAGAAGCGCCCGCGCCAGTGGGGCCGACGCGGTATCGTTTTCGCATCTCAACGGAGGAACAACCGTGGCAGCAACGGGCATCGATGGAATCAGCGAGATCCTCGGCGATAAGGCCGACTATCTCCTCGGACACACCTGCACGACGATCGACAAGGGTCGCCTGCATCTGCCGGGCAACGACTTCGTCGATCGCGTGGTGCGCGAGAGCGATCGCCCGAACCCCGTCCTGAAGAGCCTGCAGGCCATGTACAACCATGGCCGTCTTGCCGGCACGGGCTACCTGTCGATCCTGCCGGTCGACCAGGGCATCGAGCATTCGGCGGGTGCCTCCTTCGCGAAGAATCCTGACTACTTCGATCCGGCCAACATCGTCGAGCTGGCGATCGAGGGTGGCTGCAACGCCGTCGCCTCGACCCTCGGCGTGCTCGGCTCCGTGTCGCGCAAGTACGCGCACCGCATCCCGTTCATGCTCAAGCTCAACCACAACGAGTTCCTGAGCTACCCGAACGGCTACGACCAGATCATGTTCGCCTCGATCCAGCAGGCGTACGAGATGGGCGCCACGTCCGTCGGCGCGACGATCTACTTCGGCTCCGAGGAGTCGAAGCGGCAGATCATGGAGGTCTCTGATGCCTTCCAGGCCGCGCACGAGCTCGGCATGGCGACGGTTCTCTGGTGCTACCTCCGCAACTCGGCGTTCTCGCCCAAGGATGGCGGCCCCGATTACCACACGGCCGCCGACCTGACGAGCCAGGCCAACCATCTCGGCGTCACGATCCAGGCCGACATCATCAAGCAGAAGGCGCCGGAGACGGCAGCCCCCGGCTTCCTCGACATCAACTTCGGCAAGACCGACAAGCGTGTCTACGAGAACCTGATGACGGATCACCCGATCGACATGACCCGCTACCAGGTTGCTGGTTGCTACATGGGTCGCTCCGGCCTGATCAATTCGGGCGGCGCGTCGGGCGACAACGACCTGCACGACGCGGTCTACACCGCCGTCGTCAACAAGCGCGCAGGCGGCATGGGCATGATCTCGGGCCGCAAGGCGTTCCAGCGTCCGCGCAACGAGGGCATCGCGCTCCTCAACGCGATCCAGGACGTCTACCTCTGCGACGACGTCACGATCGCCTAGACGACGTGATGTCCGCGAGGTGGCTCGGTCGGAAGCGACCGATTCACCTCGCGGACATCACGTCGCCGGGTATCGAGAGCCTCGGCAGCCGCAGCGTCTTCGCACGCGGGTGATCAACTTTGGCGACGGGATCACCTCGAGGTGAATCGGCCCATTCGGACCGAGCCACCTCGAGGTGTTCCCGTCGTCATCAGTCCGGCACAAGCCGGCCGAGTGGCTTGGCAATCGCGAGCACCACGATCGCAGCCACCAGCGCGATCACGCCAAGCAGCCCGAAGAACGCCTGCTGGCCGAGTTCGTCGTAGTAGACGGCGATTCGGCCCCCGATCGCGTCGCCCACGCTGGTCGCGAGGAACCACACGCCGAGCGTCTGCGAGACCCGATCCGGTGGTGAGAGTCGGGTCGCTGCGGCCATGCCGACCGGGCTCAGCATCAACTCGCCGACCGTCTGAATGGCGAACACCGCCACCAGCCAGAGCGCAGCGACCTTGCCGTCGATGGCCGCGTGCGCCGCAAACACCATCACCAGCATCGACACGGCGACGAGGAAGAGCCCGCCGCAGAACTTGTACGGCGTGCCCGGCTGCTTGCCGCGCGCGCCGAGTGCCGTCCAGATGACCGCCATCACCGGTGCGAGCGCGATGATCAGCAGCGGGTTGACGGACTGGAACCAGCTCGAGGGGAACGCCCAACCGAACAGCGTGTTGTTCGTGTCCTCCTGGGCGAAGATCGCAACTGTCGATCCGGCCTGGTCGTAGACGAGCCAGAACACGGCGGCCGCGACGAAGAGCACGAGCAGGACCAGCACCTTGTTGCGGCTCTCGGTGTTGCCTCGCTCGGCGCGCAGCGTCCGGGCAAACCAGGCAATCGGGATCAGCACAATCACGATCGTGATCAGCAACTCGATTGCCTCAGAGGACAGGTGCAGGAAGCGCAGGTCGACAATGACGAGCGCGACGGCTGCCGCGGCCGCGATGATCACGCCAATGCCGAAGCGGCGCCGCTCGGCACCCACGAGCGGGTTCTCTGGCTTCGCCCCGATCGGGCCGAGCCCGCGGATACCGATGGCGTACTGCACGAGCGCGATGAGCATGCCGAGCGCGGCAACGCCAAACCCGAGCTCCCAGGACACCTGCTGCCCGAGATACCCGCAGACGAGCGGCGCCAGAAAGGCACCAAGATTGATGCCCATGTAGTAGATCGAGAAGCCGGCATCTCGAAGATCGGGCTTATAGGTGTAGATCCCACCGACCATGGCAGTCATGTTCGGCTTCAACAGCCCCGTGCCCACGATGATCAGAGCTAGCGCCGGAAACAGACCTGCCCCACCAAAGATGGCGAGCACGATGTGCCCACCGGCGATGATCGCGCCGCCCACGAAGACGGTGCGCCGTGCGCCCAGCAAGCGGTCGCCGATCCAGCCGCCAGGCAGAGGCGTCAGGTAGACGAGCGCGACGTAGATCGCGTAGATGCCGGCGGCCTTCGGTGCGCTGAACCCCATGCCGCCGTCGCTCGTCGGCGTGATCATGAAGAGCACGAGGAGTGCGCGCATCCCGTAGTACGAGAACCGCTCCCACATCTCCGTCATGAACAACGTGGCGAGAGCGCGCGGCTGACCGACGAGCGTGCGGTCAAACGGGTTGTACGGAATCGCGCTCATCAGAGACAGCCCTTCAGATCGTTCGCAGCCGAAAGGTCACCCAACGGGTTCGTGGCGGTGCCCGCGCCGAGCACGACAACGCGGCGCGCGTCGGCCGTCCAGCAGCCGTCTGCACCCACGGTGACGGCGAAGCGAACCTGCACGACGGTGTTGCCCACACCGAGCGACGCCAGACAGTCGAGCGTTGGTTCCTCGCCGGTACACGCAACCGCGCGCAGCTCCACGAGCGGCGCCCGTTCGTCGATCACGGTCTTGATCGACGTCGACAGCGATTGCTCGACCCGCGCGTTCGCTCCGTCGCCATACGAACCGCATGCGGTGACACCCAGCGCTGCCAGCACGACGACCACGATGAGGGGCGCAAGGCGCATTGCGCGAGAATACCCCGTTCGGACCGGTGAACTCCCGCGAAACGCACGCTAGGATGCGTCGGCACGCGACGACGAGGATCACCGATGGCCGACAACGCAAAGACCCCGCCCCCGCCGAAGAAGGCGCCGCAGAAGAATGCTGGCGGCTCCAAGCGCAGCCTCTGGACGATCATCATCGTCGCTGGCATTGCGGCTGTCATCGTCGCTGGCGGCCTCATCTACCTGTCGCAGCGCAGCGGAGACACGAGCTCCAGCGAGTCGAGTGCGGCCGACGTCGAGGCCGGCAAGCTGAAGGACGTCAAGCAGGTCACCGAGTTCTTCGCTGGTGTGCCCCAGAACGGCAACACGCTTGGCGATCCGGCGGCCCCCGTGACGATCACCGAGTTCGCCGACCTGCGCTGTCCGGTCTGCAAGACCTTCGCGCTCGAGACGGCGAACCAGATGGTCGGAACGTTCGTGAAGCCCGGCAAGGCCAAGTACGTCTACCGCCTCTGGCCGATCCTCGGTCCCGACTCTGTCAGCGCCACGCAGTGCGCGATCGCGGCCCAGCAGCAGAACAAGCTGTTCGAGTACCAGGACCTCTGGTACTACAACCAGCAGGACGAGGCGATCGAGTACGCCACGCCGGCGTACTGCGACGGCATCGCCAAGGCACTGGGCCTCGACATGGCGCAATTCCAGCAGGATCGGCAGGACGAGGCCCTCTGGACCCCTGAGGTGCAGGAGGTGCAGGTGATTGCCGCGCAGGAGGGATTCGGCGGCACGCCGTCCTTCATCGTCGAGGGCCCGAACGGCACGAAGGTGCTGACCGGGTCGCTGCCTGACATCGCTGCGATCACAGACGCCGTCAAGTCGGTGCAGTAGCCGGGTGGAGTCCCGCCCCGCCGAGACGGTTGCGGAGTCGCCTAGCGCGCTCTGGCGCCGCATCGGCGGTGCGCTCGGCTCGCTCGGCGGCGGGATCATCGAAGGCGAGGTACAGCAGGTCACGGTCGCGTCGTCGGGCCACCTGTACTTCACGCTGAGCGATGGCGAGGCAACGATCCGCTGCATCATGTGGCGCTCGGCCGCGGCCACCCTGACCGACCCGCCCGTGCAGGGGCGGCTGATCCAGGCGCGCTACACGAAGATCGATCACTACGCCAAGAGCGGCACGGTGTCGCTGATCTGTAGCGCCATTCGGTCGGCCGGCGAGGGCGAGTTGCTCCAGCGCGTCCTCGATGTGCGCGACCGGCTGCGCGCGGAGGGATTGACGGAGCCCGAGGCGAAGCTGTCTCTGTCCCGCTTCCCTCGCCGCGTCGGTCTCGTGACCGGCCGCGACTCCGATGCCGAGGCCGACGTGATCCGCGCGCTGCGCGACCGCTTCCCCCCGACCCGCATCACCGTGTGCCATTCCCTCGTACAAGGCGTTGGTGCCGTCAACGATCTGATTGAGGCGCTCGCCACCGTTGCGGCGGTCCCCGACGTTGACGTGATCATTCTCGCGCGTGGCGGCGGCAGCGTCGAGGATCTCCTGCCGTTCTCCGACGAGGCTCTGTGTCGGGCGATCTCAGCGCTCGGCACGCCCGTGATCACCTCGATTGGCCACACCCGCCAACGACCCAACTGCGACGAGGTTGCGAGCGCGGCGGCCGAAGTGCCGGCTCGGGCCGCCGAGCACGCCGTACCCAGCGCAGCCGAGCTGCTCGCGCTCGTCGATCGAATGGCAAGCGATGCCGGCGGCTACGCGGCCGCGAACGTCGGCGACGCCAGCGCCCGGGTCGAGCTTGCCGCCATGCGCCCGGCCGGTCAGGCCGCACTGGTTGCTCGCGCCAGTCGCATCGACCTCGCCCGCCAGTCCCTGCGTCATGCCGCGGAGCTGGCGACCGGTGCGGTGCGTGAGCGCGTCGCAGCTGGTGCCGTTGCGCTGCAACGTTCCCTCAGCGACCTTCCTCGCGCATCGTCGCTCGACGTCCCGCGCGAGCGTCTCGCCGCCGCCACGGCCGCAGTGCAACACGGACTCGCGCTGCGCACAGCCGCCCTGACCGCGGCGGAGGACCTGATCCGCGCGCGCGACTGGCGTGAGCGCGGCTTCGCCCTCGTGCACCTCCCCGACGGGACGCTGCTGCGCGATGGCACCGCGCTGTCGGCTGGCCAGACTGTGGCGATCCAGATGAAGGGCGCTACGCTCGACGCCACGATTGCTGCAATCCACCCCGATCCGACGGAGGGCGACACGTGAGTGAGCCGCAGAAGGTGTCGTTCGAGCACGGACTCGAGCGACTTGAGGAAATCGCCGCGAAGCTGGGAGAGGCCGAGCTGAGCGTTGAGGAAACCATCGCGCTGCTGCGGGAGGGCAAGGGACTCGAGAAGGCCCTGCGCACCTATCTCGAGACAGCCGAGAAGGATCTGCAGGAGATCGAAAAGGGCAAAGGACTCACGGAGTTCGTGATCGAACGCCCCGGCGATTCCTGACGGTCGCGCCGCGGGGCACACGTAAGGACCACCGCCCGTGTGTAACGATGCACGGCAGATGGACCACGTCTCCCCCGAGCTCTCCCAAGACTGTCGAGCGACACCACTCTCGCGTCTCTTGGCTGACCGGAATGAGCCGGGAGAGCACTTCCTGCGCTCGCATCACGGCATCCCACAGATCGCGGAGCGCGACTACGCACTCGAGGTCACCGGACTCGTCACGCGACCCATTCGGTGGTCACTGACCGACCTCCGCAAGTTGTCGCACACAACCGCGCACGTGACGCTTGAGTGCGCGGGGCACCGCCGCACCGAGCTCAATCCGCCCGCCGCAGGTGTGCCGTGGACCCTCGGTGCTGTCGGGCACGCCCGCTGGGCTGGTGGCCAACTGACCGATCTCCTCAGCATCGTCCGTCCCCTGCCCGAGGCAACGCATCTCGTGTTCCACGGCTGCGACCTGGGTGCCATCGAGGGCTATGACGCTCCGCAGTCGTTTTCCCGTGCGGTACCACTCGGCGATCCGGCGATCCGCGAGACGATTCTCGCGTGGGAGATGAACGGCCGTCGCCTCGAGCCGGAGCACGGCTATCCCGTGCGCGCAATCGTGCCGGGCTGGTATGCCGTCTCCTCCGTCAAGTGGCTCACCCACATCGAGGTGATCCAGGGCGAGTTCGACGGCTTCTATCAGGCAATCGACTACCGCGTTCGTGAAGAAGGCGAGCCCGAGCCGGGTCGAGAGCTGACGCACATGCCGGTCAGCTCTCTGATTACGAGCCCCGAAGCCTCGGACGTGGTTGCTGCGGGCGAAGTGCTGCTGCGCGGGATCGCCTGGGGCGGCACAGGCGGCGTTGGTGGCATTGACGTACAGGTCGATGATGGCGAGTGGCTCTCCACTCGTATCGATCCAGGCCCCGGCCGTCACGCGCCGACGCAGTTCTCCGTACCTGTGGACCTTGCCCCGGGAACGCATCTCGTGCGCTCGAAGGCCCGCGATCGTGACGGCAACCGCCAGCCCGACTCCGTGGCCTGGAATAGCCGCGGCTACGGCGTCAACAGCGTCTACACCGTCACACTGACCGTCACGTAGGCGAGCCTTAGCGCGCGCCCGGCGTCGTCGTACTCAGCGACGCGGCGGCAACGGCACGCTCAAGGGCAACGGCCAACGCATCACCCGCGGCAATACGAGCGGCAAGCGTGCCGCAAAGGCAGTCGCCCGCTCCGGTCGTGTCGACTACCTCGACCGGGACCGCGTCGATCGTCGTCGCCGTGTCGCCGTCCACCAACAGCGCACCCGCAGCACCAAGCGTGACGATCACCGGGGCGCCGCTCATCGCCTGCAGCACGCGCGCCGCACGCTCCGGCTCGGGGATACCGGTCAACTGCTCGGCTTCGTGCTCGTTCGGCACGAGAATCGGATGCGCAGCGAGCACGGCCTGCGGGATCGGACGCGCCGGTGCAGGATTCACAACCAGACGCCAGCCCGCCTCACGCGCATGAGCGGCCGCCTCAGATAGCGCCGCATCCGGCGTCTCGAACGACAGCAGCGCCACACCGGGATCTCCGGCGAGCGCTTCGACCTGCATAGCGATCAGGCGGTTGGCACCGGGTGCCACCGCGATCTGATTGCGGCCCGCTGCGTCCACGACGATCAACGCAATGCCCGTCGCGGCTTCGCGGCTGCGGGCCACGTGCTGTACGTCAATGCCCGCACCCTGCAACTCAGCAAGGGCCTCTGCGCCAATCGGGTCGTCGCCGACACAGCCAACCATGCGTACCGTGGCACCGGCGCGCGCGGCCGCGACGGCCTGGTTGGCGCCTTTGCCGCCACCATGGCGCTGAAATACCCCGCCCGACACCGTCTCGCCCTCACGCGGTAGACGCTCAACGCGCACGACCTCGTCCACGTTGATCGAGCCGACCACGGCGACGTTGCTCATCGCGTGCCTAGACGGCTGCTGCGACGGGGACGGCGAGGATCTCGTCGACCGTGCCCGCGACTGCACCGTACATCTGCTCCATGTACGCGAGCCCGGCAGCCTTGTCCTCGGGCGTAAACGCCGAGATTCCGTCCTCAGCGAGGACGACACGGAACCCGCTGATGAAGGCGTCGCCCGCGGTGTGCTGCACGCAGATGTGCGCGTGCTGACCGACGACGATCACCGTCTTGACGCCGTGCTGACTGAGGTACATCTCCAGTCCCGTCTCATGAAAGCCGGAATACCAACGCTTCCGAAACTGGACGTCGCCCGCCTGCGGTGCCAGCTCGGGGATGACCTGCGCGCCGGGCGAATCTGCGAGCGCGTGCGGCCCCCACAGCGCCTCTTCCATATCACCGGGCAGATGCGCATCATTGGCGTAACAGACGGGCCAACCGCGCTCTCGCGCACCCGCGAGCAGCCGTGCGATCGGCTCGATGCACGCCTGCGAGGGCGGATTCGCGAGCGCGCCCGTCACAAAGTCCACGAGCATGTCGGCGACGATCACGGCAGGGCGGTTGAGGGGCTCCATGTAAGGGAACCGTATCAACTCGGCGAATGTCGTCGACGATCCGCCACACCCGTATTGGCGTGTGGCACGATGAGCACTGTTCCCGATTTGAGAGGACCTTTCATGGCCCTGCGCCGAGCATCTGCCCGACGTCTCCTAGTTGCGTTTGCCGCTCTTGTAGTGGTGTTCGTTGTGCCCACACTTGCCAGCGCGAATAGCAAGCTGCAGGCGGGTTTCCTGGACAACGACTATGCGGGCACCTTTCCCACACAGTTCTGGCAGGACGCGGTGACGCTCAAGGTCGGATTTATGCGCTGGGACATGCAGTGGGGCGAGATGGCCGTGACCAAGCCGGCCAATCCGCGCAACCCTGAGGATCCGGCGTACCACTTTGCGCAGACGGATCAGTTCGTGCGCTACGCCGCAACCCACGGCCTCCAAGACAAGGTGATGTTTACGCTCTGGAAGACCCCAACGTGGGCGACCAAGGCGAAGTCGGCGAAGGCCACGCAGATGCCGAACCTGACCGATTGGAAGAATTTCGTTGCCGCCTGTGCCACGCGCTACTCCGGCACGTACATTCCGCCCGGGAGCGCCACGCCGCTACCGCGAGTGACTGCGTGGGAGACGTGGAACGAGCCGAATGCGAGCTTTGCCTTCCAGCCGCAGAAGCAGAACGGCAAGTTTGTTTCGCCCGCCAACTACGTCAAGCTGCTCAACGCCCTCAAGTCCGAGGTCAACAAGGCTGTGCCGTTCAAGCCGACGTTCGTTGCCGGCGCCATGTACAAGCAGGGTGGCCCGGGCAATCCGAGCCCGATCGCGTTCATGAAGGGCATGAAGGCCGCGGGCGCCAAGTTCGACGTGCTGTCGATGCACCCGTACAACAACACGCCCCGTCTTGGGCTCAACGATGGCAAGGATCAGAGCAAGACGAACCCGCGCTTCATCGGCGTCGGCAACTTCGACACGTTCATCAGCCTCGCCAACCAGACCTTCGGCAAGAAGTACCCGATCTGGGTGACCGAGTTCGGCTGGGCCACGCCCGCGGCCGGCAAGTCGCAGTACACGGTGTCGTTTGCCCAGCAGGCGCAGTTCGCGTACGAGTCCATCCTGCGCTTCAAGCAGCTCCCGCAGGTCGAGCGCATGGTCTGGTTCCTCGTGCGTGACAACGTGCCGAAGCCGGGCGCGTGGTACACGACGGGACTCGAGAAGGCGAACGGCGAGCACAAGCCGTCGTTCAACTCGTGGATTTCCGCGACCGGCAAGTTGAAGAAGTCGTCGATCCGCTAGCACGTTGCCTGTTCCCGGTTCCGTCGCCCTCGGGTGACGGAACCGGAGTTCTCTCATGACTCGCCGCCGACTGCCTATCCGTTCGTTGCTCGCAGGCATCGCGGTTGCCTGCACGCTTGCCGTCCCTGGCATGGCCTCGGCCAAGAGCACCCTGCAGGTCGGATTCCTCGATAACGCCTACGCCTCGATTGATCCCGTGGGGTATTGGGCCGATGCGGCCAAGCTCAACGCCGGGTTTGCCCGTTGGGATGTGCAGTGGTCTGAGGTGGCGGTGACGAAGCCTCGCAACGCCCGTAATCCCGCCGATCCCGCGTACTTCTGGGCGCTCACCGACCAGTTCGTGCTGCGCGCAGCCGCGCATGGACTGCAGGACCGCGTGATGTTCACGCTCTGGAAGACGCCGACGTGGGCCTCATCCACGGGCGCGACGAAAGCGCGTGCCACGCAGATGCCGAAGTTGAAAGATTGGCGCGCGTTCGTCTACGCCGTCGCCAAGCGGTACTCCGGCACCTACACCCCGCCGGGCGCCACGTCGCCGCTGCCGCGGGTGAAGGCCTACGAGACGTGGAACGAACCAAACGCCTACTTCGCGTTCCGCCCACAGTGGCAGAACGGCGTTGCCGTGTCGCCGCGCAACTATGTGCAACTGCTCAAGGCTGTGCGGTACGAGGTCGGGCGCGCCGTCCCCTTCAAGCCGACGTTCGTTGCTGGTGCCATGTACAAGCAGGGCGGTCGTTCGAGTCTCACCCCCGTGCAATTCATGCAGGGCCTCGCTCGCGCCAACGCCAAGTTCGATGTCCTCTCAATGCACCCGTACAACCGTGTGCCCGCCCTAGGCATCCGCGACGGAGCCAACGAGAGTCGCACGAACCCCTACTCGATCAGCATTGGCAACTTTGAGAGCTTCATCAGTGCGGCCAACGCAATCTTTGGGCGCAAGTATCCGATCTGGATCACGGAGTACGGTCTGCAAACGCCCGCCCCCGGTGTCGTGCGCGCCGCGACGGCCAAACAGCAGGCGACATTTGTGCGTCAGTCGATCGCGAAGCTGAAGCGTCTCCCCCAGGTCGAACGCGCTGCGTGGTTCCTAATCAAGGACGATCCGCCGCGCAACGGCAACTGGTACACCACGGGCCTCCGCAAGTCCTCTGGTGCCAAGAAGCCGTCCTTCAATGCCTGGCAGCAGGCCGCGGCAAAACTGAAGCGCTCCCCCATCAAGTAGCCAATTTGGATCCGGATCCAAATTGTCCTGATCAGGGACATTTTGGTGCCGGATCCATTTTGTCCATCGCCGCCGGCCCTGCCCTGAACCACGCATGCCTATTCACGGCGTGAGCGAAGTGCCGACGCCCTAATCCGCCGGCGCACTGTCTTGATTGAAATCCCCAAGCGGTCAGCGATCGTCGCGTCATCCATGCCCCATTCAGCAAGTGAGCAAATGCGGTAGTCGATCAACTCGCGCTGGGTCATGGGCGGAATCGCGAGTGGCGTGTCTGACAGCACCCATCGCTTGTAGCTCCGGGTGTCGAAGAAGGCCACCATGCGCAATGCCGACTTGATGTCGAACCAATCTGGCGGCGCTTCATGGCCTGAGAGAAATCGATGCGTCGACCAATGCCAGTCGCTGGGGTCTTCCACCATTCTGGCTTTGACAGGATTGAGCGGGATGTAACGCGCCACCTCGAGCAAGTGCTTTGCCGAGTCGATCGGTATCACCTCATATCGGCGACCGAAGACCGTGCCACGGCGCTTACCATCAACGTTCCGATACCACGCGAGTTTTCCGTGAGTCCGTTGAAGGCAGTCCGCCAGAGCCTCGGGATGCGCACGAACAAGCAGGTGGTAATGCGTCGTCATCAAGCACACGTGCCCGATCGCGACACCAAATTCAGCGGCTTGGACGCCGAACTCATTCCAGAAGACCGATCGGGATTGCCAATCCGGAAACAGCACGTCCTCAGCTACACAGCGGGCTATGACATGAAGTGGCGTCTTGCCGTGGTTGATGCGCGTTCTGCGGGTCATGCATAAACACAACACCCCACAGCGTCACAGACGAGTCGCGAATCCCACCGCCAACGCGCCGAACTGGCGTCGCGGGTACACGGGACACAATGGATCCGGCACCAAATTGTCCCGAATAGGGACAGAATGGATCCGGATCCAGAATGTCTTAGGGGCAGCCCGTGGCGGTGCCGGCGACGGCTGCGAGCACGGTGGCTGGGGCGAACGTCGGGAGCGTGGCCGGGTCGGTGCCAGCGGGCACCACGACCTGGATGGTCGACTTTGGCAGCAGCGGCTGGAGCTGATTGACGACCATGCAGGTGGCAGAGGGGATCGTGTCGAGCTGAAGCAGTGTGCCGAGGGGTGCCGTGTCCTTCGTGGACACGACCGTCTTCCACGGGACGAATTGGCCCTTCTTCGCGTAGCCGAACCGATCGCGGTACTTGATGTACCGCACGCCAACGCCTGCCGACCAGGTGCCGTTGGGCCGCTTGAACGTCGGACGACCACGCTTCGAGCGCCACCCGCCGTCGCGCCAAACCGGCACGCCCTTCGACCAGTTGCCGTCCGTCAACTGCTTGGTGCGTTGGCCGCGCGCATTGACCCACCAGCCGCCACCCAGAGCAAGAATCGTCTTGCCCTTTTTGGTGACGCCAAGCGAGCGCGCCACGACACCGTCGGTGCCGTACAGGAAGTCCTCGCTGAGGTTCTGATAGCGAAGCCCCGGTGCCCGCGTCTTAGTGCCAGCAGAAAGCTTTTCGGACGCGGGGATGAGATATGAGACGTTGAGATCGCCAAGCGGACCGGGCGCGAGCGCCGTTGGCGGCGGACAGTCGACGCCCTTGGGCAACATCACCAGGTCAGCCTTGGTCGGCAGTTTCAACGACTTGTCCGGGGGGATCAGGACGTCGATGTGTTTGCCGATGATTGCACCGCCCGTGTCATCGGCGGAGAAGCAGCCCTTGGACGGCGTGTTCTTGAGTGCTTCGATGTAGATCGACGTGCCGCGCGGGATCACGGAAAGATCGGTAGCGATCGAGCGCCACGGCGTGACGGCTGTGCCCACGCCGACACCGAAGAGATCGGGGTAGCCGCGGTAGGTGAGATCGTCGGGCTGGCTAGCGAGCACGGCGGCCTTCTTGCAGACGACCTTGTACGCGGCTTGGTTGGCTGGCGGGTTCTGCCAGCTACCGTCGTCGTTGGCGAAGGTTGGGCGCAGGTTGTCGGTCGACGCAAGATTAGGATTGCCCGTGGCCGGATCGATGGCCCACCACACGCACCCGCCAGGCCGCGAGTACGGCGCACCGTTGGTGAAACCGCTCGCAGCGGTCTTCGTGGGCAGTCCGAGATTGTTGACCCAAGCGCCCGCCCCACTCCGCCAGTGCAGCTGGACATTGTCATCACCGGTGCCTGTGCCCTGCATGGCGATACCACGTGCCGAGTAGAGAAAGTCCTCGCGATACGGCACCTTCAACCCCGGTGCGAGGATCTTCTTGGCGGTAAACCAGCTCTCAGGTGCGAACCAGTAGTACGTGATCCAGAAGTTGCCTAGGGCAACGGGGCGTGGCGGCACCGTCTGAGCAGACACTCCAGCCGACCCGAAAGCAAGCATCGCGGCGCCCGTAATGAGGCACGCCGCTACCAGCGTTCGAAAGGCTCTGCGAGTGCGACGGCGCATCGCATAAGGGGTTCGCGCCGGAGCGGCGCACCCCTCTAAGGGGCTGGAAGTCACGCTCCCATACTGCCTCACGTTGGCGTATTCCCGCCGGTTCCCGTCACACTGTGGCGATGCCGAATACGCTGATCGCCGCGCTCGTGATTGCCTTGGCGTGCATCGTGGTGGCTGAGCCACGGCTGCTTGGCCGAACATGGCCGATCTACATCCTCGCGGCGGGCGCTGGCATCGGCATCGCCTACGTCGTTGTGCACCTGCTCCCGGAAATCGCAGTTGGTGCTGAGGTTGTGCGGCGCTCGACGGAAGGGAGACTGCCGTACGCGGAACTGCATGCGTACATCTTGGTCCTGATCGGGATCATCGGCACGTTGCTGCTCCGTGCTGCGCAAAGCGGCCTGCATGGGATGGCTCCGCACCCGCGTGTGCGCATCGTGCAGCCGGCACTCTCTGCTCTGATCGTCGGCTATTTGCTCGCCGTGCGCGACAACACCGACATCGGGCCCATTCTGCTCTTTACGCTCGCCATCGGCCTGCACATTGCGCTGAATGCGCATGGCCTCGCCGTCAAACTCAAGTCGCCTCAGGGTGGCACGGTGCTCGCAGCCGCTATTGCCGTGGGGTACATGGCGGGTCTTGGGTGGGAGGCCCCTCCCGTGGTCGTCGCCGGCCTACTCTCGCTGCTCGCAGGCGGTGTGATGACGCGCACGATCCACGAGATCCTCGATGAGGAGAGCCACCTCGTCGCCTTGACGATCGGGGCGAGCCTCGAGGCAGCGCTTCTGCTCGGCGTGACTTAGGTTCCGAAGTTGGCCGCGTCACTCAGTCGCGAGCCGGTGACGGCGACCGGTGGCACGAAGTTGCAGTGCGGCTGCGGCTTGGCACCGTCGTAGAGCGCTCGCAGCCAGGGAATGCCGAGTGTGCCGATGATCGGACCAGCGGGAATGTGATTGATGCCGCCAAGCCACTGCATCGTCAGATTCGACCCCGCGGCGCACCACTCCAACTGTGTAGCTGCATTTGATGCGGGCGGTACGACGGTGTCGGCAGTCCCCTGCGCCATCAGCACCGGCATACTCGGTGGCAGCGGTGCGGGCGTCTGGCGCTCCACGATTGCCGCGAGCTGCGGGTCGCGCAGCGGATTCTCGTCGAAGAACGGCAGACCGATGCCTGCGGCGACGAACCCGAGCAACGGCGGCACGGGGATGCCTTCCCCGATGCACGCGTCGGCGACCGGACCGGCGTAGCGCTGGCCGAGCCACGAGACTGCCCGGCTGAAGTCCACGTTCGGATAGGCGACGGGCCACGATTGGTACATCTCGGCCCCTACGGCCCAGCCGATGCCCGCGTTCCACTGCTGCGCCACGATGGCATCGAGGTTGAGCGCCGGGGCGCCGACGGCCACACCGAGCAGCGGGCGATCCGCCATCTCGATCGGCGCGAGCTCTGCTGCCCACACTGCGGCATGACCGCCCTGCGAGTGGCCGAGTACTGTCCACCGTCGACTCGGTTGCGCCTCGGGTACGAAGTCAAGGGCGCGCACGGCATTGAGCACATCGCGGGCTTCGGCCCGCCCGAGCAGGTAGCCGTTGGGGCCTGCCGTGCCGAGACCGGCGTAGTCAGGTGCGATGACAGCAAATCCGTTGGCGATTGCATCCTCCACCCACGGCGTGGCCTGCAGGGGGTGGGATCGACGTGACGGTGCGCAGCCACGCCCGAGTCCGATCGTGCCGTGCGCCCATGCGAGCACGGGACGACCATCGGCGGGTGCCGCAGCGATCGGGACGATCGCGATCGCACCAGAGACTGCTGCCTCGCCATTGGCGCGCTCGGTGCGGTACAGCAGCCGATACGCAGTGCCCCCTGCCACGTCGGCGCTGGGCAGTCGCTCCGTCCGGAAGACGGTGCCTGGCGGTGCCGCTTCGACTCCTTCGGGCGTCGCGTAGAACGCGTCGAGCGCATCTTGACGGCGCTCAGCCGCAACGCGATGGACGACGGTGGTCAGCAGGATGGCGGCCGCGATGATGCCAATACAAGCGAGGAGAGCCTTCTTCGCGGTCATGCGACGAGACTACCAATGCGTCCCGACCTATCTGAGTGTGAGACGATCTTTGTGTGAAGCACACTCCGAAGACCATTCCCGTCGCGTACATCGAGATCCCCAAGGGGAGCCGCAACAAGTACGAGTACGACGAGACCTATGGCACCGTGGTGCTCGACCGCACGCTGCGTGGCAGCACCCACTATCCGACCGACTATGGCTTTCTGATTGACACGCTCGGTGAAGACGGCGACCCACTCGACGTCCTGGTGCTGCTGACGGAGCCGACGTTTCCCGGCTGCCTGATCCCCTGTGATCCCGTCGGTGTGCTGCACATGCACGACGAGGCCGGTGACGACCCCAAGCTACTGATGATTCCCCACGACGATCCCTCGTGGTCGCACAACGAGCACCTGTCGGACATCAATCCGAACCTGCTCGAGGAGATCGCGCACTTCTTCTCGGTCTACAAGGACCTCGAGGAGCACAAGGTGGTGACGATCGGCGACTGGGAGGACCGCGAGGCGGCCGAGGCGCTGATCCTCGCCGGCCGCGCACGGTTCGACGCCGCCAAGCAGGCGGGCGCCGGCGGCACTAAGCCGTAGCAGCCTCGTCGAGGTCGATGCCCTCGAGCTGCTCCATCGACTCGAGCTCGGCGCCGCGGGTCTCTTGGACCCACTTCCAGACGAAGAAGAACGAGAGGACCGCAAACAGGGTGAAGAGCCCGTAGGCGAGGCCGAGTGAGACGTGCACGAGCTCGGGGAACGTCTCAGAGACGATGAAGTTCGCGATCCAGTTGGCCATCACGGTGACGCTCATCGCGGCTGCGCGGATCGAGTTGGGGAACATCTCCGACAGCAGCACCCAGACAATCGGGCCCCACGTCGACGCGAAGAAGGCAACGAAGCCGCAGAGGGCGACGACGGCCACGTAGCCCTGGGTCGATGAGAGGTCGGGCGTGCCGTTGGCGCTCTGCGGCGCCATCACGAACACCCACGCGATGATCGCGAGCGTGATCGCCATACCGACGGAGCCGACCAAGAGCAGCGGCTTGCGGCCGACGCGATCGACGAGCAGAATCGCCACGACGGTGAAGACGACGTTGACGACGCTGATGATGGTCGAGGTCGTGAACGCCTCGGCCGGCGGGTAGCCGACGGCCTCCCAGATCAGGTTGGAGTAGTAGAACACCGCGTTGATGCCGACGAACTGCTGGAAGATGGCAAGCGCCAGGCCGACCCAGACGATCGGCAGAAAGAACGAGCGCTTGCCGCGCAGGTCGGCGAACGACGGCTTGGCCTCGGCGTCGAGCGACTGGCGGATCGCCTCCACCTTGGCCCCGACGGGCTCGATGAAGATCGACTCGAGGACCTGCTTAGCGCGATCCCCGGCATTGATGGAGACCAGGTACCGTGGCGACTCGGGCAGGGTGAAGGCGAGCAAGAAGTAGATCGTCGCGGGCACAGCCATGAGGATGAACATCCACTGCCACGCCTCGATCGGGCCGAGGGCGTTGGACGCGCTACCGCCAGCGGCGTTCAATACGACCTGGTTGACGACCTGCGTGGCGAAGATGCCGATCACGATCGCAAACTGGAAGAGCGACGACAGTCGTCCACGCATGTGTGCCGGGGCGATCTCGGCGATGTACATCGGTGACACGATCGCGGCGAGGCCGATCGCAAAGCCGCCGACGAGCCGCCAGCCCATGAAGTCGTAGATCGCGAAGGGGAAGGCTGATCCGACGCCAGCGATCAGGAAGAGCACGGCGGCGATGAGCATCACGCGCTTGCGACCGTACTTCTCGGCGAGCCGCCCGCCGACGAACGCACCGACGGCGGATCCAAGCAGCGCGACCGATACGACGAAGCCTTGGAAGAACCCGTCGGTGATGTCAAAGCGCTCGTAGATCGCCTTGTTGGCGCCGTTGATCACGGAGCTGTCGTAGCCGAACAGAAAACCGCCAAGCGCGGCAATCACGGCCAGCGCCGTGACCTTGCCGACATGAACAAGCTCGGGTGCTGCGTTGTTATCGGAGGCGGCGGGGATGTTCATGGACGGCGGGCGTGGCCTGGTCGGGCTGCGCTGCGCGGAGCATAGTCGGTGGACTACGGTACGCCTATGCCCCAGCTCACGCCCGACCAGCTCCTCTCCACCACCCGTGCCGTCCGCAAGCGCCTCGACTTCGATCGTCCGGTGCCGCGGGAGCTCATTGAGGAGTGCATTGCTCTGGCGTTGCAGGCTCCGACTGCCTCGAATTCGCAGCCCTGGACGTTCGTGGTGGTCACGGATCCTGCGCAGAAGACCGCGCTCGCCAAGTGGTACCTCAAGTCCTACGACGACTACGCTGGCGCACGCTACGACGACGCGGGCGGCGAGCTCGATTCGGCGACCGAGCGCATGGCGTCCTCAGCGCGCTACCTGGCCGACCGGATGCACGAGGTGCCGGCGATGGTGATCCCGTGTGTCGCCGGGCGCCTCAACGATTGGTCGCCCGAGTCGCAGGCGGCCGGTTGGGGTTCGATCGTGCAGGCCGGCTGGAGCTTCTGCCTGGCCGCGCGCGCCCGTGGCCTTGGTACGTGCTGGACGACGCTGCACCTCACGTACGAGCGCGAGTGCGCCGAGATCCTTGGCATCGACTACGACGCGGTCACGCAGTCGTGTTTGATCCCGACGGGCTTCTACACGGGCGAGACCTTCAAGCCCGCGCCACGCGGCGACATCTCCAGCCTGATCCGCTGGGACCGCTGGTAACGCCGCGCGCGCTGCGGTGACGAACCGAAACACCGCGGTGCCACCCACCCGTGCAGTCATCATTTGATTCGCAAGGCGAAGGGTAGTTTTCCGTAGCGCGTTACTGTGTGGAGGGGATACGGTCAGTATCAGCGTCGTTTGCACGCGCCCCACTCGCGTCTGGACGACGCAGGCAGGTATCGATGAGCAACTCGGTTGACGAAGGCGGCCCACTTCCCACCCGGGATGACATCTTGCACCGCGGGTTCGCACAGTCGACGGTCGGCCTCGCGATCACCGAGCTTGATCCCGATCATCAGCACACCGAGCGAGTCGTGCGCCTTAACGATGCGCTCGTCGACCTGCTCGGATACGACCCGGACGAGATTAAGGCCAACGGGCGGGAATTGCTCGGCCTCGACCAGTTCACGCTCGAGCCAGGCTCGAAGCGCGTGATCCGCCGCGGCCGCGATTTCGAGGAAACCGAGCTCCCACTCCTGCACAAGGATGGCCGCGAGTTCTGGGCGGCCGTGCACATCGACACGATCCGTGACGACAACGGAGATATCCGCAATCGCGCAATCCGCATCGAGGACATCGGCGAGGTCCTCGCCAACGATCGCTCGCTGCGCTACCTCGTCGATTCCCGATCAGGGCTACGACGGTTCCACGACCATGACACCCGAGATGTCGCGTCAGGTCACCGCCGCGCTCAGCCAGCTGCACGGCATCGAGGTCCCGCCCCCGATCGACGGGCGTGTGCACCGCTGGGGCCAGCAGGCCGGCGGCGCAGCGGCCTTGTGGGCCGAGGGCATCCGGCCGTGGGACTACTGGTCGCAGGCGCTGTCCCCCGCCCCCGGCCTGCCCATCCACGTGTGTGGCGATTCGCTGTCGATGAACCAGGGCTGGGCCACGGGCGCGATGGAAACCGCCGAGGCGGTGCTGCAGCGCGCCTACGGCTTGCCGGCGCCGGCGTGGATGCGCCGCGCGTGAGGCGATCGCCCGCGGCTTGCCACCGTGTCTACGAAAACGGGGCAACTCGAGCGGGGCTCGCCCCGCTCGGTGCTTCGAAATAGATGCGCGGACCTGAGGATCCGTGTACGTTCCTCGCATGTCCTCTCTCCTGCCTGAATTCCCTGTGTTGCGCTCGCGTATACGACTGCTCTTCGCGACGCTGATCGTCGCCGCCGGGCTGCTGCTGGGCGCAGTAGGCGCCCAGGCCAAGCCAAGCGATCCGCCCGTCGACTTCCTGATGGAGGTGAGTGCCTCGTCCGCCTCGTTCACGCCGATCGCGGGCAAGGCCGGCGAGTACGAGTTGGTGCTCCGGGGTGTGCCGGACGAGGTCGGTGTGACCGAGCTGACGCGGGCGAAGACCACGGAGTCGTTGCCGGTCCGCGCCTTCATGGCGTACTGGACCGTGTACGGCGATGAGACGGGCCAATTCGAGACCAACGCGCCGCGCGCGGTGCTGCAAGCTAGCGACGCCGCTGGCAACCTCCAGCAGGTGGTCGTGCGGCTGAGCGACGGGTCGCGCAAGGGCATGACCGTGCGATTCGACGCCGAGATCATCTCCTCCGAGAACGTGCAAGACACGCTCGATGGGAAGATCGACAAGGTGGACGAGACGGAACCGGCGGGTGAGCCCGTGCTCGTAACGGAGCCGACCACCCTGACCGACGTCGAACTGTACGTCGACATGCCGAAGAGGATCACCCAGCCCGAAGCGGAGGATGAATCCGTCCGTGCCAACTGGCAGTCGAAGCCGCAGAAGTGGATGCCGAACGGCGGAACCTGCAACGGGGTGTATTCGAGCCGGCTGCGCAACTGTTGGGAGAACATCCCGTCCCTGGGGTCCGGCGGGTTCATCAATTTTGTTGACGGCAGGGGCTTCGCCTACGACCGCGTCGGCGAGGTCGACCTCGGGAACTACTACTGGAATCCATCAGAGCAGTTCGGACGAAACCCTCCGAACGACGATATCGGCAGAGGGTTCCGCTACTTCAGCTTTGGAAACTGGTACGGCGTCAATAGCGACGGGGTCACGTACTACACGACGGACGACTGCACGTGGTTCATGGCGCGGTGGTCGGCTCACGGCAAGTGCTGGTGATGACCGCGCTGTAACGGTGGCACCCACGTTGGCTGGGCGACGTTCGCCGCCCAGCCAACGTGGAGCAGTGGGTCTACTCGTGCACAGGGCCGGCAGGACTCGAACCTGCAACCCCCGGTTTTGGAGACCGGTGCTCTACCAATTGAGCTACGACCCTACTGCGCGGCAGGATACCCGCACCCGGGCCGTCGGCGCAGCGGTGCGGCGTGCGGGGCGTCAGGCGGCTGGGCCGAGCAGCAGCGCACGCAGCGCTGCTGTGTCGGGCACGCGGCCCGCGGGCTCGTCGGTGAGCAGTGAGCGGAACCAGACCGCGTCGCCCAGCACGTCGAGCAACTCGCCGAAGTCATCAGTCTTCGCCGCGCCCTCGCGAGCCACAAGCAGCACCCCGTTCTCGGCCTCGATCTGCGACTCACCCGCGCCACGATCGACGAGGGCCATCAGCACCGCCGGGGTGAAGCGCATGCGGATGGCGATCTCGTCGGCGTCGTCGGCGACCATCAGATGGAACTGATCGTTGAACTCGGCGCTCTCGAGCGGCACCGGACGCAGATCGCTGACCGCGCCGCTCAGCTTCGAGAAGATCCCGCCCGTCGAACCCTTGCGCAACTGCATCTTCTTGAGGTCGGGCAACGGCGCGGAGATGAGCGCGATCGTGAACGGATACGTATCCGTCTCGGTGCGCGTCGTCGTATTGCCGTCGGAGTCGGTCGAGACAACGACGCGGTCTTCCTCGTACTGGTACGCCCCCGCGGCGAACGAGGTCGTCGCGTCCAACTGGCCCGTGATGCCCCAGCCGGTCTCACGACGATCGCCATGACGGAGGAGCGGCGTCGTGTTGGCGAGCGGTAGCTGCTTGACGAACTGCCAGCCGCGCTGCGCCGCCCAGCCGCCGACGACCTCCTCGCGCGCACGGCGCGTGAGCGAGCGGCGGTGGAACCACCGCGCAATGCGCCCCGACAGGAGAATCGCCACGACGATAAGCACCACGAGCGCGGCAAGCCCAACGAGCCCGAGGATCGCGGCGAGGATGCCACCCACGAACACCGCCACGACGATGCCGCCGAGCCGACAGCCCCACGTCATGCCGCCAGAAGGGTTCGGGTGCTCCGACAGCAGTTGCCCGAAGCGGTCGCCACTGCCACTCGCCATGGCCGCGTTGATCTTGACGCGATCGTCCGGGGTGAAGAGATCGTTCATGGGGTGAGCGTACCTCCTCGGCTCATGCCCGACCAGATCTACTCCAATTGGCAACGCCGCTTGATTCGCGTCAGGTCACACGCATATCATCGGCGCAGCCGGTCGTCACCGGATCACCAAGGAGAGCACATGAAAGTCACCTTCACCCGCCGCGTCACGGCTATCGCAGGCATCGTCGCCGTCTTCGCGATTATCGCTACTGCCGCCTTCGCAGCCACTCTGTCGCAGAGCGCGAGCTCGCTGCCCTCGGCTAACCCGACAGACCTGAAGGCCTCCAACGGCAAGTCCTGGACCAAGCAGCTCGCGCCGAAGGACTACATCGGCCTGACCGCAGCCTCGACCACCACGTGGGGCAACGCCACCACGACGGGTGGAGGCAACCTGACGATTAGCAAGCAGTCGGGCAACAACATCACCATCACGATCACGTCGATGGATTCCGGCCTGATCATCCCGAACGCAATGGTCACGGTGTCGGGCGGCCAGACGGGTGCGACAAGGATCACGAGCACCACCCTGTCGTCGAATCAAATGAAGTACACGATCAAGCTGTACTCGCATGAGGGCACGCCGCCGCAGCTCAACATCAAGTGGTACACCGAGCAACTGATGATGTAAGTGCATGACGCGAAGGGCCGTCGTCTGCTCCGGCAGGCGGCGGCCCTTTGTCGTTGTCGGACAGGTATTCCCCTGAAATCCGCGAACAGACTGGCGTCGCATACCCCTATCAAGGAGAACCGCATGCGTACGTCCAAGCTTCGCCGCCTCGCCATCACCGGCGCGGCCATCGCCTCGCTCGCCGCCATCGGTATTGGCTCGGCGTCCGCCGCTGGCACGATGCCCGCCTCAAACCCGAGTGACTACGCCGACCTCAACAAGACGGCGACCGCACAGGTCTTCAACGTCACCATCAAGGGCTCGCAGCTTGAAGGCGCCGCCGTCACGAAGACCGTCAACAACGGCCTGGCAGGCGGCCTCGGCGCCACGATTACGGTCAAGAAGGCCGTTGCGAACGGCTACACGATGCGCCAGACCATCACCGTTACGCCGACTACCGTCGGCCAGGTGACGTCGACGATCAGCAACGCCTACGCGACGCTGTCTGGCGGCAACTACGGCTCGGGCGTGATCAGCTCCACGAAGCTTGCCAACAATGGCAAGTCGTACACCGTCACGATGTGGTTCGACGAGCAGGGCACCAACCCGAACCTGAACCTCAAGTTCTACCTGTACCACTCGTAGCGCCTTAGAAACGACGAAGGGCCCCGGTTCCTCCTCCAGACGGAGGGAGAACCGGGGCCCTTCTGCGTTCTTGAGCTACTTGGCAGCGTCGTACTTGGCGCCGACGGCATCCCAGTTGATGACGTTCCAGATGGCCTCGAGGTAGCCGGGGCGCTTGTTCTGGTACTTGAGGTAGTACGCGTGCTCCCAGACGTCGATGCCGAGGATCGGCGTCTTGCCCTCGGAGATCGGCGAGTCCTGGTTCGGGGTCGACATGACCTCCAGCTTGCCGCCATTGACGACGAGCCAGCTCCAGCCAGAGCCGAAGCGCTTGATGCCGGCGTCGGTCATCGCAGCCTTGAGGGCGTCGAGGCCACCGCACTCGGCGTCGATCGCAGCGGCGAGGTCGCCCGAGGGCTGGCTGCCGTTGTTACCGAGGATCTCCCAGAAGAGGGTGTGGTTGGCATGGCCGCCAGCGTTGTTGCGGACCGGGCCCTGCTTGTCGGCGGGCAGCTTGCCCAGCTGCGTCAGCAGCTCGCTGACCGGCGTGTTCTCCCACTCCGTGCCAGCCAGCGCCGCGTTGGCGTTGTCGACGTAGGCCTTGTGGTGGCGGTCGTGATGGATCTCCATCGTGGTCGCATCGATGTGGGGCTCGAGTGCGTCGAACGAATAGGCGAGAGCGGGAAGCTCGAAGGCCATGGGTCCTCCTAGAGGGTTGAAAGAGATTGCTTCGCTAATGCTAGTCGCCTGCAGGCAACGTGCCGGCCGCTTCTTCGCATGTTCACGCGGTCGGGACGAGCCTACCGTCCAGCTCGCGCACCAGGAGACCCTTCAGCTCGAGCTCCGCAATCAGGGCTGCCGCCGCAGAAGATGTGAGTCCACAGCGCGCAGCCAGCACGTCGGCAGAGGCCGGCTCACGGCGCAGCGCGGCCAGCACCCTTCGTGCAGAGGCGTCGATGGCCGGATCATCGACGCGCGCGGTCCCCGGATCGAGCCCGAGACACACCAATGCGTCTGCCACTGCAGTCAGCGGTAGGGCACCGTCCTTCAACAGCAGATTGGTCCCCTCCGCCCCACTGCTCCACGGCGCCCCGGGCACGGCCAGGACATCACGACCAAGATCCAACGCAAGACGCGCAGTGATGAGCGCGCCGCTACGTGCTGCGGCCTCGATCACGATCGTGGCGTCGGCGAGCGCCGCGACGATGCGGTTGCGCTCGGGGAAGCGAAACGGCGCGGGTGGCGTACCCGGTGGGTACTCCGACAAGATCGCGCCCTCAGCGGCGATGCGACGCGCGAGCGGGATCGTGGCCGACGGATAATCGCGATCGATGCCGCAGCCCAGCACCGCCACGGTGCGACCACTGCGATCGAGGGTGCCCTGATGCGCACCTGCATCGATCCCGCGTGCCAAGCCGGAGATGACCCCCACCCCGCTCGCTGCAAGCTCGCCCGCCAAGCGCGTGGCGAAGGCGATGCCGGCGGCGCTGGCATTGCGGGATCCGACGATGGCGACGATCGGCGGCCGCAGAAGCTCGCCAAGCGCGTCGGGTTGCACCGGCTCGCGCACGTAGAGCGTGGCCGGAGGATCGGCCAGGTCGTCGAGCCGTGTGGGATAACGAGGATCGTCGCGCGGGAGTTCGATCATGCGATCGCCCCCAGCCGCACCGCGATGGCCTCGGCTACGTGTGGCGGTGCAATGGCGTCGCTGCCAGCGAGGTCGGCAATCGTGCGCGCCACCCGCTGGATGCGATGCAGACCGCGTGGCGACAACGCCAGCCGCCGCTCTGCCTCGTCGACGAGGCGTGTGCAGGCATCGTCGAGTGGCGCATGGTGGTCGAGGAGATCGACAGGGATCTGGCCGTTGATGCAGCCGCGTGCTGCCTGACGCTCACGGGCCGCGAACACGCGGTCGCGCACGGTGGCGGTGGACTCTGGCCGATCCACGCGCAGCACCTCGGGGGCAGGGCGCTCCAGACGCACGCCCACGTCGATGCGATCGAGCAGCGGCCCGCTGGCCTTGCGCTGGTACGCGATCACACGCTCACGCGCGCACGTACAGCCACTCGAGCCCCCACCACCACAGGGGCAGGGGTTCATCGCAGCGATCAGGTTGAAGCGCGCGGGCAGCTGCACGCTGCCGGAGGCCCGCGAGATGCGCACATGCCCGTCCTCGATCGGTACCCGCAGTGCTTCGAGCGCGTCGCGGCGAAACTCGGGCAGCTCGTCCAAAAACAGCACACCCCCTGTGGCGAGCGTCACCTCGCCCGGACGGATGCGGGTGCCACCGCCAACGAGCGCCGGTGTGGTCGCCGAGTGATGCGGCGCGCGGAACGGCGGCACGCGCAGCAGCCCCGCACCCGGCGACAGCACGCCAGCAGCAGAATGAATCCGCGTGGCGAGGAGTGCTGCCTCGTCGTCGAGCGGCGGCAAGATACCCGGCAGGCGCTTGGCCAGCATCGTCTTGCCGACACCTGGTGGCCCGACCAGCAACAGGTTGTGGCCGCCAGCCGCACAGACCTCAAGGGCGCGCCGAGCGCTGGGCTGCCCGCGGACGTCGGCAAGGTCGGGAATGGGCTCGTCGAGCGCCGTGGCCCCACGATCCACCTGCTCCGGCTGCTGCTCCCCCTTGAGAACGCGCACAGCGTGTTGCAGCGATACGCAGCCAAGCGGACGACAACCGGGCACCAGCGCCGCCTCGGCCGCACACGCGCTGGGACACACGAGCACAGGGCGCCCAGCGCGCACCGCGGCCTCCGCGATCGAGAGGATGCCCGGCACCGGTCGCAGACGGCCATCAAACGCCAGTTCTCCAACCGCAGCAACCTCGTCCACCAGACGTTCATCAACCTGGTGGTGGCCGGCCAAGACCGCGAGCGCAATCGGCAGGTCGAATCCCGCCCCCTCCTTGCGCACCTCGGCGGGTGCGAGATTAACGAGCATCAGCGATTCGGTCGTGTTGAGTCCCGCGGCAAACGCGGCCGAGCGGATGCGCGAGCGCGCCTCTTGCAGGGCTTTGTCGGGCAGGCCGACGATCGTGAAGCAGGCGTTCTTCGGCTCGTCGGCGGTGTAGACCTCAACCTCCACCGGCGTGGCGTCGAGGCCCGTCAGGGCGAAGGCATGGGCGCGAGTGAGCATGCACTCCACGCTGGCAGCACGCGTGTGCCGGCCGAGCGATCCCGTGTCACCACGATTGCGCGGAGTCGCGCCGATGACGTTCGCGCGTGACGGCATTGCGCCAGATGCGCACGTGCCAGCCGTCGATTGCGACGAGATCGATGCGCGCGGCACGTGCCCAGCGGTGCCGACGCTGCAGCTGGGCGGTAGCCGCCAGCAGACGCTCCTCCTGCCGCCACGACAGCGCATGCACCGCGCCGTAGCGGCCACGCGTACGCCGACGCTTTACCTCGACGACGACAAGCAGGCGACCGCGCCGGCAGACGAGATCGACCTGTGCGGCTGGCATCCGCACGTCACGCCCCACAATCACGTAGCCCCGCAGGAGGTAGAGCAGCGCGGCGAGCACCTCACCGTCGCGCCCAACCTGGGCGGGTGTTCTACGCAGCCAGCGAGATCGGCGCGAAGGAGTGCCGGTGGGCACGACACGGTCCGAGTCGCGTGATGGCCTCCTTGTGCACTGCCGTGCCGTACCCCGCATGCGCGCCGAAGCCGTACCCCGGCGAGACACTGTCGAGTTGCTCCATCACCCGATCGCGCGTCGTCTTCGCGATGATCGACGCCGCGGCGATCGCGGCGCTCGTTGCGTCGCCCTTGATGAGCGCACGATGCGACCTCCGCTGCATCGGCAGGGCAAAGCCATCCACGAGGAGCTCGGACCCCTCGGGCGCCTGCACCAGATCGAGCGCACGGCTGAGCCCACCCAAATTGGCCGCCTGGATGCCGATCTCATCGATCTCTGCCGCCGAGATAGCAATCACGGAAATCGAGATCGCGGCCGCGCCGATGATTACCGCCAACTCGTCGCGACGAGCCTCCGTCAGCTTCTTTGAGTCGTTCAGGCGCTCCAGGCCCGCAAGGTGCTCGGGCGTGAGCGCGGCGGGCTCGAACAACACAGCAGCGGCGACGATTGGTCCAGCCAACGCGCCTCGGCCGGCCTCGTCGGCGCCCGCGACAAACTGCACGCCAAGCTGGCGATCGTGCAGCAACAGTGCGCGCCCGGCGGGAATACGAGGAGCCATAACACGAGCCTAATCACCGCATCGGCGCTCGTTGCGCGCAGAGGCACGCGGGCTTGACGCTTAGAGGACCTTGAAGCGATTCAACGGTGTCAGGATCGCGACCACACGTCCCACGATTGCATCCTGGGGCACCGCGCCGTACACGCGCGAGTCAATCAGCGTGCCCTGACGATCATCGGACATCACCCACCACGTATCTGCGGGGATCCGGATCGGGCCGAAGTCGGGCGTCGGCGTCTTCAGATACAGCAACTCCGACGGATTCGAGCACTCGTTCTCGGGCTGCAGGCCCACTGCGGCGTCAGGCAGGTTCTTGCAGAGATAGAGCTTCCCGTCTGTTGCTCCCACAACCTGGCCGGGGCTGCCCACGATGCGCCCCACGCCGGCGATCGGCTCGGACTGGCCCAGCGCAGCGTCGACCCCCTCGAAACGATCGACGACGACGATGTCGCCTACCCCAACCGGCGAGTAGTTCTTCGGGACGACCAACACGCGATCGCCGGATGCGATGCGATCGCCCATCGCCGCGTTGGGGACGAAGACCCCATGCGGCCCAACGCGCAAGGCGGCACCGAAGATGAATGCGGCCATCACAAAGCCGAGCGCCAGCGCCACCAGCGAATAGGTTGTCGGCCAGTTGAAGCCCTCGCCCGGTACCTTGCGGATCGAGCGGCGCCGCAGATAGCCCACGATCGACGCGCCCAGCGGGCCAAACACGATCGCGAAGACGCCGGCCGTCAACCCCTTGGAGCCGCGCAGCGCCGCATCGAGCACCACCGCCGCCGCCCACAGGCCCCAGACGATCGCAGCCGGCCACATCAGTGGCGCCCAGATCACCGCAGCCAGATACAGCAGCACGACCAGCAGCAGCCCGCCGAGCGGACGCGGCCAGCGCATGATCCGAGCGATGCCGAGGAACCGCGGCGGCTTCTTCAGGCTATTGCGACGGCGCCGGCGATTGAGCTCGATCTGTCGCGTGCTCTCGCTGGCGCTCATCCGGTCACCAGATTGAGATGCGATTCGGCGGCCAGTACGACATGAACGCGGTACCAATCATCTGATCGCGCGTGATCGGACCCCAGTTGCGCGAGTCGTCCGAGTCGGATCGATTGTCGCCCATCATGAAGTAGCGGTCGTTGGGGATTGCCACCGGACCAAAATCGTCTTGCGGACTCGACACGAACGGCTCGTCGATGAAGCCACAGCCCGGCGTCGACTTGACCGAGCCGCCCTCCGTCGGTCCCTTGCCGCTGCAGATGTAGACCTTGCCTTCGATGGCGCCGATCGTCTCGCCCGGCATGCCGACCAAGCGCTTGACGAACGTCTCGCTCGAAGCTGTATCGGTGTCGTAGACATCCGCGCCGACGCCATTCGGGTGAAACACGATGATCTGATCGCGACTCGGATCCGTGAACCGCATCGTGAAGCGCGCGGCAATGATGCGCTCACCAATCGCGATCGTCGGCTCCATGGAGCCGGACGGCACGCGGTACGGCTTCACGATGAACGCCTGCACGAGGTAGGCGATGCCTACCGCGATCACCACGGTCACGACCAGGTCGACGACCGGGTTCTTGCGAATCTCACTCAGGCTAGCCACGTCGTCACATCCTACGTTCCGCGCTGGCGGACGTCAGAGGGCGATGCCTACTGGAGCTTCTCGCGGATGCGCGCCTGCTTGCCGACCTTGTCGCGCAGGTAGTACAGCTTCGCGCGGCGCACCATGCCGATTGCACCGACGTCGATCTTGTCGATCTTGGGCGAGTGCAGCGGGAACGTACGCTCGACGCCGACGCCGAACGACTGCTTGCGGACCGTGAAGGTCTCGCGCGTGCCGTGGCCGTGACGCTTGATGACAACACCCTCGAAGACCTGCACGCGCTGGCGGTTACCCTCGATCACGCGGAAATGCACCTTGACCGTGTCACCCGCCTTGAACTGCGGGACGTCACGGCGCTGTGCTGCTTCGATCTCTTCAACGATGTTCATACCGGCGGGGATCCTACCCCAAAACCTCGTCCGACCCCGCAGGTTCCCCCGCGCGAGCCTCTGATTGGGCTCTCCGCCACGCCGCGATGCGGCCGTGATCGCCCGACCGGAGGATCTCTGGGACCTCCCAGCCGCGAAACTCTAGGGGCCGGGTGTAGTGCGGATACTCGGGCAAACCGTCGAGTGCGGGCGCAAACGACTCCTCTTCCGCGGACTCGTCGTGGCCCAGCGCACCGGGCAGGAACCGCGTGACGGCGTCGGTGACGACCATCGCGGCCACCTCCCCGCCCGCCAGCACATACGGGCCGAGTGAAAGCGTCTCGGTCGCAACGTGATCAAGCACGCGCTGGTCGAAGCCCTCGTAGCGGCCGCAGAGGATCGTGATCGCATCTGCCTGCGCCAGCTCGCGCGCGTACGCGTCGTCGAAGCGACGCCCCCTCGCGTCCATCGCGATGATGCGACGGGTCTTGCGGATGTCGTCGAGCGGCTTGCCGTAGACGCCCTCGACGGCCGCGACCGTCGTATCCACGCGCACCACCATCCCCGCGCCACCTCCGTACGGAGTGTCGTCGACGGCATGGTGCGGCAGCTCGCTGTACGGGCGCATGTCGTGGATCCCGAGCGCGAGCTCGCCATCGAGTGCGTTCTTGACGTGCCGCTCCTCGCCCAGCCAGTCAAACCAGGCGGGGAAGAGCGTCAGGATGTCGAGCGAGAGCGCCACGCAGGAATCATCGCGGGTCAGCGAGGACCGCGTGGCGTTACTCGACGGCGACGGGCTCCCAGCCATCGACCAGCACCATCCGGCGCCCAGGAATGTCGACGGTCGGGACGATCACGGCGACGAACGGGATGCGGTGTTCGCCGACCACGAGTTGGTCGTGCGCGACGCCGTCCTCAACGGCATCGATGACGCCCAGTGGTGTGCCGTCGGCATGCTCGACCGTGCAGCCGACCATGTCGAAGCGGAAGTAGAAGTCGTCGTCGGGCTCGGGGATCTGCTCGCGCGTGAGCTCCAACGCGGCGCCGCGCAGGAGCTCGCACGAGGTGCGGTCCCCCGCTCCCTCGAGTTGGACCAGCGGCGCGAGCTCGTCGCCACGCGACTTGCTGACTTCGCGCGGTGAACCATTGACGAGGACCGTTGAGCCCTTCGGAAAGTCCCACCAGCCGCACGGGTCAGCCACGCGGAACGAGCCGTCGAGGCCATGCGGTTTGCCGATCGTCCCGACGCGCACGCGTTCGGGCCGCCACGGATAGTCGGGCGTCATGCCTCGGCGGGGGTGTCGTCGACCTCAACGAGGACGCGACGACCACTCTTGACGGCGCCTGCGCGCACGACGCTACGAATTGCGCGCACCACGCGACCGCCACGGCCAATCACCTTGCCGCGATCCTCTGGCGCCACGACGATGCGCAGCACGATCGCCTCATCCGTCATCTCGACCGTCACCTTGACGGCATCCGGATCGTCAACAAGCCCGAGCACGAGGTACTCGCACAGCTCGCGAACATCCTTCGGGGGCGTGGCCCCCATCGGTTAGATGATGCCCTGCTTCTGCAGCAGGCGATAGACCGGCTGCGACGGCTGAGCGCCGTTGGCAAGCCAGTACTTCGCCCGCTCCTCGTTGATCTCAATCAGCGAGGGCTCGAGCTGGGGGTTGTAACGACCGATGTTTTCGATCGCGCGACCATTCCGCGGCGAAGCGTCGTTCTGGACGACGATGCGGTAGATCGGATTCTTCTTGGACCCGAATCGGGCGAGGCGTAGCTTGACCACGGCGGGGACTCTACCCTAACCCTGCAACTCAGGCGGCAATTCCATCCCCTTAGGGAGTTTGGGCATCTTGCCCTTGCCACCGGCGAAGCCCTTCATCATCTTCTTCATCTGCTCGTACTGCTTGAGCAGGGCGTTGACCTCGGTGACCGTCACGCCCGAGCCATTGGCGATGCGGAGACGACGCGAGCCGTTGATCAGCTTGGGATTCTGGCGCTCGGCCGGCGTCATCGAGAGGATGATCGCCTCGACGCGGTCGAGCTGCCCCTCGTCGACGTTTGCGTTCTTCAGCTGCTTGCCGACGCCCGGGAGCATGCCCAGCACGCTCGACAGCGAGCCCATCTTGCGGATCGAGCGCAGCTGATCGAGCATGTCATCGAGGCCAAACTCGGCCTTGCGCATCTTGCGCTCGAGCTCTTCGGCCTTGTCCTTATCGACGAACTGCTCGGCGCGCTCGATCAGGCTGAGGACATCGCCCATGCCGAGGATGCGCGAGGCCAGACGGTCCGGATGGAACTCCTCGATCTGGTCGAGCTTCTCGCCAGTCGTGATGACCTTGATCGGCACGCCCGTGATCGCGCGGACGCTAAGTGCGGCACCACCGCGGGCGTCGCCGTCGAGCTTGGTCAGGATCAGGCCGCTGAAATCGATCGCCTTCTGGAAGTTCTGCGCGGTATTGACGGCGTCCTGGCCCGTCATCGCGTCGAGCACCAGCAGCGTGTCGGTCGGCTTGACCGCATCGCGGATCTTGACGAGCTCGTCCATCAGCTCGGTATCGACGGTGAGGCGGCCAGCGGTGTCGACGATGACGACGTCGCGACCCTCTTCCTTCGCCTGCTGGATGCCGCGCTTGGCGATCTCCACCGGGTTCATGTCGGTGCCGTGCTCGTAGACGGGCACGCCGGCCTGACCACCAACCGTGACGAGCTGTGTGATGGCGGCAGGGCGGTACACGTCGCAGGCCACGAGCGCCGGGCGCTTGCCCTGCTTCTCGATCAGCTTCGCGAGCTTGCCGCAGGTCGTCGTCTTACCGGAGCCCTGCAGACCACAGACAAGGATGACGGCGGGCGAGCCGGTCAGCTCGAGCTTCGTCGAGCCCTCGCCCATCAGCTTCGTCAGCTCGTCATGGACGATCTTGACGACCTCTTGGCCTGGCGTGAGGCTCTCGGAGACCTCGGCGCCGAGGGCGCGCTCCTTGACCGTCGCCACGAAACTCTTGACGACATCGAAGTTAACGTCCGCCTCAAGCAGCGCGAGACGAATCTCGCGCATCGCGGTATTGATGTCGTCTTCGCTCAGGCGTCCGCTGGAGCGCAGATCGCCGAGAGCATTGCCAAGTCGGTCAGAAAGGGAATCGAGCATGGTGTCGGACCGGCCGTGCCGGTGCCCGGATCATACGGATTCGCCGCTGCGTGCCCGCCGCACCACGTGGGACAATGCCGGGGTCGCATGGAAATCGAGCTTCAGTACCTCTACACCGGCGACGAGCCCTTGATGGTTCCGGCGGAGCTGGCGAACTTCTCGCTGGCTGGCTCGGCGATCTTCGACATCCGCGACACGTTTTTCGACACCGGCGATCTCGACCTGCGTCGTGCCGGCTGCTCGCTACGGATTCGCCGCCAGTCGAACCTGCCCACGCCGTTCATGACGTGGAAGGGCCCCTCCACGCGACGTGCCGATCGGGCACGCGAGCGTGAGGAGATCGAGTTCCCGATCGATCACATTCCCGCCGACGGCAACGAAATGCTAGAGATGGTGGATGCAGCGGGCCTGCGCAAGCAACTGCCCGACGCTATCGGCAAAATGCCCAAGCTCGCGATGATCGGCGAGCTCGAGAACCGCCGCTCGACCCACGACTACGTCCAGGGCCTCCACCACGTGGAGCTGTGCTGGGATCGGCTGCGCTTCCCGCTCGGTCCCCCACAGATCCGTCTCGAGCTCGAGACGAAGAACGACTACGCGGGCCGCTTCATCAGCGACTTCGACCGCGAGCTGCGCGAGATCTTCAACGGCGATCTGTCGGACGCGGAGTACGGCAAGGCGAAAGAGCTATGCGTCCGACTCTACCCCGAGCTGTTCGGCGCGCAAGCGGCCTAGCTACCGCTCCGCGGGATCGGCGAGGTCCGAGGCAACGGCCTTGTAGGCCGCAAGGGTGATATCGCGCTCGATGCCATGTTCGACGATGCGGAGCGGGCGATCGGGTGCCCAGCGGTTGACGTAGGCCCCAGTCGGGTCGAACTTCTTCTCCTGCAGATCCGGGTTGAACACGCGGAAGTACGGGGCCGCATCGAGACCTGTGCCTGCCACCCACTGCCAGGAGCCGGCGTTCGAGGCGAGGTCGCCGTCGGTGAGGTGTCGTCGGAACCACTGCTCGCCGCGGCGCCAGTCGATATGGAGATCCTTGACGAGGAAGCTCGCGGCGACCATGCGGGCACGATTGGCGATTGAGCCCGTCTCGAGGAGTTGGCGCATCGCCGCGTCGACCATGCCGAAGCCCGTCTCGCCCTGCGTCCAGGCATCGAAATGCTCGTCGGTGCCAATCCACTCGATGTTGTCGTAGCGGGGATCGATGCAACGCGTCGCGAGATCCGGATGATGGTGCAGCACGTACTTGAACCAGTCACGCCACAGCAGCTCGCTCGCGTACTTGGGCGCGCCCGCGCGATCAGCGACATGCAGGGCCCGCCGCGGCGACAGCATGCCCTGGCGCAGATACCCCGACAGGCGCGAGGTGGCGTCGGGCTCTGCGACAAGATCGCGATCGGCGGCGTAGCGGGCGAGGTAGCCCTCATCGCGCCAGGAGCGCAAGCGAGCCAGCGCGTGGGTCTCGCCGCCCGGCACGTCGGAGCGCAGCGTCACAGGCCGGCCGACCAGCGTCTCGACGCTGGGGATCTCTGGCACTGGCGTCGGATGCAGGCGCCCCTTCAGGTCGTAATCCTGCGGCGGTGCGGGCAGTTCCTCCAACACGCGTCGCACGCCTCGCGCATAAGCCGAGTATGTGCGGCACGGATTGCCCTCCTTCGTCAGGACGAGCTCGTGCGGGACATTGACCTCGTCGTCGACCACGAGCAACTCAATGCCGAGCTCACGCAGTGCATCTTCGGCCGCCCGTTCGACAGCGCCCGCTACGGGCTCTTCATCACGGTTAGCACAGACGCGTGTGACGCCCAGCTCGCGCGCCACATCGACGAGGCACGTGACGGTGTCGCCGCGACGAACGATCAGGCCGCCCCCACGCTCGGCCAGGCGCGCCTGCAGGTCTTCGAGTCCCTCGACGATGAAGCCGAGCTGGGCGTGGCCGACGCCACGCGCTTTCATCGCGGGGTCCAGCACGTACACGAAGGCGATCGGTGCACTCGCCTCGAGCGCGGCCGCGATCGCATGGGAATCATCAAGCCGCAGATCGCGGCGAAGCCAGACGAGGACCGGGGACGCCATCACCAGGATCTTCGCAACCGCGTCGGAGCAGGCCTACTCGGCGGCGAGGCCAATCAGGGCGCGAGCGAACGACTCAGCGTCAAACGGACGCAGATCGTCGAGCGACTCACCGACGCCGATCAACTTGATCGGCACACCCAATTCGAACGCAATCGCGAGCGCGATACCGCCCTTGGCCGTGCCGTCGAGCTTCGTCAACACGATGCCCGTCAGCGGCGTGGCCTCGCCAAACATGCGTGCCTGCTGCAGGCCGTTCTGTCCGGTCGTGGCGTCGACAACGAGCAGCGTCTCATGCGGCGCGCCCTCCATCCGACCATTGATGACACGGCGGATCTTGGCCAGCTCGTCCATCAGTCCGACCTGGTTCTGGAGGCGGCCGGCCGTATCGACGAGCACCACGTCGCGGCCACGTGCCACCGCGGCCTCGATGCCGTCGAAGGCGACTGCTGCGGGATCGCCACCATGGGCTGAGCCGACGAAGTCGGCATCGGCACGCTCCGCCCACACCTGCAGCTGCTCGTCGGCGGCGGCGCGGAACGTGTCGGCCGCCGCGATCACGACGGTCTTGCCGACGCGGCGTAGGTGCTCAGCAAGCTTGCCCACGGTCGTCGTCTTGCCCGTGCCGTTGACACCGACCATCAGGATCACCGTGGGCTGGTGCGAGACATCGATACGGGCCTCGGCACCGGCCAGCAGGTCTGCGATCTCCTCGGCCAATGCGGGCGAGAGATCAGCGCCGGGCGTCAGGCCGCCAGCAGCTGCGCGGCGCTCAAGGCGACCGATGATCTCGACCGTTGCCGGCACGCCGCAATCGGCGAGCAGGAGCGCCTCTTCGAGCTGCTCCCACGCCTCAGCATCGTCAGGATCGAATGCGATCGACTGGATCTGGCCCGTGAGTGCCTTGCTCGACTTGGACAGGCCGTCGACGAGACGGCGAAAGAACCCTCCCCCGCTCTCCTCCTCGGGTGCCACCTCTTCGATCGAGGGAACGGCGCCGAGCCCTGAGAACATCTGGTGCGGGTCAGCCACGGGTTACGCCAGATCCGGCGCGGCAGAGAGCGCGGGGCCATCCGTCTCGCGCGGCAGACGACGCGAGATGACCTGCGAGACGCCATTACCCGGCATCGAGACGCCGTAGAGGGCATCAGCGGCCTCCATCGTGCCGGCCTGGTGCGTGATGACGATGAACTGCGCGCGATCGCGGAAGCGGTTGACGAGCTCGAGGAAGCGATCGATGTTGACCTCGTCGAGCGCAGCATCAACCTCGTCGAGCACGTAGAACGGGCTGGGACGCGCGAGCATCAACGCGAAGGTGAAGCCCAGTGCCGCCATCGACTTCTCGCCGCCCGACAGCACCTGCAGCGAGCGGATCTTCTTACCGGCCGGCTGCACCTCGAGCTCGACGCCCGGCTCAGGCGCCTCGCGCACTGCGTCGAGATCGTCGAGGTCGTTCTCTGCCTCGATCGCCGGATCCTCGTCCTGCCCCTCGTGCGCGTCGGCAGCCTCAGTGGCCTCCTCCTCACCCTCGATGTCGACGACATCAGCAGGCTCAACCAGCTTGAGGCGACCAGAGCCACCGGGGAACAGCGTCTCCATCACCTCGGCGAAGCCCGCCTCGACGGTCTGGTACGTGCTCTCAAAGCGATTGCGGATCTCTGCGCCAAGCTCGCGGACGAGCTTGCGGAGCTCGGCGACCGACTTGTCGAGGTCGGTGATCTGCTCGGTGATGTCGTCGGCCTCTTGCTTGGCCTCCTCGTAGGCCTCCTTGGCCAGCGGGTTGACGGCACCGAGCTGCACGATGCGGCGCTCCAGGCGCTCGACCTTACCCTCGCGGGTGGTTCGCTCGTCCTCGGGCAGTGGCTCCGTCATGTCGACGACGTCCTTCGCACCCTCACCCTGCTGCTCAATCAACTCGCGGCGTCGCGTACTGAGATCGGTCAGACGCTCCTCGCAACGCTCGAGCTCGACGCCCAAGGCAGCGACCTTGCCGGCTGCGTCTCGGCGCTCAGCGCCGAGCCTGGCGTCGTCCTCGGCGCACGAACGCAGCTCTGCACCCAGCTCGGCGACACGCGCCTCACCGGCCTGCGTGAGCGCTCGCGCTGGCTCGCGGAAGCGCTCGGCGGTGACGAGGGAGGCGCGGATCGTCTCGAGGATCGTGGGGAGCTGATCGACGACCGCGGTGAGCGCAGCAGCGCCCTTCTGGGCCAGCTCGGCCTGACGCTCCTGCTCGGTCGCCTGCACGCGCAGGCGCGCACCCTCGACGCGGGCGCGCTCGGCGCGCTCCTCCGACGCGGCGCGTCGTCCGCGACGATCGGCAACCTCGGATTGCAGACCAACGCGGATCGCCTCGGCAGCCTCGTGCTCACCGGTGCGCTCGGCGCCGCGCTCGCGCAACGCGGCGAGGCCGCTCTCGAGCGCGACGACCTCAGTCTGTGCGGCCGCGGCACGAGCCTCGGATGTCTCGGCATCTTCGCCGGCTGCTCGCAGGCGCTCAGCGGTGGCCTCGTCAAGGCGCGCCAGACGGTCGGCCTCGCGGCCGGCCTCGCCCAACTCGCGCTCGAGGCGCAACTGGTTGTCGCGGGCCGTGGCGACGGCGGCACGGGTGACGCCCTCTGCCTGCTCGACAGACTCGCGGTTACGCGTGGCATCGGCGAGTGCTGCAGCGGCGGCCGTGCGGGTGGCCTGATCGTCGCGTACCTGCTGCTCTACGCCGGCGAGATCGCGTTTGCGTGCCAGAGCGCGCCCAGCAGCGTCGCCAGCACGGAAGGCAATGCCGCGATCGGCATCGAAGCCGCGACCGTCGGCCAGCACGCCGATGCCGCGCTTCACATCGAGCAGGTCCTCGGGTCGGTCGACCAGCAGGACGCCGTCGAAGAGACCATTGGGGACGTCGCCCGAGGTCTGTACGCGAGACTCGAGCGGCACGCCCGGGCCCTCGGCCTGTCGACTCGGCAGGCGGTCGAGACACAGCAGCGCGGCGCCCTCGAGCGCGTCGTCGGCCAGCAGGTCGACGGCGTCACTCGCCGCGCGCGCTACGGCCTCGGTGGCGCGCCACGACAGCACGGCCGCCACGGCGCGCTCGACGCCCTGGTCTGGGCGAATCTGATCGGTGACGAGCGAGACGCCTCGATCGCGCAGGCGGACGAGCGCGCCATCGAGACCATCGCCACGCTCGATCGAATCCTTCAACTCCTTGAGCCGCGCCTCGGCACCCTGCGCCTTGGCATCGGCGGCTGCGGCAGCACCACGCACGTCGGCCTCGGCACGACGCGCTTCGTCGGCAGCGGTGCGCGCCTCTTGCTCGGCGCGCTCGGCCTCGGCCAGCGCTTCACGGGCAGTGACGACATGCGCCTCGATCGTCTCGAGCAGCACCTGCGCCTCGCGACGTGCGGTCTCGCGCTCGCCGACACCCTCGCCGAGCTCTGCGCGCCGAGCCGCAGCTGCAGCGGCGCGCTCGCGGTTCTCGGTTGCCTCGGCGCTGGCGCGGGCGAGGCGCCCCTCGTGCTCGGCCTCGGCGCGGCGTGCCTCAAGCACGGCACTGAGCGCAGCCTCGGATGCCTGCGTGGCAGCCGCAAAGCGATCCTCAATCCCGGTGTCGTCCGGATCGGCGGCGAGCTCGGCGCGCTCCCGCTCGGCCTGTACCTCGACCGAGGCGGCAGCGGTGGCGGTGGCAGCGGCTTCGTCGATCAGACGGCCGGCACGGATACGCAGGCGCTCGATGTCGTGCGCAAACTCCTCGCGGCGCTCTTCGAGGCGCGTGGCGCGGTCGGTGAGACGTTCGACGCCGGCGTCAAGACGCTGGACCAGACGCGACGCAGACTCCTGCTCGCTCACGAGCGAGCCGAGGGCAGCCTCGGCCGTCTCACGGCGCTTGACGACCTCGGCCGCTGCCGCGTCGAGCTGGTCTTGCAAGGCGCGGGCCTCGCGCAGTTCGTTCTGGCGGATGCCGCGATCGCGACGCGTCTCGGCCATCGCCGAGAGCACCAGCTCGAGGCGGATCTCGAGCAGCTCGGCCTCCATCAATGCTGCGCGCTCGGCGGCCGATGCCTGCAGTGCCAGCGGACGCAGACGACCCTGAATTTCGGCCTGCTTGGTGCGCGCCTCGACCAGATGACGCTCGACGCGATTGAGCTTCTGCTGGGCGCGGATGCGGCGACGCTTGAACTTGCCAAGGCCAGCGACCTCCTCGATCAGACCACGGCGCACCGTCGGGCTGGCGAGCAGCACCTGATCGACTTGGTTCTGGCCGATGATTGCGTGGCTGTCCTTGCCGAGGCCGATGTCGGCCAGCACCTCGTGCACGTCGAGGCGACGCACGGGCACGCGGTTGAGCATGTACTGGCTGTCGCCGTCGCGGCTAAGGCGCCGCAGGATCGACAGCTCGGGTCGACCACCCGGCGCGACGCCGCCTTCATCCTCGAGGACGAGCTCGACTTCGGCAACACCCGCCGCAGCACGTCCCTCAGAGCCGCTGAACAGGACATCGAGACCGGTTGCGACGCGCACCTCGCTCGGTGCCTGCGAGGCCATGGCCCACCGCAGCGATTCGGCGATGTTCGACTTGCCGGAGCCGTTGGGCCCGACGATCACGCCGACGCCCTTGTCGAACTGCAGTTCCGTCTCGTCGGCGAAACTCTTGAAGCCCTTGATGCGAATGCGTGTGAGCCTCATGCGTCTCGCCCTTCGAGCGCGCGCATGGCGCGACGCGCGGCGTGCTGCTCGGCGGTGCGACGCGATGCGCCCTCCCCCTCACCGTGGACGTCGCCGTCGATGATCGCCACTACGCGGTAGTGGCGCGCGTGCGCTGGTCCAGTCTCCTCCACGGATTCGTACGCTACACGGCGACCCTGACGCTGCAGGAGCTCTTGCAGCGCCGTCTTGGGGTCCACACGGGGATCGAGCGCGTGCTCGAGCAACGGTTCGAAGGCGTCGACAGCAGCCGCGTTGGCTTCGTCCCAGCCCTGCTGGAGGAAGATCGCGCCGAGCGCGGCTTCGGTCAGGTCGGCGAGCACTGAGCGATTGATCGAGAGCCGCCACGCCCCGTGCTCATGGCTGGTACCGACCATCAGCGCGGCCATCCGGTCGCCCAGGCCCTCGTTGCGCGCCACCACGGCGCAGAAGCGGGCCGAGCGAAGCTGGTTCTTGATCCGCGACAACTCGCCTTCAGCAGCGAGCGGGAACCGCTCCAACAGGAAGGCGCCGAGCGCGAGGTCGAGCACGGCGTCACCCAGCAACTCGTATCGCTCATACGAGTCGCCGGGCGACGCCGCCCAGCTCGCGTGCGTCAGCGCACGGGTGCGCGACTCGGCCGCCAAGGCGTCGAGCCGCCGTGCAATCGGACGGTTGGGATCAGTCAGCGCGGGCGACGATGAAGTCGACGGCCTCGCCGACGGTGCCGATCGACTGAGCCTCCTCGTCGGAGATCTTCACGCCGAAGCCCTCCTCGAGGTCCATGATCAGCTCGACCAGGTCGAGCGAGTCGGCCTGCAGATCGTCGCGCATGTGCGCGCTCTCGGTGATGTCTGCCGGGTCGACGTCGAGACGCTCGATGAGAATCTCCTGCACCTTGCCCAGAACCTCTGCGCGATCAGCCACTGTCTTTGCCCTTTGTTCGAAGTCGTGTGGACGCGCTGACACTAGCAGGCGGCTATACCGCGCTACGACACGCGGGCGCTAATGGCGCCCACGAGATCACACTCGACGCCCTCGGCGGCATAGCGACACGCCTGCGCAATGCCGTGCGGCCGCGCGGATCCATGCACGACGATCACAACGGCATTCGTCCCCAACAGGTGTCCACCACCGTACGTATCGGGGTCGAGCGTGTCGCGTACGCGCCGCAGTGCTGGACGCATCAGCGCGCCGCCAAGCTGGGCCCGCAGCCCCGTCGCCTCGGCACGCACGCGCCGAAAAGCTTCGCGGGCCGTGCCCTCACACGTCTTGAGCAGAACGTTGCCGGCAAAGCCGTCCGTGACGATCACATCGACGAGGGAGGTGAGCGCATCGCGCCCCTCCACGCTACCGCGGTAGTGCAGGCCGGCATCGGCTGCGAGCAGCGCGTGCGCCTCCTTCATCCGCGCATCGCCCTTGCCAGGCTCCTCGCCGATCGCGAGCAGGCCGCTGGTCGGCGCGTCGATGTGCAGCAGGTGCTCGGCAAAAGCAGTGCCGAGGTGTGCGAACTGGTGCAGTTGCTGGGCCGTCGTATCCATGTTCGCGCCGGCGTCGAGCAGGACGGTGGGGCGCGTCGCGCCAGGCAGCACCGCTGCCAACCCCGGCCGACTGATGCCCGGTGCACGGCCGATGATCAGGGCGGCGGCAGCGAGGGTCGCACCAGAGTGGCCAGCGGAGACGAGCGCCTGCGCCTCTCCTGCCTTGACGGCACGCGCTGCGACGACGATCGATGTTCCCTCATCGCCGCGTACGAGCTCGGCTGGGTCGGCGTCCTGCGGCACAACACGTGGCGCGTGGCGCACCGCAATACGAGGATGCTCCACGACGAGCGGCTGCAGCACGGCCTCATCCCCCACCAGCAGAACCGTCAGGTCGGCAGAATCGACAGCGGCGCGAACGCCCTCAACGACCGAATGTGGCGCAGAATCGCCACCCATCGCGTCGACCGCGATGACGACGCTCACGGGCTACGCCAGGGGAGCGTTATCGATGATGTACCGCTTGCCGCGGTACGTTCCGCAGCTCGGGCACACACGGTGCGACAGTTTCGGCGCCGAGCACACGGTGCAGGTCGCAACCATGGGGGAAGCGATCTTGTGCGTTGCGCGACGCTTGTCGCGGCGGGCCTTGGAAGTTTTCCGTTTCGGGACTGCCATAACGCGAGCAGCCTAGCGAACCCGACGCACGGGTTGCGCCACTACCCCTCGGGCGCGTCGTCGACGAGCTGCTGGAGGGCTCCCCAGCGGCTGTCCGGCTCGGGCGGCGGGCATTGGCAGGTGCTCGTATTGAGGTCGGTACCGCACGACGGACACAGGCCTTGGCACTCCTCTTTGCAGAGGATCTTGTGCGGCATCGACAGCACGATCGCATCGGCCGCCCACGAGCCGGCATCGAGCTCCTCGCCCTGCAGGTAGTCGCAAACCTCTTCGGCCTCTGCCCCGGGTGCGGGGTGATCTGCCTGGTACTCGCGCGCATCGATGGCGACAGGGACGGAGGCCGCCTCAAGACAGCGGTGACAAGGACCGCTAATGATCGTCTGCAGCCGCAGGCGAAAGAGCAGTCCCGACAGCGTGCGGGTGACGTCGAGCCGCGCGATCGGGGGCGACAGCGGGCCCGCATACTCGACCCCACCGAGCTCGAGCGGAGGGACGGCAACCGGCACCTCGACCGAGCGCTCGGCACCCGGCTCGAGCCGGAGCTGCGAGAGATCGATCATGGCCGGAGCCGCCGTTCCGCGACTAGGTCGTGATCTCGGTGAACTGCGCAGAGCCGCCCGACGTACGCTCCGGCGAGGCGCTGGCCAACTGGCCGCGACCGCGCTGAACAGCGCCGAGGAACTTGCCGAGGTTCGCCTCGAGCGTGCCAAGAATCTCGTCGGCGTAGTCCTCCGCGCCAAGGCGTATCTCGCGCTCGCGATTGCGGGCGTTCTCGAGGATCTCCTGCGCCTGCCGCTCGGCCAGCCGCACGACTTCCTGCTGCGATGCCTCACGCTGAGCGATCTCGCGGGCCTCAACAACGATGCGCTCAGACTCGCGCTTGGCTTCGCCGAGCATCTCCTGGCGCTCCTTCACGATCCAGCGCGCCTGCTTGATCTCGTCGGGGATCGTCGCGCGCATCTGGTCGAGGATCTCCCAGATCTCCTCGCGATCAATGCGGACCTGATCCGTCAGCGGGACGGCTTTGGCGTTGTGGACCAGCTCGTCGAGCTTGTCAATGAGAACGAGGACATCCATGAAGACTCCTTCACATGCTACGTGACGTCGGATGGTCGTCGAACCAACGGACGACACACGGTGGAACGAGATTTTCGACAGACCCGCCGAATGCGGCGATCTCGCGGACGCCGCTGGACGAAACGAACGACAGCGGCCCCGAGGCGGCGAGGTACACCGTCTCGATCTCGGCTGCAAGGTGGTGGTTGAGCTGCTGCATCTGAAATTCCCACTCGAAGTCCGAGACGGCACGGAGCCCCTTGACCAGCGCGCACGCGCCTCTGGCACGCGCGAACTCGACGACGAGATCCGTGAACGTCTCAACGCTCACATTCTGCACATCTGCGAGTGATTCTTGCAGGAGGGCCACCCGTTCATCCGCCGGGATCAGGGGTTCCTTGTGCTTCGGGCGTCGCACCACACCAACCACGACGTGGTCAAACAGCGTCGAAGCGCGCTTGATGATGTCGACGTGCCCGTACGTCACGGGGTCATAGGATCCCGGGCAGATGGCGATGCGCTGGCTCATGCAGCCCCAAGAATGACGATCCGGGCGGCTGCGATGCGGCGGTTGTAGCGCTCGACGAGGCCGGGCACGTCGAATCCGTCACGCGCGGCGGTCTCCAACACGATGCGTCCGTCGGGTGCCAGCGCCTGTGGCAGAAGCTCCGCGAGGGTCGCTGCGACCTTCGACACCGACTCGTACGGCGGGTCGACGACGATCAGATCGAAGGTCTCCCCTGCCTCGACCAGGCGCTTGAGCGTCGTGATCGCATTGGCCTTGTCGATGGTTGAGCGCTCGCGCTCATCGAGCTCGGTGATGTTGGCTTTGATCGTGGCGAGCGCCTGCGCGTCGCGCTCAACGAAGAGGCAGTGGGCGGCGCCACGCGAAAGCGCCTCGAGCCCCATCGCGCCCGAGCCGGCAAACAGATCAAGCACGCGGGCGTCGAGAACCGTTGCGCCGAGCGACGAGAAAATTGCCTCACGCGCGCGATCGGAGGTCGGCCGCACGCCCTTCCCCGGCGGGACGGCGAGGCGGCGCGAGCGGTGCTGGCCGGCGACGATGCGCATCAACGGAGCGTACCGGGCGTCATCGGGTTCGGAATGGGGTCAGACCCCAAACCGAACCTGGAGGTCGAAGTTCGGTCTGGGGTCTGACCCCATTCCGAACCTGATCGCCGGTCAGGCGCGGCGGAGGGCCGCGATCAGCTCACCAAAGCGCTCATCGGCCGCCTGCTCGAGGATCTCGTCGCCTCCTTCGCGCAGCAGACGCGCCGCATCTTCGCGGGCGCGGTCGAGCAGGCGACGATCGCTGTGCAGGCGGGCGTAGCGCAGGTCGGTGCGGCCACTCTGGGCCTCGCCGAGCAGGCGCCCCTCGCCACGCATCTCGAGGTCGATCTCGGCGAGCGCGAAGCCGCTCGTGTGCTTGACAAGCGCGTCGAGACGCGCGCGTCCGTCCGGCGTCGGCTCGGCCGAGCTATAGAGCAGGCAGTACGACTGCTCCTGGCCACGCCCGACGCGGCCACGCAGCTGGTGCAGCTGGGCGAGGCCGAAGCGGTCGGCATCTTCGACGACCATCACCGAGGAGTTCGGCACGTCGACGCCGACCTCGATCACGGTCGTGGCCACGAGCACATCGATCTTGCCCGCCGCGAAATCGGCCATCACGCGCTGGCGATCAGCGGCCGGCATCTGCCCGTGCGCGCACGCCACGCGAAGCTCGCTGAGCGGCCCCATGGCAAGGCGCGCGGCCTCCTCTTCGGCGGCGCGAGCCTCGACCTCGGGGTTCTCCTCGACGAGCGCACACACCACATAGGCCTGACGACCGGCCCGCACCTGCTCGACGATCCAGCGGTAGCCGTCCTCGCGCTTCGCCTCGGGCACCACGCTCGTCTTGATGTCCTTGCGACCGGGCGGCAGTTCGTCGATGACACTCAGGTCGAGATCACCGAAGGCCGTCAGCGCCAGCGAACGTGGGATCGGCGTGGCAGTCATGTGCAGCACATGCGGGACGGGCCCGTCGCCCTTGGTGAGCTTGGCGCGCTGGGCGACACCGAACCGGTGCTGCTCGTCGACGACGAGCACGCGCAGATCGGGAAACTCGGTGTGCAGCAGCGCGTGCGTCCCAATCGCGATCAACGGCTGACCAGCGGCGATGCGGGCGCGGCGGGCGCGGCGCTCCTTCTCTGGCACATCGCCCGAGAGGTACGCGATCTCGATGCCGAGCGGCTCGAGCAGGCGTTCGGCTCCGCGGAGGTGCTGGAGCGCGAGCACTTCGGTCGGCGCCATCAATGCGCCCTGGCCGCCGGCCTCGACCGCGCGAATGAGCGCGGCGAACGCAACCGCGGTCTTGCCGGAGCCGACGTCGCCCTCGAGCAGGCGCTGCATCGGCTGGTCGGAATCGAGGTCGCGTTCGATTGCCTCAAGCACTCGCGCCTGTGCACCGGTGAGCTCGAAGGGCAGTGCTGCGCGGTAGGCAGCGGACAGGTCGCCCGCCGCGCCCAGGGCAATCGCGCCACCGCGCTCGTCGGCCTCGCTGCGATGGCGCAGGAGCGCGAGTTGAAGCAGCAGCAGCTCCTCGTAGGCAAGCCGGCGTCGGGCCGACTGGAAGGCATTGCGCGTGCGCGGCTGGTGCCCCGCCTTGAGCGCGTCGCGCCGCAACGGCAGCCGATGGCGCAGACGCAGTTCCACCGGAACCGGATCGGGAACGCCGTCGATCAGATCCGTCATGGCCTCCGAGACCAGACCGCGCAAGACGCCCGTCGAAATCTGGCTCGACGCGTGGTAGACGGGGATCAGCCCGGCACCGAACGTCGTCCCCTCGGGATCGTCGAGCACCTCGTGACTGCGCACCGTCAACTCGGCCCCGCGCGCGCCAACCTTGAGCGCACCACGTGCCACCAAGCGCGTACCAGGCTCCAGCGTGCGCGCGAGGTGACGCTGGTTGAACCACGTCAACGCGATCTCACCCGTATCGTCGCTCAGCCGGGTCTGCAGAATCCGCAGACCGCGTCGCCGCGTCGGCCGCTCGGTGATCGAGCCGATTCGGCCAATCACCGTCACCTCCTCATCGCCGCCGCGAATGGCCTCAGCGATCGTCTGTTGCGCCGTGAGGTCCTCGAAGCGGAACGGCAGCTCGTCGATTAGGTCGCCGCGCGTCTCGACCCCCAGAGCGCGCAGTGCCGCCACGCGCTTGGCCGGGCCAGTGATCGGCTGCCCAAGCGCAAAGCGCCGCGGCGCAGTGCGCAGGGGCGATGGCGTCGCGGTCTCCTCGACTCCGGGAAAGGGGGCCAGCACGAACCTCATTGTCGCGGACGAGCCCTCGGGCGTGGATCTGCCAGACTCGGGCTATGCCACGCGCGATAGCAGTCGACTGGTCCGGAGCGGTCACGGGCGAGCGCGCAAAGCTCTGGATCGCCGAGGCCATTGATGGCGAGCTGCAGACCCTAGAGAGCGGCCGCACGCGCGACGAGGTGATCGCGTGGGTGTGCGAACGTCGCGACGCCGTACCGTCCTGCGTGGTGGGCTTTGATTTCTCGTTCTCGCTGCCCTCCTGGTTTTTGGACGACCTGGGCTGCTCCACGATCGAGGACGTCTGGGCCCACGTGACGAACCACGGCGAGGAGTGGCTGCGGGAGTGCCCGGCACCGTTCTGGGGACGCCCCGGCCACAAACGCGGCCCTGAGCCGCAACTACGCGGCTGCGAGGAAGGTTGGAACGTGCGCGGCATCGTCCCCAAGAGCGTCTTCCAGATCGGAGGCGCCGGCGCGGTCGGTACGGGGACGCTGCGTGGCATTCCCTTCCTCCCCGCCCTGCGCGAGGCAGGCTGGGCAATCTGGCCGTACGAGGCACCGACCGACCATGTCGTCGCCGAGATCTGGACGCGGCTGCTGACCGGGCCGGTCGCCAAGTCGTCGCCGGTCGGACGCCGCGACTGGCTGCGCGCGAACACGAGCCTGCGCGGACGCCTGCTGCGCACGGCCAGCGACTCGGAGGATGCCTTCGACGCGGCCGCCTGCGCCATCGTGCTCTCGCGGTGCGACGACCTTGAACTGACGCTGCGCCTGCCGCAGCCAGGCGACCCGCGCGAGGGCTCCATGCTCGTACCACCGAGCGTGCTCGACCGCTAGATCTGTCCTAGGCTTCCCGCATGGACATTGGCGAAGAGCGCGAGCGCATCATCGTGGAGCCGGCGACGTCGCCGATTCCACAGGAGACGCCGGCGCCCGAGCCCATGCCGGAGCCGCGGCCCGAGCCGGCGCGCGAGCCCGACGCCGAGCCCGTCCCGGCATGACCGAGCACGACTTCGTCGTCCCCGATCTCGTCGAGCCGATCGTCGGCTATCGCTCGTGGACGATCCGCGTGCATCCCTCCGGCGAGCCACGCCTGTGCTCGCCATACCGGCGCTCGATCTGGGAGCCACGCCGGCATGAGACGGCGCGCTGCGGCATCGGGGACTGGTCATCGCCGCTCGCCGTGCGCCCCGTTTCGCACGCACCGCGGGGGCACGACGCACCGGCCGAGGGTTGCACGTGTGGGGTCCACGCCTGGGCCTCCGAAGGCAAGATGCTGCTCGACACCGCCGACGCGCGCGGCCTGCGCGCCGTCTCCGGCGGCGTCGCACTGTGGGGCGAGGTGCTCCGCCACGACAAGGGTTGGCGCGCCAAACACGCCTACCCCCACGCCCTGTACGTGCACGCGGCGACCTCCGATGGCCTCTGCTTCGTCTTCAGTTGGGAGACCGGCCAGCTGCGCGCGACACCCGCAGAAGAACTTGCCGCCATGCTCGAGGAGACGTACGGCGTGCCAACCCGCATCCACCCGGGCGACGATCCGCTCGCCCCGCGGCCGCGCTACGCACCATCGGCCCTCAAACTGCCGCGCGCGCACCTCGGCCTCAGCGCAGAAGACGCCGCGCTGCTCGAGCCGAAGCCCAACCGGCGCACGCGTCTCGCGCGCTGGCTTACCGAGATGCCGTAGCCGTTAAGCCGTGACGATGTCGCGCATCGCAGCGATGTGCGCCGGCGTGGAGCCGCAGCACGCGCCGATCACGTCGATGCCGAGCTCACGCATGTCCGTCGCCCACTCCGCCATCACCTCAGGCGAACCGTCGTAGATGAACTCATCGCCGACGAGCTTCGGCAGACCTGCGTTCGACTGCGTCATCAGGAACACGCCCTCGGGGCGCGCCTCGACCATCTCTGCGGCGATGATGCGCATCTCATCGGCGCCACGACCGCAGTTGGCGCCGACGATGCTGACACCCATGGCGCTGATGGCCTCGACGGCCTGGCCGGGCTTGACGCCCATCATCGTGCGCAGGTTCGTGTCGAACGACATCGTCACGAGGATCGGCAGACCCGGCGCCTCGGCCTTGGCGGCATTGACGGCCGCCTCGACCTCCTGCAGGTCACTCATCGTCTCGATCAGGATGGCGTCGGCACCGCCGGCCACCAGACCACGGATCTGCTCGGCAAAGAGCTCCTGCGCAGACTCGAGCGTGAGCGTGCCCATCGGCTCCATCAGGTCGCCGCTGGGGCCGACATCCCCGAGCACGTATGCACCCGGATGACGGTCGGCGACGTTTCGCGCTACCTCAGCGCCGGCCTTATTGAGTTCCTCGACGCGATCGCCGAGGTCATGCATTTCCAACCGCGGGCGGGTGCCACCGAAGGTGCACGTGGTGATCAGGTTCGAGCCGGCCTCAGCGTAGGCCTCGAGGATCGCCTCGATCTTCTCGGGATGGTCGACATTCCACAGCTCGGGGGCGCCGCCGTCGGTGAGACCAGCGTCTTGCAGCATCGTGCCCATCGCGCCGTCACCCAGCAGGTGACCGCCGCCTTGCAGGGTCTCGAGAATGCCGCTCATGTCATGCCTCCTGGGCCGGGCCGAGCTCGTCGAGCAGGGCAGTGAGTCGATCCTCGGAAAGATCGGCCTCGAGTTCTTCGGCGATGCGGTGCACCACGTCCGTCGGGGTACCGTCGGCGGCGATCCACTCGCCCTTGCGCCAGCCCTCCATGTACGCGTCGGCGTCGGACTCGCCGAGACGCATCGCAGCCTCGTCGATCGCCTCCTGGAAGCGCTGGGCTAGCTGGGCACGTGCGGTGTCGTCGCCCTCGCGCGCCATGACCATGGACGGAATGTCGCGCCAGTACGTGATCTGATATTCGCTCATGTTGCGCACTATAACATTTTGTCCCGGGAGCCCCAAGTCGCACTGATAGGGTGTGTTCATGCCCTGGTGGATCCCAGCCCTGGTGATCGCGTGGGTGGTCCTCGCCGTCGTGACGACGCTGCTCAAGCGCCCCGTCTACGGCCCCGGTTGAGCCATCGTCCAGGGCACGCGTCTCGTGTCCGAGCATCGTCAGCGCAAGGCCGCCAAGGTGGCCCCTGACGATCAGTCCAGCGCGACGTAGGCCAGGCCGAGCGCACCCGGCCCCGCATGGGCGCCGATCACCGCACCGAGCGTGAGGATCCGCACCGAGCGGATGCCGCCACGCGCTGCACACACAAGGCGCTCGAGCTCAGCTGCAGCGTGGGGGTCGGCGGCATGCGCAATGGCGACATCGATCTCTGGGTGGCCCGCGGATCGGCGCACGAGCTCATCCACCAACGCGGGCAACACGCGGTCCGCGCCGCGCACCTTGCCGGCAGGCACAACCTCTCCCTCCTCGATGGCCAGCAGAGGGCGCACGCCGAGCAGCGAGCCGACCAGCGCCTGCGCGCGGCCGATGCGCCCACCGCGCTGCAGGTATTCGAGCGTCGGCACGCTGAACAGGCAGTCACAGCTTCGGCGCGCACGCTCTACCACCGCGGGCAGCTCGGCTGGCGGTACGCCGTCATCGAGCGCCTGCTGCACACGCAGCACCGCGAGCGCCAGCGGCATCGACACGTTGAGGCTGTCGATCACCGTCACGCGGCCGGGGAAGTCGCGAGCCGCCGCTTGGGCCGATCCGACGGTGCCGCTCAACTTCGAGGAGATGTGGATCGAGACGACGTGGTCGTACGTCTCCAGCAGTTCGGCGTAGACCGCGGCAAACGCTCCAGGTGAGGGTTGAGACGTCCGCGGATGCTCGGGCGACGACTGCAGCCGCGCGTAGAACTCGTCGACCGTGAGGTCCACGTAGTCCCGCACCTCCTCATCACCAAAGTGGACGGTGAGCGGGACCATCCGCCACGAGTCGCGCTCTGGCACCGGCAGGTCGGCCGTCGAGTCGTAGACGATCGCCGTACCACCCGCCCGGATGGCCGCCGCCTCGCGGATACCGGCACGCATATCCGACACTGCTGGCTCGGAGACGGCACCAAAGGCGGCCGCAGCCGCCAGCACTGCGTCGGCATCGTCGGCATGCACGTGCACGCGCGCCAGCGCCGCGTCGCCGACGACAACGACGGAGTCGCCCCACGTGCCAGCCGCTGTACGCACCGCCTCGACATCGGCACCGCGTAGGACGAAACCGATGCACCAGCGGTAACGGCTTGATGGATCATGGACGTGCGCGATTGGCGCGAGCTCAAGCGCACCCTCGTCCACGACCGCCTCACCGTCGATCGCCGCCACGAGGCCCTCGAGGATCGCGACGACACCAGCCGCACCCGAATCGACGACACCCGCGGCGTCGAGCTGCGCCAGTTGCTGCGGCGTGCGCTCAAGCGCAATGCGCGCCCCGTCGAGCGCCGAGCGCAGCGCCTCCGCGACCGTCTCCCCCGTGCTCGCGTCCGCCGCCGCACGCGCCACGGTGAGCATCGTCCCCTCTGTTGGCTCAGGAACCGCTGCGTACGCCGCGTCGGCGCCGGCGTGCAGTGCCGCGGTGATCGCCGCACCATCGATGCTGGAGGGCAGCGACAGCACCGCGGTTCGCACCAGTGCCGAGAGGATCGTGCCGCTGTTGCCTCGTGCCCCCATCAGGGCCGTGTCAGCTACCGCCCTAGCCGGATCGGTCGGCGCAGATCGCAGCGCGGCCGTAATCGCATCGACGGTGGCGAGCAGATTGGACCCGGTGTCCCCGTCCGCGACGGGGTAGACGTTGATCGCGTCGAGGTGGTCCCGCTCCGCGCCCAGACGCGCACGAGCGCTGAGGGCAAGGGTCAAGACGGACGGCAGAGGCAAATTCGGCACGAGTCGGTGACGGTTCCCGTTTGCGGGGATCGAGAGGAACCAGCATACTTCTGCCCATGTCGCGCATCTGCACCTCCTGTGGCCGTGGTCCGTCCTTCGGCAATAACCGCAGCCACTCCATGATCGCCACGAAGCGCCGCTTCGACGCGAACCTGCAGAAGCTGCGCATCCTCAAGAACGGCGTCGCCGTTCGTGCCTACGTCTGCACTCGCTGCCTCAAGGCTGGCAAAGTGCAGCGCGCGCTCTAACCGAGCGCCCTTCGCGCATCGTTTCGACCGCCTGGTTGCGGCGTGGACAGAATGGATCCGGATCCAATTTGTCCCGTTTCTGGACAGAATGGATCCGGATCCAATGTGTCCATGCTCGCTGACCGTGCGAGACACATGCAAATCTAGACCCGGGTCCAGATCTGCATGAAACGTGCGAATCTGGACCCGGGTCCAGAAACGCTCAGATGGCGCGCAGCGTGCTGAGCAGACCGAGCGCGGCGCCAGCGGCCTCGCGGCCCTTGTGCCCCTCGCTGCCGCCGATGCGATCGACGGCTTGCTGGTGCGTCTCGACGGTGAGGACGCCGAAGGCGACCGGCACGCCGGTCTTGAGACCCGCCTCAGTGACGCCGCGCGCCGCCTCGTTGCAGACGTAATCGAAGTGCGGCGTGTCGCCGCGGATCACGCAGGCCAGCGCGATCACGGCGTCGTAGCCGTTCTGCGCGCAATGCTGGGCCGCGAGACCAACCTCGAATGCACCAGGGATCGGCACGATCGAGATGTTGCCCTCCCCGACGCCGCGCTCGAGACACTCGGCAACGGCACCATCAACCAGTGGTTGGACGATGTCGGTGTGGTACTCCGCCGCGACGATCGCGACGCGCGTGCCCGCAGCAAGCCCCTTGGGCTCGATGCGCTGAGAACCGGCCGGCGCGGAGATGATCCCCGCGGCGTCGGGCGCGGTCACTGCTGCGCGCCCGCCGTCTCCCCAGCAGCCGGATCGACAAGACGGGGAGGATCGCCCGGCAGCTCATCCGCCGGCTTGATGTGCTGGTGATGCAGCGAGTGGCCAAGCTTCTCGCGCTTCGCGGCAAGGTACTTCTCGTTGTGCTCGCCGGGCGCAATCACGATCGGCATCTGCTCGGTCACCTTCAGACCGTAGCCCTCAAGACCGATGATCTTGCGCGGGTTGTTCGTGAGAATCTTGATCGTGGAGAGTCCGAGATCGGACAGGATCTGCGCGCCAATGCCGTACTCACGCTGGTCGTCCATAAAACCGAGCTCGAGATTTGCCTCGACGGTGTCGCGGCCCTTCTCCTGCAACTCGTAGGCGCGCAGCTTGTTGAGGAGGCCAATACCGCGGCCTTCCTGCGCCATGTAGAGCACGACGCCGCTGCCGGCAGCGACAACCTGCTGCATGGCGCTGTCGAGCTGGTCGCCGCAGTCGCAGCGCATCGAGTGGAAGACATCGCCCGTCAGGCACTCGGAGTGCACGCGCACCAGCACGTCATCCTTGCCCGCGACCTCGCCGTAGACGAGCGCGAGGTGCTGCTTGTCGGCAAGCTTCTCCTGATAGCCGATCGCCGTGAAGTCGCCGTAGATCGTGGGCAGCTGGACCTCAGCCACGCGATCGACCAACTGCTCGGTGCGGCGGCGGTACTCGATCAGGTCGGCAACGGTGATGATCTTGATGCCGTGCTCAGCGCTGAAAACCGAAAGGTCGTCGACGCGCGCCATCGTGCCGTCGGGGTTCATGACCTCGCAGATGACGCCAGCAGGCGTGCAACCGGCGAGCTTCGCCATGTCGACGGAAGCCTCGGTCTGACCGGTGCGCTCGAGGACGCCTCCGGGACGGGCGCGCAACGGGAAGATGTGACCCGGCGCCTGAATATCGTTGGCCGTCGTCTTAGGATCAACGACAACGCGGCAGGTGGTGGCACGGTCGGCGGCGGAGATGCCGGTCGTGATGCCCTCCTTGGCCTCGATCGTGACGGTGAAAGCCGTCTCGTACGTCGTGACGTTGTGCTGCACCATCGGCTTGAGGCCGAGCTCGTCGCAGCGCTCAGGCGTGAGCGTCAGGCAGACGAGGCCACGGGCGTACGTGGCCATGAAGTTGATGTCATCGGCCGAGACGAACTCGGCAGCCATGCATAGGTCGCCCTCGTTCTCGCGATCCGGGGCGTCGACGATGATGATCATCTTGCCGTTTCGGATATCCTCGATTGCGTCTTCGATCGAGCTGAACGGTGCTTCCGGCTGGTGCATGAAATTCCCTGTTGACGGGGTCAGAGTCATCGTAGCGAAGTGGTAGAGATTGCCCGCCGCGTCCTATCGGTCTTCGGCGAACTTCTCTACGTACTTCGCATAGATGTCGACTTCGAGATTGACCGAGTCGCCTACTTCTGTGGCGCCGAACGTGGTGACGTCGCACGTATGCGGGATCAACCAGATTGCAAATGCACGGTCATCGACCGCCGAAACCGTGAGTGAGACGCCGTTGACGGCGATCGAGCCCTTCTCGACCACGTACCGCAGGACAGCGGGTGGCGCAGCGATCTCGATCACCTTTGCGATGCCATCAGCGCGAATATCCGTGACCTCGCCGACCGCGTCGACGTGCCCTTGGACGACGTGCCCACCCATGCGGTCGGTGGGGCGCAACGCGGGCTCGAGGTTGACGGCACTTCCGCTCGCGAGTCCACCCGTGGTCGTGCGCGCGAGGGTCTCCCCCATCGCCTCGAACGCGATGCACTCACTTCCGAGTTCGACAGCAGTCAGGCAGGTGCCGTTGACGGCGACCGAGTCACCCATGCCGACCTCAGGTGCTAGGACCGGCATGCGGACGATGATGCGCGCGCCGTTCTCGGCGGCCTGCACCTCCTCGACCTCTCCGACTTCTTGCACGATTCCGGTAAACATGGCGCCTCCGTCAGCGCGGCTCTCGTAGCCACGCATCGATCCATAGATCGTCACCGATCCGTTCGCACGACCACGCCGCCAGGCCGAGGGCATCGCTCATCTGGTCCGACGGCGTACCCGTTTCGCCGATGATGCCCGGGGCGATCGGATCACCGAGCAGCTTTGGTGCCGTCACGACGATCATGCGGTCGAGCAGTTCCGCGCGGAGCAGCGCACCGGCGAGCCCCGCGCCGCCTTCGCAGAGAATCGACTGGATGCCGCGGGCGTGCAAGACCGCCAAGCCGGCATGCAGGTCGTCGACCTCCACAACCTCGATACCGGTCTCGGCGACGGCGGCCCGACGGCCGGCATCGGCGCCAGGGGCACAGAGCAGCAGGACGGGGCCCTGCGCGACGGTCTGCGCCAGACGCGATGCCGCGCCAAGACGCGCGGAACGATCCCACACGATGCGCAGTGGCTGGGTCTCCGCCGGCGGGTCGCAGTCGCGTGCCGTCAGCTCCGGATCATCCGTGAGAGCCGTGCCGGAGCCCACCAGTACTGCACCGGCCTGAGCGCGGAGCTCATGCACGCGCGCTCGGGCCTCGGGACCGGAGATCCAGCGGCTGTCGCCCGTGCGCGTTGCGGTGCGACCGTCGAGGGTCTGGGCGGCTTTGTAGGTGAGGTGCGGACGCCCGAGGGTCATCGCCGAGCGGAAGCCGGCGTTCTGGCGACGCGCCGCGATAGCGAGCGGATCGTCGTCGTCGACGATGTCAACGGGGATACCGGCATCCACCAACTGCAGCAGGCCCTTACCCGACGCGTGCGGTGCGGGGTCGTTCGACAGCACCACCACGCGCTCGACACCCGCAGCGATCAGGGCATCGGAGCACGGCGGCGTGCGGCCATGGTGGGCGCACGGCTCGAGCGTGACGTACACGGTCGCATCGCGTGCGCCTTCCTGCGCGACGTCGAGCGCCATCGCCTCGGCGTGCGCAAGCCCAGGTGCGATGTGCCAACCCTCAGCGACGACCGTGCCATTGCGCGCAATCACGCACCCGACGCGGGGATTCGGCGCAGCGGTGCGCGCGCCGCGCTCGGCGAGCTCGAGCGCGCGCTGCAACAGAACTCGGTCGGCGTCGTCAATCACGCGGAAAGCGTACGCGAGTCGTGCTACGCGATGCTCGCGCCGGCGGCGCGGACCTGCTCGACGAGTGCCTGGTAGGCCTCGCCGGGATTCTTCTGCTTGTAGATCGCCGAGCCGGCGGTGAAGCGATTGGCGCCCGCCTCGTAGCAGCCGACGATCGTGTCGGCGGCCACGCCACCATCGACCTCGACGCCCGCGTCGGGGCGCGCGAGTGCGCGCAGCTGTGGCAGGCGATCGGCCGTCGCAGTGATGAACTTCTGGCCGCCCCAGCCCGGGCTGACACTCATGCAGAGCAAGTTGCGCGCGTAGCGGGCGGCCTCGGTGAGTGCCGCGACCGGTGTGGCGGGATTGAGCGTGACGCCGGGGATCATCCCGGCCTCCTCGACGATCTGCATGGCGCGATGGATGTCGCGCGTGGCCTCGACGTGGATCGTGAACGAGTCGGCACCGGCCTTCGCGTAGTCCGAGGCGAAGCGCTCGGGCTCCTGCACCATCATGTGCACCGCGAGTGCGCCGCCACGGGCATGAACCTCGCCGGCGATCGCCTCGACGACCTCATGGCCGAACGTGATGACCGGGACGAAGTGGCCATCCATCACGTCCACGTGGAACGTGCGGGCGCCGGCGTCCATGAGTTCGATGACCTGCTCCCGGAAGGCGCCAAAGTCGGCAGCCAGGATCGAGGGGCAGACCTGGAACTCGGTGATCCACGCGTCGTTCGCCATAGGGCGGATCATGCCACCCCGCGCCCTACGGCGCAGCGGACAGTCGCACGGCGACGAAGCCCTCGCCGCTGCCTTGGTCGGGGCGCAGCTCGAGACGGGCGTCGATCGCGTGCTCGTCGGCTGAGTGCGACTCGGCGGTGCCGAGGGTGCAGAGACTCAGCACGAGGACGCCGCCGGGCGCGAGCCGTGGGACCAGGAAGTCGACCATGCCGCGCTGCAGGGCTGCGAGGCTCTCGACCTCGGCGGGCTGGCGACGCCAGCGCACGTCGGGGCGCGAGCCGATGGTGCCAAGGCCCGTGCACGGCGCGTCAACGAGGATGCGGTCATAGCCCGTGCGGTCGGGCGGCAGCTGGAAGACGTCGATCGGCAAAAGATCGCAGCCCTCGACGCCCTGCCGTGCGAGCGTCTCTGCGAGGGCACGGGCACGGCCGGGATCGCGCTCCACACACGTGAGCCCCTGTCCGCCGCCGAGGAGATCGGCGATGTGACCCGACTTGCCGCCGGGCGCCGCGCAGGCGTCGAGTACGCGCATGCCGGGCTCGGGGCCGAGGAACGGCGCAATGCGCTGGGCGCTGCGACTCATGGGGATCAAGTCGCCGTTCCGGAACGCCGTCGTGGCGGCAATATCAACGGCACCCTCCACGACGCAGGCGCTCGGTACATCGTCGTCGGGGCGCAACGCGCAGTCGAGCCGCGCGAACTCCTCGGCGATGCGCTCGTCAGCCCCCAACCGCAGCGCCGACACGCGGAACGCGACCTCAGGCGTGGCGTTGCCGGCGTCCATCAGACCCTTAGCTCCTTCGAATCCGTAGGACTGCTCCCACAGCTCGGCGATCCAGTCGGGATACGAGCGCAGCAGCGCGGCGTCGGCGATCGTCTCGTCGGGCAGTGCCTCCAGCCACTCGGTGCCGCCATCGGCGACGCGACGCAGCAGGGCGTTGACGAGCCCCGCCCCACCCTTGCCGCGGCGCTTCGTGGCGAGATCGACCGCCGTCGAGACAGCGGCGTGCGGCGGGATGCGATCGAGCAACAGCAGCTGGTACGCACCGAGGCGCACGATGCAGCGCGTCGTCGGGTCGAGCTTGGCCGGATCGCGGTCGGCGAGGGCGTGCACGCACGCATCGAGCAGGCGCTGGGCCTTGACGGTGCCATTGGTCAGCTGCGAGGCGAGGCCGCGATCGCGCGGATCCAGCCGTGCACGCGCGGCTTCGGCGGTGAAGGCCCGGTCAACCCAGGCCTCCTCCTTCTCCTGACGCAGTAGAACGTCGAGCGCGACGGTGCGGGCGGGATCGCGCGGCGTCATGCCGGTCGCGTCGCTCGCGTTGGGGGGGTGCGGCGGCCACGCAGCCACTCGGCCGTGGCAAGTGGGCGCTTGCCCGCCGTCTGCAGCTCGGTGATCTCGATCGCCCCGTCGGCGAGGCCGACCAGTAGACGCACGCCGTCCGCCACAACCACGCCAGCCGCCACAGCATCAGCGGCGGACTCGGCACGCCAGATCGTGAAGGTCTCATCGTCGAAAGCGAGCAGCGCTCCGATGTGCGGGCGCAGTCCACGGATGCGATTAAGCGTGAGCGTCGTGGTGTGCACCACCGGATCGATCATCCGGTCGTCACGCACGAGCTTCTCCGCATACGTGGCTCCGACGAGCGCCTGCGGCGTCGAGGCTAGCGATCCGTCGGTCGCGGCCGTGATCGCGCGAACCAGAGCGGGCACGCCAAGGCGCAGCGCTTCGGCTTCGACATACGCGGTATCGGAGTCGGCCGTGAGGACAATCGCGTCTGTCGAAACGACCGGCCCCTCGTCGAGCGCGAGCACGGTCTCCATGATCGCCACGCCCGTCGTAGCGTCGCCGGCCATGAGGGCACGCTCGATCGGCGCCGCACCGCGCCAGCGCGGCAGGAGCGACGGATGCAGGTTGAGCCACGGGCAGAGCGCGAGCAGGTCGGCCGGCAGCAGCTGGCCGTACGCGCAGATGGCGATCGCGGCGGGCTGGCAGGCGCGCAGTGCGTCGAGCGCGTCGATCGCGCGCTCGGGCTGCAGCAGCGGCAGTCCGAGCTCGGTGGCGAGTGTGGCGACCGGTGGCGGCGTGAGCACGCGCTTGCGCCCGGCCGGCCGATCGGGCTGGCTCAGCACCAGCGGCACCTCCACGCCCGCAGCGAGCAGGCCGCGCAACACCTCGGCTCCGAACGCGGACGTACCCGCGAACGGCGCGCGCGTGATCAGCTGAGCCTCTCCCGCAGGATCTTCAGCGCCTCGCGCTTGTCCGCCGGTGCGGCACGGTCGATCGTCAAGATGCCATTCAGGTGATCCACCTCGTGCTGGACGATGCGGGCGGGCATGTCGAGGAACTCGTCCTCCTGCCAGTCGCCGTTCTCGTCCTGCCAGCGCACCTTGATGCGCGTGCTGCGCTCGACCGACACCGAATGGTGCTCGCGCAGGAGGATCTCGAGCGACAGGCACCCCTCGCCGCCGACTTCGGTCTCCTCGGAGTACTCGACGATCTCGGGATTAATCATCGAGATCCATTCGTCGTCGACGAAGCTGATCACCGCGATCTGGCGCAGCAGGCCGATCTGCGGGGCGGCAAGGCCGGCACCGATGGCGTCTTCACCGATCTCGTGCATGCGCAGCAGCAGCGCCTTGAGCTCGTCATCGAAGACCTCGACCGGCTTCGTCTCGGTCTTCAAGACGGGATCGGGAAACTGGCGGATCTGCGCCTGCGCGAGCTTGCGGCGCGTCTCGCTCTGCTCGTCCGACTCCTTGCGCGCCATCGTGCTTACGCTCCGCGTGGCTCTTTCGGCGCGACCGGGGCGACGCGCGCGCCACTCGCGACGAGGGTGCCGATCTGCTCACCGCGCACGACGCGCACGATGTTCTCGGCATCGTTGACATTGAAGACGCGGATCGGCATGTCGTTCTCCATGCAGAGCGACAGCGCAGTCGTGTCCATCACCTTGAGACCGCGCTCGATTGCCTCGAGGTGCGTGAGCTCGGTGATCAGCTTGGCGTCAGGGTTGACGCGCGGATCGTCGTCGAGCACGCCCTCCACCCCGTTCTTGCCCATCAGGATCGTCTGAGCGCCGATCTCACACGCCCGCAGCGCCGAGGCGGTATCGGTCGTGAAGTACGGGTTGCCGGTGCCGCCGGCGAAGATGATCACGCGGCCCTTCTCGAGATGGCGGATAGCGCGCCGCCGAATGTACGGCTCCGCAACCTCCTGGATGTCGAGGGCGCTGAGGATACGCGTGAAGACACCGATGCGCTCGCACGCATCCTGCACGGCGATCGCGTTGAGCACCGTCGCGAGCATGCCGGCGTAGTCGGCCGACGCGCGGTCCATACCCTTGGCCGACTCGGCCATGCCGCGGAAGATGTTGCCACCACCGACGACGACCGCCACCTCGACACCCTCCTCGCGCACCTGCTGGATCGCGTAGGCGATCTCAGCGATGCGCGAGGGGTCCATGCCATAGCCCGCATCGCCCATCAGCGACTCCCCGGAGAGCTTGAGGAGAACGCGGCTGAACGGCGTGCTGGTCATGGTTCCTACTCCTGGCCGAGGGTGTAGCTCGCGAAGCGCTTGATCTCGATGTTCTCACCCATCTCGGACGACAGAGCGGCGCGGAACTGCTCGACGGTGAGATCCTCGTCGCGGAAGTACGCCTGGTTGAGGAGGCAGACCTCCTCGTACCACTTGCGCAGCTTGCCTTCAGCGATCTTCACCTGCACGTCGGCGGGCTTGTCGGCGGCCTGGCTGCGGAAGATCTCGAGCTCGGCCTCCTTGGCCTCCTCCGGCACGTCGGCCTCGGAGATCCAGCGCGTGCCGTCCATCGAGACGATCTGCAGGCACATGTCCTTGACGAACTCGCCGAACTTATCGGTGTTCGCCACGAAGTCGGTCTCGCAGCCGATCTCGACGAGGACGCCCTTAACGCCACCGCCGTGGATGTACGAGAAAACCTTACCCTCGCTCGTGGCGCGGCCACCGCGCTTGGCGGCCTTGGCCAGACCCTTCTCGCGCAGCACCTTCTTGGCGGCGTCCATGTCGCCCGCGGCCTCGACGAGAGCGTCGCGGACCTCCATCATCCCCGCGCCCGTCTGGTCGCGGAGCACCTTGACGTCGGCAGCACTCGCCTTGTAATCGCTCATGGTTCTCGGTCCTTCTCGGCTCGCGCCGTAGGTATCAGGTTCAGATCCGCTTACGCGGTGGGGTTCTCTTCGGCGGCCTCAGCGGCAGCCTCTTCAAGCGCTTCGACGACGACCTCGGCGATCTCCTCGGCGACGATCGCCTCAGCGACAGCCTCCTCGGCGATGGCCTCAGCGACGATGGCCTCAGCGACAGCCTCGGCAGCGACCTCGACCGGGATCTCCGGATCGGCGACCGCGGCCTCAGCGACGGCCTCGGCAACGATTGCCTCGGCCACGGCGACCTCGGCGACGGCCTCGGCAACCTCAGCGGCCTCGAGAATCTCGGCGACGGCTTCCTCGACGGCAGCAGCCTCGTCGGAGGACAGGCCCTCGACGGCCGACGGCAGGTGCTTGCGACCCTCGATCACGCCGTTGGCAATAACGCTGGCGATCAGGTCGTTCGAGCGGATCGCGTCGTCGTTGCCCGGGATCGCGAGGTCAACCTCGTCAGGGTCACAGTTCGTATCGACGAGACCGATCAGCGGAATGTGCAGGCGCTTGGCCTCGCGCACGGCGAGCTGCTCAGCGGTGAGATCGATTACGAAGATCGCGCTCGGAAGCTTCTGCATGTTCGCCACACCCGACAGGTTCGTCTCGAGCTTGTCGAGCTCGTGCAGGCGCACGAGGCGCTCCTTGGCGGGCAGCAGGTCGAGCTGACCGTCGGCAAGCAGGCGACGCAGATCGTGAAGGCGGTTGATGCGATCCGTGATGGTGCGGAAGTTGGTCAGGAGCCCACCGAGCCAGCGGTGGTTGACGTACGGCATGCCAGCGCGCTCGGCCTGCGACTTGATCGCCTCGCGGGCCTGCTTCTTGGTGCCGACGAAGAGGACGGTGCCACCGCTCGCGGCGATGTCACGAACCATCTCGTGCGCCTCGTTGGCGAGGACGACCGTCTTCTGCAGGTCGATCACGTAGATGCCGCCGCGCTCGCCGAAAATGAAGCGGCGCATCTTGGGATTCCAGCGGCGGGTCTGATGACCGAAGTGGACTCCGGCCTCCAGCAATTCGCGCATGGTCACAGCTGCCATGTGAGTGGCTCCTTCAATTGGGTTGAGGTTGTCGTGCGCCCGCTGGCAGTCGCTGAGACCGGCAATCGCCGGCACCACTCAGTCGACCACGCCCCAGCGGGGGAGTGGGTTCGGGGTGAAACCTAGCAACCATGGGAAATCAAGGCGCAAGACGACGGGAACACCTCGAGGTGGCTCGGTCCGAAAGGGCCGATTCACCTCGAGGTGTTCCCGTCGCCCTAGTTCGGCAACCACGCCAACAGCGTCATCGACTGCCGAGCAAACTCGAAACGGGCGACGCGATGACCTCGAGGTGAATCGGTCTTTTCAGACCGAGCCACCTCAAGGCCTTCGCGTCGTCAGACTTGCGTGCCGCGTGCCGCGCGCAGCTGGTCCAGTGCGCGCTGGAACTCGTCGGGCAGTGGCGACGTCAGCTCGATGCGCTCGCCCGTGACCGGATGGTCAAAGGCGAGTCGATGGGCGTGCAGCGCCTGATGCTTGAGCCCCAGCGTGTCGCTCGACGAGGGGCCGTAGACCGGATCGCCCACCACGGGATGACCAATCGCGGCGAAGTGGACACGGATCTGGTGCGTGCGGCCCGTCTCGAGGTGCACGGCCTCGAGCGTGTACTCGGGAAAGGTTTCGCGCAACTCGAAATGCGTGATGGCCGGGCGCGGGCCGATGCCATCGACGGCGCGGCGCGTGCGGTTGACCGGATCGCGGCCAATCGGCGCGTCAATCCGACCCGCAACGCTCGGCGGGCGGCCATGGACAAGCGCGACGTACTCACGCTCGATCTCGCGGTTGCGCATCATCCGTTGCAACGCATCGAGCGTTTCCTCGTTGCGCGCAACGACGAGGAGTCCCGAGGTCTCCTTGTCGAGGCGGTGGACGATGCCCGGGCGATCCTCCTCGCCCCCGCCGGCCAGACCACGCGCCGCCAGCACGCTGGCAAGTGAGGGACCAGGCGAACCCGGTGAGGCATGCGTGACGAGCCCCATCGGCTTGTCAACGACGACGAGATACTCATCCTCATAAAGGATCGTCGGCTCGAGGACCTCAGGCACCTCCTGCACAACCTCCTCAAGCTCCGGCTGGTCGATGGCAATCACCTGACCACGCTGCACGCGCGTGCTGCGCGACTTTTCCTCGCCGTCAACCGTGACGTCGCCGTCGTCGACCAGACGCTGCGCGGCCGCGCGCGACAGGCCCGGAATGGCCTCATGCACGACCTGGTCGAGCCGCGCACCGGCGTGCTCGGCGTCGACGATGATCTCAATCATGTTTGCTGCTGACGCTCGCCGTTGAGCAGCGTGATCAACAGCAGGATCACGCCAGCCGTGATCGCCATGTCGGCGACGTTGAAGACGGGAAAGCGCGAGATCTGCAGGAAGTCCGTGACGTGGCCTTGCGTGAGGCGGTCGAAGAGATTTGATGCCGCACCGCCCGCGAGCAAGCCGATCGACACGGGAAGCAGGGGCGAGCGACCACCGGAGCGTCCGAAGTACACGAGCATCCAGGCGATCGCAATGATCGACAGCGCGATCACGATGACCTGGTTGTCACGGAACTGCCCGAAGGCGATGCCGGTGTTCCACGTATTCGTGAAGTGGAAGAACGGCAGTATCTCGGTCGGATCGTTTGGTGAGAACGAGTCACGCGCAATCTTCTTCGTGACCTGATCGGCAGCGACCGTCACGAAGAAGATCACCGCAAACGCGGTCCAGTAGAGCGCGTCGGCTGGCTGGCGAAGCGGCCTGGTCGAATCGGCCGTGGGGGTCGGCGGCTGGGCCGACATGCGACTAGCGGCGCTCCGACTTGCTCTGACACTCGATGCAGCGCGCGCTCGCCGGCAGCGCCTCAAGACGCTTGTCCGGGATCGGCTGGCCGCAGTCGATGCAGATGCCGTACGTGCCGTCGCCGATGCGCTTGAGCGCCTCATCGACCTCATCGAGGCTCGACTGAAGATCGTCCTCCATGCCTTCGTCGAGCTCGTTCGTTAGCGTCTCGACGGAATCGTCGGAACCTGCGCCAAGACGCTCGGCGCTATCTCGGCCGGGATCGACGAGCTCGCCACGAAGGTGAGCAAGGTCGTTGAGCAGGCGCTCGCGCTCACTGGTCAGTGCGGTCTTCGCGGTATCGGCGTTCATGCCCGAACCGTAGCGCCGTGCAGAGGGCACGGCGGCGCTCAGTGCAGCGTGATCTCTTCGCGGAAGAGCTCGTGCTCATCCGTCCGCTTGTCGAACTCGTCCGACGTGTCAACCTCATCGAGCACCGCCTCGGCGGTCTGCAAGAATGCGCGGTAGCGCGCCTGCAGCTCGCGGCCCTTCTGCTGAATCCCCTGGGTGTCACGCCACACAGCCGCGCGCTGATGATGCGCCTCGCCCATGATCTCGCGCGCCTCCTGCTCGGCCTCGCGAATGATCTGCGCGGCCTCCTTGCGGGCGGCTTCCTTCTGATCCGCAGCGTTCTTCTCGGCGCTCACCAGCGTGCGGCGCAGCAGGTCTTCCATCTCGCGGACACGCTTGACCTCGGTCTGCATGTCCTCGATCTGGTCACGCAGGTCGACACGCTCCTGCCAGAGTTCCTGGTACGCATCGACGACCTCATCGAGCATGTCGTCAACGTCGGGGCGCTTGTAGCCGAACAGCCCGCGACGAAGCGGGGTGTGCCGGATCTCTGCGGGAGTGATGGCCATGCTGCGGGCTACGGCGGCCGTCCCGCGACTCCTGCCGGCTGTTGCCAAACGCTTACATCCCGTCAGCGCCGAAACGTAAGCCGGAACACGTTCGGATGTCGTGCCACCACCCCATCAGGCGGCTGGCGAATCCGCAGTGGCCCCAAACACCGTAAGGTTGGCGTATGAAATTCCTTGCCGCTACGGGGAGCCGAGTCGTCGCGCTCGCGTTCCTCCTCTCTCTTGCCCTCGTGGGCAGTGCTGCCGCCCAAACCCCGGATCTGCCCACCAGCAGCGGTGCCAAGCACTCCACTGTCTTCGGTACCACCGGCGCCACCCCGAACGGCCTGGTCATCGACGCAGCCGGCAACGTCTACACCGCCAACACCACGGCGGGCACCGTGACGAAGATCACGCCGTCGGGCACGTCGTCCACGCTCGGCACCACCGGCAAGGGACCGATCGGCATTGCCGTCGACTCCTCGGGCAACGTCTACACGGCAAACTCGGGCGACAACACCGTCACCAAGATCACGCCGTCGGGCACGTCGACGACGCTCGGCACGACCGGTAACAAGCCGATTGGCGTCGCTGTCGATTCGTCGGGCAACGTCTACACGACGAACTACCTCGACAGCACGGTCACCAAGATCACGCCCGCAGGCGTCGTCTCGACGCTGGCACTGACCGGCGTGCATCCGCTCGGCATCACGGTCGACAGCAGCGGCAACGTCTACACCGCCAACGAGCAGACGAATAACGTCACCAAGATCACCGCCGCCGGCATCGCCTCGACGCTCGGCACCACCGGTGGCTGGCCGCAGGGCATCGCGCTCGACGGTTCCGACAACGTCTACACGGCCAACTGGAACACGCGCAACGTCTCGAAGATCACGCAGGCGGGCGTCTCGTCGATCCTCGGCCGCACCGGGCGCCGCCCGATTGGTATCGCGCTCGATACCTCGGGCAACGTCTACACGACGAACAACGGCTCCGGTGACGTCTCGCGCATCACGACGCTTGGCACGTCCCAGATCATCGGTCGTACCGGCCGCCGCCCCAACGGCATCCGCGTCAACGCCAGCGGCGACGTCTTCACGGCGAACGAGCTGTCGAAGACCGTCACGAAGATCGCCCCGCCCGCCAACAACCAGATGAACGTTGTCTCGCTGAGCACGGTGACGGTGGCCGCCCCGGATAACGCAGCCGTCTGGATCATCCCGTTCTACAACGCGATCTACGCGACCCAGAAGGAGTGCCTCCAGAACCTCAAGGCCGTCCGTGCGCTCCCGGCCCAGGCTGGCGTCGGCGTGCAGAACGTCTCCGAGACCTCCTGCATGGCCGTTGGCAACGTGCCGTACACCTTCAACGTCGGCGAGACCGAGGTGACCGTCGCCCAGTGGACGACGTTCCTCAACACCGTGGACCCGATGGGCCTCAATCGTCATCATCTCTGGGCCGCTCCGAACGGCTCGAAGGTCTGGCCGCTCTACGGCTCGATTAACCGCACCGCGAAGGCGCTGCCGGGTCGCCACTACTCCGTGGCCTCGGCCGCCTGGGCCCAGAAGCCGTTCAACTTCGCCGACTTCACGCGTTCGGCGCGCTTTATCAACGCGCTCCAGAACGGCAAGACGCTGTCGACGAAGACCTCCACGGTCACGACGGTCTCGGGCGCCACGCTCAAGACCACGACGTACACCGTGCGCCTGTCGAAGCAGACCGAGACCGGCATGTACACGATGAGCGACCGCGGGGCCACGCGTAATCTCACCTCGGGCTTCGCTGTGACCAGCCAGGACGAGTGGATGAAGGCCGCGTACTTCGATCCCAAGGGCGGCGGCACGCTGTCGTACTGGGACTACCCGACCAACCCGGGTACGTTCGTCAACTGCCCGGCGTCCCCGTCGCCGACCGTTGACTCGCCGACGCAGTGCCCGACCACGCCGCCCACAGCGACGGTGCTCAATCCGACCACCGGCAACGTGGTGAACGGCGGCACGCAGCCGCTCGCGTCCTACACGTCCGCGGCGGATGCAGCGGCCGGCACGTCGCCGTACTGGTGCGCCGCGCAGTTCACCGCGGCACAGTGCGCCACGACGCCGTTCAAGCCCCTGGCGAGTACCTACAAGGGCAACCTCAGCACCGTTGGCCAGGCGCTGACGCGCTCGCCGTGGGGCACGCTCGATCAGGGTGGCAACACGGTGGAGATCACGGACACGATCGCCCCGCCGCCGCCGCTGAAGAACGCCAAGATCATTTGGCGCCGCTGGCACGGTGGCGTGGTGACGGCCCCCGAGTACCAGATGTGGCTGTCCGCTGTGGGCGTCACGCCGCAGACGATCCCGGGTTACAGCATCAACCCGTGGCGCGGTCTTCGGATCTCGGTCTTCAACGAGGCCAACTAACAACCACGATGCGTCGTGTCGCGAGGGGCCTGCGGGCCTCTCGCGATGCGACGCTCGCGGTTAGCCCGCGATGAAGCCGCGCACGATCCCTGAGACGATCCACAGCGCGAAGATCCCCACCATCGCCGAGAGATCAATCGGCCCAATCGGTCGGATGAACCGGCGAAAGAGCAGCAGGTAGGGAGCCACGGTGTCGTCGAGGAAGCGTCGGATTGCCATCACCGGTGCCGAGTAGCCAATCGGCACAAACGACTGCAGTGAGTAGGCAACGATCATCAGCGTGTAGATGAGCGTCAGCGAGCTGATGAACTCGGCAATGAGATCACGGTCGAAGGTCATCAGGCGCTCCGGAGCTCTGTGCCGCGATCGCGTGCCGCGAGCGCAGCGCTCGTCATTGCTGCGGGCAGACCGGCGGCCTCAAGCGCGGCGATGCCCGCCGCAGTAGTCCCACCGGGCGACGTGACGCGCTCGCGGAGTGCGGTAGGGCTCTCCCCCGTCTCGGCGAGGTACTGGCCCGTCCCGGCGAACGTCATGACGGCCAGACGCGTGGCATCGGCCTCGTCGAACCCAACGGCCTTGGCGGCCTCGACGAACGTCTCGATCACGTAGGCGAGCATGCCGGGGCCAGAACCCGAGATCGCCGTCACGGCGTCGAACATCGACTCGTCGGTGGCGACAGCAGTGCCAACCTCTTCGAGCCAGGGCATCAGCAGCGCGGTCGCCGCGGCATCGCCACAGACGCCAGAGACGCCGCCGCCGACGGCAACGGGGATGTTCGGCATGAAGCGCGCGGCGGGCGTGCCGTCAGCCAGCTCGGCGCGGATGGTGGCGAGTTCGACGCCCGCGGCGGCAGATGCCACGCACGCGCCGGGACGCAGCGTCGTCGCAACCTCGCGCGCGGCGGCGGCGATGTCCTGGGGCTTAACGAGCAGAATCACGAGATCGGCCTCGGCCGCGACCTCCGCGGGCGTGGCGCGCACGCCGATGCCCTGCTGGGCGGCGAGCGCCTCGGCGACGCCCTCCATGCGATCGGTCGCGATGATGCGGCCGGCGTTCGCCGCATCCGCCCCGACCCAGCCGGCAACGAGCGCGCTCGCGAGCCGGCCAGCGCCGATCAGTCCAAGAGTGCCTTCAGCCATGCGCGGAGTGTACCCGCGCCTATGATCGACCCATGAGCGAATCCCACGAAGGCGGGTGTCTCTGCGGCGGCGTGCGTTACCGCGTCAACGCCCCGCTGCGCGACGTGACGACGTGTCATTGCGGGGAATGCCGCAAGAGCCACGGCAGCGCCGGGGCCTACACCGCGTCGCTCGACGAGCACCTCGAATTGCTCTCAGACGACGGCCTCACGTGGATTGAGAGCCCGGCCAGCACCACCAACGCGGTCCGTGGTTTTTGCGCGAAGTGCGGCTCGTCGCTGTTTTGGAAGGCCCCCGATCGCGACTACACCGCCATCAGCGCCGGCACCATCGATGAGCCGTCGGGCATGCAGTCGGTTGGCCACATCTGGTGGGACGCACGTGCCGACTGGGAGGTCCCGGACGGGCTCCCGACGTCTGCCACAGGCACGTCGACGACCGGCTGATTCGGTTTAGCGGGTCGCGTACTGCGCGGCGGCGTCGATCAGCGCCTTGAAGACCGGCGCGCCGGAATCGGTATGCGCCTCTTCCGGATGCCACAGCACGCCGACGGCAAAGGACTTGGTCGGATCTTCGAGCCCCTCGACCGTGTCGTCGGGCGCCTTGGCCGTTACCTCGAGGCCACGACCAACCGTCTCGATGCCCTGGTGGTGGTGCGAGTGGATGACCGTGCCGCTCGGCACGAGCTCGGCAATCTTGCCACCCAGAATCTCGACCGGGTGGTTCGACCAGTGGCCGAGCTCGACCCGATGCATGTCGCCGTCGACGACATCATCGAGATGCTGCTCGAGCGTGCCGCCGTAGGCGACGTTGAGCAGCTGGAAGCCGCGGCAGACACCGAGCAGCGGCATGTCCCGATCGAGCGCGCCGCGCAGCAAGCCGAGCTCGGCCTCGTCACGGCGCACGTTCGGCGGATCGTTGGTGGGATGCGACTCGGCGCCGTACGTGCTCGCGCCAACGTCGCTGCCACCAACCAGGATCAGCCCGTCGAGCGTGTTCAGCGCCTCATCGACAAAGCCGTCCATCTCGGGCAGCGGCGGCACCAGCAGTGGAAACCCGCCCGCCACGAGAATCGAGTTGACGTACGCCTGGGGTGCCAGACACGCGGGCATGCCGGTCCAAGGCCCCCACGAAGCCTCGAGCCAATACGCAGTGATGCCAATTCGTGGTCGCATAGGGGCAGACTAGCGGCGAGGCCTCAGAGCGCTACGAGCGCTCGAAGGAGCGCACCATCTCCCAATCGGTCACGGCGGACTCGAAGGCCTGCACCTCGTGGCGACCGCTGTTGACGTAGTGATCAATCACGCGATCACCAAACGCCGCGCGGGCAAACGCGCTTTGGTCGAGCAGGCCGACGGCCTCGGCGAGCGTCGTTGGCATGTGCTGACCATCCGCGTCGTAGGCGTTGCCCTCAAGCGGCGGTGCGGGCACGAGCTGGCGTTCGACGCCATCAAGACCCGCCGCGATGACCGCAGAGAACGCGAGGTACGGGTTGGCGTCGCCGCCGGCGATCCGGGTCTCGAGGCGCAGGCCCTTGCCGTGGCCGACGGAGCGGAACGCAGCGGTGCGATTATCGCGCGCCCACAGCAGCGTCGTCGGTGCGAACGAGCCGTACGCGTAGCGCTTGTATGAGTTGACGTTCGGCGCGAAGAAGTACGACAGCTCGTGCGTCCGCTCGACCTGGCCGGCGATGTACTGGTCGTAGAGCTCCGAGTGCCCGCCCTCGCCCGTGCCGGGGAACAGCGGCTCGTCACCGTCCCAGAACGAGCAGTGGATGTGGCACGAGTTGCCTTCGAGCTGGTTGACCTTCGCCATGAAGGTGATCGCCGCACCGTGCTGGTACGCAATCTCCTTGGCGGCGAGCTTGTAGAAGACGTGGTCGTCAGCCATCCGCAACGCGTCCTGGTAGCGGAAGTTGATCTCGTGCTGGCCGAGGTTGCACTCGCCCTTGGAGTCCTCCACCGTGAGGCCCGACTGCTTCATCGCGAGGCGAATCGGGCGGATCACGTCCTCCACCATCGTCGTGCCGAGGATCGAGTAATCGACGTTGTACGCGTTGGCGGGCTTGAGGTCGCGATAGCCCTTCTCGCGTGCAGAGTCATATGACTCGCGGAACAGCACGAACTCCAGCTCGGAGCCGATCTTCGCGTTCCAGCCGCGCTCGGCGAGACGCACGAGCTGGGCGCGCAGGATCTGGCGCGGTGACTCGACGACGGGAGAGCCATCGTGATGCTCCACGTCAGCGAGGCAGAGCACCGTGCCCTCGAGCCACGGCATCGGGCGCAGCGAGGACAGATCGGGCTTGAGCACGAAATCGCCGTAGCCCGACTCCCAGCTGGTGAGCGCGAAGCCCGGCAGCGTGGCCATCTCCATGTCGACGGCGAGCAGGTAGTTGCACGCCTCGGCGCCGTGAGCCGCGATCTCGTTGACGAAGGCCTCGGCATCGAGCCGCTTGCCCTGCAGCCGGCCCTGCATGTCGGTCATGGCAAGAACGACGGTGTCGATCTCACCCTTGGCGACCAGGTCGCGCAACTCATCCAACGTCACGGTGTCTCCTCCCGATGTGACAGCGGCACCCTACCGGGGCTCGCCGACGACGGCTACCCGTTCGGGTTGAAGAAGCCCTGATCGACGAGGCGCTGGCGATCCTCCGCCGAGACCTCGACGTTGACGGGCGTGAGCAGGAAAACCTTCTCGGCGATGCGCTGGATCGCGCCGTCGAGGGCGTAGGTCATGCCGGAGCTGAAGTCGATCATGCGCTTGGCGAGATCGGGCTCAGACGTCTGCAGGTTGACGATCACCGGCACGCCGTTCTTGAAGCGGTCGGCAATCTGCTGCGCGTCATTGTACGAGCGCGGCGCGATCACGTGGACGCGGACAGCGTTGGCAGCCTTCTTGTCGGGTGCCGAACGCAGCACGCCTATCTCGCCACTGGCGGTGCCGCGGCGGGAACGACCGGCGGCGGTCTCCTCTTCGTGGAAGGCATCGTCGTAGTCCGGGGCCGGCGTCGAGCGCTTGCGATCGAGACGGCGGACGGCGGAGCGGCTGCGGGACGTCGGCTCCGGGTCGTCATGGACCGTGGAGAAGTCGTCGTCGTAGAGGCTCTCATCCTCGGCGAGGCCGAAGTAGACGAGTGTGCGGTGCCAGATGCTGGACATAAGCGTCAGTGTAAAGGTCTGGCGGACGGATGTCCGCACTTTTTGCCTTTTACGGCGTCAGCAGCACGCTTCCTGCCCGAACGAGCGTTGCGCCTTCCTCGACTGCGACCTCAAAATCCTGGCTCGTACCCATCGACAGGCGCGTGAAGGTGTGGGTGCCCTCCCACCGCTCCGCCGCAGTGGCAGCGAGCTCGCGCAGCGCGGCAAAGGCGGCGCGTGAGTCTTCGGGATCCTCGGCGAAGGCGGGCATCGTCATCAGCCCCGTCACGTTGACGTTGCCGAGCGACGCGAGGAGCTCGAGCAGGGCATCGAGGTCGGCCGGGGCAACGCCGTCCTTGTCGGGGTCGCCAGCGGTGTTGACCTCGATGAGGACATCCTGCGGTGCGGGCGAGCGGCTCTCGATCTGCGCGGCGGTCGACTCGGTAAAGAGCGAGTGGATCAGGCTCACGCGTCCGGCGATCTCCTTGACCTTGCGGCTCTGCAGATGGCCGATGAAGTCCCAGGTGAACAGATCGCCGTAGGCGTCCTGCTTGGCGACGAGCTGGTCGGTGCGGTTCTCCCCCACGCGCGTGATGCCCGCGGCATGCAGCAGCGGAAGATCCTCGGCGTCGAGGTACTTGACCGCGGCGACGATCTCGATCTCGTCGGCACGTCGACCGGCGCGCGCAGCGGCCTCTGCGATGCGCGCGCGGGTCCGAGCCACGCCCGCCTTCACGTCATCAGGATTCCTCGACATCAGGCTCCTCACGGTACGCGATCACGCCCTGGCGACCCGTGGTCGCGCCATCACGGCGATAGGAGAAGAAGGTGTCGGCATCGGTGATCGTGCAGAGGCCCGCGATCTCGATCGCGTCGGGCGAGAGACCGGCCTGGATCAGTGCGGTTCCCGCAGCCGCGGCCAAATCGGCGGTGCCATGCATCGCGGTGCCCTCGCCGAAGCGCTCGCGCAGCTGCACGGCGACCTCCTCCCCCACCTCGTACGCCAGCGGGCCGGCGCACGGACCGACGGCCGCGGCGTACGAACCGGGACCGAGTGTCGTGACGGTCTCCTCGATGACGCCCGCCACGAGCCCCTTCCAGCCGGCGTGGACGACGCCGACCGAGGAGCCGTCCAGCGCGGCGATCACGATCGGCACGCAGTCGGCCGAGAGCGCGACCAGCGCCAACTCCAGGTCGCGCGTGATCAGCGCGTCGGCTTGCGGCAACTCGCCCTGCGGATCGAGGTAGCCGCCGACTAGCGGCTCGGCGACCTGCACGACGTTGCCATGGACCTGATGGTTCTGCACCGTGCGGGCCGGGTCGACCCCGACGGCAGCGCAGAGACGGCGGCGGTTTTCGGCGACGGCAGCACGATCATCGCCGGTGGTGAACCCGAGATTGAGCGACGCGAATGGCCCCTCGGAGACACCGCCGCGACGGCTCGTGAAGGCCGCAACGACACCTTCTGGCCCCTGCCAACGCAGGAGCGGAAAGGCGGCGAAACTGTCCCACGCGAGCGGCATGCCGTGAGGGTACCGAGAGTCGGGCTACGCTGCGGGTGGATGACGAATATCTCCGACCGCCTTTCCGCAGACAATCTCGCGCTGCTGGCGCTGCTCGTGCCGGTTCTCGTCTTCTCGATGGCACTCCACGAGTTGGCGCACGCCTACATGGCGAACCGACTCGGAGACCCAACAGCTCGCATGCTCGGACGGCTCACGGCCAATCCCCTCAAGCACATCGACCCGATGGGTACCGCCATGTTCGCGATCACGTATTTGACCTCCGGATTCATGTTCGGGTGGGCCAAGCCCATTCCGGTGCAGCCGCGCTTCTTCAACCGCCCGCACCGCGACATGGCAATCGTCGCCATCGCCGGGCCGATCGTGAACATCGTCATCGCCTACGTCACCGCGGTGGTGGCGATCCAGATCTTCCCCAGCGCGACGGGCTTCTTCGGCGACCTCCTCGGTCTCGCATTCGCGACGAACGTCCTGCTGGCGGTGTTCAACATGATGCCCATCCCGCCGCTCGACGGGAGCCGCGTCCTCGCCGCGTTCATGCCGCGTGAGATGGCAGAGGCGTGGGGCCGTCTGGATCGGTTCGGATTCTTCATCATCTTCGGGCTGATCTTCTTCTTTCCGCCCTTTTACAACACCATCACGGCGATCCGGATGCCGATCCAGGACCTGCTGGTCAGGTTGGCGGGCGGATGAAGTCTGCACCGCTTCTCTACGCCGGCCTCTTCGCGCTCGTTGTCGCGGTGGTGTTTGTCGGTTTCGGCCTCGTGGCCGGTTCCGGTCGCTGACGCACCACGCGCTTCGGGACAGAATGGATCCGGATCCATTCTGTCCGCTTTAGGGACAATTCGGATCCGGATCCAAATTGTCCAGCCAGGCGAGTTGCGCGTCGCGACTGTCCGCAACCGAACCGTCGATGCAGGCGCGGCGTAGTGCGATCAGGAGCCGCCCCACTTCAGCACCCTCTGCGTTGGCAACCTGCTTGACGTCCGCACCATCCACAGCCAGCGCGATGTGGCGCAGGCGTGTCAGGTAGCTGATCGCCTCGTCACCACCCGCCGCAATCACGGCCTCGATTGGCACACGGGCGCACGCCTCGTCAACGTCGCCGTCGGTCCGACCCGCGATCGCACCACGCAGTGCGCCCGCATCGGCCGCGCCGAGCGCAGCGCGAATGGCGTTACGGTCAAGGCCACTGCTGGCAAGCCACTCGCGGCGGCGACCAGCCTCGACACCGGCGAGCAGCAGACCGAAGCCCAGCGCCACGCGATCGGCATCGCGCGCCTCGTCTTCGACGATCATCCATGCCGCCGCGACGTCGTTGGGATCGGCACGGAAGCCGGGCTCGATCGCAGCGAGGACGCCCCACTCGTTGAGGAGGGCAATCACGGGAGCGGGATACTGCTCCTCGAACGCGAGGCACATGGCGTCGACCATGCGCGTCTGGCCGGTCAGTTGCACGAAGCCGCCATGGGCCGCAGCCTTGGCCGCGTGCACCAGCGTGGCGTCGGGTGCGGCCTCGAGACGAGCGGCGTAGCGTGCGGCGCGCACGAGTCGCGTGGCGTCTTCTTCAAAGGCATCGGGGCGCAACAGTGCGAGCGACTTCGCGGCGACGGCTGCGACGCCGTCGTACGGGTCGAGCAGCGCGCCGGCATCAGGACCAGCCACGACCGCGGCAATCGCGTTGACGGTGAAGTCACGGCGACGAAGATCCTCCTCGAGCGTGGCGGGCGCGACCGTCGGTAGCGCACCCGGCTCGGCATAGGTCTCGGTGCGTGCGGTGACCACATCGACGGGCGGGCGCGAGCGCACGGTCGCCGTGCCGAACGCCGGGTAGGTGCGTACCTCAGAGGAGGTCAACGCGCCAAGGCGCTTGGCGAAGGCGATGCCGTCACCCTCGACGACGACGTCGACCTCGTGCGGCTCCTCGCCGCGCAATAGATCGCGCACGACGCCGCCCACGAGAGCGACGCGCTGGCCGGGGTCGGCGGCCTCTGCGAGCAGGGGCACCGCCTCGCGAATGCGTGGCGAGCCGGCGAGCAGGGCGCGCGCGTCAGATCCTTCTGCGCGCGCGCCCATCTCGCTAGATCTCCGCGACGACTTCGATCTCGACGCGCGCACCCGCGGGCAGCGCCGCGACCTGGAACGTCGAGCGGGCCGGATACGGCTCGGCCATGCGCTCGGAGTAGACGGCATTCATCTCGCCAAACTCGGCGAGATCGATCATGTAGACCTGCGCGCGGATGACCTTCGACAGGTCGGAGCCGGCGGCCTCGAGGATCGCGGCGACGTTGTCGAAGCACTTGTGGGTCTGCTCGACGACACCACCCTCAACGAGGGCGCCCGTGGCGGGATCCATCGGGATCTGGCCGGCCAGGAAGACGAGGTTGCCCGTCTTGACGCCTTGGTTGTACGGCGCGCCACCAAACGGGGCGGGCGCGTTGTCGGTGCGGATGATCTCCTTGGACACGTCGTTCTCCTGATCGCAGTCGTGTGCCCGAGGATCGTACAGACCACGACCTGTCGCTCGTCCGGATATCCGGATATAGTAAGCGCATGCGCAAGAAGGTCCTCCTCTCGCTCGACGAAGCACAGCTCGCGCGGATCGATGCCGCGGCCAGCGCCGCAGGCAAGACACGCAGTGCGTGGATCGGGGAGCTCGTGGACGAGACTCTCGAGCCGGAGGCCGATGCGCGTCGGCGCCGAAGCCGCGAGGCGATCGCCGAGATCCATCAGATCTTCCTGGATGCCGACCCCGCACAGGAGCCCTTTGATGCAGTGGAGGAGATCCGCCGCGGGCGCGCAGAGCACGACGCGAAGCTCGATCGGATACTCGACGAGCAGGCCCGCGCTCACGCGCGCCGAGAGCGCGTATGAAGCGCCGGCCGTTCATCGTCGATGCATCAGTCCTGGTGCCCGCGCTGATGCCCGCCGCCAAGGATTTCGATGATGCCAACACACTCGCCGCGCTCGATGATCCGACCCTAGACGTCATCGCGCCATCGCTGATCGATCTCGAGGTCATCAACTCTGCCGCACGGCGCCGTGGCATGACGGAACGCGAGCTTCTGGGCGTCGTCCACCGCCTGCAGTCGATCACCATCACGCGAATCGATCCGAAGCTGGAGGACATCGCGCGCTGGTGCGCTCGAGGACTGTCAGCGTATGACGCGTCGTACGCTGCTCTCGCCGAGGAACTCGATGCGGAACTGCTGTCGCGTGACGAGCAGCTTCATGAGCTGCTGCCAGAGCGAGCGATCGCCGAGTACGCCCCGGCGAACTAGCCGCTGATGCGCGTGATGCGGGCGCCGAGCCCGCGCAGGCGCTCATCGATGCGCTCGTAGCCGCGATCGATCTGCCCAACGTTGCCGATCGTCGTCGTGCCCTCGGCCGCCAGCGCAGCGATCAGCATCGCCATGCCCGCGCGGATGTCGGGGCTGTCGACGCGCTCGCCGACGAGCTGCGCCGGGCCAGTGACGATCGCGCGGTGCGGATCGCACAGCACGATGCGGGCGCCCATCGAGACCAGCTTGTCGGTAAAGACCAGGCGATTCTCGAACATCTTCTCGTAGATCAAGACGGTGCCCTTGGCCTGCGTGGCGACGGCGACGGCGATCGACGTGAGGTCGGCCGGGAACTGCGGCCACGGGCCATCCTCGAGCTTCGGCACCTGGCCGCCGAAGTCATCGCGGATCGTCAAGTCCTGATCGTCGGGCACGGTGAGCGTGCGCCCGTCGAGCTCGATGCGGACCCCGAGGCGCTCGAAGCCATGCACGACCGGATAGAGATCCTCCGGCTCGACGTCCTCAATGATCAGCTCGCCCCGCGTGACGGCGGCGAGACCGATGAACGACGCGACCTCGATGTGGTCGGGACCGATGCGATGGCGCGCCCCGCCAAGGCTGGCGCGACCATGGATGCAGAGGACGTTCGAGCCGATGCCGTCGATCTCCGCACCCATCGAGACGAGGAAGCGGCAAAGGTCTTGGACGTGCGGCTCGCACGCGGCGTTGATCAGCGTGGTGTCGCCCTTCGCGAGGACGGCCGCCATCACGGCATTCTCGGTGGCGGTCACGGATGGCTCATCCATGAAGAACCGCGTACCCACGAGGCCCTCAGGCGCACGCAACATGAAGTCGCGCTCGACCTCGACGTCAGCGCCGAGTGCGGCGAACGCATGCAGGTGCGTGTCGATGCGGCGGCGACCGATCACGTCGCCACCCGGCGGCGGCACGAGCACCTCGCCGCAGCGCGCAAGCAGGGGCCCGGCCAGCAAGATCGAGGCGCGAATGCGGACGCTGAGCGCGCGATCGATTGCGGGCATGATGTCACCGGCGGCCTTGATGCGCAGCGTGTTCTGCTCAAGCCACTCCACCTCAGCGCCGGTCGAGCCGACGAGCTCGGCCATCACCTCGACGTCGCGGATGCGCGGCACGTTCTCGATGACGCACTCGTGCTCCGTGAGCAGGCACGCGGCGATGATCGGCAGCGCGCCATTCTTGTTGCCGCCAACCTGGACGCGTCCGGAGAGCGGCGTGCCGCCCTCGATCACGAGGAGGTCTCCGAGCGTGCTGCGTGGATCGGTGGCCGTCACAGGGCGCATGGTACCGGGCGCCCCGCGGGCGTACACGCACTGGTTACCCTTGTGGCATGAGCACCGACACCGTCCACGATCGCGACGCTGCCTGGGGCATCGTCTGTGAGTTCATCCAGTCCGAGGCACTGCGTCGCCATGCGCTTGCCGTCGAGGCCTCCGTGCGCAGCTATGCGCGTGCCGCAGGCGAGGACGAGGAGGCGTGGGGCAATGTTGCCCTGCTGCACGACTTCGACTGGGAGATCCACCCCACGCTCGAGCAGCATCCGCAGGCCGGTGAGGCCATCCTCGAGGAGCGCGGTTATCCCGACTGGTTCCGCCGCGCAATCCTCGCCCACGCCCAGCACACGGGGGTCGTGCCGGAGACCCAGCTCGAGAAGACGCTGTTTGCTTGCGATGAGTTGAGCGGCTTCATCCATGCCTGCGGGCTCGTTCGCCCCACGGGCCTCGACGGCCTCGAGCCGAAGAGCGTGAAGAAGAAGCTGAAGACGCCGGCGTTCGCCGCCGGCGTGAGCCGCGAGGACGTCTACGAAGGCGCTGAGTTGCTCGGCATCGAACTCGATGACCACATCCGCAACGTCGTGGCCGCTCTGCAGCCGATCAGCACGGAGCTCGGACTGCCCAACTGATTTCCTGCGTGTGCGGGGTCACACGCTCGTTCCCGTATCGGTGCAGAATGGGCGCGGCTGCCTTGGTGTTCAAGGTGGCACTCCCAGCGAAAGGCCTGCCATGCCCAGCCGCATCATCATTGCTGTGCTCACTGCCGCTCTGCTCGCCATCGGTGCCACGTCGGCGCTTGCCGACAGCGGCGCCACGAAGCCGCCGACGCAGCGTCAGCTGACCGCGATCATGAAGGCGTTCAACGCGGGCAACACGAGTCAGACGCCAGCCTCGTGTGTGAAGGTCGCGATCTCAAAGAGCACGCCGAACATCGGCGCGCTGATGGTCAAGTCCACGAAGGCATGCCAGTCGGCCCAGACCGATACTCAGGCGCTCGTCTACGGCAACAGCCAGGCGTGGTTCACGCTCGCGGTCAGCAACACCGGCCAGACCAAGGCACCGCAGTGCGCCGCCCTCCAGCAGCTGATTGGCGTCAATGCCTGGCAGGACCTCGCGGGCTACGTCTCCGTGATGGGCTGTCAGAACATCGACTGACGTCGCTGACGGCGTGGCCGTCCGGGAGTCCCGGGCGGCCACGTCACAGTGCTCTACAGCGCGCCGAGCGCCGCGACGAGCCGGTCGACGTCGGACTGATCATTCCAGCAGCCGACGGCGATGCGCGTGAGTGCCGTGCCGGGTAGGAAGCGGGCGATGATGCCTTGGTCCTCGAGCTTGCGCACGACAACGGACGCGGGCATGCCCTCGATCTCGAACGCGACGAACGGCGACGGCACGTCAACGTGCGAGACAATCGCCTTCGGCACCTCCGCCAGGCAATCACGCAGGTAGGCCGCCAACTGCATGGCGGCGGCGTGCGTGGCAGAAAAGCCACCGACCGACTCGCGCCACTCAATCGCGGTGGTGAGGCCAACCAGCGCCGTGTGCGTAACTGTCCCGGGCTCGAAGCGGCGCGCGTTGTCCCACATGCGCGGGCCAGCGGGCGTCTTCTGCATCGTCGGGTAGCCCGGGAAGGCCGGGGCGATGCGGTCGAGCGAGCCGGGGTTGACCCACAGGCCACCCGTGCCGGACGGGCCGCACAGCCACTTCTGGCCGCTAATCGTGTAGAAATCGCAACCCAACGCCTGGACGTCGACTGGGATGCAGCCGGGGCCCTGCGCGGCGTCCACGAGGAACACCGCGCCATGGTCGCGCACGATCTCGGACATGCGCGGGATCGGCATGATGCGACCGGTCGTCCAGATCACGTGCGACAGAGCCACCAACTTCGTGCGCGGCGTGAGCGCATCGGCAATCACCTGTGCCGGATCATCGGCGTACGTGATCGGCACGATGATCACCTCGATGCCGCGGCGCTCGCCCATTACCTGCAGCGGCACCGTCAACCCAGGGTGCTCGAAGTCGCCGATCACAACCTGGTCGCCCGGCTGCCAGTCGATGCCGCCCACGACAAGGTTGAGACCATCGCTGGTGCAGTGGCCGAGCGCGATCTCGGTCGACGGCGCGTTGACGACGCGACCCATCGCGGCCCGCGCCGCCTCCTCGATTGCGGACTGCTCGGCGTAGCGGTCGTCGCCGATGCGCCCGACATTCCAGACACCGTCGACGTGCGCGTTCATCGCGTCCTTCACGGCAAGCGGGAACGGCCCGAACGTGCCGGTGTTGAAGTACACGGCGTTCGTGACGGAGGGCATCTGGCTGCGGATCAGTGCGGTATCGACCATGGGCGGCAGCATATTGCCTCTGCACCGGTAGCATCCGAGACATGTTCCGCCGCAAGCGCTTCGGAGACCTGATAACGATGCAACTCGACGTCTTCGCGATCGATCACGCCGATCGTCTGCAGTCGCTGCGCGACGCGCTCCAGCAGTACCGCTCCTCCGATCGCTACGACGCCGAGGAACGCTACGGCGACTACGCCGATGAGGTTGACTGGGCCGCCGAGGAACTGGCGGAGATGCGCGACGCCTACGCCGCGACGATCGATCCGGAGCTCGTCGACCAGTACGAGCGTGAGTTCTCGAAGGCCGTCCACAGGACCTATCCGCCGATCGCGGTGATCCTGGACACCCTCTGATGTTCGATCACGCCCTGTTCGAGGAGTGGATCCGGACCTGGGGCTACATCGCGATCTTCATCCCGCTGATGCTCGAGACGGCGGGCGTGCCCTTCCCGGGCGGCACGATTCTGCTGATCGCCTCTGCTGCCTCATCCCGTGGACTGCTCAACCCGTTCGCCGTCGCCGCCGTCGCCTCGGTGGCCGCGATCATCGGCGACAACATCGGGTACTGCATCGGCCGCTTCGGCGGCCGTCGACTGATCGATCGCCTCAGCCGCTTCGAGCGCGTCGCAGCCGGTGTCGCCTGGAGCGAGCAGTTCTTCGCGATCCACGGCGGTAAGGCCGTGGTGCTGGCCCGCTGGACGGCTGGGCTGCGCATCTTCGGCGCGTGGATCGCCGGTATGAGCAGCATGCGCTGGCGCACGTTCTTTCTCTGGAACGTACTCGGCGGCGTCACTTGGGCCTGCTCCCTGACCGCAATCGGCTACGCGTTCGGCGAGTCGATCCAGCGGGTCGAGAGCGTGATGGGTGTCGGCGGTGCGATCGCCTTTGCTGCGATCGTGATCGTTGTCGCGGTGATCCTGCTCCGCCGACTGCAGCGGCGCCAGCAGGCGCGTGCCGAAGTACTGATGGAACGCAAGTTCCCGACCGCGCGCGAGGACTAGGCGAGCGCGACGACGACGCGACCCGGGGCCGACTCGACGACGCGAGGTGCCGACGAGAGCGTGTCGACCTGGGCGCAGCGCATGATGTCCGGCTCGAGGCCCGTCCCATCGAGATCGCGCGCACTCTGGCTGTCCTCGAGGGCGGCCAGCGCCAGCGGATACGCGTTGGCGATCGCGATCGCGGTGCGCGCACCGTCGGTCGGGAAGGCGTCGGGCAGCACGTGCAGGATGCGCTGCATCAGGACACCGGCCACGTAGGCGTCGTCGAGAGCGACCTCGCCGCGCACGCCAGCGCAGCGCACGACGATCGTGCCGTCGGCCGGCACGGCAGCCAGCGCGGCATCAACCAGCGCCTGCGCATTAACGAGCGCGCCGACGAGGACCGTCGTGGACTCCGCGACGGACTGCAGGATCGCGCGGGTGCCATTCGTGGTCGTCAGGACGAGTCGATCGCCCTTGCGCTCGGCGTACTCGGCGGGCGAGTTGCCAAGGTCGAAGCCCTCGATCAGCACGCCGTGGCGCTCGCCACCCAGCAGCACGCCTTCGGCGCGCTCGGCATGGGCATCCTCGATCTCCCCCACGCACGTAACCGACGCGTAGCCGGTGTCAAGCGCGTGCGAGATCGTCGTGGTCGCGCGGATGCAGTCGACGACGATCGCGACGTCGGCGGGAGCAGGGTCACGCGGGTCGAGTGCGACGTGCAGCGTGTGGGCCATCTCAGCGGTCCTTGAAGCTCGAGTCGAGTGCGGCCTGCGCAGCGGCAAGGCGGGCAATCGGCACACGGAACGGCGAGCACGACACGTAGTCAACGCCGACCTCGTGGAAGAAGCCGACGCTGGCGGGATCGCCGCCGTGCTCACCGCAGACGCCGAGCTTGATGCCCGGCTTGGCGCGGCGGCCGCCTTCGCAGCCCATCCGCACCACGGCGCCAACGCCGTCAATGTCGAGGGTGGAGAACGGGTTCGCGTCGATCACGCCGTCCTCGATGTACTGCTGGAGGAACTTGCCCTCGGCGTCGTCGCGCGACAGGCCGAGCACGGTCTGGGTGAGATCGTTCGTGCCGAACGAGAAGAAGTCGCCGTATTCCGCGATCTGGTGGGCGACGACGGCGGCGCGCGGTAGCTCGATCATCGTGCCGATCTCGATGGGGAACTCGACGCCGTGCGCCTCGTTCTCCTCCTGCACGACCTCCTCGACGAGCTCGCGCATGCGGCGTAGCTCCTCGGCAAACCCAACCAGTGGGATCATGATTTCCGGGCGCGGATCGCCACCCTTGGCCTTCAGCTGGTGCGCGGCGCGCATGATCGCGCGGGCCTGCATCCGGTAGATCTCGGGGAACAGGAGGCCGAGGCGGCAGCCGCGGGTACCGAGCATCGGGTTCGACTCGGTCAATTCCTTCACGCGGGCAAGCAGGAGTTCGGCCTCGCCGAGGTCGCCCTCGTCACCGTGCTCCTTGATGCGCTCGACAGAGCGAGACGCTTCGAGCAGCGACGGCAAGAACTCGTGCAGCGGCGGGTCGAGCAGGCGGATCGTGACCGGCAGGCCGTCCATCGCCTCGAGGATGCCGACGAAGTCGCTCTCCTGCATCGGGCCGATCTGGTCGAGCGCGACCTCGCGCTCGGGGTAGTCGTTGGCGAGGATCATCTCGCGCACGACCGGCAGGCGCGTGTCGCTCATGAACATGTGCTCGGTACGGCAGAGACCGATGCCCTCGGCGCCGAAGCTGCGGGCGCGCGCGGCGTCTTCCGGCGTGTCGGCGTTGGCGCGCACGCGCAGGCGACGAATGTCATCGGCCCACGCGGTGATGCGCTGGAAGTACTCGTCAAAGCGCGGCGGCACGAGGGCCATCGCGCCACCGAAGATCTCGCCCGTCGAGCCGTCCATCGTGAGGATCTCGCCCTCCTTGATGGTGCGGCCGCCGATGATCACGCTGCGGCCCTGGATATCGATCTGGAGACCCTCGACGCCCGCGACGCACGGCTTGCCCATGCCGCGCGCGACGACGGCCGCGTGCGAGGTCATGCCGCCGTGGGCGGTGATGACGCCCTGCGCCACGATCACCCCGTGGATGTCGTCGGGCGTGGTCTCCCAGCGCACGAGGATCACCGGCGTGCCGGCCTTGCCACGGCGCTCGGCCGTGTCGGCGTCGAGCACGACCTCACCGACGCCGGCACCCGGCGAGGCGTTGAGGCCGCGGGCGAGTAGTTCGCGGGGCGCGTCGGGGTCGATCGTCGGATGCAGCAGCTGGTCGAGCTGCTTGGGGTCGATGCGCTGGACCGCCTGCTCGGTGGTGATCACGCCCTCGTCGACCATGTCGCACGCGACACGCACGGCAGCCTGCGCGGTGCGCTTGCCGTTGCGGGTCTGCAGCAGGTAGAGCTTGCCCTGCTCGATCGTGAACTCGATGTCCTGCATGTCGCCGTAGTGCGCCTCGAGGCGCGCCATCGTGGCGAGCAGCTCGGCGTAGGCCTCGGGCAGCTCGCCCTCGAGCTCGGCCAGCTGCCGTGGCGTACGAATGCCGGCGACGACGTCTTCGCCCTGCGCGTTGACGAGGAACTCGCCGTACAGCTCCTTCGCGCCGGTGGCGGGGTTGCGGGTGAAGCACACGCCGGTGGCGGAGGTCTCGCCGAGATTGCCGAACACCATCTGCATGATGTTCACGGCCGTGCCGAGGTCGTCGGGGATGTCGTTGGCCCGGCGGTAGACGACGGCGCGCGGGTTCTGCCACGAGTCGAAAACGGCGTTGATCGCCAGGCGCAGCTGGGCACGCGGGTCGTCGCCGAAGGCGTCGGGGCCAGCGGACTCGGCGACGATCTCCTTGAACGTCGCGACGAGCTCCTGCAGGTCCTCGGCGCTCAGGTCGGTGTCGTTCTTCACGCCACGCGCCTTCTTCAGCTGCGACAGCGCATGCTCAAAGTCGTCGGACGGCACACCGAGCACGACCTCGCCGAACATCTGCACGAAGCGGCGGTACGAGTCCCAAGCGAAGCGCGGGTTGCCGCTCTCCGTCGCCAGGCCCTGCACCGCGGCGTCGTTGAGCCCAAGGTTGAGGATCGTGTCCATCATGCCCGGCATCGAGAACACGGCACCCGAGCGCACGCTGACAAGCAGCGGCTTGTCGGGATCGCCGAGCTTGCGGCCGGTGCGCTCCTCAAGCGCACCAAGACGGTCGAGCACGCCCTCCCAGAGCCCTTCGGGCCAGGTGCCGCCGGCGTTCATCGCGTCGACGCAGGCCTCGGTCGTGACGGTGAAGCCGTCGGGGACGGGCACGCCGATGCGCTGCATCTCGGCGACATTGGCGCCCTTGCCACCAAGGAGATTGCGCATCTCAGCGGATCCCTCGGACTGGTCGTAGACGAACTTCTTCACAGTGGTGCGACTCCTAAGAGATCCTTGCTCTGAACCCTAGTCGCCCGCACCCCCGCAATACCCTTGCTCCGTGGCGGATTTGCGCGACACTGTGCAAAGTTCAACGGGAGGCAGGCAATGAGGATCGTCAGCGGCGGCAACAGTTCGGAGCTCTACGGCGGCCGGTTCACCGGCACCGTGCGGCTCGAGATGCTCGATGAGGCGCCCGACGGCAGCGTGCCCGATATCGCCCGCGTCTCGTTCGACGACGGCGCCTGCACGTTCTGGCACTCCCACCCCGGTGGTCAGAAGCTGCTCGTCCTCGACGGGCTTGGCCGTGTCGGCATGGAGGACGGCGAGACCATCCTGGCGCCGGGTGACTACGTCGATTCGCCCGCCGACGAGCGCCATTACCACGGCGCCGCTGCCGGGCATGCCTGCACGTTCCTCGCGATCACGTGGGGCACCACCCAGTGGGAAGACCTCGCGCCGTGAGTGCAGCGGCCGACTTCGTGATCGTCGGTGGCGGTTCTGCCGGTGCGGTCACGGCCGCGCGTCTCGCTGAGGCCGGCCGCGACGTGGTCCTCGTGGAGGCCGGGCCCGACTACGGCCCGCACGGCGCGCCGGGCTGGCCCGCGGATCTCGTCGATGCCACCACGCTCGCGCTGTCGCACGACTGGGGCTACACCAGTGGCGACGGGCGCTGGGCCTACGAGCGCGCCCGTGTGATCGGCGGCTGCTCCGCCCACAACGGTGCGATCGCGGCCGTCGGCCACCGCGCGGACTACAACGCGTGGGGCCTGCCCGGCTGGACCGCCGACGACGTGGCGCCGCTGTTCGACACCGTTGTCGAGAAGATGCGCGTCCGCACCTACACCGCCGACGAGGCCGTGCCGTTTCACCGCCACTGCCTCGAGGCCACGGAGGCGCTCGGCTGGAAGATGACGTCCGACCTCTGCGACCTCGACGGCAACGACGGCTTTGGCCTCGAGACCGTCAACGTCGTGGGGCGCACGCGCTGGAACACCGCCTTCGCCTACCTCGATCCCGTGCGGCACCTGCCGAACCTGACGATTCTCGACCGCACGCTCGTCGATCGCTTTGAGGAGACGCCCGACGGCGTAATCGTCCACGCCGTCAGCGACGGACGGGCCTACGAGATCCAGGCCGGCACGCTCGTGCTCGCCGCGGGCGTATACGGCACGCCACTGATCCTGCAGCGATCTGGCATCGGCGACCCCGAGCGCCTACGCGCCGTTGGCGTCGAGCCCGTGCTCGACCTGCCCGGCGTTGGCGCCAACCTGCACGACCAGCCGCTCGTGCTCGTCGACCGCGAGATCGGTGCAGAGCTGCAGGCCGACATCGATGCCGCAGCCGCTGAGGGCTTCCTGCCCGAGGAGCAGACCCTCGGCAAGGCGATCTCGTCGCAGGCCACCGACGGCCTCTTCGACCTCCACATCTTTCCGGTCCTGGCTGCCGACCAGACCCACGAGTTGCATGGCCGTGTCGCGATCGTCGTCTCGTGCGTTACCCCACAGAGCCGCGGGCGCATCGACATCACGTCGACCGATCCCGAGGCGCTGCCGGTGATCGACCATCAGTACCTCGGCGACGCGGCTGGTCATGACATCGCCGTGCTGCGCGATGGCATCGTCAAGGCCAACGAGATCCTCGACCACCCCGCGGTTGCCACACATGTCGGCGCAGCGGTCACGGATCTCTCAACCGATGACAGCATTCGCGCCAACGTCGCGCACTACTACCACCCGGTCGGCACCGCCAAGATGGGCACCGGCCCCGACGCGGTCTGCGACGAGCGTGGGCGCGTGCATGGCCTGTCGCGCGTGGTCGTCGGCGACGTGTGCCTCTACCCGCAGATCATGCGCGCCAATACGAACCTGCCGGCCGTGATGACGGGCGAGCGCATCGCGCAGCTGCTACTCGCCGACTAGTCTGCACCACACCGAACGATCATCCTGAACGAGGAGCACGACATGCCGAAGGGCTACTGGGTCGTCACGGCCAACATCACCGACCCCGAGGCGTTCACGCCCTACCGCTAGACCGCGGGCGCGATCATTGCCGACCATGGTGGTCACGCGATCATCCGCGGCGACGTCGCTGAGCTCGTGGAGGGCCAGTCGCACGGCCGCTCGTTCATCGTCGAGTTCCCCAGCTACCAGGCCGCGAAGGACTGCTACGCGTCGGCCGAGTATCAGGCCGCAATCGAGCTGCGCACGGACGCCGCGCGCTTTGACCTCGTGATTGCCAAGGGGCTCGGCGACTGACGAGTTCTAGCCGATCGGTACGTAGCGACTCATCGGTAAAAACCGATTAGTCGTGCATGAACTGATCGACCAGCGACTCGGCGAACGTGGTGTCCGCCGTGCGATAGGCCAGCTGCGTCATGCGCCACGAGTCCGACAGGTAGAAGCGCTCGTAGAGCTCGCTGCGTCCCCCGAGGTCGGAGCCGATGAAGTCCCAGGCGAGACGGAAGATGCGCACGCGCTGCTCGGCGTTGCCACCGGCGGCTTGGAAGTACTTCTCGATGTCCCCGCGAATCGCCGAGTTGAAGTCGGCCTCCGACGGGGTCGCCATGAAGGATCCGCCGCCGATCAGCTGCAGCAGCTCGTGCGTACGGGGCAGCCACTTCGGCATTTCGCCGCGCAGCGCCATCAAGGGCCGGTCATGCGGGTACCAGACGCCGTGGCCGTCGAGGTACGAGTCGGCCTCCGCGGCGACGAGCGCCGAGCGCGTGAGCTCCGTCATGTTCCAGATCTGGCCGAGCTTCTCCTGGATGTGGTCGAAGCGCGCCACGCCCGTGGTCTGCGCCATCGCGTGACCGAGCCCGAACGCGAACATCAGCTTCACGTACGACCGGGTGAACGCCTGGTGCATGATGTGGCCGCGCCAGCCGGAGTCGGTGATGACCTCGTCGTAGCCAGCGAGATCGCCATCGAGGAAGACGCGGTCCCACGGCACGACGACGTCGTCGAAGATCACGACCGCGTCCATCTCGTCGAAGCGCGCGCTGAGCGGGTAGTCGAACGTGCTCTTCGGCTTGGCGAACGAGTCGCGGCAGATGAAGCGCAGGCCCGGCGTCGACATCGGCAGCGCGAACGCAAGCGCGTAGGCCTCGTCGCCCTCCTGCAGGGGCGAGCCGGGGTAAACCGAGATCTCGTCGGCGAACGGCGCAAGGGTCGCGAGCATGCGCGCGCCGCGGACGATGATGCCCTCCGCGCACTCGCCGACCTTGTGCAGGGAGATCTCGCCGCCCATCTGCTGGGCATCCGACTTCGAGCGGTCAGCAACGGGATTCATGATCGCGTGCGTCGTCGAGAGATCCCGGTCGCGCATCAGCTTCTGGTAGTTGACGATGTTCTCCGCGCCGCGCTCGTTGCCACGGCGCGCCCACACCTCCGACGCCCCGGCGAAGCAGGCGAACGTCACGTTGAGGTAGTCGGGGACGCGGCCCATCATCCCGCCCGTCGCGCCCGCGATGATCTCCATCGATGCGCGGCGCTTTTCGAGGTCATCCTTGCTGCGCGGGATCAGATGCGTGCGGTTGACGAGCTTGCCGTCATCGGGATTCGGCGCGAGACAGACCTCGGCGTGCTGATGCTGCGTGTCAAAGACACGTGCAACCGCCTCGGCACCCGTGCTCAAAAACTCGTGGTCCATCGGGTTAGCGACGCACTCGCCGCCGATCCAGATCTCGCGATCCTTGTCGTTGCGCAGGCCCTCGAGGAATTCGGCGCCGGTGCGCGCCGCCACGTTGGAACTCGTCTCGGTTGCAGCCATCGGAAGCGATCCTCCAGAACAGATTGGATCCATTATCCAATCCCGCGGGAAGTGTGTCAAGAGGCACCCCCCGTCATTCGCGTACGCTTGCATCCCACAGGAGGCCGAACATGGCGAAGCAGACGGGGCCCGTAGCGCCCTACATGGCAGTGGGACTCTCGACGGTGGTGCGCGGTATCTCCAAGCGCAGCGAGATCGAGCGCAACCTCGATGTGATCGAAGATGCGATCCATGCGGCCGTCTCGATCATCGGCATCAACATGCCCGTCAAGCTGATCGCCCTCGCCGAGGGCGCGCTGACGGGCTTTACCGACGAGATCTTCGATATCCCCCACACCGTCGCGGCGCGCGAGTTGTTCATCGACCTACCCGGCCCCGAGACGCAGCGGCTCGGCAAGCTGGCCAAGCAGTACGACACGTACATCGTCGTGCAGTGCAAGGCCCGGCTGCCCGAGGTGATGGACAACCGCTTCTTCAACATGCTGTTCGTGATCGGCCCGAACGGGAAGATCGTGCACAAGGCGGCCAAGAACCACCTCTGGTGCCGCGAGCGCTCCACCACCCCGCACGACGTCTACGACCGCTGGGTCGAGGTGTTTGGCGAGGGGCTCGACGCGTTCTACCCCGTGCTCAAGACGAAGGACATCGGCAACATCGGCACGATGTGCTGCTCCGACGGCGAGTACCCCGAGGCCGTCCGTGCGCTCGCCTTCAACGGCGCCGAGGTTGTCTACCGCCCGAGTGAGGCCGTACCGATGACGCAGGCTGGCCCCGACGCCGGCGGCACGTGGCTGCTGCAGAACCGCGCCCACGCGCACTTCAACTCGCTCTACATGGTCTGCCCGAACGTCGGCCCGGTCTACGTGCATCCGAAGATGGAGCAGCCGTACGACATCGGTGGCGGCAACGGCCACATCGTCGACTTCCAGGGCCAGGTGCTCGGGCTGTCGCAGAGCGGCATGAACAGCTTCTGCGCCGGCATTATCGACATCGAGGCGCTCCGCAACTTCCGCGCGATGAACCTCAACTCGAACTGGATGAAGGATCTTCGCACCGAGCTCTTCAAGGACATGTACGACGAGCCGATCCATCCGAAGAACCTGTGGCTCAAAGACGAGCCCGGCTCGCACGCCGAGGTCGATGAGGTCTATCGCGCCAACATCAAGCGGTTGCAGAAGCGCGGCTCGTGGACGCCGCCGTCCACGCCACACGAAGGCGCGCGCTACATCCCCGCCATGCCGGGCGATCCGGGCGAGGCGTGGGAGATGATCAAGTCCGAGCTGTGGGACGAGGACTAGACTCCACGCCATGGTCACTGCATTCGTCCTGATCGACGTCGAGCGCGGCCGCCTCGCTGAGGTCGCCGACCGTCTCGCCACCACCGATGGCGTCGCCGAGGTCCACTCGGTCGCCGGCCGCTACGACCTCGTCGCAATCGTGCGCGTCTCGAGCAATGAGGCGATGGCCGACCTCGTTACGAGCGGCCTGCTGGCGATCGACGGCATCGTCCGCACCGAGACGCTGCCCGCTTTCCGCGCGTACTCGCGCCACGATCTCGACGCCATGTTCGAGATCGGCGACGTCTGAAGCACCAATCTGGACCCGGGTCCAGATCTGCATGCTTCGCGCGAATCTGGACCCGGGTCCAGACGGGTAGCATCAGCGCCATGGCGGACAGATTGGATCCGGATCCAAATTGTCCCGCAGAGGGACAAAATGGATCCGGATCCAAACTGTCCAAAATCACGCGACTGGCGGCCGTCAACGGCAAGCCGGCCGTGAAGGTGCATCTCAATGGCGCGTACTGGACGACGCTGCCGGCCTCGCTGGTCGTTGACGAGGACCTGCACCTCGGCAGCGAGGTGGACGAGGCCCGACGCACGCGCCTCGAGCAGCAGCGCGACACCGCCGCTGCCCTCAGCTATGCGATTCGGTCGCTCGACTTCCGCATGGCTTCACGTGGCCAGCTGCGCGATCGCCTCGCCCGCAAGGGGCACGACGACGCCACGATCCAACGCACGCTCGACCGCTGCGAGGAACTGGGCGCACTCAACGACCGCGTGCTCGCCGCCACGCGCGCTCGCCGCTTCCGCGATGCGGGGCAGGCGCCGTTCTCCACGCAGCAGCGCCTGCGCAGGCAGGGCTTTGCCGACGCCGAGATCGGTGCCGCGGTCGACGAGGCCTACGCCGACTTCGACGAGGAGGCCGAGGCGCGGCGTCTGCTCGCGGCACGACCCAGCACGACCGCCAGTCGCTCGCGCGCCTACGGCTTCTTAGCGCGCCGCGGCTTTAGCCCGCAGCTGGCCGGGCGTCTCGCCTCCGAAGTTGCCGGCGAGGCCGAGAAGACCAAGCCGCCCGCCGACATGGACGAGCTCGAGCGGCAGGTGCGCCGCCGCTACCCCACGGCGGCCAGCGATGCCGGTGCTCGGCGGCGCGCCCACGCCTGGCTGATGCGCCACGGTGCCACCGCCGCGCAGATACGCGAGCTCCTGCAGGCGCGCTAGCCGCCGACGACGCGGCCGGCATCGACGACGGTTTCGCCGTCGAGGCGCACGGTGCAGTGGCGCATCGGGAAATCAAAGTGACCGCGGGTGAACCGGCCCGCGTTCTCGTTGGCCCCCGTCGAGAAGAGGAAGTTCCCCTCGAAGGCGCGCAGCTCGATGCCATTGGTCTCGCGCTTATCGACCATCACAAGGGCGTCCCAGCGCGCGGCGGGGTTCATGCCCCAGCCCACGTGACTCACGCTGTAGGCCTCTTCTTCGTCGAAGGCGGCGAGGTACGAGCGCAGCAGGTCGGCATCAAGATTGTGGCCATCGATATCCACCACGCGGTCGTCCTCAATCCGCAGGCGCACCGCGTCGCGGAGGTACTCCTTGAACGTCAGGTTGGCATCGCCCGGCGCGAGCACGACTGTGCCGTTGACCGACCCCGCCGCCGGAAACGCGACCACGAGACCGCCGGGCCAGTGCGCCACCGTGCCGGGGCCGTCGGTGGCCCCCCACGAGCCGGCCGTGAAGGCGCCCGTGAGCGACACGCGCAGATCCGTGCCTGCCGACGACGTGACGCGTAGTTCCGTTGCGGCACGCAAGCGTTCGAGGCCGGCCAGCACGCGCAGCTTGAGCGCGCCCTCGTCGGGTGCCCAGCGCTCGAAGGCCTCGGGATCCTCGTTGGGGATCATCAGCACGCGCGAGCCAGCACCGAGGATCGCCGGCAGTTCGGGCGCGTGCAGCAGACCCTCAACGGTGCAATCGAGCACGAGGTCGGCCGCGCAGAGTGCGGCGACGGCCGCCGGATTGCCCTGCAATGCGATGCTCGACCCCGTCGAGCGGATTGCCACCGGCCCGGGGTTCGGCGGTGTCGGCATGCGCACGTCGACGACGCGGCCGCCAAGGTCCTCGGCGGCCAGGCGCGCCGTGTCGACGAGCGCGGTGCGACTCGCCGACTCGCTCAGCACCGCGACGACCTCGCCACTGGCCAGACCACTTGCGACCAGCGCACGGCGGAAGACATCGAGCGTGCGGTGCTCCATCAGGCGGCCTCCACCATGTCCACATGGTCGCGCAGCAGTCGGCTGAGCGCGGCGGGTGCCTCGAACTGCGTCAAATGCCCAACCCCGGGGATCACCTCGAGACGCGCGCCCGGAATCCCTGCGGCCAGCGCCTCGCTATACGCCGGTGGCGTCTCCTCATCGAGTTCGCCCACCACCACCAGCGTGGGTGCTGCGATGACCCCGAGCCGATCGCGCACGTCGTGATCGGGCAGTGCAGCGATCGTCTGCATCAGCCCACTGATCGGTACCCGCAGCATCGAGGCAACGGCGGCTGCAACCGCCGCGGGGTCCGGATCGGGCCCCATCACGCCGCGCAGCACGGGCTCGGCGAACTCACTGATCTGCGCGCCCGCCTCGAGCGGGGCCAGGCGCGCCGCACGCCACGCAACAGTATCGGTGCCGTCGAGACCGGAGGCCGGGCTCGTATCGATCAGCGACAGGGAGCGCACGCACTCCGGATGCCGCAGCGCCAGCTGCAGTGCGATCATGCCGCCCATCGACAGACCGACAACGTGTGCGCTGCCGCCGAGACGGTCGATCAGCATCGCCGCAGAATCGGCAGCAGCTGGCAGCGAGAACGCCTCGAGCGGCTCGGATGCGCCGTAGCCGGGCATGTCCCACGCCACGCAGCGGTACCCGTCGGCGAGCGCCTCGAGCTGGGCATCCCAGCCAGTGCGCGTCATGCCGAGACCGTGCAGAAACACGACGGGCGCACCCGCGCCTGCCTCGCGCCAAGCAATCGGCGTCTCATCGACGTCGACGATCACGCTACTCCGCGTCGTCGGGAAAGATGCCGTGCCGGCCCAGGCGATGCAGGCAGACCTCGGCGCTCCACGGCAGCATCAGCGAGCCGCAGCGGGCGTCGCGGTAGTACTGCTCGAGGCGGAACTCCTTGAGCATCGACAGGCCACCACACGTGCGGATGGCCAGCGAGGCGATCTCCGGCGCGGTCTCCATCGTCGTGAAGCTTGCGGCCAGCGCACGCGCGACCATGTCGGGTGTGGGATCAACGCGCGCCTCGTCGACGACCTTGTCGAACAGGGCGCGGCTCCGCTCGTACATGATCTGCAGCTCGGCCCAACCCTGCTGCTTCTGGGGCACGTCACGCCGCGAGGTGACACCGGGAGGAGCCTGCGACGACATGTAGTCGCGCACGAAGTCGATGACGGCCTTCGACAGGCCCATGTAGGCGGGCGTCAGCGTCATGTAGACGTAGGGCCAGCGTTCGGCCAGCTGGTTGTAAATGCCGGGTGGTAGCAGCACGGCATCGTCGGGCGCGAAGGCGTCCTTGAACAGCAACGTGCGCGAGACCGTGCCGCGCATGCCGAGCGGATCCCAGTCGCCAACGATCTCGACGCCCGGATCATCGGCGGCAATCGCGAGGAACAGGATCTCGTCCTCGCTCGTCTCGACGCACGTGATGTTGTAGTCCGACGCCGCGCCGGACAGCGAGGCGAAGATCTTGCGGCCGTTGACCTTGTAGCCGCCATCGACCTTCTCGGCCGTCGTGGCAAACCCGCGCGTGGCGCCCTGGGCAATGCCCTCGCTGAGCGGCTGCGACTGCAGTGCCTTCTCCTCGATGATGCGGCGATAGAGCTCGGCGCGCAGCGCCTCGTGTGCGGCGCGGTGCTCGTCGCTCATGTCGAGATCGTCGGCGGCCACGCCCGTCCACAGCACGGTCTGCGTGTGCATGTTGAACGTCAGTGCCGTCATCGGGCAGTACGCACCGATTGCCGCGCCGACGTGCATGTAGTCGTTGAAGCTCGCACCAAGACCGCCGTAGCGCGTCGGGATGCAGAGACCGTAGAAGCCGGCGTCGTAGAGATCGTCGAAGTTCTCGAACGGGAACGACGCCTCGCGGTCGTACTTGGGCGCTCGCTCGCGGAAGGCGGGACCGATCTCGTCAACGATGTCGAGCAGCCGCTGGCGACGCTCGGGGTCGATTACGGGGTCGGCGTTGATGGCCATCGACAAAAGCGTACCGTTCCTGCTCGCTCGCCCACAACGCAAAAGGGGGCCCGGAGCCGAAGCCCCGGACCCCCGCCGTGCAGTGCGCTACACCGTGGCGCGCTTGAACGCCCCACGCGAGGCGAGCACGGCCGTGACGATCAGGCCGAGCGCGAGCCAGATAAGAGCGATCCACCAGATGTTCGCGTACGACGTACCCGATCCCCAGTAGAGCGAGATCACGCCGTACAGGGCTCCCAGCGACACGAGTCCGCCGATGATGCCCGCCAGAGCCAGCAGACCGGTCGACTCGCCCGGCATGCCCTTGAAGGCCGCCACGCAGATCGCGACGTAGACCGCGACGAGCATGAAGCCGCCGAACGTGGCAAGCCAGTTGAAGAGCGGGTACCACGCGCCCGGATCCATCTCGGTGACCGTCAGCAGGCCATTGGTCCAGGCCACGACCGCAACCACGATGATCGAGACGACGGCCAGGATCGTCGAGGCAACGTACGGCGTCTTGTACTTCGGATGCACCTTTGCGAAGACCGCCGGCAGGCGACCGTCACGCGCAAGCGCGAACAGGCCGCGGCTGGAGCCCGTTGCCGTGCCGAGACCGACGGCGGCGATGTCGATCACCACGAGCCACTGCACCAGCTCGCCGAAGCGGCTACCACCGTAGACCGGGTCGGCCGACAGAGCGTAGAGCGGCGGGAACGCCTCGAGCCACGCATTGACGTCAAGCCCGAAGCCGACGGCCTGCGAGTACGTGACGATGATGTAGAAGATGCCGACGGCGATCGTCGAGCCGAAGATCGCGCGCGGAATGTGCTTGCGCGGATTGCCGGTCTCCTCGGCGAGGTTCGCCGAGGACTCGAAGCCGATGAACATGATCGCGGCGTAGAGGATGCCGAAGAAGATGCCGTTCCAGCCGTCGAACGACGAGCTGGGATTGAACGGCTCGCTGCTCAGGCCGGTGTCGCCCGCCACCTTCAGGATCACCCAGATCGAGAAGGCCAGGATGATGATGAACGAGCCGAGACCGAGCACGAGCTGAACGCGTGTCGAGATCGCGACGCCGCGGAACAGCATCAGGCCGGCGACGACCCAGAAGGCAATCGACAGCCAGTACCACTGGATATCGACGTCGTAGATCATCAACGTGCCCTGCAGGAAGCCGCCGAACGCTAGGCCGATGGCCAGGGTCAAGGCGATCACGCCGCCGTAGTAGACCCAACCCGCGACGAAGCCGACACGCTCACCGAAGGCCTCAGTGACGTAGTTGTAGAGCGAGCCCGCCGCATGGATGCGTCGCGCGAAGCGCGAGATGATCCAGGCGATGGCGCACATGCCGACCATCGTCAGCAGGATCGAGATCGGGCTGGCGATGCCGGCGCCCTTGCCGGACAGACCGACGATCGTCGGAATGAAGAACGCAGCAGCGAAGACAGGTCCGATGAACCCGATCGACTGTGCGATGACGTCGAGGAGGCTGAGATTGCCGGTACCGAGCTTCTCGCCTCCCTGCGTTTGCGCGCCCATAGTGCTCCTCCTTGGTCTGCCCGATCTGGGCGTGGTCCTCCGCGGCTGGTTCGCGAGTGTCTCGCGAATCCCTCTCCTGCCGTTTGCAGATTATGCTGGGTAGGGTTCACAGCACGCCGCAGATTGGATACAGTATCCAAAGCATGCGTCGCTCTTCCTGCCCCCTGACGCATGGCGCGTAGGATCCTGACGGGAGGGAACATGGATCGCACCAGCACTTCGACACAGGACGGTACGCGCTGATGCTGCGCGTCCGCATCCTCCACAACGGCAGCGCCCACTGGGGCGAGCTGCTCGATGGCTCCGTGCGTCTCGACGGCGGTGGCGAGGTCGACGCCGAGCAGGCCTGCTGGCTGGCCCCTGTTGAGCCGACCAAGATCATCGCCGTGCACCTCACGTACCAGTCGCGCCTGACCGAGTACAAGGCCAACACGCCGCCCGAGCCGTCGTACTTCATGAAGCCCCCCACCACGCTCAACGGGCACCTTGGCGAACTGCGCCGCCCGCACGGCACGCGCTACCTCAACTACGAGGGCGAGATCGCGGTCGTCGTCGGCCGCGAGATGAAGGGCGTCAAGGCCGAGCACGTGCATGAGTACGTTGCCGGTTTTGCCCCCGCCAACGACGTGGGCCTCCATGACTTCCGCCACGCCGATCGCGGCTCGATGCTGCGCGTCAAGGGCCAGGACGGCTTCCTGCCGATCGGCCCGGCGATGGTGACCGCCGACCAGTGGACGCCCGACGACGGCTTCACGCTGACGACGCGCATCAACGGCGAGGTCGTGCAACAGGGCGACGCTGACGACCTGATCTGGGACTACCGCTACCAGCTCGCCGACCTCTGCCGCGTAATCACGCTGGTGCCGGGCGACGTCGTCCTGACGGGCACCCCGGCCAACTCGCGCCCGATGGACGTCGGTGACGTCGTCGAGGTCGAGATCGAGGGCTTCCCGGCGCTGCGCAACACCGTGGTCGACTGGGATGTCGACCTGACCGGTCCGGGCGATCAGCCCGAGACCTCCGCGAACACGCTGCACGTCGCGCTCGCGATTCCCGAGGACGAAGCCGAGCGGCGCGTCGCCGCCGGGGAGGTTTGAGATGAGTATCCGAATCCATGACCTGCACCACGCCTGCCTGCGCGTGCTGGACCTCGACGAGGCCACGGCCCGCTGGTCGGTCCAGTTTGGCCTCGAGGTCGTCGCCAAGGAGCCCGGCCGCTCGCTGCTGCGTTGCGACGCCGAGGACTATTGCCTGGAGCTCGTTCAGGACGCCGAGGCCGATCACGACCACAGCGCCTGGGAGCTCGCTGCCGACTGCTCGCTCGACGAGGCGGCTGCGCAGCTTGATGCCTGCAACGTGAGCTACACCCGCGAGTCCGATGGCTCGCTGCGGTTTGTCGATCCCTCGGGCGGCGGCCTGCAACTGCTGCCCTTCCGCGAGCGCTCGGCGATGGAGCTCTGGCCCGACGCCGGACGCCGCACCGAGCCGCCGTTTGGTATGCACCCGCGCCGTCTCGGCCACGTCAACATCCTCGCACCGAACCTGGCCGAGACGACCGCGTTCTACACCGATGTCATGGGCATGTATGTCTCCGACAAGCTCGGCGAGGCCGGCGTGTGGCTGCACGTGCACCCCGAGCATCATCAGATGGCGATCGTCGGCATGGGGCCTGCGCACTTCCACCACATCGCCTTCGACATCGTCGACTGGGGCCAGCTACGTGTGTTCCTCGACCACCTCGGCCGCCACGGCCGCTGGCTCGGCTGGGGGCCTGTGCACCACAACCTGGCGCGCAACCTCTGCGCCTACGTACGCATCCCCGAGGAGAACCTCTTCGTCGAGCTCTACTGCGACATGGAGATCCTGCGCCTGCCGCACACGCCGCGTGAGTGGGCCGACGACGCCTGGGGCTCCAACACGTGGGGCGTCCTGCCGCCCCGCTCATACTTCCGCTTCGACGAGGCGGCCGTGCACTCCGAGCGCCATCAGCTCGAGGCGCAGGGCACACCACTCCCGCCGCTTGCCGGCTGACACGACGCGCGACGACACCGACTGCCTGAGGATCACGCATGAGCAACGGCTATAGCCTTCCCCTCTCCCCTAACGGCCGTGCGAGCCTCGTGCCATCGCCGCCGTGGCACTACGTCGGCGACTTCGTTGTCGTGGACTACTGGGCCGATCCCGCCGCGGTCGCGGCGGTGCTCCCGCCCGGCATGGAGCCGCACGCAGCCGATCCGGGCCGCGCCGCAGTGATCTTCGCCGACTGGCAGTCCTGCGTGACCGACCAGAACGAATTGATCGATCCCGCGCGCAGCCAGTACAAGGAGGCGTTCATCGTCGTCAACGGCATGCTCGGCGACGAGCACGTCACGACGTGCCCGTACATCTGGGTCGATCGTGACTTCGCGCTCGTGCGCGGCTGGATCCAGGGCTTCCCGAAGAAGCTCGGCTCGGTCTGGATGACCCGCACCTTCGGCCTCGGTACGCTCGCCGACCCCGCGATCGCCGCTGGCTCGACGTTTGGCTGCACGATGGCCGCGAACGATCGCCGCCTGATCGATGCGACCGTCAAGCTGACGGGCGAGAGCGCCGGCGGCCCCGAACACAACGCACCGCCGCTCGTCAATCGCCGTCACTTTCCGCAGCTGGCCGAGGGCACGCACGAGACGCCCGCCGTGCACGAGCTCGTGCGCGCCAAGTCGTACGACCGCTCGATCTCGACGATCTGGGAGGGCGACGCCACGCTGTCGTTCGGCGATGCGCCCAACGAGGAACACATGGCGCTCGCCCCGATCAAGGTCGGCAAGGGCTATCGCTTCACGTTCGCCTACTCGGTAAATGACCTCGAGACGATCGTGGACCTGCGAGGCGACGCGTGAGCAACCGCGTCGACGTCCACGGCCACACGGTCTCGCCCGAGCACTACATCGATGGCGCCCGCGTCGGTAGTGCTGCGACGTTCGAAGACCGGTCGCCGATCGACGGGTCGCTGCTGGCTGAGGTATGCCGTGGCGATAACGCGACCGCCGACGCGGCAATCAGCGCCGCCGTACGCGCCTTTCCCGCCTGGGCTGCACTTGGGCCCGAGGGGCGTGCCCCGTACCTCCACCGCCTCGCCGACCTGATCGATCAGCACGTCGACCACATCGCGGAGGTCGAGTGCTGGGACATGGCGATGCTCGAGCGATCACTCAAGGCCCGCGTGATCGGCCGTGGCGCCCGCAACTTCCGAGCCTACGCCGACCTCGCCTGCGAGTACTCGGAGCGCGTCTGGGAATCCAACGGCACCGCGAACCGCGTGGTGCGTAACCCGAGTGGCCCGGCCGTGGTGATTACCCCGTGGAACGCGCCCTTCATGCTCTCCACGTGGAAGTGCGCGCCGGCGCTGGCCGCCGGCTGCACCGTGGTGCTGAAGCCCGCCGAGTGGTCGCCGCTGTCGTGCTCCATGCTGTTCGATCTGGTCGACAAGGCGGGGTTTCCGCCCGGCGTCTTCAATCTCGTGCAGGGCATCGGCGAAGAGGTCGGTGCGGCACTCACGACCGATCGCCGGGTCCGGCGTCTCAGCTTCACCGGCTCGCCCGAGACCGCGCGCATCATCGGCCGCGCTGGCGCCGAGAACATCGTGCCCTTCACCGCCGAGCTCGGTGGCAAGAACCCGTTCCTCGTTTTTGCCGACGCTGATCTCGACGCGGCAGCGGCCAAGGCGGCGCTGCAGTACGACGATGCGGGTCAGGTCTGCCTGTCGGGCACGCGCCTGATCATCGAGGAGTCGGTCGTCGATGACTTCCTCGCACGCTTCAACGCCAACGTCGACGCCCAGGTGCTCGGCGACCCGCACGACGAGACGACGACGATCAGCCCGTTGATCCACCCCGACCATCTGGCGCGCGTCGCCGGCTTCGTCGATCGTGCGCGCGCCAACGGCGACGAGATCCTGCGCGGCGGCAAGGTGTCGGATCTCGGCGGCAACTGGTACGAGCAGACGCTCATTCGCCCCACGTCGAACGACAGCGAGATCGTGCAGAACGAGGTCTTCGGCCCCGTCCTGACGATCCAGACGTTCACGACCGAGAAGGAGGCCGTCGCGCTCGCCAACTCGACCGAGTACGGCCTGTCCGGCATCCTCTTCACCTCTGACGCCGAGCGTGCGGATCGCATTGGTCGCACCGTGCGCGCCGGCACCTTCTGGGTCAACTGCTTCCTCGTCCGCGATCTCACCGCACCCTTCGGCGGCGCGGGCATCAGCGGCATCGGCCGTGAGGGCGGCGACTTCGCCCTCGACTTCTACTCGGACCTGAAGACGCTCCAGATCCTGGACGGCACCGTCTCCTAGTCGGGTACCGGCGACGCGAGGATATGCTCGCGCGTGAGACGCTCGGCCAGCTCGGGGTCGCCCGCGGCGATCGCATCAAGGATCGCCTGGTGCGGCTCGGCGTAGCTCTTGGCGGCGTCTGCGTCGGCGGTCTGCGCGTCGAAGATAACTGTGCCCACCGCCTGCACCCAGAGCGTCTCGGCGAAGCGATCAAGATGCGGATTGCCCGCCGAGTGCACGAGCGCCAGGTGAAAGGAGCGATTGGCGGCGAACCCGCGATCGCCACCAGCACGCTGCTCGGCGATCGCCAAAGCCATCGCCTTGAGCGCATCGCGATTGCGCGCCTCGGCACCCAAGCGGGCTGCGGCAGGCTCGAGGGCGAGCCGCGCCTCCCAGAAGCGCACTTGCGCCTCGCGGCTGAGCGCGGTCACGACGGCGCCACGGTTTGGCTCGAGCTCGACGAGGCCGTCGGCGGCGAGGAGGCGCATCGCCTCGCGCAGCGGCGTGCGGGAGATGCCGAGTTCCTCGGCAAGTGTCTCCTGCCGCAGGCGCGTGCCAGGCGGCAGCTCACCCGTACGGATGCGCTCACGCAGGATCTCGCAGGTCTGCTCGACCATGCTGGGCGCAACGACGCGAGACTTCGGCATAAGGAGAGGCTACCGGGTTGCGCTACGGCTGCAGGCGCACGCGGTCCCAGCGCACGCCATCGCGCTCGTACCGAAGCCGATCGTGCATGCGACCCATTCGACCCTGCCAGAACTCCATCGCCTCCGGCGCGATGCGGTAGCCACCCCACCACGGCGGTACCGGCACGTCCTCACCGGGATACTTCGCATCGGCCTCAGCGAAGCGCTGCTCGAGTGCGGCGCGGTCGGCCACCGCCTCGCTCTGGTTCGACGCCCAGGCGCCGATGCGGCTCTGGCGCGGACGTGTGGCGAAGTACGCCGCCGTGTCCTCGTCGCTGGTTTCTGTAACGGTGCCCTCGATGCGGACCTGCCGCTCGAGCGGCTCCCACCAGAACACGAGGGACGCGAAGGGGTTGGCGGCCAGCTCGCGCCCCTTGCGACCGGCGCGGTTGGTGTAGAAGACGAACGAGCCGTCGTCCTCCACCTCTTTCAGCAGCACCATGCGCGCGGCGGGGCGCCCCCGCTCGTCGACGGTGGCGAGCGTCATCGCGTTCGGCTCGAGGATCGCTCCCGATCCGCGCGCCGTGCCAATCCACGCCATGAAGAGTTCGATCGGATTCTGCCCAGCCGCGGTCTCGGCGAGCTCGCCGTTGCGGTAGGCGACACGCATCTCATGAAAGGCCATTGGTGTCTCCTTCGGCGCGGGAACGCTCTTCCACCAAGTTTATGACCCGCAGAGCCGATTCTTCGACGGCCAGGTTCGAGACGTCGATCACCGGGCAGCCAAGCTTGCGAAAGATGCTCGTGCACTCGTCGAGCTCGTCCAGGATCTTGGCGAGGTCGGCGTAGTTGTCACGGGCGCGGCCGCCCATCGCGCGGAGGCGGCGACCGCGGATGCGCTGCAGTCGCTCGGGGTCGATCGTGAGACCGACGATCTTCGAACGGTCGACGCGAAACAGCTGCGCGGGAGGCTCAACGCCAGGCACGAGCGGCGTATTTGCCGTCTTGTACCCGAGGTAGCCGAGGTACATCGACAGCGGCGTCTTGCCGGTGCGCGAAACGCCAACGATGACAATGTCCGCCTCGTCGAGCCCCTCGCCGGAGAGCCCATCGTCGTGCTTGACGGCAAACTCCATGGCCGCGACGCGCTTGAAGTAGTCCATCTCGAGCGCCACCGGACGCCCCGGCACGAGCTCGGCCTCATCGCCAGAGGCGAGCTGCAGTGCCTCGAGCGGCGCGCCGAGCAGGTCGCAGCCGGGCAAGCCGTGCTGCTCGCAGAGCTCCGTCGCCTGCCGACGCAGGTCGCGATCAATCAGCGTGAAGAACACCGTGGTGCGAGCCTGGCCGCTGAGCTTGGTGAAGACGGACTGCAGGCCAGTCACCGTCGTGACGCGCGGATGGCGCACGATGCTGACGGGCGAGGATGAGAACTGGGCCTGCGCGGCACGAGCCACGCGCGACGCCGTGTCGCCCGTGGAGTCCGAGATGATGTGGATCTCGACGGGTGCGGTACTCATCGCTGGAGCTGGGTCAGGTCTCCGACGGGGGCGAACGCAGCGAGCGCCTCACGCAGGAGACGCACGCGGTTGGCGCGCACCGCGGGATCCTCGGCGAGCACCATCACCCCGTCGAAGAGTGCGTCGACGGCGGGCGCGAGCTCGGCGGCGATCCGCAGCGCGGCGGCCGGGTCTTGCTCCGCAGCGATGCGCGGTCCGATAGTGGCAATCGCCTCGGCGAGCGCCGTCTCGGCCGCCTCCTGAAACAGCGAAGCGTTGAGCGTGTCGGCGGCCTGCTCCTTCTCGCTGATGCGGCTGCAGCGTGTGACAGCACCGTGTGCGGCGGCAAGCTCGGGGGCCTCAGCAGCCGCGTGCAAGGCGCGGGCGACAGCGGCATGACGCGCCGGGTCGACACTGCCTGCACCACGCGCAGCGCGCTGGACATCGACCGGCACACCGCCGTCACCGAGCGCCTGATCGACACGATCGAGGATGAACGGCACGACGATCTCTTGCGTCGCCTCGAGGTCGAGCTCAAGGTCGGCGCTCTGGCCGACCAGCAGCGCGTGCGCCTGAGCCACGAGGCGCGGTAGATCAAGCGTGAGGCCATACCGCGCTTGGATCTCGACGATGCCGGCGGCGGCACGGCGCAGCGCGTAGGGATCGCGCGAGCCGGTCGGGCGCTCACCGATAGCCACGACGCCGACGAGCTGGTCGAAGCGGTCGGCCAGCGCCAGCAGGGCACCAGGCACGGTCTCGGGCAGCGGACGCCCGGCGCCATCCGGTTGGTACTGCTCGCGGATAGCGATGGCAACGCCCTCCGGCTTGCCAGCGGCACGGGCGTACTCCATACCGGTCTCGCCCTGCAGCTCCGCGAACTCGCCAACCAGCGTCGAGGCAAGATCTGCTTTGGCAAGGCGCGCAGCCTCGACGGCATGCGCGCGATCATCGCCCGCGATCCCGGAGTCGTCGGCCAGCACCTCGACGAGCGCCATCAGGCGCGCCGTGCGATCGGCAAGCGTGCCGAGGCGCTGGTGGAAGGTGATGCGTCCAAGTTCCTCGGCCATCGCCTCGATACCGCGGGCGCGATCCTTCTCGAGCGAGAAGACGGCGTCGTCAAGACGACCTGCAAGCACGCGCTCGTTGCCCGCACGGACCGTGGCGTCGGCGTCGGGGTGCGAGTTGACGACGGTCAGGAAGGCGGGCCGCAACGTGCCCGTGGTACCCCGCAGCGGCAGGTAGCGCTGGTGCGACTGCATGGCGGTGATCAGCACGCGCTCCGGCAGCGCTAGGTGGCGCTCGCTGATCGAACCGTTGAGCACGCGCGGCCACTCGACGAGATACACAACCTCGTTGAGCACGTTGGCGGGGTCCTCCCAGGTCGCGTCGTACGCGTTGGCGCTCGACAGGAGCAGCGCCTCGATCACCTCGCGGCGGTCTGCGGTGCGAACGCCGACACCGGCGCCACCGAGATCGATGGCCCAGTCATCGACGCTGGTCACTTCGAACTCGGGCCGGAGCAGCCGATGGCCGCGCGTGATGCGCCCGCTCTGCACGCCCTGCACTTCGGCGGGCAGCACCGTGTCGCCGTGCATCACGATCAGCGTGCGAATCGGCCGCGAGAAGCGCAGCGTGCCGGTGCCCCAGCGCATGTTCTTCGGCATCTGGAGGCCTTCGATCAGACCATCGACGAGCGCCTGCGCATGGGCGGCGAGCGGCTCGGCCGGCGACGTGACCGTGGCGGTGAGCAACTCATCACGTACCTCGAGTTGATCGGGCGTCAGGCCGTGCTTGCGGGCGAAACCCTCGGCGGCTTTGGTCCAGGCACCGCTCTCGTCCTTGGCCGCCTTCTCGGGCGGACCGGTGTGCGTCAGCGTCTCGGCGGGTGCCTCGGCCGGCACACCCTCGGCGATCACGGCAATGCGGCGCGGAGTGACGAACGTCTCGACCGACGTGGGCGCCAGCCGGCGGTCCGTCAGCAGCTTCTCGATCGTGGGGCCGGCCTCGCGCTCGGCGACACGGCAGGCGTTCGCCGGCAGCTCCTCGCAGCCGAGCTCGATCAGCAGCGACTGGGTCACGACAACTCGATCCCCAGGTAGGCGTGCGAGACGGCGCGCGCCAGCGCGCGGACACGGCCGATGTAGGCGACACGCTCCGTCACCGAGATCGCACCGCGGGCATCAAGCTGGTTGAAGGCGTGTGAGCACTTGAGGACCTGGTCGTACGCGGGCACAGACAACCCGGCCTCGAGACAGCGGCCGCACTCGGCCTCGTGATGATCGAACGCCCGCACGAGCCCATCGACGTCGGCAACTTCGAAGTTGTAGGCGCTCCACTCGCGCTCACCGCGGGCATGCACATCGGCGTACGTGATGCCGGGCGCCCATTGCAGCTCCCAACAGGAGTCAACGCCCTGCAGGTACATCGCCAGACGCTCGAGGCCGTAGGTGATCTCGACCGAAATGGGATCGCAATCGATGCCGCCAGCCTGCTGGAAGTACGTGAACTGCGTGACCTCCATGCCGTCGAGCCAGACCTCCCAGCCCGTACCCCATGCGCCCAGCGTTGGCGCCTCCCAGTTGTCCTCGACGAACCGAATGTCGTGCGCCGCGGCGTCGATACCGATCGCGGCCAGCGAGCGCAGATACGACTCCTGGATGTCGGCCGGCGACGGCTTGATCAGCACCTGAAACTGGTAGTAGTGCTGCAGACGGTACGGATTCTCCGCGTAGCGGCCGTCGGTGGGGCGAATGCTGGGCTCAACGTATGCCGTCGACCACGGCTCGGGGCCGAGGCAGCGCAGGATCGTGGCCGGATTCATCGTGCCCGCGCCAACCTCCGTGTGGTACGGCTGCACGATCGCACAGCCCTCTGCCGCCCAGAACGCCTGCAGGCGCAGGATCAGATCCTGAAAGGTCTTGGCTGCCAGATCGGTCGACACATTTGGAAGGCTACCGATTCCCTCCCTCCGGACGCCCCGCCGGAACCAGGGATACCCTGAGGCGATGCGCACCGCACGTCTGCTCCTCCCCATCCTGGTGCTCGGCCTCCTCGCCGCGCTCGTGCCTGCTGCCAGCGCTCTGTCGCTGTCGACGACTGCCACCACCATCAAGAACCCCACCGTGCTGACGTTTCGTCCCGGCAACCTCAACCCCGTCATTGCGCAGCGCAACGGCCTGGTTGTGTCGGTCGTCAAGGGCAAGGTGCGCAAGCTCGCCGACCTGACCGACCGCGTTGGCCAGTCCGGTGCCGAACGCGGCCTGCTCGGTCTGGCGTATAGCCCGGCCTACAAGGACAACGGGTTCGTGTTCGTCGCGTACACCGATGCCGTCGGCGACACGCAGATCGTCCGCTTTAAGAAGGGGCGTTACGACCACTTCTTGAAGGGCTCCGCAACGGTGCTCTGGTCGATTCGCCAGCCATACGCCAACCACAACGGCGGCCAGTTGGCGTTCGGTCCCGATGGCTTCCTTTACGTCGGCATGGGCGATGGTGGTGCGGGCGGCGATCCAGGCAATCGCGCCCAAAACCCCTTCACCCTGCTCGGCAAAGTGCTGCGCGTCGACGTCAATACACCCGAGCCGTATGCGATTCCCTCCTCGAATCCGTTTGCCGATGGTGTCGCCGGCGCTCCCAGCGTGTGGGCGATGGGGGTGCGCAATCCGCACTTCTCGTTCGATGCGCGCACCGGGAGCCTCTGGCTCGTTGACTCCAGCCAGGGCAGCAACCAGGAGGTCGACTGGGTGGCAAACCCTGCGCCGGTGCTGCCGAACTTCGGCTGGAGCGCCTTTGACGGGACGGCCAAGTACAAGCCGCAGCCAACACCGGGGACGCTGATCGCGCCCGTCTCGACCTATGGCGCGGCCTTTGGGTGTGCACCCGTTGCCGGCAACGTCTATCGCGGCAAGACGATCCGCAAGCTACGCAACATGTACGTCTTTGGCGATGCCTGCAGCGGCCGTGTCTTCTCGATCCTGCGCAAGGACCCCAAGCTCGTTGACACGGGGCTCCGGGTGCCGAAGCTGGCCGCGATCGGCCAGGACGGCAATGGCGAACTCTGGCTGATCAGCCAGAAGGGCGCCCTCTCGATGATCATCCCCTAGGCGACTGGGCGAGCAGGGAGAGGCGGACGCCGCCATGCTCCTCGGCCGTGGCGCGGCAGAGCCGAGCGATCGCCGTTCGCTGCCCCGCCGGCAGCGTGAGCAGCGCACCGAGCGGCTCGCTGATCAGACGGGCCGCCGCGGTGGCCGATGCCTGGTCGAGCGGCATGCCGCTGCCGCAGGCGCCGCAGAACGCGCAGCCGGCGGCCGCGTCGTAGACCTCGACCGCACCACCGCACCCGACGCACGCGGCGACCTCTGGACGCCAGCCGGCCAGCGCCAACAACTTGAGCACGAACGCGAGGGTGAGTACCTCGGCCCCCGCCCGCAGGTCGTCACCAAGCGGCTCGGTCATCGCCACGAGGTAGCGCGCAAGCCCGTCAAACAGCCGCTGGTCGGGCTCGGGCTCGGGAAACAGGCGCACGATCGCCTCGATCCCACCCGTCGCGGCCAGCACGCGAACCGGGTCGCGCCGCAGATCGTCGCCCGACCACAAGACGTGTGCGCCCGTGATCGTCGAAAGGTCGCCCTTACCCGGCTGGATCATCGCCTCGATCCGCGTCATCGGTTCGAGGCGCGCGCCCATCTTCGCCGTCGTCTTGCGCGCGCCCTTGGCGATCACGTTGACGCGCCCCGCGGGGGTCAGCAGGTGCACCACGCGGTCGGCCTCGCCCGTGCGAAAGCTCCGCAAGACGATCGCCTCGGCCGCGTAGGCGGTGGCCACCCGGAACTAGTCCTGAACGAGCGGCAGCAGCTCGCCGGCGCGATCCAGCGCGGCGATGTCGTCGTACCCGCCGACAGGAGTGCCGTCGATGATGATCTGCGGGATCGTCATGCGGCCCGTCATCTCCACCAGCTTCTCGCGGAAGCCGGGAATGCGATCGACATTGGTCTCCTCGTACTCGATCCCGCGGGAGTCGAGCAGCGCCTTCGCGCGCATGCAGAAGGGACACCAGTCAGCGGAATAGAACTCAACCTTTTTCACACTTGCTCCAACGTGGACGAGGGGCGCCGCATTCCCCGGGGACGTCGCGGCTTGGGCTGACAGACCGGGCATACGTGCGTGCCCCGGCCAGCGCAGCGGGTCTTGATGATCTCCGTGCCGCACTCTACGCACGGCTCGCCATCGCGGCCGTAGACACGGAAGCGCTCCTGCATCGAGCCGTAGCCACCATCCGGCGAGCGGAAGTCGCGGATCGACGAGCCCTGCGCGCGAATGCCGTCCTCGAGGGCGGTGCGCACGGTCTCCGCAAGGCGATCGCACTGGGCGCGTGTCAGGCGCCCGGCGGGACGCTCGGGATGGATGCAAGCGGCGTTGAGGGCCTCGTCGGCGTAGATGTTGCCGATACCCGCCACCAGCCGCTGGTCGAGCAGCAAGGCTTTGACCGGTGCCTGTCGGCCCTTGAACGCGCTCTGCAAGACGGCACCGTCGAAGTCGGCGTCGATCGGCTCAGGGCCAAGCCGGGCGGCCAGATAGACAGCGGCGTCTTCATCAGCGAGGAGGTCCCAGGTACCGAAGCGCCGGGCGTCGGCGTAGACGACTGCCGTGCCGTCGGCGAGGGTGATCACCGCGCGGGCATGCGGCGGCTCATCGCCGGGCGGTACCAGCCAGTTGCCGGTCATGCGCAAGTGCGAGATCAGCGTCTCGCCGCCGTCGAGGCGCAGCAGGAGATACTTGCCGCGCCGATCGAGCGTCACGAGCGTGCGGCCTGCCAGGCGCTGCTCGACGCGACGTGCATCGTCACGGCCGACGAGCCTGGCGTCGCGGATCTCGACGCTGCGAATCGTCTTGCCTTCTACGTGTGGCAGCAGCCGACGGCGGACGGTCTCGACCTCGGGCAGCTCGGGCATGCCCCCAGCCTAGCCGGGCGCGTCTACGGGCCGGGCTTGGCGACACTGATCGCCGCGCGGATCTGCGGGACGAGGTCCTCGATCCCGTACTCCGCGGCGACGGCGTCGAGGTCGAACTGCTCCTGATCGAGCACCTCGATACCGAGCACGCGATCATCGGCGTCGAGGTCGATCACGGCAACCGTCGGCTCCACTACATCGCAGATGTCCCATTCACCCTCGGCGATATTGATCATCAGGATTCCGCCTTCGGGCACGGTGTACGCAGTGATCGTCATGGTTCGATCGTACTTCATGCCCTGCTCGTCTTTCTGTTCCGGGGAGCGAACTTCCACCACATGGTGATGACGACGTATCCCTCGCTGTCCTCACGCCAGACGACGAAGAGCACACGACGTCCGAAACGACGTCTGCTCATGAATCGCTCGTTCCAGCATCCCGCGTCGAGTACGTCTTCCCGCTCGGGTTCCGCGAGCACCAGTAGGACGGCTTCTGCCGGCACACGACGACCTCGCTGACGAAACCATGCGTGGAAGCGGTACGTCGGAGCCATTGCTCCAGACTCCCATCAACGCACGCCGCGTTACGCGCCCACAACCTCGCAGGTCTGTGTCAGAGTCGCGCTGGACTCGCGCCTACGCCGCCCGGGCACGCGGATGCGCGGACAGGAACGTCTCGCGCAGGTGCGTGCCTGCGACGTGCGTGTAGATCGCCGTCGTCGCGATGCGCTGGTGCCCGAGCAGCTCCTGCACGGTGCGCAGGTCGCAGCCGCCCTCTACGAGATGCGTGGCGAAGGCGTGACGCAAAGCGTGCGGTCCCACCCATTCGGGCAGGCCGAGCGGCTCGGCGTGGCGACGGACGATCAAGAAGACACCGCGGCGCGTCAGGCGCCCGCCGCGATTGTTGACGAGCAACGCATCGGGGTCCTGCCGCGCACCGAGGTGCGTCCGGCTGCGAGCGAGGTAGCGCTCGACGGCGCGCACGGCCTGGCCGCCACACGGCACGACGCGCTCGCGGCCGCCCTTGCCCAGCACGCGCACGAGCCCGAGCTCGGTGTCGAGATCACCAGGGCGCAGGCCACAGAGCTCAGAGACGCGGAGCCCCGCGCCGTAGAGCAGCTCGAGCACGGCACGATCACGGAGCCCTAGCGGTGTGGCATCGGGATGCTCGACAAGCAGGATCGTCTGTTCCGAGGAGAGCGCGTGTGGCGGGGCCTGCGGCGCCTTCGGCAGTGGCACGTCGCGCACCCCCGCCGTCCGCGCGCCCTCACGAGTGCGGTGGCGCAGCAGCGACCGTGCCGCCGCCAACCGCCGGCGTACGGTGGCGGGCGCTAGGCCGCGCTCGCGCAGTTCCAGTGAGAACGGCTCGAGATCCTGGCCGGTAACGGCATCAAGGTCGAGACCGCGACCGGTCAAATACGCCTGGAGATCGGCGAGATCGGTGCGATAGGCCGTGATGGTATGCGGCGACGCGTCGCGCTCCAGCTGCAGCGACGTGAGGAAGTCCGTAATCCGCGGATCCTGCATAACGGGGAAGTTCGCTCCCCCACCCCGCGTCCCTCCGCGGGGTGCGATCAGGTTCCTCATGGGGTCAGACCCCGTGAGGAAGTTGAAGGCGCTAGATGCTCGGGTCGACCCCGTCGATCAGATCACTGAGATGCGTGTACGGCAGACCGTGGCTCTCCGCGACCGGCTGGTTCGTGACCTTACCGGCCATCACGTTGACGCCGCGGGCCAGCGGCTTCGAGAAACGCATCGCGTCCTCGAGACCCCTGTTGGCGAGTAGCTCGGCGTACGGCAGCGTCACGTTGGTGAGGCCGCGCGTCGACGTGATCGGCACGGCGCCCGGCATGTTCGCCACGCAGTAGTGCACGACGCCATCGACGACGTACGTCGGGTCCGAGTGCGTGGTCGGCTTCGAGGTCTCGAAGCAGCCACCCTGGTCGATCGCAACGTCGACGAGGACGGAGCCCTCTTTCATTCCGCTGAGCATGTCCTTGGTAACCAGGCGCGGTGCGCGAGCACCAGCGACGAGGACGGCGCCAATCACCATGTCGGCGTTCGAGATCGCCTCCTCCACCATCTGCTGGTTCGAGATCTCGAGTGTGATGCGGCCGTCCATCATGTTCTCGAGCTCGCGCATACGGTCGACGGAGCGCTCCAGCACCCAGACGTCGGCCTGCATGCCAACGGCGATCATGGCGGCGTTGTAGCCGACGATGCCGCCGCCGAGCACGACAACCTTGGCCGGCGCAACACCCGGCAGGCCGGCGAGCAGAATGCCGCGGCCACCCTTGGGCTTCTCGAGGCAGTGCGCACCCATCTGCGGTGCCAGGCGGCCGGCAACCTCGCTCATCGGAGCGAGCAGCGGCAGCTTGCGATCATCGGTTTCGACGGTCTCGTACGCGATGCACGTCGCGCCAGTGTTGATCAGCGCCTTCGTGAGCGCCTCATCGGGCGCGAGGTGCAGGTACGTGAAGAGGATCTGTCCCTCGCGGATGCGCGAGTACTCCGGCTCGAGCGGCTCCTTCACCTTCATCACCATGTCGCACGTCGCCCAGGTGTCCTCGCAGGAGGCGATCGTGGCACCAGCGGCGACGTAGGCCTCATCGGCAAAGGAGCTACCGACGCCAGCGGTCGTCTCGACGACGACGTCGTGGCCGTGGCCGACGAGCTCGCGGGCACCCGCAGGCGTCAGCGCAACGCGGTACTCGTCCTTCTTGATCTCCTTGACGACACCTACGCGCATGCGACACCTCCGGGGCTCTACAAACCTTCAGGGAACAGGCGGATCCTAGCGCTCAGACATGCGGAAAACCGCACTCCGTCCCACAGGATGGTTATGCAGCAGCGGCGCGGATCAGTTCGACGGTCATGCGCGAGAGATCTTCCACGTGCGCGACCTTGATCCGCTCGTCCGGTGTGTGGATCGCCTCCATGCCGCTGGCCAAGTTGAGGCACTGCAGTCCGCGCTCGTTGAACAGGTGCGCGTCAGCACCACCGCCGGTTTCGATCTCGCGTGGCGTTAGCCCAGCAGCCGTGAGGCCCGTGCGTGCAAGTTGCACGACGAGATCGTCGTTCGTGAAGGCGTAGGCGGTGTACTCGCGGGTCTGTGCGATCTCGACGGAGCAGCCAGTCTCGGCCGCAGCCGCGTTTGCCGCGTCGACGATCTCCTGGGCGAGCACCACGACCTCTGCATCAACGAGGCTGCGCACCTCCAACTGCACGCTGCACCGATCGGGCACGACGTTGCGCTGGGTGCCACCGTCGATCACGCCCACGCTGCGCGACGCGCCAGGCGCAAGACGCCCCATGCTGAGACGCGACAAGGCGATCGCGGCGGCGTGAATCGCATTGCGCCCGTCTTCTGGCGCGATGCCGGCGTGGGCAGACTTACCGCGGAACTCGAGATCGAGCGTGATCTGGCTCGACGCGCGCATCGTCATCGCGCCCGGGTCGCCGTCGACGTCGTAGACGTAGCCGACGGTCGCCTCGAGCTGGCTCGTATCGAACGCCTTGGCGCCGATCAGTCCGATCTCCTCTTGCACGGTGATGACGAGCTCGATCCCCGCGTGCGGAATGCCTTCGCGGACCACGCGGCGGACGCCGTCGATGATCCCCGCGACCGACGCCTTGTTGTCGGCGCCGAGGATCGTGGGATGCGCGTTGACCACGTACTCGCCTTCGATCACGGGGTCGATCGGTGCCGTCATCGGCACGGTGTCGACGTGCGCGTTGAAGAACAGCGGCGTGCCGGGCGCGGTCGCGGGGATGCGGGCGTAGAGGTTGCCGGCATCGCCGTTGATCTTTGGCCCCGCATCGTCCTCGACGGACTCCACGCCAAACGACGCCAGCACGTCTCGCACCATGTCGACTGCCGCGCGCTCCTTGCCCGGCGGCGTGGGTAGACGGGCGAGCTCGAGAAACAGGTCGAGCGCGGTGTCCAACGCTACGCCGCGGCGGTGGTGCTGGTCGACGCCGGCGTCTCGGCCGGCTGCGAGGCGCGGAAGGCCACGGCAGCACCGACGAAGTCGCGGAACAGCGGCGCCGGGCGCGTGGGCCGCGACTTGAACTCGGGATGGAACTGGCTCGCCACGAACCACGGGTGGTTCGGCAGCTCGATGATCTCGACAAGGTCTTTGTGCGCGAAGGTGCCGGAGACGATCAGGCCCTGCGCCTCGAGCTGCGGGCGCAGCAGGTTCGAGACCTCGTAGCGATGACGATGGCGCTCGTAGATCGTGTCCTCGCCGTAGGCGGCGTGCGCCTTCGTGCCGGGCTTGAGCACGACGGCTTCGGCGCCGAGGCGCATCGTGCCGCCCATGTCCATGACGTCTTTCTGCTCGGGCAGGAGGTCGACGATCGGGTACGGCGTCTCGGGATCAAACTAGGTCGAGTTGGCACCGGGCATACCGGCCAGGTCGCGAGCGAACTCGGCGACGGCGATCTGCATGCCGAGACAGACGCCGAGAAACGGCACCTGGTGCTCGCGGGCGAAGCGTGCCGCGGCGATCTTGCCTTCGATACCGCGGCCGCCGAAGCCACCGGGGATCAGCACGCCGTCAACGGCGGCAAGCTCTTCGCGGGCCTCGCCGCGCAACACCGATTCGGCATCGAGCCAGACGAGCTTGAGCACCGCGCCGTGGTGGATGGCGCCGTGCTTGAGCGCCTCGACCACGGACAGGTAGGCGTCCTGCAACTGGATGTACTTGCCGACGATGGCGATGCGAACTTCGCCTTCCAGCCCGTCAACGCGGTCGGCCAGCGCAGACCATTCCGTCATGTCGGCGGCCGGCGCCGTGATGCTGAAACCGTCGAGCACGAGGTCGTCGAAGCCCTGATCGTGCAGCGCAAGCGCCACGCGGTAAATGTTCGAGGCGTCCTCGCACGCGAGGATGCGCGCCGGATCGAGGTCGGCGAACAGCGCAATCTTGTCCTTCAGGTCGCGCGTGATCGGATGCGAAGCGCGGCAAACGACGATGTCGGGCGTGATACCGATGCGGCGCAGCTCGTTAACGGAGTGCTGCGTGGGCTTCGTCTTGAGCTCGCCGGCGGCCTCGACCATCGGCACCAGCGTGCAGTGGACGTAACAGACATTGTCTTTACCGACCTGGTTGCGGAGCTGACGGATCGACTCGAGGAACGGCAGGCTCTCAATGTCGCCGACGGTGCCGCCGATCTCGACGAGCACGACGTCGACAGCTTCGGCCTCCGAGACGCGCGTGACGCGGCGCTTGATCTCGTCGGTGATGTGCGGGATGACTTGGACGGTCGAGCCGAGGTACTCGCCACGGCGCTCGCGGCGGATCACGCTGTCGTAGATCGCGCCGGCAGTAGCGTTCGACAGGCTCGACGTGTTCTCGTCGATGAAGCGCTCGTAGTGGCCGAGGTCGAGGTCGGTCTCCGACCCGTCTTCGGTGACGAACACCTCGCCGTGCTGGAACGGGCTCATCGTGCCCGGGTCGACATTGATGTACGGATCCAGCTTGATCACCGCGACGCGCAGGCCGCGGCACTTGAGGATCCGGCCCAGCGAGGCGGCAGTGATGCCCTTGCCGAGAGAGGAGACGACTCCGCCGGTGATAAACACGTACCGGGTCTTGGTCTCCGCCATCTCGCTCCTCCGTGGACTGACTACGAGGACACTAGTCGGGGTATCGGATGTCACGCATCAGACGACTCATGGCACGAGTGCGAGCACGCGCGCCGGAAAGCCCGAGGCGCCCACCACGGGTGGCACGCCGACGACCAGCATGGCGCCGACCGCGGGGATCAGATCGAGGCCGACGAGCCCCTCGAGCTGCCACAGCCCGGCGGGCAGGGTGCGGTGATGCACGGGAAACGTGTCGTCGCAACCGCGGTCGACCGACAGCGTGTCGATGCCGATGCCGGCGAGGCCGCGATCGACGACAAGGTCGGCGGCCTCGGCGCTGAAGCCCGGAAAGCGCATCGTGCCGACGTACCGCTCGGGATCCTCGAGATGCATGTCCCAGCCCGTCAGGGCCAGCAGCGCCTCACCCGGCATCAGCTCGCCGTGCTCGCGCTCCATCGCGCGAATGTCATCGACCGTCACGGCGTAGTCGGGATCGTCGGAGGCCTGGCCGGACACGTCGACGACACGCACCGGCACGACGAGACGTCCGGCGGCGATCTCATCCACCGTGGCGCCACCTTCCACGAAGTGCGCAGGGGCGTCGAAGTGCGTGCCGGTGTGCTCATGGACATCGATGCGGCGCGCGTAGTACCCGTCGGCCGGCACGTTGGCCTGTTCCTCGACGCGCAGCGGCGGCTCTCCAGGCCATGGAGTCGTAGCGGGCGACAAGGGCTGGGTGAGGTCAACGACACGCACTAGGCACGCACTCGCAGCTTGCGGGCGAGCTCGAGCGCCTCGGTAGCCGAGGCATCGCCGCCGAGCATGCGTGCCAGCTCGGCATCCACGCCACCGTCATCGAGCACCTCGATCGTGGTCTCGGTCGGATCGCCAGCGACCTTGAGGACGCGGTAGTGGCAATCGGCGAGCGCCGCTATCTGCGCGAGGTGGGTGATCACGATCACCTGGGTAGAGGCAGCGAGCTCGCGGAGCTTCTGCCCCACAGCGACGGCGGTGGCACCACCGACGCCGGCGTCGACCTCGTCAAAGACCAGCGTGGGTACGGCATCGCGATCGTGAGCGGCGACGCGCAGCGCGAGTGCGACGCGCGACAGCTCGCCGCCCGATGCTGCGTCGGCGATCGGTGCAGGCTTGAGCCCCGGGTTGGGGGCCAGCAGGATGCGCACTTCGTCCGTGCCCGACACGCCGAGGTCGCGCTCGGCCAGCTCGATCTCTACCGCTGCGTCGGCCATACCGAGATCGGCGAGGTGCCCCTGCACAGCCGTCGCGAGCTTCGGCCCGAGCGCGGCGCGCGCCTTTGTGAGCGCTGCGGCGGCAGCGTCAGCAGCAGCCTGTGCCGCAGTCTCAGCAGCGCGCACGGCATCGAGGCCACCCGCGTCGCCGCGCGCGACGGCGAGCAGACGCTCGGCCTCCTCCCCGGCCGCAATCGCCTCGTCGAGCGAGCCATGGCGCCGCACGAGATCGGTCAGGCGATCCAGCCGTGCCTCCACCTGCTCGAGGCGCGCGGGGTCGTGCTCGATGCCGTCGGCGTAGGCGTGCAGCGAGCGCGACGCCTCCTCGAGGCGAATGACGGCCTCGCGCAGCTCGTCGGCAATGGGTGCCAGTTCGGGGTCGCGGTCGGCGGCCGCACGTACCGCGCGCTCGGCCTCGCCCGTCATGCCGAGGGCGCCAGCGCCGTCGTCGGGCGACAGCAGTGCAGCGGCACCCGACGTCCCCTCAGCGAGCACGTCGGCGTAGCGCAGGCGCTGGCGCTCGACCTCGAGTTCGTCGAGCTCGCCGGCGCGCGGCTGAATCTCGGCGATGCGCTCGGCAATGCCCTCCAGCTCCGCGATGCGCCCGGCGAGCCCCGCGGCCTCCGCTTCGGCCTGCTCGCGCGCGCCGCGTGCTGCCACGAGTGCGCGCCATGCGGCGCCCATCGCCACGACCTTGGCGGCCTGCTTGTCACCACCGAAGGCATCGAGGATCGCGCGCTGCGCAGCCGGCTTGGCCAGGCGGCGCGACTCGTGCTGCGAGACGACGCCCACCAGTCGGCCGCCCGCATCTTCGAGAGCACCACGTGTGGCGCTGCGGCCCTGTACCAGCGTGCGTCCGCGCCCATCGGCACCGAGTCGACGCGATACGAGTAGCCCATCATCGACGTCATCGATCAGCTCGCGGACGCCCTCGAACGCATCGTCACGGAGCATGTCCTCGGTAATCCGGAACGTGGCCTCAACCTCGACCTGCTCGGCGTGTGGTCCGACCAGACCGGCCTCACCTTTGGCGCCCAGCACCAGCCCAAGCGCACCCGCGAGGATGGTCTTGCCGGCACCGGTCTCGCCGGTAATCACGGTCATGCCCGGGGCGGGCTCGATCTCTGCCGAGCGGAGGACGACGAGGTTGTCTACCTGCAGCCGCTCCAGCATGGCTAATGCCCGAACTTGTCGCGGTACCGGGACAGGAATGGGCGGTCGGGCAGGATCGCGAGGCGCGCGGTCTCGGGCGCCATGCGGATCACCGCGGTCTCGCCCTTGGCGAGGTGCGCCTGGGCGTGGCCGTCGACGACGACGCGACTGCCAACGTCGCGCGTGCGCGAGACGATGCGCACCTCGTGGCCGCGACCGAGGATCAGCGGACGGCCGTCGAGCGAGTGCGGCGCGACGAACGTGACGACGACCGCGTCGACGCCCCACTCGATGACCGAGCCACCGGCCGAGAGGTTGTAGCCCGTGGAGCCGGCGGGGGTCGAGATGAGGATGCCGTCGCAGCCGCGCTGGCCCAGGTCGACGCCGTTGACAGCCCACTCGAGGACCGCCATGCGGCCGAGCTGGTCGGCAGTGACGAGTACGTCGTTGATCGCGACGAAACGCCCGTCGGGTGTCTCCACCGAGACGGTCGGAAGGTTCACGACCTCGAGGCCGCCCTTGAGCACGTCGGGCAGGCGATCGAGCATCTCGTTAGCGCGCATCGTCGTGAGGAAGCCGAACGTGCCGTAGTTGACCCCGACGCACGCCACGGGCCGATCGATCACGCGATGCAGGGCGCGCAGCATGGTGCCGTCGCCGCCGAGCACGAGGATCAGGTCAACATCGTCTGGTCGGTCGACGCTGATCGGCTGGACATCGGGATGCTTGGCGACCTCATCCTCGCTCAGCACGAGCTCGACGCCCTTCGCCGCCAAGGCAGCAGCCAGCGCGGGCAGCGTCGCGGCCGTGACCTGCGGGTCGCCGTGCGTGACCAGCAGGATCCGCTTGACGTCAGGCGTCATCGACGGCTTGCTGGGCGATGCGCTCGGGGTCGGAGTCTGCGTCACGGGCGAGAGGATGGTCCTTGGAGACGAGGGCGAGGGGATATTCGTGATTGCCGGCGGGGCCGGGATGCCCCGAATCGCGGGCCACCAGCGGGACCGCGCCGAGGTCTGAAGCGTAGCGGGCGACTGAGGTGATCGCCTGCCGTCTGACGGCAGGGTCGCGCACGACACCACCCTTGCCGACGTCGTCGGGCTGCGCCTCGAACTGCGGCTTGACGAGCACGATCGCCCGCCAGGGCGCACTGGCACAGGTGATTGCCGGGCCGAGGACGTGCCGCAGCGAGATGAACGACACGTCGGCGACGATCAGATTGGGGGCAAAGACGAGCGTGTCCGCCACGAGCGTGCGCGCGTTTGTGCGTTCCATGACCGTCACGCGCGGATCTTCGCGCAGGCGATGGTCGAGCTGGCCGTAGCCGACATCGACGGCGATCACACGGGCCGCGCCACGCTGCAGCAGGCAGTCGGTGAAGCCACCGGTCGAGGCTCCGACATCGAGGACGTCGGCCCCCGTCACGTCCCAGTCGAGGAACTCGAGCATCCCGTCGAGCTTGTCGCCGGCCCGCGAGACGAAGCGCGGCCGATCGCGCACGGTCAGCTCGTGGTCGGCTGTGACCTGTTGGCCAGCGGTCTTGGCGGGCTCCCCGTCGACCGAGACGATGCCCGCGAGAATCCAGGCCTGCGCTTTGGAGCGCGACGGCGCGAGCCCGCGCGCGACGAGTGCCTGATCGAGGCGCTCCCGCCCCGCTCCCGCCATCAGCTAGTCCGCCGGTAGATCGACTCGACGACGGCTCGCAGCGCCGTGGGGTCTCCCGGCAACACATCAACCAGTTCGAGCGAGCGCGCCCACGACTGCTCCATGCGGTCCTGCGCCTCGGCCAGCCCGAGCACGCGCACCCACGACTGGCGATCGTTGGCCTCGTCGGCACCAGCGGTCTTACCGAGTTCCTCGCTCGTCGAGGTGGCGTCGAGGACGTCATCGACGATCTGGAAGGCCACGCCGATCTCGGCGCCAAGCGCGCGATACGCGGCCGTGGTCGCCACATCCGCACCCGCGACATGCAGGCCCATCGCGACCGCGGCCTCGAGCAGGCAGCCCGTCTTGAGCGAGCACATGCGACGCACCCACGCCTCGTCTGGCTCGGCGGTGGGATGCAGATCGAGGTACTGCCCGCGCACCATGCCGTCGGTGGCGATCGAGAGCTCGTGGACGAGCGCGAGCCGCGTCTCGGCGTCCGTCACGCGTCCCTCCGCAATCACGCGGAAGGCAAGCGCCAGCAGGCCGTCACCGACGAGAATTGCGACGTCCTCACCGAAGGCCACGTGCGTGGTCGGCATGCCGCGGCGCAGCGAATCGTTGTCGAGGGCTGGCAAGTCGTCATGGACGAGCGAGAACGTGTGGACAAGTTCGAGCGCGCACGCCGCGGGCAGCCCCGCCGCAAGATTGCCGTCGAGCGCCTCGACGGTGGCGAGCAGCAGCACCGGACGCAGGCGCTTGCCGCCGGCACCGACCGGGTAGCGCAGCGCCTCGCCAAAGCGTTGCAGCTCGCCGCGCTCGGTAATCAGCGCATCGACGGGACCGCGCAGCGCATCCTCAACGAGGAGGCGCAGGCGCTCCAGATCAGAGGAGGTCGAGCTGTCCATCACCGCGTTCATCGGCGAGCGCGCGTCGACGCCGGTCGATCTCCGCGGAGATCTCACGTGCGGTCTCCTGCAACTCCTCGAGCGCAGAGACGGCGTCGTCCGGCGAATCGACTGCGTCGAGACGCACGCGGGCGGCCTCGAGGCGGGCGACGAGCTCGTCGAAAGGGTCGACGTCAGACATAGGCGGAGGTTACTGCCCCTTGCCGCGTGTGCGGGCGGCCGCGCTGAGGATGCCGTTGACGAACGCGGCGGCCTCCGGCGACGCGTAGCGACGCGCAAGCGCCACGGCCTCGGCCATGGCGACGGGGGCCGGCGGATCGTCCTGGTCTAGCTCGAGCAGGCCGACGCGCAGCACGGCCCGCTCGACGGGTGCAATCCGCTCGATGCTCCACCCCTCGGCCAAGACGTCGAGCTCGCTGTCGAGACGTGCCTGGTGCTCGTGCACCCCGTCGATCAGCTGGCGCGAATAGGCGGGAAGCGGACGGTTGGCGTCGCGCTCGTGCTGGGTGACGATGTCGTCCATCGCATGGCCCGTGATGTCCTCTTGGTACAAGAGCATCACGGCGGCACGACGCGACTGACGGCGCGACGCGTCCGCGTCCTTGGTCTCCGCCTCGGCGCTCATGTCTATGCCTCCCCGAGCGTGGAGAACGTGTGGCCGAGCTCGTCGATGTACGTCGTCGTATAGCGGCCCGCTCGAAAGTTCGCCTCGTCGACGATCTCGCGCAGTAGCGGGATCGTCGTGGGGATGCCAACGATCTCGAACTCGTCGAGCGCTCGCGCGGAGCGCGCCAGCACCGCCGCGCGGTCGGGGCCAGAGACGATCAGCTTCGCGATCATCGAGTCGTAGAAGGGCGGCACCGTGGCGCCGTCTTCCATGAAGGTGTCGATGCGAATGCCTGGGCCAAGTGCCGGGCGGAAGCGCTCGATGCGACCCGGCGCCGGACGGAAGCCGTGCATGGGGTCCTCGGCGTTGATGCGGAACTCGATCGCATGGCCGCGGTTCTCGGCCTCGCTCCACTGCGGCAGCGCTTCGCCACCGGCTACGAGCAGCTGGGCCTGCACGAGATCGAAGCCCGCGACGACCTCCGTCACCGGGTGCTCGACCTGGAGGCGCGTGTTCATCTCCATGAAGTAGAACGACTGATCGTCGCCGACGAGGAACTCGATCGTGCCGGCGCCGGAGTACTTCAGCGACTCGACAGCATCGTGGGCGGCGGTCATCATCTGCTCGCGCGTGGCGGCCGACAAAAACGGCGACGGCGATTCCTCGATCAGCTTCTGATGGCGACGCTGGATCGAGCACTCGCGCTCGCCGAGGATGATGCCCCCACCCCGCCCGTCGCCCATCACCTGGATCTCGACGTGATGCGCGTCGATGACGGCCTTCTCGAGGTACATGCCTGCGTCACCAAAGGCGGCGTCGGCCTCGGCACTGGCCGCGAGAAACAGATCGCGCACCTGGCCAGGCTCGTGCACGAGTCGCATGCCCTTGCCGCCACCACCGGCCGCGGCCTTGAGCAGCACCGGGTAGCCGGCCTCCTTGGCAACCTCGGCGGCCTCGTCCGGGCCAGACAGGCGGCCGCCGGAGCCGGGCACGAGCGGCAGTCCCGCGTTGCGCATCGTGTCCTTGGCGACGGCCTTGTCGCCCATCGTCTCGATCACCTCTGCCGAGGGTCCGATCCAAATCAGGTCGTGCTCCGCGCAGGCGCGTACGAGCTCGGTGCTCTCGGACAGAAAGCCATAGCCGGGATGGATCGAATCGCAGCCCGTGCTGAGTGCCGCCGAGACGAGACGGTCGACGCGCAGGTACGACTCCGACGCCTGCGGCGGTCCGATCTGCACGGCGTGATCGGCCATGCGCACGTGCATGGCGTCCTTGTCCGCGGTCGAGTGCACCGCCACGGCCTCGATGCCGAGCTCGTGACAGGCGCGGATGATCCGAACGGCGATCTCGCCCCGGTTCGCGACGAGGCAGCGACGCAGCATTACGCCCCGCTAGGGTCGATCTCGAACAGCGGCTGGCCGAACTCGACGGCCGTCGCGTCCTCGACGAGGATGCGTGTGATGGTGCCGGCGGTCTCGGCCTTGAACTCGTTGAAGAGCTTCATCGCCTCGAGGATGCAGAGCACCTGGCCGACCTCGACGGTGGCGCCTTCCTCGATGAAGGCGGACTCGTCTGGACCAGGCGAGCGGTAGAACGTGCCGACCATGGGGCTCGTGATCTGCTGACCGGTCGAGGCAGCGGGCGCGGCCTCGGTCGGCGCGGCTGCAGCGGCAGCGGCCACGGGCGCGGCAAAGACCTGCTGGACCGGCGCTTGCTGGCGCAGCGAGATGCGGATGCCGCCCTCTTCGACTTCGAGCTCGCCGAGCCCCGTCTCCTCGAGGAGATCGACGAGGCCGCGGATACGCTCCTCCTCCTCGTTGGTGACGCCGGTGGCGATCGCCTGATGACGACCGCGCAGGCGCTCGAGCAGCGGCACCGCGTCGTCGCCGAACAGCGCGACGAGGCAGAGCTCCTCCTCGGAGGTGGCAAGTTCGCCGACCTCGGCGCGAGCCGAGGCGATGTCGGCAGGGATAGGAATCGAGGAAGCGCCGCCGTTGCCGGTCTCGGCCAGCGCCACGACGTCGGGGTTCATGGGGGCCGGCGGACGGCCCCACTCGCCGCGAATCAGCGCGCGCATCTCGCCGTCGATCGAGTTCCAACGGCGGCCTTCGAGCACGTGGTCGATCGCCTGCCGGGCAATCACGTCGCCGAGCGGCGAGGCGGCTGGCGGCGTGCCGAGATCTTCACGCACGCGCTGGACCTCGTCGAGCACCTCGGCCAGGCGGTCGCTTGCGTCGATGGCCTCGAGGCGGCGCTCAACGCCGGCGACGAGCCCGGCGGGCACGCCCTTGAGGGCGGCCTGCAACGACACGTGCGCCGACAGCGGCGGCGGCAGCGTGGTGTCGGCGAAGAGCGCGCGGTCGAGCATCTCGGCGACCTGCCAGAGCACGCCCTGGTTGAGGCCCGATTCGAGGCCAAGGCCGTCGATCGTCTGGCAGAGCAGCTCAGAGCTCGTGCGATGGCCGGAAACGGCGAGCGGATAGGAGGCGACGGAAATCGGGTCGGCACCGGCGCGAGCAGCCTCAATCGCAACGGCGAGCGACGTACCGCCCGGGCCCTGCGGGTACAGACCGACGGGGATGCCGGCGGCGTCCCGCAACTTGGTGATCAGCGCACCCGTCTTGGACGGATCGAGCGCACCTGCGGGATCAAGCAGCAGCAGGCGATCGGCACCGAGGGCGGCCAGCTCGGGCGCACGGGCGAGCATGCGCGCCTCGCCCTCCGGGTGCTCGTCGTAGACAAGGCCGAGATGCAGGCGCGCGCCGGTCTCGCGCACGGCCTCGACGGGACCCGCGAGATCCTCGGGGTCGTTCATCGGATCGTGCATGCGGAAGACCGCGATGCCCGACTCGGCGGCGCTATCGACGAAGCGGCGAATCAGGTCCTGCTCGACCGGCTGCGTGCCGACGAGGAACCGGCCGCGCAGCGCCATGCCGAGCGGCGTGTGCGTGGCGCGGCGGCGCAGATTGCGGATGCGCTCCCAGGGGCTCTCGACGCCGCGCTGCACCGCGCTGTGGAAGCAGCCACCGCCGGTCACCTCAAGCACGTGGAAGCCCGCGGTATCGAGCAGCTCGCAGACCTCAAACTGGAGCGAGGCGGGCACACGGCCGGCGATCGGCTCCTGCGCGAGAATGCGCAGCGTGGTGTCAACGAGACGTGCCATCAGGTCAAGAGGTTAGCGGCCGGACAACCCGGAGCGCGCAGGGCGCGCTCCGCGGCGGGCGGGCAGCGGGAACGAGTATCGGCAGCGAGAGGTTGCTCGAGCGCAGATGCTCCAAAGGGGTCAGACCCTTTTGGAGCATGATCGGCGCCGTACTGCCTTCAACGGCTCGCATGCACCAAAAGGGTCTGACCCCTTTGGAGCATCCACACCTGGTCGACGACGAACCCCGCAACGCACGCCCGCAGGCGGAGCGCTAGGCGCGCGAGATGTACTTGGCCTCGCGCGTGTCGACACGGATGCGGTCGCCCTCGTTCACGAACAGCGGCACCTGCACGACTGCGCCGGTCTCAAGCGTGGCGGGCTTCATCACGTTCGACACGGTGTCGCCCTTGACGCCGGGCTCAGTCGCGGTGACGGACAGCTCGACCGAAGCGGGCAGCTGCAGCGAGGCAGGGTTGTCGTCAACGCTGAGGAGCTGGACGGTGTCGCCCTCCTTGAGCCAACGGAGGTCTTCCTCGCACATCGAACGCTTCAGCGCGACCTGCTCGTACGTCTCCGTGTTCATCATCACGACGTCGGTACCGTCGTCGTAGAGGAACTGCATGTCGGCGACGCTCGTGAGCACGCGCGGGAACTTCTCACCGGCGCGGAACGTGCGATCAACGACCGAGCCGTTGTCGAAGTTCTTCAACTTCGTGCGCACGAATGCTCCACCCTTACCGGGCTTGACGTGCTGAAACTCGACGATGCGATACGTCGTGCCGTCGACATCGATGTGCATGCCGTTCTTGAACTGATTGGTAGAGACCATTTCCGCCATGCCCGCAGGGTACCGGGCTGGCGGACGGGCTGCGCTACCCGGTGGTCTCGACCAGGTCCTTGGTGAACCCGGTCAGGATCTCGTGGCCGGACTCCGTCACGACGACCTGGTCTTCGATGCGGATGCCCCACTTGCCCGGGCGGTAGATGCCGGGCTCGACGGTGACGATCATGCCCGGGGCGAGGATGTCCTCGGAGCCCTTGCGCAGCGTCGGTGCCTCGTGGATGTCGAGGCCGGTGCCATGCCCGAGGCCATGGCCGAATAGTTCACCACAGCCGGCGTCGGCGATGACCTCGCGGGCCGTCGCATCACACATCCCACCGATGACGCCCGGACGCACCGAACCGAGACCGGCGAGCTGGGCGTCGAGCACGAGCTGGTAGTCGGCGGCCGCCTCGGGCGCGGGTGCGCCACCGGCGGAGAAGGTACGGGTGCAGTCGGAGCAGTAGCCGCTCTCGCCGCGCGCACCGATGTCGACCGTCACAAGGTCGCCGCGCGCGATCACCGTCGGACCGGGATCGGCGTGCGGGCGCGCGCCGTTGCGGCCGGCGGCGACGATCGACTCGAACGACAGTGCCGGAAAGCCCGCCTCGCGAATCGTGCGCTCGATCTGCCACGCCACGTCGGCCTCGGTGCGCCCCACCAGCGTGCCGTTAGCGATGTCGGTGTAGACGACCTCGAGGATGTCGGCCGCGTGGCGCGAGGCCGCGATCTCGATATCGCTCTTGACGATGCGCAGCTCCTCGATCACACCGTCGGCGAGCACGAGCTCGACGCCCGGTGGCGTCATCCCGCGCAGGCGGTCGGCCAGCGCGTACGGCAGCGCGCCCTCAAAGCCGACGCTGATGCACCCGGGCGCGTGCTCGTGCAGCGCCTCGACGGTCATGCCGGCGATGTCGCGCTCGAGAATCACGACGTCAAGCAGCGCGCGCAGGGGCTCCACGCCGTCGGCGTAGCGGAAGTCGGTGATGAACACCGCGCGATCCTTCGACAGGACGACGATGCCGTTGCTGCCGGTGTAGCCCGTCAGGTAGCGCACGTTGACGAGATTGGTGACCATCAGCGCGTCGACGCCGGCGCCGCCGAGTGCGGCAATGGCGCGGTCGATGCGGGCGCGCTGCTCAGACACTGGCGATGGCCTCGTGCAGCCAGTCCAGTGCCTCCCGGTACCCGTCGGGCCCCTTGCCGCTGATGCGGTGGTCCATCACGTCTGCGATCACCGAATGGCGCCGCCACTCCTCGCGCTGCATGATGTCGGAGAGATGCACCTCGACCTTGGGCGCGGTGAAGATCTCGAGCGCGTCGCGAATGGCGTATGAGTAGTGCGTCCACGCGCCGGGGTTGATGATCAGCCCGTTGGCCCAGCCCCGGCACTCGTGGATGTGGTCGATCAGCACGCCCTCATGGTTCGTCTGAAAGCACCGCGCGGTCATGCTGCGCTCGCCGGCCCAGGCATAGACCTGGCTCTCGAGCTCGCTGAGCGTGAGCGTGCCGTACTGCGCAGGGTCGCGCTGGCCCAGCATGTTGAGGTTGACGCCGTTGAAGACCGCGATCATGCCCGCAGTCTAGGCGCGGGCTGCTCAGCCTGCTCTGGGCGGACCCCAGTTGATCGACAGCTCCGGTTCCGGCGATCGGGTAACGCGCGTCAAACCGGAGCCGTCGGGCCGGATGCGGTACACGTCGTAGTTGCCGTCGGGATTCGCAGCGAAGGCGATCCAGGCGCCGTCGGGTGACCACGCGGGTGTCACCGCCCCGCGCATCACCGGGAAGATGCCGCCCGGCTCGAAGCGCGGCGTGTCCGCTGGGTAGTGCGTGATTTGGTGGCCGCCCGAGCCGTCGGCGTTCAGCACCACGAGCTGCCCGACCCCGTCAATCACCGTCTGGGTGACGATGCGCCGGCCGTCGGGCGACCAGCCGCGGCTCTCGCGGTTGTCGAGTCCGTGCGTCAGGCGCGTCCCCGTGCCGCCGGCAGACGGCATGACCCAGAGATCCTGCTGCGTGGCCGGATCCTGCACGTCCTCGTCCGTCGCGTAGAGGAGCAGGGTCCCGTCGGGCGAGTACTTCGGGCCCACGTGCTGCACCGGCGGATCAGTGAACGTCAGCTGGCGCACGTCGGTGCCGTCGGCGGCCATCGTGTAGATCTCGTAGTTCCCATCGGCATCGCTGGTGAATGCGATCCGCGTGCCGTCGGGCGACCAACTGGGCACGAGGCTCCAGTCGCTACCGCGGTTGAGTACCGTGACGGCGCCGTGGCCAAGGTGCGCGACATTGATCGACGAGCGCTTCGGGTCCACCTGCGAGTACACGACTCGCGTGCCGTCGGGCGACAGCGCGCTGTGCGCCTGCACGCCGGCACCGAAGGTGATCTGCTCGACGTGCGAGCCGTCTGGCGCCATCGCGAAGACGTGCCCGGTCCCCTCGCCGAGGTAGCGACTGAAGGTGATGGTCGACGCTGCCGGCACCCCGCCGACCGCCGCCGCGAGGGCGCTGCCGACCAGGACCGCGACCAGCGCCACGGCCGCCACACACCCTGCGGGCGTCAGCCGATCACCCCTGGGGCCGGGATGCTGCTCGGCCGGTAGAGCGCCGAGACGTCGCCCTGCAAGCGCGGGCTATGCGGATCGAGCGTCCGCACCCCGCTGCCCGGGCGGAAGTCGATCCGGCGCAGATCGGTACGCAGCGTCGCCAGGCCGCGCGACAGCTCGAAGAAGTACACGCGGTGGGTGAGATCGGCGAGCGTGCGGAAGTCCGTCTCGTCGGTCTCCCCGACCTCGTCCCCGGGAGCGCCGATGGGGTCGGAGACGTTGCGCGCGACCGACATCAGGGCGGCCTGCGCCTCCAGCTTGTTGGCCGGACGGGTCTTGCTCAAGAACGCGCTGTAGAACGACGCGCGGATGAAGCGGTCGCGGGTGGTGGTGTTGCCCGGCAGGGGGTCGTTGCGGGTCGCGTTCGAGAAGTCGTACGGCGCCAACAAGGCCAGCGCGTCGTCGAGCACCGTGTTCGTCGTCACCCGGTACCGGCGCCCGTGGTGGACCACCAACTCGCCGCCGAGGTACTCGATCACCGCCGAGTCGCCGAACCGGTCCTCGATGCTCAGCGAGAGCCGGATCGTGTGGCCGTCCAGGACCACCTCCACGGGCTGGATGCGCGACATCAGACGGATCGCCTGGTTCACGGTCGCCGCGTTGTCCAGGACGTACTGGACCCACAGACCGACCTGCAGGCCTTGGCGGGTCGTGTCGCGCGCGCCATAGTCCTGCGCGTAGAGCCAGAGCCCGTGTGCCGCCAGTCCCCGCTCGTTCATGCCGTCCGACACCGCGGTGTCGTAGTTGCCCACGACCACGCTGCCGTAGCGCGCGGTCCACACGGCCGGGTTCCCCGCCACGACGCGCTTGCCGGCGAACGACGCCCCCGACTTCCGCACACCGCGCGGCATCACGTGCAGCTTCGCCTGCGACGAGCCCCACCAGTCCATCGAGCGCGACGCCATCACGGCGACGTCGTTGTCGTTCCACAGGATCCGCGTGCAGGCGCCCGCGGAGGGAACCGCGGCGACTGCGGCGAGCACGGCGGTGAGGACGATCAGCGCGCGGACGCCAGGACGGGCCAGCCGAGCGCGATGCGTGATGGTCGAGCGGGTCATGTCGGTCTCCTCGGGGCGGTTAGCGGGTACGGCGGATGCGACGAGGCGACGCCCGCCGCGTAGCGGGAATTCTAGGGCGAGCACCCGCGGCGCGCTTGCGCTTAGCGGCAGGCGGCGGCGACAGCCGCAGCCACGGCGTCGTCGTCAAGCTCGACGCCCCACACCGGCCGACCGGGTGCCTCGAGCAGGACAAAGCGCGTGCGGCCGGCCACGCGCTTCTTGTCGGAGCACATCGCGGCGAGTACGGCCTCGGGAGCGACATCTTCGGCCACGGTCGGTAGCCCCTGACGCGTGAGCGCGCCGAGCACCTCGTCGGCGATCGCCACGTCAAGCCCGGCGTGCTCGACCGACAGCTGCAGCGCAGCGACAAGACCAATCGCAATCGCTTCGCCGTGCAGGTAGCGGCCACCGGCAGCGTGCTCGACGCCGTGGCCGATGGTGTGGCCGAGATTAAGGATTGCGCGCACGCCCTGCTCGGTGGGGTCGGCGGCGACCACGCGATGCTTGAGCGCGGCGCAGCGGCGCACGAGCGTCCAGCGTTCGTCGTCGGTGCCGCGCGTCGTGGGCCACTCGCGCACGAGCTCCCAGAGGGGGCCGCCGGCCAGCAGGCCGGTCTTGAGCGCCTCGGCGAAGCCGGCACGCCATTCGCGGTCGGTCAAGGTGGTGAGCAGCGACGGGTCGGCCAGCACGGCGACGGGTGGATGAAAGCTCCCCACGTCGTTCTTGGCGGCGACATCGATACCGGTCTTGCCGCCAATGCCGGCGTCGACCTGGCCGACGAGCGTCGTCGGGCACGAGACCCAGTCGAGGCCGCGGCGGAAGGTGGCGGCCGCGAAGCCGGTCACGTCGGTGACCGCACCGCCGCCGATGGCGACGACGAGGTCGCGGCGCTCAAGCTCGGCCTCGGCAAACGCGCGCCAGAGCGCCTCAACATGGGAGACGGTCTTGCACTGCTCGCCGCCGGGCAGCGTGTACACCTCGAGACCCTCGGGAATGCGGTCGGCCACGGGCAGGTCGACGACCACGAAGGCGCGGCGACCGTCGGCCAGCTCGCCGATGCGCTCGAGTGCACCGGGGCGCACCACGCCGGCATCACGGCAGGCAATCGCGACGGTCTCGGGATCGGCAGCGGCGTCGACGATCGCGTCGGCGGCCGTGACGTACAGCGTCTGGCGCTGGCTGTGGAGGTCCTCGAAGCGATGAAAGTTAACGGCCAGCGGGCGCGTCCCGGCGCCACCGTCGGCCTCGACGCGCTGCCACAGCACCTCAGCGGGAGCATCGAGGAACAGCACGCGAGCCTGCTTGCGCACCAGCGCGCGCGTACCCGGACGCGAGAGGGCACCCCCGCCGGGCGCGATCACGCCGTGCTCGCGGGCCTCGATCAACTCGGTGATCACCTGCTCTTCAAGCTCGCGGAACTGCTCCTCGCCGTCGTTGAAGAGGTCGGGGATGGAGCGCGATGTGCGGCGCTCGATCTCGCGGTCGACGTCGATGAACGTGGTGCCCTTGAGCACGGCGAGCAACTCACCGACGGTGGACTTGCCGGCACCCATGAACCCGACGAGGACGTCGGGCCGACTCATGCGGGCGACCAGGGGATCCGGTTGAGGTAGTGCGCGTGCGCAGCGACGAAGTCGCCGATGGCGTCGCCGCCGAACTTCTCCTTGGCAGCGCGCGCCAGCTCGAAGGCAATGACGGCCTCGGCCACGACGGCGGCCGCATAGATCGCGGTGGTGTCGGAGCGCTCGACGAGCGCCTCGGCCGGCTCATGCGTGTCGAGCGTGGCCGTCTTGAGCGGCTTCATCAGGGTCGGCAGGGGCTTCATGGCGATGCGCACGACGACGGGCTCGCCGTTGGTCATGCCGCCTTCGAGCCCACCCGCGCGGTTGGAGTCGCGCTTGTAGCCCTCGTCGTAGCGGAGCTCGTCATGGACGGCACTGCCGCGCAGCGAGGCATTGGCCCAGCCATCACCGATCTCGACGGCCTTCATCGCCTGGATGCCCATCGCGGCGCCGGCGATGCGCGCATCGAGGCGCCAATCCTCGGAGGCGTAGGAGCCGAGCCCGGGCGGGCAGCCGAACGCGCGCACCTCGATGATGCCGCCCAGCGTGTCCTGCGCCTTCTTGGCGGCCTCAATCTCCTCGACCATCTTGGCGTCGGTCTCGGCGTCGAGGCAGCCGACCTGGCGCTCGCCCATCTCGATGAACTCGCGGGCCGTGATGTCGTCACGATGCGGGGCCTCGACGGCACCGACGCGAACGACGTGACCGTGGACGGTGATGCCAACGGTGTCGAGTAGGTCCTTGCAGAACGCGCCGACCGCAACGCGCGCAGAGGTCTCGCGGGCCGAGGCGCGCTCGAGGACGTCGCGGACGTCGGGCAGTTCGTACTTCATGACGCCCGACAGGTCGGCATGGCCGGGGCGCGGCACGTTGACCACGCGCGTGCGCCGCGCGTGGACCTCGGCGAGCTCCTCGTCGGTGACGGGCCAAGCACTCTGGGCGGCGCCCCAGTTGTCGTGATCGCGGTTCTTGACGATCAGGCTGAGTGGGCCGCCAAGCGTGCGGCCATGGCGCATGCCGCCAAGGATCGTGGCCTCGTCGGTCTCGATTGCCTGGCGCGGCGAGCGGCCGTAGCCCGCCTGACGGCGAGCCAGATCGCGCTGCAACCGCTCGCGGTCGGGATGCAGACCAGCGGGCAAGCCCGAGAGGATCGCGACGATGCCAGGGCCGTGCGACTGGCCGGAGGTGATGAACGACAGTGCCATTGGTCCTGACAGGGTATCGCGGACCGCTCCCCGGCCACGGCGCATGTCCTCTTGACACGAACCCTTAGGTAGCCCTAACCTGCGGCACGCGATCTATTAGGTAACCCTAAACACCACCGACCCGAGGACACTTCACGCATGCTCAGCAACCGTCGACCCACTGCTCTTCTGCTCACCATCGCCTTGGTCTGCACCGCAGCCGTGCTCGCTGCTGCGTGCGGCGGCTCCGGCGGCGACGACAAGCTCGTCGTGTATTCGGGCCGCGAGCAAGAGCTGGTCGAGCCGCTCTACGCGCAGTTCACCAAAGACACGGGCATCGAGCTCGACGTGCGCTGGGGCGAGTCGCCCGAGCTGGCCGCAACGATCCGCGAAGAGGGCGACGCCACGCCGGCCGATGTCTTCTACGCGCAGGACGCTGGCTCGATCGGCGTCCTCGACAGCCAGCTGACACCGCTGCCCCAGGCCGACCTCGACCTCGTCGATGCGCGCTACCGCGACCCGGCTGGACTCTGGGTCGGCGTGACGGGCCGCATCCGCGTGCTCGCCTACAACACGGATCGCGTCCAGAGCGATGCGCTGCCCGCCTCCGTGCTCGATCTGGCAAGCCCTGACTGGAAGCTCGGCGACATCGGCGTCGCGCCCACCAACGCCTCGTTCGTCGGCTTCGTCAGCGCCATGCGCGAGACGCTCGGCGATGCGAACACCCAGACCTTCCTCGACGGCCTCGCGACGCACGCCAAGACCTTCCAGAAGAACGGCCAGATCGTCGACGCCATCGCCTCCGGCGAGGTCGACACCGGGCTGGTCAACCACTACTACCTGTACGAGAAGCTCGGCAGCGATCCCAACGCACCGATCGCCAACCACTACTTCGACCCCTCCGACCCCGGGTCGCTCGTCAACGTCTCCGCGGTCGGCATCCTCTCCACGAGCACGCAGAAGGAAGACGCCGAGACGTTCGTCAACTGGCTGCTCACCAAGGGCCAGGTCTACTTCGCAAACGATGCGGTAGAGCGTGAGTATCCCCTCAATGCGTCCCAGCCGGGCTTGGAGCGCGCAGCTGAGCTGCCGCCGCTGGCAGAGCACATGGGCCCCGACGTCGATCTCGCCAAGCTGGGCGAGGACCTCGAGGGCACGATCGCAATGATCCGTAAGGCAGGGCTCGTCACCTGAGCCGCGCCGCCACCAGCACGTCCCGTCGGGGGCTGCTCGTCCTCGCCACCCTGCCCGCGCTCGTGATCGCGATCGCGCCAATCGTCTATCTCGTGATCCGAGCGACGGCAGGGGGCGGCGCGCAGTCGCTCGACGTCTCGACCATCTGGCCGGCAACCGTCCGTACCTTCGCGCTCGCGGTCTTCGTGGCGATCGGTGCGATCGGCATCGGCGTGCCGCTCGCGGTCCTGACGGTCCGCACGAACCTGCCGCTGCGCCGCATCGCCCTCGTGCTCGGCGCGCTCCCGCTCGTGATCCCGAGCTACGTCGGCGCGCTTGCCCTGCTCGGTGCGCTTGGGCCCCGGGGACTCCTGGCGCAGGCGCTCGAGCCCGTTGGCGTCTTCCGTCTGCCCACCATCGACGGCCTGCTGGGTTCGACGATCGTGCTCGTCCTCTTCACCTATCCCTACGTGCTCCTGCTCACGGCGTCGGCCCTACGCCGCATCGACCCGACGCTGGAGCAGGCGGCCCGTGGCATGGGGCGCGGCTCGCTCGACACGTTCCTCAACGTGACGCTGCCGCAGATCCGCTCCTCGGTGATCGCCGGTGCGCTGCTCGCGGCCCTTTACGCCATGAGCGACTTTGGCGTCGTGAGCCTCCTGCGCTGCACGACCCTGACCCGCGAGGCGTTTCTGCGGTACGACGCGCTCTACGATCCCGCCGGCGCCGCCGCGGTCGGACTCGTACTGGCAGCACTGGCGCTGCTGATGGTCGGCGCCGAGCAGTGGACGCTGCGTGGGTCGACCGTGGCCGCTCGCCGCCGTGTCCGTGCACGCGACGCGGACGTGCCGTTGGAACTCAGCCGCGGTGCTCGTGTCGGCGCGACCGCATTCGTCACGATCATCGTCTTCCTCGCACTCCTGCTCCCGCTGGCAATTCTCGGCTGGTGGGCCATCACGCTCGTCGGACAGGCCGACCTGCTCTCGCAGATCATCGAGGTCCTCCCCGCCGCGGGTAATGCCATTGCGGTCTCGGTCGCTGCGGCGGTCGTCTGCCTGCTGCTGGCGCTGCCCGTCGCCGCGCTCGTGGCCCGCACAGGCGGTCGCCTACCGCGCTGGATCGAGAGCATCTCGTATATCGGCTACGCCTTGCCGGGCATCGTCGTCGGTCTCGGTCTGGTCTTCTTCGCTATCCGCACCGCGCCGTTCCTCTATCAGACGGTCGCCCTCGTGGTCCTCGCGTACGTCGTGCGACTCCTGCCCCAGGCGATTAGTGGCGCGCGCAGCGGCTGGGAGCGCGTCGATCCGCGCTTCGAGCAGGCAGCGCGCGGCATGGGGCGTTCTGGCCTCGACACGCTGGTGCGCGTCACGCTGCCGCTGGCCGCGCCTGGCGTGCTCACCGGCGCGGCCCTGGTGGTCCTGACCGCAATCAAGGAACTGCCCGCCACGCTGCTGCTGCGCCCCAATGGCTTTAACACGCCGGCCACGATCATCTGGCAGAAGACCAATGTCGCCGAGTACGCCTCGGCGGCGGTGCCAGCGCTGATCCTGATTGCGATCAGCGTGCTACCGGTCTATGTGCTGCTGATCCGGCCGGAGGCACGCTCCTACCGTCGTTCGACCTAAGAACGGATGAGCGCGCGGTCGCCGAAGGCGACCGGCACGAGCGCTGCGTGCCCGGGCTGCGGATCGATGCGCACGCGCTGGCCGATCTCGACCATGTCGACGCTGGGACGGTGCGCGATCGCAATCGAGCCGTCGGGCAGCCGCAGCGTGTAGAGCACGTCGTGCCCGCGGAAGTCGCGACCCTCGACCACGACGTCGCCCGCCTCGTCGCCGGTCACGCCGACGAGCTCGGGGCGCACGTAGACGCGAACCGGGCCAGTTGCCTGGCCGAGCAGCGCGTAGCTGCCGAGCGGCGTATCGACGTTCTCGCCGTGGGCGATGCCATCGAGCACATTCGCGCGTCCGAGGAAGTCGGCGACCTCGCTGCAGAACGGCTTGCGGTAGAGCACCTCGGGCTGATCCACCTGCAGGATGCGGCCCTCGTGCATGACCGCCACACGATCGGAGACGGACAGCGCCTCCTCCTGATCATGCGTGACGAAGATGCAGGTGAGTCCCGTCTGGCGCAGGCGACCGATGAGCTCGTTGCGCACGCCGTCGCGCGTGCCCTGGTCGAGGCTCGAGAACGGCTCGTCAAGCAGAATCAGTTCGGGATCCTGCGCGAGTGCGCGGGCGAGGGCGACGCGCTGCTGCTGGCCGCCCGAGAGTTCGGTCGGCCGGCGGTCGGCGAGCTCTTCGACGTCGAGCAGTGCGAGGAGTTCGTGCGCGCGTTGGACACCGTCGTGGCGGCGGTCCTTCGGCAATGCGAAGACGACGTTCTCCGCCACCGTCAGGTGCGGAAACAAGGCGTAGTCCTGAAACACCATCGCGACGCGGCGATCCTGCGGCGACACCCAGTGATCACCGTCGGCGACGACACGGTCGCCAATGGTGATCCGGCCGGCATCCGAGCGCAGGTGCCCGGCGATCAGGTTGAGCAGCGTCGTCTTGCCACAGCCCGACGGGCCAAGGATGGCCATGATCTCGCCTGCCTGCACCTCGAGGGAAACATCGTCGAGCGCGGCGACGTCGCCGAAGTGACGACGGACTCCCTCAATGCGCAATGCGGTGGGCGCGGACACGTATGGAAGGGTACCCTAACTCTCGGAACGGCGCGGGTGTCGGGCATGCTTTAGACATGAGCGCATGGCAGAACGACGGCAACGGCCTGACATGGCGCGTGATCATCGGCGCCAGCGTGTTTGCGGTGCTCGCGCTCGCGATTGGGTTTTCGGTCGGCACCTACCTCGGCCGGTCGTCCGCTCCGAACCTGCAGACCCTGGCCGATCAGGTACGCGTGAACGCCACGTCCCTGAATACCCAGCTGGCCCCCGCGAAGGCGAAGTACGACCTCGCCGTGCCCGACGGGAAGATCATCGAGCCAACGCCGTACGCCGACGCGCAGGAGCGCATCACGTCCGTCAAGCGGCAACTCGCGAGCCTGCACGTCTCGTTCGAGGCGCTCGCGCCCGGCGCGTACCTTCGTGCCGTCAGGGCCGTCGATGCCCTGGCAGCTGCTGCGTCAACGCCCGTGCCCGCCGAGCAGTTCGATGTGGTGTTTGCCGAAGCGCAGGCGGCGATCGGCGTGCTCGCCGGCCAGTAGGTCAGAACAGGCGGTTCTGATCGTCCGCCAACGGTGCGTCGCCATGGCGGGTTATCCAGAGACGCCCGGCGAAACTGCGGAGCTCCTCGCGATCCTCGCCGCCCTCTGCCGCCTGGGCGCGCAGCTGCGCGATCGTGTCGCGCAGAATGCGGTCGACCGCTCCGTCACCGGCGACGGAGCGCGCACGCGCGACGTTCGCCCGTCGACCGGCGACGCGCCACGCGGAATGGCCGGTCGACGGATCGACCTCGAACTCCACGCCGCCGCCTGGCGCAACCTGTCGAATCGGTGCCATGCGGGAATCGTATGGCCACGCGGCGATCTCCGTCTCCTCTACCACCTGAGCGCCGCGCCCGATAAGGCGCGACGCTCGAGGTTGGGAGGAACCGCCGTTGGGCGGTGAGACCGGACGGCCTACTGGGCTCGTCAGGCGACGGATTAGAGGGAGGGACCGTCGCTTGGTCTGAACAGTACGTGGGAAACATGGACATCTCGTGATCAGAACATCACGGTTTGGTCACAGTCGTAATCCCGCTCCTAGAGCCCGATTGCGGCCCGTGCGGGTGCCAGACAGGCGAGCAACGCCCCGGCAGCCAGAAACGGCACCAGCGGTAGCGTCGCGCCGCGTCCGCGCGCCAGCAGGATGGGCACCGAGATCAGACCGGCGATCAGCAAGCCGCCCACGACCGCCAGTGGCAGGGCAGCGCCAAGCACCAGCCCGATCATGGCGATCACCTTGACGTCGCCGAGACCAAAGCCCCCTCGAGCGGCCAGGGCCACGAGCAGCGCCCCCACCCCGCCGATGAGCCCCGCGATGAGGTGCGGCACCAGCTGATCCGGTGCAACGAGCGCCACCACGGCGAGACCGCCCAGCGCACCGAGCACCACCAGCGTGTCGGGCACGACGCGCCAGGCGATGTCAATCGCGGTCGCCGGCAGCAGCACGGCGAGCAGCACCAGGCCAAGGGCCAACGTGCGGTGGTCGGGCGCCGCCGCACCGAGCAGCGCACCGAGCACCGCTCCGACCGTGCACAACACGACGGGGCGGCCAGCACGTGCGGTCCAGGCGGGTTGGGCGAGTCGCTCGGGGATACCGCGCGGCAGGCGCGCGACGGCGGGCACGGCAAGTAGCCCCAACAGGGCGCCGACGGCGAGCCCGAGCAGGATCACGTGCCGCGCGCGGCGGCCAGCATCGTCTCGAGCGGTGCCGTCTCGCCCGTCCAGAGTTCCAGCGCGTGCGCACCCTGGCGCGCGAGGATCTCGAGGCCATCGACGACCGCGCACCCGGCTTCGGCGGCCGCGGTAATCAGCGGCGTCGGCGTAGCGTCAGCCCGGTAAGCAAGATCGACGACGACGCGCACGTCGAGCAGGCGCGACGCCGGCAGCGGCATCCCCTCAGGGTCCACGAGCGCGCCGACCGGGGTGCAGTTGACGATCACAGCCCCGACCGGATCGGGCAGCTCGGCCACCGCGACCACATCGCCTGTACCGGCGAGATCTGCAGCCAGCGCCGCCGACGCCTCGGGGCGACGCGCGAAGATCTGCACCGTGCAGCCATCCTGCGCCAGCGCCGCCGCGGCAGCTCGGGCAGAGCCACCCGCACCGAGCACGGTGACGGTGCCCTGGTAGCGCTCCCCCACCTCCGACGAGATCGCCGCGGCAATTGCCGGGCCGTCGGTCGAGTCGCCGATCAGTCGTCCGTCAGCATCGATCGTGATGGTGTTCACCGACCCGCTCGCCTTGGCAACGGGGCGTAGCTCGTCGACGAGTTGCGCGACGGCCTCCTTGTGCGGCACCGTCACGTTGGCACCGACGAACCCGAGCGCGTGCAAGCCGCGCAGCGCGTGCTCCAGCTGATCCGCCGTGACGTGCAGCGGCACGTAGGTCCAGTCGAGGCCCATCTGCTTGAGGGCGGCGTTCTGCATGCGCGGCGAGCGCGAATGCGAGACGGGGTCGCCGATCACGCCGAGCAATCGTGTGGTTCCGCTGATCACGAGTAGGGGTGTTCTTTCTGGTACTGGAGGAAGGCGTCGTAGCTGTTGGTGAACCAGTGGCGACCCTGCGGATCGTCCTTGATGGCGTAGTAGTACAGGTAATCGGTCTTCGCCGGGTTGGCAGCCGCCTGCATGGATGCCAGACCGGGGTTGCAGATCGGCGTCGGCGGCAGCCCCTTGAAGCGCCGCAGATTGTACGGCGAGTCGCTCTGCAGGTCGGTGCCAGTTAGCTCGTCCCATGAGCCGGCGCCGTATTGGACGGATGCATCGATGCCGAGCGACATGTCGGCGCGCAGGCGGTTGTAGATGACGGAGGCGATCTTGGCGCGATCGTCCGACGCCTGGGCCTCGCGCTCGATCAGCGATGCGATCTTGAGCACGTCGTAGTTCGTCAGGTTCTTCTGCTTCGCATACGCCATGTCGACGGCAGCCCAGTTGTCGCCGAAGGCACTCAGCTGGTCGGCAACGAGGGCGTCGGCGTCGGCAGGCACGGCGACATCGTACGTGGCGGGAAAGAGAAAGCCCTCGAGCGTTGTCGCCTGTTCACCGTTGGCGAGAAATCCCGTGGGCGGCTGGTGCGCATCGAGCGCAGCCTGGTACTGCTTGGGCTTGATCCCGACTTCGCGTACCTCGGCCTTGATGTCCCAGATCGCGTAGCCCTCAGGGATCGTCAAGCGCGCAGCATCGGCGGTTGGTCCGTTGTTGAGTTGGAAGACGATGCGGTCGTATTCCTCGTTCGTGCGCAGCGCATACGTGCCGGGCTTGAAGCCCTCGCCCTCGCCGTCGGCAACGATGCGCTCGACGAAGTCGTTGGCGCTGCTCACCACGCCAGCGTCCTCAAGCAGCTGTGCGATCTGGCCGGCCGTCGCACCAGGGGGGATGGTGACGGTGACCTTCTCGCCGGGTGCGGGTGTGCTGCCGCCACAGGCCGCAAGCACGCCAACGCTCAACAGCCCGAGCAGGAGCACGATGAACCGCCGGCGCGTCATGCGTTGCCCTGCCGATCCAGCCAGCCCTGCAGCAGCTCGGCGGCGGCGCGGGCGTCAAGCCCGGCCTCCCCACCCTTGGTCTGCGCGACGGCGCTCGTGAAGCGCTCGTCCTCGAACTCGATCGGCACGTCCGTCTGCGGGCGCAGACGCCCGACGAACGCCATCGTGGCGTTGGCCTGGTCACCGCGCGTGCCGTCGGGCATCAGCGGCAGGCCAACGAGGAGCAGCTCGGCCTCGTGCTCCGCGATCACCTGCAGCAGCCGTGCGGTGCCCTCCTTGGCGCCGATGCGCTCGATCGTCTCGAGCGGGCGCGCAAGGGTGCCCGAGGGGTCGCACACAGCTACGCCGGTGCGGGCCGATCCGTAGTCGAGTGCCACGACCTTCACAGGCCGCACCCTAGCCGCTGACGCGCGCCGCACGACGCGCGAAAACGCGCAACTTCGCGCCGGAATCAGGCAGGCAGTTGCTCGGCCAGCGCCGCCAGGCCTGCCTCGAGCGCAGCGGGGATACCGCTTGCATCCTTGCCACCGGCCCGTGCCAGATTCGGCTTGCCGCCACCACCGCCACCCACGAGCGGCGCTGCGACCTTCATCACGGCGCCCGCGTCGGCACCGGCAGCCACGGCCTCGGGTGTCGCCGCGCAGATCAGCGCGACCTTGCCGGCGTTCTCGCCGATCAGCAGCACCACGCTCGAGCCAAGCGCGCCACGCAGGTGGTCGGCCAGCTCGAGCAACGCATCGGGGGCGATCTCGCCCACGCCCGCGGCGACGAGCTTCACGCCACCGCGCTCCTGCGCCTGCGCCGCCAGCTCATCAACGGCCGCACCGCCGGCAGACCCGCCGCCGGCCTTCAACTGCTTCTCGAGCTCGCGCACCTTGGCCTGCAGCTCACGGACGGCCTCGGGCAGGCGCTCGGGGCCGACCTTAAGCGCCTTCGACGCCTCGTCGGCGGCGCGCTCGCGCTGGCGCAGCAGGTCGATCGCGACGCCACTGGTGACCGCCTCGATGCGACGCACGCCCTGGCCGACGCTCGACTCCGAGACGATCCGCATCGGGCCGATCTCGGCCGTCGTGGCCACGTGCGTGCCGCCGCACAGCTCGCGCGAGAAGCCCTCGATCTCCACGACACGCACCACGTCGCCGTACTTCTCGCCGAACAGCATCATGGCGCCCAGCTCGCGTGCCTCGTCCTGCGAGGTCTCGAACGTAAAGACGCGATGCCCTTCGATGACGACGCGGTTGACGATGTCCTCGACGCGCGCCAACTCCTCGGGCGTCATCGGGGTCTCGTGCGAGAAGTCGAAGCGCAGCTTGTCGGGGCGCACCGAGGAGCCCTTCTGGCGGACGTGATCGCCGAGCACCTCCTGCAGCGCGCGGTGCAAGACGTGCGTACCGGTGTGGTTGGCCTGCGTCGGGCGGCGACTCGTCGTGTCGACGATCGCGCGCACCTCTTGGTTGTCCATCAGCTCGCCGTGCTCCATGACGACAATCAGCGTCTGGTCCTTGTCGAAGCGGATCACGTCGACGATCGCGGCGCGGCCCGTGTCGGACTCGATGTGGCCGGCGTCGGAGACCTGGCCACCACCCTCGGGATAGAACGGCGACTCACGCAGCTTCACGGCGATGCGGCCATCGCCGACGTCGGTGAGGGCGCCGATGCGCGTGCGGATGTCGTTGTGGTCGTAGCCGACGAACTCGGTCACGAACCCGGCCTCGCGCGCGAACGCGGCGACCTTGTCCATGTCGACACCGCCACCCTTGCCGGCCGCGCTACGGGCGCGCTGGCGCTGCGCCTCCATCAGCTCGGCAAAGCCAGCCTCATCAACAGAGAGATCCTGTTCGGCGACGAGCTCTTGCGTGAGCTCGAACGGGAAGCCATACGTGTCGTGCAAGAGGAAGGCGTCGGCGGCGGGCAGCGCGGTGCCGCCCTCGCTGCGCACGCGCGCGATGCGCTCCTCCAGCTGGTTCGTGCCGGTCTCGAGGGTGCGCAGAAAGCGCTCCTCCTCGCCACTGAGGATGCGGATCACGTCGTCGCGATTCTGCACGAGCTCGGGATAGACGTCGCCGAGCTGCGTGATCACGAGATCGGTGAGGCGCTCGAGGAACGTGCCCTGGATGCCGAGGCGATGGCCGTGCGAGACGGCGCGACGGATAACGCGTCGCAGGATGTATCCGCGCGACTCGTTGGCGGGCAGCACGCCGTCGGCGGCGAGGAACGTCATCGCACGGCCGTGGTCGGCCAGCACGCGCAGCGCCTTGGTGTGGATGCCGCCGGACTCGTACGAGGTACCGGTCCAGTCTTCGATCGCGGCGATGATCGCCTTAAAGCCGTCGGTCTCGTAGACCGAGTGCACGCCCTGCTGGAGTGCGGCGACGCGCTCAACACCCGCGCCCGTGTCGACGCCCGTCTTGGGCAGCGGCGACAGCGAGCCGTCCTCGGCCTGGTCGTACTGCATGAACACGAGGTTCCAGAATTCGAGGAAGCGGTCGCAGTCGCAGCCGGGCTTGCAGCCGTCGGGGCCAGCGGCGCGGCCACAGCCATGCTCCGGGCCGCGGTCGTAGTAGAGCTCGCTGCACGGGCCGCACGGTCCGGTCGGACCGGCCTGCCAGAAGTTGTCTTTGCGGCCGAGACCGACGATGCGCTCGGCGGGCACGCCCTGGGCGAGCCACAAGTCGCGCGCCTCGTCGTCGCCCGGCACCTGGTCGTCGCCGGCGAAGACCGTGATCCACACCTTGTCGGTGTCCATCTGCCACGCACCACTGACGAGCGTCCAGGCAAACTCGATCGCGCCGGCCTTGAAGTAGTCGCCGAACGAGAAGTTGCCCATCATCTCGAAGAAGGTGAGATGGCGCGCGGTCTTACCGACCTCGTCGATGTCCGTCGTGCGGAAGCACTTCTGCACGCTCGTCAGGCGCGAGCCCGGCGGCGTGTCGAGACCGAGGAAGAACGGCTTGAACGGCTGCATGCCTGCGGTCGTCAGCAGGACAGACGGATCGAGCGATGCGGGCACGAGGCTCGCCGAGGGCATGACGAGATGCCCGTTCTGCTCGAAGTGGTTCCGATAGGCGGCGCGGATTTCGTGAGCCAGCATTGCCCCGGCAGGGTACGCGATGCCCCGCGGCCGGGGTTCAGGTTCGGAATGGGGTCAGACCCCAAACCGAACTTGACGATCGAGGTTCGGTTTGGGGTCTGACCCCATTCCGAACCTGAACCCCACCGTCAGCCGGCGACGACGCCGGCGGCCACGATGCAGTCGCCGTCGTAGAGCGCAGCCACCTGGCCGGGTGCGACCTGGAAGGCGTCGCGGTCGAGCAGCAGGGTCGCCGTGCCATCGGCGTGTGCTTCGAACGCTGCGGGGATCGGCTCGGCGCGCACACGAAAGCTCGCACCGACACGATCGCAGGGCACGCGCAGCCGCACGTCGCGCAGCTCGACCTCACGACGACCGAGGCGCTCGAGCGTGGCGACCACGACGGTGTTGGCAGGGGCATCGACCTTCAGCACGTGCAGGGCGTCGGTGCCGCGCGAGACGCCGAGGCCACGACGCTGGCCGGGCGTAAAGGCCACGGCGCCGTGGTGCGTGCCGAGTTCCACACCCTCCTCGTCGACGATCGGGCCAGGCACCAGCTCGACGCCCTGGCGCTCGAGGAATGGCGCCAGCTCGCCGCCGCCGAGAAAGCACACCTCCTGGCTCTCCGGTGTCTTCGCCGCGGCGAGGCCCTTCGTCTCGGCCTCGGCAACCACGTCGCGCTTGATGCGCTCGCCGAGCGGCAGCCGTACACGGGCGAGGATCGCCGGGTCAACGAGCGCGAGCATGGCCGACTGGTCCTTATCGGGGTCGGCGCCGCGCGCCACCAGCAGCGCACCGTCGCGCTCAACGAGCCGCGCGTAGTGGCCGGTGCGCCACTCGCTACAGCCGAGGCGTGAGGCGACGGCATCGATGGCATCGAAGCGGAAGGAGCCGTTGCAGGTCGCGCAGGGGTTAGGTGTCTCACCCGCGGCGTAGCCCGCCACGAACGGCTCGACGACCGCAGCGCGGAAGTCCTCGCGCAGGTCGAGCATGAAGTGCGGCATGCCCTTGGCGTGGCACAGATCGCGCGCGGCGCGCACGGCGCTCGGGGCACAACAGGCGCGCTCAGGGTTCGGCGCCGACGGGTCGATCCAGAGCCGGAGCGTCAGCCCGACTGCCTCGTGCCCCTCCTCAACGGCACCGGTGAGCACCATCGCGGAGTCGACGCCACCGCTCATGGCAATACCCACGCGGTGCGAGTCGGCGGCCAGCGAGGCACCGCGCACGACGGCGTCACCAAGCGCAGCGTGCAGCGCGTCCACGGCAGTGAGTGCGCACTCCGGCGAATCGATCGTCGTGCCGGCGAGCACGTCGGCAAGGCCAAGCCGTGCGGCGTCGAGCAGCTCTCTCCCCTCCGCCGCCTCGGCCAGCCACGCGGCGGCGGCGGTCGTGGAGGCGCAGGCATCGGCACCGAAACGCACCTCAGCGAGTCGCGCGCCTTCAAGGCGCAGGGTGAACCGCACGCGGTCGTCGCAGCGCCCGCCGCCGGCGCTGCCCGCGCCGTCGGGGAGCTCGATCGTGCCAGCGCGGGAGAGGTCGATCATGCCGAGGCCTCGCGTGCCGCATCGAGGCCCTGCTCGATCTCCGCCCAGGCGGCAACGAGCGCGTCGATCTCCTCGGGCGTCGTGGTCGGCCCGAGCGTCACGCGCACTGCACCGCGGGCGAAGGTCTGGTCGATGCCCATCGCGCCGAGCACGGGGTCGGGCTGCGGATCGCCACTGGCACAGGCCGAGCCAGCCGAGACCGCGATGTCGCGCTCGTCGAGCAAACGCACGACGGTGTCGCCGCGGTAGGCCGTCAGCAGCAGCGCGTGTCCGGGCAGGCGCTGCGCAGCACCGCCCGCCACGGGCAGCGCGAGTCGCTGCTCAAGGTCGTCGCGCAGCGCGGCGCGGCGCTCGCGCTCGGCCGGCGCGTCGTCGCCCTGCCGAATGCGCAGCGCCTCGGCCAGTGCCACGGCGCCGGCGAGGTTCTCGGTGCCCGAGCGCAGGCCGCGCTCCTGGCCACCGCCATGATTGATCGGCTCGAGCGTGCGCACGCCAGGGCCCACGACGGCACCCACGCCACGCGGACCGCCGAGCTTGTGCGCCGCGACCGCCAGTGTGACGTCGCCTGGTAGCAGGCCGACATCGAGGTCCATGCCGGCCGCTGCCTGCACGGCATCGATGTGCAGCGGTACGTCGGAGTGCGCACAGATCGCGGCGGCCTCGGCCAGCGGCTGGATCACGCCGGTCACATTGCTCGCGGCCATCACACAGGCCAGCGCATCGCCCGGCCGCACGAGCTCGCCAAGGGCCATCACGTCGAGTTGCCCGTCGGCCAGCACGGGCGCAATCGCGACGGTCCACCCGCGCGCAGCGAGACTCTCGGCCGCACGCGTCACCGCGGGGTGCTCGAGCGCACTGATGACGATGCGGCCGGGCTCGCCCTGGCAGCGGCCCAGCACCGCGATGTTGTCGGCCTCGGTCCCGCCGCCGGTCAGGATCACGTCATCGGCCTGCGCACCAAGCGCGGCGGCGATGCCGGCCCGCGCCTCATCAAGATCGGCGCGCGCCTGCCGCCCGAGCGCATGCGGCTCCGACGGATTGCCAAAGCGCCCCGTCAAAAACGGCAGCATCTTCGTAACCACCGCCGGATCCGGCGGCGACGTGGCAGCGTGGTCGAGGTAGATCACGCGTGAAGTGTCGCAGCGTTCAGGCCGTGTTTGGGGTCAGAACCATCCGGAGCCGCTTACTCCATCAGCCCGGTCGCCTCCATGGCGAGCAGCACGACCAACAGCGCGAACGGCAGCAGCGCGACGAACCCGACGATCGAGCGTTCGCCCTTGCGGACGATTGCGTACACCTCGACAAGACCACCGAACGCGATCAGCGCCCACGTGAACGCGAGCGGGTTGACGCCCTGATCGCGCGAATTCGTCGCGATCAGGATGACCAGCATCACGAACGCGATGGCGGTCAGGAGCGCGCCGATCGTGCCGCTGCGCGTGGTCGGGAGCACACGGTGTCGCTCGATCGCTGCCATGGCCTGACGCTACCGCGCCCCTCAGAGCCGGCATCCGAAGATTCCCGCGCATGCCCCGCGGCAAGCCAACCGGGTGCAAGGTGCTTTCACCCGCCGCGCTCCGTGTCCCGTCGAACCTGCTTTATGCAGGTGGGTCCCCCGCTCGACGCGACCGGGTTGGGGTGGCGCCGGGACAGACAGGGTCCCATTGGTAGGAACATCGGCTCGAGCGCAGATCATGGAGCGCAGCGGGATCAAGCAGTCGCAGCGTACAGGCAGCCGCTAGCCGGTGACGCTCAGCGCGCCCGACGGCGCCGCGAGCTTCGGTAGCGTCGCAAACTTGACGATGCGCTTGGTCACGCTCCCACGCTTGATGCTGATCGTGTAGCGCACCCGCAACGAGCCGTTGCGCAGGCGCGCCGTGGCGCGAGAGTTGAGCGGCACGGTCACCGCCACCGGGCCAGACTTGCGCACGCGACGCGAGGCTTGGCCCGCAGAAATCCAGCGCACCGCCCGGCTGCTGCGTGCGGTCTGCACATCGGAATACTCGACGCCGATGTTGAGCAGCTGGACCATCTGCTTGTCGGTCAGGGCCTGATTCTCGTTCGCAGCGGCGTACGTTTGGATCACGAGATTGATGACGAAACACACGAGCTGGTCGCCCGCGCCGACGCTGCAGTTGTCGCCGCCAAGGTCTTGCACATCCGCATTCGGCACGTCGCTCTTGATCCAGGCGATGCGCCGCGCTTCCGTCGTCTTGCCGCTCGCTGTCGTCGCCTTCAGGCGAAACCAACGCTCGTCGGGTCCTTTGACCGGGAACGAGCAGGCGTGGAGCACACTGGCGCCACTGGCCTCCTTGCCCCAACCGGTCGAGTTGGCTCCCGACGGCGTGCACTTCGACAGATCCACGACGGTTTCTGCGCCCATCTTCGACGATGCCTGGGACAGCGTGTAGCCGGTGATGGCGGAGCCGTCACAGGTCTTGGGCGTCTTCCACGTCACCTGTAGGCGGTCGCCGTAGCCCGACTTCGAGATGTCGAGGATGCCGAAGCTCCAGCCCGTACTCGAGCACGTAGGCGCCACGACAGCCGCAGCTGGCGCGGCCGGACAGGGGCTGGTTGCGTACGCGGAAAGCAGGAACGGGTAGCCATCGTTGACCGTCGAGCAGATGCCCCACGGCGTGGTGGTGGTCGAGGCCTGCCACCCAGAGGCGATCCCCCAACCCGCGGCGCTAAACGTGGTGATCGCTTGCAACTCTGCGGTGGACTTGCCGGTTCCGAAAAGACTCGTCGACTGGCCGGTCGTGCCGATGTCCCAAAACGATGCAGTCGCGGAGGTTGCCGCAGGGACGAAATCGCTTCCCACAAGACCACCGCCGGCGCTCGTGGCTGTGACCCTCCCCGTCGCAAAACTGCGCACGAGCGTTGAGTCTTGGGCCGCGCCGGCAAGGCCACCGACATACGAGGTTCCCGTCACCGAACCGCGTGCGTACGAATCATTGATTGTGGCGCTCTGAATGTATCCGACAAGTCCACCAACCGACTGTTGACCCGTCACGACGGCCGTCGAACTCGAGCCGGAAACAACTAGGGGGTCAGAAACGACCGTATAGCGATACGTGTAGTTGTTAACGGCACCAATGAGTCCACCGGCGTATTCTCCGCCGGAGACCGTTGACGTTCCCGTGACGTGCACGTTACTGATTGTCGCGCCGCCGCGTACTGTTCCGGCAAGGACGCCGACGTGCGGCGAGCTTGTTGCAGAGATCCGTGCACTGGCGATTGTGAGGTTCTTCACGGTGCCGCTGTCGATCACGGCGAACAGGCCCGTGCCAGCGTACGACGGGTCAGCACTGATCGACAGCCCACTGATGGTGTGACCACCACCGTCATAGGTGCCGTAGAACGCGCCTTGACCGAGAATCGGACTCCAATTGCCCACAAGCGTGATGTCTGCCGTCTGCTTGAAGACCATCAGGTTGTCGGAAAACGTGCAGGCGCGAATGTTGTCGAGATCGGTCTGGTTCGCGATGAGATACGGATCGCTCGTCGTGCCGCTGCCACTCCAGGGGCGCGGGCAGCCGTTCGCCGAGGCTGCCACTGGCAGAAGTGCTCCGAGAGCAGCGAGCGAAGCGACGAGCAGGACCAGACGGCGAAGGCGTGCAGAGGAAACCATCAGAGTACGCTAGTCGAGCTGCGGATCAGCCACAAGCAAGGCGAGCAAATATCCGCCTTATTGATCCACGCAGCGACGGGAATTCACACCGTCAGCCGACGGCGACGTATTCCACGTCGCCGATGGGCAGCTGCAGGAAGCGCGTGCCCTCGGTGCGGAAGGCCTCAACATCACCTGTGGCGAGGAAGCGGTACGCCCCACGATGGTCGTCGCCGCGCTGCCAGCCCTTGCGCGCCAGCGTCTCACTGATCTCCTCCGCGAGCTCCTCGGCGGCGGCGATCGTCTGCACGTCGGGGCCGAGCTCGCGCTGCAGCATGTGGCGGACGAGCGGGTAGTGCGTGCAACCGAGCACGACGACGTCGACGCCGGCGTCGCGCAGCGGCGCGCAGGCCTGCTGGACCAGCTCGAGCGTGCGCTCGGAGTACGGTTCGCCGCCCTGGATCGACTCGGCCAGGCCCGGGCAGGCGACCTGCGTTACCTCGATGCCGGCGTCGAGGTCGTGGATCGCCTCGACGTAGCGCTCGCTGTTGACGGTCGCCTCCGTGGCGAGGACGCCGACCTTGCGGACGCGGGTGGCCTGAACGGCGGCGTGCGCCTCGGGCGTGATCACGCCAAGCACGGGCACGGGCGACTCGCGCTGCAGCACGGGTAGCGCGGCGGCGGTTGCCGAGTTACACGCGACGACGATCAGCTTCGCGCCCTGCTCGACGAGGATCGCGGTGAGCTCGCGGCCGTACGCGATCAGCTCCTCGGGAGAGCGTGGCCCGTACGGGAAGCGGCCGGTATCACCGAGATAGACGACGTCCTCGTGCGGCAGCCGCACGAGCGTGGCGTGCAGGACGGTCAGGCCGCCCACGCCAGAGTCGAACATGCCAATCGGGGCGTCCGGAGTCACGCCCACAGGGTACGGGGCGACGTGACACGAGGAGGCGACATTCTGGGGCCGGGCCCAAAATGCCGTTGTGCAGCCGGTGCGCCTAGGATTCCCTCCATGCCCGACCGCCCCCGCAACCTCGCCGGCTACGGCCGCACCCCGCCCCACGCCAACTGGCCGGGCGGTGCGCGCGTGGCCGTCAGCTTCGTCCTCAACTACGAGGAGGGCGCCGAGCGCACGCCACTCAACGGCGACCCCGTCAGCGAGACCTTCCTGCACGAGATCATGGGCGAGGCGCGCACGACGCGCGACTACAGCACGGAGACGATCTACGAGTTCGGCGGCAAGGTCGGCGTCTGGCGCATCCTCGACGCCTTCGACGAGGCGCAGCTGCCGCTGACGATGTTCGCATGCGGCCTGGCCACCGAACTCAATCCCGATCCCGTCACCGCCGCCGCGCAGGCCGGGCACGAGATCTGCAGCCACGGCTATCGCTGGTACGACTACGCCAACGTGCCCGAGGACGTCGAGCGCGACCACATTCAGCGCACGATCCGCGCCATCGAGGCCGCCGGTGGGGAGCGCCCATACGGCTGGTACACCGGCCGCTTCTCGCCCAACACGCGTCGCCTCGTCGCCGAAGAGGGTGGCTTTCTCTACGACTCCGACGACTACTCCGACGAGCTGCCGTTCTGGACGCGCGAGGCCGGCACCGACCACCTCGTGATCCCGTACACGCTCGACGCGAACGACGCGCGCTTCTCCACGCCGAACGGCTTCGGGACCGCCGAGGACTTCTCGACGTACGTGATCGACGCCTTCAACGCGCTCTATCGCGAAGGCGCCACGACGCCGCGCATCCTCAACGTCGGCCTGCACTGCCGGCTGATCGGGCGGCCTGGTCGTATCGATGGCCTGCGTCGCGTGCTCGAGCACATCAACAAGCACGACGCCGTCTGGACGACCCGCCGCGTCGACATCGCGCGCCACTGGATCGCCGAGCACCCACCCGCGTGAGCGCCACGATCCGCGTTGGCACGTGCGCGTGGGTCGAGAAGGGCCTGATCGCCGACTGGTACCCGAGCACGGCCACGACGGCCGAGGCACGGCTGCGGTTCTACGCCGAGCACTACGACACCGTGGAGGTCGACTCGTCGTACTACGCGATCCCGGCCGACCGGACGGTCTATAACTGGGGCCAGCGCACGCCGCCCGGGTTCGTCTTCCACATCAAGGCGTTCGGGCTGATGACCGGGCACCGCGTGCGGCCCGAGCAGTTGCCGGCCGATCTGCGGACGCTCGTCGATGAGGTGACGCCGCAGGGCTACGTGGTGCCGAGCGAGGCGCTGCGCGATCGTGTCTTTGCACGCTTTCGCCGCGCGCTCGATCCGTTGCGCGCGGAGGACAAGCTCGGCGGCGTGCTGTTTCAGCTGCCGCCCTCGGCGATCCCTGGCCGTCACGCCTGGGAGGTGATCGACCACGCGCGCGCCGCCTTGCCCGATGACGAACTGCTGATCGAGTTTCGTCAGCATGACTGGCTGGCGCCGGATCTGCAGGATGAGACGTTCTCGTCGCTGCGCGAGCGGAACCTCACCTACGTCGTCGTCGACGCACCCAAGGTGCACACGGCCAACGTCGCGCAGACGGTGATCGCCACGACATCCGACACCGCCTACGTGCGCTTTCACGGTCGCAACGCCGCCACGTGGAACAGCCGCGGCGAAGGTGCCTCGTCGCGCTTCGACCATCTCTACTCCGATGCCGAGCTGGGCGAGTGGATCGAGCCGCTGCGCGAGCTGTCGCGCGCGACCACCAAGGCCTACGCGATGTTCAACACCAATGCCGACACGCAGGGGCCCGACAACGCCGACCGGCTACGACAACTGCTGCATGATGCGCATGTGCCCGTATCCACCGCACCCGGCCCGGCGCAGGGCGAGCTCTTCCACTTCTGATGCGACGCCTCCTCCCTCTACTCGCCGCCCTCCTGCTCGTGGGCTGTGGCGGTGGAGCGACGACCAGCACGGGCGACGCCCCGACGACCATGCAGGCCGCGACCACCGCGCCCACGACGGCAACCGCCGACGTCTTTCCCGCCCAGGGCACCGAGCGCGCCACCGTCGTCCTGCTGCACGGGTGGAACGACGTTTCGCCCGCTGGCTATGAGCCGTGGATCGACCACCTCAACAAGACGGGCGTGACGGTCATCTACCCGGGCTACCAGCGCGGCATCCTGTCGACTCCGAGCCAGATGCTCGAGGGCACGCAGGAGGCGATCCGCAGCGGCTTCGAGCAGGCGCCGCCGCAGGGACCGGTGATCGCCGCCGGCTATTCGCTCGGTGGTGGCTTCGCTGTCGTCTACGCCGCCAATGCCGTCGCGTGGGACGTGCCCGAGCCCGCGGCCGTCTACGGGGTGTTCCCGGCGATGCCACCGACGGTGCCCGAGCCCTTCGGCACCGTGCCAAAGAAGACGAGCGTGGCGCTGCTGGCCGGCGATGCCGATCAGGTCGTGGGCTCGAACGGCGCTGAGCAGCTGGCCGCGGCGATCGCGCCGCACCCCGCCATGGTCGACGTCCTGGCGTCGACCGACGCGATCGCGTTCGATCACTTCGCCCCCAAGCGCACAGACGCGCCGGCGCAAAAGGCGTTCTGGCTGCCCCTCGACCGAATCGTGGACCGGCTCGCGCCGAGGTAACGCGGCGCAGTCCGCGCGCTCCACGGCGCGCGAAGAGCAAAGTGCATGCGTAGTCCACTCCCCGCCCTGGCCGTCTCCAAGCTGGCGGCAACGTGGGAGAGCGCTCCGTCGGATGCCGCCACGGTTGCGGCCGGGACGGCCGACGTGTTCCGCGCCGAAGGCGAGTCGCGCGCCACGGTCGTGCTGTTGCACGGCTGGAGCGATCGCACGCCGCGCAACTACCTGCAGTGGATCCGCCATCTCACCCAGCGCAACGTCACGGTGGTGTTTCCCCGCTACCAGGCGAGCCTGCGATCGTCGCGCCGGCAGATGCTGGCCGGCGCCGTGGCCGGCGTCCGCGACGGTCTCGCCGAGCTCGGCCTGGCCGACCGGCCGTTGATCGCTGCGGGCTACTCCTACGGTGCTGGCCTGGCCGTCGTGGCGGCCGCGGAGGCCGAGCGCTGGGGCATCCCGGTGCCCTCTGCGGTCTTTGGCGTGTTCCCGTACTTCGTTCGCGGTCACGAGCGCGGCCCGCTTGTCGTGCCCCCGACCACCACGGTCACGATGCTCGTCGGCGATCGGGATCAGGTTGTGGGCGAGCGCGGCGCGGCGTCGATCGTGGAGTCGATTACGCCGCATCCGGCCGCGGTGCGCATGCTGGAATCGGACGACGTCTGCACGTACGGGCATCTCTCCGCCCTGCAGAGCACTCCCGCTGCACAGTCCGCGTTCTGGTCGCCGCTCGACCGGATCGTGGATCGGCTCGCACCGATCTGACCCGCGAAGAGCAGGGCGGCCGTACCATGCGACTGCACGCTCCCCGTGTCGCACCAAGCAATCGAGGACCACATGACGCTCGCCGCTGATACCGCACCGAAGCTCCAGGCCTACGCCCATCCGGAGCGCCTCGTCACGACCGACTGGCTCGCCGAGCATCTCGGCGACGACGGCCTCGTCGTGATCGAGTCGAACGAGGACGTCCTGCTGTACCGCACGGGCCACATTCCCGGCGCCCACCACGTCGACTGGCATCTGGATCTCAACGACGACGTGATGCGCGACTACGTCTCGCCCGAGGCCTTCGCCGCGATGTGCAGCGCCCGCGGCATCACGCCCGACTCGACGGTCGTGGTCTACGGCGACAACTTCAACTGGTGGGCCGCGTACGCCCTCTGGGTCTTTAGCCTCTTCGGCCACGCCGACGTGCGCCTGCTCGACGGTGGCCGCGCCAAGTGGGTCGCCGAGGGTCGCGACATGACGACCGACGCCACCGCAGCGACGCCGAGCACGTACCCCGTCGTGCCGCGCGACGACGCCACGATTCGTGCCTTCAAGGAGGACGTGCTCAAGCACATCGGCAACGGTCCCCTCGTCGACGTGCGCTCGCCCGGCGAGTTCTCCGGCGAGCTGCTGCACATGCCCGACTATCCGCAGGAGGGCGTGCAGCGTGGCGGGCACGTGCCGACCGCACAGAACGTGCCGTGGAAGCGCGCCGCCAACGACGATGGCTCGTTCAAGTCGGTCGACGACCTGCGGGGCATCTACGAGGGCGAGCTCGGCATGAAGGCCGGCGACGACGTCATCACGTATTGCCGCATCGGCGAGCGCTCGAGCCACACGTGGTTCGTGCTCACGCACCTGCTCGGCTTCGAGCACGTCCGCAACTACGACGGCTCGTGGGTCGAGTGGGGCAACGCGGTGCGCGTGCCGATCGAGAAGCCTGCGTGAGCGAGCTGCCTCCGCGCCTGGCCGAGATCGTCGGTGAGTTTCAGGAGGTCGATCGCACCGAACGCCTCGACCTGCTGCTCGAATACGCCAACGATCTCCCCGATCTCCCCGCCCGGTTTGAGGGGCAAGAGCTCGAGCGCGTCCACGAGTGCCAGACGCCGCTATTCGTCCAGACCGAGGTCGAAGACGGCGATATCGTCCGGCTCTATTTCGCGGCGCCCGACGAGGCACCGACGTCGAAGGGGTTCGCGGGCATCATTCACGCAGGCCTTGACGGCTGCACGATCGACGAGGTGCTCGGCACCCCGTCCGACTTCGCCTCGGGCCTCGGCCTGATCGAGGTCGTCTCCCCGTTGCGCATGCGCAGCGTCGGAGCCATCCTGGCGCGCGTCAAGCGCCAGCTGATGGAACGCGCCGCCGCGTAGGCTGCGCGGCTAGCATCCCCACATCACCAACGTCCCCTTAGAGGTGCATCGAGATATGAGCGCGACCGCAACGAAGATCCTGCCGAACTACATCAACGGCGGCTGGGTGCCGTCCACCAGCTCCGAGCTGATGGACATCACGAATCCCGCTACCGGCGAGGTGCTCGCCCAGGTCCCGCTTTCGGGTGCCAACGACGTCGACGCCGCCGTCCAGGCTGCGCGTGCCGCCTTCCCCGCGTGGAAGGCCAAGAGCACGATCGAGCGCGCCCGCTGGCTCTTCGGCTTCCGCGAGCAGCTCGTCAAGCGCGCCGATGAGATCGCTGCGACCGCAACCCGCGAGATGGGCAAGACGTATCCCGACGCGCAGGCCGAGGTGGCCCGCATGATCGAGATGGTCGAGGCTGCCTGCGCGATCCCGACGACGATGCAGGGACGCATCCTCGAGGGCGTCGCCACGAAGATCGATACCGAGACGATTCGCCAGCCCGTCGGCGTCTGCGCCGCGATCACGCCGTTCAACTTCCCGGCGATGGTCCCGATGTGGTTCCTGCCCTTCGCGATCGCCTGTGGCAACACGTTCATCCTGAAGCCGTCGGAGCAGGTCCCGATGACGCAGCAGATCGTGTTCGAGATCATCCACGAGCTCGGTCTGCCCGACGGCGTCGTCAACCTCGTCAACGGCTCGCGCGATGTCGTCAACGGCATCCTCGACCATCCGGGCATCGACGCCGTCTCGTTCGTCGGCTCGGCCTCGACCGCCGCGTACATCTACGAGCGCGCGGCCGCCAAGAAGAAGCGCGTCCAGGCGCTCGGCGGTGCCAAGAACTCGATGCTCGTCATGCCCGACGCGATCATGGACAAGACGGCCGACAACATCATCGGCTCTGCCTTCGGTGCTGCTGGCCAGCGCTGCATGGCTGGCTCGATCATCGTCGCCGTTGGTGGCGCATGGAAGGACCTCGCCAAGGAGCTCCTGCCCCGCACCGAGGCCCTCACCGTCGGTGACGGCATGGAGTCGAGCACGAGCGTCGGCCCCGTCGTCTCCTGCGAGGCCCGCGACCGCATCCGCGGCATGATCGACAACGCCCTCGCGCAGGGCGCAACGCTGGCCATCGACGGCCGCTCGACCGGTCTTTCCGAGGAGGGCGCGTACGTCGGCCCGACGATCGTCCAGGGCGTCACCGCCGACATGGAGATCGCTCGTGAGGAGGTCTTCGGTCCGGTCCTCAGCATCGTTGAGGTCGACACGCTGGCCGACGCCATCGCCTTCGTCAACGGCTCGCGCTACGGCAACGGCACGTCGATCTTCACCGAGTCGGGCGCGGCTGTTCGTCGTTACCGCCACGAGGTCGAGGTCGGCATGATCGGCGTCAACGTCGGCGTCGCTGCCCCGGTCGCGTTCTTCCCGTTCTCGGGTTGGAAGGATTCGTTCCTCGGCGACCTGCATGCGCATGGCACCGACGGCGTCGACTTCTACACCCGCAAGAAGACCGTCACGACGCGCTGGTTCGCCGATGGTGAGTCCGGCAAGTACTTCGTCGAGCAGGGCGACTAGTTCTCGTGTCGGTAGCCAGGAGGGCATGACGTGTCCGTCATCCTGGTCACCGGCGCATCCACCGGCATCGGTCTCGCCGCCGCTCGCTGCCTGCGGGCGGCCGGCGAGACCGTCGTCGGGATCTCGCGCTCCGGGCGCGAGGGTACAGAGGTCGCTGACCTCTCCACCGAAGACGGCGTGCGCGAGGCGGTTGCGATCGCCCGGCGGCACGGCCCGATCCGCGGCCTCGTCCTCAACGCCGCCACCGGCTCGGCGCAAGACGCGTCGGTCGGCGAGCTGACGACCGAGGGCTGGCGCAACACGATGGCGATCAACCTCGATTCGCCCTTCATGACGATGCGCGAGGCGTGGCCCGACCTAACCAGTGACGGCGCTGGGCGGATCGTGATGGTCGCTTCGACGGCCGCGACCTACGGCGAGGCGGGCACGACCGCGTACAGCGCGTCGAAGGCCGGCCTGCTCGGGATGATGCGCGTGGTCGCGCAGGACGGTGCGCCGCATGGCCTCACCTGCAACGCAGTGCTGCCGGGTTGGGTGCGCACCGAGATGTCGGAGCGCAGCGCTGCCGCCACTGCGTCTCGTACGGATCGCACGACCGACGAGGTCTGGGCCGAGCGCTCCGCTGCCTACGCAGCCGGCCGCGTCGTCGACCCCGAAGAGGTCGGCGAGGTGATCGCGTTTCTCTGCTCTCGGGCCGCCAGCGGTGTGTCGGGCGAGGAGGTCCGCGTCGCCCTCGGCGGCGTCTGGTAGCGGAAATCAGCTTCGGAATGGGGTCAGACCCCAAACCGAACTTCGCGCCTCAGGTTCGGAATGGGGTCTGACCCCATTCCGAACCTGAACGCTGCTACTCCTGGATCCCTATCTCGCGCTGATCGTGATCCTCGTCGATCGGCACGACATTGCGGACGGCGATGGTGACGCCGATGATGATGATCACGCCGCCGACCACCTCCTTCCAGTCGAGCCGTTCACTCAAGAGCAGCGCCGAGAAGAGGACGCCAAGGAACGGCTGCAACGGCATGAACGCGACGGCGCGGGCCGAACCAGCTTTGTGGATCGCGATGAACCAGAAGAGGTTGGCCATGATCAGCGAGCCGATCAGCGCGTAGGCAATCGCAACCCAACTCGAGGGCGTCAATTGGCTCCAGTCCATCTGCAGCGCCTGCGGCAGACCGACGAGGCCAATCAGTGGCGCACCAATCATCATCATGATCGCCGAGACGTGCATCGCGCTGTAGTCCTTCAACAGCGGCCGCACGAGCACGCTGTAACACCCCCACGTAATCGGCGCGCCAAAGGCGATCAGGATGCCGGTGGCACTGTCGACCGACATAGAGGCCCCCGTGCCGACGATCACGAGGAACACGCCGACGGCAGAGATGACGACCGCCACCCAGAACAGCGGTTTGACGAACTCCCAGCCGAGGGCGCGCGCCAGGAGTGCGGCCCAGAGCGGCGTCGTCGCGAAGACGAGCGTCACGATCGACGCCGACGTCATCGTGAGTGCGTACATGAACGCGTACTGGTTGATCGCGATGCCGATCGCGCCGCCGATCAAGAACATTGGGATGTCTTTGCGCTTGATCCGCAGCGTGCCCTCGCGCCAGAGCACGTAGGCGATGTAGATCAGGCCGCCAGATGCAAAGCGGATGAACGAGAACGCCATCGGGCTCCACCCATCGAGTCCGATCTTGACGACCGGAATGTTGAGTGCCCAGAGGGCGACCGTGGAGACCGTCAGCAGCAGCGCCAGATCGAGCTTGGACGACCGCGTTTTCTCCACCCCACGAGGGTACGCCATTGCACCCGTCACCCGCCGCACGCGCGCCCCGTACACTGCCGCCGTGCGCACGCTTCAGATCCAGCACGACCACACCAACCTGCTTGGCGCCTTCCACGACGTCTTGCATGGCGCCGGCGAGGTCGACCTCTGGCGCACGTTCGAGGACCCCGCGCCGGAAAGCCTCGCGCCGTACGACGCCGTCGTACTGATGGGTGGCGTGGCCATGCCGGACGAGGACGATCGCTACCCGTGGATCCCGCAGGAGTTGCGGCTGCTGCGCGAGGGCCTCGAGCGCGACCTGCCGATGCTCGGCGTGTGCTTTGGCGGCCAGATCCTGGCGCGCGCGGCCGGCGCCGGCGTTGGCCCGTCGCCGACGGAGCAGGGCTGGTTCGACATCGGGCTCAACGAGGCCGGCAAGGCCGATCCCCTGCTCGGGCCGCTCGGCGAGGGCTACCGCGCCTTTGAGTGGCACCACTACAACTTTCAGATGCCGCCGGACGCCGTGCCGCTCGCGCAGAACGCGGCGGGCAACCAGGCGTACCGCATCGGCTCGGCCGCCTGGGGCCTGCAGTTTCATATCGAGGTCGATCGCAAGACGGTCGAATGGTGGATGGACGTCGGCGAGTGGAATCTCGACGAGCACAACGTCGACAAGGACGCGATGCGCGCCGATACCGACGCGCTGGTCGAGGGCAATGCGCAGGCGGCTGCCGACCTTGCGCGCCGCTTCGTCGAGATCGCCCGCCAGCACGGCCACGCGTAGGCGCAGAGCGAAGGACACGGCATGCGAACGCTGATCATCCAGCACGACCACGATGGGTACCCCGGCGCACTGCTCGAGCCGATCGAGCGCGCGGGCTCCGTACAGCGCTGGGACACCTTCACGCAGCCTGAGCGCCCCGACCTCGACGGCATCGACGCGATCGTCTCGCTGGGCGGCACCGCGCATCCGGATCAGGACCACGCGGAGCCGTGGCTCGCGGCCGAGCTCGACCTGCTCGAGGAGGCGCTCGACATCGGCATCCCGATTCTCGGCGTGTGTCTCGGCGGGCAGCTGCTGGCACGCGCTGCGGGTGGCCAGATCGGCAAGGTCGAGACGCCCGAGGTCGCGCGATTCGCTGATGTCGGCCTGCTGCCCGACGCGATCGACGACCTTCTGTTCGCGGGCATGCCGCGCCCATTCTTTGGCTTCGAGTGGCATTGGTACGGCTTTCGCGCCCCTCCAGGTGCGACGCTGCTCGCGCAGAACGAGTCGACGCATCAGGCCTTCCGCGTGCAAAACCGCGCGTGGGGCCTGCAGTTCCACATCGAGGTGACGGCCGAGACCCTGATGGAGTGGGCCGACGCCGCGCCCGACACGATCGAGGAGTTCGGTGGCCGCGAGCGGTTCGAGAAGACCGTCCAGACGTTCATCGGCCAGTCGACCGCCGCCGCCAAGGAACTCGCGGAGCGCTTTATGGTCGTCGCCGCCGTCGCCAACGGCGAGCTTGGCCCCGAGGTGCTGGCCTCGCTCGAGGTGCGCCCCGATCCGATCGCCGAGGCGCAGGCCGCCGGCGTCCCGCCCGACGTGATCGAGGCGATGACGCGCATGCGCACCGAGCAGCGCTTCTAGCCTGCAGATCTGGACCCGGGTCCAGATTCGCACGTTTGATGCAGATCTGGACCCGGGTCCAGATTCGCACGTGTCATTTTGGGCCCGGCCCCAATCTGACGTTTTCTGCGCCAATTTGGATCCGGATCCAAATTGACCGTTTTCGGGACAGATTGGATCCGGATCCAATTTGTCCCACCTAGCGGGACAGCGCTTGCCTGCCGCGCGTGCGGGCGTACGATGCCGTCATGGAGCACCTGCTCTCCCCCATCGAGCTGCGCGGCAAGCGCATCAAGAACCGCGTGACGCTGACCGCGCACACGCAGTCGTACTCGGATAACGGCATCCACGGCGATCGCGTCCGCAACTACTACGCAGCGCGCGCCGCAGGTGGTACCGGCCTCTTGGTGATGGAGCCCGTGCCACCGCACCCGACGGGCCGCGTGACGCCGCAGAACTACGACCATACGAAGCCCGGCTTCGTGGAGGGACTCAAGCGCACGGTCGACGCCGTCCACGATCACGGCGGCACGATCATCAACCAGATCTACCACATGGGTCCGAACGCCGACCCGCTGGCCACGGGTGGCGAGCAGTGGGGTCCTTCGGACGCACCGGGCTACTTCGGTGTCGGTCGCATTCACGCCATGACGACCGCGGAGATCGACCTGATTGTCGCGCGCTTCGCCGACTGTGCCGCGACGATGCTGAAGGCCGGGACCGACGGCATCGAGCTGATGTTCGCCTACGACACGCTCGTCGACGCCTTCTTCTACGACGACCGCAACCTGCGCACGGACCAGTACGGCGGCTCGTTCGAGAACAAGACGCGCTTCGCCGTCGAGCTACTCCGTGGTGTGCGCGGCGCGATCGGCGACGACCCGATCCTCGGCGTCACGATCAGCGTGCGCACACCCGACTTCGAGCGCCTCGTGCAACACCTCGAAGCCGAGTGCGACGTCGATTACATGGGCATCGGTAACGGCGACTACCAGCACACCGAGTTGATCATCCCGCCGCTTGATATCGAGCCCGGCATTGGCATCCCCAACGCTGCGCGCGCGAAGGCCGTCGCGAAGGACGTTCTGATCCTCGCCGAGGGCAAGATCAACAGGCCCGAGCTCGGTGAGCAGGCCCTCGCCGCTGGCAGCTGCGATCTCGTCGGTATGACGCGCGCGTTGATGGCCGATCCAGACCTGGTGCGCAAGCTGGAGCGCGGTGATGGCGACCGCATCCGCCGCTGCGTCGGCCAGAACGTCTGCATCGCGCGTCGCCTGCGTAAGTTCCCGATCGCGTGCGCCCAAAACCCGACCTCGGGCTACGAGGGCGAGCGCGGCTCCGCGCCTGCCGCAGCGCCGGGCCACGTGGTCGTGGTCGGCGGTGGCGTGGCGGGCCTTGAGGCTGCGCGCATGTCGGCCGAGCGCGGCCATCGCGTCACGCTGCTCGAGGCCACCGACGCCCTCGGCGGCCAAATCGCCCGCACCTCCACGCTGCCCATCCTCGGCTCGCTCAACGACCTTTGGAGCTGGCGCGCCAACGAACTCCACGAGCTCGGCGTCGACGTGCGGCTCAGCACCCCGGCAACGGCCGACCTCGTCGTCTCGCTGGAGCCCGATCACGTCCTCGTCGCCACAGGTTCGCGCTCGCAGTCGCCCGAGCACACGATCGCCGTCGACGACTGGCTGCGCGGGGCCGAGCTCCCCGCCGGCGACGTGCTGCTGGTCGATGAGGAGGGCAGCCGCAAGGCCAGTGGCCCCGCCGAGGCGCTGGCCCTCGAGGGCCGCAACGTGATCATGATCCCCGACGGCATCGATCCGCTCTCGGAGATCACCGAGAACCACGCCGAGCGCCCCGTCTTTCAGCGCCTGCGCGATGCGGGCGTGACGATCTACTCCGACGTGATCGTCCAGGACATCGGCCCGGGCTCGGTCACGATCGTGGGCCGCTACGACGGCGTCGAGCGCACGCTCAAGTCGCCCGTCATCCTCCACTCCGGCCGGCACGTCGCTAACGACGCGCTGTGCGTCGAGCTGGTTGAGCGCGGCATCGATGCGCAGCCCGTCGGCGATGCGCGCTCGCCGCGTCGCTGGGAGGACGCCATCCACGATGGCTACCTCACGGCCGCATCCGTCTAAATAGGTCGATTTGCAGGCATTTTGCGCGTAACGGGGTGGTGACGATCGCGCACGTCTTCACCTAGGCCCACAGCAGGATCGCGCAGACACGCGCGCTGTAGCGACCCGCGATCTTCACCGAGCGCTCACGGAATCGGGCCCGCGTCGTCCGTTGCGCCCCGGACGCTTCTCGTGGAATACCGGTACGAGAAATGGAGTCACCCCATGGCCCTGGTCGACCTGCACCTACACTCGCGCGCCTCCACGGAGACGGGAAACTGGTTCCTCAAGAACGCAGTGCTGCCCGAGTCGTACACGGATCCGGAGCAGGCCTATCGCAAGGCGAAAGATCACGGCATGGACTTCGTCACGTTGACGGATCACGACACGATCCGTGGCGCGCTGGAGATCGCGCATCATCCCGACGTCTTCGTGAGCGTCGAGGCGACCACGCGCTTCCCGGACGACGACACCCCGTTGCATGTCCTGTGTTGGAACATCTCCGAGGCGGACTTTGCTGCGATCGATGCGGCGCGACCCAACGTCTTCGAGTTGGTCGATGAGCTCGAGCGACGGGGTGTTACCCACGCACTCGCACATCCGCTGTACCGCATCGGCGCGACACTCACTCCGGCGCACGTCGAGAAGTGCCTGCTGCTCTTCCCCATCTGGGAGGGTCGCAATGGCGCACGTAGCCGCGATGGCAACACCACCGCCGTGCGTATTGCCCAGTCCGCGACGCCGGAGTTTCTCGACAAGCTCGCGGAGAAGCACGCAATCCGTCCGCGCACGTGGGCCGCGCGCTCGCTGACTGCGGGCAGCGATGATCACGGGCTGCTCGATGCAGCCGCGACGTATACGGAGACGCCGCGTGCAACGTGCATCGAAGACGCGCTCTTCCACATCCGGTCCGGATCCACAACGCTGCATGGCCAGCATGGGTCGACGGCAGCGCTTTCCCACGCGATGATCGGCCTCGCCATCAAGGCAGCGGGTGAGCGGGGAGCCTGCCCCGTGCCGGGCCCCCTCCGTGGCCTCGTTGGCGACATGCTCGAGCATCCGCTGCCGCCGGTCGACACCGATGAGAGCGGTGCCGCATCGAGCGATCTCGAACAGCGCATCCGCGAGGACAAGGAGGTCCGTCGCGCGTGGCGCAACACGTATCACCTGCCGGAGGGCGCCGAGCGCAGCCATGCGCGGCTGAAGATCGCCGCGACCTGGGCACAGCGTTCGCTGCTCGAGCAGGTGATCGCCGCGGGTGACGTTGGCGGCGTCGGCGGGATTGGCAATCGCATCGGCCTCCTGATGGGCGCGATGATGCTCGCCACGCCGTATCTGACGAGCGCTGGCTACCACGCTGCCGAGGCGCGGCACGCCCGCGGTATTGGCCGTGAGTTCTTTGGTGATCCGATCGAATCGGGCACGCCACCACGAACGTTGATGCTGACCGACACGTTCGACGAGCTCAACGGCGTCGCCGGGACGATGCGCAACTTGGCGGACCGCGCGGCTGCTCTTGATCTGCCGATCACCGTCGTCGCTCCGGGCGAGAAGTCTGCCAAGAAGAACGGGTTGATCACGATGCGCCCACTGGTGTCGCTGCCCGTTCCGGCCTATCGCGACGATAGCCTCGCGCTCGGCATCCCGTCGCTGATCGAGTTGCTCGACATCGTCGAGGAGACCGGCGCCGAGGCGATCCACGCCGCCACGCCGGGCCCGATGGGCCTTGCCGGCATGCTCGTAGCACGCGTGCTGGGCCTGCCGTTCGCGATCACGCACTCGACACAACTGGCCCGCTATACGCTGGCCCTGACCGGCGACCGCCTTGCCGCCGAAGCCGTCCGCGCCTCGTCGACATGGCTCTACAAGCAGGCCGACCTGGTGTTCACGCCCACGGCGCTGGTTGCCGAGGGGCTCGCGATGGAGGGCATCGACCCCGAGAAGGTCCGCATCTTCGGACGTGGCGTCGATACGCGGCGCTTTGATCCCAGCCGGCGCTCGTGGTTTGCACGCCGCGCTCTCACCCGCGATGCAGACGCAGTCTTGGTTCTGGTCGTCGCGCGCTTGTCGGAGGAGAAGGGCATTGACCGACTGATCGACGCGGTCAACATCGTGGCGCGCGAGGGCCACACTGTGCGGCTCGCCATCGTCGGTGACGGACCGGCTCGCCAGCTGCTCGAGGCGAAGTTGGAGCATTCTCGCCACAAGCTCCTGGGGCCAATGTCCGGGCCTCGCCTCGCTGCCGTGTTCGCGTCGGCCGACATCTTCTGCCTGCCGTCCTTGACAGAGACACTCGGCCAGGTGGCGCTCGAAGCGCAGGCGAGTGGCATCCCGACGGTCGTCCCGCGTGGCACCGCGCTGGCCGAGCAGGTCGTCGATGGCGTCACCGGCATCCATGCGCAGAGTGCGTCTGCCGAAGACATCGCCGCGGCGCTGCTGCCGCTGGTGGCCGATGCGGATCGGCGCGCAACGATGGGCGAAGCCGCCCGCGCATCGATGCTGGCACGCCCCACGTGGGATGACATCTTCGTGACGCTCGTGAACGACTACGCGGACTTGCACCGCGACGATCCGGTCGAGCGCTTGATGTTGCGCCGCCCGATCGAAGCGGGAGTGCTCTGATCGTGCGCGTCGTTGACGTGACGCAGTGGTACGCCCCGCGCTCGGGTGGGATCCGCACCTACCTGCACGCGAAGGCGGCCTATGCCGCGGAGACGCGTCGGGCACACGCGCTGATTGTGCCGGGTACTGCGACGAAGATTTCGCGCGTCGAGCGGAGCCCGATCATCGAGGTGCCGGGGCTACCGACGGCGCAGGAGACGGGCTATCGCCTGATCCCCCATCCTCGTCCGATTCTCCGGGCGCTGGAGCGGCTCGAGCCGTCCGTGCTGGTGGTGCATGACGCCACTGCATTTCCGCGTTCGCTGTGCCGGTGGGCTCGCACGCGAGGCATCCCCGTGGTGATGCTTGTTCACTCCGAACTCGAGGCGGGCGCGGCGGGCATTCCCACGCCGCTCCGCCTGCCGACGCAGCATGTGCTGCGCCTCGTGCAGGCACGCGGCATGGAGGGTCCCGATGCCGTGATTGCCACATCGAATTCCGTTGCGGAGCGTTTGCGCTCGCGCAGCGGGATCCATATCTACGTGTCCCCGCTTGGCGTGGACACGGGCATCTTCTATCCGCGTGAGCCCGACGAGAACCTGCGTCGCGCGCTCGCGCAGCCAAACGAGACGCTGCTCATCCATGCGGGTCGCTTGTCGTCGGAGAAGCGTCCAGAGCTCTTGATCGATGTCATCACCGAGCTGCGCGACTCCTGCGTGTTGGCGATCGCCGGCTCGGGCTCTGCCGAAGACGACCTGCGGCGACGTGTCGCCGCCCAAGGATTGGAGGATCGAGTGCGGTTTTTGGGCCACATCGATGATCGCGAGCAGCTGGCGCGCCTCTACGCGGTGGCTGACTGCTTCGTGCACGTCAACTCGGGCGAGACCTTTGGACTCGCACCGCTCGAGGCGCTGGCCTGCGGGTGCCGCGTCGTGCTGCCGTCGGACTGCGGCGTTGCCGAAGCCGCCGGTACAGACGACCTGATCACCGTCGAGCCCAATAGCGTTGCCGCTCTGGTCGATGGCATCCGCAATGCCGTCTCGCACCCCCGCCCCATGCCCGAGGTCGACCAACTGTCGTGGTGGCGCACCTTCGAGCGCGAGTGGGCGCTGTACGGCCTGCTCGCTGGCCGCGCTGCGGTGAGCGAGGCGGTTGCGTGACGGCCCGCTTCACGATCGCCATTCATGACGTGGCGCCGAGCTGGCTGCCGGAGTCGCAGGAGTGGCGCTCGTTGATCGCCGAGCGAACGTCGGCCCCGGTGGCGCTCCTCGTGGTGCCGCGCTTCCGACTCATCGACACGTGGGATGGCGAGAACCTGGACTGGCTCCAACGGCAGGTGCTGGCGGGCGACGAACCCGTGCTGCACGGCTACACGCACGCCACTGACGATCCCGATGATGAGCGTGAGTTTCGCGGCGTTTCTGCGCTCGAGGCGCGTGGGCGCGTTTTGGCAGGCCTGGCCGCGCTGCGGACGATCGGTGTGCAGCCTCGCGGTTTTATCGCGCCGTGTTACAACGGCGCCTGTGATCGCTGGTTCGAGTCAGAGCGCTCCGGCATTGCGTGGTGGGCAACGCGGCTCGACCTGCGGACGCGTGGCCGCGTCGTGACGGCGCCGGCGATCGGACTGGGCTCGTCGACGCCGACGCGGCGGCGCATGACACCGGCCGCGGCCCTGTGGGGCCTGCGACTGGCGCAACGTCACGCGCGGTACCGGATCGATCTGCATCCTGCCGATCTTCGGCACGACCGTCTCCGGAGTGCCGGCATCGAACTGATCGAGCGCGCGCTGGAGTCGGGCGATCAGCTCGTCACGCACGAGCAGCTGGCGGCGTGTGCAGCAGATGAGGCAGAGGCCTCAGCCGTCGCCGTCTAGGTCGAGCACGCGACGAGAGCGCGGCCGTTACCCCAGCACGATCGCCACGACACCGAGCAGCGCGAAGCCCGCGCCGATCCGCTGCACCGTCGAGAGGCGCTCGTCGAGTTTGATCCGCGCGAGCAGGATCGTCACGACCGGATAGAGGCTCGACAGCACGACGGCCACGCTGAGGTTGCCGAGCGAGGTGGCGTACGCGAAGGCGACGAGGGCCGCGGTGTCCATCAGGCCGACGGGCGCGATGGCGAGGAACGATCCTCGCGGTGCCGTGGTCGTGCCGCGCCGCAGCCCGATCGCGAGACCGACCATCAGGATCGGCAGACCAACGGCACGTTGCATCGTGACGCCCCAGAGCGCGGAGTCCTGCGAGATCTGGTCCATGCTCACGTAGAACATGGTCAGGATCGCGACGCCGATCAGCGCCAGCGGCACGGCGCCGTACTTGCCGTGCTTGATGTCGCCCTCGCCTGCGTGCCGACTGACCAGCGCAACGCCGGCGATCGCGACCAGGATGCCGGCGAGCTGCATGATGCTCGGGCGCTCGCCCAGCATGCTGACGGCGATCACTGCGGGCCCCGCCGAGGAGCACGCGAAGATCGGAGCGATCACGCCAATTGGGCCGCGCGCCAAGGCCGTGAAGAACACCACGTGCCCGACGGATCCGGCCACGCCCGCCACGATTACCCATGGCAGCAGGTGCCAGCCGGGGAACGACTCGTGCACGAGGTACAGCGCGACGAGGATCGGCAGCATGCCGACCAACTCGGAATAGACGGCGACAAGCAACGCGCTGTAGTTGCGCGCCCGAATGGCGCCGATGAAGTCCGCAACGCCCCACGTCGACGCAGCGCCGAGCGACAACACCAGCGTCCACATGTCTGCAGCGTATCGGGCTAGCTACGGCGCCACGCCGAGTGCGTCGGCGAGGCCGATGCGCACGTCGTGCATGTTCTCGAAGGGGACGTACGAAAAGCCCTCCCGCTCGAGATGCGTGATCAGGCTGGCACGAGCGAAGCGCACCTCGGCCTCCTCGGCCGCGCAGAGGTCGGAGTAGCCGTCGCCCACGTACGCCACGCGACGGCCGGCTGCGAGCTTCGCCACCTCGTCGCGCTTGCAGCGCTCACCGCAGTGGTCGCACAGCGCGCGCTCGCGAAAGCGCACGCGCATGCCCTCAGGCCCAAACTCCACCTCGTGCGCGCTCACGGGCAGGTCGAAGCCGTGCGCCTGCAGGATCGCGTGGATCAGCGATTCAAAGCCAGCCGAGACGACGATCGGCTCGATGTCGTGCTCGGCGCAGAAGGCGAAGAGCTCGCGCGCACCGGGCCGAATCGCGACGGTATCGACCAGGAACGAGATGATCTCCTCGCGCGTGGCGGTGATGTTGGCGATCTGCTGCGCGAGGCACGCATCGAGCGTGATCTCACCGTTAGCGAGTGCCTGGTCGGCCGCCTCGAAGTCCTCCGGCGCCCAGCGCGCCGAGAACCAGTCGACGGTGTCGTGCGTGGCGAGCGTGCCGTCGAAGTCGATCGCGAGCAGTATGCTCATGCCGCGGGCTCCTCGTCAGGCGCGAGTGCACGCAGGTCGTCGCGCGGAATCGCCAGGTCGGGCATGCCGTACTGCTCGCTCAGAAACTCGCCGAGGCGGGCGATGTGGACGGCCGCCTTGCGCGTACCTTCGGCGCTATCGGCCAGCGAGTGCGCGCGATGCCAGAGCACGAAGGCGCGCAGATCGTCGGGCTTGAGGGTCTCGAGCGGCTGCTCGACGCGGTCGCCGAGTTCCATCCGAAACAGCCGCAGCGTGCGGCGGTAGGACGTCTGCGGCGTAAAGGCCAGTGGCTCGATCCACTCGTCCTCGAAGGCGTCGCACGCCTCCCCGATCGTCATCACGACAGCATTCCACTCTCGGCGTGGCGGGCGATGGCGCGCAGCAGCGATGAGCGCACGAGATTGGAGGCCGGCTTGACGAGGCGCCAGTACGGGTTAAACCGTCCGGCGGCGAGCGGGCCGACGACGATGCGCGTCTCCGTGATCAGGAGCGTGCCGTAGGACGCGCCGGCGCAGCGGATGCTGACGGCAACCTTGACGGCGTCGAGCGCCTCAGCCGCCATGAAGGCCGCGGCGTCTCCCACGGCTCGCTCGGGCGCGCCGCCGGGCCAGGGACGGCCGATAAAGCCGATGCAGACCTCCTCCTCGTCCTCGCCGAGGCGCACGAAACCAGGCTCGAAGTCACCGGTCTGTACAAACGGACGGTTGAGCCCACGACTCTCGCCCTTCGTGCGTACGGCGACGAGCAGCGCGGCCACGCGGGCCTCGTCGAGCGAGGTCTCGCGGATCGCCTGTGCCACGCGCTCGGGCGACGCCTGCACGTCGCGTCCTTGCACCATGCGGTACGTCCACGTCGGGACGATTGCGTCGAGCAGAGTAGGCACGGCGTGGTCGGAGGCCATCGGGCGCATGGTATGGGACAATCCCTGCCATGGAGCCCACCGCCCGCGACGTGGACCGCCTGATCGGTCCCGCTACCCCGCACTTCGCGTACCAGATTCGCCAGCGCGTCGAGAATCTGATTGCCGACCTGCCCGCCGATCATGCCGTGCGCGCGTACGCCGCTGAGCGCCTCGCCCTGCTGGATGGCCTCGGCCACACCACCTCGAAGGGCGACTGGGGCGATCCCAGCATGCCGGCGTGAGCAAGGAACTCGACGGTCGTCTCGCCCTGGTGACGGGCGGGTCGCGCGGCATCGGCCGCGCCATCACGCTCGATCTCGTGCAGCGCGGCGCCACGGTTGCCTTCTCGTATTTGCGCAACGGCGACGCTGCGGAGGAGACGCTCGCGCAGGTCAAGGCGCTGGGCGGCACCGCCTACGCGATCAAGGGCCGTATCGACGACACCGAGCGCTGCAACGCGCTGGTCGATGAGGCTGCCGAGCAGCTGGGCGGGCTCGATCTGCTCGTCTCGAATGCCGCCTCGGGCGTGATCCGCCCGCTGATGGAGCTGACGGAGAAGCACTGGGACTGGACGCTCGACACCAACGCGCGTGCGCTGATGCTGCTGTCGCAGCGCGCTGCACCGCTGATGGAGGCCCGTGGCGGTGGCGGGATCGTCGCGATCTCGTCGCTCGGCTCGTTCCGCGTGCTCGACAACTACACCCTCGTCGGCGTCTCCAAGGCGGCGCTCGAGGCGTGCGTGCGCTATCTCGCCGTCGAGCTGGCGCCGATGGGCATCCGCGTCAACGCGGCCTCCGGCGGCGTGGTCCACACCGACGCGCTCGACCACTTCGACAACAAAGACGAGATGTTGGCGATGGGCGATCGCACGCCTGCCGGCCGTATCGTCGAGCCGCAGGACATCGCGAATGCCGTCGCCTGGCTGGCCGGCCCCGAGTCCACGATGATCGTCGGTCAGACGCTGATCATCGACGGCGGCTACTCGCTGCCTGCCTAATCCGCGCCGTCCAGCGCCTCCTGGGCAACGGGGGCGTCGAGGTGCCGCAGGACCGGGACGGCGAGTGCAAGGAGCGCGGTCAGCGCGAAGGCAGCGCCGAGCACGAGGTACACGACGTCGACCCCCCACGCGTCCACGCCGAGGCCGGTAGCCAGGATCATCACGGGTGGTAGCGCGGTGAAGAGCGTCATCTCGACGGCGAATACGCGGCCCTGCACCGCAAGCGGCATGCGCGTCTGGACGAGCGACGCGACAAGCGGGCTGACCGGCCCCCAGCTCGCTCCGAGCACGGCACCGGCGACGGCCATCAGCGGTAGCGGCGGCAGGAAGGCGAGCGGGACAGCCGCCACGGCAGTCCCGACGAGCGCGACCTGGAAGATGCGAACCCGGCCGATCCGCGCCACGAGCCAGCCGTAGGCGAAGGCACCGGCCACGTAGCCGCCCGCCATGGCAGAGAGCACGATGCCGAGGCCGACGGTGTCGCCGATCTGCTCGAAGTGCACGGGCAGCACCACCACTTCGGCCGGGAAGTACAGCGCGGCGAGGATGGCGTTGACGATGGTCAACGCACGCAGCGGATGGTCGCGCCAGAGCGCGCGGAGTCCGGCGACGAGCTCGGTCAGGCGGCCCGCACTAGCCGCACCCACGGCACGCACCCCGGCAGCGCGGACGAAGGCCATCGAGATCGCGGCCCCCACGGCGAGCACGCCGGCCGTGAGGAACGTGGCGCCGGTCCCGAGTCCGGCCACGAGCAGCGCACCGAGCGGCGGCCCGGCGGCCCACCCCAGTCCGAACAGCGCATCGTGGATGCCGTTGACCTTGTCGACGGGGACACCCGAGGCACGGGCGGCCGGCTCGATCGCAGCCTTGCGCGCCGTAAAGCCCACGGGGTCGATGACCGCTCCGAGGACCGCCAACACGACGATGGCGGGCACGCTCAGGGCATCAACGGCGAGCAGCACCGGGATCATCAGCACCGATGTCGCCGAGGCGACGTCGGAGGCGACGCTGTTCCAGCGCGGGCCGTACCGGTCGATCATCGCCCCCACGAGCGGAAGGGCGATGAGGCTCGGTAGGACGGCGATCACCCCGATTAGCCCGTACAGCGCGGCAGACCCCGTCTCGCGTAGGACGAGCAGTGGAATCGCGATCACGACGATGCCGTTGCCGATGCCGCTGAGGATGTTGGCGGTCTCGAGCAGCACGACGGGCGCGAGCGATGGGCGACGGGACGCGGTTGCCATGCGCCGATTCTAACATCAATGTTCATATCCGAACACGCGTGTTATCCTTTCGGCATGACCGTGTCTACCGACGCCATCCTCGAAACGGCCACGCGCGTCCTCGCCGCGTCACCGACGGCCACGCTGGCGGATGTCGCCCGCGCGGCCGGCATCAGCCGCACCACGCTCTTCACGCGCTTCGCCACCCGGGAGGAGCTCCTTCTGGCGCTGGCCGCCGATGCTATCGATCGCACCGACGCCGCAATCGCGGCGAGCGGGATCGCCGATGCCTCCAAGGATCCCGTCATCACCCTCGCCGACCTGACCGAGGCGATGATGCCCCTCGGCGCACGGCTCGGCTATCTGCTGCGCGAGCGCTCCCTCGACGAGAACGCAGAGCTTCAGGAGCGCTGGTCGCGCATCGACCGCACGATCACCGACGCCGTCCGCCGCGCGCAGGCCGCCGATCGCGTGCGCGCCGACCTGCCCGCACTGTGGGTCGCCGACGCCTGGTTCTGGCTGGTCGTAGCCGCCTGGGAGGGCATCGAAGCGGGCCGGATCGCCCCCGTCGACGGCGTACGCCTCGTCATCTCCACGCTGCTCGACGGCGCCGGTAGTCGGTAGCCGCGTCTCAGCGCGCGCTAGTTCTTCGAGCCCACCGTGGCGTGAAAGCGCGAGCCGCCATCGTCCGACGGCGTGAGGCTCCACTGCCCGCCAACGTCATCGAGCCACGCGTTGATGATTGCCGTGCCGTTACCTGGGCTGGTGCCGGGCCCCGGGGCCGTACCGTCGGCAGCGATCGTCAGCTGGACTGCAGCACGGTCGGCGAGCTCGACGCCGATGCGTGCCTGCTTCGCATGCCCATGCTTGAGCGCGTTCTGCAGCGCCTGCTCGGTGATGCGGTAGAGCGCGAGCGCCACGCTGTCGTCGTCGGCGACGATGCGAAACCGCTCGGCCGCGGCCGCATCAAAGTCGATGTCGATTGTCATCACGCCGTCGTATGACGCGGCCAGCTCGGACATTGCCACGATCAGCCCGGTGCTGCTGAGCGGCGGCGCGAGTCGGCGACCAATCACACGTACGCCTTCGCTGCGCACGGCATCGATTTCGGCGATCGCGGTTCGGAGCGTTTCCTGATCAGTAGGGTCATCGGCTTGCTGCGCGAGCGGGACGAGCCGCAGCGAGGCGCGCAGCAGCGCGGTCTGCACCTCGCCGTGGAGGTACCGCGCCGTCTCTGAGCGCACGTTCTCCTCCGCGGCGAGCTGCATGGTGCGCTCCGCGCGCACGAGCTCTTCCTCGCGGCGGAAGCGCTCGAGGGCGAAGCCCGCAACGCCGTTGGCGAAGGCGACCGTCACGACAACGATCACGAGCGAGAGCACCGCGACCGGGAGCACGCCCGGCTGCACGGGCGAATGCCCGTCAGGGAGCACACGCCGGACCATCAGGACGAGGCTGATCGTGATCAGCAGGCACTCGAGCAGGATGACGACCACGTAGCGCCCGCGACCACCCCCTGCGACGAGACGCGACAAGAGCTTCGCACCGCCCCACGCCACCACCGCCACGACAGCCACGGTGACGAGATTCGGCAGCAGCAGCTCGACCCACGGCTTGCCGTCAACGCCCTGCGACAGCGCCCGCACGATCGCGCGAATCAGCATGCCGTAGACGACCAGCGCGGCGATCGCCTTCGGATAGATCGGCCACGGTCCGAACAGTACGCGCCCGAGCCCACCAGACATCCCTGCGGGGACACCCTGCCGGCGCGACATCAGTCCTCCGTGGAGGGCTCGACGGCTGCGGGCATCAGCCGGAGGTACTCGAGGACCGCTGCGGTGCGCAGGTCGGTCCCTGGCTGCGGGTCCGGCACGAGTACGCGGTAGGACATCGAGAGCTCGCGGCGCACAGAGACGTGCGCCAGGTGGAGACGATCGGCGATACCGACGGCGTCGTAGCCCGCGGCGGCGAGTGCGATCACTTCGCGCTGGCGCGGCGACAGCTTGGCAAGCACCGAGTCGGCCGACATCGCAGCCTCCGAGGTGGCTGCGTACTCGACACCGTCGACGGCGCCGCTGAGCACTTCGACGAGTTCGTCGATGCCGACGTCGCTGCCCTTCTGCATGAACGACCAGCCCTCGCGCTCGCGCGGCGGCACAGCGTCGTCGACGCTTGGCACGCGGTACTGCGAGAAGATCACGATTGGCAGGCCGCGGCGTGTCGCGCGAAGCGCCAGGCCGACCTCGATGCCGCTGGGCTGGCCTTGTCCGAGCGAGAGGTCGATCAGCGCGACATCAAGCTCTCCGCTTGCACCGTCGACGACCTCGCGCGCCGTACCGAAGGCCTCGACGGAGCCAATGCGCGCATCGGCACGCAGCTGCGTCGCAAGCATCTCGCGCAGCATCGGATCGTCCTCGACGTACAGCACCCGCAGGGCGCCGACGCTGAACTTCGCAGGGGTCGAAGTAGCCATTGGCGTGAGTGTGCCACTTCGGTGAAGTCAGCGTGGAGTCAGTTCGACCGAATCATGACGATTCCGCGTTATTCCGTGCGGCCTCACACGTGTTCCCATGCGGAAAACCCGACCTTGCGCCAGGCTAGCCCGAGCGCAAGTTGCTACATGTGTAGCGTCAGCCCTTGGGCGTCGCAGGCGCGTTCGCAAACATTCCCTTGTAGAGCGACTCGCCACCATCGAGCACGAGCGTCTCGCCGGTGATGTACCCGCCCTCGTCGGAGACGAGGAAGCGCGCGCTGTTGGTGATGTCCTCGAGCGAGGCAAAGCGGCGCAGGGGAATGTTCTGCGTCATCGCGGCGCGAATCTCTTCGGTCGGGAAGAGGTTGGCCGAGGCGGCTTCGGTCTCGGTCGGTCCCGGGGCGAGGCAGTTGACGCGGATGCCCATGGGTGCCCACTCGACGGCGAGCGTCTTGGTGAGGTTCCAGACGCCGGCCTTGGCGGCGGCGGAATGCGCGGTCCCGGGGTTACCCGTCCACGCGTAGGTGGCGATGATGTTGAGGATCGAGCCGGTGTCCTTGGCGGCGTTCGGGAACCCGAGGCCGAAGGCGCGCGAGCAGTAAAACGTGCCGTTGAGGACGATGTCGATGACGGCACGCCAGCCGTTGGGCGACATGTCGATCGCGTCGGCCACGAAGTTGCCGGCGGCGTTGTTGACGAGCGTGTCGGGCGCACCAAACGTCGAGGTGGCGCCAGCGAAGAAGGCGTCGATCTGCTCGGGGTCGCGCACGTCGCACTGGAAGTGCGCGCACTCGCCGCCGGCGGCCTTGACGAGCTCGACGGTCTCTTCGAGTGGCTCGGGACGTCGACCACAGATCGCGATCTTGGCGCCGCGCGAGCCGAGGTCGATGGCCATGGCACGGCCCATGCCGCTGCCGCCGCCGGTGATTGCCACTACGCGTCCGTCGATTCCGGTGCTCATGCGTCGTCCTCCATCGTTTCGGCGGCGAGGCCGCTCAGGGGCACAAGGTACTGGTCCAGTACGTCGTCGGCGAAGGCACGCGCGGCGCCCATCGCGCCTTCGACGTTCTCGCGGAAGCGGTCGGGTGCGCCTTCGCGCGAGAGCATGCGGATGGCGTTCCAGAGCTTCTCGGCAAGGGGCTCGAGCGGGTCGAGGCCGGCGCCGGTCAGCCGTGCCGACACCTGCCCCGCGGTCTCCTTGAGCAGATCGAAGCGATCGGCGATCAGCGCTGCCGCGCCGGCGAGCTTGTCGAGATACGCCGGGTCCGCCACGCGGATGCCCTGCACGAGCGGCTGCAGTTCCTCGAGCGCCTGGTACATGGCGTGGGTCGCGAGCACGGCGTCGGCCTCGTCGAGCTCAGTCGCCAGACGCCACGCCTCGGCCAGCAGCGGCAGCGCCTCGTCGATGGCGAGCGCTGCGGCGGTCTCCTCTGCCGCCTCGCAGATCGCGGCCAACTCGACGGCTTGGCGGATCACGTTGCGCTCATCCAGCGGGGAACCCGCAGCGTCGATCACGACCCACCCGAGTTCCTCACCCTGCGGCACCGCGCAGATGAACAGCTCGCCGCGGCGCAAGTCGCTCGCAGGGATCACGCCCCGCGGCGGGCTACCCAAGAGCACTTCAACATGAGCCGCTGCCGCCTCGATCGCGATAGGTTCCATGTCGCGAGCGTAACCGGAATCACCATCGTCCAGGGCAGGCGGCAGTCCCGGGGACAGGTTGGGGTAGGATTGAGCCATGGCACAGACCTCTGAGCAGCAGGCACCGACCACCACCGGTATTTCCGACGCTGTCGTCGAGTGGCGACGCGAGACGTTGGAGCGCGCCGGTCTCGACAACGAGCGCGCCGAGCGTATCGCCGCGTCCGACGCTGATCTGCACGAGGCCGTCCGTCTCCTCGAGCAGGGCTGCGCGCCCGAGCTGCTCGAGCGCATCCTGCTCTAGGACGCTCGGCGCTCTGCCCCGGCCGCGTGCTTGCCTTCACGCACGACCGCTGGGTCTTTCCGCTGCCGCCGGGTAATCGGTTTCCGCAGGAGAAGTATCGGCTCGTGCGCGAGCGCGTCGAGGGCCTGCCGGGTGTCGAGGTATGCGAGGCGCCGCCGATCACATGGGACGACGCCCTGCGCGTGCACGATGCGGAGTGGGTCCGCCGCATTCGTCATGGCCTGTTGACGCGCCGTGAGGAGGCCGCGCTCGGATTGTCGTGGTCGCCCGAGCTCGCCACCCGCACGCTGCATGCGACGGGCTCGACGGTCGCCGCCACGCGGGCCGCTCTCGAAGATGGCGTCGCGGCGGCACTCGGCGGCGGTACGCACCACGCGCATCGCGCGGTCGGTCGCGGCTACTGCCTGGTCAACGACATCGCCGTTGCGATCGAACTGATGCGTTCAGGCGGATTCATAGGCAAATGCCTTATTCTTGATCTCGACGTGCACCAGGGCGATGGCAACGCCGACTGCTTCGCCGACGACGATGCCATCACCGTCGTCTCGCTGCACGGCGCCCAGAACTACCCGTTCGTGCGTGTGCCGGGCGACATCGACGTCGATGTGCCCGATCGCACCGGCGACGACGGCTACCTGGCGCTGCTCGACGCCACGCTCGCCCGCCTCGACGCGTACGGCCCCTTCGATCTCGCGTTCCTGCTGGTCGGCGCCGATCCGTGGGAGGGCGATCGTCTCGGCCGTCTCGCGCTGACGGTGCCGGGCCTCGAGGAGCGCGACCGTCGCGCGATCCACTGGATCCGCGACCGCGATATCCCGCTGGTGGTCACCCTCGCGGGCGGCTACGGCGAGCCAATCGAGACCACGGCCGACATCCAGGCACGTGCCATCGGGTTAGCCGCGGACCGTGCATGACGCTACAGATGTATAACCCCAAACCGGCAGGATTTCGGCGTCCCTGACCGTACGTACGGGGCATGGATACCCACATGCCTCGCAAGCTGATCGCCGAGGCGATTGGCACCTTCCTCCTTGTGTTCCTCGCCGTTGGTGCGGCCATCTTCGGCATCGCCGCGGGTGTCGGCGTTGATGGCGCAGGCCCCGGCAGCGGCGTCGTTGGCGTTGCGCTTGCCTTCGGCCTCGTGCTGCTCGGCCTGGCCTACGCCTTTGGCCCGATCTCGGGCGCCCACGTCAACCCCGCCGTCACGCTGGCGATGCTGCTTGGTCGCCGCATGCCGGTGCAGGAGGCGATTGGCTACTGGATCGCCCAGTTCGTCGGCGCGATTGTCGCCGGTGGCCTGCTCAAGCTGTTCGTCTCGTCGTTCGGCGTCACCGACTACACCGGTGGCCTTGGCACCAACTCGTATAACAACGGCGCGATCGATCTGACGGGCGCCTTCATCATCGAGGCGCTGCTCACCGCCGCCTTCGTCCTGGTGATCCTGCTCGTCACGGAGCGCGTCGCAGCCCCGGGCTTCGCCGGTCTCGCGATCGGTCTGGCGCTCGCCGCCGTCCACCTCGTCGGCATCCCGCTGACGGGCACGTCGGTCAACCCGGCCCGTTCGCTCGGCCCCGCCCTGTTCGCCGGTGGCGACGCCCTCGGCCAGGTCTGGCTGTTCATCCTCGCACCGCTTGTCGGTGGCGTGATCGCTGTCCTCGTGTGGCGCCTGATCCGCACGACGGACGCCGAGACCGAGGCGCTGGTCGCCGGCTCCGAGCGCGAGTAACTCCTCAACGCACGTCGGGCCCGTCTCCCAGCCTTCGTGGCCGGGAGACGGGCCCTTTTTACGTTGTTGGCCCCTCCCCCGCGCTGCCCTTCATCTCCACGAAGTCCGGCGCGGGCACGAACCCGAGCTTGCGGTTGATCGCGCGCATCGGCTCGTTGCCGATTGCGTTCTCGGCGCTCATCTCCTCCGCCCCGCGCTCAATGGCCCATGCAATCGCGGCGTGCTTGAGCGCCTGCGCGATGCCACGCCCGCGATGAGAGCGCCGCACGCCCGTCATCGCGTGCCCGATCACGCGCCCGCGCTGCTCGTTGAGCAGTCGGCAGTAGCCCACGACCGCATCGTCTTCGACCGCGAGGAGATACCCATCGAGCGGCCCGTCGGGCGTGTCGACGTCGCGGAGCCGCCACTCCTCGTAGGTGCCAGCCGAGACCGGCACCGGGTCGGGCAGGTCGGCGAAGATCTCGACGGCAGCTTCGTATGCGCTGGCGCGCAAGGCGGGCTCGGCGCCGAGCGACGTCAGGCGGACACCGGGCGGGAACTTCACATCGGGCGGCGACACCCCTTCCAGATCGAGGTGCACGCCCGCCATGCGGTCGTATTCCTCGAATCCTCGAGCCTGGAGGAATTCGATGCCGTCGGGGCGATCGCTGCTGCAGGGCACCATCAGTAGCGTCTTGCCGATCGTCGGAGCGGTTTCGCGCGACCAGGCAAGCAGCGCCGTGCCAATGCCCCGACCACGATGCGACTGCTGGACGCCGAGTTCGCACCATGCCGTTGGGTTGTCGATCGGCAGCACCCAGACGCGTCCGACGGTCGCGAAGCCGACGAATTCGCCGTCGAGCCGTGCGATCACACGCCGCTGTGTCGGGTCGAGCTCGAACGTGGCGAGCATCTGCTCGGTCGTGCGCGACCACGACGGCGTGATCTCGAGCATGAGGTCGCTGAAGGTGTCGAGCCGCGTACGGTCGTCGCCGACCTCGACGAGCTCGAGGCCGCTCGGGCTCATCGCCCCTTGAAGTCCGGCTTGCGCTTCTCGGTGAAGGCGCGCAGGCCTTCCTTGGCGTCCTCGGTGGAGAAGAGGATCGAGAAAAGGTCGGCCTCGACCATGTAGTTGGTGGCGAGGTCGCCGGCGAGGGCGCGGTTGGTGGCTTCCTTCGCGTACGCGATGGAGACCGGGCTCTTGGAGGCGATCACGTTCGCCATCTCCATCGCCTTCGGCATCAGCTCGGGCAGCGGCACGACGTGCTGCGCCAGACCACGTGCCAGGGCCTCATCGGCCTTGACGCGACGGCCGGTGAAGATCAGCTCCTTGGCGAAGCCGATCGACGTGGTGCGTGCAAGGCGCTGCGAGGCGCCCCAGCCGGGCATGATCCCGAAGTCGACTTCGGGCTGGCCGAAGACGGCGTTCTCGGAGCACAGGCGAATGTCGCAGGCGAGCGCCATCTCGGAGCCACCGCCGAGCGCGTAGCCGTTGACGGCGGCGATCGTGGGGGCGCGCATGGTCTCGAGCAGGTTGGCGCACTCCTGGCCGAGCTCGGCGTAGGCGCGAGCCTCAAGCGGCGTCTTCGTGGCCATCTCGGCGATGTCGGCACCGGCGATGAAGGCCTTCTCGCCCGCTCCGGTCAGGATCAGGCAGCCGACGTTCTCGTCGCGGCTGATCGCGTGCAGCTCGGAGCGAAACTCCTCGAGCAGCGCAGACGACAGCGCGTTGAGTGCTTCGGGGCGGTTGATGGTGAGGATCGCAATGCGGTCCTCGTGGCGCAGCTCGATGGACATGCTCTCTCTTCTCCCCTACGCCGCGGCCTGCGCGGTCAGGAATTCGACGATCGCGGAGGTCGGCGACCCCGGCGTAAATACCTCGGCGACACCCAGCTCCTTGAGCGTCACGCAATCATCCGTCGGGATCGTGCCGCCGACGACGACGCAGACGTCTTCGACGCCGCGTTCGCGCATCAGCTCGAGGATGCGCGGCACGAGTGTCATGTGCGCGCCCGACAGGACGGAGATGCCGAGCGCGTCGGCGTCTTCCTCGAGGATGGTCTCAACGATCTGCTCGGGCGTCTGATGCAGCCCCGTGTAGATGACCTCCATGCCTGCATCGCGCAGGGCACGGGCGATCACCTTGGCTCCACGATCGTGCCCGTCGAGACCGGGCTTGGCGATGACGACTCGCATACGGCGTTCCATGACGCAGAAGTGTAAACGGGATGAGGTCCTCGACTGCGCGCAGTACCATGCGGTCATGCATCGACGCCTGCTGCCCTTCGCCCTCCTCGCGCTTATCGTCACCGGCGCGCTTGGCCTATCCGCTTGCGGCGGCACCGACGGCACGACGTTCGACGACGCGGGCGCACCCTTCACGTTCCAGTACCCGAAGGACCTCCAGAAGGTGTTCGCCAACACGGGCCGCGAGATCCAGGGCCTGCCGCCGAAGTACAAGGTTGCCCTCGGCACCGACGAGACCAACGTCGTGGTCGTCGCGTACTACCAGCTGCCGAAGGACGTCTCGAAGATCAAGAAGAACGCCCTCGCCGTCGCCGTCGAGCGCTCGGCCCGCGCCCTCGCCCGCGCCCTCAAGGGCACCGTCCCGAAGAGCACGAGCACGCAGATGGGCGACCTCCCCGCAACGCAGTTCGAGTTCTCGACGCAGAGCAAGTCGCTGACCACGCGCCTCGTCTACGCCTTCGAAGGCAAGAAGCAGTACTTCCTGCGCTGCCAGTGGAACGCAGACGGCCAGGACACGATCCCGGGCGCGTGCGACATGGTTGCGGAGAGCTTTAAGCCGAACTGAGGTCTGCTCGGTGAGGCTCAGGCCTCGTCGAACTCCTCGGTGTTGTACCGCCAGCGCGCGCGGTAGTCCGACTTGCGCGGGACGCAGCCAATGCGGTTGCGGCTCGTGACCTCGGCGATCCGGGCCAGCGCCTCATCCAGCGTGCCAGCGCGCGCCGGGGTGAAGACGCCCCCGGGCGGAATCGTCGCCGGTTGCAGGTAGATCACTCCCCCGGGAACCGGGGCGTTGTCCACGAAGACATCGGGTGGAATGCGCAGCTCGATTCCCGTTGGCGCGTCGCTCATGCCCGCAGGATAGTCGACCGCTTCCGAACGCTCCGAGGTTTCACGAGTCCGAGCCACGCTGCTCCTCCGACCTGCCGATGATCGACCCGAAGAATCGTTCTGCGGCACGCGCCAGCAGGCGATCGTGGGTAACGAGGCGGGCCCTGAGGTGTTCGGCGGTTGCCGCGTGGACTGCGTCGTACGATCCGTGTCCGGTGACGGAGAGAAGCTGGCACGCCCGTCGCGTGACAGTGTGGAGCGGAATCCGCAGCGCCCCGAAGTCGCCGACGAACGCCTCCCACTCATCGAGAATCGTCGCTTCGCGTGCCATTGGTCGCGCGAGCTGCATGTCCCGCCGCTCGCGTCGCCAGTCGCGAGCCGCCATGCGCCGCACGTCCCACGTGAACGCGGCTTCGATCAATTCGGCTTCCAGCAGCTCGTTGTAGGCAAGCGCGGCGCCACTCACCCGAATCGCTTCGAAGAGCGCAACGTAGATGCCATGCGCCGGTGCGTCGGCGATGAGCACCTCCACTGCAGCACTGGTGTCTACCACCACGATTCCCGGCACGTCCATACCTCGACGCTACCGGCGGGTACCGATCTGCCGAGCAACGCGCATGCGCCGCAATGGAACCACTAACGCAACCATGCGCGCACCTTGCAGACGTCGACGCGCGCGGTGCAATTACCTCGTCGCGCGATCCTCGGCGCATGCAACATGCTCGCGTCGAGCTTCAAGCCGAACTGAGGCCCTCCCCGCCCGGCTCAGGCCTCGTCGAACTCCTCGGTGTTGTAGCGCCAGCGCGCGCGGTAGTCAGCCTTGCGCGGCGGGCGGCCGATGGTGACCGAGCCGGCGATCGAGCGGATGTGGCGCACGGTCTCGTCGGCGGTGCGCCGCGGCCCGTGGCGGCGCATGGCCTCGATCTCGGCTACCGAGAATCGGTGAAATCCCTCCGGGAGCGGGCGCTTCGGCGTATCGGTGTTGTCCACGCTCAGAGCGTACTCCGATTGCGCGACAGTGTGCTTTCCGCGATTTCGCACCAGCTCAACGACACGTCAGGACCTCCCCGAACTGCGAGGCCTCAAGGAGCAGGCGACGATCGTGCGCCATCAGTGGGGCGTTGAGAGCGAGCGCAACTGCGAGGTGAATCGCGTCGTACGACGCGAGTCCTGTCGTGGACATGAGCTCGACGGCATCGTCCACGACTGCCGTCATGCGCACCTGGAGCGCGTGCTCAGAATCACTGACATCGCGCCAAGCCGACAGGACCTCGTGCTCTCGCGCGCGTGTTGACGCCGGGCGATCGCGACGAGTAGCCCGCCATCCCTTGGGGTTCGCGCGCTTGACGTCCCAGGTGAACGCAGCCTCTGCGAGTTCCGCTTCGAGGAGATCGCAGTAGGCGATCGCCGATCCGTTCCGGCACACGCGCTCAAACAGGTCGACGTAGGCATGGTGATACTCCGCATCACGGATCAGCACCTCCACGGCAGCACTGGTGTCCACAACGACAAATGGCGGCACGTCCATGTCTCGACGCTACCGCTACCCACCGACCTGCCGAGCGACGCCCGCGTGCCGTTCACGCGCGCGTGACGCACGCACCGGCACGGACTACCGCTGCAACGTCACGCGGCCCCATCGCTAGCGCGTGCGGGGCCGACGGTGTCGTTCAGCTCGTTCATGACGCCCCACACCTGGTGGTAGGCATGCACGTGCGCGTCGTCCTTGATCGCACTCTTGAAGTTCGGGTAGGCGATCTCCCCGACGAGCACCTGCATCGCGGCCTGCCACTCGTCGCGCGTCGTCTCGACGCGCCAGGCGTAGTCCGCGGTGCCGAGCCACACCGGCTCACTCCCGACCAAGTCCGCCAGCGCCTCGATGTCCTCACGGGTCCGTGCCCGCACGAGCAGCCGCTCGGCATCGTCGCGATGCTCCACCACCGAGTAAAACCCTCGCGTCGTCATCAGCCACATAGGTGTCTCCCTTTGTCGTGTGCACCAGAATGGTGTCGAATATCTCGCGCCCTCTAGCGTAAGCATGGTGACACGTGGCTATCGTTGCCGAGTCGCCCAGGAGGCGGTGCTCGCTTATTGCTGACGCAGTGGTCCACCGGAAGCGCCCGAAACAGCACGCGGCAGGACTTCCACAACGCTACGGCGTAGGGCCGATAGCTCGACGAATCGATGCGCCAAGTGCTACGGCGCTTGTGTGAATGTCATCCCAAGACGCACCGTCACGCAGAAGATTGACCCACCCGTCCGAGAACCTTGTGTAAAGAGGTGCTAGGGGTCCCCATTCTTCAGGCCATCCGCGAAACGTCTGCGGCAGGAGCCGTGACGCATGTATTTCCATACCGCCGAGCGGTGCACCTGCCTTCATTCCTGAAAGCCACATACGGAAATGCTGTCCGTCAACGACGCCGGTGATGTGGACGGGGTCGCCGTTTGGAGATGACGTTTCTGCGAGCAGCAGTCCGACAGCAATCCGGTCATTCGGATCGGGATAGAACCTGTAATCGCGAACGATCGCTGGGTTCGAGTTGGTCGTCAAATGTGGAGTCTAGTGAGCAACAGCCTTCGTTCTGCAGACGCCCCTAGCGAACAGGGCCAGGACGAGCGTGCGGCCATCACGATCCAGGACTTTCACGCATTCAGTCGACTGAGAGCTCTTAGGTCAGTGAATCAGATTCGCAAGAGGGGGATCTTCTTGATTTCCTTCATCGCCGCTACATGCGGGATGTATTTGCCCGCCAAGACAAAGATCATCTGGGTCTTTAGCCAGTGGAAACTCGAATCGTCATGAGGGTCGAGATCGCCGCAATCAGTCTCCCCTATCTTGGCTTCTTGCCTCAGGCCGTATGCACCGGCGACCAGGTCAAGCGGGCCTTGCTCACTCGGGACAACCGCTGACATGTGCCCTGCGAGTAGCGCAGTCATCAGTGTGGCCTCATCTCGAGAATACGAGGAAGGGAGCGTCCTGATCCCCAGCTCGGCAAGCGCAAAGGTCTTCTTTGGAGGTTCGTGACGGAATGTCGCTGCCAGTCGAAGGCCAGAGGCGAGCGCCCGTTGGATGTGGCCCGTAGAGAACGCAAGCGTGGGGACGGGGGCGCCCGACGAGTCTTCCGTCGATTCGATTATCGCCTTGTACAGAGGTTCGACTAGACCCCCAATGTTCAAGGGCAATTGGACAACGGCAGGGCCTCCGAGAGAGGCGGACATCACGACAAGCTGGCGTGAATTCATCGGTGCGAATGCATATGCGACTGCAAGCCGTTGAATGGCTTGGTCCTCCGAGTAAATCTCAGGGATTCCGTAAGGCATCGTATCTGAGAACGCCCAATCCCAGGCACTTGCATCTTCTCCGTATCCCATCTTCCCAAGAGAGACCGAAGGTGGCTTCTTGCTACCAACTTCGTAGTCCTCGCCACCGGTGGACGGCGTCCGTCGGAAGATTCCCATCAGTTAGTTCCTTTCCGACGGTCCGCGGTGGACGTCGTTGCCCGCTTTCTCAGCTCACTCGAAAGCAAAAGAAGGAAGCGGGGAGTCTCTTGGAGAATGCAGAAGGGCAAGGTGAGTGAACGCAGCCGTAAAGACCGGCAGTTTCATGTCGTCATCATTGTAGCGCTGCGTGAGTGCTACTCGCCCACTCGAAGGTGAGCCCGATTGGATCTTCGAGCCCTCTCGAATGACGGCGCAACACCTGCCGTGGTGGTCAACATTGGCAGCGCACAGAAAGCCACTCGTTGGCGGCTCGCGAGTGCACACTGGTCGCCTCCAGACTGAGCCTTACTGCATGATCAAGATTCCTGCAAAAGGCGCTTGGGGCGTCTCCAGTGTTCAAGATTCGCCGACACCTCGCCGATTACGGACACAGCATCTCGATTCAATGTGATCCATGACGCCGGGGCCGCCGCGTCGCATTGGGCGGATGCTGCAACAGCACGGGTAGAAGAGCAGCTACTCAGAGTTGGGCGTTTTGCGAATGACGACTGTAACGGCGATGAGGCCAATGAGTCCGATCACCGCCGCGCTTCCGATGCCAGTCCAGATTGCGCTCTCTTTGCAGGAGTTTGCCCGAGCCGACATGTAGTCGGATTCACTCGCGTAGGCCTGAATCTCCTTGCAGGAAGCACCACGGCTGAACGTCAGCTGATCCGTGTAGTTCGCGTTGCCTTGGGCAAACCCGAAGACAAGAGCGATCAATACGGTCAGTGCGAGAACGATTTTGAGGTGGTTGCGTTTCATGTGGTGTGGCTCAGCGTGCGGAAGCTAGCTGCGTAGGTAGGCCGCGATGCCTGTGCCAGCCATAGTGCGAGCATCGCCAATCTCTGCAGCCATTCTGTACCGCTTCCGAGACGTGGGTTATGGGGTGCGCCATGCAACGGGCTAATACCTGCGGCTGTTGCGGGCGTTGAACCAGATGAACGAGCAGAACAGTGCCACGATCCAAGCGGCGATCGTTGCGACCCAGAAGCCGGCACCTAGTGCGACCGCCACGGCGTAAACGCCGCCTAAGACGAGAATAAACAGAATGAAGCCCACGCGAAGTCCTTTGCTGTCAGTTAGAGAGAGCCACTGCGAGCGCAGCCATGGCAACGTCGTGCTGATTGATGATCCCGAGCTGATCTGTGACCGTCGCGCTCCCGACGCCGCTCGCGACTTGGCGCAGGGCGGTTGTGAACGTTTGGTCTTCTCCGTGCCGGTCAAAGAGGTGCGCGGCAAACGCGAATACCGCCATCGGGGCGTAGAACTCAGAGCCCTTTCCGAGCATTCCGAACCCGTGGAGTTTGTACGTGAAGAACTTTCGCTTGTCGGGCTTCAGGGTTGAGGTGAATCCCTTGCGTCCGCCTCGCGTTGTGGGTGGACACAGTGCGACGTCGTTCTCCGCAAGCGGGAAACGCGCGGCGGGCTCGCCTTGAGAGCTGATGTTCATTAGGTGCGCCCCGAGCATTCGTTTGGCCGGACTGCCACCAAGGTTCGCTGAGGTCCTGGCTGCGAAATAGGAAAAGAGCGACAAGTAAGCAACGTCCCGTTCATCTCGATCGACAAACGACGATCCCAAGAACACCGTTACTTCTTGTTGGCTTGGGAACCAGATTTCCATCTCGAGGGCACTCATGCCAGAGACAATACGCCAAAACTATGACGCTTTCACCCCTGAGGCCCACCGGCACGCCCGGCGCCGCCAATCCGACCCCTCGAGGGCGGCGACGATACACATCGATCGTCAAATTTCGTACGATGCATCGCGTAAGTGGATCCGCAGTCGAGACGACCTTCGGCCAGCGCTTCACGGAGGAGTCGAATGCAGAAGAGCGATCTCACGCGGATCATTGGGTTAGGGATTCCGAGCACAGAGAGCCAAGCACGCGCAATTCTCGGTGCGACGGGGACGGCGGACTACCGGACGCTTCGCAAGGCATACCGGCGCCTGGCGGGCGAAGCCCACCCGGACCGGTTTGCGAATGATCCATCGCTGACGACTCAGGCGACGCAGGCGATGCAGGTCATCAACGCGGCCTGGGAAATCATCGACGGCCTGCATGGGATTGGCGCCCTGGGTTCCTCCCCGTCACAAGAGGCGCCGCGCACGAGCGGAACGCGGTCGTCGCAGTGGAACCCGACAATGCGGGTGCCTCGTGCGGACGAGTGCGACCTTTGCGGATCGTGGCCGGCTCAGCACGTGCATATCCGGTCCCTCACGACCGTCCTGATTTGGTTCTCCCCTGGCAATTATCAGGGGACTGTCTGCCGCTCCTGTGGCACGGCGCTCTTCCGCAACGCTTTGAGGCGGACAATGATCGGTGGCTGGTGGGGAATCGCAACGATTGCGACGCCGATCTACTTCCTCCTGCTCTTGGGTGCTCACTCCAAGCTGAAGTCGATGCGGCCGCCAGCGTTCCGCGACGTAAACGTCGCTGCGCCGTTTCGCAGTCCCGTTGTACCTCCGAAGAGTCCACTCAAGAGCTTCGGCCCAATGTTGATGACTGGTGTAGCGCTGTTTATCACCTTGTGGTTCATCTACAACATCGCCACGGCGCCGACCCCATCAACGACCTCTGACAGCCCATCACAATCGGACACGATCACGGGGGCCGTGACCATCGGCACGTGCTTCAGGGCGGCTGGGAGCGAAATGGTTAACCAGGTGGACTGCAGTGAGCCGCACAACTACATCGTGACCTCAACGGGCACCAACTCACTCGACTGTCCCGCAACGGGAGCTGGATACGTCTCAACTGACCCCGGCGTCGCTTGCCTAACGGTGGACTCGTGAGCACCCCACCCGCACCGCATCCCAATGGAAACCCGAACTTCGGCAGCGTGCCACTGGCACCGCCGACCCTACTTCGGGTTCGGGTTGTATCTCCCGCTGAGTTGCTCCGAGTTGAGAAGGCAGCGGACGCGACATTCCAAGCAATTACTACTCAAGCAGACGCGATGATCAAGGATCCGCGCGTAGGCCACTGGGTCGCGGAGGTGCTGGCGCTGCAAGAGGCTGGCAAAGTGCCGCCGGCTGCACAGCAGACAATGCGCCTGCACGCAGCGGTAGGCCTTGCTGCCGCGACACTAGAAGAGACGTGGGGATGGGCCGTTCCGGAGAAGACCGCCGAGCTCATCCAGGATGCGCTGGCCGTTGCGTCTCACGAAGACGACGCGGCGGACTGGCTCATCAATTCGATCACAACTGACGGTGCGTACTACATGGCACGGACCGGCCACTCGGCATCGGCTCTGGCGAAATCGATGAAGTGATGCGCTGACCCGGGGCGTGCTCGACTTGTCAAACACCCGGCGCGCGATATCGACCTAGAGCCGATTGCACGAGCGGATCCGGATCGCCCTGAAGCACATTGCGGAGCTCTGGAGTGAGACCAGTGCTCACCGCCACGGCGGCACGGACCTCCGGCTCTTTGTCGTGGGCGAGGCGCTCGAGTCCCGCATCATACGGACGTTGCGCAAGTGCCACGCGCACATGTCGACTACGAGCCTTCACCAGCCGCTCGAGGACGTCCGGCGGCGTTAGCGGATGGGTCGCGACGATTGCCTGGGTGTGGCATGCCACATGCCCGAGGGGGTAAGAGGCGTTCGCGATGGGAGTGAAGACCATTCCGGGGCGGAGCGATTCGGGGGACACCGGATCCCACACCTCCCACGAGTAGCTCGGCACCGCGGCGAGGTGTCGGAGCAGGTGTTCGTCAAGCTCAACGGTGGTAGCGATCGCCCAGCATGCTGCTACTGACCTGAACCCCTGTTTCTGGTCCGCTTGGTATGAGGTGTCTGACGGCCCCTGGATGGGGGTGGGAGGTTCTTTGTATGAAGCGTAGGAGGCATTCGCCGGAGCAGGTGGTGCGTAAGTTGCGGGACGCTGATCGGCTG
>JAPLCF010000007.1 GCA_026392355.1 Actinomycetota bacterium
GCACCCGTACACGATCCTACGTGGCCGCACGCGCCTGGCCGCCGGCGCTGAGGCCGGACCGCACAGCGTGCTGACAGACTCGGTGCTCGAGCGCGACGCCCAGGCCGGGCCGTTTGCGCACCTCCGCGCCGGCACGCACCTGCACGCCGGCGCGCGCGTCGGCGCCTTCGCCGAGCCCAAGAACACCGAGCTCGGTGCGCGCAGCAAGATCCCGCATCTCTCGTACATCGGCGACGCCACCGTCGGCGAGGACACCAACATCGGGGCCGGCAACATCACCGCCAACTACGACGGCGTCAACAAGCACCGCACGACCATCGGCGACCGCGTCCGCACGGGCTCCGACTGCGTCTTCGTCGCGCCCGTCGAAGTCGGCGACGATGCCACGACCGGTGCTGGGTCCATCATCACGGAGGACGTGCCGGCGGAGGCACTGGGCATCGCCCGGGCGCGGCAGGTCAATAAAGAGCACTACGCCAAGAGGAAGCGCGATGTCTGATTCCAAGTTGTTCGACGTCCCCGCCGAGATGGGCGCACCACTGACGTCGTTCGCGCATCCCTCCTCCAAGCGCCTGATGGTGTTCTCGGGCCGCTCCAACACCGAACTGGCTGAGCGCATCTGCGACCGCCTCGGCGTCACGCTCGGTGGCACGACGCTGAAGACGTTCGCCAATGGCGAGATCTACGCGCGGTTCGAGGAGTCGGTGCGCGGCGCAGATGTCTTCCTCGTGCAGAGCTGCGTCAATCCGGTCAACCGCAACCTGATGGAGCTGATGATCATGGCCGATGCGGCCATGCTCGGCTCGGCCAAGCGCGTGACCGCCGTGATCCCGTGGTACCCCTACGCGCGACAGGACAAGAAGTCTGCGCCGCGCGAGCCGATCACCGCGCGCCTCGTCGCCACGCTGCTGCGTGCGTCGGGCATCGACCGCGTGCTCACAATGGATCTCCACGCCGGCCAGGTGCAGGGCTTCTTCGACGGCCCCGTCGATCACATGACCGCGCTACCGATGTTCGCCCGGCACTTCCGCGACATGGGCTTGTCGGGCGAGGGCACCGTGGTGGTCTCCGCCGACGCCGGCCGCGCCAAGCTGGCCACGCGCTTCGCCGAGATGCTCGACGCGGAGGTCGCGATCATCGCGAAGCTACGCCCCGAGCACGGCAAGGCCCGCGTCGCCGCGATCATCGGCGAGGTCGAGGGCAAGAAGGCGATTATCTCCGACGACATCATCGACACCGCCGGCACGCTCTGCGCGGGTGCCCAGGCCGTCCATGACGCCGGCGCCACCGAGGTCTACGCCTGCGCCACGCACGCGATCCTGTCGGACCCCGCGCTGGAGCGCATCAAGGAATCGGTGCTGCACGAAGTCGTCGTATGCGACACCGTCCCGATCGACCCGCGTGCCGGCGAGAGCCGCATCCGCGTCCTCCCCGTCGACGCAATTCTTGCGCAGACGATCGAAGAGGTCTTCCGCGAGGGCTCGGTGTCGAACATCTTCGGCGGCGAGAACCAGCTCTTCTAGCGCGGTAACCCCGCGCACATTCCCGCGTCGAGGCCTACCCGCCGCGATCGTAGGTATTCACGCCACCGTGGCGCACTGGTAGCGTGGGGACATGACCGAGCCTGAGAACGACGCCCCCGCCCCCGATTCGTCGACCGTCAGCCGCCAGGGCTTCCTCGCCCGCACGGCCGCCGCCGCAGCCGCCCTTGGCTTGGGCGGACTCGCTGTCGCCACCGGCACGGCCGCCGCCGCCGAGCCCGAGACGAAGGCCCAGCAGCCGCGTTCGATGGCCGGCATGAACGTCGTGATGTTCATCACCGATCAGGAGCGCGCCATCCAGCACTTCCCGATCGGCTGGGCACAGGAGAACCTGCCTGGCTTCACGGAGCTGCAGAAGAACGGCATCACGTTCAACAACGCCTTCACCAACGCGTGCATGTGCTCGCCGGCGCGCTCGACCCTCATGTCGGGTTTCTTCCCGGCCCAGCACGGCGTGAAGTACACGCTCGAGGCGAACATGCCCTCCTCGTCGTACCCGCAGGTGCCGCTCTCCACGAGCCTCGCCAACATCGCGACGGTCATGTCTGCCGCCGGCTACAACGTCATCTACAAGGGCAAGTGGCACTGCAGCAAGCCCGCTGGCTCCACGTGGACGCCGGCCGATCTGCAGGCCTATAGCTGGCAGCGTTGGAACCCCGATGATGCCGGCGCCAACCAGAGCATCCCGGAGATGGGCGGCGGCTCTGCGCAGAACGACGCGCGCTTCATGGGCTCGGAGACGACGAGTTACCAGGACGGCAACGAGGGCATCCTCCAGTACATCAACTCGGTGGCCGCTCAGCAGGCGCCGTTCTTCCTGATCTGCTCGCTCGTTAACCCGCATGACGTGCTCGCGTACCCGAAGAACTACGAGAACGCCGGCTACAGCGACATCTGGCTCGAGGGCGACATCGGTCTGCCCGCGACGGTGCTGGAGGATCTCTCCACGAAGCCGCGCGCCCAGCAGCTGTTCCTCAAGCTCTCCGCCGGCCTCGGCGTGCTCAACACGCGCAAGAAGAAGCAGAACTACCTCAACTTCTACGGCAACCTGATGAAGTGGTCCGACGAGTACCTCGTCAACGTGATCGCCGCGCTCAAGGGTGCCGACCTCTACGACAACACCGTGATCATCCGCACGTCGGATCACGGCGAGATGGGCCTCACCCACGGCGGCATGCGCCAGAAGAACTTCAACTTCTACGAGGAGTCCATTCGCGTTCCGCTGATCTGGTCGAACCCGACGCTGTACAAGAAGGCCTACGCCACCGACGCGATGGTCTCGCACGTCGACTTCCTGCCGACGATCGCCAGCCTGTTCAACGCGCCGAGCTCGGCGCGCGCGCCGTGGCAGGGCGTCGACTACTCGTCGATCATCCTCAACCCGAAGGCCAAGCCGGTCCAGGACGAGATCATCTTCACGTACGACGACTGGCAGGCCGGCCAAGCCAACGGTCCGTACATTCCGCCGCCGCAGCACATCGTGTCGATTCGCGGACAGCGCTGGAAGCTGGCCGAGTACTGGGACGCCACCGGCAAGGTGCCGAGTGAGTTCGAGATGTACGACCTCCTCACCGATCCGCTCGAGACGGTCAACATCGCGCACAAGAGCTATAAGCGGACGCCCGCACAGGACGTCCAGTTCGCGCGGATGCTCAAGAAGCTCCAAGTCGCCAAGTCCACCCGCCTCCAGCCGCTCACCTAGGAGCCCCAGATGACCTCCATCACCCGTCTGCGGGTCCTCCTCGCGTGCTGCATGCTCGGTGCGCTTATCGCGGTGCCCGCCGCGGGCGCCGCACCGTCCCCCGGGAACGCCACCAAGCCGGCCAAGGTTCCGGCCAGCGGCTCGGTGCTGGCCATCGTGGGCAAGATGCACCTCGACAGCACCGACGGTCCGACCGTCCTGATCGACAAGGGCAACGTCACGGGTACGCCGTACGGTGCCGGCACCGCCGAGTTCATCTACACGCTGCGCCCGAAGTCGAGCATGGCGACTGTGGACATCACGATCACGACCGCGACGGGCACGATCACGGCCGAGGCGATCACGACGTACGCGACGCAGAAGATCACCATGACCTTCTCGGGTGTCGCCATCATCACCGGTGGCACCGGCGCCTACGCCAACGCGTCAAGCGGCGTGTTGCAATTCAACGCGCTGCACAACGTCGTCACGCTCAACGTCGGTGTCGAGATCATCGGCAGTACGAAGAGCGTGGGATCGCAGGGGAAGCGCGCCGCTGTGATCAAGCAGTTGCTCGCGGCTCTCAAGAAGTAGCGAACGGGGCCAAGGCGCGGAGGCGCAGCGTCATCTGACGCGTCGCCTCCGCGCCTTGCCTATGCTGCACCCGCATTCGTCTGGAGCTGAAGCTGACATGTCCGACACCACCATTGCCATCACCAAGCGCGAGGCCGCCTCGACCCGCGCCAACCAGCGCCTGCGCAAGCAGGACGTGATCCCCGGTGTGCTGTACGGCCAGGGTCGCGAGCCCCTTTCGATCCAGGTTGAGCGCGTCACGCTCCGCACCGCGTTCTCCGGCGAGGCCGGTCGCAACGCGATCCTCTCGCTGGTGATCGACGGTGAGAAGGAGCCAGTCAACGCCGTCCTCAAGGCGATGGAGATCGACCGCGTCCGCGACCGTGTCACGCATGTTGACCTGATGGCGATCTCGATGACCGAGAAGTTCACGGCTCCGGTCCCGGTGCATCTGATCGGCGACCCCGACGGCGTCAAGCTCGACGGCGGCATGATCGAGCACTCGCTGCACGAGATTATGGTCGCTGCCCTGCCGGGTCAGGTGCCGACCGAGATCAACGTCGACATCACTGACCTGCGCATCGGTCACTCTATTCACGTCCGCGACCTCACGGCCGAGGCCTCTTACGAGTTCGTCGGCGACCCCGACGCCGTCATCTGCTCCTGCGTCGTCACGCGTGCCGCCATGTCCGCTACCACGGGCGAGGGCGAGGAGGGCGAAGAGGGCGAGAGCGCTGAGCCGGCACTCGTCGGTGAAGAGTCGGCGGACGACGCCGGCGACGACGCCGCCGAGTAGCGATGGGCTACGTCGATGCCCTGATCGTGGGGCTCGGCAACCCGGGCTCGAAGTACGCCAAGACGCGACACAACGTCGGCTGGATGGCCGTCGACGCGCTGCTTGCCGAGCACGGCGCGACGACGAAGTCGAAGTACCACGGGCGTTACGCCGAAGTAAAGCTCGGCGAGATCCCCGTCGCCGTGCTGGCGCCCGAGACGTTCATGAACGACTCGGGCCGCTCGGTCGGGGCCTGCGTCCGCGACCTGCGGCTGCCGATCGACGAGGTCATCGTGATCTACGACGACATCGAGTTGAATCCCGGCGTCGTCCGGGCGCGTGAGGGTGGCGGCTTGAAGGGCCACAACGGTCTGCGCTCGATGGCCGACGCGTTTGGCTCGCCCGACTTCGTCCGCGTACGCTGCGGCGTCGGCCGCCCCGGCAAAGGCGATCAACGGGACATCGCCGCCTACGTGCTCGCCGGTTTTGAACCGCACGAAGACGCAAATGCGCTGGCAGCCGAGGCCGCACGGTGCGCCGAGACGATCATCGTCGAGGGGATCGACGCCGCCCTACAGCGCTGGCCGTAGCCCTCGCCATGGCGCTCACAGAGGCGCACGGGTAGGATTCTGTGTATTCACGGTTCGACAGCGAGGGGGGCCGCATGGCCGCGATCGAGGATAGGACGTTTAAGCGCCAGGACGGCAAGGACAAGGTCACCGGCCTTGGCCGCTACACGGCCGATCTGCAGCTGAC
>JAPLCF010000022.1 GCA_026392355.1 Actinomycetota bacterium
CAGACGGGCCCACTGACGGCCAGCTCGCGTGCACCGCTACCGGTATGCGCGAGCGCAGAGGCACCGCTGCGTTCAAGGGCGCGGATCGTCAGCCGGCCGGCGGTCTGCAGCGCCGCGCTCCGCGCCGTGCCGACCAGCAGCACCTCGGCGCCGTGATCGCAGACGGCAGAGGCGAGCGAGATGGCCGCGTCGCACTCCTTGCTCGAGCGATCTAGCGCGACGGAGGTGAAGATGGCGATTCGCACGCTCCTACCGTAGCGATGCCCGCCACCGGGTGTGGGGTGGCTCACCGCGCATTTCCGACGTGGAATCGCATTGCTACGTTCCTACCTGCACATACAATGCACGTCATCCGCGACCGTCGACAGCAAGGAACCAGACATTGAACCCGCCCCGTATGGCCGCGCGCACGACGCTCTTCGTGGTGCTGATCCTCGCGATGTCCGGTGTCCTCGCATCGACGGCCAGCGCCTTCATGACGTGGGACACGTTGGGCCTTGGTAATGCCGAGCACGAGCGCATCACGCGCCTTGGCATCGCCTGCAACAGCACGTTTTCAGGACCGCGTGACGCGAATCTGGACTGGCAGTCGACCTGCCTCGATTCGCTGCCGCCGTCGTGTCTGAGCGGAGCGATCAAGGACTTGTTCAACTGCAACGAGCGCAATCCGGGCAATCGGGAGCGGACGCTGCGGATGCTCGCCGGTAGTCCCGGGTACTACGGCGGCGTCGGTGCGCCGGACAGCATTCCCGAGGCAATTTCCTCGCAGGACGCATCGCACTGCGACAACGGCGACTTCTTCTTCGGCGCCTCGACGTATCCGTTTGGGGTGGATCATCGAGCACAGGGACTGCGCGACTGCGCGGTGCGCATGAATGGGTACATGGACGAGGCGGTGCAGCTGGCAGGCCTCCTCGTCAACGGCGAACGGGTCAACGCCTACGAGACTGATCTCACCGAAGACTGCTGGACGAATTTCCCACGCTGGCGTGACAACGACTTCAGGGCGCCGGCCGAAGCGGGGAACAACACACGGACGAAGTGCAAGGTCCTCATGCTGGTGGGGCGTTCGTTCCACATCGTCGAGGACGCCTTCTCGCATGGCAACTGGGTTGATGCGAATCCCGCAACACCCTCCACCAATGATGCGCCAGGCCTTGCTCAGCCGATCGGGACGATCCCAGACATGCTGCGGTACCCGCGGACGACCGACCAGATCAACGTGTTCCTGGCGGAGTCGCAGTACATCACTGGTGCCTACGGCTCGAATCTCGACGGCCGCATCACGCACGATCAGCTCAAGCCGGTCTTTTCGAAGAGCGCTAGTCGCGGCCTCAACAAGGACGAGGGCTCCGCCAACATCGATTGGACCACCAACACCGTGCCGACTGGCGCCGGTGGCCACTCGCTGCGTGCGACGGACGGTTCGATCGATGGCATGGATAACTTCCAACGCGCCGCGCGTGGCGCCGCCTACGCCGCGGCCCAGCTCTGGACAGACTTTCGGAACGCGATCTACGCCCGGTACGGTCGAGGGGCGAAGGGCGAGCTGATCTGGCGCGCCATTCGCGAGTCGACGCCGTGGACGCAGTGCACGATCTACGGTGCCGCGGCACGCGCCATCACGGCGCCGGTCGGAACGGTGTCGAGCGCTCGCTCGTTTTCGATGACCATCGTGAATCGCACAGACCAAACGTTTGGTTGCCAGTCCGCGACGCTCGACGGTGGCGAGTGGGCGTCGATGCCGCCCGATTCGATCGCGCCTGGAGGCTCGTACTCGTTCCGCACACAGAGCAACGGCGTGATGACGGGTACGGAGGGAAGCGTCAACTACCCCGGCTTGCGGATCTATTGGAACAACCCGTACGTGGGCTCGAATGACTACACGTGCACGGCGACGACGGCGAAGTGTTCGATCACGTACTCGCGTGGTAACGACGCATCGATGACGCTCACGCTGACGCCGTGCTCCGGCGCATGCCCACGGGTTGCACGCAGTGAGACTCGCACCAAAGACCCGACGGTCACCTACGCCCAGGTGAAGGCGCTGCACCGTGAGCTCGGCTACGACGTCAACGACGCTGCTTCCCGCGTGGAGGTCAAGCACCTACCGCGATCGGTGGGCAAGGTGCGTGAGTGCACGCAGCTCGGCACGATCGACCTTCACGTCGAGGACATGACGTGCAAGGAGGCCGTCAAGTGGATTCGTGGCTACCAGTTCAGCACGGACGAGCAGTGGTGTCCGAAGGGATGGTCGTTCATCGGCAACCCCAAGGGCCATCCGGCCGGCACGATGCTGTGTCTGCATGACGTGGCGGGAGGCTCGATCGACGGCAAGCGAGAGGCCTTCACGATCAAGCTCCCGCACGGCATCGGGTAACGACGTCCGGCCGGTCTTCCAGCACACGGGCTGGAAGACTCGGTTCCTCAGCGTTTGAGAACGAAAACGGCGGGCGCCCGGAGGCGCCCGCCGTCGTCGTACGGGGGGAGATGCGAGAGGCGCTTAGCGCTTCTTGGCAGCGGGCTTGCGCACCGCCGGCTTCTTGGCGACGGGCTTGCGTACCGCCGGCTTCTTGGCGGCCGGCTTGGCGGCAGCGCGCGGAGCGGGCTTGGCCGCGGCACGGGTCGCCGGCTTCTTGGCAGCCGTGGCACGAGCAGCAGGCTTCTTCGCTGCGGGCTTCTTGGCCGCAGCACGGCTCGCCGGCTTCTTGGCAGCCGCCGAGCGGGTTGCGCCCTTCTTGCCGTACTTCTTGATGAAGAGCTCGACCTCTTCGCGGGCCAGCTCGTCGCGATGCTGGACCGGAGGCGACTTCATCAGGTACGCGGACGGCCACTCGAGGGGACCCGAGATGCCGTGGTCGAGCGCCAGCTTGATCAGGCGCACGGCGTCGATCACGATGCCGGCCGAGTTGGGGGAGTCCCACACCTCGAGCTTGACCTCAGCGGTCAGCGGCACGTCGCCGAAGGCGCGACCCTCGAGGCGGATGTACGCCCACTTGCGGTCGGTCAGCCACGGCACATGATCCGACGGTCCGATGTGCACGTTGTCGGCGCCCATGTCGTGCGGGATCTGCGAGGTGACGGCGTTCGTCTTCGAGATCTTCTTCGACTCGAGGCGCTCGCGCTCGAGCATGTTCAGGAAGTCGGTGTTGCCGCCGACGTTCAACTGGTACGTGCGCTCGAGCTTCACGCCGCGGTCTTCGTACAGCGTCGCGAGGGCGCGGTGCATGATCGTCGCGCCGACCTGGCTCTTGATGTCGTCACCGATGATCGGCAGGCCAGCCTGCTTGAAGCGCTTGGCCCAGTACGCCTCGCGGGCGATGAAGACGGGAATGTTGTTGACGAAGGCGACGCCGGCGGCGAGAGCCTGCTCGACGTACCACTTCGTGGCCTCCTCGGAGCCCACCGGCAGGTAGGAGACGAGAACGTCGGCCTTCGAATCCTTCAGCAGCTTGACGATGTCAGCAGTCTCGCCCGGTGCCTTCTCGATGACCTGCGAGAGGTACTTGCCGAGGCCGTCATGCGTCATGCCGCGCTGGACGACGACGCCCTTCTTCGGCACGCGTGCGAACTTGACCGTGTTGTTCTGCCCCGAGAAGATCGCGTCGGAGAGGTCCTTGCCGACCTTCTTCTTGTCGATGTCAATCGCGGCGACAAACTCGATGTCCTTGATGTGGTAGCCACCAAGGTTGACGTGCATCAGGCCGGGGATGACCTCGTCGGCCGAGGCGTTCTTGTAATACTCGACGCCCTGGACGAGGGACGAGGCGCAGTTGCCGACGCCGACGATGGCGACGCGGACCTTGCCGTCAGAGCGGCGCGCGCGATTCTGGGGAGTGGACACGTTCAGGTACCTCCGGTGGTGGTGGTCTAGAGCTGGCGCATGACGTGGCGGGCACGCTGCGCAACGGTGACGGCGGACAGGATGGCGAGCAGGATGATGCCCCACGGCAGGGCGCCAAGGGGGGCGAAGAGGAGGGCGGCGGCGATCAGGACCACGCGCTCGGCGCGAGCCATCAGCCCGTGCGTACCGTCGAGGCCCATCGACTCGGCCTTGGCGCGCAGGTACGACGTCATGAACGAGCCGGTCAGCGCGACGATCACAGCGAACAGTGCGATCTCGTTGCCGTCGTTTGCGAAGACGAGTGCAATCGCGCCGAACATGATCGCCTCGGACGTGCGATCGAGGACCGAGTCGAAGATGGCGCCCTTCGGTCCGTCCTCGCCGCGGGCGCGGGCCACAGCGCCGTCGAAGACGTCGAGGATCGAGCCGATCAGGAAGACGACGCCACCGGCGATGAAGCTCTCGCGATAGACGAGGACCGCGGCAATGACGTTGATGACGAAGCCGATCATCGTCACCTGGTTGGCGGTGACGGGAATCCGCGACAGCTTCGACATCATGCCCGCGATGACGCGGCGCGTCCCGTCGGTGTATTCCTGCTGCAGTCGTTCGACGCCCATTGGAGTGAACGGTAGGCCGCTGGTCGTCAGCGGCGTGGTGCGGTTCGACGAGCGGTCGGCAGCGACCGACGAGCGGTCGGTCAGGCCTGTTGGGGGATGACGTCGGCCCCCCGTGATGGATATGCAGGCGGGGCTGAGCCCTTGGCTTGACGGAGCGCACCGAGCGTCGGAATGGTGCCACGGCTGACGGCAAAGGCGAACATCAACGCGAACAGCGCCACAAAGGCACCGATCGCGGCATCGAGGAACCAGTGGTTGGCCGTCGCGATAATCGAGAACAGGACGAGCCCGGGATACACGAACCAGACCAGTTTGAGCAGCGCGTGCGAGAACACGAGAACACCAGCGCAGCCGATGATCACGGCATACGCCGTGTGGAGTGATGGCATCGCCGCGTAGGGGTTTGCGAACCACGCGATGACACCGGAATTGTGGTTAACCGAGGTCTGATTGAGCGTGTCGATGAAGCCCAGGCCACCGAGCATGCGCGGCGGTGCCGTCGGCAGCATGATGTAGCCCAGGAGTGCGGCAAAGCTCGTCGCCAGCAGCGCATTGCGGATGAAGTAGAACGCGTGATTGCGGCGGAAGTAGATGAACAGCAGCAGCGCGTAGGTGATCGTGAACTGGCAGTTGAAGTACGTCCAGTTCGCGATCTGCATGACGATGCCGGGCGCGTTGAGTGCCCAGTACTGCACGTTCTGCTCGACATCAATGCCGAGCACCTGCTGCGCGCGGATCACGTCGACCGCGTTGCGGAGCGCGACGTACCGGTCTTGCTGTGCGAGCGTGCGACTGCCCTCGTAGGCGACGTAGAACGACCAGAAGATCGCGAACTGCATCCAGAAGTCGCGCCAGCCGCGCGGCATCAGGCGCCCGATGCGATCAATCACGCGCCGAGCAGAGTGCGGATGCGC
>JAPLCF010000024.1:0-1427 GCA_026392355.1 Actinomycetota bacterium
GCATGCGGGTCATGCCGCCGACGAGGATCACGTCGTCGATGTCAGCGGCCTTGAGGCCGGCATCGGCGAGCGCCTGCTTCGTCGGGCCGACGGTACGCTCGACGAGATCGCCGACGAGCTCCGTCAGCTTGGCGCGGGTCATGGCCATGTCGAGATGCTTCGGCCCTGAGGCGTCGGCGGTCACGAACGGCAGGTTGATCTGCGTGGACTGCGTGGAGCTGAGCTCGATCTTCGCCTTCTCGGCGGCCTCGTAGAGGCGCTGCAGGGCGAGCTTGTCCTGGGACAGGTCGATGCCCTGCTCCTTCTTAAACTCCGCGACCATCCAGTCGACGATTGCCTTGTCGAAGTTGTCGCCGCCGAGGTGGTTGTCACCGGCGGTGGCCTTCACCTCGAAGACCCCGTCGGCGAGCTCGAGCACGGACACGTCGAACGTGCCGCCACCGAGGTCGAACACGAGCACCTTCTGCTCGCCCTCCTTCTCGATGCCGTAGGCGAGCGCGGCGGCGGTCGGCTCATTGATGATGCGCAGGATATTGAGACCGGCGATACGGCCAGCGTCCTTCGTCGCCTGGCGCTGCGCGTCGTTGAAGTACGCGGGCACCGTGACGACGGCGTCGGTGACGGGCTCGCCGAGCTTGGCCTCGGCGTCGGCCTTGAGCTTGCCGAGGATCATGGCGGAGATCTCCTCGGGGGAGAACTCGCCGTCGCCTGCGCTGACGCGGGCGTCGCCGTTGTCGCCGGCGATGACGGTGTACGGGATCATCGTCATCTCCTCGGAGACCTCACCGGACTTGCGTCCCATGAAGCGCTTGATCGAGAAGATGGTGTTCTCCGGATTGGTGACGGCCTGGCGCTTCGCGGGCGTGCCGACGAGGCGCTGGTCGTCCTTGCTGAACGCGACGACGGACGGCGTGGTGCGCCCGCCCTCCGTGTTCTCAATGACCGAGGGCTCTCCGCCCTCGAGGACTGCCATGCAGGAATTGGTGGTACCGAGATCGATGCCGATGACGCGACCCATGTGGGATATGCCTCCGTTAAAAGGGGGATGAAACAGGAACTGCAGGCGCCGGCTGCTGTGGCGCGTACTGGCATCCTACAATCTCAGTGCCTCACTATCAAGTTTTCTTTTTGTAAGGATTTACATCTGCGACGGAGCACGGAAACCACAGCTGCCGCCCGAGGGAGTAGCATCACTGCATGCGTCGCATTCCCCTGCTCCTCGCTGTCGCCCTCCTCGCGATCCTCGCGGTCAGTGGCTCAGCGCAGGCCGCGAACCGCCTCAGCGCCGCACAGCTGGCGACCAAACTGAAGGACAACCACGCCTACGCGCAGCCCGGCGCTAATCCCAAGCCGGACATCGAAGCCCTCCGGGCCGTCGCCGCCGCCAACCCGTCGTTCTACCTCGTCGTGCTGAAGCGGCCACTGGC
>JAPLCF010000024.1:1444-2574 GCA_026392355.1 Actinomycetota bacterium
CGTTCTACCTCGTCGTGCTGAAGCGGCCACTGGCAGGCGCCGTCAACGCCAAGAGCTCGGCCCGGCTCCTCGCGCTCGCGCTGCAGCCCACCAATCCGCAGGCAACGGTCGGCCTCATCCAAGGTGGCAAGCTGGCTGGTGCCTCGCTGTCCTATCCCCAGGAGCGCATCAACAAGGCCGTAGCCGACACCGGCGAGGCGGCCGCAACCGATCCCACCGGCACCCTCACGAGTTACGCCCAGGCGGCCAGCAAGCCGAACATCAACCCCTCCGATGGGGGTGGCAGCGGCGGTGGCGGCGGCACGCCGTTCTGGCAGTGGCTGATTCTGATCATCTTCGTCACCGGCATCGTCCTCGTCGTGCTGCGCATCCGCGCGCGCTCCAACGAGCAGCGCAGGCGCCGCCGCGGCGGTTCGATCTGGCCCGCGCGCGAGTTTCACCTCGACCGCCTCGAGAGCCTCGCGGCGCGTCACGCAGCACTGACCGGCGAGACCTCGGGCGGCACCGAAGACCCGGCGGCGATGGATCACCTGCAGACCGCCGGCGCGCGCCTCTTGGCGCTGCGTCGCACCCTCCCCGCGCTCACGTCGCCACGCGAGCTGCGTACTGTCGCCGGCGAGCTGGACGCTGTGGAGTGGGAGATTCTCTGGGTCGAGTACCGCGTGTCCGACCACGCGCTGCCCTCGCCGATCATGCGTGGCTTCCCGGGGCTCTGCTTCTTCTCACACGAGTACGGTCTGGGCACGGAGCCGATCGAGCTGCGCAAGCCCGACGGTACGGTCGCCACGGTCTACGTGAGCCCCGAGAACCGTCTTGCGCTTGAGCGTGGCGATGCGCCGGCCGTCTCACTCGTGCACGTCGGCGCGCGCATGGTGCCGTGGCCGACGGCGCCGTCCTGGTACGGGGCTTACGGCTGGAATGCCGACGACCTGCCGGGCCTCGAATACGACGGACAGCAGATCTGGGGCATCGACGGCCCCGAAGAGGCCGAGCAGGACGACGCTCCGCGCGACGATGAGCCGCTGGTGGCGTATCCCGCCGACGGCGTCGAGGCGACGGGTGCGGCCACGGCTGCCGAGACGCGCGATGGCGAGCTGGCAATGCCCGGCGAAGACGCCACGCGCAACGAG
>JAPLCF010000030.1 GCA_026392355.1 Actinomycetota bacterium
CCATTAAAGCGTTACGCGAGCTGGGTTCAGAACGTCGTGAGACAGTTCGGTCCCTATCTGCTGTGATCGTTGGAGAATTGACAGGAGCTGCCCCTAGTACGAGAGGACCGGGGTGGACAGACCTCTGGTGTCCCAGTTGTCCTGCCAAGGGCATCGCTGGATAGCTACGTCTGGATGGGATAACCGCTGAAAGCATCTAAGCGGGAAGCCCACCTGGAGATAAGTTCTCCCATCCCCTTGAGGGAGTAAGAGTCCTGGAAGACCACCAGGTTGATAGGCGGGATGTGGAAGTGCAGCAATGCATGTAGCTAACCCGTACTAATAACTCGAGGACTTATTTAGTATGAACACTTCTATCACTATGTAGTTTTCAGGGAGCGGGCGACGACGCCGCAGACTGTGTCCTAACCGCTTTCCGGTGGTTATGGCGAGGGGGATCCACCTCTTCCCTTTTCGAACAGAGTCGTTAAGCCCCTCAGCGCCGATGGTACTTGGTGGGAAACTGCCCGGGAGAGTAGGTCGCCGCCGGAATAATCTTCAGAAAGCCACTCCGCAAGGGGTGGCTTTCTGTCGTTCTGGGTCGATCTTGCCTACACTCGGAACTGCAGGCAGGGCCTCGTCGAGGCCTGGCAGAGCACTCGGTGGTGATGCCGGGGAAAGGGGTGGAGCTATGGCTGGGGCACACAAGCATCTGGTGGTTACCGGAACATCGTCGGGCATCGGCAAGGCGACGATGGAGGCAGCGCTCGCCGCGGGCTTCCACGTTTTCGCTGGCGACCGTTCGGTGCCGGAGAACGAGCAGCCCCGCGAGGGGGATATGGTCACCCGCCTGCACCTCGACATCACCAACGAGGACGACATCGCGCGGGCGGTCGAAGTGATCACGGCGCACGTGGGCGAGGCCGGTCTTGATGGGCTTGCCAACATCGCCGGCGTCGGCATTCCCGGACCGCTTGAGACGTTGACGATCGATGCGCTGCGCGCCTCATTCGCGGTGGACGTGTTCGGCCAAATCGCGCTCACCCAACCGCTGTTGCCGTTGCTGCGCCAGGCCACGGGGCGGATCGTTTTCATCGGCTCGATCGGTGACCGCGTGACCATCCCGTTCATGGGAGCGCTCACCGCCGCCAAGTCGGCCATTGCGTCACTCAATGACACGCTGCGGCAGGAACTCGCACCGTGGGGTATCGAGGTCATCCTGGTCGAGCCAGGCTTCATCAAGACCGGCGCCAACAAGACGTCGAAGGCGATGATCGACAAGGTGGGCGAGAACTTCACGCCCGAGCAGGACGCGCTGTATGGCGAGACGTTCCGCGCGTTCACCGCGGCCGGCTATAAGACGCAGGAGGCCGGTAGTGCGCCCGAGGGCGTCGCCGCGGTGATCATCGAGGCCTTGACGACGAAGCACCCGAAGGCCCACTACCTGACCGGCTCCAAGGCCCATCTGATGGCCGCACTCGGCAAGTTGCCAGCGGGATTGCAGGACACGGCGAAGCGCAAGGCCTTCGATCTGCCAGGGAAGGGCGACCTCGCCTAGATCTCGCGGGGGCTCCCTTCGGGTTACCGCTGCTCCAACCGGGGCTGCGTCACCCGCCTGCAGAGCATGAGACGTGTCAGAGGATCGTCAGTTCGACCGGGGGGCCCGCGTCGCCACCGAGCGGCGTGTTGTACGCCAAGAGGCGCCAGCTGACGCCCTCCGGCGCATCCTTGCGCTTGAGGTACGTGGCGTGGCCATGGCTTGGTCGCCCGAGCCGTTGGCGCTGCTCATCGGGGGTCATGCCCATCAGGCGCCCGACTGTGGCGCCAATGAGGCCGCCGTGGGCGCACACGATCAAGAGCGCTGAGGGCGGCAGGTCGGCGGTATGGCGCAGCAGCGCGCTCTCGCCGCGGATCGCGATGTCGCCGTACGTCTCGCCGTCTTCCCAGCCGGTCCCGCCGGCATCGTGCCGAGCGACGCCCTCGGGAAATCGCTCCTCAGCCTCAGCGTGCGACAGACCGGCCCAGCTGCCGACGTCAATCTCCTTCACCTCAGGATCAACCACCGGCGCGATGCCAAGGGCGTCGGCCAGCGGTTGCAGCGTCTGCTGCGTGCGAATCAGGTCGGAGACGACGAGATGGGTGGGGTGTTGTTTCGCCAGCGGCTCGACGAGCTCGCGCGCCTGCCGGTGCCCCTTGTCGTTGAGTGGCACGTCGCTCCAGCCCTGCCAGCGACCATCGCGACTCCAGTCGGTCTCGCCGTGGCGGATCAAAATCACGCGTGCCATTCCCCAAGGGTACGCGTCACCTTCCCGGCAGGCGGTACCCTGCACATATGGATCTTGGAATGCAGGGACGCGTCGTGCTGATCACCGGCGGTTCGGCAGGCATTGGCCGCGCCACCGCAGAGCTCTTGGCGCGGGAGGGCGCACGCGTGGCGGTGGCCGCGCGCGGTCAGGCCGGCCTCGACGAGACGGTGACGGTGCTCGAGGGGCTCGGTGCAGAGGCCGTCGGTTTCGCCGGTGATCTCGCGGCGCCCGGCGTGCCCGAGGCTGCAGTGGCCGCCACGGTTGAACGATTCGGGCAACTCGACGCGCTCGTGGCTAACGTCGGGTTTGCCGTTTCGCGCAAGCTCGCCGACGTGACCGACGCTGATTGGGAGGCATGCTTCCAGGGCAATCTGATGAGCCACATCCGCGCGACCAGCGCCGCGCTGCCGCACCTGCGCCAGAGCGATCAGGCGCGTGTCGTCTTGGTCTCGTCGACGGCAGGCAAGCGCCCATCGGGTGGCATGCCCGATTACAGCGTGATGAAGGCCGCGCTCTTGTCGTACTCCAAGCTCGTGTCGGACCAGGAGGCGAAGAATGGCGTGCTCGTCAACGCCGTCTGCCCGGGGCCGACGCACACACCGACGTGGCTCGCCGACGGCGGGCTCGCCGACCAGAACAAGGGCGAAGGCACACGGGAGGATGCGCTGGCCAAGGCTGGCGCTGGTCGCCCGATCGGCCGGATGGCCGAGCCCGGAGAGATCGCGGATGTGATCGCCCTGCTCTGCAGCGCCCGTTCGTCGTACGTGACGGGGTCTGCCTGGGGCGTCGATGGCGGCACCGTCCCCGTGATCATCTGATCCGTAAGGCGAGGACGCATGCGCCCGACTACGGGGCGTTGACTACGCTACGTGGTGTGAACGACCTTTCCCACGAGGAACGCGACGAGGCGCTCGCCGGGCCTGTTGCTGATGGCTTCCTCGAGCGGATGCTGCGCGAGGAAGATGCGCGGCTCACGCCGTGGGCTACGCGCACGGCCGATTCGCGCGGACGTGCCCATGCGGAGGAGGCGTGCCGCCTGCGCACACCGTTCCAGCGCGATCGTGATCGCATCGTGCACTCCAAGGCGTTCCGGCGCCTCAAGCATAAGACGCAGGTCTTCATCGCGCCCGAGGGCGACCACTTCCGCACGCGGCTCACGCACACGCTCGAGGTCACCGGCATCGCGCGAGCGGTCGCGCGCGCCCTCGGCCTCAACGAAGACCTGACCGAGGCGATCGCTCTGGGTCACGACCTTGGTCATCCGCCGTTTGGTCACACCGGGGAGGAGGCACTGTCCGACGCGCTCGAGGAGCGCACCGGCCGCCGGTTCCACCACAACGAGCACTCCCTGCGGATGGTCGAGCACCTTGAGCGCAACGGCCGTGGACTCAACCTCACCGACGAGGTGCGGGACGGGATCCTCAACCACACCGGTTCGACCGTGCCGCGCACGCCCGAGGCGCGGATTGTGAAGCTCGTCGACCGTTTCGGCTACATCAACCACGACATCGACGATGCGGTGCGTGCCGGCGTGCTCGATCCTGCCCGGCTGCCGGCTGGTCCCGTGGCGCTGCTTGGGTCGACGGCCGCTCGTCGCATCGACGCCTTGGTGCACGACCTCGTCGAGGAGTCGGCCCGCGTCGAAGATATTCAGCAGACCGCACCGTACGCGGAGGCGCTCCTTGAGCTGCGTGCCTTCATGTTTGAAGAGGTCTACATGCGCCCGGCGACCGAGACCGAGCGCGCGCGCATCCGAAACGTGGTGCAATCGCTGTTCGCGTGGTATCTCGAGCACCCCGACGAGGTGCCGGCAGGCGACGACGCATTCGAGACGCGCGTGGTGGATCACGTGGCGGGCATGACCGACCGCTACGCGTTGCGTGCCTATCGGGATCGCTTCGAGCCTAGCGCCTGGCGGTTCTAGACGTGGCTGGACGCATCAACCGCGCCACGGTCGAGAAGGTGCGCGAGCGCGCCGATCTTGTCGAGCTCGTAGCGGCGCGCACCGGCCAGGTGCGCCAGCAGGGCATCCGTGCGATGGCGCGTTGTCCCTTCCATGATGAGAAGACCGCGTCGTTCTCGATCGAGCCGGCGCAGAAGCTCTACCACTGCTTCGGCTGCGGTGTCAGCGGCGACGTCTTCAAGTTCGTCATGGAACTGGAGGCCTGCGACTTCCCCGAGGCCGTTGAGCGTCTCGCTGAGCGCTACGGCGTGCCGATCGAATACGAGGAGCTGTCGCCGACCGAGGCGCGCGAGATCGAGCGTGAGAAGCGCGTTGAGCGCCTGCTCGAGGAGACGTGCGCCTACTACGAGCGCGTGCTCAAGGAGAGTCCTGAGGCCGAGGCCGCGCGGGCGTATCTCGTCGAGCGGAAGCTCGGCTCCGACCTGATCGCGCATTGGCGCATCGGCTTTGCGCCGGATGCCTGGGAGCGCGTCGTGCAGGGCGCCAAGAGCAAGGGCTACACCAATGAGGAGCTGATCGCCTCCGGGGTCGCCAGCGAGGGGCGTAACGGACCGATCGACCGTCTCCGTGGCCGCATCGTGTTCCCGCTCTTCGATGGGCGTGGTCGCGTGCGGGGCTTCGCCGGTCGCGTGATGCCAGGAGCCGAGGGACCGAAGTACATCAACTCGCCTGAGGGTCCGTTCTTCCACAAGGGCAGGCTGCTCTACGGGTTGCATCATGCCCGCGGCCCGATCGCCAAGAGCGGCCGTGCGGTGATCGTGGAGGGGTATACCGATGTGATCGCGCTCCACGCGGTCGGCGTTGATGAGGCTGTGGCCTCGATGGGAACGAGCCTGACCGAGGAGCAGCTCACCGAGTTGCGCCGCCTCTGCGCCACGCTCGTGCTCGCCTTCGACGCGGATCAGGCTGGCCAGGACGCCGCTCTGCGCGGCATGCGTCTGGCTGAGCAGAAGGGCTTTGAGGTGAAGATCGTGCCGCTGCCGGCCGGTCAGGACCCGGCGGAGATCGCCGATGACGGCAAGGAGGCGGTGGAGCAGGCATTTGCGGGGGCCGTCAGCGTGCTCGCCTTCCTTGTGGGGCGGGCGCTTGTCCGGCGGGAGGAGGACGGCGTCGACGTGGTCTATCAGCAGTTGCGCGGCATCCTCTCCGACGCACCGCCAACCCCAGACCGCTCGGCGCAGGTTCGCCGCGTCGCCGATGCGCTGCGTCTCGATGCGGAGCTTGAAGCGCGTCTCACACGCGGAGCCCGCGTTGGTCAGCCGTTGGCCCAAGATGGCGCTCTTGATCGTGCGCGTCGCCGTCTCGACCAACGCACGCGGGTGGAGCGCGAGCTGCTTGCGGCGTGCCTCGCACTCCCGTTCGACGGACTGGATGCGCTTGAAGAGACTGCTCCTGCTCTGCGCGAGCCCGCGCATCTGACACTGGTGCCTTGGGTGCAGGAGCGACTGCAAGGTAAGGATCCCGAGACCCCACCGGGATCCGAGGAGATCGTCGCCGAACTGTACGCATTGGTTGGGCGCTGGGACCCGGCGGCCGGCATCATTCCCGACGAGGACTCCGCACGCGTGGCGCTGCGCGAGCTGGTGCTGCAGGTGCAGCTCCGCGCAGCGGATGACGAGATCGGCCCGTTGCGCGTACGTGTCGAAGAGGGCTCTGCGACCGGCGACGAAATGCGCCGTCTCGCCGAGCTGCAGCGCGCCAGCGAGGGGCTACGTACCGAGCTGCGGGCGATGAACGTGCCGGACCGGTAGCGCGTCGCGGGCCGTCGGGTTCGGGCTATGCTTCCGCCGCATTCCTCGGTAGCTCAATGGCAGAGCATCCGACTGTTAATCGGAGGGTTGTTGGTTCGAGTCCAACCCGAGGAGTACAGCGCATCGACCGCGTAGGCCCGCTCCGAGAGGCGAGCCGAGGGCGATTGATGTGCGATAGGACAGGCAATGCATGATGCCGCGCCATCTACCCGCTCTGGCTGGGGTCGCGTCTTCGCAGGCGTCGCCCTGCTCGAGGCCTTCACGTGGGCGGGACTTCTCGTCGGCATGTTCCTCAAGTACGTCACCGAGACGACCACGGCCGTCGTGGCGGTGTTCGGAGCGCTGCACGGCGGTGCGTTTATCGCCTACTCCGTCGTAGCCCTCTTGACCTGGTGGCGGCTGCGGTGGAGTGCTCCTGTGGGTATCGTCGCCCTGCTCGCGGGCATCCCGCCGCTGGGTACGCTCGTGTTCGAGGTGTGGGCGGCTCGACGAGGTCTGTTGCGAAGCCCCAGCGCTCGCTGAGTCGCGTTGACGTCGCGGGAAGCGACCACCGCTGCAGTGCATCGATCGTCCGCGCGTGTACCCCCTTCTAGGGGTTGAATGCGAGCACGATGAAGGCGCCAAAGATGGCGAGATGTGCGACGCCCTGGAGCAGAATGGCGCGCCCCTGCACGATGGTGAGCGTGGAGACCGCCACGGTGAGCGCGAGCAATACGATCGCGGCGTTCGGGAGTCCGAGCGCGAGGCGGTAGTCGAAGGCGAGCGCGATGATGGCGATCACGGGGATCGTCAGGCCGATGCTCGCCATCACCGAGCCGTAGGCGAGGTTCAGGCTCTTCTGGACGTCCCCGCGCTTCGACGCGCGCAGGGCGGAGATCGCTTCGGGCAGCAGGACGAGCAGTGCGATGCTGACCGCCACCACCGACGACGGCAGCCCGGCGTCGTTGACGGCACTCTCGATCAGCGGCGTCGTGAGCTCGGCGAGGCCCACCACGGCGACCAGCGAGACGGCGAGCAGGATCAGGCTGATCCTCGCCGCACGTCGAGTTGGACGCTCTTCCGCCGGCTCGGAGGCTGCCGGGGTGGCGACCGTTTCCTCCAGGAAGAGGTCGCGGTGCCGGATCGTCTGGGCGCTCACGAAGGCGACGTAGATCGTGAGCGAGGCGACTGCCGCGAAGATGAGTTGTGCAGCCGAGAAGTACGGGCCCTTTGTGGTCAGCGTGTAGTTCGGCAGCACGAGGCAGAGGGTGGCGAGCACTGCAATAGCGGCCACTGCGCCACCGATGCCCTCCGGATTGAACCGCGCAATGCGACCGCGGAACGTGCTCAGTACGAGTGCGCCGCCGACGATGCCGTTGCAGGCGATCATCGCCGCCGAGAAGACCGTGTCGCGGGCGAGCCCCGCAGTAGTGTCGGGGTGGGACGCCATCAGCACGACGATCATGCCCACCTCGATGATCGTTACGGCGACCGCGAGGACGAGCGAGCCGAGCGGTTCACCGACGCGATGGGCAACGACCTCGGCGTGGTGCACGGCCTCCAGCACCGCAAGGGCGAGCACGACACCGAGGGCGAGGAGCACGGCATCCGGGGGGTGCGTGGCGAGCCCGCCGACAAACAGGAGGAGGGCCACAACGGGAATCGCCACGTGGGAAGCGCGCAGGGAGCTGAAGCGAAACGATGTCACCGTGGCATTGTCTCGCGTTTGCTCTTCGCCTGAGCCACGGGCGCTCCAGGCCGGTGGTCGCTCAGTGTCGTAGGCCCGGCGCGGTGCCGCGTGCAGTCACTCAGGTCGAAACAGGCAAGAGACCGATCGCGCCAGACTCGGTCATTGCTGCGATCTCTGCTGGTGCATATCCGAGCTCGGTGAGGATTTCCTCCGTGCACGCGCCCTGGGCAAGGCCGGCATGGCGAATCGCGCCGGGGGTGAGCGACAGGCGAGGGGTCACGGCCGGCTGCAGGAGTTCACCGTCGCCATGCGGATTCTCAACGAGGGCGAGCGATCCACGGCCGACGATGTGTTCGTCCTTGATCAGCTGCTCAGCGCTATAGACCGGTCCGGCAGCAGCGCCGGCTTCGTTGAGAATGCGAACGGCCTCCGTCCACGTGTGCTGCTGTGTCCAGGCGGTGATCAGCGCATCGAGCGCGTCAACGTTCTCGAGGCGATCGGCATTCGTTGCGAAGCGTGGGTCGTTGACCACGTCGTCGCCACCGATGACCTGCATGATCCGCTTGGCGACGGAGTCGGCTGAGCCCGACATGCAGATCCAGCCGTCCGAGCACTGATAGACATTGCGGGGAGCCGAGAACGACAGGCGCGAGCCGATGCGCTCGTCGGAGATGCCGGAACGATGCGTGATGGCGGGGCCGGGACCGACAACGTCGAGCATCGACTCGAGCAGCGTGGCGTCAATGATCTGGCCTTCGCCCGTCAGATCGCGGTGGCGAATCGCTGCCAGAACGGCGAAGGCAGAGAGCGCACCCGTGATTTCGTCCGCGAGCGCGATCGGTGGCAGTGTCGGGGGGCCATCGGGTTGTCCGGTCGTGTAGGCAAGGGTGGACATGGCCTCGGCGATCGTGCCGAAGCCGGCCCGCGAGGCATAAGGGCCGTCTTGGCCAAAGCCAGTGACGCGCAGGACCACGAGGCCGGGGTTCTCGCGCAGCAGGACGGTCTCCGGATCCAGGCCGAGGCGCTCCATTGTGCCGGGACGAAAGTTCTCGACCACGACGTCAGCGGTGCGAACGAGGCGTAGGAGGACGTCTTTGCCGGCCTCCTGCTTGAGGTCGAGCTCGATCGGGCGCTTGTTGCGGCCGATCTGCCGCCAGTAGTACCCATCGGCGCCGTCGCGTTCGCCCAGCTTGCGTGCTCCATCTCCGTCGCCGACGCGCTCGACTTTGATGACCTCAGCGCCGAAGTCGGCCAGGCGCCGTGCTGCACTCGGACCCGCGAAGACGGTCGCGAGATCGATCACGCGTAGCCCCTGTAGTGGACCCTCGTGCAGCTCAGGGGTCATGGCTAGTGCGCTCCTGTGGGGAGGACCTGATCGAAGGCGGCAAGGACGCGATCGGCGGTCTCGCGGTTCGCATTGACGCCCAACATGCCGACGCGCCAGATCGGGGGTGCGGTCGGGCCGAGGCCGCCACCGACTTCGATGTTGAACTCGTTGAGCAGCCGACCCTGGATTGCCTTGCCGTCGATGCCTTCCGGCACGCACACGGCAGTCAGCTGCGCCAGCTGACAGGACGGATCGGCGAGGAGGTCGAATCCGCGCTCGCGGAAACCTGCCTGAATGTAGGCACCGGCGTCGGCGTGGCGGTCGAAGCGGTTCTGCAGGCCCTCTTCGAGGCCGAGGCGCAGCGCCTCATCGAGCGCGTAGTAGCCAAGGTTCGGGGTCGTGTGGTGATACGTCATCGGACGGTCGACCCAGTACTTGATCAGCTCGGCAATATCCATCGAGTACGGGACCGGCATGCCATTGCGGCCAAGGCGCTCGATCGCGCGATTCGAGATCGTGATCGGCGAAAGCCCAGGGGGAGCCGCGATCGCCTTCTGGCTGCAGCCGTAGGCGTAATCGACACCCCAGGCATCGGTCTCGATCGGCATGGCGCCGATCGCCGTGACGCAGTCGGCGAAGAGCAGCGCGTCGCTCCCCAGGGCACGCATCGCCTCGCCGAGTTCTTGCAGTGGGTGTGCCACACCGGTCGAGGTCTCGGCGTAGACGACGCAGACCATCACGGCCTCCGGGTGCTGGGCGAGGGCAGCGAGGATCTCGTCGTTGGGTACATGGCGGCCGAAGGGCGCGTCGAGCGCGACCAGATTGGCGCCGCGGCGTCGCACCATCTCCTGAATGCGGTTGCCGAAGAAGCCGCCGCTCGCCGCGATGACGGTCTCACCCGGGGCGACGAGATTGAGCAGGCCAGCCTCCATGCCGCTCATGCCGCTCATCGACAGCGTCAGCGAGACCCCATCCTGGCGGCCGTAGTACGCGGCAATCATCTCTGCGAGGATCGGCAGGCGATCCCAGAAGTTGGGGTCGAGGTGCGAGACGAGTGGCTTCTTCATTGCCTCGAGCACACGGGGATCGACGTTCGAGGGGCCAGGGCCTGCGAGCAGGCGGGTGGGCGGGTTGTAACTCTCGACGGTCGTGTGTTCGGGGGCGGTGGCACTCACAGCGGGGACTCCTACATTGGTTGGTGAAAGTCTACGCCCGGTATCTCATAACTTCTATACCGATTTAGCGGAATATACGTAGGAAAAAACCTATGAACTATCAACCGACCGACTGCACACCAGCGGCGATGCCCGCCATGGTGGTCAGCAGCGGCTGGCGCATGGTTTCGTCACCAGCCTCCAGTCGCCGCAGGAGCTCGGTCTGAATTGCACTGAGCGGATCAATCCACGGGTTGCGGTGTTCGAGGCTGGCGCGGAGCTCGGGGCGTCGTTCGTAGAGGCAGGTCTCACCCGTGATGGCGAGCACTGCCTGCTTGGCGGTCGCGTGTTCGTTGCGGATGGCGTCCCAGATGCGATCGGCCTCTGGATTGGCGGACAGGGCGACGTAGTCATTGGCGAACGACAGATCCGTCCGAAACAGTGCAGCCTCAAGCGCAGAGATGATGGCGCGGAACTGCGGCCAGTTGGCTCGCATGGTGCGTTGCAACTCGACGTCGCCCAGCAGCAGGGCGGTACCGGCCCCGAACCAGGCCGGCACGAGCACCCGCGTCTGCGTCCACGCCATCACCCAGGGAATCGCGCGCAGACCGTCGGTCGTACCGGAGGCCCGTCGCGCCGGCCGCGAGCCGAGCTTCAGATCGTCGGCCAGCAGAATCGGTGTGGTTGCCATAAAGACGGCGGTGAACGCGGGATCATCAAGCAGGCTCCGCCAGGCTGCACGCCCAACGTCGGCGAGGAGATCCATCTGCTCACGCCAGGCGGGGGGCACCTCGTCGTCAACGTCGCGCGTCGCCGCGATCAAGGCGCCGGACAAGACCTGCTCCAGCGCGCGTCGAGCAAGGACCGGGTGGGCGAGCTTGGAGCGTGCGGCCTCGCCCTGCTCAGTCAGGCGGAGCCCGCCACTGGCTGCCCCCACAGGGAGAGCGCGCGCGATTTCGTCTGGCGGCGCCGCACCGCGAGCGGGCGAGCCGCCGCGGCCATGGAACGCGCGAAAGCCGACGCCGTGGCGCTGACAGACGGCGACGAGGTCCTCCTGAGCGCGCCAGATGCGCCACTGCGCTCCGATGAATCCCTCTTCCTTGCCGCCGTCGGAGTGCCCGAGCATGACTTCGAAGCGACCGCCGGTGCCGTCGACATGGGCGCGGAACGCTGCTGTAGCCAGCACGGTTTCGGCAATGGTCGTCGCGCTGCGGAGCGATGCGCCCGACTCAAACAGGGGAACCACGGGCACCTCGCGTAGCCCACTACGGTGCAGCAACCAGGTCGCGGCCAGTACGTCCTCTGGCGCCTCGCAGCCGGAGATCACGAGCGAGCGGAGTGGCGTGGATCCAAAGGCCTCACGCAGGCGGGCGGCGGCATCGAGGGCGCCGGTCGCGCGTAGTTCGCCGGCCGCGCTCACCGCACTGTCGGCCGCGAGCTCAGCGATGGCTGCGGCAATGTGTCGCACACGTTCCGACCCCGTGAGCCCGACGGTGCCGGGAAGCAGGGCATCGACAGCCTCGCCCAGTTCCCGCGCGTGCAGGCGCACGTCGATCTCCAGCAGATGAATGCCGAAGATGCGGGCCTGCCAGACGAGGCGATCCAGCGAGGGCGTAGCACCTGGCGCTGCATCGCGCACCACACAGAGGTCCTCGATCAGCGTCTCGCTATCGCGGTAGATCCACGCGGGGTCAACGTCGACGTCGTCATCGAGAGCACGCATGGACCATGTGAGGCGGTCGCGAATCAGGCGCAGCTTGCGGCGCAGCGGTTCGTGGGCGTAGGCGCTGCTTTCGTCATCACCACTCGGCAGCGTGCTGGCATCGCGGGCGATCGACTGGAGTAACGCGGCTGGATCGGTGTACCGGGAGGCCTCGGAATGCAGCCGGGAGGCAGCGACGACGCGGTCGCGCATGAGACGCAGGGCCGCCCGCCGAGCTTCGACAACGGCGAAGCGCACGGTCTCACCGGTCGCAGAGGGGTTGCCATCCATGTCGCCCCCTGCCCACTGCACAAACGAGAGGGGCGCGCGGGGGAGGGCAAAACCAAGGCTGCGTTCGAGTGCCACGGACACGTCGGCTGCTGCGTCGTACAGTGCCGATTCGACGAGGAAGATCGTGCGGCGAATTTCTTCCTCGACGGGCGGACGGCTTCGACGCACCTCGTCGGTCGCCCACCACGCAGCGATCGTTTCCTGCGCTTCGGCCAGCGCCTGCCCAAGTGCCTCGGGGCCGAGGGCGCGATCAACATCGTCGAGTTGCTCCGTCAGCCGGTGCAACTTGTGCAGCACCGCTCGGCGCGTCGCGTCCGACGGATGCATCGTGAGTACGAGTTCCACATGCAGATCGTCGAGATGTGATCTGAAGGCCTCGGGGGACCCGATCTCCTCCATCGCGTGCTCGAGCGACGCCTGGCGCGTACTCGACCGCTGGAGCCGTCGCACGCGCTCGCGCTCCTCGGACAGATTCGCCGCCTGCAGCCGCATCAGGAGTGCCTTGGCAATCGACCCAGCTGCACGGCGATCGAGCAGCGCGGTCTCCGCGCGAAGCTGCGCTGCGGCGTCGGCGTCGCCTGCTCGCGCATGCGCGGCGAGTGCGTGCAGGCGGACGACGCCGGGGACGATCTCGTCGCCCTCGGTCTCCGTGATCGCCTCGAACAGCAGGCGCTCCAGTAGCGCATCGTCCCCCGCCAGGGTACCGAGCTCGAGATCCGAGGCGGGGACGGCCACTAGGCGCCGGCGATCATGTCCGCACGCGCCACCACGTTCTCTGCCATCTTGATGGAGGCGGCGTCGATCAGACGACCGTCGAGCGAGACTGCGCCACGTCCCTCGGCGGCTGCCTCGGCCATGGCGACGATGATACGTCGCGCACGATCGACCTCTTCGGGCAACGGCGAGAAGACCTCGTTGGCAATCTCGATCTGGGAGGGATGGATCGCCCACTTACCGTCATAGCCGAGCGCGGCGGCGCGGCGGCAGCTCATGCGATAGCCGTCCGGATCGCTGAAGTCGCCGAATGGTCCGTCGATGGGTCGCAGGCCATTGGCACGACATGCCACCAGCATCCGGCTGAGGGCGAAGTGCCAGGGATCGCCCCAGTGCATGGCCCGCTCGCCGTTCTCGTCGGCGTCCGTGAGCACCGCGTATTCCGGGGTGACGCCGCCGATCACCGGCGTGCGGGCCCGCGTCGAGGCGATGTAGTCGCCGACGCCGAAGACGAGCGCCTCGAGGCGCGTCGGGCAGGCCTGCGCGATCGCCTCGACGTTGGCCATGCCCGGTGCGGTCTCGATCAGCGCGGTCAGCGGGATCGGGTCGTAGCCGTACGCCTGCTCGATCTGTGAGAGCAGCAGCTCGACAAACTCGAGGTCGGCTGGGCGGCCGACCTTCGGGACGAGAATCATGTCGACGCGATTGCCGACCGCCTCGACGAGGTCCACGACGTCGCGATAGGCCCAGTGCGTATCGAGGCCGTTGATGCGCACGGACGTTGCGGTCTTGGTCGGGGGCGACGGCGTCCTCGAGGTCGAGGAAGGTCACGTCCGCGCCGGCCTCTGGGGCCTTCTCCAGCATGCGGAGATTGGAAGCGGGGACGGCGAGTTCGGAGCGGTGGAGTCGGTCACGGTTCTGCATACCGACACGGTACGACACGAATACATGGACATCCAGCAGGTAATGGTGGATGATTCATAACCCAATGGCTATGACACTCTCCCAGCTGCGCACATTCATCGCCGTGGCCGAAGACGGGTCGGTTCGTGCCGCGGCAGAACGCCTGCATGTTTCGCAGCCTTCGGTGTCCGGATCGATCGCAGCGCTCAGCGAGGAAGTTGGCGTGCCGTTGACCGAGCGAGATGGACGCGGCATGAAGCTGAGTCCCGCCGGCGAGGCGTTTCTGCCGCATGCCATCGAGGCCCTCGGCCTGCTCGAACTCGGTACCCGGATGGCGCAGAGTGCCGCGAACAAGGTGAGCTCCACGCTCCGGATCGCCGCGGTCTATACGGCTGCGGAATCGCTGCTGCCGCCGCTGCTGCGCGCCTTCCGTGAGACGCACCCCGAGATTCCCATCCAACTGGAGATCGGTAATCGCGAGTTCGTCCTCGAGTTGCTTGCCTCCCGTGGCGCCGACATTGGTATCGGCGGGCGCCCGCCGGAGGATGGCTCGCTCGACGGCACGGTGATCGCTCGCAACGAGCACGTGATCGTGGCAGCACCCGATCATCGCCTCGCCACCGCGGGCAAGGTGTCGGTACGCGACCTCGCTGATGAGACCTGGCTCGTCCGCGAGGAGGCGTCAGGCACACGCCGTCTGGTCGACGAGTATCTCGCCGCGGCGCACATCACTCCACCTGTCACCACGATCGGCTCGAATTCAGCCGTGGCTGCTGCCGCCATGGTTGGTCTCGGCGTTGGCCTCGTGCCGCTTGTCTCGGTCGACCATCAGATTGCCTCCGGTCAACTCGTGCGCCTCGGTGTCGATCCCCCGCCGCCGTCGCGTGACTGGTACGCACTGCTACCGACCCGGCGGCCCAGCCCCGCGGCCAAGGTGCTCGCGGACTTTCTCAGCACCCGCTAGGCGCCGCCGTGGTTAGGTTGCGCGCAGGAAGGCGGCGATGCGATCGGCCACGAGGTCGGGTGCCTCACAGTGCAGCCAGTGCCCGACGCCGGGAATCTCTTCGAGATCAAGACCCGCCGGGAAGCGCTCCTCGAAGCCGCGGAAGCACGCGGGACGGATACAGCCATCGGCCGACCCGTGGAGCATCAACGTGGGCACGTGCACGTCGCCAGTCGAGGACGATGCCTCAAAGTCATCCCGATACCAGCCGTGCACCGCGTCGCCGACGCCGGGCTGTGCGAGGACCTCCTTGACCGCTGGCCACTCGTCGCGCGTCAGCCCCGGCGACCATTCGGCGTGCACCTGATCGAGCCAGACTGGATCGGCCGCTAGTTCTGCAGCGCCTCCCGAGTACGCCAGAATCCACGCGTAGGCGGCCGTCTTCTGTTCCTGCAGATCACGACGACGCGCGGCGAACCCGGAGGGGTGCGGGATGGCGAGGGAGGCCACGCGTGTCACGCGATCCGCATGCGCAGCGCCGAGATCGAGCGCAACGCAGCCGCCCCAGTCGTGTCCGACGACCGGTACCTGTTCGAGCTCGAAGGCATCAAGCACCGCCACCATGTCGTCCGCGACACGTGCCGAGTGATAGTTGTCGACCGGGCCCGAGGGCAGATAGCCAGGCAGCGCCGGCACGATGCAGCGAAATCCAGCCGCCACCAGGCGCCCAACGAGCGGCGTCATGCCGACGGCGGCGTCGGGGAACCCATGCAGGACCAGCACGGGGTCGCCCGTGCCGAGTTCCCAGACGGCAACGTCGCCGCGGGCGCGGATCATGCGCGGTGCGTCGTGGAAGTTGCCCATTAGACGGCGGAGTAGCCACCGTCGACGGGGAGGATGGCACCCGTGAGCCAGCGGGCATCACCCGAGGCGAGGAAGAACGCGGCGCCGGCGATGTCTTCGACCTCGCCGAGGCGTGCCATCGGCGTGCGTGCCTCGAGCGTGGCGAGGCGTTCCGGTGCGTCCCACATGTCGCGTGTCATCGCCGTGCGTACCCACCCGGGGGCGATCGCGTTGACGGTGATCATCTCCGGCGCCAGCTCGATCGCGAGTGTGCGGGTGAGCTGCACGACAGCGCCCTTGCTCATGTTGTAGTGCAGACCGGTCTGTACGCCCGTGATGCCGGCGATCGAGGCGAGGGTGATGATGCTGCCGCCGCGGCCCTGCTCAACCATCAAGCGTGACGCTTCGCGGCACGTCCACCACATGCCGTCGACATTGACGGCCTGCACGCGCTTGTAGTCCTCCCACGGCTCATCCCGCAGCGAGTACGCCTTGGGGGAGATGCCGGCGTTGGCCACGGCAATGTCGAGGCCGCCGAATTCGGACTTGGCCGCCGCGATCGTCGCAATCACCTGATCTCCGTCGCTCACGTCGCACTGCGCGTAGATGGCGTTGCCGCCCTGCTCGGTGATCAGCTCGTGCGTCGGCGTCGACTCCTCCCAGCTGCCGACCACGGCCTCCTGGGTGATATCGGCGCACACGACGCTGGCACCCTCAGCGGCATAGCGCAGGGCGATCGCTCGCCCGTTACCGCTGGCGGCGCCGGTAATCAGCGCAACCTGTCCCTGCAGTCGCTGGTCTGTCATGTCAGTCTCCCTCTACTCGTGTCTCGGCGGCGAGCACCGCGTCGCGGCCGCCATCGAGACGGATCGTGGTGCCGTTCAGCGACGGCGCGTGCCCCGAAAGGACGAAGCGCGTCATCGCGGCGACCTCCTCGGCAGGCACGTCGTCGGCGACGGCGATGGCGTTGATGGTGATGGTGGGTAGGGCTGCGGCCACCTCGACGAGCATGGTCAGCCCGGCGCCAATGACGGAGCGCGCACCATCAAGATGATCAGGATGGACTGCGTCCGCAGGACAGACGATGGCGATGCGGACCGGCTGCTCAAGTTGCGCTGCGGCCTTGGCAGCGCTGATGGCCAGCGTGACGGTGGTCTCCGTTAGCTTCGCGAATTCGTCCGTCGTCATGGCACCGATCGGACCCGCAGGAGCCGGCACGGCGACGATCGCGATCTGATCAGGGCGCTGCGCAAGGATCGCCGAGGTTGCGGCCTCCAGCTGACCAATCGGTGCGACATCGTCCAGCGCGCGGGCGATCGCGCAATCGCTGCCTACGGTAAGCAGGGTCATCGCCGAACCTCCGGCGCGGTCTGCCAGCCAGTTGACGATGCGCGCATGCCGGCGTCGATCAAGAGGCCCACGCCGGTGATGCGCGTCGCGTCCTCGCTGGCTAGGAACGCGGCGGCGCCTGCAACGTCTTGCGCCCGCACGGTCGCCCCAAGCGGTGGTGGCAGCCAGCCGTCGGTCGTGCCGGGTTCGCGGCGTCCGCTCGTTGTGGTGACCATGCCCGGGGCGGTATCGCCTGGGCAGATCGCATTCACGCGAATGCCGTCTGGTCCCCATTCGGCGGCGAGACAGCGCATCAGCGCGAGCACCATGCGCTTCGTTATCGAGTAGCCAGCGATCGAGGTTTCGCCCCAGACGCCGGCGTCAGAACTCGTCATGAGCAACGAGCCGCCTGTCGCCGCAAGCGCAGCATGTGCCGCGCGGGCGTGGCGATGCACGGCCAGCACATTGACCTCGAGCAGGCGGTGCCAGTCGTCGTCGGTGGTGTGTGCCAGATCCGCATCTGCGATGACGCCCGCGTTGAGGATCACGCACTCGAGTCCGCCGAGCTCCCTCACCGCGTCGGCGACGGGATCGTGCGCGGCGTCCGCGGCGTCGCCGACGACGGCGATACCGTCGAGCTCTTGCGCGATGGCCTCGGCGCGCTCGCGCGAACGGCCGGCGACGGCGACAGTCCAGCCGTCAGCGGCGAGGCGTCGACAGATTGCAGCCCCGATGCCGGAGTTTCCGCCCGTGACCAGCGCACGTCGCGTCATTGCTCTACTCCGAGCGGTCGTCGTGCGGCAAGGCGTGCGGCGATGTGACCCATGCGACGGGGATCATCGCCGATCACGTACGGGGCATCGGGGCCAGTGGCGAGCGCAACCGCCAGAGCGTCGTCGTGCCGAGCGAGACCGATACCCAGGGGCGATTGGAGTGCGGCCGCGCGTGCGGTGGTCGCTGCAACGACACGGAGCGGCACGCCCTCTTCCTCAAAGGCTGCCGCGACGGCGCGGATCACACCCGGTTCGTCACAGGCGAGGATGACTGCGGGCGGGCTCACGTGCCCCTCGCATGGAGCAGGACGAGACCGACCGCAACGGCCGCTCGGGGTCCGTGCTGGCCGAGCACGTCACCGCGCGCGATCGCGAGGTCAAGGTCGGCCAAGGCCAGGGCGACTTCGTCGACGACCTCGGCATCTTCAGCGCAGCCACCGACAAGGATTGCGAGCTCTCCCTGCGGCAGTCCGCCGACGGCGTCAATGGCGCGGCGCAGGTTGCCGGCGATCACGTCGCGTTTGGCCGCGCGGCGAAGGCGTCCCCACACTTCGGGTGCCAAGTCGGCGGTGAGCGGATCGAGCGATCCCTCGCGGCGCTCACTCACACAGAGATGGGCGACCGTGTGCGCAGGCGCCGGGTGCGTGAGGAACGTGCGCCCACCGTCCTCATGGCGGAGGATGAACGGTGTCTCCACGTGGACGCTCGGAAGCTGCTTGGCGCGCTCGGCACGCAGCGGATCGATGCCGAGCAAGGCACCACAGATGCGATCCACCAACACGCCGGCGCCGGCGGCTGCCACCGCGCGCGTCTGTCCGGCCAACTCAACATGGAGATCGACCGTACCGCCCCCCATGTCGATCACGATTGGTGCATGCCCGGCCCCTGGCGTGGTCGACGCGCCTGCCACGGCCGCAGCGGTCTCCGCGGCCACCACGATGACCTCGGCGTTGGAGCGCTCTGCGAGCGCACGTTCGAGTCCGGCGTCGCCGCGCTCGGCGAGCACGGCCAGACCCACGGCGCGGCGCTGGTGCAGCTGCAGCGCCAGCGCCGCACTGTCTTCGGAGTGTGGGAGCGCCGTCCAGAACGCGTCGAGAAGCGTCGCGTCCACGCCGTCGACGGTGACGACGTCGCCAAGCCCCGGCGGTCGTGTGCCGATGTCGATCGCCACCGTGGAACCATCGCGCAACGTCGCCATCCGCGGGGTCTCGCGCGTCGAACCGCCACCGGATGCCTCGCGCCGCACGGCGATGCCCGCGCGATGGCCGACGAGTGCGCGGGCCGCGTTGCGTGCGCCACGCGCACGCTCGGGATCGAGGGAGAGCAGCACCGCGAGTCGCAGCGGGTCGGCCAGCTGCGTGACGGCGCCTCCCAGTGGAGCGACCTCAACGGCCGCCCAGGCGCCTCGTGGCAAGGTCGCAGAATCGGCGACCTCGTCGATGATCGGCAGGGTGCGGTCCACACGGTTGCCGATCAGGACGCCGTCGTCGCCGGTCACGACCAGCGCCACGATCTGCCAGCCGTTAGCTCGAGCGGCATTGAGGTGCGTCGCTGCGACGTCAAAATCGATGGGGCCGACAATCGGGATTACAGGGAGCCCGAGCGGCTGGTCGCCAAGGTCATCGAGGTCAATCAACTGGCCGGCCGCGGCACCGACTCCCGACGGTGTGGCACTGACGGGCCGTGCGATACCGACGCCGCCGAGATCTTGCGTGTCATCGGCAGAGAGTTCGCGCAGACCCGTCTCGACGGGATGCAGATCGGCCAGCAGGATGCGGTGCGGTTGCTCGCCCAGGCGCCGGCTGGCGCGTTCGATCAGATCGAGCACGCCTTGCGCCGACTCCGCGGTGCCCTTGGCACCCGTGGTGGGGCCGCGGGTCACGCTCAGATGCTCTGGGTCACGGCCGGGGATCAGTCGCGCGAGTGCGACCTCCGTCGTGGCATTGCCGACATCGACGCCCGCGACGAGCACGTCAGGAAATCAGCCCGCGGCGACGATAGTGCGTGATGGCCTCACGCACGAGTGCTGCGCACGTTGTGCCGCCACCTGCGTCGAGCTCCGCAGCAATCGCCTCGAGCTCCGCCACCGACGAGCGTCCGGGTCGGAGGGCGTCGTAGAAACGCAGCACATCGTCGTCCGAGAACAAGGCGAGCTCAGCACCGCGTCGGAGGTTGTCAGCGAGCTGGGGGTTGCCGCCCTGCTCGGCAAACGTTGCCTGGCGGCGCAGCGTGTCGGGATCGACGGCCGCGTCCGCTGCGGTGACCACGCCCGAGCGGATGTCATCAACGGTCAGCTCATCGGCCGTCCGTCCGGTCTGCGAGCGGACATCGCCACGATTGTGCTCACCTAGGGGATACCTCAGCTCGGCCACGAGACCTCCACGGCTAGCGGCTCACCGTCGCGCAGGCACTGGCTCTCGCGGTTAATCAACGCGACCACCTTGGCGTGATACCGGGGCCCCATCGGCTCGCCCGATTCGGGCAGCAACACTGGCGAGGGCTTCTCTCCTCGGGCGTGCCGCGCGGCGTTGCGGCCCATCAGTCGGTACCGCGATCCATCGATGAGGGGTGCCATGCTGAGTAACTCGAGATTGGCGAGTACCGGCAGATCGGCGCGGTGGATCAGCGCCGTGCCCTTACCTTGGATCGCGAGCGCGACACCACTGCCCGACAGGTTGGCGGCGGTCCAGCCGATCATGCCGAGGTCGAGCGAGTGCGTAACCCGCACGACTCTGGCGGCAACGCCCTCCTCCTCGATGCCTGCGAGGAGCTGTCGCAACGCCTCCGCAACCGTCAGGCCCGAGAGCGTGAGCCAGACGTCGTTGCCGAAGGCGGGGGAGAGTCCGATCACGACCTCATCAGGGCGCGGACGCACAGCGGCGGGGCCGGTCTCGGTCAGGATCACGCAGCCCTGGTGGGGCGCCTGCTCGGCCAGTAGCTCCGCGTGGGTGCGCGACTGGCGCACGCGCGCGATCTCGTCGAGGCGCTCGCGGGACGGGCGGTAGCCGGTACCGGGCCCTGCGTAGTCGTTGGGGTCGGTCAGAGCGCTCAGCACGCTCATGTCCTCACCGAAGATCGCGGAGGTCTGCAGGTGATCGCCGAAGAGGCGCTGTCGCGTCATCTCGAGTACGCGTTCGGCCTCGACGTCGAAGCCACGAATCGAGAGGGCGCGCACCACGTCGACGGCGGTGATCTCGCGCTCGATGATCGCGTCGCCGGCTCGGGCGGTTTCGTCGGTCTGGTGCTCCGACACGTCGAGGCTCCCGTGCGCGCTCACGACGCGTTCAAGTTCCGCGTCGTCGAAGGTCATCAGGTCGAGTTCGTCGAGGACAGCGCGGCAGGCTTCGGCGGCGCGTCGTCGCAGTGGCAGCAGCGTCGCATCATCCTGCGAACGCAGCGCACCTTCGAAGCCCCAGTCGCGTTGGATCATCAGGTAGTCGTCGATGTCCTCGGCGTTGAAGTTGCTGGCTCCGAAGGCGTTGTCGTAGCTGGGGATGGAGCCGAAGCCACTGAACAGGAAGTCGGATCCGGCGAGCAGGAGCGGGAGTGTGTGGGCGGTGCGGCGAATGTCCGACGCGCTCATCTGCGTGTCGTTGCCGGTGCACGACTCGAGGCCGTAGAGCGTGGCCATCACGTTCTCGGCGAGGATCTCCCGCATGCCGTTTGGCACCGAGCCGGTGACGTTAATGCCGTCGATTCCGCCGTTCTGCGTTCCCTGCGAGCCTGCCGCGCGCGTGACGGCTACGCAACGGGCCTCAAGGTAGAGCAGGGACTTCCCCTCGGCTGCGCCCATCAGCACCTCGGCGCCGGAACCGGACGTGAAGCGCATCTTGAGGCCGCGGGACGCGTAGGACGACGCGAGCAGCGCCTTCGACCACGGCGTGTCATCCCCGTCAAGGAAGACACGCTCGGTGCCGTAGACCGACACGGTCTCCGCGTAGGTCGTGAGGCCACGGAGGCCGAGCTCGAGCTCGGTCTTCTCCTCGACGCTGCACTGTGTCAGTGCGCCAGGGGCAGGAACCTGACTACCGATCAGCAGCGCGAGCGCCACCAGCGGGGCGTCGCGCAGCACGGGCACGGTCGCCTCGAGCTCGCGGAACCCGAGCGCGACAGCGCTGGCGGCGTCTGCGGCGATCAGCAGGGGGTGGTCGATGCGATTAGTGACGTGCGCCTGGATTGACGGCGTGCGGCGGGCGCGCATCTTCGCCATCGCCTGCATCAGCTCGAGCGGACTCAGCAGGCCGAGCACGCGAGCCACCTTGCCGGGCGTCATGCCCTCGACGAGCCGCAGGATCTCGGTACGTGGAACCTCGGTGCTGCAGATCATGCGCGCGAACTGCAGGTCGTCGAGCGCCATCGCCTCTTCCGCGACAGCTGCATTGATGCCGTGCTCCGCGAGGAAGGCATCGATCAGGTCGAAGCGTTCCTCAGGGATGCCGTCGATCTCAACCACGCGACCACCTTCGATGCGGATCGACGGCTCGGGGTCATTCGGGCTGTCAAACGCAATCAGACCGAGATCGGGATACTCCGGCACGACGACGTCGCGACTGATTGGACGCGTCGCGTAGAAGGCGCTGCGCTTCGACTCTCCCGGGGTCGCTGCCATGGGGCGATCCTACCCGGTTTCCCACGCTGGGAACAGGATTACGTCACCATGCTGACGGCAGTGTTGTCGCGAACCTGCGAGCATTCCCGCATGGCAGCGATGCGCGCAGGGGTGGCTCAGTCGACGGTGCTCGCCGTCGTCGGCGATTCGGCCAGTGGTAAGACGACGCTGACGCGCGGCCTTGCCCGGGTTCTGGGCGAGGAGCAGGTCGCGCACGTGCCGTCCGACGACTACCACCGCTACGACCGCGCACAGCGCAAGGTGATGGGCATCACGCCGCTCGATCCCGACGCCAACTATCTCGACATCATGGCGCAGGATCTCGAAGCCCTCACGATGCAGCGGGCGATCCTGAAGCCGACCTATCGGCACACGGATGGCACCCTCGGCCCGCCGGAGTATCTCCAGCCCGCGTCCTACACGGTGGTTGATGGTCTGCTGTGCCTGCAGACGGACGACCTACGACGCCGCTTCGACTGCACGGTGTATATGGACCCGCCAGAGGAGATCCGCCGATCGTGGAAGCTGCTGCGCGACACCACGCGTCGCGGCTACACCACGGACGAGGTACTCGACGAGATGGATCGGCGCGAGCGGGACTCGGTCAAGTGGGTGCGGCCGCAGCGCGCGTTCGCCGATCTCGTGATTACCTTTCGGCAAGGCAAGAATCCCGTCGATAAGAATCTCGATGCAGAGATCTTGTTGCGTCCGACCGTGCCGCATCCGGATATGGCGGGTCTGAGCGGCGACGGCGAGGATGACTTCACGATCACCTCGCTGCCACACGGTGAGCAGCTCTTGAAGGTGCCGGGACTGCTGCCGCCTGGGCGAGCGCAAGAGATCGAGGAGGCCATCTGGGATCGTCTGCATTTTGCGCGGCACCTGCAGCTCGATCGGCTTGGTCAGTTCACGCGGGGCATGGATCTCTACCGTTCCGACGCACTGGCGATTACTCAGCTGCTCGTGCTGTATCAGCTGGTGACGGCACGGGCCACGCGGGCGCTCGACGTGGCTGGCGCCCCTGGTCGCAGCGCGGACGCCACACAGCAGTAGCTACGACGATGGAGCGTCGCGGACGCCGCCCTTGCGGGAGACGCCGAGCTGCGCACCGAAGAGCACGCCGAGGATGATCGGTGGCAGAAACGTGAGTGCCCGCTCGAGGAGTACGCCGGCAACGACGGCGGTGTGATCGCCGCCGAAGGCCACGAGGAGCCCCGTCATACCGAGCTCCACGAAGCCGATGCCGCCGGGCGTGATGGGGATCAACAGAAGCAGTCGCGTGAGTGACCACGCCACCAGAATCTCCTGCCAGGACAGCTGATCTGCGCCGGCCCCACAGACGCGCAGCGCGACGACCACGCATGCGAACACTGCGAGGTTTGAGAGCAGCGTTCCCAGTAGGAGGCCGAGCCAGCGCCGACGAACTACATCGATCCCCTCCCGACGGAAGCCGACAAGATGCTCGCCCCAATCGCCGGCTGGTCCTCGACGCGCGACGCGGAGGACGGGACTTGCGAGTCGCGCAGCGATGGCGCCGGCGCGGCGCGCTGAGTCGTCGCTGCGAATCACGCCCACGACGACGCCACCGATACCAATCAGCAGCACGAGCGCGGCCAGCGCGAGGAGGAGCAGTCCGGTTTCGCGTTGCCCGTCGAGTTGCAGCAACACGATGCCGAGCGGCGGCAGCACGACGAAGAGGAGGCCATTGAACGCACCCACCAGCGTGAGAGCTACGGCGATCGCGTGCGGAGAGAAGCCCCAGCGGCGATAAAGGGCAACCTGTGCGCCGGCACCGAGGGCGTCGCCGCCGGGAACCGCGTGCGAAAACGCCGCCGCAATCTGCGACGAGGAGAGGGCACGGCGGAATCCCAGCCCGGGTAGCGCGGCCTGGAGCGGGGGCGCGAAGGTTAGGACGTTCACGATTGCCAGAAGGGACAGCAGCACGATGTCGCGCGTTGTGAAGCGCTGGAACTGATCGATCACGCTGCCGTAGGACGCGATCTCAGGCAACACGATCAGAAACGTGCCCGCGATAATCAACACGCCAAGGGTGCCGATCACGAGGTGGGTCGGCTTGACGCGGGCCACGCCGACAGGGTACGGGCACCGCCGCCTATTCTGTATCGTGGAGGGGTGTAGCTCAGCGGTTAGAGCAGCCGGCTCATAACCGGTTAGGCCCTGGTTCGAATCCAGGCGCCCCTACTGTGGCCACCTGCGGTGGCATCCTCTGCTCATGGACGCGCGCATCACCCGTCGTGGCTTTTTGGCGGCGTCGGTCGCAGCAGCTGCGCTCGGCCCAGGAGCACTCACGGCTCCAGCCCGGCAACGCACGGTGCCCCGCCCCATTCGCGGCATCGTCACGCGCTGGGATACCGATCCGTGGTCGCTCGGGTCGTATTCTGCGCTGCCGGTTGGAACCTCGCCAACCGTCCGTGGCACGCTCGCCGACGCCGTCGTCGGCGGCGGTCTGGTGTTTGCGGGCGAGCACGCGAGCACCACGCATCCGGCCACCGTGCAGGGGGCATATCTCTCTGGCCGACACGCCGCGACGGTACTTCTGGACGACTACGGCGACATCGAGGACGACGGCGTCGTTGTGATCGGTGCCGGTGTCGCGGGACTCGCAGCCGCCCAGGTGCTCCGCGGAGCAGGCGCCAAGGTCACGGTGCTCGAAGCGCGCGACCGCATCGGGGGGCGCATCTGCACCGATACCTCCTGGGGCGTGCCCGTCGAACTCGGCGCCGCCTGGGTGCACGGTGTGCGCGGCAATCCGATCACGCGGCTCGTGCGCAACGGTGGGTCATCGCTCGTGCCGACCAACTACGACGATGAGGTTGTGCGGAACCTTGCGGGCGTGGAGCCGTCCGGGCTAGATGCGGCTCAGGCTCGCGAGGAGCGCGCGGTGATGCGCATGGAGGAGCGTGTCTATCCGGTCGATGTAGCGGCACAGGATATCTTGCGCGCAACGGGGTGGACACCGACGCCGATCAATCAGTGGGCCGTTGAGACCGCTCTGACCCAGGAGTACGGCATCGGCCCAGAACGCCTCGCCGCGGCCGCGCTCTCTGAAGGCGAGGAGCAGTTGGGCGGTGACGGCCTCGTCAAGGGTGGCTACGACGTGGTGCCCACGACGCTTGTCCAGGGTCTTGATGTCCGGCTGTCGTCGCCCGTGCGCGGCGTGCAGGGTGATGGGCGTGGAACGTTCAAGCTCACGCTGCGCTCGGGCCAGGTGCTGTCAGCCGCCGCGGTCGTGGTGGCGGTGCCGCTGAGCATTCTGCAGCGGCGCGCCCTCATCGTCACGCCGCTCCCGACGGCGGTTCGGCGTGCGCTCGACGGGCTGGCGATGGGCTCGCTGGAGAAGGTCGTGCTGCAGTACGAGGACCGCTGGTGGCCCGACGCTCAGGTGTTCGGCTGCGTGGGTGGACCGGCGCGACGGTGGGCGGAGTGGTACGACCTCACCTCGGTGGTCGGAGCGCCAACGGTGGTTGGCTTCAGCGCCGGTGGTGCGGCCGCTGCGCGCCCACGTTCAGACGCGAGGTGCATTGCCGAGGCGGCAGAAGTCTTCGCAGCCGCGTTCGGCCGAGCCTCAAGGGGTTAGTGCGAGCCGGCAGCGGGTGCGGGGAGTGACGCGTCGAGCAGGTGCGCCGCGCGCTGACCGCTGCGGATAGCGCCCTCCATAAAGCCCGACCAGACGTCGTCGGTGAACTCTCCGGCCAGGACGAGGCGGCCGTGCCGCTGCCGGAGGAGTTCGTCGTTGGGTCGATCGCCCGGCCGCACATGGGTGTAGATGCCCTGCGCATACGGGTCGTCTGCCCACGTCTGCGTGCCAGCGTTGTCGAAGTCCAGGTCGAGGTCGGGACGGACCTCGGCGACCGACCGAGCCCACGTCGTACCGTCGCGATCGACCTCAAGCAGGTCAAGCATGGGCTTGGAACCCGCAAAGCCAGCAAGCACGGGGCGTAGACCTTCGTCGCCCTGGTTGGCGGTCCAGACCCAGTAGTCGCGACGCGTATCGAGGACCGCGCTCGGCGCGGGATCGCCGGCCAGCGGGACGAACAGCTTGGCGGCATGCGACACACCGAAGGTCTCGGCTACCTCCCGCACAGCGGGCGGAAGCAGCGAGACAAAGGGCTCCTGGACGAGGATTGGCTTGGGCAGCGCCAGCACGACGTGTGCGGCGCGATACTCGGCCCGTGTCGTGCGCACGGTCACGCCAGACGCATCCACCGTGATCGCTTTGACCGGCTCCGAGAGATGGACGCGATCTCCGAGGAGTTGGGCCAAGGCGCGCGTCGGCGCATCGCTGCCGGTCGCTATGCGCGGCGAGTCGACTTCTTCAGGGGCACTGGCGAGGTGGAGGAGATGCCACGCAGCGAGCTCGGTAGCGGGTGCGCCGCTCGTGCATTCGATACGCGCGCGGAACGCAACCTTCGCGCCCTCGACGGCGTTGAGCCGCTCGATCGCGTCGGCGACGGAGATGTCATATGCCTCGTCACCGAGCTCGGCGAACAACGCACGCAGCGCAGCTCGTCCCGCAGCCAGCTCGTCCTCGGTCACGGGCGGACCACCGACGGGCAGACGCTGGTGGTAGCTCATGCCGGTCCGCGCCAGCGGAATACCGAGGCGCTCGCAGAGCGCCAGCATCTCGACCTGCACGTCCTCGACCCACTCGGCGCCGCGCTCGATGATTGCGCCGTTTGACAGGCGATCCGTCCACGCTCGCCCACCTACGCGGTCGCGTGCCTCGAGCACCGTCACGTCCCAGCCCGCGTTGGTCAGAGTCTCGGCGGCGACCAGGCCAGAGAAGCCTGCGCCCACCACGATTGCGGAGTGGTCATCCATGCGCACACGGTACCCTGACCGCATGGTAAAGCCCAAATCGGAGATCGCGGTTGAGGCGTTCTCGGCGGTCGACATGCGCGTTGGTGTGGTTCTCGAGGTACGCGCATTCCCCGAGGCGCGCAAGCCCGCGTGGCAGATCCACGTTGACTTCGGCCCCGAGCTCGGCACCCGCTGGACGAGCGCGCAGGTGACGAACTACGCGGCCGAGGAGCTCGTCGGGCGTCGCATCGTCGGCACGATCAATCTCGGCACGCGACGGATCGCCGGATTCGTGAGCGAGTTTCTGCTGCTGGGCGCAGTGCAGACCGACGGTAGCGTGGTGCTGCTCGACGTCGACGACAGTGCCGAGCTCGGCACGTCGATCGCTTAGCGCCGCAGGAGATAGACGGCACCGGCGGCCAGCAAATTGGCTGCGCGTTCGGCGACTGCACCCTCCCGGCTGCCACCCTCGTCGAGCAGGATGCGTTCCTCAACCGTCAGTCCCTCAGCATGCGCCAGTGCCTCGAAGTCCTTGATCGAGCACAGGCGGATGTTTGGCGTCTCGTACCAGGAGTAGGGGAGTAGCGGTGAGACAGGCATGCGACCGCTGGCAGCAAGCTGCGTGCGCAGGCGCCAGTGCGCGAAGTTCGGGAACGAGATGATGCTCTTGCGGCCCACGCGACTCATCTCCTGCAGCACGAGCGCGGGGTGGTGCACGGCCTGCAGCGTGAGCGACATGATCACGATGTCGAACGAGTCGTCCTCGAGGTCGCCGAGCCCCTTGTCGATGTCGTCTTGCAACACAGGGACACCGCGCTGCAGGCAGGCGAGCACGCCCTCGTCAGAGATTTCCACGCCCAGACCATCGGCACCGCGGCGGATCAGCTCAGCGAGCAGCGTGCCGTCGCCGCAGCCGAGGTCCAGCACCCGCGAGCCGGGCGGCACGAGCGACGCGATGACGTCGTGGTCGGCGCGCATCAGACGCTCTCCGCCAGGGCATGTTCGAGGTACGCGGCAACGGTGCGGTGGTACTCGGGGACGTCAAGCAGGAATGAGTCGTGGCCGTGTGGCGATGGAATCTCGCGGAACGTGACGGGCACCCGGTGCGCCGTCAACGTGCGAACGATGCTGCGTGAGTGCGACGTATCGAAGCGCCAATCGGTGTCGAAGGACAAGACGAGGAACTTCGTTGTTGTCTTAGCGAGTTGGGCCCGTACGTAGCTCGCGTCGGCGAACGGATCGAAGTAGTCCATCACGCGCGTGAGGTACAGGTAGGAGTTGGCGTCGAAGCGGTCGAGGAACGCCTTGCCCTGATACTGCAGATACGACTCGACCTGAAAGTCCACGCCCAGGCCGAAGCGCGGCTCCTCGCGATCCTGGATGCGCCGTCCGAACTTCTGACGCATCGACTCTTCAGAGACGTAGGTGATGTGCGCCATCATGCGCGCCACGGAGAGGCCATGGTCTGGCCCCTTGCCGGTCGCGTAGTAGTCGCCATCGGCAAAATCGGGGTCGTTCATGATTGCCGCGCGCGCCACGGCGCTGAAGGCGATGTTCTGAGCCGACAGGCGGGCCGTCGCACACACGACGACGCCGTTCTCGAGTTCGTCGGGGTGGTCGAGCGCCCACTGCAACACCTGCATGCCACCGAGCGAACCGCCGATGGCGGCGAGCACGCGCTTGATACCAAGGTGGGCGAGCAGCTTGCGTTGCACCTTGACGAGATCCGAGACTGTGAACAGCGGAAAGCGCAATCCGTAGGGCTCGCCGGTCGCGGGGTCGATCGACGACGGCCCGGTGGTGCCCTGGCAGCCACCGAGTAGGTTCGACGAGATCACAAAGAGACGGTCGGTATCGACGGGCTTCCCCGGGCCGATCAGCGTGTCCCACCAGCCCGGCCGGTCGGGATCACCATGGTGGCCGGCAGCGTGCGCATCGCCCGTCAGGGCATGGCAGATGACGACGACGTTGCGGTCGTCGGGTGCGCGCTCCCCGTAGGTCTCGTACGCCACCTCGACGGGAAAGAGCGTCTCTCCCGAGTCGAGTACGAGCGGGTCGTCCTCCGTAAAGAGGACGACCCGCTGCGTCTCAACGAGTCCGAGGGAGCGCCGCGTGTCGTCGGTCGCTCCCATCGAACTACTTGCTCTGCGCCAGCGCCTGGTCGATATCGGCGATCAGGTCGTCGACGTTCTCGATGCCGACCGACAGGCGGACCATGTCGGGCTTGACGCCGGCCGTCTCCAGCTCGGCGTCGTTCAGCTGCGAGTGCGTGGTCGAGGCGTTGTGGATCGCCAGCGAGCGCGCATCACCGATGTTGGCAAGGTGCGTGAAGAGATCGAGCGCTTCGATGAACTTGCGTCCACCGTCGCGACCGCTCTTGACGCCGAACGACACGATGCCGCCGTAGCCCTTCCCCTTGTTGAGGATGCGCTTGGCGACCTCGTGGTAGTCATCGCCCTCGAGGCCGGGGTAGTAGACCCAGCTGACGTCGGGATGGGCCTGGAGGTGCTTCGCGATCGTGAGCGCGTTCTCGGACTGACGCTCGACGCGGAGCGCCATCGTCTCGAGACCCTGCAGGATCAGGAACGCGTTGAACGGCGACAGCGCCGCGCCCGTGTTGCGAAGCATCACGGTGCGGATGCGGCCGATGTACGCCGCCGGTCCGAGCGCGTCCGACCACACGACACCGTGGTACGACGGGTCGGGCTTGGTCAGGCCGGGGAAGCGGTCGCTGTTCGCAACCCAATCAAACTTGCCCGAATCAACGATCACGCCGGCGATCGTCGTGCCGTGGCCACCCATGTACTTGGTGGCCGAGTGGACGGCGATGTCGGCACCGTGCTCGAAGATCTGGGTGAGGATCGGCGTGCCGATCGTGTTGTCGACGATCAGGGGGAGACCCTGCGCGTGCGCGGCGTCGGCCCAGGCCTTGATGTCGACGACGTTGAGGCGCGGGTTGCCGATCGTCTCGGCAAACACGAGCTTCGTGTTCTCGTCGACGAGCTCGGCGACCTTCTCCGGCTGGTCAGGATCGACGAAGCGAACCTCGATGCCGTACTGCGGCAGCGTGTGGGCGAACAGGTTGTAGGTACCGCCGTACAGCGTCGAGACGCTGATGATGTTGTCGCCAGCCTTGGCGATGTTCATCACGGAGTACGTGACTGCGGCCTGACCGGAGGCGATCGCGCAGGCCGCGATGCCGCCCTCGAGGGCTGCGACACGCTGCTCCATGACGTCCCAGGTTGGGTTCATGATGCGCGTGTAGATGTTGCCCGGCACGGCCAGCGCGAACAGGTCGGCCGCGTGCTGGGCGTCGTTGAACTCGTAGCTCGTGGTCTGGTAGATCGGCACCGCGACGGCCTTCGTCGTCGGGTCCGGATTCTGACCGGCATGGAGTACCAGGGTCTCCGGCTTGAGATTCGTCATCGTCTGCTCCTTTGTGCCTATCGGCGTCGCGTCCCGGTGAGGGGGGTCCGGGCCTTCGGGGGCGGACCGGCGGCGCCGAGGTGCGTCCTCGACGACGGCTAACCATCTTCCGCTCGCCCGTCCGGGACATGGCCGGGTCTGCGCTGGATGAAGCACCTGGCGGGCGATTGCCCCGGTTGCTGTCGCGTCGATGGGCCAGATCCCTCGGCGACTCGTGATGGGTTGCTGCTGCAGATTAGCAATTGGCGGGACTTCGTCAAGGCGCGCAGCGGCCGGGAACCCGTCGCAGCGCGAATCCGTGTGGTGACGTACCATCCAGCGAGTGCGCCCGCCGCGGGCGCGTCTCACGACCTATTGTAGAGGTGAAGGGCATGTCCGAGCAGGGCACAATGCGCATCAAGGGCGGTCTGGCAGAGATGCTGAAGGGTGGCGTCATCATGGACGTCGTCGACGCCGAACAGGCGAAGATCGCCGAAGACGCCGGCGCCTGCGCCGTCATGGCGCTCGAGCGCGTGCCCGCCGATATCCGCGCCGATGGTGGGGTAGCCCGCATGTCGGATCCCGACATGATCATCGGCATCCAGGAGGCCGTCTCGATCCCGGTCATGGCGAAGGTGCGCATCGGCCACTTCGTCGAGGCCCAAGTCATCGAGAGCCTTGAGGTCGATTACATCGACGAGTCCGAGGTGCTGACCCCCGCGGACGAGGCGCATCACATCGACAAGTGGAAGTTCACGATCCCGTTCGTCTGTGGCGCCACCAATCTCGGTGAGGCCCTGCGCCGCATCGGAGAGGGTGCCGCGATGATCCGCTCGAAGGGCGAGGCCGGTACCGGCGACGTCGTCGAGGCCGTGCGTCACATCCGCGCGATCACCGGCGAGATCCGCCAGCTCCAGGCGATGGATCCTGACGAGTTGTACGCCCGCGCCAAGGAACTTCAGGCACCACTTCCGCTCGTGCAGGAGACCGCACGTCTTGGTCGCCTCCCCGTCGTGCTGTTTACCGCCGGTGGCGTTGCGACGCCCGCTGACTGCGCGCTGATGATGCAGCTCGGCTCCGACGGCGTGTTCGTCGGCTCCGGTATCTTCAAGAGCGGCGATCCCGCGGCCCGTGCCCGCGCCTGCGTCGAGGCAACCACACACTTCCGTGACGCCAAGAAGATCGCGGAGGTCTCGAAGGGTCTGGGCGAGGCCATGGTCGGCCGTAGCGCCAAGTCGATCCCCGAGAACGAGCTGCTCGCCGGGCGTGGCTGGTAGCACGCCGCGCGTCGGCGTCCTCGCGCTGCAGGGAGCATTCCGAGAGCACATCAATGCGCTCCAGCGCCTCGGCGCTGACGCAATTGAGGTGCGAACGCCAGCGGACTTGGCGGGCGTCGACGGCATCATGCTGCCCGGCGGCGAGTCGACGACGATGGACTTGCTGCTGGGTTCCTCTGGTCTGCGCGAGCCGCTGGCCGCTGCGGTTGCTGGCGGTACGCCGGTCTTCGGTACGTGTGCGGGTCTGATCCTGCTCGCGCGCGACATCGAGGATGGCGTCGAGGGGCAGCGCACGCTGCAGGCGCTCGACGTGACGGCGCTTCGCAACGGCTACGGTCGGCAGGTCAAGTCGTTTGAAGGGCCAGTGGCGCTCGCCGCTGGTGGCACGGACATGGTGGGCATCTTCATTCGCGCTCCCCGCATCACGCGCGTCGGTGAGGGCGTCGAGATCTTGGCGCGTCTGGGTGACGAGCCCGTCGCTGTGCGTAGCGGGTCTATCATGGCCGCAACGTTCCATCCGGAGCTAACCGACGATGATCGCCTGCACGAGGTGTTCCTCGCAGGCATCACGAATTCGAGCGGGGAGTAGGCATGTCCGGCCATTCCAAGTGGTCCACCATCAAGCACAAGAAGGCCGCGACCGACAAAAAGCGCGGCGCGATGTTCTCCAAGTTGGCGCGCGCGATCATGGTCGCGGCCAAGGAGGGTGGTGGAGACCCGGACGGTAATGCAGCGCTTGCCAATGCGATCGCCAAGGCAAAGTCGTATTCCCTGCCGAAGGACAACATTGAGCGCGCGATCGCCAAGGGTGCCGGCGGGGGCGAAGGCGAGAATTACGAGACCGTCACGTACGAGGGTTTCGGCCCCGGCGGCGCAGCATTCGTGGTTGAGGCGCTCACCGACAATCGCAATCGCACGGCCGCGAACGTGCGCAGCATCTTCACGAAGGCCGGCTCCGCCTTGGGCGCGCCGGGCAGCGTGGCGTGGAAGTTCGACCGCAAAGGCGTGATCATCGTCGAGGGTGTCGCGGATGAGGACGAGCTCGTGCTCGCCGCCGCTGACGCCGGCGCGGATGACGCGGAAGGCGAGGACGGCTCGTACCGCGTGACGTGCGAGCCGACGGAGCTGGCTGCGGTACGTAACGCGCTCGAAGCCGCCGGTTACACCTTGTCCAGCGCCGAGCTGACGCTGCTGCCCAAGCAGCCCGCCGAGATCGACGAGGAGGGTGCGCGCAAGGTCCTCAAGATGGTCGACGCGCTCGAAGAAGACGACGACGTACAAGACGTCGTGTTCGACGTCGAAATCCCTGAAGCGGTACTGGCCGAGCAGTAGTGGCAGCGACGCCGATCATCCTGGACTGCGATCCGGGGATCGACGACGCGATCGCGATCCTGCTCGCCTTGGCAAGCCCCGAGGTCGAGCTGCTCGCCATCACGACGGTGGTGGGGAACACGTCGCTCGCGAACGCCACGCAGAATGCGCTCAACGTCTTGGCGTGGGCAGGGCGCGAGGACATTCCCGTTGCCGCGGGGGAATCGGTTGCCATCGGTCCGCCGAACGACATTCCGTGGAATGACGCGATCGGCGTGCACGGTGAGACGGGCCTGGACGGCGCCGAGCTGCCACGCGCTGCATCCGCCATCGTGGACGAGCACGCTGTCGATCTGATCGCCCGCACGGTGCTTGCTCGTCCGGGGGAGATCACACTGGTGGCCACAGGGCCTCTCACGAACGTTGCGCTCCTGCTCGAGCGGCATCCGGACGTTGCTCCGGCTCTTCGCGACCTGGTCATCATGGGTGGCTCGCTGGCGGGTGGCAACATGTCGGAGTACGCAGAGTTCAATATCTGGTGCGACGCCACGGCGGCCGCGCAGGTGCTCGACGCCGGCCTCGAGCCAGTTGTCGTGGGGCTCGACGTCACACGGCAAGCCACGCTGTCCGAGGCCGATGTCCACGCCCTCGAAGAGCTACCGGTGCTTGGACCCGGTATCCACGGAATGCTCCTCTTCTATCTCCAGAAGCACCGTGAGTGGCACGGCAAGAATGCCGTCCAGCAGCACGATTCGCTGGCGCTGTCGTGGGTGATCGACCCGACGCTGCTTGTGCTCCGTCCTCTCGCCCTAGGCGTTGATGCCAGCGATGGTCCGGCTCGCGGAGAGACGTACGTCAGCGATCAGCCCGCGGCGGCAGTGACGGTGCGATGGGCGATCGACCTGCACGCTGCACGGTTCCGCGAGTTGTTGCTCGAGCGCCTCGCAGCGCTTGCCGCCGCGCGCTAGACGCTCGGGAAAGAATCGCCAGCCTGCCACGGGGCAGACGGATACTCGGCCTTGTCGCCGCGGTGCTCGCCGATCGTGAGGATGCGGAGATCCTGCTCGCCGTCGTTCACGAACTGATGCGGCCGCTCTGGACCCTCGCGCTTGGCGAAGAAATCGCCCGGGCCAACGCGATAGCGCTCGTCGCCGACCATCAAGATGCCGTGGCCGCTGAGGACGAGGAAGCACTCTTCCTCCTCGTGATGCCAGTGGAACTTGGTCGAGCGCTCACCCGGTCGCACGAGATCGACATTGACCCCGATGCGACGCAGACCCGAATGCTCACCCAGACGCGTCGAGAGGCCAAAGGTCTCGCCACCGGGTTCGTACTCGTTCTCGCCCATGGGTGCCTCCTCGGCGCGCACGAGCCACGACGGACGGTGATCCTCACGCGTGATGAGGCGCTCAGCGGAGCGACCTGCGATCTCGGAGACGGCATACTCGCCGGCCGGCAGCGTGCGTGTCTCGACCCAGCGCGAGGCAGGTTGGTCGGCGGGAACCTCAACGCATACGGCCTCCCATTCGCCCTCGAGATCGACGAGGAGGAACGGATTGGCACCACCGGTTACGCGCAGGAGCTCATCTTGTGCAGCCTCGATGTCGGGCCACCAACGAGGGTGACGCTCGATAAAGGCGATCTGACGTGCGCTGCGCTCGGCCATGTCACGCATGGTACGGCAGCCCATCGCAGGCGGGGGCGACCGGAGCCGCTCGTAGACTGCGTGCATGGTGATCCTCGGGGTCGACCCCGGCACGGCATCCACCGGCTACGGCGTGGTGACGGCGGAAGGGAGCCGGCTCAGGTCGGTCGACTTCGGCTGCGTTCATACCGACGCCCACACCCCACTGGAAGAACGTCTAGCCGCGATTGCTCGGGCGATCGACGCGCTGATCGAAGAGCACGCGCCCCAGGCCCTTGCCGTCGAAGGCGTCTACGTCGGTGGTAATCCTCGAAACGCGCTCAACATCGGCCAGGCGCGCGGCGCCGTACTCGCGACGGCGGGGCTGCGTCACGTCGAGGTCGCGGAGTACTCCGTCTCTGAGATCAAGACGGCGGTCTGCGGGTTCGGGCGCGCGGAGAAAGCCCAGGTCCAGAAGATGGTCGGTGCGGTGCTCGGTCTCCCCAAGCCGCCGACGCCCGACCACGCCGCCGATGCGCTGGCAGCGGCGATCTGTCATGCCTCGCAGAGTCCGCTCGCCGCATCGCTGCGCAAGGCGGGGGTGCGCGCATGATCGCGCACGTCTCGGGGACCGTCACGGACCGCGAAGGCGACATTCTCGTCGTTGATGTCAACGGGGTTGGGTACGAGTTGACCGCCACGTTGACCGCGCTGTCTCGGAGCGAGCCCGGTACCACCGTCACGGTGCCGACCTATCTCCACGTCCGTGAGGACGCAATGCAGCTCTTCGGCTTCGCCAGTGAGGCCGAGCGGCGCATCTTTCGACTGCTCCTGAACGTCAATGGCGTCGGGCCCAAGCTCGCGCTCGCGATTGTCTCGGCGCAAGACCCTGAGCGCATCGAGAGCGCCGTGCTCCTCGGCGACGTCGCACTGCTCTCAAGCGTGAGCGGTGTCGGCAAGAAGACCGCCGAGCGCATCTGCCTTGACCTCAAGGACAAGATCGCTGGTGCCGGTGCAGCGACGGGCGGCGGCTCGGTTCCCGTCGTGGCGTCCGACCCCCATCGCGAGGCTCGCGATGGCCTCGTCGCGTTGGGCTACTCCGTGATCGACGCTGAGGCCGCGTTGCAGGGCGCGGACGGCTCGGCTGAGGATCGCATCAAGGCAGGGCTTGCCAAGCTCGGCGGGGCACGCGGATGACCGACGACGCTCGCATCATTGCCGGCGAGGAAGAGCCGGAGGATCGCGAGGTTGACGGCTCCCTGCGCCCGCAGCGGCTCGGTGACTTCGTCGGTCAAGAGCACGCGGTGCGTCAGCTCGAGACGTTCGTTGCCGCCGCACGCGGCCGGGGAGAGGCCTGTGATCACGTGCTCCTCGCCGGGCCCCCGGGCCTCGGCAAGACGAGCCTGGCGTTCATCGTCGCTATCGAGATGGAGAGCCGTATCCACACGATCTCCGGGCCCGCACTCGAGCGCAAGGGCGACATCGCCTCGATCCTGACGGCCCTCGAGCCCAACGATGTGCTGTTCGTCGATGAGGTCCATCGCCTGCCCCGGGCCATCGAGGAGTTGCTGTATCCGGCGATGGAAGATGGTGCGATCGACATCGTGATCGGGCAGGGCCCCGGCGCCCGCACACTGCGGCTGGATCTCGCACCATTCACGCTGGTCGGTGCGACGACGCGCGCCGGGCTCCTGACCACGCCGATGCGCGACCGGTTCGGTATCTCGCTGCGGCTCGAGTACTACACGCCTGACGAGCTGTTGCGCATCATTGAGCGCTCGGCCGGCATCCTCTCACTCACCATCGACGCCGACGCCGCCGCGGAGATCGCGCGCCGCTCGCGCGGCACACCGCGCGTCGCCAATCGCATTCTGCGGCGCGTGCGCGACGTGGCGCAGGTGCGCGGCTGGGACGCGGTTGATCGAGCAGGTGCGCTCGAAGCGCTCGAGTTGCTCGGCGTCGACGAAGACGGGCTCGACCGCGCTGACCGCGAGTACCTACGGGCGATTGCTGAGCGCTTCAACGGCGGCCCGGTCGGCCTCAGCACCATCGCTGTCGCGATTGGCGAGGATGAGGGGACGCTCGAGGAGGTCTACGAGCCCTACCTGATCCAGCAGGGACTGATTCAGCGCACGCCGCGCGGACGTGTCCTGACGCCGCGCGGGCGGGAGCTGACGGGCATGCCGAACGATCCTGGCATGCCGTCGCTGCTCGACTAGTCGCGGCGCGTACGGAGGCCGTGCTCGACGGCGTCAAGTGCCTCGCGCAAGTCGCGGATACGGGCCTCGATGTCGGCCGTATCGCCACCCTGGCGGATGCGCTCCTCCTGTCGAACCTCCTCCAAGCTGCCGATCATGATGCCGAGCAACAGGTTGAGCACGACGAACGTGCCGAGCAGGATGAAGGACAGGAAGAACAGCACGCTCTCGAGCGGCTTGGCTTCGAAGACGAGGGCGAAGGTGGTCGTCCAGCCCTCGAGCGTCAGAATGGAGAAGAGCGACAGCATGGCGCGCCCGATGTTTCCCCATGCGGTGGGATCAAGATCGGCAAACAGCGTCCAGCCGACCATGCCGTAGAGAAAGACAAGGAGCCCGGTCAGAACCCCAAGACCGGTGGCCGGGCGGATCGCGCGGGTGGCGCCACGCAGCAGCACCTGGACGTCGGGGAGGTACTTGAGCAGCCGCGCGACGCGAAGCAGGCGCAGCAGGCGCAGCAGGGCAGCGTTCTCGCGGATCCCTGGCACGAACAGCGCCGCGATAATCACGAAGTCGAACACGTTCCAGCCAGAGCGGAAGAACGCCTGCGGGTGCCGACCGAACGCGAGGATGCGAATCACCAGCTCGGCCACGAAGATGGTCAGGAAGATGCTGTTAAGCAGGTGCAGCGTGTCTCCGTGGCGCGTCATAACCCCGTCGAAGGTCTCCACGCCGAGCAACACGGCGTTGAGGGCAATCGCGATGATGATCGCGGTCTGGAAGCGCTCGGAGTCCGCGATGCGGGCGAAGCGGGCGGAAACCGAACCGGTGGCGGTGGACGTCGTCGTCATGACTCTCCTGATTGTGGCATGAGCCGGTTGTCCATTGGCGCTCGTCATTGCCTCCCCGGTGACTGCGGCGGCGGCGGGTTGTCGATGGTGCGCTAGCGCTCCGGTACCGTGCGGTGCGTGCGCATCGATGAGCTCGACTACGACCTCCCGGAGGAACTGATCGCGCAGACCCCTGTCGAGCCTCGCGACGCGAGCCGGCTGCTGATCGTGGACCGGCGCACGGGCCAACTGCACGACGCGATCTTTCGGGACTTGCCGACAGTGCTGCGGGCGGACGACCTCGTGGTGCTCAACTCCACCCGCGTGCGTGCTGCACGACTCGCACTCACGCGCGAGACCGGCGGCGCTGCCGAGGCGTTGCTGCTCGAGCCGCACGGGGATGTCTGGAAAGCGCTCGTACGACCCGCGCGCAAGCTCAAGCCCGGGGCGCGCCTCAGCGGCCACGACATCGAGGTTGAGATCGTGGAGGTGGGGGAGGCCGGTGAGGCGATTGTCCGACTGCATGCCGACGGCTCCATCGATGCTGCCATCGAGCGTGCCGGCGTGATGCCCCTGCCGCCCTACATCCGCGAGGAGGCCGAAGATCCCGACCGGTACCAGACGGTGTACGCGCAGGCGATCGGCTCGGCCGCCGCGCCAACGGCGGGCCTGCACTTCACGCCGGAGTTGCTCGCGGCGACACGCGCGATCTGCGAGGTCGTTGAGGTCGATCTGCATGTCGGACTCGATACGTTCCGTCCTGTCGTCGTCGAGAGTCTCGAAGAGCACGACATGCACTCCGAGGCGTACGTTGTCGATCCTGCGGTCCGGGCGAGCGTCGCTCAAGCCGTCGCTGAAGGCCGCCGCGTGATCGCAATTGGGACTACCACCACGCGCGTGTTAGAGACGATCGCGGATCCATCCGCGCCCAGCAGCGGGCGGACGTCGCTCCTGCTGCAGCCGGGTGTGCCCTTTCGCACCGTCGGCGCGCTCGTCACGAACTTCCACCTGCCACGGTCGACGCTGCTCGCACTTGTGATGGGGCTAGCGGGGGAGTCACTGACCCGCGACGCGTACGCTCACGCCGTGCGCGAGGGCTATCGGTTTTATTCGTTCGGTGACGCGATGGTGATCGTATGAGCATCCCCGGTGACTTCACGGTCGACGCGACGGACGGTTCGGCGCGCGCGTGCACGCTCGAGACAGCGCACGGCCCGGTGCAGACGCCGATCTTCATGCCCGTGGGTACGCTCGGCACGGTCAAGGGTGTCGACCCGCGTGAGCTCACAGAGATCGGCACGCAGATTCTTCTGGGCAACACCTATCACCTGCATCTCAAGCCCGGCGAGGACCTGATTGCCGAGCTCGGAGGACTGCACTCCTTCATGGGCTGGGACGGGCCGATCTTGACCGACTCAGGTGGCTTCCAGGTGTTTTCGCTGGCCCACACACGCACGATTGATGATGACGGCGTGACGTTTCGCAGCGTCTACGACGGCTCAGCGGTGCGCCTGCGCCCCGAGGATGCCATGCGCGTGCAGGAGCTGCTGGGCTCAGACATTGCGATGTGTTTCGACGAGGTGCCCAAGCCCGATGCGCCGCTGGCACAGCTCGCTGCCGCTGTCGAGCGGACGACGCGTTGGGCAGAGCGCTGCAAGGCGAGTCCGGCAGCGCCCGGGCAGCTGCGCTTCGGCATCGTCCAGGGCGGCGTCGATGCGCAGCTGCGTGCGCGCAGTGCTGCGGACATGGTCGGGATCGGTTTCGACGGCTATGCGATTGGTGGCCTTGCGGTGGGGGAAGATCGTGATGACATGTTCCGCGTCACCGAGAGCACCGCAGCCCTGCTGCCCGCCGATCACCCGCGGTATTTCATGGGCATTGGCGACCCGGAAGGCATCTTGCGCGTCATCGCAGCGGGTGTCGACATGTTTGACTGCGTGCTCCCGACCCGCCTCGGCCGCACAGGAGCCGCGATGACGTCGGTCGGTCGGCTCAACCTGCGCAACGCCACGTTCGCCCGCGATCCGCGGCCGCTCGATCCGCACTGCGCCTGCTCGACCTGCCAGCGCTTTTCCCGCGCCTACATCCGGCATCTCGTCGCGCAGAAAGAGCTCCTCGGCCTCCGGTTGCTGTCGGTTCACAACATGGCCTTCCTGCTAGCCTTGACGACAGCTGCTCGAGAGGCGATCGTCGAACATCGGTTTGACGACTTTCTCGGCGAGGCCCTCGAACGACTACAGACCGGAAGCGACTGAATGCAGACCTACCTCCTGCTCTTCGTGGCAATGGCCGCGATTTTCTATCTGCTGATCCTGCGTCCGCAGCAGCGTGCCAAGAAGGCCAAGGCCGAGATGGCGCAGGCGCTTGAGCCGGGCTCCGAGATTCTCACCGTCGGTGGCATTTTCGGCACCGTGGTCGAACTGCGTGAGGCCGATTTCGATCTGGAGATCGCAGACGGCGTGATCATGAAGATGGATCGCCGCGCGATTGCCTCAGTGATCCGCGACACCGACGACACCGACGGCGACACCGCCGACGATGATGATGCGTCGGTGGACGAGGATCACGAGGCCGACGGCGACGCCGCCGACGACGCCAAGAACTAACGCATGCGCCGTACTACCGTCCTGATTCTGATTGCCGTGCTGGCGCTGCTCGTCGGCACAGGCTTGCTGTCGTACCTGCGCGCCCCGGTGCTAGGTCTCGACCTCCAGGGCGGTGCCGAGGTTACGCTCGAGGCCCAGCCGCAGCAGGGCCAGACCGTCACCGACGAGCAGATGAATCAGGCCGTGCAGATCCTGCGCACCCGCGTTGACGCCCTTGGCGTCGCGGAGCCGCAGATCCAGCGTGAGCAGGGCAACCGCATCACGATCGCCGTGGCCGGAGAGAACGATCCGGCCCGCGTATTTGCGCTTGTCGGCTCGACGGGTCAGCTGTACTTCATCGATCTCGAGGAGGGGCTCACCCAGGGTGTTTCTCGCTCGTTCGTCGCGGGTGCAGGCATCGTCCCCAAGACGTCGCTCTACGAGCTCCTCAAGTCGGTACCGAAGAAGCTTCAGAACGGCGAGCAGAGCATCTACTACGCCTTCAAGAAGGGCGACACCGCGCAGCCGTTGAACCCCAACGGGGCCGTCACCATGGACCAGCTGCTGCTGCAGCTCGGTGAGCAGTCGGTGCCGGATGACGTCGAGGTGCTCGGCGTGCCGACCGAGCACATTGCCGTCAAGTGCTCGAACCAGTCACCCGCTGGTTGTCCGCCGAACATCACGCCGATCACCACGAAGGCCGCGGAGAAGTTCTTCTGGTACATGTTCGACCTGCCGCCGGTGAACGAGCGCCTGACCGGCGACGACCTCGAGAGCGCGAAGGCCGACTTCGACACGCAGACCGGTCAGCCGGTCGTCTTGATGAATTTCACCGATCGTGGCGCGAAGCTGTTCGCTGACATCACGAAGCAGCTGGCCGACCGTGGCCGTTCTGAGTGGAGCGCGGCGGGTGCCCAGGCGGGCCAGGAGTCGGCGTACTTCCAGCGCTTCGCGATCATCCTCGACGGCGGTCTCGAGACGTACCCGACCATCGATTTCGTCCAGAACCCGGATGGCATCACAGGGGGTGCTGCCCAGATCACCGGGTTGGACTCGCCGCAGGAAGCGAGCGACATCGCGCTCGTGCTCCAGTCGGGCTCCTTGCCGGTGCGCTTCGTGTCGCTGTCGTCGAGTCAGGTCTCGGCCACGCTCGGTGCTGAATCCCTGCGCCAGGGCTTGATCGCTGGCCTCATCGGCCTGCTGCTGATGATGCTGTACCTGATCATCTTCTACCGCGTGCTCGGTGTCGTCGCGGCCTTCGCGCTCATCATCTTTGCCGCGCTGTTCTATGGCGTGATTCTTGCCGTACCTATCACCATGACGCTGCCAGGTATCGCGGGCATGATTCTCACGATTGGCGTGGCGGCAGACGCCAACATCGTGGTGTTCGAACGCGTCCGCGAGGAGTTCCGCGCGGGCAAGTCGCTGAAGGCCTCGATCTCCGCGGGCTACTCGCGCGGCTTCCGCACCATCCTGGATGCCAACGCCGTCACGTTGATCACCGCCGGCGTGCTGTTCGTTGCCTCGCAGTCGAGCGTCAAGGGCTTCGCCTTCCTGCTCGCGATCGGTGTGCTGGTCTCGATGTTTACCTCGGTCGTCGCGACACGCGCGATCCTGAGCGTGCTCTCGAACTTCGCGTGGTTCAACAACCCGCGTGTGATCGGTGCCGAAGCGAAGCCCGTGCGCTGGCGGTTCGACTTCGCTGGGCGCAAGCGGCTGTTCTTCATCATCTCTGCCGTCGCCATCATCATCTGCGTCGGCGCGCTTACCGTCCGCGGCCTCAATCTGGGGCTCGACTTCACCGGTGGCACGCGTATGGCTATCGTCACCACCAAGGCGGCAACGCCGGACGAGATCAAGGCGCTGCTCGTTAAGACAGACGGCGACTTGGGCGGCTCGATCGTCCGTGGTGAGGGCAACGCGGGTGGTTCGACGTACACGACGTTCCAGGTCGACGCCAAGGAGATCTCCGCCGACAAGGTGCAGACGATCGAGCAGCAGATCAACCAGCAGTATGGATTGGCCGAGCAGGTCGACGTGCGCACGGTGTCTGCCTCGTTCGGCAGCGAGATCCTCCGCGGCGCTCTGCTTGCGCTCGCGTTCTCGATCTTCCTGATCGTGATCTACATGGCGCTGCGCTTCGACTGGAAGTTCGCCGTGCCGATGATCGTCGCGCTGCTCCACGACCTCGTGATTGCCTTGGGCGTCTACGCCCTCTCTGGCCGGGAGGTGTCGAGTGCCACCGTGGCCGCACTGCTGACAATCTTGGGCTATTCGCTCTACGACACGATCATCGTGTTCGACCGCGTCCGCGAGAACGAGCAGACGCTGCGGCGCCAGACGTACGATCAGATCGTCAACATCTCCCTGTGGGAGACGGCGACGCGATCGCTCAACACCTCGCTTGCGACGCTGCTGCCGATCCTCGCACTGTTCTTCTTCGGGGGCGAGACGCTGCAGGACTTCGCCTTTGCCCTGATCGTCGGCATCGCGATCGGTGCCTACTCCTCGTTCTTCGTGGCATCGCCGTTGCTCAGCGTGCTCAAGAGTCGCGAGCCCGAGTATCGCGGCCGCCCGGGTTCGACGGAGCTGCCGGCCTTCATGCTCGGTAAGGCCGGAGTCGAGCAGCAGAAGGTTGCGGTTGCGACCGGTGTCGACTCGACGCTGGCCATCGAGGCCGAGGAGATTTTCGAGTCCATGGACGACGCGTCCGCGGCTCCGAAGGCGGACGACCAGCCTGCGGGTGGCACGACGGCAGGGCCGGACGATGCGGCGATCGAGGCAGCGCGTCAGCGCCGCGCGAATCGCCGCGGCAAGAAGCGATAGCCGCCGTCCCGCCTAGCCTGCGGGAGTGACATCCGGCAAGCGCCTCTCGATCGAACCCTGCCCGACGCAGGCCTCCGCGCGGCTTGAGCACGAGGTCGGTATCGGTCGCGTTCTCGCTGACGCCCTCACACGGCGCGGCTGGACAGATCCCAGCGAGGTGCGCGCCTTCCTCGAACTAGAGGGCAGCATCCACAATCCGCTGCTGCTTGCCGACGCCGCGATCGCGATTCCGCTCATCCAAACGGCAATCTCCGCGCGCACGCCGATCGCCGTGCACGGTGATTACGACGCCGATGGCGTCTGCGCCACAGCGCTGCTCTGCGAAGGGCTCGCCGCGCTCGGTGCTGATGTTCGGCCCTTCATCCCCAGTCGGTTCGAAGAGGGCTATGGCCTAGCCGTCGAAACGGTCGACCGTCTGCATGCCGACGGCGTGCGTCTCATCATCACGGTGGATTGCGGCGTGACAGCGGTCGCCGCCGCTGCGCGAGCCGCCGAGCTCGGGATCCAACTGATCATCACGGATCACCATCGCCATGGTGCTGAGTTGCCGGCATGTCCGATCGTGGCACCGGCGGTGCGTGGCACGTATCCGTTTGACGCGCTGTGCGGTGCCGGGACTGCGTACAAGCTGCTGGAGGGTCTCGTGGCTGCCTGCGATGCGGATCCAGGCATTCTGGATGGTGTGGTCGACTTGGTAGCGATCGCGACGATCGCGGACTTGGTGCCGCTCGTCGACGAGAACAGGGCGCTCGCGCGCCGTGGCATCAAGCGGATCGGTGAAGGGAAACGGCTCGGCCTCGAGGTTCTCCTCCGCATCGCGAAGGTCGACGCGCGAGTAATCGACGCCGGCGCCATTGGCTTCCGGGTTGGCCCGCGTCTCAACGCGGCGGGCCGCCTCGAGCACGCCGACGCCGCGCTGCGGCTCATGATGACCAAGGATCCGAAGGAGGCGCATGAGCTCGCCGAGTTGCTGGATGGCCTGAACCGGCGCCGCCGCGCAATCGAGGATCGGATCTTGCGAGAGGCACTGGAGTTGCATGAGCAGCTTCCGGATACGCGCAAGGAACAGCTCGGTCTCGTGCTCGCGTCTGATGGCTGGCATCCCGGCGTCGTCGGTATCGTCGCTTCGCGCGTGGTGGAGCGCGTTCGTCGGCCTACGGTGCTTGTCGCCCTTGACGGCGCGACTGGGTCGGGCTCCGGCCGCAGTTTGGAGGGCTTTGACCTGCACGCTGGCCTCGCCGCGTGTGATGCGTACCTCGAGCGTTGGGGCGGCCATCGCGCGGCCGCCGGCGTGACGGTGCGCACCGAACACGTCGATGCCTTCGCGGCCGCGTTCGCCGACTACGCCACGACAATGCTGACCGGGGTGGACCTGCGGCCGATTCAGCGCATCGATGCAGTTGTTGCACTCACGGACGTTTCGCTCGAGACCGCCGCCGACATCGCGCGTCTCGAGCCCGTCGGCATGGGCAATGCCGGCATCACCGCATTGATTCCGGCAGCCGAACTCATTGATGTTCGGAAGATCGGTGCAGAAGGTCGCCACCTAGACATGCGGGTGCGGACTGCCGCCGGTTCGTGTCGTGCGGTCGCCTGGAGCATGGGCGAAGAGTTCGACCTGCTGTCGAGCGGCATTCGTGTGGACGTGGCGGCCCGCATCGAGCGCTCGGTCTGGCAAGGCTCCGAGCGCGTCGAACTGGTGGCGCGCACGATCCAGGCGCTCCCGGACGAACACGACGTGCCAGGGCTCTGCGCGACACCCTGCGATGCCACCTGCCCGACGCGTGTCGCAACGCCGCTGCCGTCGCCGGAGCCGCTGGCTACGGGACTCTCACTTGATCAGCTTCGCGATGAGCGCGGGGGCGGTGCGATTGCCGAGCTCACCCGGTTGGCGGCTTCAGGTGACGGCGTTCTGATCGTCGTGGCCGATGTGGCGCGTCGGCGTACGATGGTGCTGTCGGCGCTGGCACCCGATCGCTTCGGGCTCGACGGGGCACTCCTGTTCTCCCGGCTCTGCACGGAGGCGGCGCTCGATGCGCGTCAGCAGTTGCTGCACGAAGGCACCTGGATCGCGTTGGTGGATCACGACACGCTCACTCGTCGTCCGAATATTGCTGAGCACTTTGGTGACGCCGTCGTCCTCGATCCACCCATGGGGCCGTGGCTCGCACCTGCGGGTCCACGCTGGGCTCGTGTCGACGGACCAGCCGAGCATCGCTTTACGGCGTCGGTGTACGCGGCGGTTTGACGTTCCAGGTGCCTGACGGCAGGCGCGATGCTCCAAAGGGGTCAGACCCTTCTGGAGCATGAGGTGACAGTGTTCGCGCGTGCCACGCGAGCGATGCTCCAGAAAGGTCTGACCCCTTTGGAGTATCGGACGGTGGGGGATGGCCCGGACGGGCCATCCCCCACCGTCCGATACCATCCGAGAGGCGATGCCCACTACCGTCCTCGCACCCGCCGCAGAACTCCATCGCGATCTGCTCGCTGAGCTGATCGAGGATGTCGCTGAGTATGCGCCCGATGCCGATGCTGAGCGGCTCGCAGCGGCGTTCGAGCTGGCCTGCATCCATCACGACGGTCAGCTGAGGAAGAGCGGCGAGCCCTTCGTCTTTCATCCGTGGGGCGTCGCGAAGATCTGCGCGCAGCTTCGCCAGCCAGAGAGCGTGCTGATCGGCGCGCTGCTACACGACGTTGTCGAAGATACGGCGGCGACCGCCGACGAGATCGAGGCCAAGTTTGGGGGTGAGGTACGTCTCCTCGTTGAGGGCGTAACCAAGCTCTCGAAGATCCAGTTTGCGTCGCGCGAAGAGGCCGAGGCCGAGAACTACCGGAAGATGATCCTCTCGATGGCAGAGGACATTCGCGTGATCGTGATCAAGCTGGCCGATCGCCTGCACAACATGCGCACGCTGTCGTTCCTCGGCAAGCAGAAGCAGCTGCAGAAGGCCAAGGAGACGCTTGAGGTGTACGCGCCGCTGGCCCATCGTTTGGGTATCCATTCGATGAAGTGGGAGCTTGAGGATCTGGCCTTCGCAACGCTCTATCCGCGCAAGTACGCCGAGATCGAGTCCATGGTCAATGAGCGCCGCGCCGACCGCGAGCGGTTCGTCAGCGAGGCCGGCGGCATGCTGATGGGCGAGTTGCAGACGGTGGGCATCGGAGCGGCCATCGCCGGTCGCGCCAAGCACTTCTACTCGATCTACGAGAAGATGACGCGCCGCGGCAAAGAGTTCAACGAGATCTACGACCTGACGGCCATGCGGGTGCTCGTCGAGTCGGATCGAGAGTGCTACGGGGCGATCGGCATCATCCACGCCCTCTGGAAGCCAATGCCGGGGCGCTTCAAGGATTACATCGCCGTGCCGAAGTCCAACGGCTACCAGTCGCTCCATACGACCATCATCGGCCCTCACGGCAAGCCGCTCGAAATTCAGGTCCGCACCAAGCAGATGCACCAGCGAGCCGAGTACGGCGTTGCGGCGCATTGGCTCTACAAGGAGCGCACACCGGTTGCGACCGAGTGGCTGACGGACCTCGTCGAGGCGCCTGAGGGCGAAGGGTTCATGACCGACCTCCGCACGGGGCTCGTTGACGACGAGGTCTTCGTGTTCACTCCCAAGGGCGAACTCAAGGCCCTAGCGGCAGGCGCCACACCGCTCGACTTCGCCTACGCCGTCCACACCGACGTCGGCCATCGCTGTGTCGGCGCGAAGGTCAATGGACGCATCGTGCCGTTGTCGGGCACGCTCAAATCGGGCGACATCGTCGAGGTCCTCACGTCGAAGGCCGATCGCGGCCCCTCGCGCGACTGGATGGGGATCGTCACAACGAATCGCGCACGCAACAAAATTCGCGCGTGGTACGCACGCGAGCAGCGCGAGGACACGGAGCAGAAGGGCCGGGATCTCCTGCAGGCCGCGCTGCGGCAGAACAAGCTCCCGACGCAGCGCATCGCCTCGTCGCCCGTGCTCGCTGGTGTGATGCGCGAGATGGGGTATCGCAAGGCCGAGGAGTTCTACGTCGCCCTCGGCTCCGGCAACATCACCGTGCCGCAGGTCATCCAGAAGCTACTCGCGCACCTCAAGACCGAAGAGGTTGACACCGCGCCGACGCCGGCCCGTCGCAGTGGTGGACGCACGCGGGCGCTGGCGTCCAACGCCTACGGCATCGTTGTTGACGGCGTGGGTGATGTGGGCGTCATGGTGCGTATGGCCAAGTGCTGCACACCAGTCCCGGGTGACGAGATCGTCGGCTACATCTCGGTGGGACGCGGCATCACCATCCACCGTGGCGACTGCCCGAACTCGCGTCAGCTGGCGCGCACCCCTGAGCGCATGACACAGGTTGCCTGGAGTGGTGAGGATCCGGAGGCGTCGTTTCGCGTGGGCGTTGCCGTCGAGGCATGGGATCGTCCACGCCTACTCGAGGACGTGGGCCGCACCGTCGCCGAGCATGGCTGCAACGTTGTGGAGTACGGCGGGCACGTCAGCGAGGGCATGTCGCGTAACTGGTACGTGCTTGAGATCGGTGATCTCAAGGGACTCAAGGCCGTGCTCACGGCCCTGCGGCAGATCGAATCGGTCGTCGACGCCTTCCGCGTCACGCCCGGCGAACGCAGCTGATCAACGCCGTACCGGGCGCAGCCAACTTCCGATCAGGCGCGCGCCCCGGGCCCATAGGCGCAGGGGTTCTCAAAGCCACGGGCGAACCGATCGGGGTCCAGGTCGGTGACATCGATGAACGGCGTCTCGCCGGTGAGCATTTGCGCCATCACGCGGCCGATGGCAGGCGTCGACTTGAGTCCGTGGCCAGACCAGCCAGCACAGAGCCACAGTCCCTCGGTCTCTGGCACACGACCGACCAGCGGGTGCCAATCCGGCGTCGCGTCGTAGGCGCCGCCCCAACCGCCGACTAACGGGGTGTCCGCGAGTGTGGGGAAGCGCTCGCTGAGGGGGGCACGGATGGCGGCCTCATAGCCGTCGAGTAGTGGCAGCTGGCAGTCATCGCGTGCGTTGATCACCGGGGTGTCAGGCTGGTAGGCCACGACCCAGATGTCGCGTCCCGCCGCGGAACGGACGACGACGTTCGAGACGGCATCGCTCGTGACGGCTGCGGGGGCGATCTGGCCGGGCGGAAGGCGCAGCACAGCAACTTGGATGCGTACGAGGTTGAAGGGCACGTCCCAGATGCCGCGGAGGACTTCGGGTGACCAGCCGCCGCTGGCCACGACGACCTGGCCCGCCTCGATGCGCTCACCGTCGGCGAGCACGACGCCCGTCGCGCGGCCGTTCGACATCGTGAGCTCGGCAACCTGTGCGTGTTGGCGCAGTTCAAGGCCGCGGCCAAGGGCATCGAGGATCCAGGAGTCGATCATCAGGCGGCTATCGCACACGCCGCCCATCGGTTCATACGCGGCGGCGGCTACGCCATCAAGGGAGAGCAGGGGCTCAACCGCATGAATCTGGTCGGGCGTGAGAAGGCGCGTCTCGAGGCCGAGCGATTGCTGCCGCTCAACGTTGCCGCGACAGGCGTCAAGGAGGCGCTCGGGAACCGGTAGGAGATATCCCGTGGGCACGTAGCCGCCGGTGCCGACACCCACTTCCTCATCCCATCGCGCGAGGATGTCCGTGCCGGCCATTGAGAGCTGGATCAGCACCGGGTTGGTGTAGTGACGGCGCACCATGCCGAAGGTGAGAGCCGAGTCGCCGCCGCCGGCATTGCCACGGTCGAGGAGCAACACACGGCCGGCGCCAGCGCGCATGAGGGCGTTCGCCGTCGAGGCGCCGACAAGTCCGGATCCGATGATCACCACGTCGTAGGAAGCCATGGCGGGAAGGTATCACCGCGGCATTCCCAACACATGTCTGCGGCGGGCTCCTGTACCGTGCACACGACACACCGGAGGCATGACTGTGGCTGAGATTTTGGAAGGCGAGAACCTGATCTGGAAGGGGCGCCCGACCTGGAAATGGTCGGTCTCCTGGATGCTCAAGTGGGGTCTGATCGGCGTTCTGCCACTCGTCGTCGGCGTGCTGCTGGATCGCGTCGTGAGCGTGCCCGTGTCGTGGTTCTTTGCCGCCACGGTGATCTGGGTTGCAGTCGTGGTCGTGCTGGCGTGGATTAAGCGGCTCGACAGTGAGTACACCGTCACCAACCGGCGTGTGATTGTGCGGCGCGGCATCGCAAATCGCAACGAGCGCAGCGCCAGTATTGATCGCATTCAGAACGTCAACACGAAGCAGGGCTTCTACGGGCGTATTCTCAACTTCGGTGACATCGAGTTCGACACTGCCGGCTCTGACATCGGCGATTCTGATCTGGCTCTGCGCGGCATCAACGATCCACACGAGATGCGCGATACGTTCGATCGCGAGCTGCTGCAGCGCGATGCCGGGCGCACCGGCGGGCTCTAGCGCCTACGGCTCCCAGTCCTCGCCGCCAATATCCCAGCCGACGAGGCAGTAGTCCCCAACGATCGCAGCGACGGCTTCGAATGTTGCGCGCGCGGCCTCGTCGAGCTCGACGCTGGTGATGAACTCACCCACAAGTTCGCCGTCATAGTGGATCGGCACCTGCGACAACGCGGATCCGGTCGCGCCCGCCCACGGACCATTGGTGAAGGCCCCCTCTTCGACGAAGCGCATGCCAACGCCGCCCTCGTAGCGCTCGGCGAGATGCGCAATCGTGCCGAGCAGGATCTGATCTGCCTCGTCAGCACCATCAACGATCGCCTGGATCGCCGCGATGACTGCCGCATCAGCGCTCACGAGCGGATGACTCCGAGGACCTCGTCACGACGGGCGATCATCTCGGCTTCGCTCTGCGCCTCGAGATTGAGGCGCAGCAGCGGCTCGGTGTTGGAGGGGCGAACATTGAAGCGCCACGTGTCGTGCTCGATCGTGATGCCATCGAGATGCGAGATGCGCGCCCCGGGGCCGTAGTGGTCCTTCAGCGTCTGGAGCTTCAGCGCCACATCCGGCACCGGCGAATTGATCTCGCCGGTGATGAAGTACTTCTCGCGCAGTGGCTTGAGCAGCTCGTGCAGCGTCGTGCCGCTGCGCGAGACGAGCTGGATCACGAGCAACGCGGGGAGGATCCCTGTGTCGACGCCGTAGAACTCGCCGAAGTAGTAGTGGCCGGAGACCTCGCCGGCGAACACGCCGCCGGATTCCTTGATGGCGACCTTGATGAAGGCATGGCCGACGCGCGAGACCTGTGAAGTGCCCCCGCAGCGCGCAATCGTGTCGGGCACTGCCAGAGACGCGCGGATGTCGTACAGGATGGTCGAGCCAGGGTGCTCCTTGAGCACCTCCTCGGCGAGGAGTGCGGTCATGAAGTCGCCGTCGACGAACTCGCCCTCTTCATCGATAAAGAAGCAGCGGTCTGCGTCGCCATCCCAGGCGATCCCGATCGCGCCCGGGTTGGCCTTCACCTTCTCGATGATGAACTGGCGATTCTCTTCAAGCAGCGGGTTCGGCTGATGGTCGGGAAATGCACCGTCGGGCTCCAAGAAGAACGGCACCGCTTCAACCGGCAATGCCTCAAGGATCGGACCAAGCATCTTGCCGGCCATGCCGCTGCCGCCATCGAGCACGACCTTGAGTGGCTTGATGGCGTTCATGTCAATCAGCGAGAGCATCTTGGCGGCGTAGCCAGGCAGGACGTCGAGCGGCGTCGCCGTGCCGGGTGTGGCAACAGGGGGTAGAGGATCGTCACCAAGCGCCATCTTCTTAACCTCGTTGAGGCCAGAGGCACTGCCGACAGGCTGCGCTTCGGCACGGACGATCTTCATGCCGTTGTACTCGGCGGGATTGTGCGAGGCCGTGACGATGATGCCGCCGTCCAGACCGCCGTCTGCCACGGCGAAGTAGAGCATCTCTGTGCCGATTTCCCCGAGTACGGCGACGTCAGCGCCGCCGTCGGTGGCACCGCGAATTGCCGCCTCGGCCAGTGCGGGCGAGGAGAGGCGCATGTCGTGGCCGATGGCGATCCGCTTGGAGCGGAACACCTCGACGTAGGCGCGGGCGATGCGATACGCGCCGTCGGGATCGAACTGGTCCGGGACGATGCCCCGGACGTCGTAGGCCTTGAAGATGGATGCGTCGAGCGTCATGTCTGAGAGGGTACCCATGCATCCCGTAGGAGACGCCATGTGTCGTCGAGATGCTGGGCCATCACTCGCGTGTCGGCGAGGACGGGCATGAAGTTGTTGTCGCCATTCCAGCGCGGCACGACGTGAAGATGCAGGTGCCCTTCGATGCCGGCTCCGGCCGTGCGGCCGAGGTTCATGCCAGCGTTCGCGCCGTGCGGCTTGAGTGTGCGGTCGAGCACGTCGAGGGACCGGTCGAAGAGCTCCCAGAGTTCAGAGCGCTCCTCGGTGGTCAGCTCGCCCGGTGCCGCCACGTGCCGATACGGCGTCACCATCAGATGACCGTTCGTATAGGGGTAGAGGTTGAGGATCACGAAGCAGGTTGCTCCCCGATGGAGAATCAGCGCTTCCTGGTCGTCCGTGCGCTGTGGCGCCGCGCAGAACACGCACTCCAGCGGATCGTGACCGGAGGCGCTCTTGACGAACTCGAGTCGCCACGGTGCCCAGAGCCGTTCCATGGTTGCAGCGTACTCGTGCGTCGGCGCGACCGGTAGGCTCGTGGCATGGCGCCGATTCCCGACATCGCCAAGTTGGCGACCGCGCTGGCGCCCACACTCACGTCGCATCCGGCCGATGCCACGGCCAGCGTGATGCTCTGTCTGCGGGAGGGTGAACGCGGGACCGAGCTCCTGCTCTGCCGACGCGCAACACGCGAGGGAGACCCGTGGTCCGGGCATGTCGGTCTCCCCGGCGGCGGGGTGGAGGAGCGAGACCGCGACGCGCTGGATACAGCCGCGCGGGAGACCTACGAAGAGGTTGGCTTCGATCCGCGGGCGCACGGCCGAATTCTGGGCATGCTTGAACCGCTCAAGCCGCGGACGTTCCCGATCACGATCGCGGCGTACGTTGCGCACATTACGGCGCCGGTTGAGCTGAGCGTGTCGGAGGAGATCGCTGTCGCCTGGTGGACACCCTTCGCGGATCTCGAATGGGTCTCCGCCGAGGTGCCAGGCGCACCAACGCGCGTCTCAGCGTTCCAATTACCGCACGCTGAGGCGCAGGATGTGGTGCTCTGGGGCATTACCTACCGGCTGCTGGATAGGCTGTTCCGGGTCACGAAAACCGCCGCGCTGCCAGAGTAGAATCTGGCCATGGAGTTGTACGAGTTGTACTCGCAAGGGCGTCAGCATCTCGCGGCCGGCGAGACGCGCGCCGCCATCCCGCCGCTGGAGCAGGCGCGCAACATCTCGCCCGCCACGGGCTCGATTCGCGAGGCGCTCGCCATGGCCTACCTGCGCGCCCAGCGCTACAGCGATGCGCTTCCCGAAGCCGAGGCCGCGGTGGAGTGCGCGCCCAATGATCACTACGCCTACTACCTCCTTGGGCGTGCGTATCAAGGTCTGGGCGATCTGACGTCCGCGCGGGCGCAGTACAAGCTCGCCAACTGGCTACGCCCCGGCGACGAGGCGTACCAAGCTGCGCTCGCCGCTGTCGCCTGAGTCGCTTCGACATCGCCGAGCAGAACTGGCGATGCCTTCCCGTCGCGGATTGCCTGCGATACGATCGGTGTATGGCAAAAGCTTCCATTGAGCCGTCGGGCAAGACGGGCGAAGAGACCTACGCGCGGATCCTCGAGACGACTGCGTGGCTGATCGCCCGCGACGGTATCCGCGGCATGCGGATGTCGCATGTTGCGGCGGAGGCCGGGGTTTCCAACGGCCTTCTGCACTACTACTTCGCCTCGCGCGAGGACCTCGTGAGCCGGGCTTTTGACGCGTTCTACGACAAGGGGACCCTTCGTTATCGGGAGCGTCTGGCCGGCATTGAGCACCCGGTCACCCGACTGCGTGTCGAACTCCTCATGTCGCTCGAGGATCATCTGGACAACCGGCTTGACTGGATGATCTGGCTCGAGGTGGCCCGCGATGCCATGCACGACGAGGGCAGTCGCAAGCTTTATCAGGAGAAGGCGGGCATTTGGATCGCCGATGTCGCGGGGCAGATTCAGAAGGCCAAAGATGCTAACTTCGTGCCGGCGTCGGTGAATACTCGCTCCGCCGCACTACGCCTGATAGCACCGATGGAGGGCTTCGGGTGGTACGTGCTGATCGGCGAGGTCGAGTGGGACGAAGCCGTGGCGTGCATTGACCAGGCGTTCATGATCGAACTCGGCACCGTCGGTCCGCCGCCACCAGAGGGCATCGTTCACCCCTGACGCAGGGCCTCTCATGCGGTACGCTTCACGCATGACTAATCAGTCAGTCAGCCAAGACCTCGAGCTCGATCGTCGGAGCCAGATCCTCGAATGCACCTGCAGTGTCATCGCTCGCGATGGTGCAGAGGGACTGCGGATGGCAGCGGTTGCGCGGGAGGCCGGCGTCTCAAGCGCGCTCCTGCATTACTACTTCGCGACGCGCGAGGATCTGATTCGTCTTGCCTTCGAATACCACGAGACGCGCGAGACTGCTCGGGGGGAGGAGCGTCTCGCGACGATCGATGATCCACTGGCGCGTGTCCGGGATGTCCTGTTTCGCGAGCTCTCCGACGACGAGGTCGTTCGCGAGGGCTGGGTGCTGTGGAGCGAGATGAGTCGAACGGCGATCTTCCGTGACGACTTTCGAGCGTCCGTCGCCGACCGATCGGCTCGCTGGGTCGGACTTGTGGCCAACCTGATCGCCGCCGCGCAGGACGCGGGGCGCATTCCGGCGGCGATTGATCCCGTCTCGGCAGCGCTCCGTCTAACCGCGATGGTCGACGGGATCGGTGGACACGTGATTGTCGGCTCGCTCTCCCGCGCTGAGGCGCGCCGCACGGTCGATCTGGCCATGAACGAGATGCTGCACCTCAACCCGAAAGACCAGACATGAGTGCCACGGGGCGACGCAAGAAGGCGACGCGCGCCGGTGGCGCAAAGCTCACGCTGAACGCCAAGGCGTACGCGGATCCGGAGATCTTCGAGCGCGAACGCCGCGAGGTCTTTGCCAAGGCGTGGATGATCATCGGACATATCGCTGAGGTGCAGAGCCCGGGCGACTTCACCACGGGCGAGATCGGTGGCGAACCGGTCGTCGTCGTGCGCGATCAAGACGGCACGCTACGGGCGTTCTCCAACATCTGTCGGCACCGCGCTGCGCGTCTCGCCGACGGGCGCGGGTCCTGCGGCAAAGTGCTGCGCTGTCCGTACCACGGCTGGACGTATCGCCTCGACGGCTCGTTGGCGGCCATGCCCGAGGGGCGTGGCTTCGGCGAGGACTTCGATCGAGACGCTGTGCGCCTCCCGTCGTTTCAGGTCACCGAGCTGGGCGGTCTCGTCTGGGTCAATATGGACCCCGATGCGCCGCCGATCCGTGAGTGGTTCGGCGAAGAGATCTGCGCGCGCTTCGAGGGGCTCAACATTGCCCAACTCGTGCCGACGACCAAGCGTGAATGGAAGCCGCGCGAGATCCTGCGCGCACTCCCCGACGTAGTGCGGTCGCGCAAGGTTGACGATGCCAAGGCGTTGATTCCCGAGCCGGAGTACGACCGCTGGTACGCGGAGTACGACCACAACTGGAAGACGCTGGCCGATAACTATCTCGAGGGCTATCACGTCCCGATCGGGCATCCCGGTCTGCTGCGCATGCTCGACTATCCGAAGTACAAGCCGACGCTCTACGAGCGGGCGGTGTGGATCGACGGACCGCTACGTGACAACCCGTCGAAGGACTTCATGGAGAACCTCTATCAGCGCTACAAGCGCCCGATGGCAGAGTTTCCCGAGGAGCTCGAGGGACAGTGGACGTACATTCACTTTTGGCCGGCACAGTTCATCGACATCTATCCCGACACGATGGATGTCTGGCAGATGCACCCGCAGGCCCCGCTCCACACGAAGACGACGTCGATCGTCTTCCGCTCTCCCAATGAGTCGTTCCGCGACACGCTTGTGCGGCAGATCAACCATCGCTTCAACAGCGAGGTTATGGACGAGGACGTCGAGCTCTGCGATGGCGTGCAGGTCGGCCTCGGATCGATGACCTATACCCGCGGCGTGCTCAACGACAACGAGGCCGCGGTCGGGCACTTCCACGACCTCCTGCGCGACGCGTTGCCTGGCATCGATGACCTCTCCTAGGTTCGCGCGTCACGATTGGCTTGGGCTGACGCCTGAGGTAGAGCGGTTTGGCCCGCTTCTCGTCGAGCGCATTGCCGGCGCGCTTGGGGAATCGCACGACGCCCTCGGCGAGGCCCGGATCGAGGCGCTGATCCGCGATGGCGACGCCGCCGCGTGGCTGGCCTATCTGGCGGCGCTGACGGCGCTCGTGGAACGTGGTGCCTCCTCGGGCGTCGCCGGCCCGGAGACCGAGATCCTCGCCGAGATCCTGCGCGACCAGTATCGACTCGCGCCGGGCGTACTCGTCCTCTCGGAGGCCGACATGGCACGCTCCCAGCACCTCGAGGCCCTCTTGGAGACACGATGACCGACGCCCTGCGCACCGATTTCGCACCGCTGCTCGACATCCGCCGTGCGGCGGTCGTCGGCGCCTCCGATCGCGGACCTGGCTACACGCTTCTGGAGAACCTCAGCGCCCACGGCGGGGAGGTGATCGGCGTCCACCCGAAGCGCGAGGAGGCCGCCGGCCATCGCTGCGTGCCGAGCATCGCCGACGTGCCGTTCAAGCCTGACGTCGTCTCGATCGCGCTCGGGGCACGCACGATCGTGCCGGCGCTGGAGGAGGCCATTGCTGCGGGGCACCGCGTGTTTTCGATCCCGGGCCTCGGCGCTGAGGCTGCCGGTGAGGAGGGCGACATCGCGCGGGCCGCAGTCCGCGAGCGGCTCATCGCCGCCGATGCTGTCTGTGTCGGCATCAACTGCATGGGCATCGCCGTCCCGCAGCGTCCGTCGCCGTGGATGGGCACGGTGTGCTCGGGCTTTCGCGATGGTGGCGTCGCCGCGATCGTCGGGTCGGGCTCGATTGGCGAGGCTGTACTCGCGCTTGGTCCGCGGGTCGGCTTCCGCAGCGTCGTCTCGATCGGCTCAGAGACGAGCCGCGACGCCGCCGACTGGCTGGCCTTCCACGTTGAGGACGAGCGCACGCGCGCGATCGGGCTCTTCCTGGAGGCCGTGCGACGCCCGGCGGCCTTCCGCGCAGCCCTAGAGCGCGCCGCCGACGCGGGCAAGCCCGTGGTGATCCTCAAGGTTGGCCGCTCCGAGGTCGCCGCGCGCAACGCGATGGCGCACACCGGTGCCATCGTCGGTTCCGATCAGTCGTTCGATGCTCTCTGCCGCTCTTACGGCGCGATTCGAGTCGACGACTACGGCGACTGGCTCGAACAGCTCGAGGTGCTCGGCACGCCGCGGCGTCCCCGCGGGTTGCGCACGGTGTTGCTGACGAATTCGGGTGGTGAGGCGGAGCTCGTCGCCGATGTCTCTGACGCGGCGGGCATGCCGCTGATGACGCTGCCGGCCGATCTGGCTGCCGAGATCGACGCGGCCTGGCCCTTCCACGGCGTGCACAACCCGATCGACTACTGGGCCTTTGGCGAGCCGGAGGAGATCGTGCCCGACATCGTCCGCCGGTGTGCACAGCATCCCGACGTCGACAACGTGGTCATCAACATCGATCAGTCGTGGCGGTTCGAGAACGGCGAGCGCGAGAACGCCGAGCATGCCTGCACGTCGATGGCGGACATTGCGTTGGAGACCGACGCGTTCTGCGCCGTCCTTTCGACTGCCGTCTCCGATCCCTCTGACACGTGCGTCACGAACGCCGCCCGTGGTGGCGTCCCGGTGCTGATCGGGGCAGGGATGGGGATGCGCGCGATCGCCCGTGCGGCGCAGTGGCGACCGACGAAGCCCGAAGCACCGGCGCCGTGGGAAAAGCCGTCCTGTCCCGAGCTTGAGCGCGAGGCGGGCCATCTGGCCGAAGCCGACGCCAAGGCCGTGCTCGCCCGCTACGGGGTGCGCGCACCACGAGAAATCCGTGCGGCGAATCCAACAGAGGCCCATGCGGCAGCGGCGGAGATCAACGCCACGGTCGTCGTCAAGGTTGATGGTCCGGCCCACAAGGAGAAGTACGGCGGCGTGATCCTTGGCTGCACCGACCCTGATCGCGCTGCGGCGGCGGCGGAGAAGATCGGCGCGCCGGTGCTCGTCTGCGAGGAGATCCGCGGCGGGGCAGAGGTGCTCTGCGGGCTCGTGCGCGATCCGCTCTACGGGCCTGTCGTCGTGGTCGGTGTCGGCGGTTCATGGGCCGAGGCCGTCGGTGACACCGCCCGTGCCGGCCTGGGACCGATTTCGCAGGCCGATGCTGAGCGTCTCGTGCGCACGGTCGGCCCGCTCAAGCATCGCCTCGCGGATGCCGAAGTCACCATCGTCGCTGAGACGCTCGTTGCGCTCGGGCGTGTCGCCCACGATTTCCCGCGTGTCTCTGAGATCGACGTCAACCCCCTCGTCATCCGCGACGGCTCCGGCGTCGCCCTCGACGGCCTGATCGTCCTCAGCGACGACTGAACGGAGCACCATGGACTTCTCGCTGACCCCCGAGCAGCAGGACCTGCGCGAGCGTGCCCGCACCTTCGCTGACGCTCTGATCCCGCATGAGGTCGCGGCAGAGGAGGCCGGTGGCATCGTTCCCACCGAGGTCAAGGCCGAGATCCGTCGTCTGGCCCGTGAGCTGCGGCTGATCGGCGGCAACCACGCGCCCGAGCACGGCGGACAGGGGTGGAAGATGATGGAGCACGTCATCGTCCACGAGGAGCTCGGTCGCATCACCAACGGCCTCTGGTGGTTGATGGGTGGTGGCTACAACGTCTTGGCGCTTGGCACGCCCGAGCAAATTGAGACCTACCTCAAGCCAACGTTGGCCGGTGAGCGAGCCGATGCGTACGCCGTCACCGAGCGCGATGCCGGTTCGGACGCGTCGGGGATTAAGGCCATTGCCGAGCGCGTCGATGGTGGCTTTCGCATTCGCGGCGAGAAGTGGTTCGTGACCAGCGGCGATCACGCGGACTACCTGATCGTGATGGCGAACGTCATCGACGGTGGCAGCCGGCTGCCGACGCTGTTCCTCATCGATCTGCCGTGCCCTGGAGTCGAGATCATCGACGACCCACTATTCACCCACGTCTTCCCTGACGGGCATCCAACGTATCGCCTCGACTGCGTGGTACCGGAAACGGCTGTCCTCGGCGGCCCGAGTCAGATCGGGCATGGCGACGCCGGCCAGCATGCCTGGTTCGTCGAGGAGCGCATCCACATCGCGGCCCGCTGTGTCGGTGCCATGCAGCGCCTGCTCGACGAGGCCGTCGGTTGGGCCACACAGCGTGAGCAGTTTGGGCAGCCGATCATGGAGTTTCAGGGTGTGAGTTTTCCGCTGGCGGACTCCGCTGCGGATTGCGTGGCGGCGCGCCTGCTGACGTACCAGTGCGCGCAAATGTTCGACGACGGGGCGGCGCCGAAGCTCGTGCACGCGCGCGCCAGCATGGCCAAGCTGTTTGCGAGCGAGCGGGCCTACGTCTGCGCGGATCGTGCGGTGCAGACGTGGGGTGGACGCGCGTACATGCGGCGCAATGCAGCGGAGCGCCTGCTGCGCGAGCTACGCGTCGACCGCATCTGGGAGGGCACCTCGGAGATTCAGCGGCTGATCGTCGCCAACGCCCTCGTCAAGCGCGGCGTGTCCGCCACGCTTGCCGTCGATGCGCGGGAGCTCACGTGAGCCAACGTCGTAACTTGACCCCGCTGTTCGAGCCGAAGAGCGTGCTGCTCGTCGGCGCGACGGAGGACACACTCAAGTGGGGTGGCTGGGTCACGAAGTCCTTCGCCGACACCCGGGAGCGACGTGCGACGCACTTCGTCAACCGGCGAGGTGGCGAGCTCTACGGGATTCCCGCGCACACGTCGATCACCGACGTCGACGCGCACATCGATCTGGCGGTCGTTGTGGTGCCCGCCCCCGGCGTGCCACAGGCGGTCTCTGAGTCGCTCGCGCTGGGAGCGAAGGCCATCGTCATCATCACCTCGGGGTTCGGCGAGACCAGCCCGGAGGGACTCGCAGTGCAGGAGGCGATGGTTGAGGAGGTACGAACCGCCGGCGCCGTACTGCTCGGTCCCAATTGCCTTGGTCTCTACGACGATCACGGAAAGCTCAATGTCTACGGCGGCACGTTCCCGTCGGGCGATCTCGCCTTCGCAACGCAGAGTGGCAACCTCGCGCTTGAGGTGGCTCTGCTGCTGGAACGCTCCGGCCAGGGACTCACGCGGTTTGCCAGCGTCGGCAACCAAGCCGATCTCACGCTCGCCGACATCATCCGCGACTTCGCACACCACGACGCCTCCAAGGTGGTCGGTGCCTATGTGGAGTCGCCGAAGGATGGCCTCGACTTCGCAGACGCCGTAAGGGAGGCCGCCGCGATCAAGCCGGTGGTGCTCTTCGCTGGTGGTCGCACCTCGGCGGGAGCGCACGCTGCGGCCTCGCATACCGGTAACCTCGCGGCCGAATCGCGCGTGTTGCGCGCGATCTGTCGCGACGCAGGCGCTGTCGTCGTGGACTCGCCCGGCGCCTTCGTCGACGCGGTCTCCACGCTCCGCACCGGCAAGGGGCTCGGTCGTCGCCGAATCGGCATCGTGGCCGACGGTGGTGGGCATGGCGTTGTCTCCAGCGACATGGTGATCGAGGCAGGCCTCGAGATGGCCGATTTCTCTCAAGACACCCAGGATGCGCTGCAGCCCTTTCTCAAGCTCAACGCCCCGAATAATCCGGTCGATCTCGCCGGTGCTGACGCCTCGGTGCTGTGGCACTTCCACGGTCTTGTCGATGTGATGCTGCGCGCCCCTGAGGTCGATGCGGTCGTGATGACCGGCTACTTCGGCGGGTACGGCGCCTACCACCCGGAATGCGGCCCGCTGGAGATGGAGGTTGCCGAGGCCATTGGTCGCAGCAGCGACGAGACGGGCAAGCCGGTCGTGGTGCAGTCGATGGAAGAGGCCAGCGATAACAACACGATCCGCCGTCTCCGCGAGGTCGACGTTCCGGTCTTCTCCCGCATCGAGAATGCGATTACCGCGCTGACACTGCTTGACCGCCCACCTGTCGTCTCAGTGCAGACGCCTGGAACGGTGCCGGCACGCGAGATCAGCAGTCGCCCTGCCTACCCCGAGGCACGCGCCGTGCTGTCTGAACTTGGGATTGCGTTTCCGGCGGGGCAGCTTGCAACGACGGCTGACGAGGCCGCCGCCGCCATCAATGCTGTTGGCACCCCGGCGGCCATGAAGGCTGTCGCGGCCGCGCTGCTGCACAAGACCGATGCGGGTGGCGTAGTGCTCGGCGTGGCATCGCCCGAAAGTGCCGCCGAGACGTTTTCCACCATGACCCACCGTGTGGAGGAGGCCTCCGGGCTACAGCTCGACGGCATCTGGGTCGAGAAGATGGCGGCCTCGGCGGGTGTGGATCTCGTCGTCGGCGCGCGCCGAGACCCGACGTTCGGCCCCGTGGTTTTGATCGGCGTCGGTGGCGTCTTCGTCGAGGTGCTGGACGACGTGATCATTGCTCCCGTGCCGACCGATGCGAAGCATCTGGCCGCTCTCATGCGAACGTTGCGTGCGTTCCCATTGCTCGACGGTGCACGTGGTCAGGACCCTGTCGACTGCCTGAAGGTGGCTGAGATCGCCGTGCGCCTCGGTGATCTCCTGCTGGCGCATCCGGAGATCGGCGAGGTGGAGATCAACCCGCTCCGCGCCACGTCCGAGGGCGCCACGGCGCTCGACGCGCGAATAGTCAATCTCCGCTGATCCACCTTGCGGCGGCGTGCGAACTTAGAGGTTGGGGGAACGCCAGGGCCCGTCCACCTCGGTGGGCGGGCCCTCGCGGTCCCCTCGTGCGCTAGCCCGCGTTGAGCAAGAGCTTGGTGTCGACCGAGGCGTGGATGACCACCGTGGCGATGTCGTTCGGCACGTCGGCAATCGCCGTGTAGTTGTCGCAGGCACCCATCGCAGCCGAGTGGTTGAGCACGCCGGCTGCCGTGCTGTCGTACGTCAGCGACGATGCGCCATTGATGCCGCAGGCATTGATGCGCGTGTTGCCCGCGCTCGGACGATCGATCGACACCGAGGAGCCGGCCGGGACGATGCACGTCAGCAGGCCGCTGGCCGGGTTCGCCGTGAGTCCGCACGGCGCATCGAACGCCATCACGATCGTCACACCGGAGGGCACGCCGAGGAACGAGTTCTGGGAGTACGAAACGGAGGGGAAGCTACCGCCGTAATCGAACGTGATGCGCTGCGAGCTGCCGACGGCCGTGTACTGCGGGCACGCCTTCAGGTTGTACGTAACGTTGCCGACGGCGTAGTGATGCACCTGCAGACCAGTGCCACAGGCGTAGGTGGTCTGCCAGCCGTCCCGGGCGTTATTGAGATAGCGGTAGTCGTGCACGCCGCTGGTCACGCACTGGTAGAACGAGGAGGTGACATAGTTGTCACCGGCGCTGCAGGGTGCCAGCGTGGCGTCGTCTACGAACAGCTCGCCGTTGTAGCGCCCGGCGCGCGGATGCCCTGTGGTCTCCATGCCGAGCATTGCGCCCTTGCCCAGCACGGAGTAGCGAAACGAGACGCGTCCGTTGCTCAGGCGGGGATTGCGCAGCGTCACGATGGTCTGCATCGTGACGCCCTTCGCGGTCGTGACGAGAGCGGCGTTCGGCGCATCGACGTTAAAGCCGTTTGCCTGCCAGCCGTTGACGAGAAACGCTGCGGTGCTCGAGCCGGCCTGCCGCGCAGGGCGATCGGTGAACCACGACAAAGCTGCGTTTGCCGGCAGACTCACGCGCATCGCCTTGCCCGAGCCGCTGATACGAACGTCTTTGGAGGTGGTGCTGAAGAGCAGCGCGGACTGGCTGGCGTTCGCGGTAGCGCTCAAGCCAAACAGACAGCCGAGAGCGAGAACCAAGAGAGTGAGTGGTCGGCGAGACATAGGGTGTGCTCCGGGCGTGGTCAGTTGACGCGGTAGGTGGACAGAAGGGTGAGCGCGTCGGTGCTCGAGAACGTGAGGCTCTCGCTGTAGTAGCGAGGGTCGCAATCCGGGCAATTGGTCGCGGCGTATTCGTCTGCGATCTGTGCGAAGGCGGAGAAGTCGCTCTTGCAGACCGGTAGTGGACCGACGTCGTTGTAGTCGTACGCGCTGTAGTAGTCGAAGTTGTCCCAGAGGCTGTCAACCCAATGCACGTATCCTCCACCGGTGCTGCTCGCGGGATGGCACCCCTGAACGTTCAGCCACGGCGAATGCCCGCTGACCTGATAGGTGGTGTTGGCGGTCATCAGGCACTTGTAGCCCGTCGCTGGTGTCGTGCCGATGGGCGTGGAGGCATTGAACGTCGCAGGGCAGAACACCATCGGAGCATCGTCCACAAAGAGACTCGCCCGCGCATACGTGCCGAGCGTGGGGCGCCCCGTCGTCTCCATTTCGAGCATGGTCTCATCGCTCAAGACGCGATAGCGGAACGAGACGCGTCTCCCCTTGGTACGGGGATCGCTGAGGACGACGATCGTCTGCATCGTCTTGCCCTTGCGCGTCGTGACGAGCGCGGCGTTCGGCGGGTCGGTGTCGAAGTGCTGGATGGGCCAGGCGGCCACCAGTGCCGATGCCGTGGCGGTGCCTGCGGTGCGCCCGGGGCGATCGGTGAACCACGACATGCTGCTGCTCGCCGGAATGGAAACGCGCATGTTGCCCTTGGTGCCCGTGACTGCAGCATTGGTCGCAGTGATCGAGAACAGCGTGGAGGGCGCCGCGGCGGCCGCTGAGGTGCCGATCAGGGCGCCGAGAGCGATCACGGTGACGAGGGTGCTGATTCGAATGATGGGGCGCATGACGGGACGTCCTGGGATGCGGCGGGATTGGCGTTGCACACGTGTGATTGTGCCGTGCCCTGACATGATCGTCAGTGACGCGCATCACTTTAGCGGTCGTGGCTGTACGACGGATCGCCATCGTGGACACCGGGGAGGCGATCGCTGATCATGTCGGGGTGCCGACTGTCGTCCTGTTCCCGACCTGCCTCGGAGATGTCGTCGCCCGGCAGACGGTGACAGACGCCGAGCTCGTGCTCGTGCGCCTTGGCTTCGATGTGCGCCAGGCACGCGGAGCCACGTGCTGCGGTCAGCCTGCCTTCAACAGTGGACACGATGGTCCCGCACGCGCTGTCGCTCGCGCCACGCTGCGCGCGCTCGATGACGGTACCGACGACCCGATTCTGGTTCCGTCGGGATCCTGCGCGAGCATGGTGCGTCTGCACTGGCGCGAGGTGTTCCACAAGACCGACGATGCCGATGGTGCACTGCGTATTGCCAAGCGGGTTCGTGAGCTGTCCTCATTCCTCGCCGAGCAGTCCGCCACGATTGCGTCGCTCCAGCCACAGCTGACGGCACGCGTCGGGTATCACGACAGCTGTCACATGCTGCGCGAGCTGCGGATCAAGGAGGCACCCCGCGACGTGCTCCGGGCGATCAACGGCATCGAACTGATCGAGCTTCCAAGCGCCGAGCGGTGCTGCGGCTTCGGTGGAACCTTCAGCGGCCGCTATCCCGAGGTCTCGGTGGCGATGGCGGACTCCAAGATCCAGGACATGGTCGACGCGCGCATCGACCTGCTGGTCTCTGCCGATCCCGGCTGTCTCCTGCAACTGGGGGGACGCATGTCACGCGAGGGTTCGCCCGTGCGGACGCTGCACCTTGCCTCTGTCCTTGCGGAGGCGCTGGCATGAGCGTGCGTGAAGACATCGGCGGTTCGCCGCTCCCGGACGGCTGGGCTGCACCCGCACATCAGCCCGGCGCCTTCGAGCTGCCCACGACGACCTTTGAGGAACGTGCTCACCGCACCATGGCTCGACCGTTTGCGCGCCGCGCGATCGCCGGCGCGACGGATCACGCGGTCTCGCTGACCCAGGCAAGGTTCGCTGACGTTGATCACGAGACACTGCGCGACCAAGGCCGCCAGATTCGAGCCCACGCAATCGCCAACCTGCCCGACTACCTTGAGCAATGGATTGCCAATGCGGAACAGAACGGCACGACCGTGTACTTCGCTGCTGATGAGGGCGAAGCGCGACGCATCATCGCCGGCATCTGTGTTGACGAGAACATCGCGAGTGTCGTCAAGTCGAAGTCGATGGCGTCCGAGGAGGTCGCTCTCAACTCTGCCCTCGAGGGTGTCGGTGTTGATGTCGTTGAGACCGACTTGGGTGAGTTCGTTGTGCAGGCGATGGGAGATCGCCCCGGCCACGTCATCGCGCCCATACTCCATCGCACCAAGGACGAGGTGCACGAGCTGTTCTCAAAGATGGCCGGCCGCGACCTGCCCAACGAGGCAGAGGAGCTGACGGCCTTTGCGCGCGCCGGCTTGCGACACGCATTCCTGACGGCCGACGGCGGTATCACGGGCGGAAACTTCCTGATTGCCGAGACCGGTGAGGTCATGCTCGTCACGAACGAAGGTAATGGGCGGCTCACGTCATCTGTCCCTCGTGTGCACATCGCGCTGGTCGGTATCGAGAAAGTGATTCCGCGGCGACGTGATCTTGCAGTCCTGTTGCCGCTCTTGACCGGCCATGGCACGGGGCAGCAGATCACGACGTACGTGTCCATCACCGGCGGACCGCGCCGCGATGCCGAACCCGACGGTCCCGAGCAGACGCATGTCGTCTTGCTCGATGCCGGCCGAAGTGCGTTGCTCGGTGGCGAGTTCGAGGAGGCACTCCACTGCATTCGCTGCGGTGCGTGCCAGAACGTCTGCCCCGTCTATCGGCAGGTGGGCGGACACGCGTACGGCTGGGTCTACGGTGGCCCGATTGGGGCGGTACTCACACCATTGTTCCGTGGACAGGCCGAGGGTGGTGAAGTCGCCCAAGCCACGACGTTGTGCGGGGCGTGCGACGACATCTGTCCGGTGCGGATTCCCCTGCACGACCTGTTGCTCGGGCTACGTCGCCAACGCGACGAGCAAGGTGAGGTACCGCGCCGTGAACAGATGGCGTTCGCCGTCTGGGGCGCCGTCTGGAGTCGGCCGTGGCTGTACCGCATGACTACTGCGGTCGGTCGGGGGTCGCTGGGACTGCTGGCGCGTGACGGCGTCGTTTCCTCGCGTGTGCCTGGCCTGCGCCGCTGGACGGACGGGCGCAACCTCGTGCTTGAGCGGCGGCGTCGATGACCGACCGCGCAACGTTCCTGGCCGCAGTGCGGTCGACACCGCGCGGTGATGATCCTGGACAGCCGGATCGCCTCCACGCGCCTGATGCCCCGACCGAACTTCGTGACGGCGAGGATCGGTTCGATCGGCTCCTGCACGAGTGCGCGCTCAACTCGACGGTCGTGCATCGCGTGCCGGAGGACAGCGTCGCTGCGACCATCCTGGCGATCTTGGATGAGGCCGACGCACAGTCGGTGGCGTTGACAGAAGATCTTGGGGCACGACGGCAGGCTCTCACTGATGCCTGCGCTGCCGCCGGCCGCGATGCTGCGGCGTACGCAGACGTCGCGCCAAACCGAGCGCGGGCGGGAGCGCTCGACGCCACGATCACGGGCTGTGCCGCCGCCGTTGCGGCCACTGGCTCGATCATCACGTCTGCTGCGGGGGCAGGGCGTGCCGGAGCCCTGATTGCGCCCACGCATATCTGCGTGGTCGATCGGGATCAGGTGGTCACTGGTCTGCACGAGTTGTTCGACGGCAGCGTGCTGGCTGACGTCGGCAGCCTCCTTGCGTTGCAGTCCGGCCCCAGCCGCAGCGCTGACATCGAGAAGGTGCTGATCCTTGGTGTCCACGGGCCGGGCAACGTGCACCTCGTCCTCGTCGACGGCTGAGCGCTACGCGACGATTTCGACTGGTGTGCCTGGGCGCACGAGCGGAGCAAGCTTCGCGATCTTGGGATCTGGGACGCGAATGCACCCGTGCGACGGATTCGTCCCTGCCGTGGCCCACAGCGTGCCGCGGGCGCCATGGATGGCAACGCGACCGGGGCCACCGGCGTATTCGAAGAGCACGTTGGAGTGCGCAGTCAGGTGGAGCGCCCAGGGCCCGAGCGGGCTATAGCCCGGCTCGCGCATCTTCTGATAGATGGCGAAGGTGCCCTTCGGCGTTGGCGTGGAGGGGGCACCGAGCGCAACACCGATCTGCTTGATCCGACGCCCCTTACGGAAGACCGTCAGCGTGTGACGCTTGAGCGAGATCACGATTCGCGTCGGATCGGTGCTCACGATCGTGTTGGCCTCGCGAATCCAACCGGTGGATCCATTCGGTCGCGTCGGGAGGAGTACGCGGAGCCAACCGGCACCAGACGGATCGACGACGCGTTCCATGATCTGGAGTACGACGGGATTGCCCGTGCTGGCGATCCATGGGGCCATGACCTTGACGGCATTGAGGGCGCCAGGCTTCTTGTACACGCCAACCCGAGTGACAAGACGCGCTACATGCACGAGCTTCTTCGTCGGACGAAACGCGGGGTCGGGAGTCATCGGTGGCAGCGGTGCGTCGGGGATGGCCGGAGCCGCCGCCGCGTTGGCTGCAGCCGTGTCGGCATCCTGCGCCTGCGCAAGCATTGGCGCCACCAACAGGCAGCTCAACAGCGCGAAGGCGATCACGGTGACGCGAGTCATGTCCCAAGTATCGCCCACCTTGGCGTCGCACTGCACTGGACGGCGAGCCGGCACCCATGCCACGATCCGTATATGTCCGCACCGCATCGCTCCCTCTGGCTCCAGCAGGCCTACACCGGCTCGACCGATCGGCCCGCTCTCCACGGCGGCGACCGGGCGGATGTCGCCATCGTGGGTGGTGGATTCTTGGGCCTGTGGACCGCCATCCAGCTGAAGGAACGCGATCCGGGCATCGATGTCGTGATCATCGAGAAGGACATCTGCGGTGGCGGCGCCTCCGGCCGGAACGGCGGCGAGGTGCTCAGCTGGTGGGCCAAGCTCGAGACGTTGATCAAGCTCGTGGGCGAGCGCGAGGCACTTGACCTCGCGCATGCATCGGAGCGTGCGATCGGCGAGATTCAGGCGGCCTGCGAGCGGTACTCCATCGACGCCCAGTTCCGCCAGGGCGGCTACCTGTGGACGGCGACCACCGAAGTCCAGCGGGGCTCTTGGCTGCCGGTGATGGAACTCTGCGACCGGCTGGGTGTCCAACCGTTCCAGGCGCTTTCGCACGAGGAGATCGCCCGACGTACCGGTTCCCCCGTGCACCTCGAGGGCGTCCTTGACGCGTCGGCAGCCACGGTTCATCCAGGCTATCTCGTCCGCGGTTTAGCCCGGGTCGCGCAGCAGCTTGGCGTTCGGATCTATGAGCACACGCCGATGGTCGAGCTTGATCGTCGCGCACCCGCGGTGATTCGCACGCCGCAGGGCGCCGTCACGGCCGACAAGGTGATTCTCGCGATCAACGCTCACGCCGCTGGCCTGCGTGAGCTGCACCGGCAGATCGTCGCCATCTCCAGCGACATGGTCTCCACGCCGCCGATTCCCGATCGTCTCGAGGAGATTGGGTGGACCGGCGGCGAGGCGATTTCTGATTCGCAGCTGCAGATCCACTACTACCGCACCACTGCCGACGGTCGCGTCACGTTCGGCAAGGGTGGGTGGGGCATCGCCTTCGGTGGTCGTATGGGTCCCGGTTTCGATCGCGATCCCAAGCGCGCCGCCGACGTCACGCTCGGGTTCCGCCGGCTCTATCCAAATCTGGCTGACGTCGGGATCGATCACGACTGGAGTGGCCCCATCGACCGTTCGCCGACAGGTATCCCGCTGTTCGGCAACCTTGGCGGTCGTTCGCACATCCTCTACGGCGCAGGCTTCTCCGGGAATGGCGTGGGGCCGTCTCATCTCGGGGGACAGATCCTCGCGGGTATGGTCCTGGGCGATCGCGACGGGATCGCGACGTGCGGTCTCGTCAACGGCAAGCCCGGCACGTTGCCTCCCGATCCCATTCGCTACATCGGTGCGCACGTCGTGCGTACGGGTGTCGCGGCCAAGGAGAGCAAGGAGGCGGTTGGCCAGCAGCCCGGTCGTGTCTCTGAGTTCCTCGCCGGTCTTGCGCCGGGCGGGATGATCCCGAAGAAGTCGAAGCAGAAGAGCTAGCGAGCGCTAGTCGCCGAGGGCCTCGGCGACTAGCCGCTGGCCGGGCGCGTCGGTCTTGGCGACGAGCGCGACTTCCACGCGATTGTCGTGGAAGGTGGGGGAGCCGCCCATGTCTGCATCGCGCACGGGCGTGGTCGCGTTGACATTGCTGCCCCCGCCATCCTTGGCCCAGTAGGCCTTATACGACCACGCGACGCCGTTGCGTGCCAGTGGATGAACCACTGCCGCGCAGGTGAACGCTCCGCGGTCGTTGGCAACCTCCACCAAGTCCCCGTCCTCGATGCCGCGCTCGGCTGCATCGTCTGCGCTGAGAAACACCGTCGGCTGGCCGGTCATCTTGAGGTGCCCCGGAAGGTCGGCAAAGGTGGAGTTGAGGAAGAAGCGCTGTGCCGGCGTGATCAGGATCAGCGGGAAGCGCTCTGCCAACGTCGCGTCGGCGCCTTCGAAGGAAGGCGTGTAGCCGGGAATCGGATCGAGGCCCTGGGCGGCGAGCGCCGGGACCGTGATGTGCAGCTTGCCATCCGCCGTCGGGAAGTTGCCGTGTGCGTGGTGCGCCGTGCCGCGGATGTCGTCCACGCGGGCATACCCGGTCTCCGAGAGCGACTCGAAGGTGATGCCGCGGGAGCGGGCGAGGTCGGTGTCGATGAACTGGCGGATGAGCTCTTCGTCGGAGTCATGCAGCCGTGGGTGCGACAGTCCCAACGCGGAAGCCAGCCGGCGGAAAATCTCGGTGTTGGGCAGGCACTCCCCAATGGGCTCGATCGCTGGCAGGTTCAGCGTGAGATAGTGGTGGCCGTACGAGGCATGGATATCGAGGTGCTCGGTCTGCATCGTGGCCGGTAGGAGCACGTCGGCGAACATGGCCGTATCGGTCATGCGGTGCTCGAGGACGGTGAGATGAAGATCGTCGCGCCGAAACCCGCGTTGCGCGCGCATCTGGTCTGGCACCGTGGCCGCGGGGTTCGTGTTCCAGACGACGAGTGCGTGCACCTGTGGGCTCTGCTCGGTGTCGGTGAGTGCCTCCGCGAGGCGCGACATGTTGATCACCCGCGCGGCAGGTAGTTCAAGGTCCGCAGGCTCTTCGAGATCGATCGTGATGTCGTCGAAGCGGCCGGCCGTCTCAGGCAGCACGCCACCGCCGACGTGACGGAAGTCGCCCGTGACGGCACCGAGGATGACAATCGCGCGGTACGCCGCCCCGGCACCGCCGTGGCGCTGGAGCCCGAGTCCCATCCGGATTGCGGTGGGGCGCGTCGTAATCATCCGATCGGCTAGGCCCTGTACCTCAGCGACGTCGAGTTCGCAGATCTCGGCGGCGCGGGCAGCGTTCCAGTCCGCAAGGCGCTCGCGGAGCTCTGGCCAGCCCACCGAGCACTCCGCGAGCCACTCCTCATCGCAGGCGCCCGCGGCAAGGAGCTCGCCCATCAGCCCCATCGCCAGAGCCCCGTCGGTGCCGGGGAGCAGCTGGAGATGTTGATCGCAGCGCACGGCAGTGTCGGTCGGCAATGGATCGATAGCGACGACATGCGCTCCATTGCGCTGCGCCTCGTGGATGAAGTGCCACTGGTGCATGTTGGACGACAGCAGGTTGGCGCCCCACACAAGGATCAACTTCGAGTGCACGAAGTCTTCGGGGTCGAGGCCAACCGGTCGTTTGATCGTGACGTCCATCGCGGCAGTTGCAGCACCGGTGCAGATCGTGGTGAAGAGCCGCGTGGCACCGAGATGCTTGAACAGACGCTGGCCGAGCGACCAGCCCTGAACGGCCCCGAGGGTGCCGGCGTAGTAATACGGGAGGATCGCTTCGGGGCCGTGACGATCGATCGTCTGCTGCAGCGCTGCGGCGGTGAGGCCGATGGCCTCGTCCCAGTCGATCTCTTGAAAGTTCCCCTCGCCCTTCTCGCCGATGCGACGCATCGGGACCGTCAGGCGATCCGGCGCATAGACCGCATCGAGGTAGCGGTTGACCTTGCCACACAGAGCGCCACGCGTGTACGGATGATCCTTACGTCCGCGCATGCGCACAGCGCGACCGTCCTCGACATCGATCTGCCATGCGCAGGTATCGGGACAGTCGAGCGGACAGGCGCCGTTAACGATGCGCTTCATGACGCGAGTGTACGGGAACGAGGCTCGCCTGGATAGGTACTCAGCCGTCGCGGCGACGACGCGCGGCGTCGACGACGAAGCGGAACAGGGCCTGCTGCTCTGGCTCCTGCATCTTCTCGGGGTGCCACTGCACGCCGATGACCGACCACTCACGATTGCTCTCGAGGGCCTCTACCACCTGTCCGACGCGGGCTGTGGCGACAAGGTCACCGGGATCAACCACCGCTTGGTGATGGATGGAATTGACAGCGAAGGTGTGGGCTCCCATGACGCGTGCGATTTCGGATCCCTCGTCGACCGTGACGTCGTGGCGGGAACGCATCAGCGCATCGGGGGTGCTCTCGATGATCGGGTGGCAGTGCTCCGGCTGCAGATCTTGGATCATCGTCCCGCCGGCGGCAACGGCCAGTGCTTGCATGCCTCGGCAGATGCCGAGCACAGGCAGTTGGCGTGCGCGCGCGCCGCGGGCGAGTGCAAGCTCCCAGAGGTCGGCACCGGCATTGGAGTCCTCGAGCTCGGTGGCCGTCTCCGCGCCGTAGTGCTCGGGGTGGAGGTCACCGCCGCCGGTCATGACGAGGCCATCCAGGAGATCAAGGACGGCTTCGGGATCCTCGTTGTGCGGAATGATCAGCGGGAGTCCACCGGCGCGGGTAATTCCGTCGGTGTAGTTCGGATCGAGGGTATAGAGATCGGTCTGGTCGCCGAGATACGTGGGCAGGTCGCGACGGAACGCGGTCAGGCCGATGACGGGCGGTCGCATAGCGGCAGCCTAACGACTAGCCGAGCGGCCACGGCAGATCAGGCATGTGGCGTGTCCAGACTGCCTCGAGTGACCCATCATCGATGATCGTCGTGAGGGCGCCGTCGAGGGCCTCGCGCAGGTCGTCTTCGCCCTGACGCACCGCGATGCCCCACTGGTTGCGTGTCTCCACGGTGAAGGCCAGCCGAAGTTCCGGGTCGTCGTCAAGCGTTACCATCACGACATCGTCATCGACGAACCCATCGATCTCGCCCGACCGCGTGGCCGCGATCATGTCGGCGTAGACATCGTCGGTGGCCCCGTCGAACGGAACCGGAATCACGCCAGGAAACGTCTCGGTTAGCGTCATGTTCGTGCTCATCGCAATCGCGCCGATGCGCTTACCGGCACACTCCAACGGGTTTGAGATGGTGCTCTCGATGCGCGTCACCAGCGACTCATTGAAGATCGCGTACGGGCGGGTGAAGTCGGCCAGCGTGCGGCGATGGTCGGTGATGCCCTGTCCGCACCAGATCCCGTCGACCTTGTGATCGTGGAGGGCGGGGTAGAAGTCGCTCCACGAGAGCGGCACCCACACAAGTTCGAGACCCAATTGATCCGCGACCAGTCGCGCCGCATCTGGCTCGTAGCCGGGACGCGTGCCATCCGGCAGCATCAGTCCCATCAGCGGCATGGCGTCAAGGTCTCCGCAGCCAAGGGTCAGTGCGCCGGGGGTAACGAGCTCGTAGGTGCTCATGGAATCCACTGCCTGTACATCATGTCCTCCCAGTCGGTGATGGCCCCGGAGAAACGGGCCCACTCGTCGCGCTTGAACTCGGTATAGAGATCCGTGAGGTCTGCGCCGAGCGCACCTCGGACGAACGCAGAGCTCGCGAACTTCTCGACCGCATCGCCGAGAGTCAGCGGCAGCGAGTCGAACTTCTCCGGACCCGTCACACCCGGATCGGGTGCGGGTCCGGGGTCGATCGCGTTGGTCAGGCCATCCTCCATGGCAGCGGCAATGAGCGCATGCGAGAGGTAGGGATTGACGATCGAATCGGGCAGCTTCAGCTCGAGCCGTCCGCTGGCGCTGATGCGGACGCTGCGGCTACGGTCGTCGAGCCCCCAGTCGACGCGCGACGGGGCGAACTGCCCGGCGTCCCAGTAGCGCTTGTAGGAGTTGACCGTACTGCCGTAGACCGCCATCGACTCCGCCGCGTGGGCGAGGAGACCACCGAGCGCGTGTTTGGCGGTTTCGGTGATGTGCAGTTCGCGTCGACCAGGCTCGGCGAACGTGTTCTGCCCATCCTTCCAGAGCGACAGGTTGTGATGGCAGCCATTGCCCATGATGCCGACCTCGGGCTTCGGCATAAACGTGACCTCAATCCCGAGCTCGCGCGCCACCTGTACGCAGATCTGGCGGTACGTCAGCAGGCGATCGGCAGTCCGGTCGGCGCGGTCGTACATGAAATTCAGTTCGATCTGCCCAGCATCCTCATAGTCGCCCTCGATCATGTCGATCCCCATCGCGAGGGCATAGCGGATCACACGCTGGTAGATCTCGCGGGTCAGCTCGAGCGTGCCGGCGTGGTACGCCGTGCTCACGCCGGGGCGGGCGACCGGGTCGTAGCCCTCGCCCTTCCAGGTCACCTCAGGTTCTGTGCCACTGCGTAGCTCGTAGCCGGTGCGCTCCTCGAGCCCATCAATGGCTCGACGCATGACGCCGCGGACGTCGGTGGAGAGCGGCGCACCCGGATCTCGGTGGCTGTCGTCGCGCCGATACAGGCTGCAGAGAAAGCGACCGACGCTCGGCTCCCAAGGCAGCACCTGGAACGAGTCGGCATCGGGCATGACGGCGAACTCCTCGGCTGCGATACCGCCACCAAAGAGCTCGCCATGGCGATCGGCTGCGACATCGGCGATCGCCGAGCCGTGGAACTGCACGCCCTTGTCGAGGCTGCGCTTGAGGTGCGCCGCCGGCACGACCTTCGCGAGCACGCGGCCGTTGATCGAGACGAACTGGTAGTAGATGAACTCGACGTTGGCCTGCTTGATGCGCGCAGCCAGGTCATCCGCCGCGTTGGCGTTCGCTTCGCGGTGTGTGGTCAGGGCGTCGGTCACCGAGCCGCCTCGCGATCCCAGGTGATCACCTGACGGACGGGGCCGGTGTTGCCGGAGTCAGGGAGCCACTCCGGCTCTGCGGCATAGCGCAGCCCAGGGAGGCGCTGGGCGAGCAGCGCGAGCGCCTCGGTCATATCGCCACGGGCAATGAAGTGCCCGAGGCAGTAATGGCGTCCACCGCCAAACCCGAAGTGCTTCGGACGGGTGTCGTTGGTGATGTCGAACTCGGGATGGTCCACGGCGCGCGGGTCGGTACCGCTCGATTCTGTGAAGAGATGGATTGTCGTCCCCTTCGGCACGTGGATCCCGTCGATGTCGCAGTCCTCAGCGGCCTCGCGCGTAACCCACGTGGTCGTCGGGCGGATGCGCATCACCTCTTCGACGGCATTGGCAGCTAGCTCCGGACGATCGCGGAGCATCGCCCACTGCTCGGGATGACGCACGAACAGGTCCATTGCCAGGCCGAGCTGATTACGCGTCGTGTCAATGCCGCCCTGGAACAGCAGGATGACCGTGGTGCGCAGTTCGGCGTCGCTCAGGCGATCACCGTCCTCGTTAGCGTCCACCAGCGTCTGGAGAAAGTCGTCCTGCGGAGCAGCGCGTCGCTCGGCAATCAGGCCGTCGGCGTAGATGCCCATCTGCTCGAGACCCCATTCGACCTCGTCGAGGCGCTCCTTGGCGGCAATCGATAGCGCGAGGCTCATCTTCTCGGCGTACAGCGCGAGGTCCTCCCAGTTTGAGTCGTCAACGCCGAGCAGGCGGCAGATGACGCGCGTCGCGTACGGCTCAGAGAACTGGTGCATGAATTCGCACTGGCCATCGTCGATGAAGCCATCGATCAACTCGTTCGCCAACTCCTGGAACTTGGGGACGAGCCCCTCGACGTGGCGGGAGGAGAAGGCGGGGTTGACGAGCTTGCGCAGGCGTACGTGCTCGGCGCCCTCCTTGTTGAGGACGATGTTCGCCCACCACGTAGCCCAGTCACCGGTGATGCCGTTGTGCTCAGACCACCGCGCGCTGCCCTGGATCAGGCGCTTGTCATTGACGAGCGCATTGACCTCTGCGTAGCGCAGCACGGCGAGCCCATAGGGCGTTCGGGCGTAGGGCCCGGTTTCGCGCGCGGCACGCACAAGCGCGGAACGCACGGAAAAGGCAGGATCATTGACGTCGAAGAACGGCAGTTCCGGTGCATCGATGGGGGACAGTGTGGTCGCCATGCGAAGAACTCTACTCTTTAGATTTCAAGAATCAAGGTCGGCGAGACAGGCGGCCAAGATGGAGACCAACAATCCAGTCGTACGTTGCCTCGACGTGGGCGACCATCGCCTCCCGCGCTCCCGTGGCGTCGCCCTGCAGGATCGCGGCGAGGATGGGCGTGTGACCAATGGTTGAGGCCCGTACGGCCTCGGTTGACTCGCTACCCGGCAGCGAGCCGAGGATCTCCCCGAGTTCCGACTGTATCGCCGTCTCGGCCGCGACCAGTCGGGCGCTCCCAGATTCCTCGGCGACCGCCAGGTGGAAGCCGCTGTCGGCAAGGCGGTATTCGGCAAAGTCGCCAAACGCCGACACTTCGACCCGCGCTGCCGCATCGGCGATGCGCTGGCGCCCGGCAGAATCGACTCGGGTGGCAGCAAGGAACGCCGTCTCGCCAGCGACTGCGCGACGCCAGTCGACGAGGTCGCGTAGCTCCTCATGCGTAGGAATGCGGCGTGCGTTCCCCAGCGGTCGCACGATGTCATCGACGACGAACGTGCCCGCTCCGCGCCCACGACGCGTTTCGACGTAACCGGCATCACGAAGGATGGCGAGTGCCTGACGAAGGGTCATCGGGGCGACGTCAAGTCGTTCGGCGAGCTCAACTTCGGGTGGCAGCCGCTCTCCCGGTTGCAACACACCCGAGCCAATGGCTTCGCCAAGGCGCCGGACGATCCGTTCAACCGCTCCCTCGACGCGCAGGGGGGAGAAGACGGTGTCGCGTGCGGTCGGTGTCGTGCTCATAGAACTCCACTCGGCAGAGTACTGGAGTCAACGGGGCGGGGCGGGCTCGGCGCGTGCTGACGTACCCTGCGGGGGTGGAGTTCCGCTGCGCACTCGTCGGCCTCGCCGGCCGACCGAACGTCGGCAAGAGCACCCTCGTTAATAAGATCGTGGGGGAGCACGTCACGATCACCTCGAGCCGGCCGCAGACGACGCGTCGTCGCATCGCCGGTATCGCGCATGGCGAGAGCTGGCAGTTGGTACTGGCCGACCTCCCCGGGATTCAGATCCCGCGTGATGGGCTGACGCGGCGGATGGCCGAGAGCGTGAAGGAGACGCTGTCCGATGTCGATGTCGTGCTGCTGGTCCTTGATGGCACGCAGTCGATCGGTGGCGGCGACCGTGCCAGTGCTGAGGCGGCCTACGCCGCAGGTGTTCCCGTCATCGTCGTCGTCAACAAGACCGATGGCATGCCACCGGAGCGCATTGCCCAGGCCATGCAGGCGGCAGCAGAGCTCGGGCCGTTCGCAGAGCTCCATCCCGTATCCGCCAAGACGGGCGACGGGGTGGCGGCCTTGGTGGACGATCTTGTGCGCCTGGCTCCTGAAGGTCTCGCGCTGTTTCCCGAGGAGGCGCGCTCATCCGATCCCGTGCGCCTGCAGATTTCCGAACTCATTCGCGAGCAAGCATTGCGTCGCCTGCGCGACGAGGTGCCGCATGCCCTCACCGTCGTCGTCGAGGAGTACGACCCGCCGACCCGACGTCGCGCCGCGCGCATCGAGGCGTCGATCTACGTGGATTCCAAATCGCAGCAGGGCATCGTGATCGGTGCCGGCGGGACAATGATCCGCGACATCGGCACCTCTGCGCGGCCCGGCATCGAGCGCATCATCGGTGGCAAGGTCATGCTTGAGTTACGCGTGCGCACGCAGCGCGGCTGGCGCGACGATCCCGCCCTGCTGGACCGACTCGGTCCCTAGCCCAGACGTTAGGGCTGGCCGTTCGTGCCTTCGAACACGCCAGCGCTGTAGATGCACTGCGCGTTCCAGAGCAGCCATCCGTCCGCTCCCGTGCGATCGGCCGCCGCGATCTGCTCCTTGACCTCACGGGTGCCGTAGGGAATTCCACCAAGCGTGAAGTCCTGGAGCCACGGCCGAATCTGCATCGTGCCGCCATTGGTCTTCCGTCGCCAGTCGGACATCGCGGCCGCGATCGTCGGACCGGGCTTATCGCCGGGCTTGTCGATACCGAACTGGCCGTCCGTGAAGTGCGACGGGTAGATCATCGGGTACACCGCGTCGAGCGTGTTGCGCAGCTTGCCGGGCCACTGGCCGATGCCGAGATCGTCTGTCGCGGCGAGGCCGAAGAACGCGGCGGACACGTGTACGCCCTGCGGCTTGAGCTTCGCGGACGCGAGCTTGAGGAACGCCGTGATCGTGTCCTGTCGGGGGCGGCCCGGATCCTTGAACGCAATCTTGGAGGCGTCACCGTCGGTGGGATAGCGGACGTAGTCGAACATGATCTCGTCGAAGCCCAACTCCGCGGCGTACTGCGCGACCTGGATGGGGTACTCCCAGGCCTTCTCGTTGGTGGGATCGAGCCACGTGATGCCGAGGTCGTTTTTCCACAACTCTCCCGACCGCGTGCGCAGAGCAACTGAGCGGTCTGCCTGCGGTGCGTAGCCGTCTTGGAAGGTGACGATGCGCGCGATCGTGTACAGCCCGGCCGCGTGCGCACGGCGCAGGACTTCGACCGGGTCGTAGACGTTCTGCTGCGCGCCGCTCTTGTTGGCGAGCGGGATCGGGGTCGAGAACGCGAGTTCGCCGCGCTCGTCTTTGACGTCGATCTGGATGGCGTTCATGCCGACCTTCGGATCGGCGAGGGCCATGATCGGCTCGAAGAGGCTTGGCGTCGCTGCCGCGTACGACGTGACGTGGACGCCACGAACATGATCCGGCATGGCGATGCGACCGCCTACTGCCTGCTCGGCGGCACTCTGGAGTGGCGTGGTCGTCGTCGCGACGGGCTTGGTCTTTTTGGGCGCGGGACTGCTGCGATTCCAAGTGAATGCGAACGCGGCAACGGCCACGGGCAGCAACAGGACCGTGACTGCGACCATTCGGCGCCGGCGCTGCTGCGCTCGCGCGGAGGCACGCTGCTTGGCGCGGCGCGAGTTGCGCATGGCCTCTTGGTGCGCGTCGTAGCGCTTTTGGTCGCGGAATTCGGTCATTGGACGAGAACGCATCGTAGACGAAGCCGTGGTGAACTGGAGCGACCGGGATCACCCCGCACGGGTACGCTGCGCACATGGCCCGACGCACTGGCGACATCGCGAAATCGATCGAGCTCGTGCTTCTCCGCCCGCGCGCTACATCTGCGGACTGCAGAGACCTCTGCGAGTTAGCCCTCACTCGCCACGTGGCTGCGGTCTGTGTGCCGCCCACGCATGTCGCGGCAGCCGCAGGCGTCCTTCAGGGCACTGATGTCAAGGTGGTGGCCTTGATCTCGCATCCGTTTGGCGGCGATCGGCCGGAGATCAAGGCGCGTGCGTGTGTGCAGGCCATTCGTGAGGGCGCACAGGAAGTGGAGGTCGTGGCAGACCTGGCGCAGTTCGCCGGTGGCGATCCGACCTATGTGCGGGATGAGCTGCGGCGCTGCGTACAGGCGGCTCGTGAGGCGGATACGGAGGCGCTCGTGCGCGGCGTGATCGATACCGGCGTCTTCGACGATCGCACGCTACGTCTCCTTGCTCGAGCGGTCGTTGCTGCTGAGGTCGACATGCTGGTCACCTCCTCCGGGCTGTCACCTGAGCCGAACGACGTGCTCGATGTCGAACTCATGCGCGAAGAGGTCGGTGCGGAGATCGGGGTCAAAGCCGTGCGCGGCGTGCGCGGCCTCGACGAGGTGGCGGCTCTGCTGGTGGCAGGCGCGTCACGCGTTGGCGCTACGTCGGCCGACGTGCTGCTCGCCGACGCTTAGGAGAGCGCAGCCGCCAGCCCGCGAACGCCCGTGGTGTTGGAAATGCGGATGCGCTCCAACTGCAGGGGATCCTGCGCAGACAGCGTGACGCCAGATTTGGTCGTCGTCGCGAGCACATAGCCCGCCTTCTTCACGGCCTCGACCGACTTCGCGTCCACGGAACCTGCCGGGTAGCAAAACCACTGCACGGGATGACCGAGATGGCGCTCGAGGGTGAAGCGTGACTGCCGTAGGGTCTTCATGGCTGCCTCAGGCGACATGTTCGGAATCTCGGTATGCGAGACGGTGTGCGAACCAATGTCCCAACCTCGCTGCTCCAGAATGCGCAGCTGAGGCCAGGTGAGCCACGTCGGCGCGGTCTTGCGGTTTTGGGCAATGCGATCCGTGATGATGTACGCGGTACCGACGAACCCGAACTGCGACATCATCGGCGCAGCCACCGTGGCCACGCCGCGATAGCCGTCGTCGAACGTCAGCATGATCGGCTTGTCCGGGAGCGGTGCTCCCTCCATCAGCGCGTTGTAGAGCTGCAGCTGGGTGATCGTGGTGTATCCCTGGGCATGGAGCCAGGCCATCTGGAGTTGAAACTCGCCCGGGTCGACCGTGAGTCCCACGGTGACGGACGGCTCGTCGCCATTGAGGACGGCAATGCGGTGGTACATCAGGATCGGCACGTCGAGCGTGCGGTTCGGCAGCGGGTCCGGCAGGGTGAGTTCCGGTACCTCCCTGACGGGCTTGACGGCCTTCTTACCAGCAGTGCCGGCGGCTGTGGTGCTCGCGGCCTGCTCCGCGCTTGCTCCGGAACTTCCTCCAAGGAGGTGGACTGCCGTGGAGGTCCCCACGACAATCACGACGGCGGCGATCAGGACGGCAAGAGCGGGACGCATTGCTCGCACGATACCCCTAGGCATCCTGCTCTACAGTGGCCGCATGGGTGATTCGCGGCTTCCCGAATGGCAGGTGCACGGCGTGCGGATCCTGCACGACGATGTGGTTCGCATCGAGGAGCACGACGTCGAGACGCCCGAGGGGCGACGTTACGCGTTCCCGATCGTCAAGTCGCCGGGCTTCGCCAAGGTCGTCCCGATCATGGAGAACGGTGACGTCGTTCTGGTTCGTCAGTACCGCTACGCGGTCGGTGGTGAAACCCTTGAAGTACCGGCGGGCGCAATCGATGCCGGCGAGGAGCCGATTGAGAGTGCGCGCCGCGAGTTGTCGGAAGAGGCGCTCGTGACCAGCGATCATCTGGAGCCATTGGGAGAATTCACCACCAGTCCCGGCCGCATGGACGAGCGTGGCTACGTGTTTCTGGCCCGCAACTGCCGTCCCGACCCGACGGCGGTGCAGCACGAGCCGACGCTGCCGCTGCACATGCCGCTCGACGAGGCGATTGCGCTGATCGGCGGGGAGGTGCTCGCGGCCACGAGTTCGCTGGCGCTCCTCCTCGCACAGCGTCGACTCGCCGGGGACGATCGGTGACACTTTCGCTATGACTGCCATCACGCCAGTGGGTCCAAACGCCGAGGGCGTGCGCTGGGATCTCTCCGCCATCTGCGCAGACGTCCCGTCTGCCCATGCTCTGCTCGACGAGTCCATTCTCGCGTCGGAGGCGTTCGACGCCGCCTACCGCGGCCGCGTTGCCACGCTTGACGCCGCTGGGCTCGCCGAGGCCCTTGCGGAGCTCTCCCGCATCTCCAATGCGCTGCACCGTGTCGGGTCGTACGTGGGGCTCCGGCGGAGTGTCGATGTGAACGACGACGAGGCGCGCGATCTGGAGACCGTCGTGGACCAGGGGATGGTGCGGGCGCAGAATGCGCTGCGCTTCTTCGACCTGGAATGGATCGCCCTCGACGACGCGATTGCACTGCCGCTGATTGACGCGCCCGAGGTGGCGGCCGATCGGCATCACCTAATGTCCGAACGGCGGTTCCGTCCGCACGTGCTCCCCGACGATCAGGAGCGCATGCTCGCCGAGCGCGAGCCGGTCGTGTCGGCCTGGCAGAGCCTCTTTGCCCAGACGGTCTCGAACATTCGCGCGCCGTTCGACGATGGAACGGGCGAAGCCGAGAAGACCGTCGACGAGCTGCTGTCCTACGTACATACCCCGAAGCGCGACGTACGCATCGCGGCACTCGAGACGCTGTACGTGGCGCTCGAGCCGCACGGCGACGTGCTCGCCTCGTGTTACGACAGCATCGTCGCCGACCGCCTGACGATGGACCGTCTGCGCAACTACGACGCCCCGATGTCGGCGCGCCATCTGTCGAACGAGCTCGAGCCCGCATGGGTCGACGCGATGATGGAGGCGATCGAGGCGCGCTACGGCATGGCTCAGCGCTGGTTCCGGCGCAAGGCCGAGCTGATGGGTGTCGATCGGCTCCACCTCGCCGACCAATACGCGCCGCTCGGTGAGGGGCGCTCCATGCCCTACGAGGAGGCACGCGTCATCGTTGACGACGCCTTTGGCCGTTTCTCGCCGGAGCTCACGCGTGTCACGCGCAGCGTGTTCGACGAGCAGCGGGTTGATGCCGAGCCGCGACAAGGCAAGCGCGGGGGAGCGTTTTGCGCCTCGGTCGCCCAAGACGCGCAGCCGTTCATCATGCTCAACCACACCGATACCCTGCGCGATCTCATGACGGTGGCGCACGAGCTTGGTCACGGCATGCATTTCGCGCTGTCGAGTGAGCGCCAGTCGGCACTCTCCATGCACGCGCCGCTCGCGCTGTGCGAGGTACCGAGCACCTTCGCCGAGCTGATCGTGTTCGAGCGGATGCTCGAGACGGAGCCGGATGCCGCTACGCGCACCGCTCTTATCCGTCAGGAGCTTGAGTCGGGCTTTGCGACGGTGTTCCGCCAGACGATGATGGCGCGCTACGAGCAGGATGCCTACGGTGCGCGGATGAGCGGTCAGGCGCTGACCAAGGACCGGCTGGCCGAATTCTGGTTCGCACGCAATCAGAGCTACTACGGCGATTCGATGGAGCTGCCCGACGGCTACCGCCGCGGCTGGAGCTACATCCCGCACTTCATCAACACGCGCTTCTATACCTACGCCTACGCGTTCGCGCACCTCGCCAGCCTCACGCTCTACGCGTTGTACCGCGAGCAGGGCGAGGCGTTCGTTGGTCCCTATCTCGACTTCCTCGCCACCGGTGGCTCGTCCTCGCCTGGCGCCCAGCTCGGTGCCTTCGGTATCGATCTCGCTGATCCCGCGACGTGGTCGAAGGGACTTGACGAGATGGAGCGCATGCTCGTGCTTGCGCTCGAGGGCTGAGACATGCCCGAGCTGGCGTGGCTCGATGCGGTACCGGGTGAGGCCGCGTTCTATGCCGACGATCTGATGGCCATCCGCGCGGGGGCTGAGCACGACGGCTTTGCCTACCGCGGTGACCCGATTACCCCGGGTCACCTGGCCGTGCGTAGCCCCGCACGGGCCATCCTGTTGCGGGTCGAGATGGCGTCCGGCGCGGTTGGCTGGGGCGACGCGGTGTCCGTGCAGTACGCCGGTGTCGGCGGGCGCGACGCCCCCGTCGACCCGGCGGTCCTCGGTGTCGAGATCGACTTCGCCGCGCGTTCGCTTCTTGAGGCGGGCGAGCTCGACTTCGCAGCCGCCTGTCAGCTCGTGGAGGAGTTGCGCTTCGACGGGCGCCCTCTCCATACCGCAGTGCGGTACGGCCTCAGTCAGGCGTTGCTCAATGCGAACGCAGCTGAGGCGGGCCGCAGCCCGATTCACGTGCTCGCGGAGCTAACGGGTTTGGAGGAGCCAGAGCTTCTCCCGGTGTACGCGCAGAGCGGTGATGAACGGGAGCTCAATGCCGACCGCATGATTCTGCGGGGCGTCGAGGTTCTACCGCACGGATTGTTCAACTCGTTGGCGTCCTTCGGCCACGATGGAGCCCTGTTTCTCCGGTACGTCGCGTGGCTGAGGCGCCGGGTCGCGGAACTGGGTGCGCCGGGATATCGGCCACGGTTTCACCTCGATCTGTACGGGATGCTCGGACAGGCGGTTGCGCTGGACATCAATCGCATGGCCGGCTTTCTCATCGAGGCGGAGACGGCAGCGGAGGGGTTCCCGCTCGCGATCGAGTCGCCCTGCTACGGCCGAGACGTCAAAGAGACCGTCGAGTTGCTCAGCAGGCTCCGAGCCGAGCTCCAGCGGCGCGGCAGCAAGGTCACTCTGGTCGCCGATGAGTTCTGCAACACCGATGACGATGTGGCGCAGTTCGTCGCTGCAGAGGCCGTCGATCTGATCCAGATCAAGATGCCCGATCTCGGCTCCCTGACCCGCGCGGTAGCCGCTGCGCAGGTATGTCGGGCAGCAGGGCTCGGAGTCTTCATTGGCGGGTCGTGCGCCGAAACAGAGGTGAGTGCTATTGCGAGCACGCATGTTGCTCTCGCGGTTGAGGCGAACCAGGTGCTCGCCAAGCCCGGCATGGGCGTGGATGAGGGCGTAACGATCGTGCGCAACGCGATGCGGCGAGCGCTCGTTGACTGGGAACGGGTCTCCTAGATAACGCCGGCGAGCCCTCGGCCCGCCGTGACGAGAGCGAGCAGTAACAGGATCCAAAGGACGCGCGTGCGAAACTTCGACGTGTCGGAGCCGTGGAACATCCGGTGACCGATCCACGACCCGATCGCCAGGGCGGGGAGACAGAACAACACGGTGACGAGCACGTCTCGGTCGATCAGACCGCCGACGCCAAACGACGCTACCGCGACAAGGTCGAGCACGAGAAAGCACGCCATCATCGACGCGCGTGAGACGTGTGCGCCGCGCTCGGTGCCCAGGAAAAAGAGGGCTACCGGTGGGCCGCTGATTCCGAACGCACCGTTGAGAAGGCCGGCCACACCGCCGACACCGACCGTAGCCGCATCTCCCGGTGCTGGCCGTGTGCCGCTGGATCGGAGCAGCATGATCGCCGCGACCGCTATCACGAGGGCAATACCGATGCGCGCCGCGTCAGCAGGGATGTGGATGAGCACGACTGCGCCTACTGGGGTGAGGACAAGCGCGCCGGCGAGGAGCGTGAGCACCGGTCGCCATTCGATCTGCCGCCAGACCGGTGGCAGCAAGAGCAGGCCGACGATGACCTCGAGGATGAGCACGGTCGGAATCGCCACATCAGGCGGTGCGGTCAACGAGATGCCCGCCACGCCGATCATCGCAAAGCCGAAGCCGCTGTAGCCTCGAACAACGGAGGCGACGAAGATCACGCCGACTGCCAGCGCGATGATGAGAGCACTGGTCACGATCAGAACCCTACGATACGGATCGCCGGATCAGGGACGCAAACGCTTGACGCGTGGCACGACTTCCTCGCCAACCCGGTAGGCCTCTTCGAGGTGCGGGTAGCCCGAGAGGATGAACTCCTCGAAGCCAATGTCGATGTAGTCGGCGAGCTTGGCGGCCACTTCGTCGTAGTTCCCAACCACCGCCGTACCCGCGCCGTCGCGCACCAGCGCGGGTCCGGCCCAGAGGGTTGGCTCAATCTCGAGGTCCTTCGTGGTCAGCGAGGCGTTATCGATCAGCGCGGTCATACGCGACTGGCCGACGGAATCCATCTTGGAGAAGTACTCGCGCGCTTGGGCCATCGTCTGCTCGTCCATGCTGGCGAGGAGTCGGTCGGCGACGGCCCAGGCCTCGTCGGAGGTATCTCGGGCGATGATCAACAGACGGATGCCCGGGCGCACGTAGCGCCCCTGCGCCGCCGCAGCAGCCTTCACGATGGCGATCCGCTCGATCAGCTGTTCGCGTGGCTCGCCCCACATCAGATGACAATCGACGTGCTTGGCCGCGACTTCGACTGCTGCCGGGGAGGCGCCCCCGAAATAGACGGGCGGCCTCTTCGCCTCGATCAGCAGCGAAGCCTGCTCCACCTTGAAGTGGTCACCTTCGAAGTCGAAGGGGTCGTAGTCGAAGCACCGGTTGAAGATTTCGAGAAACTCGTCGGTGCGGGCGTAGCGCTGATCGTGTCCGAGGAAGTCGCCGAGTGCCCGTTGCTCCCCGGGGTTGCCGCCGGTGACGATGTTGATGATCAGGCGGTCATCGGCCATCCGCTGGAAGGTTGCAGCGGTATGCGCGGCCCACGCCGGAGCGATGCTCGACGGGCGAAAGGCGATGATCGGCTTGATCTTCTGCGTGTGTTGGACCACGGCGGACCCGAGGATCCACGCTTCGTCGCAGCCGGTGCCGGTGGGCGTCAGGGCGCCCACGAAGCCGACGTTCTCGGCGGCCTGGGCGACCTCGGCGAGGTACTTGATGCTGACCGGGCGGGCGATGCTGACATCGGCCTTGCCGTCGAGGGCGTCGGTGATGTTGCGCCCGTCACCGGAGGAGGGGAGAAACCAATGGAACTGCGTCATCGGGGGACCTCGCTTTGGGAGCGCTGGTAGTCATCGTCCATCGCGTGGGAGATCTGCGAGCGCAGATCGGCGTAGCCGGCGTCGTGGTGCGTGTCGCCCTCGGCGTCGCGCTGGAGATTGAGGGGGAGGTCGAGCAGGACATGGCCGGGGCGGCCGCCGAGCACGATCGCGCGGGTACCGAGGATCAGCGCTTCGTCAACGGAGTGGGTCACAAACACAATCGTCTTGTGGGTCTCGCGCCAGAGGGCGTGGAGTTCCTGCTGCATGTGCTCGCGCGTGATCGCATCGAGGGCGCCGAAGGGTTCGTCCATCAGGAGGACTTCGGGGTCGCCGGCAAGGGCCCGGGCCGTCGCGCAACGCTGCTGCATGCCACCGGAAAGCTCGTACGTGCGGCGATGCATCGCGTCACCGAGGCCAACCTGCCGGAGGAGACGCTCCGCCTCGGCGCGCCGCTCACCGCGCGGATACCCGCGCAACTTCAGCGCGAGTTCGACGTTGCCACGGACGCTGCGCCAAGGGAACAGTGTCGGCTGCTGGAAGACCATGCCGCGATCGGGGCCGGGGGCGCTGATCTCGCGATCATCGATCGTGATACGGCCGATGCTGACGGGCATGAACCCGGCGACCAGCCGCAAGAGCGTCGACTTACCGCAGCCCGACGCGCCAACGATGCAGAGAAACTCGCCGCCGGGGACGTCGAGGTCGATCGGACCGAGCACCGGATTCGCCGACGCACCCTGCCCGTAGACATGGTGGACGTCGGCGAATCGCAGTGCTCCGGGGCGCGTGGCCACGACGCCCGAGTTGTCATCAGTTGTCGTGGCCACGCGTCTCCTTCTCGTTAGGAAGCGGGGGTGACCGCCGCTGCCCAGGTGCCGTTGATGCCCTTCTGGAAGACATCCAGCGCCGGGACCGCGTCGATCGCGTCCTGCGTCTTAAGGAAGGTTGCCGCATCGAGCAGGTTGTTCGCAAACGCACCCGGCGCGCTCGGCGTGCCGAGGTACTCCGCGGAAGCCTGCTGCTTCGCGTCGAGCCAGATCAGCTCCTTGGCCTGGGCGAGTGCCTCAGCGGGCTCCAGGGTCAGAGCAGCACCGATCGCCTCGCTGGCGGCGGTGGGATCCGTGTTGTACAGGTCGACGGCGCGAGCCTGCTGGTCAACCCAGATCTGAACGATGTCCGAGTGGTTGGTCGCGAGGTCGTTGCTGACGACGGCGAGGTCGGCAGTCGTCTTACCAGCTGCGGCCAGATCGGCGCTCGTGATCAGCTGCTTGCCGGTCGTGCGGAGCTCTGCGAGCACCGGCAGCCAGATGTAGGCGCCGTCGATGTCACCGCGCTCCCAGGCAGCCTGGATGTCCGCAGGCTCGAGGTCGATGATCTCGACCGACGCCGGATCGACGCCATTCTGCTCGAGGGCAGCCAGGAGGCTGAAGTGCGCCGTGGAGCCGAACGGGGTGCCGATCTTCTTGCCGGCCAGGCCCTTGATGTCCGTGATACCACTGTCGTTGGTGACGACCAGGGACTCGGCGGTGCCGATCACGTCGAAGATCCACGGCACCTGATACGGAATCAGCAGGGGCTCGGAGAGGCCCTTGGTGACGGGGCTCGAGCCGGCCAAGCCGATGTCGAGATCGCCGGCAACGAACGCGGTGTTGACGTCGCCGCCCGACTCGAACTTAATCCACTCGACGGTGACGTTCTTGTCCTTCAGTGCCTCCTCGAGCCAGCCGTTCTGGCGCACGATGGAGTCGCCGTTCGGGATGGCCTGGTAGCCGATGCGAAGGGTCATGGGCTCAGACGATGCGCCGCTGTCGGCCGACGAGCTGCTGCTGTCAGAACCGCCGCAGGCCGCGACGACGAGCGCCACGATCGCGAGCAGCGCGAGTGCCAAGATCGCACGGATTCCGACGCTGTTGGTGGGACGGGACATGGTGGGGTGGTCCTTTCGGGACGAGGGGTGGGGATGGTCGGGGAGCGGGTTAGGCGCGGCCACGCCAGGGCACGACCCGGCGGTCGAGCGCGCGGATGGCGATGTCGAGCAGGACGGCGACGATGCCGATGACGATGATGCCCAGCACGACGACGTCGGTTTTGTTGAAGCGCTGCGCGTCGCGCACCATGCCCCCGATGCCGGGCAGGCCGTTGACCGTCTCGGCAGCCACAATCGTCGTGAACGTGACGCCCAGCGCGACGCGCAAGCCCGTCATCATCTCCGGCAGGGCGGAGGGCAGGACGACCTGGGTGATCGTCTGCAGACGGCTGGCGCCGAGTGAGCGGACGGCGAGTAGTCGATCGATCGGAACGTTGCCAACGGCGTCGGCGGTGGCGATGGCGATTGGTGCCACGGCGGCGAGAAACAGGAGCACGACCTTGGCGGAGTCACCAATGCCAAACCAGATGATCAGGAGGCTGAAGTACGCCAGGGGCGGGAGGCTCCGGATCACCGTGACACCCGGATGCAAAATCGCGGCAATCGTCTTTGACGCTCCGAGCGCGATGCCAAGTGGCACGCCGATGAGAACGCCGAGGGCGAGGCCCTCGAAGAGCCGCGACATCGAGCTCCACAGGTGCTGCCAGAGGTACTCACCGCTGTACCCGACGTTTCCATCATGGGTGGTCGAAGCCCGGATGAACTGCTCCCAGACGTCGGACGGACGCGGGACGAAGAGCGGCTTCCAGACCTCTGCCAAGGCGACGAGATACCAGACGATCAGGAAGGCAAGGACTGCGGCCACGCTGATCAGCGGGTACAACCACGAGCCGCGGGAGCGCTTGCGCTTGGGCGCAGGGTTCTGCGAGAGGTCGGTGGTCGTCGCCACGTCCGGAGTGTACAGGTATCTATAACGTTGTCAAATAGATTGCATAAAAAAACGAGATGCGCATCAGCTCCAAGGTAGATGAGCAGGAACGACTCGGGGTCTCTGTCGGAACACGTGGTGCGCGCCGCGACGAGGCGTCGCGCGAGCCGTCAGTTGATCGACGCAGGCCTCACCACGCGCGGTTGGGGACCTCACTGCCGGGCGCAACTCCGATCTTGCTCGGCGCACGGGTGCTCATGCACGCTCGCCTTGGTCCTCGCGCGTATGCCGGGGGCGGGGCTCGAACCCGCACGTTGTTGCCAACGCCGGATTTTGAGTCCGGTGCGTCTACCAGTTCCGCCACCCCGGCAGGGGGAGACAGGACAATATCGCGCCTGTCCGGTTGCGTGTGCTACCTTGGTGGCGTGGTTGGCAATGGCGCCGACCACGACGCGACGAGGCGTCCCTCCGTCGCGGCGTGCCCGGTGGGGCGACGCCGCCTGAAACGGAGACGCACATGACGAAGAAGGAAGTCCTCGCAAAGGCCAAGGCGGAGAACGTCCGCTTCGTGCGCCTGCAGTTCACCGAGCTCCATGGCCAGCTCAAGAACATCCAGATTCCGGTGGAGGAGCTGCCGAAGGCGCTCGACAACCAGATGATGTTCGACGGCTCCTCGATCCGCGGATACAAGCGCATCGAGAAGTCGGACATGTACTTCCAGCCCGACCTCAACACGTTCCAGGTCATCCCGTGGCTCGAGGGCGCGACCGGCAACGTGGCGCGCATTATCTGCGACGTCGCGGACCCGGATGGCACGCCGTTCGTGGGCGACCCGCGCGTGGCACTCAAGACCGTCATCGCCGACGCCAAGAAGATGGGCTTCGAGATGAGCGTCGGCCCGGAGGCCGAGTTCTTCGTCTTCGACCATGACGCCGAGGGCAACCCCACCGTCAATCCGCACGACAAGGCCGGCTACTTCGACGTTGGCCCGATGGACAAGGGCGTCGAGGTACGACGTGCCATGGACGACATGCTGCACTCGATGGGCTTCCATCTAGAGGCCTCGCACCACGAGGTCGCGATCGGACAACACGAGATCGACTTCCGCCACGCCAACGCGCTCGAGTGCGCCGACATGCTGATCACGTTCCGCTACGTGATCCGCTCCGTCGCGGCGCAGCTCGGCCTGCACGCCACCTTCATGCCGAAGCCGATCTTCGGTGAGAACGGCTCGGGCATGCACTGCAACCAGTCGCTGTCGAGCAAGGGCAAGAACATCTTCTTCGACCCGAAGGGCGAGGAGCAGCTCTCCGACGCGGCGTACGGCTATATCGCCGGTCTGCTTGAGCACCTGCCGGCCATCACGGCGATCGCGAATCCGATCGTCAACTCGTACAAGCGCCTCGTGCCGGGCTATGAGGCTCCGGTCTACATCGCCTGGTCGCCGGGGAACCGCTCTGCGGCGATCCGCATCCCGGCCTCCCGTGGAGGCGGCACCCGCGCCGAGCTGCGCACGCCGGACCCTACGGCCAACCCGTACCTGCTCTTCGCGGTCATGCTCGCGGCCGGGCTCGACGGCATCAAGAAGGGCGCGCGCCCGCCCAAGCCGGTCAATCAGAACATCTACAACCTCACCGCTGAGGAGTCGAAGAAGCTCAAGGTTGGCGCCCTGCCGCACAATCTCGATGCGGCCCTCAACGCGCTCGAGAACGACAAGGTCGTCTGCGCTGCCCTCGGCGAGCACATCACCGAGGCGTTCCTAGCGGAGAAGCGCAAGGAGTGGGACGAGTACAAGATGCAGGTCCATCAGTGGGAGATCGACCAGTACATGGAGACCTTCTAGGACCTCCCGTTCGGTACGGCGCGGGTTCCCAGGCGGGGATCCGCGCCACCGAACCGGCGCAGACCGCGGAAAACCGCTGTACCTTGCGCCATGACCGCCTATGCGGCTGCCGGGCACTTTCGCTCCGGGGCTGCGAGTGCGGCGACTGAACCAGGAGGTGGCCCCATGGGCCTGACAAGCGAGCAGAAGACCGAGATCATCGGTCAGCACGGCAAGACCGCTGCTGACACGGGATCCACCGAGGTGCAGGTGGCGCTACTGACTACCCGCATCAACGAGCTCACTGAGCACCTGCGGTTCCACAAGCACGACCATCACTCGCGTCGTGGCCTGCTCAAAATGGTGGGCCGCCGTCGGCGCCTGCTTCAGTACCTCCAGCGTGAGGACGTCGAGCGGTACCGCGCGATCGTGAAGGAGCTCGGCCTGCGCCGCTAAGGGCGCCCGAGTATTGATGGCGGCACGCGGGACGCGTAGCCGCTAGCAGCAGAAGAAGGGAAGTACTTACACATGAGTGACGTCTTTGGCACTGAAATCGCCGTTGAGGTCGCAGCAGGAGACATCAGTCTCCGCTTTGCGACTGGACAGCTGGCGAAGCAGGCGGACGGAGCGGTGCTGGTCACCAGCGCCGACACCGTCGTCCTGTCGACCGTCGTCGGAGCGCAGGAGGCCCGCCCTGGCGCGGACTTCTTCCCGCTGACCGTCGACGTCGAAGAGAAGATGTACGCCGCCGGCAAGATTCCGGGCGGCTTTTTCAAGCGCGAGGGCAAGGCCACTGAGAAGGCCACGCTGAATGCGCGCATGATCGATCGTCCGATCCGCCCGCTGTTCCCGAAGGGCTTCCGCAACGAAGTCCAGGTCATCGGCACGGTGCTGAGCGTGGACATGATCGTCTCGCACGACATCCTCGCGATGAATGGCGCCTCCGCGGCGCTGATGATCTCGCCGCTGCCGTTCGCCGGCCCGGTCGGCGCAGTGCGCGTCGGTCTGATCGACGGCGAGCTGCGCGTCAACCCCTCCATGCCCGACATGCTCGAGAGCGATCTCGATCTGATCGTCTGCGGCACGCCTGAGGCCATCACCATGGTCGAGGCCGGCGCCAACATCGTGGCTGAGGACAAGATGGTCGAGGCCCTCGAGCTCGCCCACACGGTGATCAAGGACATCTGCGTTGCTCAGCTCGAGCTGCAGCAGAAGGCCGGCAAGCCGAAGTGGTACTCCGAGGCCGTCGACGCCGAGCTGGACGCCAAGTACGGCGCCTCGTTCGACGCCGAGATCTCTGCGCACGGCATCAGTGGTGTCGAGAAGGCCCAGGCCGCAGCGTTTGCCGCTGAGTGCCCGCCCGTCTCGGCCGACGCAACCGACGAGATCATGGTCCGTCGCACGCAGGTCAAGTTCGCGCTCGGCTTCATCGCCGATCGTCGTCGTGCCGCCGCCGTCAAGGCGCCGGTGCAGGAGCAGTTCGGCGACGCCATCAAGGGGCTGTCGGATGCCGAGCAGGACTCCAAGGAGCTCAAGGCCGCGAAGCGCTCGGCGCTGATCGAGCGCATCGTCAGCGAGATCAAGCTGCCGTTCCCCTCGGGTTCGGAGCACGGTCTCGATGCCGCTACGACGGGTGCCGTCAAGGCCGCCATCGAGAGCGTCTACAAGCAGATCGTCCGCACCAAGATCGCCGTCGACAAGCGTCGTCCTGACGGTCGTGGCGAGAACGAGATCCGCCCGATCGCTGTCGTCGCTGGCGCCATGCCGCGCACGCACGGCTCGGCGATCTTCACCCGTGGCCAGACGCAGGCGCTCACGCTTGTCACGCTGGGCACGATGAAGGAAGAGCAGCGGATCGACGATCTGTCGCTCGAGAACACCAAGCGCTACATCCATCACTACAACTTCCCGCCGTTCAGCGTTGGCGAGACTGGCTTCATGCGCGGTCCGAAGCGCCGCGACATCGGCCATGGTGCGCTCGCCGAGCGCGCTCTGGTGCCGGTCGTGCCGGCGGTCGAGGACTTCGCGTACACGATGCGCGCTGTCTCGGAGATCCTGGAGTCCAACGGCTCGTCGTCGATGGCGTCGGTCTGCGGCTCCAGCCTCGCGCTGATGGACGCTGGTGTGCCGATCAAGGCTCCCGTCGCCGGTATCGCGATGGGCCTGATCAAGGAGGGCGATAGCCTCGTCATCCTGACCGACATTCAGGGCGCTGAGGATCACCTCGGTGACATGGACTTCAAGGTCGCAGGCACCGCGGAGGGCATCACTGCCCTCCAGATGGACATCAAGATCACGGGCGTCACCCGCGAGCTGCTCAAGGACGCGCTGTCCCGTGCCAAGGACGCTCGCCTGAGCATCCTCGGCATCATGGCCACCGCGATCGCAGCACCGCGCGAGTCGCTCAGCGAGCACGCTCCGCAGGTGCTCCAGACGACGATCCTCCCCGAGCAGATCGGCCTGCTGATCGGCAAGGGCGGCGAGACCATCCGTGGTCTCCAGGAGGAGTTCAGCGTCCAGATCGACGTGGAAGAGGACGGCAGCGTCCGCATCTACGGCGTCGGTCAGGAGGCAGTCGATGCCAAGAACCAGATCGATCAGATGATGCGTCCCGTCCAGGTCGGTGACCAGTTCACCGAGCGCAAGGTCGTCAAGACCGCCGACTTCGGCGCCTTCGTCGAACTGCGCAAGGGCACGGACGGCCTGCTGCACGTGTCCCGCATCGCGCCGGGCACGCGCATCTCGTCGGCCGACCAGGTCCTGGACCGCGGCGATCTCGTCAACGTCGAGGTGACCGAGGTCGATACCGACCGCGGCCGCATCGGCCTCAAGCTCGTCGCCAAGATCGAGGACGGCGTCGAGGTCTCCCCGGAGACGGTTGGCGAGCGCTACAAGGAGCAGTACCCCGACGGTGGTGGCGATAGCAGCCGCGACCGGGGTGACCGTGGTGATCGCGGCGGCCGCCGCGATCGCCGCTAAGGAGTAACGGGGAGCAATGCGCCCCGGCGTCGAGGTAACGGAACTCGCGAGCGGCCTTCGGGTCGCGAGCGAGTTCCGTCCCGACGTGCACGGCGTCGCGCTTGGTTCGTGGATCCGCGTCGGCTCGCGCGACGAGGACGTCCACGACGCCGGCGTGTCGCATCTCTTGGAGCACCTGTTGTTCCGGGGCACCGCCAGGCACGACGCCTTGTCGATCGCCGAGGCCTTCGACCGTTTCGGGTCCGACCTGGCCGCTGCGACGTCGCGCGAGGAGACCGACCTCAACGCCCGCGTGCTCGCCGAGCATCTGCCCGAGGCGATTGACATCGTTGGGTCCATGGTCGCGACCCCGGAGTTCAACGATATCGAGGCGGAGCGTGAGGTCGTGCTGGAAGAGCTCGCGCTCTACGAGGACACGCCGGACGATCTTGTCCACGACATCCTCGGGCTGACGTTGTTTCCCGAACAGGCGATCGGGCGCCCGATCGCTGGTACGGCGGCGTCCGTGGAGCGGATCGACGAGGCGATCATCCGCCGGCACCATGAACGCCACTACACCGGTGATCAGATTGTCGTCGCCGTTGCTGGTCCCGTCGAACACGCGCAGGTGATTGACCTCGTGGAACAGTCGTTTACGGGTCTGGGTCGCGGCACGGTGCAGGACCGCACTGACGCCGTTGCGGCCACGGGCGCGTTGGCGTTTACGGAGCGCGACACCGAGCAGACACACATCGCCATCGGCGGGGCGGGGATCGGACGCAAGGATGAGCGGCGGTTCGCGCTCGCCGTGCTGGATCAGATGCTCGGCGGCGGCGCGGCCTCACGCTTCTGGCAGGAGATTCGGGAGCAGCGGGGCCTCGTCTACAGCGTGTATTCCTATGTGTCCTACTACGAGGAGTCCGGCCAGGTCGGGCTCGCGTTGGGTACGCGACCAGAGAATCTCGAGGAGGCGCTGTCGGTCGCCAGTACGGAGATTCTCGATCTCGCTGCCGGTAACTTTCGCGACGGCGAGATCGAGCGCGCGCGGGACAACCTCAAGGCGCGCCTGCTCCTGAACATGGATTCGACCGTGGCCCGCATGAGTCGGCTTGGACGCAGTCTGATCTCGGACATTCCCCTCATGGACGACGCCGAAGTGGCACGCCGGATCGATGCGGTGACGGCCACGGACGTGCGCGACCTGATGGTCGACCTCTACGCTCCCGACATGCTTTGTGTCTCAGGAATTGGTTCGGATCAGGCGGCCTTCGATCGCGCCATGGACGCCTTTCGTCAGCCCGTAGGCGGTGCTGCATGACGCGCGTGCTCGTGAGCGGCGCCACCGGGAAACTCGGCGCACCGATCGCGGCCGCTCTCGCCGATGCCGACGATCTCACGCTTGCCGGTCGCGTTGCCCGGTCGTTGACGGGTCAGGATGGCTTCTCAACGGTCGCAGAGGCCCTGGCGGCGACGCAGGCCGACGTGCTGCTCGACGTTACGTCGCCCGCGGTGGGTGAAGCCCACACGCTCACGGCGATTGCGGCTGGTCTCCCGGTCGTGCTCGGCACGACGGGCCTCGACAAGGCGGGGGAGGAGCGCATTCACGCAGCCGCGATTGCAGCCGACGTGCCAGTGCTCTACGTACCGAACTTCGCCATCACCGCTGTGCTGATGATGCGCTTCGCTGCCGAAGCCGCCAAGGTTCTTGATCAGTGCGCCATCGTTGAGGAGCACAATCCCGCGAAGGTCGACCGGCCAAGCGGTACCGCGCTGCGCACGGCCGATCTCGTCGAGGCGGCCTCGGGTACGCGCCCCGAAATCTCCTCGATTCGTATTGAGGGCGTGGTCGCCAATCAGAGCGTGATCTTCGGCGCGGGTGCGCAGACGCTTGAGCTCCGCAACGTGACGCTTAGTCGCGAGGCCTTTGTGCCCGGCGCGCTGCTCGCTCTGCGTCGCGTTGCAGCACTGACGCCAGGGCTGCACGTCGGCCTCGAGCAGATCCTCGACTAATTCCCCGCTCCGCGCCGGAGCGCGAAGCGGGGAGGTGTCGATCAGTCGCCCGAGGTGCCCTCGAGGTTGTGCTCGGGATCCTTGACGAGCTCGGCACGGGTCTTGGAGCCAACGATGTAGAAGATGATGCCGACAGCGATCGTAATGCCGATGGCGACCAACGCGTAGGTCGTGTACTGGCTCCGCGTCACGCCCTCCGGCAGCCACGAGTCGCTCAGGAACTCTCCCTCGGCCAAGAAGCCCGGGAAGATGCCAGAGATCGACGCGAGCACCGCCCAGAACGTCGTGATCAGGCCGCAGATCCAGACGCCGGCCATGCCGCCCGGCACCTTGTACGGGCGGTTGACGTGCCCGTGGCTCCGCCGCAGCTTGATGAAGGCCGGAAAGATCACGATGTAGCTCATCGTCGTGAACAAGAGCACGATGCCGATCATCACGTTGAAGGCGTTCGCGGCGCTACCCTCGCCGATCCTGACGGCGGCGAGGAAGACCAGCGTCGAGAGGATGCCCGAAATCACGTTGACGTTGACGGGTGTGCCGTACCGCGACGAGAACCGTCCGAGCCAGCGTGGACCGGTGCCATCGATAGAGGCAATCGCCTGCGCGCGGTCCGAACCCATGAGCCACGTGCTGGCACTCGAGACGACCGCGAGGATGAACATGATGGCGGCGATCTTGATCATGACGTCGCCCGCACCGCCGTACACGGTGAACACCGTGTCTACCGCGTCGAGGAAGGCGGAGACGCCCTTGCCGGAGATCTGGTCGGCGGGCACCACGCAGATGATCGCGAGGATGGGCAGGCCATAGAGCAGGATCGACGTGATCATCGCGCGGAGGACGGTGAACGGGACGTCCTTCTGCGGATTCTTCATCTCGTCACCGGCGGCGCTCGGGAGCTCGAAGCCGACGAAGTTGAAGAACAGCAGCGGCACGAGAGCGATGAACGCGCCCCACGTCGGCGAGAACTCGCCCGCGGCGGGGAAGTTGAGGCCGTTCTGGAATGCATAGATCACGGTCGTGATCGAGAAGAGGCCGATCACGATGATGCGGCAGAACGCGCCCAGCGTCGGGATCCACTTACCGACACCGAACGACAGGATCGCGGACCAGACGGAGAACCAGATGTACACCAATCCGACGATGTAGAACGCCCAGCTGCCGTCTTCGAAATGCCAGATGTAGCTCTGGATTGCGGCGACCGCGAGCAGTGCGAGGGTGGCGCCGATCCACACCGGATTAGAAAACCAGTAGAACACCGAGTTGACGCCGGCGATGAGGCGTCCCCAGGCCATGCGGGTCCAGATGTACGAACCGCCCTCCTCGGTGAACGCAGAGCCCAGCTCGGCGACGATCAGGCCGTAGGGAATGAAGAAGAAGATCGCGAGGAAGATCAGCCACAGGAAGCCCTGGGCTCCTTCCACCGCAACCTGGCCGAGCGTATCGACGCCGACGATCGTGCAGATCAGGAAGAAGAAGATGTCGAAGCGGCCAAAGTGCCGGCGTAGCTTCGCCTTCTCCTCCAATGCTGCCGAAGTGATGAGGTCTTCGCGACCAATGTGCTCGGTTGCCATGTGGCTCCGCTCCTCTCCCGTGGAACGGACGGAGTGTGGCAGATCGCCTGACGGATTCCTACGGGTCGATGCAGGTATGCTTGCGCGACCGCAAGAGGGAGCAGGACATGCAGGCGCCGATCGGCCGGATACTGACAGCGATGGTGACGCCGTTCGCGGCGGACGGATCAATTGACCTCGACGAGGCCGTGCGCCTTGCTGAGCACCTGATCGCCAATGGCTCCGAGGGGCTGGTGGTGCATGGCACCACGGGTGAGGCCTCGACGCTGACCGACGACGAGAAGCTCGCACTGACCGAGGCCGTGGCCGGTGCAGTTGGCGATCGCGTCCCCGTGATCTCCGGAACGGGATCAAACGACACCGCGCACTCTGCGCACCTCACCAAGCAGGCGGCACGATTCGCCGGCGTGGCGGGCTTTTTGGCTGTGACGCCGTACTACAACAAGCCGCCGATCGCGGGCATTGAGGCGCACACGCGCGCGATTGCCAACGCAGCTGGCGACCTCCCGATCGTGCTGTACAACATCCCGCAGCGCGTGGTCCTGCATCTCTCGCCCGCGGACATCGATCGGCTCGCTGGCATCGACACGGTGATTGCGGTCAAGCAGGCGGTCACGGATCTCGACGAGGCCCGGCAGATCGTCGAGGCTGGCAAGTTGGCGCTCTATGCCGGCAACGACGACCTCGTGCTGCCGTTCGCACTGCTTGGTGGTTCCGGCGGCATCTGCGTCGCTTCGCACATCGTCGGAGCCGAGATGACGGCCGTGCAGGCCGCCGCGGATGCTGGAGATGCCGACGAGGCGACGCGTCTTGATGACGCACTCCAGTCGGCGTACACCGCGCTGTCCTGTGCCGTCAACCCGATTCCGGTCAAGACAGCGATGGAACTGCTCGGCTTCAACGTTGGCGATCTGCGCCTACCGCTCGTGAACGCGACCGATGAGGAGCGTGCCGTCGTGCGCGCCGAACTCGTCGCCCGCGGCCTGATCGCCTGAAGCCCGGTAGCATCCCCTCAACGTCAGCAAGCAGTCGGAGAACGTCATGGCCAAGACCAAGAAGCCCAAGAAGCATAAGTCGCCCCTCGCGCACCGCGTCCGCAAGATCGTCCGCCGCCGCAACGCGCGTCGCGCACGCTAGAACGATGCGCGCGTACGCCTTTCTCGGCGATGCGCTGATGGTCTATCAAGCCGCGGTCGTTGACCTCCTGCGCGAGCGCGCGCAGATCGAGGTTGAGCCGCTTGTTGCGGGGCAACTCGCGGATCTCGATGAGATCGCCGCAGGTGACACGGCGTTGCTGTTTCTCTGTGGGTTGCCGTATGTGCGAACGCGGGATCGCGGGTATCCGCTTCGCGCGCTCGCCGCTCCCGTCTCGAACGAGACGCCCGAGGAGCGACCTGGCTACAGCAGTCTGCTCTTGGGACGCCCTGGCCTTGCTGGCTGTCCGCTCGACGAGTTGTCGGATCTCCGTCTCGCGATCAATGGTCGGGACTCCATGTCCGGTTGGGTCATGCCCGTCAGTCTCGGGCTGCCCCTCGAGCGCTTTTCGTCCATCACGCCGACTGGCGGTCATCGCACTTCGATAGAGGTCTTGCTGCGTGAGGAGGCTGATGCGGCTCCCATTGACTCAATGTTGCTGGCGGCCGAGCTCGGGCGAAAGCCTGCTCTCGCGACGCTCCCGGTACTTGCCGCGTACGGTCCGACCCCGAGCCCTCCCCTCGTTCTCGTCGGGGGAGATGATGCGCTGGCGGAACGGATCACCGCGGTTCTCGAACGCCTGCATCAGGATCCAGACGGCCGGGCTGCGCTCGCGCTCGGGCGCATCGCGCGCGTCGAGCGCATGAACGACGCTGACTACGATCAGACTCGCTCCTGCGATCGTGAGGCCGCCACATGCACGCGTTGATCGTTCTCGCGCACCCGGAAGAGCACAGCTTCTCCGCGGCGATGGCACGCACGGCCGCCGAAGCCCTCAGGAACGCTGGCTGGACCGTCGACCTCGACGATCTCGCGCGCGAGGGCTTCCACGCGGAGGCCTCGCGTGACGATCTCGCTGTGGTGCCCTCCGATGAGTTGGTTCAGTTGATGTACGCGCAGGAGGCAGCGACCGCTACGACGGGATATAGCCCGGCCGTCGCCGACCAGATTCGGCGTCTACAGGCTGCCGATCTTCTCGTCACGGTCTTTCCGTTCTGGTGGTTCGCTCCGCCGGCTCAGATGAAGGGCTGGTTCGACCGTGTTTTTGCCAACGGCGTTGGCTACGGCCACAACCCCTATGACGACGGCCCGTTGAAGGGCAAGCGCGCGCTCGCCGCGGTGGCTATCGGTGGCGATCAAGAGATGTACGGGCCGACCGGCCGCAGCGGCGACATCCACGCCCTCCTCAATCCCGTCCAGCACGGCACCTTCGGCTACGCCGCCATGGATGTGCTGGCCCCGTTCCTGGTCTTCGAAGCCGATGGACACGACGACGCCTACCGTGCGGCTGAGCTGGTGCGCCTGCGCGAACGTCTAGCGGGCATCGCCGACGAGGCGCCGATCGTGACGGCCCCGCTCAAGGCCCAGTGAGCCACGAAGTCCGCGACGCTGGCGAGGCGGGAACGCCCTTTCGCCGCTCGCTGCCGATCGTGTTCGTCGGCGGTATGTTGGGCACGGCCGCGCGCATCGGACTCAGCGAGGCGTTGCCCCACGGCGCGTTCTCGTGGGGTGTGCTTGCGGCCAACCTCGTCGGCGCCTTCATGCTCGGCCTGCTCTTCGAACGACTGCAAGAGGATCGGCAACGACGAGCCGATCGCTGGGCACTCTGGGGGCCGGGCTTCCTTGGCGCATTCACAACGTTCAGCGCACTCCAGTTTGAGGCAGTCGATGCCATGCGAGCAGGGGATTGGCAGCACGGTGTGCTCTACCTGCTCGCGACGATCGGCCTCGGCGTGCCGCTCGCCGCCATCGGCCGACGCGTGGGGCGGTCGCTGCGATGAGCCCTTGGTGGTACCTGGTGGCAGTGCTCTTCGGCGGGCTCGGAACGGTCGGGCGCGTGTGGGCAACACAGGTCGGCGAGACGCGTGTGCCGGGTGGTGCGCCGATGGTGACCGGTCTCGTCAATGTGGTCGGCGCCGCAGCGATCGGGATCGTCGTGGCGCTAAGCGGCGACATCGGCGTGCTGGTGCTCGGTAGCGGCCTCCTCGGCGGCTTCACCACGTTCTCGACTTGGATGGTCGAAGTCGACGCCTTCAATCGATGCAACCGCGTACGCGAAGCGGCGCTAACCCTCGTGCTCCCCGCAATCCTCGGCGCAGTGGCCTACGCCATCACGCGGGCTGCGTTCTAGTAGCCCGAGCCCGGGATGTGCTTGAGCCGCGCCTCGGCCTGAATCGACGAGGAGATCACACGCTGTGTGCCACAGGCGCCGCGGAGCACCAGCGTGTCTGTCTCGGCGTGATCGTCAAAGAAGCGCACGCCCGAGACAAGGTCGCCGTCGGAGACGCCGGTCGCTGCAAAGTAGGTGTCCTGGCTCCCGACGAGGTCGTCGGTGTCGAGGATGCGCTGCAGGTCCAGACCCGCCGCGGTGATTGCCGCTGCCTCTTCATCTGTGCGGGGCCAGAGGCGACCGATGATGCGGCCGCCAACACTGCGGATCGCCGAGGCGCTCAGCACGCCCTCAGGGGTACCGCCGACGCCCCACAACAGGTCGATACCGGTGCCGGGGCGCACGGCCATCAGGCTTCCGGCCACATCACCGTCGGGGATCAGACGCACGCGCGCGCCGGCGGCTCGCATGCGACCAATCTGGTCCATGTGTCGATCGCGATCGAGCACGACCACACCGATATCGCGCACCTGGCAGCCCCTGCGCTTAGCCACGGCATCGAGCAACTCTTCGATGGGCGCGTCCAACGTCAGAAGGTCGGCAATCGCGGGACCACCGGCCAGCTTCTCCATATAGACCGCAGGGCCGGGGTTGAACATGGTGCCGCGCGGGGCGATCGCGAACGTGGCCAGGGCGTTGGGCTGCCCCTTGGCGGTCAGCGTCGTGCCCTCCAGCGGATCGACCGCGATGTCGACGGCGGGGCCGCCACTGCCGACTTCTTCACCGATGTAGAGCATCGGTGCCTCGTCCTTTTCGCCCTCACCGATCACGACGACCCCGCTAATCGGGCAGCGCTCCAGCGCGTCGCGCATTGCGTCGACAGCGGCCTTGTCGGCCAGGTTCTTGTCACCACGGCCCAGCCAGCGGGCAGCAGCAATCGCACCTGCCTCCGTGACACGAGCGAGATCGAGGGCGAGCGAGGAAGGCAGAGTCTCGGACATGCACGAGATCCTAATGGCTGCCACTCCGGGATCGGCGGTACGGTTTGTCCATGAGCCTTGATCTCGATGCGGTGCGATCTCAGTTTCCCGCCCTTGCGCGGACGGTCGGTGGTCAGCCGTTCATGTATTTAGACGGCCCTGGCGGCTCCCAGGTGGCACAGGTCGTCGCCGATGCGATGACCCACTCGTTGCTGCACGCCAACGCCAACACCGGCGGGCCATTTGCCACCTCGGTCGAGTCCGACGCCGCGATTGTGGAGTCGCGTCGCGCTGCTGCCGACTTCATGGGCTCCAAGCCTGACGAGATCGCGTTTGGACCCAACACCACGACGCTGCAGTATCTGTTGGCTCATGCCGCGGCCCGCACGTTCGAGGCGGGTGACGAGATCATTACGACGGAGCTCGACCACGATTCGAATGTCTCTCAGTGGCTCCAGGTTGCCGATGACCACGGCCTGATCGTTCGTCAGGCCCGGTTGCATCGCACCGACGGCACGCTCGATCTGCACCACCTCGAGAGCCTGTTGTCACCGCGCACCAAGGTTGTGGCGTTCACCCTCGCGTCGAACCATCTGGGCACGGTCACCCCGTTCCGAGAAATCGCGCGTCATGCGCACTCGGTTGGTGCGCTCGCCTGGGCTGATGGCGTGCATTACGCGCCGCACCGCCGCCTCGACCGTGAGCAGATGGGTCTCGACGTACTCTTCACGTCGCCGTACAAGTGGTTCGGTCCCCACCTCGGAATGGTCGCGATCCGCCACGATCTGGCCGCGAGTTGGCCGGCGAATCGCGTGCGGCCAGCTGACGAGACGCCGGCCGGCCATCGGTTCGAGACCGGCACGCAGTCGCATGAGGCGATGGCAGGTATGACCGCCGCGGTGGATTACCTCGCTTCGCTTGGCGCCGGGGCCACGCGCGCCGAGCGCCTCGACAGCGCGTACGTACGTATTCGTGAGCACGAGGACGCGCTCGCACTGCAGTTCTGGGCGGGCGTGGAGGGGATGGAGCACCTGACGGTCTACGGGCTGACGGATCCCGAGCGCTTTGCCGACCGCGTCGCGACGTTCAGTTTCACGGTTGACGGGGCACATCCCGCAGAGGTCGCACAGCGTCTTGCGCAACGCGGCATTGCCGCGTGGGACGGCAATTTCTACGCGTTGTCAGCCAGTATCGCGCTCGGGCTGGAAGAGTCGGGTGGCGCGATCCGCGTCGGGTTCTTGCACTACACAACGCCGGCGGAGGTCGACCGTCTGGTCGCCGCGCTCGGCGAGCTCGGGTGACGCGTCGCTGACGCCAGAGGCGCTACGCTGCGGCCTCCCGCGGATGTGGCGGAATTGGTAGACGCGCACGGTTCAGGTCCGTGTGGCCGTAAGGTCGTGGAGGTTCAAGTCCTCTCATCCGCATCGGGAAGCCCCTGCTGAGTGCTTAAGCGCTCGCAGCGGCGCGCCGCAGTCGATCCATGACTGCGATCCCAATGCCTGTCTGCTCGGGCGGCAGGACCGCAATGCGTGCGGCGCCAGACATGTCGGAGGCCCGCAGCAGTGCGTAGAGCCGCTCGGCATAGGTGGCCGGAGTGTCTCCGGCGTCCACGACGGCGTGAAAGCCCACCGCTGAGGTGCCGGTTGGGGCAATCAGGGTGGTGCTCCTGGGGTCCTCGACGTCGCTCGGTGCGGCAATGAGGACAACGGGTAGTCGTGGGGCGTAATGCGCTGCGAGCGTACCGGGTGCGCGGGGTGCATCGGCGAGCAGTGGCGACAGGGGCGTCTGGAGGGCCTCCTCAACCATCTCGGCCGTGATCGCGCCGGGACGCAGGATGCGCGGCTTCGCACCCGTGAGATCGACGATGGTCGATTCGAGACCGACGCCGCAGCGGCCGCCATCCAGAATCACGTCGACGTCGCTACCGAGGTCCTCTGCAACGTGCAAGGCGGTGGTTGGGCTGACACGCCCGAAACGGTTTGCGCTCGGCGCCGCGAGCCCAGTGCCACATGCCTCGATCAGTTCCAGCGCAAGCAGGTTGTCGGGGAGGCGTAGGGCGACAGTGCCGGTCCCACCGAGAGCGGCTGGGTCCGCGCGTTTGCCGGCCGGCAGAATCAACGTGAGCGGGCCCGGCCAAAAGCGCCGCGCGAGAAGGTCGGCCTCCGCTGGCCACTCCGCAACCCACGAACGCGCATCGTCCACCGTGGCTATGTGGACGATCGACGGATGGTCCGTGGGGCGGCCCTTGACGGTGTAGAGGCGCTCGATCGCCGAACGGTTCGTCGCGTCAGCAGCGAGGCCGTAGACGGTCTCCGTCGGCATCCCGACGAGGCCGCCAGCGCGGATCGCAGCAGCAGCGGCTTGGACATCGGTGGTAATCACGCCTTCATCCTCGCATCTGCAGCGCACATTAGGGTTCGCCTGTGCGCTTCCTGCTGTCACTCATCCTCGTCGCCCTCGCGATCGTTGCCGCGCTCTCGTCAGGTGTCGGCGCAATGCTCTCGCGGAACGTCCTCGATTCGTCTGGGTTCACGCAGGCGGTGGTGGCGACGGTCCAGTCGCCAGCCGGTGTCGGTCTCGTGCGAGCTGCCGTGTCTAACGAGGTCGCCAATCGTGCGGCAGCGCAACCCGGCGTGATCGCGGCGGCGGCCGCAGGGATCGCCGGTAACTGGGCCGTGCGTGCCGTGCAGAGCGACGTCGCGCCACAGATTCTCGCGCCAGTGGCGCTCGGGCTGCAGCAAGGCATCCTCACCGGCACGCAAAAGGGAGCCGTACAGATTGATGTGCGCGCCATGGCTACCGCGGCGGATGCGCCTCCGGTCGTCACGAGCTTCCTCTCGGCAGTCAACGGTGATCTGTTGGTTACGGTCCCGTGGGTCGCCATCTCGCCGTGGGCGCAAACCGTGCTGCAGGAGTTGGATCGGCATCGCTGGCTGCCCACGGGTCTCGCCATCGCCGCCATTGGTCTGGGCATGCTGGCGCTGATCGTCTCTCGTCGCCGGGGCTTCACCCTGATGTTGCTCGGCGTAGGGTTGGCGGTGAGCGCCTATCTGCTGCGGCCCTTGTCGACGGACCTGCTCGGCTCCGTCGTCGCCGGGCAGACGCAGGACTCGAGCACGGGGCCGTTGGCCAGCGTGTTCGTCGATCAGCTCTTCGAGGGCTGGTCGTCGGTCAGCGGTGCGCTGATCGCGATCGGGGCAGCCCTCGTGCTCGTCGGCGTGGTCTTCAGCCTTCGTCGCACGAAGAACTAGTCGCGCGGCAAGAAGGCCAGCCCTTCGGCATCCACCACGTGCGCACCACCATCGATGGTCAGTGTGGCGCCAGTGATGCCGCTGGCCCGATCTGAGACGAGCCAGGCAATCGTGTCGGCCACCTCCTGCGCCTCGGCCGGCCGCCGGGAGGGCGCGTGCTTCGTGGCCTCGGCATACGCAGCATCAAGACCCCCGGTCGCGCGCGCGAGATCCTCGAGGGCACCATCGGCCATGGGCGTGCGTACCCAGCCAGGGCAGACCGCGTTGACGCGCACGCCTTGCGGGCTGTGGTCCACCGACAGCATGCGAGCCAGGTGCACAGCGCCAGCCTTTGCTGAGCCGTAGGCGATCGACGAAGGGCCGGCTCGGAGGCCAGCCAGGCTCGCGACGATCACGATGGAGCCACCGGCCTCGGTCAAGGATGGAAGACAAGCCTTCGCGGCGAGAAACGGCGCCGTCAGGTTCTGGTGCAGCACCTCCTCAAACCCCTCCTGCGTCTGGGTGAGCGCCGTGCCCGAGTTGCCGCCACCAGCGCTGCAGATCAGAGCCCGTAGGGTGCCGCCAGCGGCAACGAGCGCGGCGACACCAGCCTCGAGGTGCGCGAGGTCGGCCGCATCGCCGGCCAGCGCGAGACCACCCGTCTCTGCGGCGATCGCGTCAAGCGGCCCGGGGCGCCGACCAACGAGGCCCACGAGCCACCCGTCAGCCGCGAGGGTGCGCGCGGTGGCCGCACCGATGCCGGTGCCGCCGCCTGTGATGAGCGCTGCGGGTCGCATCTACTGCTCGAACGTCACCGGATTGGTCAAGGATCCGACGCCGCCAACCGTGACGGTGACCGTCTCGCCCTCGCGCAGGTAGCGGCGCGGATCGCGGCTATCGCCGACGCCGCCGGGCGTCCCGGTGCAGATGACGTCGCCCGGCAGCAGGGTGATGCCGCGGGTCAGGTACTCGATGATCTCGGCAACGCTGAAGATCAGGTGCTTGGTGTTCGAGCTCTGCATGACCTCGCCGTCGATGGCGAGCTCTACGTCGATGTCGGCAAAGTCCACACCGTCCGTGCTGGCCACGGAGGGGCCGAGCGGACAGAAGGTGTCGAAGCTCTTGCCGTAGTCGAACTGGCGGAGCGGTGTCTCGAGCTGCGCACGACGTCCGGAGACATCGTGCACGCAGGTGATGCCGCCGATCGCCGACAGCGCATCGTCTAGCGTTGCGCGGTGGGTCCGCTTCCCGATGATGACGGCGAGCTCGCCTTCGAAGTCGGGGCGCGTCTCCTCACGGGGGATCACGATCGACTCGCCGTGGCCGATCAGGCTGGTGGAGAACTTCGAGAACACGACAGGCATCGCCGGGATATCGAGCTCCGACTCCTTTGCATGATCTCGGTAGTTGAGACCAATGGCGATGACCTTGCTCGGGACGACGGGATGCAGTACCTGCACGTCGGCGGCCGCACTCGTCGGACCAGAGGCTGCAGCGATGACGGCCCAGCCCTCAACCGATGGCACGAAGCCCTGTGGCCCGGCGCTACCGGCATCGACGATGGTCTCGCCCTCAAGTCGTCCGAGGCGAATTTCGCCGGCTGCATTCCGATAGCGCACTGCGTGCATGGTGTCCTCCGTGAATCGACGCCCGCCAGCATATCGCCACCCGCAGATCTGGATACAATCTGCGAACCGACCGGGAGGGTGGGACATGACGGTGAAGCAGCTTCAGGCGAAGGGCGTGCGCATTCTGCGTCTCGTCTACAGCGATCTCTACGGAGTCCAGCGTGGCAAGGACGTGCTGTTGACGCGCGCAGCGCATGCGATCTCGCACGGCAAGCCGTTCGTCGAGGCGGTCATGACGATCGATCACCGCCACAACATCGTCAGCGGTGAAGAGGCAGGGTTCCGTGACTTCGTTGCGATCCCTGATCTCAAGACCGCGCGCATCCATCCGCTTGATCCGGAAGTCGCTGTCGTCCTGTGCGATCTGGAGTCCGTGCCGTCGCACAAGCCCTCAGGTCTTGATCCGCGCGGATCGTTGAAGCGCATTACCGAGCGCTACGCCGCGTTGGGCTACACCGCGGTGGTTGCGCACGAGCTCGAGTTCTACCTCCTAGAGCGTCACGCCGATGGTGTCGGCGGCATGCGCCCGCTACCCATGCGCGACTCGAGCGTGTACACAGTGGGCCCGCTCGCTGACCCGACGGGTCTCGTCCGCGGCATGTTCGAAGCCTGCGAAGAGTTCGGCCTCGAGCCCATCTCGATGGCACAGGAGTACGGGCACTCGCAGCACGAGATCAACCTGACGCACGGCCCGGCCGTCGAAGCCACCGACCGCGCGTTCCTGTTCAAGTCGCTCGTCAAGCAGATGGCTGACATGAACGGTGTCGTCGCGACCTTTATGGGCATGCCCGTTGACGATGACGAGTGCTCGGGGTACCACCTGCACGCCTCGCTCGTGAACAAGGCCGGGAAGAACCTCTTTGATGCGCCTCGGGCCAAGGACGGACTCAGCGAGCTGGCGCATCACTTCATCGCCGGCGTCGTGTCCCACGCACCTGCGATGGCGGGTCTGCTCAATCCGACGGTCAACTCCTACAAGCGGATCATCAACGGCGGCCTGTCGCCCAAGTTCGCGAATTGGGGGCACGACAACCGGATGTCCATGCTGCGCATCAGCGAGGAACGTGGGCCCGCGGCGCGTGCCGAGATGCGATCGGGTGACGGTGCTGCGAACCCGTACCTGATCAGCGCGGCCATCCTGGCCGCTGGTCTCGATGGCATCGAGCGGAAGCTCAAGTCGCCCAAGCCGGTGATTGGCAACTTCTATGAAGGCCCCGAGGACGCGATGGGCGTACCACTGCCGACGTCGCTCGGCGAGGCGCTTGACGCACTGGAAGCCGACACGCGTCTCGTGAAGGCGATCGGTCCCGAGCTGATCGAAGTGTTCCTACGGAATAAGCGCTACGAGCTCGGCCGCTGGGAGGCGCAGCAGAATCGCCTGACCGCCTGGGAGATCGAGGAGTACGCCGAGGCGCTTTAGCGCTGCACGCAGGGGCCGGCGAGCGCGTCGTCGGCCTCCGCGTCGCTCAGGCCCGCCTCAAGGAGTAGCTCGCGCGTGTGCTCGCCGAGGAGCGGTGGGTGCATCGGCGACGTGAGGTGATCGCCGTCGAAGGCAATCGGTGACCGGATGGTGCTGATCGTTCCTGCCGTCGGGTGGTCGTGCTGCTGGAGCGCGTACGGGGCGGCGGCCAGTGCCTCGGGGATCGTCCGCACGGGGCCACTGGGGACATCGCGCTCCGCCAATGCCGCCAGCAGCGCATCGGGCACGAACTGCGATGTGCCGGCCTGGAGGAGTGGAATCAGTGTGTCGCGGTTGGCGACGCGGTCGGGATTCGTCGCGAAGCGATCGTCGGTCCCCAGCTCGGCCAGCCCGATGGCGTCACAGAAGGAACGGAACTGCGCATCCGTGCCGACGGCCACGATTATGTGTGCGCCCGTGGTGGGGAAGGTTTCGTACGGGACGATCGACGGATGCGCGTTGCCGAAGCGTGCGGGCTCCCACCCAGCGATCGAGGCCTCAGTGCCGCGGTTGACGAGCCAGGCCAGCTGGGCGTCGAACAGCGAGACCTGGACGCGACGTCCGGGCTCGCCGCCGCGCACGGCGAAGAGCGCGGCGAGGATGCCGTTGGCGGCGAACATGCCCGAGGTGACATCGGCGATCGCGACGCCGACCTTCATCGGCGCGCCGTCAACGTCGCCCGTGATGCTCATGATCCCACCCTCGCCCTGGATGGCGAAGTCGAACCCGGGCAGGGTCGCTTCAGGGCTGTCGTGCGGGTAGCCGCTGATCGAGCAGTAGACGAGAGATGGGTTCTCGGCGCGCAACGCGTCCCAGCCGAGACCGAGCTTGTCGGCGCCACCGGGAATGAAGTTCTCGATCACCACGTCGCAGGTTGCCGCGATGCGCTTGGTGATCGCGACGCCCGCAGGATCGCGCAGATCGATTGCGATCGACCGTTTGCCGCGGTTCGCGCTCATGTAATACGTCGCCTCATCGCCTGCCCACGGTGGACCCCAGGCGCGCGTGATGTCACCACCCTTGGGATTCTCGACCTTGATGATGTCCGCGCCCATGTCGGCCAAGACCATGGCGCAGTACGGGCCCGCGAGGACGCGAGACAGATCGAGGACGCGGACACCTGCCAGCGGTCCGTTGGTCGGTGCGGCGGCGGGCATGTCAGCCGTTGATCGTCTTGACGATCAGATCGAGATGCTCGCCCGGCTTTACCTTATGGAGGATGTGCTCGAGCTTGCCGTCGGGGCCGATGATGAACGAGGAACGCTCGACGCCCATGTACTTCTTGCCGTACATCGACTTCTCCACCCAGACGCCGTACTGCTCGGCGACGACATGGCCTTCGTCGGCCAGCAGCGGGTACGGCAGACCGAACTTGGCACGGAACTTGGCGTGGCTCTCTGGCGAGTCGGGTGAGATGCCGAACAGGACCACATCGAGTGCCTCAACCTGCGACCACCCGTCCCGGAGTGCACAGGCCTGCGTCGTACAGCCGGGCGTGTCGTCCCTGGGATAGAAGTAGAGGACGACGCGTTGGCCCCGAAGGTCCGCGAGCGAGACCGTGGCTCCTTTGTCGTCGAGCATGGTGAAGTTTGGGGCAACAGCGCCGGCGGAAAGACTCATACGGGTAGTCTACGCGGCGATGTTCCGTCGTCGGCGTCGCCTGAGATTCACCTTGGCCTGTGGCCTGCTCGCGGCCGCGGCAGTCCTGACGGCGTGTGGGTCTGAGCAACTCGACGGCCGCGTATCCGTGGTCGGCTCTTCGTCGTTGCTCCCCATGATGTCCTCGGTTGCGAGTGCATTCTCATCGCAGCACTCGCTGGTCTCCATGCAGGTGCGCATGACCGGCACGAGCGATGGCGTCGGGCTGTTTTGTGATGGTCTCGCAGCAGTAACCGGCGCGTCACGGCCACTCAACGAGCGCGAACGTGGCAATTGCGAAGCGTCCAAGATTCGCTACGTACGCCTGCAGGTTGCGAACGACGGGGTGATCTTGTTCACGGCGGATGATCCCTCGCTGCCGCATTGCGTGACGACCGATCAGGTCTACGCACTCATGGGCCCGCAGTCCATGAACGTCGCGACGTGGGCCGACGCCAGCACGGTGATTCCTGGTGCCGGTGCGGGCCTGCCGAACACCGAGTTGAACGTGATCGGGCCTGATGCGGGCGCCGGAACGCGCCAGGTTCTGATCGATCTGCTGATCAGCCCCATCGCAAAGGAACGGGGCATGGTGCCGACCCTGCGAGCGGACTACACGGCAGTTCCCAGTGAGCAGCTGGTCCCGACCACTACAGCAAGTGCTGTTGGCGGTCTCGGGTTCACCGGGATGGCGCTTTACCGGGAGGCCGATCAGGGGCTGCTGCCTCTCGCCATCGATAATGGCGAGGGCTGCGTGACACCCTCCGAAGAACACGTTCGAGACGGCACGTATGCACTGGGGCGGGCCCTCTACGTCTACGTCAACCTCGACGAGGTCAAGACCGACCCCACCCTTGACGCGTTCATCGACCAGCTCCTTTGGCCTTCCAGCCTAGCCATGGCAGCGTCGACCGGTGGTGTGGCGCTCTCCGAGGCGGAGGCCGATGCGGTTCGCGCACATTGGGCCCGCGCCAGGAGCACGGGGAATGGTGATACGGAGTGAGGGCGCTTACCTCTCTCAGCGGCGTTGAGATCTCTCTGCTCTGTGTCGGTGGCGCCATCCTGTTCGCGATCGTGCTGGGCTCGATCATGCGGCGGTTGATACGCGGTGGTGCGCGCGAGTCTGCGGGGTTGACCGCAGCGGCGTACATGACCGTGCTCGGCAGTCTCTTCGCGATTCTCACCGGCTTCCTCATCAATACCGAGTACTCCACGTATCGGCAGGCGCAGAACAGCGTGGGGAGTGAGGTCGCCGCGGCGAGCGAGCTGGCCTACGCAAGTGCCTCCCTTCCAGCAGCAGATGCCTCCCTCGTTCAGGCCCGCTTGGGGACGTTCCTCGTTACTACCTCTGTTCGTGAATGGCCGCACTTGGCGCACGATCCAGAGGCCCCATCGCCCGCGGCCGCGAACGTCTCGCAGCTCTCGCAGTTGGTGTACTCATTCGGCCCGCGACCGTACGTTGACGGTTCGACGTCTGACGCGATGAACGCGGCCATGACCGGCTTGACGGAGGCGCGGCGCCAGCGGATCGTCATCGCCACGCAAGAGCTGCCGATGCCGCTGTTCCTGCTCGCGGTGATTAGTGGTGTTGCCCTGATCGCTGGAGCACTCTTGGTGGCTCTCCGGTCAGGACCGCGGTATGTGTACGTGGCGGCGGGGATCATCTTGATCGTCGGGTTTGACCTCGCTGCCATTCTGTCGATCAGCGCGCCGTTTGCGGGCCCGACGGTCGTGTCGGTCAGTGCTGCGCCCATTGAGCAAGTCGTGAACGAGCTGCGAGCTGGTCTTTACCTTCCGTGGATCGGCACGCTGTGAACCGCCGACTTCTCGTGCTCCTGGTGTTGGCCGCATTGGTCGCCGCCGGCTGCGGGGGCTCCTCGTCGTCGCCGTCGGCGGCTTCCGCCTGTAACGAGAGTGGTCCCACGTGTGTACGGGTTGGGCTCGGTCAACCGCTGTACCTCGGCACGCTCCTTTTCGAGTCGGATCCCATCGGGCTCGACGTGGCGCGTAGCATCCGTCTGGCTATCGACTATTTGGACGGCTCGTTCGATGGCATTCCCGGACAACTCTTGGGGCATGACATCAGTCTGGTCGGGGAAGACGACGGGTGTTCGGCTGTCGGCGGGCGCACCGGGGCGGTCCGGCTTCTCCAAGAGCCAGCACTGGTTGCCGTCATCGGTACTTCGTGTTCCTCAGCGGCGTTCGGCGCGGCCGACGTTGTGCTCGAGCAAGACAACGTGCTGTTGCTCTCCGCCTCCAACACTGCGCCGGGGCTGACCGACTCGGCCACCCATCAGCGCAACTACTTTCGCGTGGCCTTCAACGACATCATCCAGGGCTCGACCGTTGCCGACTTCGCCTACACACGCCAGGAATGGAAGACCGCGTTCGCCGTCCACAAGGAGGGCGACGCCTACTCGGAGCAGTTGACCGCAGCGTTCTCGCAGTCCTTCGTGTTGCTCGGCGGAACGTCGCTGAGCGACCTCGGTGTCTCTGACACCGTGACGCCCGCCGCGGTGCAACGTGCAGTCGCAATGGCGCAGCCATCATTCGTCTTCATCGCCGAATTTAGCCCGGTGTGTGATGAGGTAGCCGCAGCTATTCGTCGCGCACCAGACACCCGCAACATTCCGATTGTCGTGTCGGAGGCGTGCCAGACACCGACGTTCCTGGCGACGCTCGGCGCGGATGCCAACGGTATCTACACGTCGGGGCCTGACTTCTCGACGGTTCGCGAATCGGCGTTCTACAACGACGCATACCTACCCGCGTACCGTCGCCTCACCGGTGGCGACCCGATCGGCGTGTTTCACCCAACCGCGTGGGACACGACCAATCTCCTGTTCGATGTCCTTCGGCGCACGGCCGTGAGCGACTCCAGTGGGGTACTCGCGATCAATCGAGAAGCGCTCCGTCGCGGGCTCCTCGAGGTACGCGGGTACGAAGGCCTGTCGGGACGGCTTTCGTGCACGTCGAGCGGCGATTGCGCCGAGGGCGCCAGGATCGCGATCTATCGCGCACCGAATTGGCCGGTCAATAAGGGCGATGCTGCGCAGCCGATTTTCAGCCAGCTGAAGACACTGGCGCAGATCAAGAACGGCGGCTGAGCGCCGCCTCACGCATACTTCGGGCGTGGTCACGCACATCCACCTCGGTCTCGGCTTCCTCGTGATTGCGATTAATCTCGTCGCCGGCATCTGGGGTCTCCTCGTGTGGCGGCGAAAGCTGCCGGCCAACAAGCTCTACGCGCAGCTGCTTGCGGCGTCGCAGACGGTGATCATCGGGCAGGCCATCATTGGTCTGCTGCTGCTGAGCCAGAACCTGCGGGCGGAGCAGCAACTGCACTACGTCTACGGGCTCCTGCCCGCCGCCATGGTGGTGTTTGCGTATTCGGCCCGCCGCGATGACCACTTGCGCAACATCCTGATCTTCTCGATCGCTGCGCTGCTGGCCGCAGCGTTAGCCACGCGCGCGTTGACCGTCTCGGGCTGGCTGGGCTGACATGGAGCGGCGACAGGTCATCAACTGGGGTATTGTGGTCGCGGCCGCGATCGTCCTCACGGTGCTGCAGGTCGTGGCTGGACAGGTGGTCTGGATTCTGGCCCTCGTGATTCGCGTTGCGATCCTCGCCGGTCTCGCCTGGTTCGCCTACACGCTCTGGCGCAATCACCGCTCGCGACTGCAGTGGCTGTCGCGGCGGCAGAAGGTGCTGTTCTATGGCGCGGGCGCACTGATCGTGGTCGTCGTTGCCGTCTCGTTCCTTTTGCCCTTGACGCTGTTCACATCGATCTTCCTTCTCGCAGTGGCCGGCGCGTGCGGCTTTGTGATGTGGCGTATGTTCCAGGAGTCAAGCGGCTGGTACTAGGACTGAGTGCGCGCGTGGGTAGCGCGTGTTCGGCACGGGAGTACGCGCTGGTGCGTTGTGCGGCACGTCTCGCGCAATGCATGTTGCGCTCATGCGGCGTGCGCAGTCGAGCATCGAGATCGTCTTGGCTCTCACCCTGCTCTGCATGCTCCTCGCAGTAGCCGGGCTCGGTGCGCTGTCGTCGTGGCGCGACGCTGAGGTTGCCGTCGCGGGGTTGGCGGCAGACCGTGCGGCGTCGCGGGGTGGAGATCCGCAGGCCGCTGCGCGAGCAGTGCTGCCGCCAATCCTGCACTCGGCCTTGTCCGCCCATCAGGGGGTCACCCGTTGAGCAGGCGGCGCGGTCAGGCGGTGGTCGAGGTGCTCGCGCTCGCTCCGGTGGTGGCGGCCTGCACGCTGGGCTTTGCCGCGGGAGCGGGCCAGCTCGTCGCGATGGCTCGAGCGGAGGCCGCTCTCGCCAATGCCGTCGCGGCGGATGTAGCGGGCACATCAATCCACGGGGCCGTCAACGGACGGGCGCGGGTTGTCTCCGTAACCACAGACGCCATTGAGATCGCCGTTGGTGCACCACTCGGCGAGGTCCGGCTGACTGGACGACGTGTGTCATGAGACGGCGTGCGCAGACCACGATCCTCGCCCTCGCACTGTTGGTACCCGCGGCGGGCATCGCCCTCGTAGGGTTGGCGCTGCTTGGTAGCCGCGTCCACGGGGAGCGAGCCCAGCGACTCGCCGACACAGCAGCGCTCGCGGCGGCCCGAGGTCGGCCGATTCCCCAGGCCGCGGGCGCGGAGATCACCGTGGAGCGGTACGGCACGGGCTGGCGCACGACCGTGCGCCTCCGGACAGTCGAGTTGCACCTTCCAGGACTTGCGTCGACGGCCGTGCAGCCGCAGGCAGCGGCAGTCGCCCGGGCCATCACGACGAGCGACGGCCAGCCGGGCGCAATCCTCGTTGGCTAGCCGCGGTCTACGATTGCCCTGTGGCCATCGGTGTCGATCTCATTCGCGAGCGCGCTCGCATGCTCCCCGACGAGCCGGGCGTGTACGTCTATCGCGATGAAGCAGGGGAGGTCTTGTACATCGGTAAGGCCAAGTCGCTGCGTAAACGCGTTGGCTCGTACGCCCGCCCCGACCGTGGCCTCGAACGCAAGACCGCAGAACTGGTCCTGCGCGTGGCCGAGATCGATGTGACGATCACCGGCACAGAGACCGAAGCGCTCCTGCTCGAGCAGACACTCGTGAAGCAGCATCGTCCACCGTTTAACGTCCGACTGCGGGACGACAAGTCGTATCCCATGATCGCGGTGACGACGGGCGAACCCTTCCCACGCGTCCTGTTTACACGGCGCGGCGATCGCCGCAACGCGCGCCTGTTTGGCCCGTACCCGAGCGCCAGCCGTGTTCGCGAGACCCTCGACGTCCTCAATCGCGTGTTTCCATACCGGCCGTGTGAGGGACCAAAACCCGGCCGTCACTCGGGGTCCCCGTGTCTCGACTTCCACATCGGGCGCTGCCTCGCACCCTGCGTGGGTCGTGTCAGCGAAGAGGACTACGGCGCCATGATCGACGACGTGATTCGTTTCCTCGAAGGTGACACGCGCACGATTCAGCGGCAATTGCAGGAGGAGATGACGTCCGCCGCGGCGGATCAGCGCTACGAGGACGCGGCCCGCGCCCGTAACCGTCTCAACGCCGTGCGGATGCTCGACGAGCGCCAGCTGGTTGACCGCGCCGATTCCGGCGATGCCGATGTGCTCGGCGTGGCGATGAGCGAGGACGTCGCGGTCGTCCACATCTGGCCACAGCGCGGTGGCCGCCTGGCGGAGCGCGTGGAGTTCATCTTCGACAACACCCGTGCCGCGACCCTCGACGAGGTAGTTCAGGCCGCCTTCGACGAACGGTACGGCGCCGGTGCGGCAATTCCGCCGCTGGTGCTTGTGCCGCCGGACCTCGAGCGGCAGGCCGAATTGCAGGCGCTGCTGACCGACCGCCGCGGCGCAGCCGTCGAACTGCGCGCTCCGGAGCGCGGCGAGTGGCGCCGACTCCGCGAGTTGGCGCAGCGCAACGCGCAGCTCGCTCTCGACGGCGTGCGGCTGCAGGATGAGCGCTCGCGCACGCGCGGCGCGGACGCGCTCGAGGAGCTGCGCGACGCACTTGGCCTCGAGTCGCTACCCCAGCGGATCGAGTGCTACGACATCTCAACGTTGGGCGGCACGCATCAGTATGCGTCGATGGTCGTCTTCCAAGACGGCGTGCCGCGCAACGATCTGTACCGCTCATTTGGCATTCGCCACGGCGCCCTCGACGACTTCAAGTCGATGGCCGAGGCCATTTCCCGTCGCTTTACGCGACTGAGCGATGGCGATGAGGATCCCTCATTCTCCGCCATGCCTGACCTCGTCGTGATCGACGGCGGCAAAGGGCAGCTCAATGCTGCGACCACGGCGATGCGTGGCGTCGCAGCTCCGCGCGTCGCGGTGATTGGACTGGCCAAGCGCGAGGAAGAGGTCTTCGTACCTGGCGAGTCTGCGCCCGTGATGCTCGATGGAGATTCGCCGGCGCTGCTCCTGCTGCGCCAGATCCGCGACGAGGCGCACCGCTTCGCCGTGCGTCAGAACCGGCGCGGCCGGGGCAACGCGGCCACCCAGTCGGTTCTGGAGACGATTCCCGGTGTCGGTCCGACGCGCCGCAAGGCATTGCTCGCGCATTTCGGAACTATCGACGCCGTGATGGCCGCGACGCCCGAGGAGCTCGAAGGCGTGCCGGGACTGCCTGCCGCGACGGCCCGTCAGATTCATACGTCGTTGCACCGGATCGGTGGGCGCGCGCCGGGGGCCAGCCAAGGCGGACGTCGACCGCTTCCCGAGGGGGATGCGTGATCGCGTATCGCTTCGAGGTCGCGGGGTGGGGAGCCGGGCTTCTGCACTACGACGGCGACTGCCTGATCGATCTCGAAGAGCCAGCGCCGCGAGCGCGCACCGGCACGCCCAGTGCTCGCCCGCCCGGAGCGCCAGCGCTCGCCAAGCGGGTCGCAGCCTATCTGTCGGGACGCGCCATCAACTTTGCCGATGTCGATTGTCGGGCGGCGTATGCGCGGTTTGGACTGACCGAGCTTGAGGTACGCATGATCGAGGCAGTGCGCACGATCCCGTATGGCCAGACAGCCTCCTACCGAGAGATTGCAGAGCTGGCCGGGCACCCGCGGGCGCCACGTTCTGCCGGTGCTACGTGCGCCCGTGGCCCACTCAGCATCGTCGTCCCGTACCATCGCGTCATCAGAAGCGACGGCAGCATCGGCATGTACGGCGAACTCGGCGAAGAGCGCAAACGGCGTCTCCTCGCGTTGGAGGGTTCCCATGCGCGGTGAGCCCCGGATCGTCTGTCTCGGTGGCGGCACCGGACTGTCGACGGTGTTGCGGGGGCTCAAGCTCGCCGGCAATCACCCGACGGCGATCGTCACGCTGACCGACGACGGCGGCTCGTCCGGCCGTCTCCGCCGCGATCTCGGCATGCCGCCGCCGGGCGACGTCCGCAACTGCCTGGTCGCGTTGGCTGACGACGAGTCCGTGCTGGCCGAGGTGTTTCAGCACCGTTTTGACCGAGGCGACCTTGAGGGGCACTCGCTTGGGAATCTCGTGCTCGCTGCGCTCACCGAGGTCGCCGGCTCGTTCGACGCTGCCGTGGCCATGTCTTCGCATGTGCTCGCCATTTCGGGCAGCGTCTTGCCGGCCACGCGGGAGAAGGCGGTACTGGTCGCCGAGATGGAAGATGGCCGTGTCGTCGCGGGGGAGACCGCGGTCGCCTCCGAGCGGCGCGCCGTGCGCCGGCTACGCCTTCAACCCGAGACACCACAGCCGCATCCCGAAGCCGTTGAGGCGCTCCGCACGGCAGACCTGATCGTGCTCGGCCCCGGGTCGCTCTTCACCTCCACGATCCCGCCACTCTTGGTTCCGGGTCTCGCGGAGGCGGTTCGCTCGTCGGGTGCGCGTCGTGTGTACGTCGCGAACTTGCTCCAGGAACCACACGAGACGATTGGCTACGACGCGGCGACGCATATCGAGCGCCTGGAGCAGCACCTCGGCACCGGCATCGTCGACACCGTGATCGTGCCGACCACGCGACGCGTGCCCGCGCCGGGCCTCATCCCCGTCGACTTCGACCGCGAGGCACTGCTGCACACCGATCTGGAGGTCGTGGTCGCGCGCATCACCGATGGGCACCACCACGACCCGTTGCGCCTGGGGCGCGCGCTCGTGGCACAGGCGCGCCGGCCTCGACCCGCGGCGCGTTGACGTTTTCGAGCAACGTCCGCGAGGAGATCGCGCACGCGCCGCTCAAGGCATCCTGCTGCCGGATCGCCTACCTCGCTGCCGTGCTGCGGGGCGCAGGGTCACTCCACCTGACGGGTGGCGGCCACGCACACGCCGAGATCGACGTGGGCTCGCACGCCGTCGGGCGTCAGATCCTGACTGCGCTGCGCGAGGAGAACGTGATGTGTGGTCTGAGCGCCTATACCCCCGAGCGCCTCGGGCTGCACCAGCGCCTGCAGATGGTGCTCGCGGAAGACGACGCCAGCACGCGTCTGCTCCGGCGGACTGGCGTGATCGACGATGAGGGGCGACCGCGGCTGACCGTCGCGCCATCGCTGATCGCGCGAGAGTGCTGCCAAATCGCCGTGCTGCGCGGGGCGTTCGCCGCCGCCGGCAGCGTCTCGCCACCGGGCAAGCCAGCGCATCTCGAAATCCGCACCCACGGCGCCGATTTCGCTGCCCTACTGGCCACGGCCTGCGATCGACTCGGCATTCCCGTCCAGATGCGTCAGCGCGAACGCTGGGCCGAGGTAATGAGTCGCCGACGAGAATCGGTGCAAGATCTCCTCACGGTGCTCGGAGCGGAGGGAGCAGCGCTCGACGTCGCCGAGGATGAGGTCGTTCGCAGCGCCCGCGGCGACGCCAATCGACGTGCCAACTTCGACAACGCGAACCTGACGCGCCAAGTGCAGGCTGCGCGCCAGCAGACCGCCGCCATCGCGGTACTGATCGAGAGCGGTGACCTTGCGGGCATGACACCCGCTCTGCGTGCGGCAGCACAACTGCGCATCGACAACCCGGAGATGACGCTCTCCGAACTCGCGGAGGCCAGCGGCGTGTCGCGCCCAACCTTGGCTGGACGCCTCCGACGGCTCATCGAGCTGGCCGAGGCGGCGGACGAAATGGGCGCGGACCGCCGCCTTCGCCCCTAGGATCCCCTGTAGACGCGAATCGAACGGTTCGCACGCAGTTCTGACCACGTCCACCTCTGCCAAGGAGCATCCTCCGTGACCCGCGTTGCCATCAATGGCTTCGGCCGCATCGGCCGTAACGTCCTCCGCGCCGCCTACCAGCGCCAGGCCCCGATCGAGATCGTCGCGATCAACGATCTCACCGACCCCAAGACGCTTGCGCACCTGCTCAAGTACGACTCGGTGCTCGGTCGTTTCGGGCACCAGGTTGAAGTCACCGACGGTGGCATCGCCATCGACGGCAAGGAGATCCGGGTCCTCGCCGAGCGCGACCCTGCCGCGCTGCCGTGGAAGGAACTTGACGTTCCTGTCGTGCTCGAGTCCACGGGCTTCTTCACCAGCCGCGAGGGTGCCTCGAAGCACCTCGAGGCCGGCGCCAGCAAGGTCATCATCTCGGCGCCCGCAACCGACCCGGACATCACCATCGTCCTCGGCGTCAACGGCAACGACTACGACCCGGCGAAGCACAACATCATCTCGAACGCCTCGTGCACAACGAACTGCTTGGCGCCGTTCACGAAGATCTTGCTCGACGAGTTCGGTATTGAGCGCGGCTTCATGACGACGACGCACGCGTACACGAACGATCAGCAGATCCTCGATCTGCCGCACTCGGATCTGCGCCGCGCCCGTGCCGCCGCCCAGAACATCATCCCGACCTCGACCGGCGCCGCCAAGGCGATCGGTCTCGTGATTCCGGAGATGAAGGGCCGTCTCGACGGCATCGCCATGCGCGTCCCGGTGCCGGACGGCTCCGTTGTCGACCTTGTGGTTGAGCTCGGCCGTGAGGCCAGCGCGGAGGAGATCAACGCCGCGATCAAGGCCAAGGCCGACACCGGCGATCTCGCCGGCATCCTCGAGTACACCGAGGACCCGATCGTGTCGAGCGACGTCATCGGTTCGTCGTACTCGTCGGTCGTGGACGCCAAGCTGACCATGGCCAACGGCCGCATGGCCAAGGTGGTCAGCTGGTACGACAACGAGTTCGGCTACTCGAACCGCGTCGTCGACCTGATCCAGAAGGTCTAGGTATGGCGCGGAGGGGACTCGCGCAGATTGGTGACGTCCAGGGTCGACGCGTACTGGTACGCGTCGACCTGAACGTGCCGATCGACGAGCACGGCGTTGTGGGCGACGACACCCGTATTCGCGCGGCGTTGCCCACGATCCAGCAGTTGCGCGCAGGCGGCGCGCGCGTGATTCTGATGAGCCACCTCGGCCGTCCGAAGGGCGAACGGAACCCGAAGTACAGTCTCGCGCCTGTCTCGAGTCGACTGTCCGAGCTGCTCGGCGCCCCGGTTGCCTTCGCCGACGACTGTGTCGGAGCCACCGCAGCCGCTGCGGTGGCCGAGCTGGCAGACGGCGATGTCCTGCTGCTCGAGAACCTTCGGTATCACGCAGCCGAGGAGGCCAACGATGCGGCCTTCGCCGCGCAGCTCGCCGAGCTTGCTGACCTGTACGTGAACGATGCCTTCGGGGCGGCGCACCGCGCGCACGCTTCCACCGAGGGCGTCGCGCAGCTGCTGCCCGCACATGCCGGCTTGCTGATGGATCGCGAGGTGTCGGTGCTGACGTCGCTGCTGGAGGCGCCGGCGCATCCGTTTGTGGCGATCGTTGGCGGCGTCAAGGTCGCCGACAAGATCGCGGTGCTCGAGAAGCTGGTCGAAGTGGCGGACACCGTCCTGATCGGCGGGGCGATGGCCTTCACGTTCGTTGTCGCCGAGGGTGGCCAGGTCGGGTCCTCCCTTCATGAAGATGCTGAGGGCCAGGCGATCGCACTGCGCGCCAAGGCGAAGGCCGCCGAGACCGGCTGCGAACTGTTGCTACCGAGCGACGTGATCGCGGCCGACGCCTTCAGCGCAGATGCCGCCACGCAGATCACGCCCGCGGATGAGATTCCCGCAGGCTGGATGGGTCTCGACGTCGGCCCCGAGACCGTTGCGCTCTACGCAGACCGTATCCGTAGCGCCAAGACCGTGCTCTGGAATGGGCCCATGGGCGCATTCGAGATGGCCCCGTTCGCCGAAGGCACGCGCGCTGTTGCGCAGGCTGTCGCTGAGTGTGCGGGCACGACCGTCGTTGGCGGTGGCGATAGCGTCGCCGCGATCACCCAGTTCGGTTTCGCCGATCGGGTAACCCACGTTTCGACCGGTGGAGGCGCCAGCCTCGAGCTGCTCGAGGGGCGTGTGCTGCCCGGCGTTGCCGCCATCCCGGAGGTGCAGTGATGTCCCGTCGTCCGCTCGTCGCAGGCAACTGGAAGATGTTCAAGACCCGCGGTGAGGCACTGGCCTTTGCCGATGGCCTCAAGCAGGGACTCGGCACGAGCGGCGATGTCGAGATCGCGATCTGCCCGCCCTTCACCTCGCTTGACGTTCTCGCCAGCGCATTTGCGGGCAGCGGCGTCGGCGTGTTCGGCCAGAACGGCCACGAGGATGCGAACGGTGCGCACACCGGCGAGATCTCGATGGAGATGCTCGTCGATGCCGGCGCGAGCGGAGTCCTGCTGGGGCACTCGGAGCGTCGCGCCGACAACAACGAGACCGATCAGGCGCTCGCCCGCAAGGTGCCCGCCGCACTGGCCGCGGGGCTCACTCCCGTGCTTTGCATCGGTGAGTCCGAGTTCGAGCGCGACTCAGGGACGACCAAGGCCGTGCTCGATCGCCAGGTCCTCGAGGGTCTCTCTGGCGTTGCGATCGGCGACTTCGCCAAGGTTGTCGTCGCCTACGAGCCGATCTGGGCGATTGGTACCGGCAAGTCGGCCACGCCCGAGATCGCACAGGAGGCACATCGCTGGATCCGCGATCAGCTGCGTGAGATCTGCCAGGACGCCGCCGATCAGATTCGCATCCTCTACGGCGGTTCTGTCAAGCCGGAGAACGCCGCCGAGCTGCTGTCGCAGCCCGATATCGATGGCGCGCTGGTCGGTGGTGCAGCCCTCGAGCCCGACAGCCTGCTGGCCATCGCGGCCGCTGCAACCTCGTGACGCAACCGGTCGTCCTGCTAATTCTGGACGGCTGGGGCCTGGCACCGCCAGGGCCTGGAAACGCCGTTGAGCTCGCGGATACGCCCGTCTTTGATGCCCTGTGGGCGAACAACCCCCATGGCCAGCTGGTCGCATCTGGGCGTGACGTCGGTCTGCCGACGGGCCAGATGGGTAATTCCGAGGTGGGGCACCTCGCGATTGGCGCGGGCCGTATCGTGGCGCAGGATCTCGTGCGCATCAGCGATGCCGCAGACGGCGATTTCGCGTCGACTCCCGCCCTGATCGCGGCCTGCGAGCGCACCCGTGAGGGCTCCGGCACGCTGCACATCGTCGGGCTCGTCTCTGACGGCGGCGTGCATAGCCATGTCGATCATCTACGTGGGCTCGTGCGGCTGGCCACGGCGCAGCGCGTTCCGCACGTTGCGGTCCATGCGTTGACGGACGGCCGCGATGTCTCGCCCGAGCAAGCCCGCACTCTGCTGCCGGCGCTCGCCCACGAGTGGGAGGGAGGCCCCGCCCGCATCGTTGATGTGTGCGGTCGGATTCATGCGATGGATCGCGACTCGCGTTGGGAGCGCGTGGAGCGAGCGTGGCGCCTGTTCGTCGAAGGCGTCGGTGCACAGGCGCCCGACGTGGCGACGGCGGTCGAGGCCTCACATGCGGCGGGCGTCACCGACGAGTTCATCGAACCCGTTGTGATCGGCGATGGAAGTGGTCGGATCGAAGCGGGCGACGAGCTCATCTTCCTGAACTTCCGTCCGGATCGCGCGCGAGAGATCTGCCAGGCCTTGGCCGATCCGACGTTTGACCACTTCGACCGCGGCGCCCATGGCGTCGCCTCGTTAACGGCAATGACCGCGTATTGGGATGGGCAGCCCGGAGCGATCGCGTTTCCGGAGGATCGTCCCGGCAACGTGCTCGCCGACGCGCTCGAACGCGCCGGCATCGCTCAACTGCACGTCGCCGAGACAGAAAAGTATCCGCACGTCACCTACTTCTTCAATGGTGGCCGCGAGGCCGAGCACACGGGAGAGGCACGGGTGCTGATTCCGTCGCCGCGCGACGTGGAGACGTACGACAAGCGGCCCGCGATGAGTGCGGCTGGCGTCGCCGAGGCGGCGATCGACGGTATCCGTAGCGGCGACTACGGATTCGTCATCGTGAACTTCGCCAATCCCGACATGGTCGGCCATACCGGCGACATCCCTGCCGTCGTACGGGCCGTCGAAGAGGTCGATCGCCGACTCGGTGACGTCATCACGGCAGTGCGCGATGTCGATGGCGTCGCGCTGGTGACCGCAGACCACGGGAACGCCGAGCAGATGCTGGAGACGTCTGGCGCGCCGCACACGGCGCACACGACCAATCCCGTGCCGCTGATCCTCGTGGGGTCCGACCACGCGCTGCGCGAGCAGGGGCGTCTCGCCGATCTCGCACCTACGGTCTTGACGCTGCTCGACGTACCCGTCCCGGCAGAGATGTCCGGTGACGTCCTCGTCGGGTAGGTCTACATCCCGAACAGCAGGCGATCGCCGAACTGCGGCGGCAGGCCGGCGTCGAGAATCTCCTTCGCCGTCAGAGCGGCGTCGTACTCAACGCGCCGGAACTCCACCCGCACTGGCTCGCCGTCGTCAATGTCGAGCACGAGGTACGACGCCCGGCTATCGCCGTCGCGCGGTTGACCAACGGAGCCCGGGTTGGCCAGCAGTCGAACATCCTCTGCCAGGTGTTCCTCGCGGCCGGCAGGCGCATGCCCACCTGTCACGCGATCGCCGACGCTGCGCGCCGACATCGGTACGTGCGTGTGCCCAACCAGCACGACCTTTGCATCGGGTGCGTTCGATAGCGCGATGGCCGCGCCGGGGCCATCGATCACGTACTCCCAGATCGGGTCGCGGGGCGAAGCGTGCGCAAGCTCAACGCGCTCCAGGGTTCGATGAGGCTCGAGGGTGTCGAGCCAGGCCTCCTGGTCGCGTCCGAGTACCTCACGCGTCCAGCGCGCCGCCCGCCCAGCATCACCGCCGAAACGTTCGACGTTGACCTTTCCGAGCACCGCCAGGTCATGGTTGCCGGCGAGCACGACGGTCGCCAGCTCGCGAACGCGATCGACACACTCGTTGGGGCGTGCACCGTAGCCGACGATGTCGCCAAGGCACCACAGCTCGTCGTAGCGATCGCCCTCGGCCTCCAGCACGGCCTCAAGGGCGTGCAGGTTGCCGTGCACATCGGAGATAACGAGGGCGCGCATGCAGACAGCAGGATAGGCGACGCGGTCGCGACGCCTGCCGTGACTAGACTGCGTGCATGGAACCCGACGAACAGCCCGACCGCCAGCTGAACATCCACTTCACGCCGGAGGAGATGGCTGGGCACTACGCCAATTTCGCCAACGTGTCGCACTCCGATTACGAGTTCACGATCACGTTTGCCCGTGTCGACCACGAATTCGATGGACCCGAGATCCCGGGCGTCGTCGTCAGTCGCATCAACCTCTCGCCGCAGTTTATGGGCGAGTTGCTGGACGCCATGCAGGACAACTGGGACAAGTTCACCGCCCGCGAGAGCATCCGCGACCTGCCCGAGGTCGATTCGGATCATCCCGAGGCCTAGTCTCGCTCCGGCTCGTCGTCGTCGGTAAGGCGCGAGGGCCCCTGGCCGATGCCGCAGCGGACTATGAGGCGCGTGCGGCCAAGCTCGCGAAGTTCGACGTGGTGGAGGTCAAGGACGAACCGCTGGACCGGGGCACCTCGCTGGAAATCCGCCAGCGCGAGGCCGATCGCATCCTCGCTGCTGCCGATGGCTATCGCCTAATTGCGTTTGATCTCGGTGGTCGAGCACTTACGTCGGTAGAACTTGCGGCGCGTGTGATGGACTGGGAAGAGCAGGCACCGCAGCGCACCGCGTTCGTCATCGGTGGGGCAGAGGGACTCGCGCCGTCGGTGCTTGAGCGGGCCGACGCATCGCTGTCGTTGGGACCATTCACGCTGCCGCATCAGTTAGCGCGCGTCGTCGCAGCGGAACAGCTCTATCGCGCGCTGACCATCAATCGCGGCTTGCCCTACCACCGCTAACTCCATCGCCGCCGCGCCGGTTGGGCTTTGCCACGATGCGCTCGTGAGCGATCCCGTCAGCGACCTCCACGCCTCGATCTCGGCCGCCGTCGCGGCGATGACCGGTGGTGAGGTACCCGATCTCGCCTTGGAGCGTCCCGCCAACGCCGATCACGGTGATTACGCGACCAGTGTCGCGATGCGCCTTGCTCCGGTGCTCTCGCGGAAGCCCCGGGAGATTGCTGAAGAGCTGGCGACCGCGATCGGCGCGATCGCTGGTGTGGACTCCGTCGAGATCGCCGGACCGGGTTTCATCAACATTCGTCTCGGTCAGCAGTGGTACCGCGATGCCCTCAGCGACATGTTGGCTGCCGGTAGCGACTTCGGACGCCAGCCGTTTGCGCCTGGCGTCGAGACACTCGTCGAGTTCGTCTCGTCGAACCCCACGGGCGATCTCACGATCGGCTCGGCTCGCAACGCCGCCTACGGCGACAGCGTGGCGCGCCTGTTGGAGTTCACGGGCGAGAACGTCACCCGCGAGTACTACATCAACGACGCCGGCAATCAGGTGGCCCTGTTCGGTCAGTCGGTGCAGGCGCGACGTCTTGGCAACGACATTCCCGAGGGCGGCTATCCGGGTGATGAGGTGCAGGCAATCGCTGCGGAGCTCGACCTTCCCGACGACGCTCCGCTTGAGGATTGGGTTGCGAAGGGCGTCGCTCTGATGGTCGAGCGGATCCGCGCCAGCCTCGCCAGCATGCGCGTCGAGTTCGACCTGTGGACGAGCGAGAAGGGTCTGCACGAGAGTGGCGCCGTCGCCGCAGCCATCGAGCGCGCCCGGGCGCAGGGTCGCATTTACGAAGAGGAAGGCGCAACCTGGTTGCGCACCACGGACTTCGGCGATGACAAGGATCGCGTGCTGCTGAAGGCCGACGGCGAGCACACCTACTTTGCCTCCGACCTCGCGTACGTGGACCTCAAATTCCAGCGCGGTGCGACCCACGCCATCTACGTGTTGGGCGCAGATCACCATGGCTACATTCAACGGCTCAAGGCCGGTGCGCAGTGCCTCGGCTACGACCCCGAGCACGTCGAGTGCCTGATCTACCAGCTGATCACGGTGTCGGGCGAGCGCATGGGCAAGCGCCGCGGCAACGTCATCACGTTGACCGAGCTCACGGACGCGATCGGTGTCGACGCCGCCCGCTACTTCTTGGTCCAGCGCTCGCACGACCAAACGCTCGACATCGATCTCGATCTGGCCGTCGAGGCGAGCAGCAAGAATCCCGTCTACTACGTGCAGTACGCCCATGCCCGGTGTGCCTCCATCGAGCGCAAGGCAGCCGATGAGGGCCTCCTAGTCGACGGCATCGGCAGTGCCCACGTTCCTGAAGGCCCGGAAATGGCGCTGATTCGACGACTGGCAGAGTGGCCCGAAGTCGTGGCGAGCGCTGCCGAGCTGCGCGCCCCGCACCGCATCATCTCCTGGACGCACGAGCTCGCAGCAGATTTCCACGCCTTCCATCACGACCTCTACGTGCTGCACGAAGACGCCGACACGCGGGCCTTCCGCCTCAGTGCGGTGCGCGCAACGCGCGAGGCACTGGCGCGCGCGTTGGCGTTGATTGGCGTCAACGCTCCGGACCGCATGTGATCGACGTCCGCAGCATCCAGGGCGACGAGGGCGAACTGCTGCGCGAAGTCCGACTGGCTGCGCTCAAGAGCGCCCCTGCTGCCTTCCTGGAAACCTTCGAGGAGGTGGCAGCTGATCCCGCCGATGTCTGGGCAGCGCGTGCCGCCGCCAGCACGGGGGAGGGCGATCAGTTGATCATGGTCGCGTTCGATCAGGGACGCCCCGTCGGCATGGCGGGTATTGCGCGCGAGATCGGACAGCGCCGGCGGCATCGCGCCACGCTGTGGGGCGTCTGGCTTGATCCGGCGCACCGTGGACGCGGCGTGGGCCGGCAGATGGTCTCGACTGCGCTTGACTGGGCCCGAGAGCTCGAGGTTCGGGCCGTATACCTCGAGGTGGTTGAGAACGAGGACCCGTCGTGGAGCCTGTACGGGCGACTCGGTTTCGTCCGTCGCGAGGTCGATCCGTTCGGCGCGCATTTCGATGGGCACGACGTCGCGCTTGAGCATCTCGTTCTCGTCCTCTGACGAGGGGAATCGGCCGAGTCGCAGAATGCTGCGATGTATAATCTGCAGCACAAAAGTTGTTAAGACGCTTCCCTGCGTCTTCCTCCCCGTCTCACGTCGCAAGGAGCGTCCATGAGCAGCACCGCCGCGCCCGTCCTGACCGCCACCGATTTCAAGGTCGCCGACCTCTCGCTCGCCGATTGGGGTCGCAAGGAGATCACGATTGCCGAAGGCGAGATGCCTGGCCTGATGGCACTGCGCGAGGAGTATGGCGCCAGCCAGCCGCTCGCCGGCGCGCGCATCACCGGCTCCCTGCACATGACGATCCAGACGGCCGTGCTGATCGAGACGCTCGTGGCGCTCGGCGCCGAGGTCCGCTGGGCCAGCTGCAACATCTTCTCGACGCAGGATCAGGCTGCCGCCGCTGTCGTGGTCGGTCCGCATGGCACCGTCGACGAGCCCCGCGGCATCCCGTGCTTCGCCTGGAAGGGCGAGACGCTCACCGAGTACTGGTGGTGCACCGAGCGCGCGCTGACGTGGCCCGAGGCCGGTCCGAACATGATCCTCGACGACGGTGGCGACGCCACGATGCTCGTCCACAAGGGGCGCGAGTTCGAGCTCGCCGGCGCCGTGCCGAATCCGGCCGATGCCGAGTCCGAGGAGTTCCAGGTCTTCCTGACGCTTCTGCAGGAATCGGTCGCCAACGAGCCGTCCAAGTGGACGACGATCAGCGAGGGCATCAAGGGCGTTACCGAGGAGACCACGACCGGCGTGCTGCGCCTCGGCCAGATGTTCGAGGATGGCAGCCTGCTGTTCCCGGCGATCAACGTCAACGACTCGGTCACCAAGAGCAAGTTCGACAACCTCTACGGCTGCCGCCACTCGCTCGTCGACGGCATCAACCGCGGTATCGATCTGATGCTCGCCGGCAAGTCCGCTGTCGTGTGTGGCTACGGCGACGTTGGTAAGGGCTCGGCTGAATCCCTCCGCGCCCAGGGTGCGCGCGTGGCGATCGCCGAGATCGATCCGATTTGCGCATTGCAGGCGCTGATGGAGGGCTACGAGGTCGTGCGTCTCGACGACGTCATCGCTACTGCCGACCTCGTGATCACCGCGACCGGCAACCGCGACATCGTCACAGTCGAGCACATGGCCAAGATGAAGCACAACGCCGTCGTCGGCAACGTCGGCCACTTCGACAACGAGATCGATATGGCTGGCCTCTCCGTCTACCCCGGCATCGAGCGCGTCAACGTGAAGCCGCAGGTCGATCAGTGGGTGTTCCCCGACGGTAAGGCGATCATTGTCCTGTCGGAGGGGCGCCTGCTCAACTTGGGCAACGCCACCGGCCATCCCAGTTTCGTGATGAGCGCGTCGTTCACCAATCAGGTGATCGCGCAGATCGAGCTGTACGGCAACACGGAGACCTACCCGCTTGGCGTGCACGTCCTGCCCAAGCACCTCGACGAGAAGGTCGCCCGGCTGCACATCGCGGCACTCGGCGGCACACTCACCGAGCTCCGCGACGATCAGGCCGCCTACATCGGTGTCCCGGTCGAGGGCCCCTATAAGTCCGACATGTACCGCTACTAGAACCGCAGCTCACGACGGGAGGTACCGACCGAATTCGTTCGGGTCGGTGCCTCCCGTTTTGCGTTTGTGGGTGGGGAACGCCGGCCGGGGCGCTGCTATCCTCGCCTTCCACGCGGGCGTAGCTCAGTTGGTAGAGCGACAGCTTCCCAAGCTGTAGGTCGTGGGTTCGAGACCCATCGCCCGCTTTCTCCTGACCGGTGCGCTTGGCACCATCTGTGGCGGAGCGTCCTGTTCGACTCATGCGCATCGTCCTCAGCCTCTTTCTGATCGCCGCAGTGGGCTTTTGCATGGCCACGACGTACATCACGATCCATGGCAACACCGGCTGGTTTGGGTATTGCCTGCAGTACGGCGCGCTGCGCCCCACGGGTCTTTGCCCGCACCCGCCGCCGGCCGTGTGGAAGACGGTTGCGGTGCTCGTTCCAGCTGCGTTCCTCTACTTGGTGATCGCGCCGAAGCAATGGCCGATGATGGCGGTGCTCTGGTTTTGGCCCGTGCTCTTCCTGATTGGTTTCGCCCGCTGCCTCGAGCTTGCTTTTGGCGCGGTGGGCGGGGTGGATGCGCGACTGATCCTGGCTGCAGTCGGGTGCTTCCTTGTGGCCCTGATTCCCATCATCGGCTGACGCTGGAATGCGGTCCCGCGTGACGAGGAACGCGAGCCCAGGGAGATCTTGCGCGGATTCCTGCTCGCTGGCGTTGCGTTCGTCGGTGTAGCGGCGGGCTTCGTCTACGTCTCGCTCGTGTCGTAGAGCGGTCTGGCGCAGGACTGCACCGATGGGAGGCGAACGTCCACCAATGGAAGCGGCGCTCTCCGACATGCGAGGCCGGCTGCCCGGAATCTCCCGTGTGGCACTGGCTGCAGTGGCCCTGCTGGGCATCGTGCTGCTGTCGGCCATCGCGCTCTTCGGCTATCGCCTGATCGCCGCGAGCGGGGCGTTCGACGTCTCGCGCGTCGAGGTGACCGGTGCCGGCATGGCCACCCATACCGTGCAGCGCGCGGCTCTCGACCAGGTCGGTGGAACCAGCATGCTGAACGTCGATCCCAGCGCCCTGGCACAGCAGCTTGCAGCGTTGCCACGGGTGCAGTCCGCCACCGTCGATCGCGCCTTCCCGCACACGCTGGCCATCACCGTGGTACCAGAGCGTCCGGTGGCAATTGCGCCCACCGGTTCGGGTCGTGTGGTCCTCGCTGCCTCGGGTCGCGTGCTCGGCGAGGTCACGCGGGGCACCATCGGGCTGCCGGTAATTGCCGCAGCGCCGGCGGACATTCCCGGTCCTGGTGGCGTTGTCACTGCGCCCGGAGTGCGCCAGGAACTGGCCCTGGCCGCCGCTCCGCAACGCGGGCTGCGGTTTCAGGTGATCGGCTACGGCCAGGATGGCCTGACCGGACGCACGGCCAATGGCATGTCGATCCGCTTTGGCGACAGCGAAGACGTGGCGGTGAAGCTTAAGGTGGCTCGGTCGGTGCTACGTCGCGCCGATATGGGCGTGCAGTACGTGGACGTCAGCGTGCCTGCCGCTCCGGTCATGCGCCAGGACTCGCCTGATCCGTTGACGGCCAATGCGCCGCCGCCGACAGCGCCAGCGATCGTGGCGGACGCAGGGGGTGGGGCAGAGACGAGCACGCGCAACGCACCTCCCGCCGAGAGCATTCGGACGCTCTTTGGCTAGTCTCAACGTCCAGACGAGGCGCACGCGCATCACCATCAGCACCACGTTGAACGATGGTTGTTGTTGCAGCGAGTGCTTTCCGGTACACTGCGAGACGGCTCCCGCCCTCGGCGGAGAGCCTTTCGTGTTTCAGGGAACAGGTCTTCACCTCAAGTAGACATAAAGGGTCGGAGGAAATCATGGCGATGCGTGACGGCGGGGCATATCTGGCGGTGATCAAGGTCGTCGGTGTGGGTGGCGGCGGTACGAACGCTGTCAATCGCATGGTTGACGCAGGTCTTCGGGGCGTGGAATTCATCGCCGCGAACACCGATGCGCAGGCGCTCCTGATGACGGATGCCGACATCAAGATCCAGCTTGGGTCGAAGATCACGCGCGGCCTCGGTGCCGGCGCGAACCCTGATGTCGGTCGTGAGGCCGCGGTCGAGAGCAAGGAGGAGATCAAGGAGGCCCTACGCGGCGCCGACATGGTCTTCGTGACGGCCGGCGAGGGCGGTGGCACCGGTACCGGCGCTGCGCCCGTGATTGCCGAGGTCGCCCGCGAGCAGGGTGCCTTGACGGTGGGTATCGTCACGCGTCCGTTCGGCTTCGAGGGGCGTCGCCGCTCCGAGCAGGCCGACCGCGGCGTCGAGGAACTCGCGCAGCACGTCGACACCATCGTGGTGATCCCGAACGACCGTCTGCTCAACCTCGTTGAGCGCCGCACGTCAATCGTTGACGCCTTTCAGATGGCCGACGACGTCCTGCGCCAGGGCGTCCAGGGCATTACCGACCTGATCACCATCCCCGGTCTGATCAACCTCGACTTCGCCGACATCCGCACGATCATGCGCGATAGCGGCACCGCCCTGATGGGCATCGGTCAGGCCGCCGGCGACCGCCGTGCCGGAGAGGCTGCGCGCGCCGCGATCTCGTCGCCGCTGCTTGAGTCGAGCGTCGAGGGAGCCACCGGCATCCTGCTTAACATCACAGGCGGGCCGGACCTCGGCCTGTTCGAGGTGAACGATGCAGCCGAGGTCGTGGCGAATGCCGCCGACCCGAACGCAAACATCATCTTCGGCAGCGTCATCGACGAGTCGATGGGCGATCACATCCGCGTGACCGTCGTGGCCACGGGCTTCGATCGCAAGCCGGCCCCGATGCCGCGCCGCCCGCTCGGCGATGATCGTCCCGTCTCGGAGCCGCGCTCGGAGGGTCTGAGTGCCTTCTCGACGCGCGAGTTCGAGATCCCGGCGCCGACGGCGTTCGACGTCGACGACGACGCGATCGACGTGCCGAGCTTCCTCAAGCACGACGACTAGCCGCATGGCTGGAACCGAGGCAGGTGGGCCGCTGTGGAGCGGACGGCTCGAGGGTGGCTTGCATCCTGATGTGCTCGCGCTCACACAGTCGCTCGACATCGACCAGCGGCTGCTTCCGTACGACGTTGCCGCCTCACAGGCGCACGTCCGTATGCTCGGCCGGCAGGGCATCATCCCCGCTGCCGAGGCCGCGCAGATCGAGGACGCCCTCGGCCAGGTTACGATCGACGATGGTGCTACCGACGAAGATGTGCATTCGCTGATCGAACGCCAGCTCGTCGCCATGCTTGGGGATACCGGCCGTCGTGTGCACGCCGGCCGCTCGCGCAACGATCAGGTGGCCACGGCGTTTCGCCTCTGGTGTCGCGCGCATGCCTACCGTCTCCAGCTCGCTGTTGCCGACCTCCAGCAGGCGCTGCTGGGTGTGGCCGAGCGCGACGGTACGACGGTACTGCCCGCCTTTACTCACCTGCAGCGGGCCCAGCCCGTGCCGCTGGCGCATCACGTGGCTGCGCACGCGTGGGCGCTGCAGCGCGACGTCGGCCGCTTCGTGGCGGCACAGGACGCCGCCAATGTCTCGCCGCTCGGCGCCGGAGCGCTCGCTGGCTCGAGCCTGCCACTCGATCCCGCTGGAGTTGCTGACGACCTCGGTATGCGCACGAGCTTCGTCAACTCGCTCGACGCCGTCTCTGATCGCGACTTCGCCGCCGACCTGCTCTACGCCTGCGCGCTGTGCCTCGTGCACTGCTCGCGCATGGGTGAGGAGTTGATTCTCTGGACATCGCAGGAATTTGGCTGGGCGGCGTTGGCCGATGACGTTGCCACGGGCTCTTCGATGATGCCGCAGAAGAAGAATCCCGACGTGGCCGAGCTCGCGCGCGGTCGTTCGGGCACGGCGATCGGTCGCCTGACCGGCCTGCTCGCGACGATGAAGGGCCTACCGCTCACGTACAACCGCGACCTCCAAGAGGACAAGGAAGGCGTCTTCGCGCAGGTCGATGCGACCATCGGGGTGCTGCGCCTTCTGCAGCTCGCTTACGAGGGTCTGACGATCGACGCCGCCAAGATGCGCGCTGCAGCGGCCGACGGCACCACGGTTGCCACCGACGTCGCAGAGGCGCTCGTGCGCGGCGGCATGCCGTTCCGTGACGCGCACACCGAGGTCGCAACGCGCATCGCGGCGGGTGAGCGCTTTGATTCGCCCACGCCCGAAGAGGCCATCGCGGCACGCCAGGGTCCGGGCATGCCCGGACGCGTCAACGAACAGCTGACCGAGCTCACCGCCCTGATCGCCACGACTCGCGCTGCCAGCGCTCCCACGCCGTGACGCACCGCCCAACGGCGCTGCTGCCGTTTCCCGACACCGCAACGGTCGGGCCTGCCGGCATTGAGCTCGACGGAGTCTCCCTGACCACGCTCGCCGCCGAGTTTGGGACGCCGCTCTATGTCTATGACGCCGCCTCGATTCGCACCCGCGCCCGAGCGGTTCGTGAGGCGCTCGACTCCGCGCCGCACGGCGGACACGCAGCGTTCGCGCTGAAGTCGCAGAGCGCCCTCGGGGTGCTGCGACTAATCCACGCAGAGGGCATTGGCGCTGACTGCGCCTCCGCGGGTGAGATCGAGGCGGCGCAGCGAGCGGGCATCCCGGGCAGCGAGCTCGTGATCCATGGCAACGCCAAGTCGGAGCAGGACCTGCGCGCAGCGGTGACAACGGGCGCGCGTCTCGTCGTGCTCGACGGCCGCGATGACGCCGATCGTCTGGCTGCTATCTGCCGCGAGACCAACCGCACGCAGGACGTGCTCGTGCGCATCGCGCCCGGCATCGACGTTGACACACATCGCCACATCGCCACGGGGCATCACGGGTCGAAGTTCGGCGTAACGCCGGCCGAGGGCGCCGAGCTGCTGCGGACGCTACCCGCGGGCCTGATCGGACGAGGCCTCCACGTGCATCTCGGCTCGCAGATCCTCGACGCTGACCCGTTGATTGCGGCAGCACGTTGGCTGCCCGTATTTGCGAAGGCCGAAGGTATCCCGTTGGAGGTTCTCGATCTCGGTGGCGGCCTTGGCATCCGCTACACGCCGGATCAGGATGCGCCGGATCCCGGCCAACACACCCGCAGGCTGATCGAGGCGATCGCCACCGTGTGCGCCGAAGAGGGCATGCCCGTCCCCGAAATCATCGTGGAGCCCGGCCGGTCGATCGTCGGGCAGTCCGGCGTCACGCTGTACACCGTGATCGGAACCAAGACCGTTGGCGACGGCAGCACCTGGGTCGCCGTCGACGGCGGAATGGGCGACAACATGCGTGTCGGCCTGTACGGCGCAACGTACGCTCCCGTTCTGGCTGCGCGTCCGTTGGCTGACGTCGACGGGACCTACCGCATTGCCGGCCGCCACTGTGAGTCCACCGATGTCCTCGCCGAAGGCGTGCCTTTGCCGGCCCCGCAGGTCGGCGACATCGTCGCGTTCCCGGCAACCGGTGCCTACCACCAGACGATGGCGCACAGCTACAACCTCTTCGGTCGGCCTGCCGCCGTGCTCGTCGACGGCGGCGCTGCGCACCTGATCACGCGTCGTGAGGCGGTCGCAGACCTCTTCGCTCGCGACGTCTGACGCGTAGGCTTACGGCCATGCCGCCGTTTCGCTTTGCAGGATCGTTTGAGCCGAAAGGCGATCAGCCTGCCGCCATCGAGAGTCTCTGCGAGGCGATGGAAGGCGGGGAGCGGTTCGCCACGTTGCTCGGCGCTACCGGCACCGGCAAGACCGCGACGATGGCCTTCACGATCGAAAGGCTGCAGCGCCCTGCACTCGTGATGGCGCACAACAAGACGCTGGCGGCACAGCTCTGCAACGAGTTCCGGGAGTTCTTCCCCGACAACGCCGTGGAGTATTTCGTCTCGTACTACGACTACTACCAGCCCGAGGCATACATCTCGACGACCGATACCTACATCGAGAAGGACGCGGTCGTCAACGACGACATCGACCGCCTGCGCCATGCGGCGACGTCATCGCTGCTTGGACGTCGCGACGTGATCATCGTGGCCTCGGTCTCCTGTATCTATGGCCTTGGCTCGCCTGACGAGTACCAGGAGCGGCTGGTCATCCTCAAGGTCGGTGGTGAAACTGCCGGCGGCCGTGACGGTCTGCTGCGTACGCTGGTTGATATTCAATATCGGCGCAACGACACGGCGCTCGGCCGAGGTCGCTTTCGTGCTCGTGGCGACGTGATCGAGTTGCAGCCCGCCTACATGGAGACGGCCTACCGCGTGTCGCTGTTCGGCGATGAGATCGAGTCAATCACGCACTACGACCCGCTGACGGGCGAGGTACTCGGGAAGCTCGATGAGCTAGTGGTCTATCCCGCGACGCACTACGTGACGGACCCGGTCACGATCGAGCGCGCGACGCAGGAGATCATGCGTGAGATGGAGGACTGCGCCCATCGCTTCGAGCAGGACGGCAAGCTGCTGGAGGCGCATCGCATTCGACAGCGCACCGAGTACGACCTTGAGATGCTGCGCGAGCTTGGCTACTGCAACGGCGTCGAGAACTACTCACGCATTTTCGAGGGACGCCCGCCAGGATCATCGCCGTTCACCTTGATGGACTACTTTCCGGGCGACTTCCTGCTGTTCATCGACGAGTCGCACCAGACGATCCCGCAGATCGGCGGCATGTACGAGGGCGACCGGTCACGCAAGAACCAGTTGATCGACCATGGGTTCCGGTTGCCGTCGGCGCTCGACAACCGCCCGCTTCAGTTCCATGAGTTCCTCGAGAAGATCGGCCAAGGCATCCTGGTGTCCGCCACGCCAGGGGCGTTCGAGATGCGAGAGGGCGGTCGCATCGTCGAGCAGATCATCCGCCCGACCGGTCTGATCGACCCCATCGTGGAGATGCGACCGACTGAGGGACAGATCGACAATCTGCTCGGGGAAATCCGTTTGCGCGAGCAGGCGGGAGAGCGCGTGCTCGTGACGACCTTGACCAAGAAGATGGCCGAGGACCTGTCGAACTATCTGATCGAGAATGGCGTGCGCACGCGGTATCTGCACTCCGAGATCGACACGCTGGAGCGCATCCAGATCATTCGTGATCTGCGACTTGGCGAGTACGACGTGCTTGTCGGTGTCAACCTGCTGCGCGAGGGCCTCGACCTGCCCGAGGTGTCGCTCGTAGCGATTCTCGACGCCGACAAGGAGGGCTTCCTCCGCGGCCAGACCGCGCTCATCCAGACGATCGGGCGCGCCGCACGCAACGTGAATGGGCGCGTGATCATGTACGGCGATAAGGAGACCGAGTCGATCAAGGGCGCAGTCCGCGAGACGCAACGCCGCCGCGACATCCAACTCAAGTACAACGAGACGCACGGCATCACGCCCGAGACGATCATCAAGGGCGTCTCCGACATCGCAGAGTTCCTGTCGATGGACAGCCCGAATGTGCCGTCATCGCGCCGTGGCCGCAAGCAGGTGGCGGAGGGGCTGGACGGCAAGGAGCTCAAGAAGCTCTCGGTCGAGCTTGAGGAGGCGATGTTCCTCGCCGCGGACGAATTGCGTTTCGAGGAGGCCGCTCGTCTGCGCGACGAGATCAAGGCCATCCAGCGCGAACTCAACGCGCTCTGACGCCGGCTTCCTCGACAGGCGAGAAAGCCGGCGTGCTGAGCGGCGCTAGTTGGTCTCGCAGGCCAGCTGGTAGATGGCGGCGGGGACCTCGGACATGTCCTGCGAGTCGCCGCAGACCTTCGCGCGATCCATCAGCGCCCAGTTCGGACCCTCGGCCTGCACGATCACGTTCTCGGTGAACGAGGTGTTCGAGTCGTTCGTGCCGACGGTGGGAAACATCACGGCCCACCCGTCCGCACACTTGAACTCACCGGCCGGCAGCGTGGCGCCGTCGACTTCGGCCTGCTCGCCGTAGGCCTTGATCCAGGCGTCGAAGGTGGCCTGATCACACGTCGCGGAGCCGCCGCCGATCACGCTCTCGGCAGCAGACGAGGCGGCGCTCGAGGCGCTTGAGGCGGTGTCACCCCCGCCGCAGCCGACAAGCGCAAGTGCCGCGGTAGCAAGGAGAAGCAGGAGGGGGAGAGTGGTCTTCTTCATACGGGCAGCGTACGCGGTGACGGCACCGACATCCGGGCCGTCACCGCATCGCCACCTTCGTGCGCCCGACTACGAGCCGGAGCCGACGACCGCGACGGCATCGATCTCCACAAGGAATCCACCGAGCGTGCTGCCGACCGTGGTGCGGCAGGGGCGGTGCGTGCCGAAGCGGCGCGCGTAGACCTCGTTGTAGGCTGCGAAGTCGCCGGCCAGATCCTGCAGATGCGCCGTGATCTTCACAACGTCCGAAAGCGTGGCGCCACCGGCGGCCAGCACTCGCTCGAGGTTGTCGAACACGAGCTCGGTCTGCGCGGCGACGTCGTCGCCTTCGACCTCGTTGTTGGCGTTGAACGGCGCTTGGCCCGATGTCCAAAGCGTGTCGCCGACCTTGATGGCGGGCGTGTACGGGGCGGACGGCGGCGGTGCGCCCTCCGGGTGCAGCTTCTCCTGCGACATGGAACTCCTCCTGAGGTGGAACTCCCGCAGCCTAGCGTCCGTTGAGGGGAATACGCTCACGCCATGAGCACCAGTGAACCCGCTGCCACTCCTCCAACGCCACCGACGGCGAGCGCAGCAGCGCCGTACCCCGTCAATCTGAACGTCGACTATCCGGAAGGGCCACGCAATCGCATCACGGTGTTCTTCCGCGTGATTCTCGCCATTCCCGTGCTCTTGCTGCTCGAGTTGTTCGTGCAGTACTCGAGTTCGTCGTCGACCGATTTCTCCGGCGCGCAGACCGCCACCGCGCTCGGTGGCTTCATCTTCCTGCCGACGCTGCTCCTGCTGCTGTTCCGCCACCGCTATCCGCGCTGGTGGTTTGACTTCAACGTGCAGCTCTTGGCGTTCGTCAATCGCGTCGGCATCTACGTCTACCTGCTGCGGGATGAGTATCCGTCGACGGAGGATCGACAGGCCTTGAATCTCCGAGTGGTCTATCCCGACGCCAAGCGAGAGCTGTCGCGCGGCCTGCCCCTCGTCAAGTGGCTACTCGTGATTCCGCACTACGTCGTGTTGTTCTTCCTTGGCATTGGCCTCCTAGTCGTGACGCTGATTGCCTGGTTCGCAATTCTGTTCACGGGGCGCTACCCGCGTGGTCTCTTCGACTACACGGTCGGCGTGATGCGGTGGTCGACGCGTGTGAGCTGTTACGCGATCCTGTTGACCACCGACAAGTACCCGCCCTTCCGTCTCGGCGAGTAGACCACGCGGCCGGCTCTGCCGGGCGTGCGATTAGGCTGGTTGGATGGCCATCGAGCAATCGATCACGATTCGAGGGGCGCGCGAGCACAACCTCAAGGACATCACGGTCGAGCTGCCGCGCAATAAGCTGATCTGCATCACGGGGTTGTCGGGCTCAGGCAAGTCAAGCTTGGCGTTCGACACCCTGTACGCCGAGGGACAGCGACGCTACGTCGAATCGCTCAGCGCCTACGCGCGTCAGTTCCTCGGACAGATGGAAAAGCCAGACGTCGACGGCATCGACGGTCTGTCGCCCGCGATTTCGATTGACCAGAAGACCACCTCGCGGAATCCGCGCTCGACCGTCGGCACGGTCACCGAGATCTACGACTACCTGCGCCTGCTCTATGCACGCATCGGCCATCCGCACTGCCCCGAGTGCGGACGCGCCATCACCGGACAGAGCGCTGAGCAGATCGTGGACCAAGTGCTGCGTCTGCCAGAGGGCACCAAGTTCACCGTCGATGCCCCGATCGTGCGTGGTCGCAAGGGCGAGTTCAAGGACCTCTTTGAGCGTCTTCGCGGCGAGGGCTTCACGCGCGTCAAGGTCGACGGCGAGACGTTGCTCCTCGAAGACGAGATCGTGCTCGACAAGAAGTTCAAGCACGATGTCGCCGTCGTCGTGGACCGGCTGGTCCTCAAGGACGATCTGCGCCGTCGGCTGACGGATTCCGTCGAGACCGCCCTCCAACTCGCCGACGGCCTGCTCGACGTCGCGGTGATCGATGGCGAGACGTTGACCTTCTCGGAGCGCTTCGCGTGCCCCGACCACGGCGTCTCGTTGGCGGAGCTAGCGCCGCGCGTCTTCTCGTTCAACAGCCCACACGGTGCGTGTGCGCACTGCCACGGACTTGGTTCGCTGCCCGAGCTCGACCCTGAGCTCGTGCAGCCCGATGCCACCGTCACGATCGAGGGCGGTGCACTGCAGCCGTGGAACGTCGCGGGCACGAACTTCTTTGAGCAGCTGGTCCTGAGCGTCGCAGAGCGTTTCGATGTGCCGCTCGACAAGCCGTGGGGCGAGCTGAGCGAACAGCAGCGCGACTACTTTCTGCGCGGCACGGACGGCGAGCGGATCATGGTCACGTACAAGAATCGCTTCGGGCGCAAGCGTGCCTACAGCGTGGCGTGGGAGGGGCTGCTCGCGAGCCTCAAGCGCCGGTACGACGAAACAGAGTCGGAGCCCCAGAAGGAGCGCATCGAGGAATGGATGGCGCTGCGGCCCTGTCCGGACTGCCATGGCGCCCGGCTGAAGCCGGAAAGCCTCGCCGTCACGGTCGGCGGGATGTCGATCCACGAGGCCACGAACCAATCGGTCGAGAAGGCGATCTCCTGGTCGAAGACGCTCGAGCTATCCGAGACCGAGGGCTTGATTGCCGAACGGATCCTACGCGAGATCGTTGAGCGCCTGTCGTTCCTGAACGACGTTGGTGTCGGCTACCTGTCGCTCAACCGCGGTGCTTCGACGCTGTCGGGCGGCGAAGCACAGCGCATTCGACTCGCCACGCAGATCGGGTCGAGCCTCGTGGGCGTGCTTTACATCCTCGACGAGCCCTCGATCGGCCTGCACCAGCGCGATAACCACCGTCTGCTGGAGACGCTCACACGCCTCCGCGACATCGGCAATACGGTAATCGTGGTGGAGCACGATGAAGACACCATGCGCGAGTCGGACTGGCTCGTCGACATGGGGCCCGGCGCGGGCGAACACGGCGGGCGCGTGGTCGCCGCTGGCGTACCCAAGGCCGTGATGAAGTCCAAGGACTCGGTGACCGGCCAGTTCCTCAGTGGGCGCCGCGCGATTGCGGTCCCCGAACGCCGGCCGCAATCCGAGGAATTCCTGATCGTTCGGGGCGCCCGCGAGCACAACCTGAAAGACGTGGACGTCGAGATTCCCGTGGGGCGCTTCGTCACGGTCACCGGCGTGAGCGGCTCGGGCAAGTCAACGCTCGTCAACGACGTCGTCCTCCGTTCGATGCAACAACACCTCCTCAAGTCGCGCGTTCGTGCCGGCGCCCATGAGTCGGTCGAAGGGGTCGAGCACTTCGACAAGGTGATCGCGATCGACCAGTCGCCGATCGGCCGCACGCCACGTTCGAACCCTGCCACGTACACCGGGCTGTTCGATCACATTCGCCAGCTGTACGCCGACACGCCCGACGCCAAGACGCGCGGCTACAAGCAGGGTCGCTTCTCGTTCAACGTCAAGGGTGGGCGTTGCGAGGCCTGCCGCGGCGACGGCACGCTCAAGATCGAGATGCACTTCCTTCCCGACATCTACGTGCCGTGCGAGGTCTGCGGTGGACGGCGGTACAACAAAGAGACCCTCGAGGTGCGGTTCAAGGGCAAGTCGATCGCCGACGTGCTCGACATGCCCATTGAAGAGGCGCTCACGTTCTTCTCGAAGATTCCGAAGCTGCGGCGGCGGCTCCAGACGCTGCACGACGTGGGCCTCGATTACGTGCGCCTTGGGCAGCCCGCGACCACCCTGTCGGGTGGCGAGGCACAACGCGTGAAACTCGCCACGGAACTTGCCAAGGTGGCGACAGGGCGGACGCTATACGTGCTGGACGAGCCGACCACCGGCCTGCACATGGCAGACGTTGAGAAGCTGCTGCACGTGCTCCAACGGCTCGTGGACACCGGAAACACCGTGCTCGTGATCGAGCACAACCTCGACGTCATCAAACAGAGTGACTGGCTGATCGACTTGGGACCCGAGGGCGGCGATGCCGGCGGCGAGCTGCTCGCCGTTGGTACCCCCGAGCAGGTGGCGAAGGTCAAGGCATCGCACACGGGACGGTTCCTGATCCCGCTGCTCAAGCCCGCCAAGCCCGCCAAGACACCCGCGTAGACGGTAGGCTGCCGCTCATGGATCCGCGTCTCGAAACCATTACGCCGTCCGATGTCGACACCGATCGCGCGATCTGGACCGAGGAGGAGATCGAGTCCTTCGAGGGCATCGATACCTCCGACGGCGAGTGGTACGCCATCCGGACCGACCCGTGGCCGTGCCCAGCCTGCGGCGCCGTCTTCGAGTACGTCACGGGCGCACATCTCGTGCTGGTGGCTCCGAGTAAGGACGACCTAATCGAGATCGCGGCGCAGTGCCAGAAGATCGGACGCAATGCGCGCATCGTCGAGTACGACGACAAGCTGCCGGCGATTTCGATCTTTCAGTGGCGCGCCCTCGGACGTCCGGTGCACGGCTTCCGCGAGGACCTGCGCGGCGGCAAACCCTCCGCCTAGGCGGCCGCGTCGATCGCCGCGACGAGGCGGCGACAGAGGTCCGGCACCTGCGCCGGATCGTCGGTGTACTGCGAGGGCTTGAAGCAGATCGACGTGTAGCCCTCGGCCAACTTGCCCGGGATAGCCTGCATCGCCTCGTCGAGATCGCCCGGCGCGTCGTCGGCGGGGAACCGTGGACGGATGCCGCCGATCATTTCGATCGATCCTGGATCGCGCCCCGCCGCAGACATGGCGTCGCGGATGTCGGCGAGGTCGGCAGGGGTGGGGGTGCCAAACGGATGAAAGCCGTGGCCGTACTCGACGAGACGCCGCAGAATTGGCCCGTGCACGTGCTGGCCACCGAACCACAGGCGCGGTCCCTCCGGGCGCCAGCACTTGGGTTCGATGTAGACGTCATCGAAGTCGTAGAAATCGCCATGCCACGACGCAGGCGATTGGCTCCAGACGAGCCGCATGATCGCCAGCTGCTCATCCAGGATGTGCCCACGCTTCTTGAAGGGCACGCCCATCGCGGCGTACTCCTCGTCGAGCCAGGACACCGTCGGCTGTACCACCAGACGGCCTTCGCAGAGCAGGTCGAGCGTGGCCAGCTGCGTGGCGGTATGGAGTGGATGGCGCAACGGGTAGATGAGCGCGGATAGCGCGATGCGGATCTTCGACGTGCGCGCTGCGATGGCACTCGCGAGCACGATCGAATCCGGCCACGGCGTCAACGGGTCTTGGTTTCCCGGCGCTGCGTAGTCTCGCGGGTTTGCCATGCGACCCTGGGCGCCGGCCTTCGGTGTGAGCAAGACGTGATCGCTCAGCATCACCGTCTCGACGCCGGCCTCCTCGGCATCCACGGCCATCTGCACGAGGGCGCGCATGTCTCGCTCGGGAGACAGCGACCATTGCTCAAGCAACACCAGCACGACGCCGGGCTTCACGCTCACGTCAGTCGCCTGCGACCTTCTCGATCAACTCGATGCGATACCCATCGGGATCGCGCACGAAGCACAGACGGGAGCCGCCCTCGCGGATGGAGTACGGCGGCTTCTCCGGCTCCACGCCGATCTCGGCGAGGCGAGCCAGCGTGTCATCCAGATCGCCGACGTGGTACGCGATGTGGCCATAGCCCGTGCCGATCTCGTAGTCCTCGGTGCGCCCAACGTTGAAGGTCAGCTCCAGTGGCGTGTTCTCCGAGCCCTCGGGAGCCACATAGATATTGATGGCTTCGTCCCGGATCGGATAGCGCTTGAGTTCCTTAAAGCCGAGGGCGCCGCAGTAGAACGCGATCGAGCGGTCGATCTCGTTAATGCGGTAGCAGACGTGGGCGTATTTCATGGGGCCAGCGTAGCGACTCAGAGCGCGGCGATGCCGAGGCCCGCCTGGAAGGCAGCCAACTCGTCATCTGCGATCGCGTAGGTGTGGCGCTCGCTCGGGAACGTGCGAGTGCGAACGTCCTTGACGTACCGACCGACCGCATCGAGTGACGCCTGGTGCAGGTCGGCATAGCGCTCGACGAACCGTGGGCTCGAGCCAGCACCGATACCCAGCAGGTCGTGCCAGACGAGCACCTGACCGTCGGTCTTGTTTCCGGCACCGATGCCGATGGTCGGTATCCCAACGCGCTCGGTGACCGCTGCGGCAATCTCGGCGGGGACACACTCGAGCACCAGCGCGAACGCGCCTGCGGCTTGCACAGCGAGGGCATCCTCAACCAGCTGCAACGCGGCGTCTGCGGTGCGTCCCTGGGCACGGAAACCGCCGAGCGCTGTCGCACTCTGCGGCGTCAGACCAAGATGCCCCATCACGGGAATCCCCGCACCAACGATGGCGCGGATGCGGTCGAGCGTTGGGCCAGCGCCCTCCACCTTGACGGCGTCTGCGCCTGCCTCCTTGACGAACCGCCCGGCGGCGAGGATGGCATCGCGGTCGCTCGGCTGAAAGCTCATGAAGGGCATGTCGGCGACCACGAGCGGAGCGCGGTCGGCCTTGCTGGAGCCGCGCGTGGCGGCGGCCGTGAGCACGATCATCTCGTTGATCGTGATCGGCATGGTGGAGTCATGTCCGAGCACGGTCATCGCGGCAGAGTCACCCACGAGAATCACGTCGACGCCAGCCTCGGCAGCCGCCTGGCCGCTGGGAGCGTCGTAGGCGGTGATCATCACGATTGGCACACCGGTGGACTTCTGCGCGACGAGGTCGGGCAACGCGACCTTGCCGGGCGCGGGAGTCGCGGGGGCGGGACGACGCGGGCGGGTGCTCATGCGGATTCCTTCGCGAAGAGGGCATCCCCAGCCGAGGCGGGGGCGATGGGGTCGAGTTCCAAGTTGTCGATCAAACGAGTGCCGCCAATGCGGCCGGCGATCAGCACCACCGCTGGGCGGTCGGGGTCGTAGGGAGACAGATCTGCTGCTCGCACCGTCAGATACTCGAGTTCGAGAGCATCGAGCGGAACGTCGAGCAGTGCGTCTGGTCGGCGCTCGCCGTTGGCGTACGACGCGGCGACGTTCCTCAGGGCGTTCGGCACCACCGCGGCAAGAGCGCGTTCCTCCGGCGATAGGTAGCGATTGCGGGAGCTCATGGCGAGGCCATCGTGCTCACGGATCGTCGGCGCACCGACGACGTCGATCCCGAGCGCTAGATCACGTGTGACCCGCTGCAGCAACACCAACTGCTGGTAGTCCTTGCGACCAAAGATCGCCCGTACCGGTTGCATCAACCCGAACAGCCGAATGACAACGGTTGCAACACCCACGAAGTGACCGGGCCGCGAGGCGCCGCAGAGCTCTTCTGCCAGCGGTCCTGGGTCGACCGTGGTCGCAAAACCGGGCGGATAGATCTCCTCGACGCTCGGTGCCCACAACACGTCGGCACCCGCTGCTTCGGCGATCGCGGCATCGGCGTCGAGATCGCGCGGATACGCCTCGAAGTCCTCGCCGGGGCCGAACTGTGTGGGGTTGACGAAATCAGACACCACGACCGGGCCGGTTCCCTGCGCTGCCAAGCGCACGAGCGACGCATGCCCATCGTGCAGCGCACCCATCGTGGGGACGAACGTGATGGGCCCTTCGACGGCGGCGTGGACGTCGGCAGCAGAGCGCGCGATGATCAACGTGGCACCTCGAAGGTGCGGGCACACAGGTGAATGTGGTTCGGTGTCGCGCGCTGCATATCGGTACCCCTCACGGTGGATGGAGTCCTCGCCGAGTAGCGTACCGGACGTCCGGACACGCGGAGCGCTACGCTGCGGGCATGCCGATCTACGAGTTCGCCTGCGCCGCGTGCAACAACGAGTTTGAGGAGCTGGTCTCCATGTCCGGCGTCGCCTCTGTCAAGTGCCCTTCGTGTGGTTCTAAGCGCACCGAGAAGCAGCTGTCGTCGTTCCAGCGCGTGCGCGTTGGCCGTGGCGACCTGCCTGCGGCAGTCACCGCAGCTGCCGGTGCCGGCGGCGGCGGGTGCTGTGGCGGCGGCTGCGGCTAGCAATGTCGCTCCTGAAGGTCCCTGCTGATGGGGATCTTGCGCCAGTCGCTGAGAAACTCTGCGGCACGCTGTGCCCCGGCGACATCGTGTACCTCGAGGGTGTGATCGGAGCCGGCAAGACAACGCTCGTGCAGGCCTGTGCGCGCCAGCTGGGTGTGACCGAGCCAGTGACGAGTCCGACCTTCGCCTTGGCGCATCGGTACACGGGCCAGACGACGATTGCGCACCTTGACCTCTACCGACTCGCGGATCAACCCGGACGAGACGTTGGCGACCTCAAGGACTACCTGGCGGAGGACGCCTACGTGTTCGTCGAGTGGCCGAACCTCGGCTCGGCGTGGTTGCCACCCGCCGCGCGCGTCGTCTCGATTGCACTGCTCCCCGATGGTGGTCGTTCGTTCTCGATCGCTGATCCGCGTCCGTAACCGGGCTGGCGCCTCTACGATCACCGCGTGCGCGTACTCACCATCGACACCGCGACAAATGTCGCCGCCATCGGTCTCGTGATTGATGGCGTCGCCTGTGATGCGCCGCCGGTTCGCTCTGCGACGGCCGCCCAACATGTGCTGGCCTCGGTCGACGGCGCACTGGCCGCCAACCACCTCACCATCGGCGACATCGACCGCATCGTCGTCGGCCGCGGACCTGGCTCGTTTACCGGCCAGCGCATCGGTCTGGCTACGGCCATCGGCCTTGCGGCGCCTCACGCGACCCAGTTGGCAGGCGTGACCACCACTGCAGCCCTCCGACATGCCGCCGGACCCGACGCGGTCGCAATGGTCGACGCCCGCAGGGGCGAGGTGTTCGTCGAGGGTCCTGACATCGAGCTGGGCGCGTACGTGCCGGAAGACCTCGTGGATCGTCTCCCTGCTGACACGCTGCTCGTTGGCGACGGCGCTGTCCGCTATCGATCTACCTTTGAGCACTGCACCGTACCGGCGGATGACAGTGCGCTGCATGTCCCCGCTGCAGCTGCGCTGGCCGCGCTTGGCGAGGGCAGCGAGCCAGCCACGCCCATTTATGTGCGCGAGCCCGACGCGGTTCGCATCGAGGACCGCTGATGGCAACGGAAGCCGAAGAGGTGACGCGCGAGGACGACGTGCCGATCACGATGCGGCGACTTGGTCTCGGCGACCTGCCGGCGGTCGAGGGCGTTGAGCAGCGTTCGTACAACACCCCGTGGTCGCGCACGATGTTCTCGGGAGAGATCTCCCGGCCGGGCTCTCGCTGCTACGGCGCCTTCGAGCGGAAGGTGTTGGCCGGCTATCTGATTGTGGCGCGGTATACCGATGCGTGGCACGTCATGAACGTCGCGGTCGATGAGCCCTTTCGCCGACGTGGCGTGGCGCGATTGATGCTCGAGACGATGCTGCGCGAGACCGACGTGGATGGCACGCGTGGGCACACGCTTGAGGTGCGGGTCTCGAACGTCAGCGCGATCCGGCTCTACGAGAGTTTGGGATTCCGTCCCGCTGGCATGCGACGCGGGTACTACACCGATGACCGTGAGGACGCGCTGATCATGTGGCGTGGCGAAGGCCCCGACGATCTGCCGTTGACGCGATGATTCTCGCCATCGAAACGTCGTGCGACGAGACCTGTGCGGCCGTTGCCGATCTCGATGGCACCCTGCGATCGTCGATCGTCGCGAGCCAGGCTGCCGAGCACGTTGCCTTCGGGGGCGTGGTGCCCGAGATCGCCTCGCGCCGTCATCTCGAACTCATCGAACCGACCGTGCGTGCTGCGTTGGCAGAGGCAGGCTGTGTGGCATCCGACATCACGCGCGTGGCAGTGAGCACTGGTCCGGGCTTGATCGGTGCACTGTTGGTTGGCGTGAGCTTCGCAAAAGGCTTCGCCTACCGCAGTGGCATTCCGCTCGTGGCGGTCGATCACCTGCACGGGCACGTTGCATCGCTGCGGCTCGCCGAGAACCCGCCTGCTGGTGCGCATCTCGTGCTTCTCGCGTCGGGCGGACACACACTGCTGATCGACGTCGCCGAGGACGGCGCCTTGACGACGATCGCACGCAGCATGGATGACGCCGCGGGCGAGGCATTCGACAAGGGCGCACGCGTGCTCGGCCTTGGCTATCCCGGAGGGCCGGAGCTCGCGGCGCTGGCCGTGCAGGGAGACCCGGCCGCGTGCCCATTCACGACACCGCTTGCCGGGCGAACCGATCTCGCGTTTTCGTTCTCGGGCCTCAAGACCGGGCTCTCGATGGCGGTCACGGCAGGCGACAATGCGCCTGCCGATCTCGCGGCTGCCTATCAGGAGGCGATCGTCGATCATCTGCTCGATCGTGCGCGCCTCGGGCTCGCCGCCACGGGGCGCACGACGCTCGGACTGGTGGGGGGCGTCGCAGCCAACGGGCGCCTGCGCGCCCGCCTGAACGAGCTGCCTGCCAACGTGGTGGCGGCGCCCCTGGCCTGGTGCGGTGACAACGCGGCGATGATCGCTGCGGCGGCGGTCAACCTGCCGTCGCTCTCGCCAGTCGAACTGCTCGGACTCGACGCGCACGCACGGAGCCCGCTCGGATGACGCGCGTCGTCGTCTACATGGCTACCGGTTGTCATCTCTGTCCGCCGACGGTGGCCGCCGTTCAGGCGGTCTGCCACGAGCGCGGTCTGGAGGCAACGGTCGTCGACATCGACGGTAACGTCGAACTAGAGCGCCTCCATCGCGAGCGCATCCCGGTGGTCATGGTCGACGACCAAGAAGTCGGGCACTATCTCGTGACCGAGAGCGACCTGCGCGTCGTACTCGATATGACGCATTCGTAACAGCCTGAAGCCGCTGCTGGCGAGGGTTTGTACGATCACTTGTGACATGAGGGAGCAGCAGTGACCACGAGCATGGCGGACCGACTCGGCGGCGGCGTTGCCGCGCGCATGGCGCACTATCTCCAGGTGCTGACGCAGGCGAAGAAGGCCGGTCGCAGCGCGATCACTTCGCACGAGATCAGCGAGTACACGCACGTGAACGCCACGCAGATCCGTCGTGATCTCTCGGGCTTCGGCACATTCGGCAAGCGCGGCGTGGGGTATAGCGTCGACGCCCTGATCGGAGAGATCAGCGGCATCTTGCGTACCGCCGGCCAGCACAACATCGTCCTTGTGGGTGGTGGCCGCCTCGGCCAGGCCATCGCCGAGGCAGACGTCTTTGCCGATCACGGCTTCTCGATCGTCGGCGTGGTGGACGCCGATCCCAACAAGGTGGGGCAGCCGTGTGGTCACCTCACGATTCGGGATTCGAGCGAACTCCCCGGGTTGATCGAAGACAACCAAGTGATCGTTGGCGTCGTTGCGGTTCCGGCGGAAGCTGCGCAAGACGTCGCAGACGAACTGATCCGCGCCGGCATTCGCATCGTGTTTAACTACTCCGGTGCGCTGATCGACGTGCCGCCGCACGTAACGGCGCACACCACCAGCCCTGCGGTGGAACTCCTGTACGCCCTGTACTTCCATCTCGCCTAGCGCGAGGAGTCGACCCTAGTTGGTCGGCGTTGGGAGTTGCCCGGTAGCGCCGAGATCGACGACGTAGCTTCGACCGCCCGTGGTGGAGGTGCCAGACAGGCGCGCGTACGCGACAGCGACGTCGGCATCGCTCACGAGGACGACGAGATGCCGTTCGTCTGCTCGGTCCACCACGACGGAATGCGGGAGACCCCCCAGCAGCTCGTCAACGACCGTGACGGGATTGCTACTCGCGGTTTGGATGACGACCTGGCGCTGGCGGGCAGGCTCGTCCGAGGAGCGCATGCCACCCAATTGGAAGAGTGCGATGACACCGAGGGCTGCGGCAATCAGCAGCAGCAGAGGCGCGGTGCGGCGTGCAGACCGACGACGACCGGCGAGATCGTGCTCGGGCGAGAAGGCGCTGCGCAGAAGATCGTGTGGAATGGCGGTCATCGGCAGGCGATCAATCTCGTCCATGTCCATCGCGAGATCCACGATGCGTTCGCGACACGATGGACACCGCTCCACGTGGCGGCGGATGGCATCCGAGGAGTCGGGGCCTAATTCGCCAACCACGTAATCCAGCAGCGTGACCTCTTCAGGATGTCCGCTGTTCGTCTGATCGTCTGCCATGGGACGGGCACCATAGCGTTGTTGCAGGCTCAGCAGTGCGACGGCGACTGCTACCGTAGACCGGCTGATGGGCGCTTCCGTCGAGGATTCTTACGCCGCGCTTGACGCGGCCCGCGAGCACTTCGAAAACGCGACCGATTTCACGATCGGCATCGAGGAGGAGTTCCAGGTTCTCGACGCGGACACCCTGCGTATGACGAATCGGTTCGAGGAGCTGCGCGACGCCTGTGAAGCCGGACCCCTGCACGGGTTCGTCGCGGGCGAACTGATCGCCAGCGAGATCGAGGTAAAGACGGGGCGCGGCGAGACGTTTGACGCCGCCGCCCGCATGATCATCGATCGTCGCATTGCTCTGTGCGACGAGGCGCTCAAGCTCGGCGTCCGCGTGGGTTCGACGGGTACCCACCCGACCTCGCCGTGGACGGAGCAGCGGATCATCGACACCGCGCACTACCGCATCGTGGAAGGCACGCTCCGCTACATCGCCTGGCGTAACAACACCTTTGGCATGCATGTCCACGTGGGCATCCGCAACGCCGACCGCGCCATGGCCGTCTCAAACGCCATGCGTACCTACGTGCCGGAACTCCTGGCGTTGTCCTGCACCTCGCCGTGGCTTGAGGGGCGCATCACGCACCTGCGCTCGACGCGCACGCAGATCTTCACGCGCATGTTTCCTCGCTGCGGCGTCCCCGATATCTTCGTGGACTGGGCGGATTACGACCAGTACGTACGGTTTCTCTTGGAGACCGAGTCGATCCGCGAGCACACCGAGATCTGGTGGACAGTGCGCCCGCACCAGTCGTTTGGGACGGTCGAGATTCGGGCGTGCGACGCACTCCCGGACATTGCCGACTCGATCGCGCTGGCTGCGTTTCAGGTGGCGCTCACCGCGCGCGCCGCGCGTCTGTACGACACGGGCGAGCTACCGCCGGCGACGCGGCCAAGTGACATCGAGGAGAACCTCTGGCGAGCGCTGCGCTGGGGCATGAGCCGCGAGCTGATTGATCTCGAGACGCGCAAGGCAATCCCCGCGGGCCAACGCATCCGCAATCTCCTCGCCGATTGTCAGCCTGAAATCGAGGCACTCCGGCTCGCCCCCTGGCTCGAGCCGTTGGAAGACCTGATCGAGCAGGGTGACCACGCGACCCGGTGGAAGACCCGTGTGGAGCAGGGGGAGGACATGGAGGCGATCCACGCCGACCAAGTCGAGATCACGATGACGAGCGCAACGGCACTCAAAGAGAGGATCGGCTGACATGGCTGACGACGAACCCACCGCCCCCGAAGACGCACCCGCCGGTGCCGCACCTGACGGAGAGGGTCAGATCGATCTGACACAGATCCGCGTCGAGTCGCTGATGCTCCAAGTCGCGTCGGAGTTGATGTCGATCGGTGCGGGGCAGCTCGGCATGATCCCGGAGATGGTCAATGGTGGCGATGCCTTCCAGGCCAGCCTTGCGATCGCGGGTGCCGATGCGTTGATCCACACGTTCCTCGGCGTGCTGCCGGAGGGCACCCCTGTGCCACAGCCGGTCGAGGACCTTCGCCGTGCTCTAGCCGAGTTGCAGCTCGCCTTCGCCGACGCGGTGCAGATGGGTGCACCGGATGACGGCACCGCACCCGCAGCTGCCACCCCGCCGCCGCCAGCTGAGCCGGCGCGCCCCAAGATCTGGACGCCGGGCGGCGACGTCTGACACGACGTCGCTGATCCGATGCAGGATCTGTAGGGCAGACTGAGAAGGTACGACCATGCTTGCTGCGTCTCTTATCCTTGCTGCCCTGATGGGCGCCCCGTTCTCGCCGCGCGCCGTCGTGCCCGTGACCAGCGCTGCCGTTACCGCCAGCGTGCAGCCCGCGGCGTTCAATCCGTCCGCCATGGCACGGGCGCACGTCGCCAAGATCACGATCACGCCCGCCACGGCCGGGACTGCCACGACGGTCATCGAGAACCAGACGGGGGCGATCGTCGAGACGCTGGGCTCCGCTATCCCCGTCGTCGCCGCTACTCCCATCGAATACACCTGGGCCGGGACGGGCGTGGCCGACGGGGTGTACGGCATCCACTCGACGCTGACCGATGCGCAGGGCGTGGTCAGCGAGACCGTGGTGCCTGTGACCGTCGATACGACCGCTCCCGGCGTGTCGTTTGGAGCGCTCCGCCCAGCACTCACTAAGCGTGGTCCTGTCGCGCTGCGTGCATCGACCGACGACCTGAGCGGGGCCGCGAGCATTCGCGTCGACGTGGCCAGCCAGACCGACGTGCCGATCGGCAGCGCCGACGTCGCGGTTGGCGCTGACGGCACCAGTGGTGCAACCGACTGGAATCTGCGGTTGCGGAAGCGGCTGTTGCTCCCCGGCGTGTATCGACTCCGCGCGACGATCACCGACCGAGCAGGCAACATCGGCACCAGCGACGCGCGTCTCCTGCGGGTCGATCGCGCCGTGACGACACGCATCATCTATTCACTGCCCGATGCGGGCAACGTGATTGCTCTCACCTTCGACGACTGCGGCAGTAATCGCGACTTCCAACGCATCGTGTCGGCCTTTCGTGCCGCCAAGGCGCAGACGACCTTCTTCTGCAACGGCGTCAACGTACGTGACAACACATCGGCCGACCGGGCCGCGATCGCCGCGGGCAATACGATCGGATCGCACACGTGGCTGCATCCCCAAATGCCGACCCTCCCGTACGGCGAGCAGGTGAGCCAGATTCGCGGAGATGTCGACGCGTGGTGGAAGGTGGCGAAGGTATCGCCCGCACCATTCTTCCGACCACCCTATGGCCTCCACAACGCCACGACACTCCGAGCCGCTGGTGATGCAGGGTTTGCCTGGACGGTCCTGTGGGACGTCGATCCCTCTGACTACCTCACGCCTCCGCCGGGAGAGCTGGTGCAGCGCGTCGTGAGCAAGGCACGGAAGGGGTCCATTGTCGTGATGCACGCCAACGCGAACACCGCCGCCACCGTTCCTCAGTTGATCCGCGCCGTGCGCGCGCAGGGCCTGGAGCCCAAGTCGCTCGACCAGATGTTCGGCGCCTCGGCGTATCTGGCGCCGCTTGGCAGCTAGCCCTCAGCGTCCGTATCCCGGCGGAAGGGGTGCCGCACCGACGAGTGCGCAGCGCTCCTGCTGATACCCTCCCCGGGCTGTCATCTGCGGCAGTTACACGATTCAAGGAGCTGGTCCGAAGCGATGTCCACGTTCTTCGGCGAACACGCCGTGCTGATCGCGCTCATCTGTGGCGCCATCACCGTCATCTACGGTCTGATTCTGACCCGTTGGGTGCTTTCCAAGCCCGACGGCGACGACAAGATGCGCGAAATCGCATCGGCCATCCAGGAGGGCGCCTCGGCGTACCTCAGCCGCCAGTACCGCACCGTCGGGATCGTGGCGGTGGTGATCACCCTGATCCTGCTGTTCGTCCCGGATCTGGGCGGCTGGCGCGTTGCCGTCGGCTTCCTGATCGGCGCAATCCTTTCGGCTGCGGCTGGCTTTATCGGCATGAACGTCGCCGTGCGCGCCAACGTTCGCACTGCTGAGGCCGCCAAGAAGGGCCTCGGACCGGCACTGGACGTCGCCTTCAAGGGCGGCACCGTCACCGGCATCCTCGTCGTCGGCCTCGGCCTGATCGGCGTCGCTGGCTACTACGGCGTCCTGCTCGCGACCGGTACGGAGCAGTCTGCCGCGCTGTATGGCCTCGTCGGCCTCGGCTTCGGTGGCTCGCTCATCTCGGTCTTCGCCCGCGTGGGCGGCGGCATCTTCACGAAGGGTGCCGACGTCGGCGCCGACCTGGTCGGCAAGATCGAAGCCGGCATCCCCGAGGATGACCCGCGTAACCCGGCCGTGATTGCCGACAACGTCGGCGATAACGTCGGCGATGACGCTGGCATGGCCGCCGACCTATTCGAGACCTACGCCGTCTCGCTTGTCGCCGCGATGCTGCTCCTGAGCCAGCTAACCGACGGCAACGAGGCTCTCGTCGGTCTGCCGCTGATCCTCGGTGGCCTGTCCGGTCTCGCCTCGATCGTCGGCACGCTGTTCGTTCGCGTCAAGGAAGGCGGCTCGGTTATGGGCGCGCTCTACCGTGGCGTCCTGATCTCTGCCGTCATCTCGGCGCTCCTGTTCATCCCCGCGATCTTCGGGCTCGACGACGCCATCACCGCCAACGCCGCGGCGCTGGGCGATACGTCGACGGGCAAGATCTTCGGTTGCGCGATCATCGGCCTGGTCATCACAGCCCTGCTGATGGCGATCACCGAGTACTACACCGGCACCAAGTGGAAGCCGGTCAAGGACGTGGCCGAGGCCTCGACCACTGGTCACGCTACGAACATCATCTCGGGCCTTGGTTTCTCCATGCAGGCCACCGCGCTGCCCGTCGTCGTCATCGGCGGCGGCATCCTGATCGCCAACTGGCTCGCCGGCCTCGCCGGTATCGCCATCGCGGTCGTTGCCATGCTTTCCATGGCTGGCGTGATCATCGCCCTCGACGCGTTCGGTCCGGTGACCGACAACGCCGGTGGCATCGCAGAGATGGCCGGTCTGCCGGAGGAAGTACGCAACAACGTGACCGATCCGCTTGACGCGGTCGGCAACACCACGAAGGCCGTCACCAAGGGCTACGCGATCGGCTCTGCCGCGCTGGCTGCGGTGATCCTGTTCGCGTCCTATAAGGACGAGCTGATCCTCCAGCTGACAGAGGCGGGCAAGGGTGCGATCGCGGAGAGCCTTCGCTTCGACCTTGCTGACCCGTGGGTCATCGTTGGCCTTCTGGTCGGCGGCGCCATGCCGTTCGTGTTCGCCTCGTTCTGCATGAGCGCGGTGGGCAAGGCCGGCAAGGCTGTGGTCGAAGAGGTGCGTCGGCAGTTCCGCGAGAAGCCGGGCATCATGGACTACAGCGAGCGCCCTGAGTACGGGACGTGCGTCGACATCGTCACGCGCACTGCACTCCGCGAGATGCTCATTCCTGCGGCCATCCCGATCGTGATTCCGATTCTCGTCGGCCTGCTCGTGATCTGGACCGACAGCGCGCTGCAGATGCTCGGTGGTCTGCTCGTCGGCACGATCGTGACCGGTCTGTTCCTCGCCATCTCGATGACCTCGGGTGGCGGCGCATGGGACAACGCGAAGAAGCTGATTGAGGACGGCGCGCACGGTGGCAAGGGCTCGATCGCCCACCAGGCCGCTGTGACCGGCGATACCGTCGGTGATCCGTACAAGGACACCGCTGGTCCGGCTATCAACCCCATGATCAAGATCGCCAACATCGTGGCCATCCTGATCATCCCGGCGCTCGTCGCACTGATCTAGCACCAACGACGTTGGGCCCCGTCGACTGCGGTCGGCGGGGCCTTTTTCGTCGGCGGGGTCAGATGCCGGCGAGCAGGCCGCCGTCGACGGGGAGCGCCACTCCCGTTACCCAGGCGGCGTCGTCGGAGCCGAGGTAAACGAAGGCGTCAGCGATGTCGCGGGCCGTGCCAAGCCTTCCAACGGGATGGAGGCCGGTGGCGAAGGCGCGGACGGCATCAGGATCGTCCTGATCGGCCAAGAACGTCTCGAGCATCGGCGTCTCGGTAAAGCCCGGGCACACACAGTTTGCGCGGATACCGTGCGGTGCTCCATCGATGGCGATGCACTTGGTGAGCATCACCACGCCAGCCTTGGAGGCGCAGTAGGCAGCCTGATTCGCACTGCCATCAAGGCCGACGACCGAGCCGGTGAGCAGCACGGTCCCTCGCGACTGCTGCAGGTGGGGCCACGCCGCGCGCACGAAACGATGCACGCTCGTGAGATTGATCGCGATCGTGTCGTCCCACGTGGCGTCGTCGATGTCGGCCAGCGTCCCCACCGCCGGGCGCCCGGCGTTCAGCACCAGCAGATCGAGTCCGCCGAGTCGTTCTACGGTCGTCGCGACCGCCGCGGCGATCTGCGCGCCGTCGCGGAGGTCCGCCGTGACTTCGCCATCCTGCAGATCGACGTTGACGACGTCCGCTCCCTGTGCGCGAAAGCGCTCCACGATTCCCGCACCAATGCCCGAGGATCCGCCCGTGACGAGTGCGCGCTTGCCTTGCAGTCTGTTGCTCATGGTGACGATTCTAGATCGTCAGAGGCGACCGCTGCCGGACGGGGTCAGCTGGCGAGGACGCGCAAGGTGACGGGCTTTCCTGCGCACACGCCCGTGCCTTCGATCGAGCTGATGGCACGGCGTGCCGCTCCCTCGGGTGCGGGGTGCGTGACGATCACGAGTTGCGCGCGCCCTTCAGCAGCCCGCTGGACCACCGAGTCAATCGACACCGCTTCGTCGGCCAGGATCGCAGCGATCTTAGCCAGCACACCGGGCTCGTCCTTCACGTCGAGGCGGATGTAGAGCGCGGACTCAACGTCGTCCGCCGGCACCAGCGGTAGGTCGCGGAAAACGCCGGCCGTGCGCGGATAGCCCGTGCCCGAGGTGCCCAGCACGCCCATCAGATCGCCGATCACCGCAGAGGCAGTCTCATCGCCACCCGCGCCGGGACCAACGAGGGTCACCTCACGAATCGCATCGCCGCGCAGCATGACCGCATTGAAGGAGCCGTTGACGCCGCTCAGGGGATGGTCATGCGGAACCAGGGTGGGGGCCACGCCCACCACGACGCCAGCGTCCGCCCGTCGCGCCTGTCCGATCAGCTTGACGCTGTAACCGAGGTCGTCGGCGAAGGCAACGTCGACCGAGTCCAGCGTGTCAATGCCCTCGTGCGGCACGTCGTCAATGGTGACCTGCGTGTGGAAGGCAATCGAGGCGAGAATAGCGACTTTGGCGGCGGCGTCACCTCCGGTCACATCCTCCGTGGGATCGGCCTCGGCGTAACCAAGGCGCTGTGCCTCAGCCAGCACGGTCGCATAGTCGGCGCCGTCGGCCATCTTCGTCAGCATGAAGTTGGTCGTGCCGTTGACGATGCCGAGGACCGCGTTCACCTCGCTGGCGATCATCGATTCGCGCAGGACCTTGACCACGGGAATGGCGGCGCAGACGCTGGCTTCGAAGCGCAGTTGAACCCCGTTGGCTTCGGCGGCAGCGAAGAGCTCGGCTCCATGACGGGCAAGCAGCTGCTTGTTTGCGGTGACGACCGACTTGCCGGCTGCGAACAGTTCGAGCATCCATTCCCGCGTGGGAGAGACGCCGCCCATCACCTCGGCAACGACGCTAATCGTCGGATCGTCACGAATCGCGCTGAAGTCATCGGTGAGCAGGCCGGCCCGTGGCTCGGTGTCACGCTTGGAGTCAATGTTCCGCACCAGGGCCCGGCGCACCTCAACGGGAGCGCCAACGACGCGCTCAACATCCGCCTGACGCGCGGTCAGGAGGCGATCGACCGCCGAGCCGACGGTGCCGTAGCCGAGGAGTCCAATGCCGATCGGTGTGCTGCTCATATGACGCCTCAGGGTAGCGGTCGGGTACGGTTCGTGGCGCATGTCGGCGAGCAACCGCACACTGGGACTAATTCGGCGCTATCGCGACCGCCTACCGGCCTTCGATGACGCGAACATCGTGTCGATTGGCGAGGGCTCTACGCCGCTGATCCACGCGCCGCGGCTGGGTGATCGACTGGGCGTGAATCTCTACCTCAAGTACGAGGGGCTCAATCCGACGGGATCCTTCAAGGACCGTGGCATGACGACGGCGCTCTCGGCGGCCAAGCAGGACGGTGCCCAGGCGGTCATCTGCGCCTCGACTGGCAACACATCTGCGTCGGCGGCTGCCTACGCGGCCCGTGCTGGCATCCGTTGCGTGGTGGTGATCCCTGGTGGCAAGGTTGCACTCGGCAAGCTCGCACAGGCGCAGATTGCTGGTGCGTCCGTCGTGCAGATCGACGGCTCCTTTGACGACGCACTGCGCATGGTGCGTGTGATGAGTGAGGAGCACCCGATCACGCTCGTCAACAATCTCAATCCGTATCGCCTCGAGGGCCAAAAGACCGCCGCGTGGGAGATCATCGACGACCTCGGCCACCAGCCGGAGTGGATGTGTCTCCCGGTCGGTAACGGTGGCAACATCACGGCGTATTGGCGTGGCTACAACGAGTCACTGCAGCGAGGCGACATCTCGGTTCTCCCGCGCATGCTGGGCGCCCAGGCCGAGGGTTCTGCCGCAATGGTGCGCGGCGAGGACGTCCTGCAGCCCGAGACCATCGCCACCGCAATCCGCATCGGCGCCCCCGTGCGCCGCGAGGAGGCGGGTGCCGCCGCGCGCGATTCGAACGGGGGTTTTGCGGCGGCCAACGACCGCGAGATCCTGGACTGGTTCGGTCATGTCGTGCGCGACGAGGGCGTGTTCTGCGAGCCTTCGAGCGCTGCTTCACTCGCTGGTCTGGCCAATGCGCGTCGCGACGGTCTCGTCGCTGAGGGCGCCGAGGTTGTGTGCGTGTTGACGGGGAACGGACTCAAGGATCCCGATACCGCGATCAGCGAGAGCGCTCCACCCATCACGATTCCCGCTGAGCGCGACGCGCTTGAGCGCATCGTGCTGGGTACACCCGCGTGATCGCAGTTTTCGGCGGCCTGATCGCTGCCGCTGCGTGGGGTTGCTCCACGATCTTCGCGAGCCGATCGGCACGCCAGATCGGCGCCGAATCGACGCTCGGCTGGGTTGGTATCGGCGGGGCCATCGTGATCACACCCATCGCGTTGATCTACGGCATCAAGCCCGGCACGGAGTGGACCGACTGGGCGCTCGTGCTGCTCGGCGCCGCCGGCTCGGTGATCGGGCTGCGCTTCACCTATAAGGCGCTATCGCAGGGCAAGGTCGGAGTGGTCGTCGCCATCACCAGCACCGAGGGCGCCATTGCCGCCGCGATCGCGTTTGCCCTAGGTGCCCCGTTTGGTCTGCTGGCGGGCGTGGGCATCATGCTGGCGACATTGGGCGTAGCCGCAGTTGGCCTGGGGCGACACGCCAGTGATTCCGCAGAGGCAGTCCGCGACAGTCGGAAGGCCGCGGTCAACGCCTCGGTTGCGGCCGCAGTCTTTGGCAGTTCGCTCTACGTATCGGGCGACGTTGCTGCGCGCGTCGGTCCGCCATGGGTCGTGATGGGAGCGCGGTGGCTGGGCATTCTGGCCATGGCCGTGCCGCAACTGGCGCGTGGAAAGTTCAGCGCTGCGCGCCCGGCGGTGTACTTCGCGCTGTTGGCCGGCTGTCTTGAGTCTGGCGGGTTTCTGGGATTCCTCTGGGGCGCAGAGGCCAACATCGGGATTGCCGCGGTCGTGGCCACCCAGTACGCCACGATCGCCACGCTCATCTCCTGGGTCGTGCTGCGTGAGCGACTCTCGCGCGTGCAGCTTGGCGGCATCGCGGCTGTGGTCGTCGGCGTGATCCTGCTGTCGTTTGCGGGAACCACATAATGGGAATCGTCCTCGGCATACTCTCGGCGCTCGTTTGGGGCATCGCCGGCGTGACAGGCAGTCTTGCGTCCCGCCGGATCGGCGCGACCGCTGCCATCGGGTGGGCGATGCTCCTCAGCATGATTGCCGCCGTGCCGCTCGCTCTTCTCAGTGGCGCCCCCGGTCGGGTCGACCTGAGAACGGCGCTCTGGATTCTCCTGATCGCAGCGTGCATGTTGGGCGGCCTCGTCTGCGTCTACGCGGGGGTTCGCTACGGCAGCATCAGCGTGGTCGCGCCCATCTCAGCCACGTACGGTGGCGTCGCCGCGCTCATCTCCATCATCGCGGGCGAGCCGGTGACCGTCATCGCCATCGCATCGCTGGCGTTGGCGGTCGTCGGCGCGATCCTTGCCTCCATGGGCGGATCGGCTACACCGGGTCAGCAGTACTCCAACCAGCGTATGGCCGCACTGCTTGGCGCAGGCGCCGCACTGGTCTGGGGCGTGCAGTTATGGGCCGGCGGTGAGATCCAAGACGATCTTGGTGCGTCGTGGCTCGTTGGGTGCTCGCGGCTCGTCGGTGTCCTGGTGATTTCTGTACCCCTGTTGGGATTGCGCAAGCTCACGCTCGATCGCACGGCGATCAAGTACGCCTTCGTGGCCGGGGTCGGTGAGGTCGCCGGCTTCACGCTTTACCTCAAGTCGTCGGCCTACGGTGTGGCGCAGGCTGCCGTGCTGACCGGGCAGTACGGCACCGTCGCTGCGCTCATCGGCGTCGCAGTCCTGAAGGAGCGCCTGCGCGGGATCCAGTACGTTGGTCTGGTCGTGATCGTGGTCGCGATCATCGGCCTGTCGGTCAGCTGATCAGCCGCCGAGGGCGGCGAACACCTCGTCACGCGTTCGCGCGATCGGCGTGTCGTGCCCGCCGAGCGCAGCCTGCGCTGCCGTCAACGCATCATCGAGCGAGCCATCGCCCGCGCAGGCAGCCTTGAAGGCGCGTGCACACCCAAGCTGCTGAAGCTCGAGGTCGAGCGGAGTGGAGGGAAGCGCGCTCGCCACCGCAAGGTGCCAATCACCCTTGGCTGCGCGTCGGAGCACGCCGTTCAACTCTGGATCAGGAACGAGATGTACGGGCGCGTGGGCCTCAAAGAATCGCGTGAGCTCGGTGCGCCAGTTGGCCGCTCCGTCACCAGCCCAGACGTCGATCGCCGCGAGCGCACCGGCAGCGTCGCGCGGCAGGCCAGTGGGGTCGAGCGGGGGAGTGCCACCAAGACGACGCGCGAGGTAGTCGGCCGCGACGGCAATCAGCGCATCTACGTCGGCCAAGGCCGTGTCGACGACGATCAGCTTGCTCATGCCTTACCCCTACGGTGGTGTGCCATCACGAGCACCATAGACGCGATGCCAACGCCCAGGGCATCGATCGCGACGTCAACGGGCGAGCCAACCCGGGTCGGCACGAAGGACTGGTGATACTCGTCGACGCCGGCGTAGAGCAAGGCCAGCGTTGCGCCCACGGTGATGCTGGTCCGCACGGAAACGTGCTGGACTCGAAGACCCAACACGCACGCGGCGCACAGGACGCCGAAGACCGCGACGTGCGCGGACTTGCGGGTGACCGTGTCGAGCCAACCTGACGCAACGGCGAGGTCCGGGGTGGCGCTCAACTTCCAGATCAAGGCGGCGATCAGCAGCGCGGGAAGCCAGGCGAGTACGCGCACACCCGCAGCGTATCCGCTGAGGCTAAGGCACTCTGCGCGCTGCCTCTGCGCGTGTCGGCGCGTTCTTCGTACGTGACCGCCTCACGGTGATCACACCCGCGACCCGGCCGCACACGACGCTGCCGGCATGAACACCTCGCTGCCTCGGCTCGTTACGAGCCTCTTCCTAATCGTCGGTAGCCTCACGCTGACCAGTCCCGCCCGGGCCGGCGATGCCGTCATCAGCTACCAACTCCCAACCCCCGATCTGTCGGGGATCACTGCACAGGTGGCGCCCGGCGTCGCCGGTTGTGTCGCGGGGTGTGGCACGCTCAAGCTCGTTGCTGGAGCTGCCGTGCCCGCGCGGCGGCAGGGAATGCTCGCCTTCAGCGCTCCCGCGGGCACCACAATCCTGAGTGCCGCCATCCGGCTGCGCTATCGCACCAAGCAGCAAACCGTCTCTGCTCGTCTACAGAGCCAGATCGGTGGACGCTGGGTCGACGGACAGCGGCTTCGCTCGGCGGCCGGGTCGACGGCGACCGTCACAACAGGCAAGGGAGCATCGGCAGTTGCAGTGACGCTCGCCACCGATGGCGCAGTACCGGCGCGCTCCGTTCGCAGCGAGAACGAGAACATGGTTGCCGTCAACTCCGTGCAACTCACGGTGCGCGATGCTTCACCACCAAGCGTGGCGTGGACTGCGGGCGATCCAGCGACCGGCACATGGCAGCGAGGCGCGCTGTGCGGAGCGTTTTCGGCCCGCGACACGGGTCTCGGCGTCGCTCACGTGGAGTATTTCGTTGGCGGCCTGCAGGCCAGCGCGCAGGCGGGTCCGGGGACGCGTCTCCAACCGTCGCCAACAGCGTTTGACGGCAGCATCTGTGTCGACACGACACAGCTCGCAGACGGCACCTACGGCACGGCCCTGACCGCCGTCGATGGTGGTAGCGGCGGCAACCGCAGTGCCGCCGTGTCAGGTCTCGCCAGGGTTGACAACACCCCGCCGCTCATCACGTATCAGACACCGACGGACCTGGAGGCTCGGCTGCCTGTGGCCCAGTTGATGGCCACCGATGCCGCCAGCGGCGTCGAACGAGTCGCGGTCACGATTGATGATTTCCCTGCGGCGATCAGCAAGCTCGGTGGTGCCATGCGCATCACGCCAGCGGCACCCCTGGCCGACGGCGTCCATCGCATTGCCTGGGAGGCCATCGACGTCGCAGGCAATCAGACATTGGGTAGCGAACTCTTCGGCGTCGCTGATGTCACGGCACCCGTGATCGAGGACGTGCAGCCGCAGGGCACAACGTCGCCCACGGCTGCGGTGACCGCGCGAGCAGTTGACGTCGGTGCCGGCCTTTCGGCCGAAGGCTGGCGGTTGGCGGTAGACGGCGTTGACGTGACAGGCGCCGCCGACGTCTCCACGGCGGGCACGATCACGTATGTCACAGCGCGGGCGTGGTCGGAGGGGGAACACATCGCCCGTGTAACTGCAGTGGACAAGAGCGGCAATCGCGCGGTGCGCACCTGGCTCTTCTCGATTCCGGTCACTCCAGCAGCAGCGCCAACGCCGGTTGCGGGTCGAGAGCCCCTTGTCGTGGTGTCCGATGCAGCGGCTGCGCCAGAACCCGTCGTGGCGACCACTGCAAGCCGACCGCAGTTGCGACTCCATCCGTCCACGCGACGTGTGCGCGCAGGTGCAGCACTGAAGTTGAAGGGTCGACTGACGGGTAGTGACGCCACCCGCGTACGCATTGAGGCTCGCGTCGGCCGTGCTTGGCGCCTCGTTGTGCGGGTTCCGATCTCGCCCATCGGCACCTTCTCGACGCTCGTGCGACTACCCGCCGCTGGGTCCTATGACGTCCGAGCACACGCCGGAGAAACCGTGTCGCGCAGCGTGCGCCTTCAGGCGCGCTGAGCCCTCCGCGCGACGGAGGTCGGCTGCTACGTTGGGACGATATGTCGCACGACCCGCTCGCTGGACTCAATCCCGCCCAACTCGACGCCGTGCAGGCCGAACCAGGTCCGCTGCTCGTCGTCGCGGGAGCCGGCTCTGGCAAGACGCGTGTGCTCACACACCGCATCGCGCACCTGGTCGAGCAGCGGGGTGCGCAGCCCTCCTCGATCATGGCGATCACCTTCACCAACAAGGCTGCGGGCGAGATGGCCGAGCGTGTCAACAGCCTGCTCGGGCGCTATGCGACCGGCATGTGGGTGATGACCTTCCATGCCGCCTGCGCTCGAATCTTGCGGGCCGACGCAACACGGATCGGCTTTCGTCCGTCGTTTTCGATCTACGACTCGTCGGATCAGGTTCGGCTCGTCCGCTCCATCATCGAAGACGACCTCGGTAAAGACGCTAAGCGCTATCCCGCCCGCGGTGTGCACGCGCGCATCAGCTCGGCCAAGAACCAGCTGCTGTCGCCGCAGCAGTTCATCGACGAGAACGACGGGTACTTCGACACCCTCGTCGGTGAGGTGTACCTCCGCTATCAGGCCCGCCTGCTGGAGGCCGGCGCGATGGACTTCGACGATCTGCTCGTCCACACGGCGCACCTCCTCGAGCAAATTCCGGAGTCTCGAGAGAAGTGGCAGCGGGCTTTTCAGCACATCCTGGTCGACGAGTATCAAGACACCAACCATGCGCAGTACCGCCTGATCCGTTCCCTGGCGGCCTCGCACAACAGCATCATGGTCGTCGGCGATAGCGATCAGTCGATCTACTCGTGGCGCGGCGCCGACATCCGCAACATCCTCGACTTCGAGAAGGACTTCCCGAACGCGCGCACGATCCGTCTCGAGCAGAACTACCGCTCGACCCAGACGATCCTCGACGCCGCCAACAGCGTCATCGCCAACAACGCCGACCGGCAGGAGAAGAACCTCTGGTCGGAGCTCGGCACCGGCGAGAAGGTTCGGGTCGTGGAGTGTGCTGACGAACGCAGCGAAGCGCGCTTCGTGGTGGGACAGATCTCGCGCGTTATCGGCGAGGGTGGATCGCTGCGCGACGTCGCCGTCTTCTATCGCACGAACGCACAGTCTCGCGCGATGGAGGAGGCGCTCCGGCAGGCTGACGTGCCGTATCGGATCATCGGTGGCACAGGCTTCTACGACCGGCAGGAAGTGAAAGACGCGCTCGCATACCTGCGTGCGATCGCCAATCCGAGCGACGACGTCTCGCTGCGTCGCATCATCAACGTGCCGCGCCGCGGCATTGGCGACACAACGGTCACGCGCCTTGCCGAGCACGCTGCCACGCTCGGCATCACCCTGCGGTCTGCGCTCGATGACGCCGATTCCGTGCTGCCCGGAGCCGCTGCCCGCAAGGCCGTGGCGGGCTTCAGTGACATGCTGCAGCGCCTGACCGACGCCTCCGCCAACCTCGAGCCAGCGCAGTTGCTCGAACGGGTCTACGAGGACACCGCAATGATCGAGGGACTGCGGGCGGAGCGCACGCTCGAGGCAAACGGACGCATCGAGAACCTCAACGAACTCCTCGGCGTGGCACAGTCCGCCATCCACACCGGTGACGCTGACGCCGATCTGGCCACATTTCTGCAGGAGTTGAGTCTGGTCTCGGACGCCGACCAGCTGCCGGATAGCGAGGACGACGCAGCAGTCACCATGATGACGCTGCACACCGCGAAGGGGCTTGAATTCCCACGCGTGTATCTGATCGGGATGGAGGACAACATCTTCCCGCACGCACGCGCGCTGGAGGAGGCCAATCTCGAAGAGGAACGGCGCCTCTGTTACGTGGGTATGACTCGCGCCCGTGAGCAACTGACCATGACCTACGCGCGCTCGCGCAGCATCTACGGGCGCCAGGACTACAACCCGCCGTCGACGTTCCTCGGCGAGATCCCACAGGACCTGATGGAGGTCGAGCGCGTCGGCTCCCGCGGTGGAACCGCCATGCCGACGTCGCGCTCGTCCTACGCAGACCGCGCACCCGTCAGCGCACCAGCGCGGCGCATCGAGCGTGAGCTGCCAGTGGATCTGCCCGTGATCTCCGCCGGCGACACGATTCGCCACAAGAGCTTCGGCGAAGGCATCGTGATCAGCGTGCCAACCGCAGAGGAGATCATCGTGCGGTTCCCGACGTCGGGCGAACGACGATTGCACGTGGCCTACGCGCCCATCGAGCTCGCCTGACTTCGTCGCGCGACTGCTGGTGTCTGATAGATTCGCGTTCGGTCCGGGCGATTAGCTCAGTTGGTAGAGCACCGCCTCGACAAGGCGGGGGTCACTGGTTCGAGCCCAGTATCGCCCACTCGGATTCCTCGGAATCTGCCCGGACCGAACGCCGCCTCTCCGGGCGGCGTTCGTCGTTCTGGACTCAGACGTTGTTGTAGATCTCCAGCCGTCGATCGCTCAGCAGCGGGAAGATCTGACCGGCGACGGTAGCGACGAAGTGGGGGGAGTCGCAGTGCGCTTGGAAGGCAGCCTCGTCGTCGTACTGCTCATACAGGAAGAGGGCAGATGGGTCGCTCGGGTCCGTGTGCAGGATGTAGGCCTGGCAGCCAGGTTCCGCGTTCGACGGGGCGAGCATGGACTCGGCGAGCTCGCACACGCGCTGTTCTTCACCCGGGTTGATCGTCCAGCGGACGGCGATGCAGTAGGCCATCGAGCACTCCTCGTCGTTGTTGGCTGGCATCGTCGCACGCCCGGTACAGTGAACGCATGACTGACATGGCTCGCCTCTTCTACCTGCCTGGCGCTGGCTCGTTTGCGCCACACGTGTTGCTCGAGGAGACAGGCATGCCGCACGAGCTCGTGCGCGTGGTCCGCGACGACAACTCCGTGCCGATTGAGCCCGCCGACTATCTGCATCTCAACCCGAGTGGCCGGATTCCGACTCTGATCTGGCCCGACGGTACCGTCCAGACGGAATCAGCCGCTATCTGTCTGGCGTTGGCCGAAGCCGCCGGGCGTGACGATCTGATTCCGCCGATCGGCACATCGGGGCGGATCGAAGTGCTCGCACGCCTGACGTTCCTCACGAACACCGTGCAGGTCGCGATCCTGCGTGCTCGTTACCCGCAGCGCTTCGCCGATGACGATGCGGGGCGACGTAGCGTCGCCGAACGCGGCAATCAGGATCTGGTCGAACTACGCGACCTCTGTGCTTCGTGGTACACGCGCACGCCGTTCGTGCGTGGCGAGAAGCCGGGCGTCGACGACATCTTCCTCGGCATGCTGATTCGCTGGACACGCCTCACCGATGCGCCGTGGTGGGATGACATCGCATTCGGCGGGTTCTACGACCGCTTCCACGCACTGCCGTCGGCGGAGCGCGCCCGGGAGCAGGAGGAGTTCGAGCCGCGGCCGCCCGCCGGCACGTGAGCTAGTGGTCGTGGTGCGAATCGGGCATCTGCTCGATGCGCACGATAGCCCGCAGCCAGTTCGTCCCATCGGTGCCGGTCAGCTCGCCGGCGGTGGGCGACAGAATCGTCAGAATTACGGTCACAAAATCGCCGTTGGGCATAGCGTCGGTGCGGAAGATGAGGGTATCGCCCTGCTCGGCAATCAACTCCACTGGGCTCTCGCGCGACGTCCCGGCCTCGGGCCCCGCGATCAGGTCAACGACGTTGGAGTCATTGGAGCCGAACGTGCGACGGCGCACGGAGTGCTCGAGATGAGCCCAGGCCTCGGAGGCATCGGTGACGAACGCGACGAATTGGAATCCCTTGAGTGCACCCATGCGGCTGAGGTTACTCAAAGCGCTCCGGCTGCACCGACGATCGCTCGCCGGGGCAGCCGAAGCGCCGAGTCCTAGCGGAAGGCCTGGATGCCGGTGACGGCGCCACCCACGACGAGCGTATGGACCTCGTGCGTGCCCTCGTACGTGAACACACTCTCGAGGTTGTTCATGTGGCGAATCACCGGGTACTCAAGCGTGATGCCGTTGCCGCCCAAGATCGAGCGAGCGGAGCGAGCGATCTCGAGCGCGCCGCGGGCGTTGCCCATCTTGCCGAGCGAGACGTGCTCGGGGCGGAGGCGGCCCTCGTCCTTCATGCGGCCGAGATGGAGGGCCATCAGCATGCCGCGGTTGATCTCGAGCACCATCTCAGCAAGCTTCTGCTGCGTCAACTGGTACGACGTGAGCGGCTTCTCGAAGACGATGCGCTCGGTCGCGTACGACAGCGCCTCGTCGTAGCACGCGCGCGCTGCACCAACGACGCCCCAGACGATGCCGTAGCGGGCCTCATTGAGGCACGACAGCGGTCCGCGAAGGCTGGTGGCCTCGGGCAGGCGGTTCTCGTCGGGTACTCGGACATCCTGGAAGACCAGTTCCGATGTGATCGACGCGCGCAGCGACATCTTCTTGTGAATCTGCGGGGCCGTGAAGCCGGGCATGTCCTTCTCGACGAGGAAGCCACGGATGCCCTCGTCGGTTGCGGCCCAGACGATCGCAACGTCAGCGATCGAGCCGTTGGTAATCCACATCTTGGAGCCGTTGATGACCCAGTCATCGCCATCGCGACGCGCGAAGGTGCGCATCGAGCCCGGATCGGAGCCAGCATCGGCCTCGGACAGACCGAAACAACCGATCACCTCGCCCTTCGCCATGGCCGGCAGCCAGCGCTGCTTCTGCTCCTCGGAACCCCAGCGGTAGATCGCGTACATCGCGAGCGACCCCTGCACGGACACCGCGCTGCGCAGACCCGAATCGCCGTACTCGAGCTCGTGGTTGATCAGCCCGTAGGAGACCGCGTTGACACCGGAGCAGCCGTAGCCTTCGAGGTGCGCGCCCATGAAACCGAGCTGTCCCAGCTCTGTGAAGACTTCCCGGGGCAGAATGCCCTGCTCGAACCAATCGCCGACCTCGGGCAGGATGCGCTCGCGCACAACCTCACGCACGGCGTCACGGATGGCCTTCTCGTCATCACTGAGAAGCGCATCGACGCCTACGAAGTCGTGCGGGTCAATCGCCTTGTCGCTGGTCGTGGCCACGGAACTACCTCCAAGTCGTATGCGGACAGACTAACGCAGCGTCCGCTGTCACACACTTCGGCAGCCAGCGGCGCGTGGCTGACTTCAGCAAGTCCGAGGTGTAGCATCGTCGCATGAAGCGCATCGCCGTCTCCCTCACCATTGCCGCCGTCCTCGCTTCCACCGCGAGCGCGTCTGCCGCCACCCTGTCGGGCACGCTCTCCAGTGGCAAGGGCAACACCATTGTCGTCGTGCAGTCGAGCGGCAAGGGCAAGAAGGTCCTGATCACCGCCAAGAGCGGTGCCTTCAAGGTTCCCGGCGTGAAGCTGGCCGGCGCCACGGTGCAGATCGTGGGCGACGACGGCACGTACCTCGGACCGATCGTCCTCGGCGGTGCCAAGTCGAAGGTCTACGAGACGATCAAGGGCACCGCCAATTTGTCGCTGGGCACGATCAAGCAGAAAAATGGCTATGCGGTGACGACAGCGGTGGCGTCGTCGCGCATGTACACCACCGGCGCGTACACGGTGGTTGCCAAGAGCGGTCGGCCTGTCGGCGCCGGCAAGTTCGGGCGCGTTAAGGTCGGCAACGGCAAGAGCGCGCTGAAGGGCTACGACGGCGTGGGGTACGACACCGACCTCGATGGCGTGCCCAACGTGTTCGACATCGATGACAACGGCAACCTGATCCTCGACAACGTCGATCGCACCGGCCGCACCGGCATCCTGTCGCGTCGCGCGTTCGCCCGCCAAGCCGTCTGCCCGGCACCGCCGGCTCCGGTCACGCCGGGCTGCATTCCGCCTACACCGGGGGGCGGTGGCAGCGGTACGTCGCCGACCGCAACCGAGTTTCGGATGTTCTCGAACTTCAAGCTGACGGCAGAGACCAACATCAATCTCTACCTCGGTGGCTCGACCGCCGTCGTGCAGCCGCTCATCGACGCCGCGTTCCCGTCGACGCTCACGTTGGCCACGCAGATCGTGGGCGCAACGAGTGGCACGCTCGACTGTCTCGGCAATACCTACTGCGCGCCGCATTCCACGGCGGGCGTAGCCTACCCGCTCGTCAACGGCGCGGCCGCCACGTTCGCCGGCACCGCACTCGGCATCACGAACGGACCTACCAACGACGCACAGATCACGCCGGGGACCAGCACCGCCGACATTGGCGCGGGTAATGCGTTCATCGAAAACGCCGGCGGCAGCGCCTACCCCGGCGTCCTCAACTTCGTGTTCAACACGGCACCGGCGGTTTACGCGTACGCCACGACAGCCAGCGCGAGCGACCAGGTGATTGCCTACGACGCGATCACCGGCCGCGCCGCCGGCAACATCGGCATGAGCCCGGCGACCCCGATCACGGTCGGCTCCGATGGCGTCGTAACGCTCAAGTGGTGGCGTCCCCAGCGTCCGGCTGTCTCGGGCGAAGCCAGCGCCAGCGGATGGATCGACATCGGCGGTCTGCAGTACACCGCGGATGCGCCGAACGCGCCCAAGTCCTCCACCGGCGTGTCGATCGGCACGGCACCCGGCAACTGCGCCCTCGCGACGTACTCGAATCCGATGTCCAACGGTGCGGCGTTCACCAACAGTGGGACCAGCGGTGTCCAGGACCCGGCGCTTGACGCAGCGACCAACCCGGCGGCACCGACCGCCAACCTCTTGCAGTTCACTGTCAATGCCAAGGCCTGTTTCGGCGACGCCACCTGGGCGCTTCTGACCACAGGCGCCACGTTTGACTTCGATATTCAGGCACGCAGCCTCTACGGGGACAACGCCGCCCGCAAGTTGTATTTCCGCCTCGGCTAGAACGGCTGGCGGCCATGCCCGGCGCTGATAGCGTCTCGGCATGGCCGCCGATCCGCTCGAGCTTGTCGCCGATCTCGTCGCCCGCGATGTCGTAGGGGCTGCACAGCTCGCCTACCGACGCGACGGCGAAAACGTGCACGCTGCGTTCGGCGATTGTGACGACGGGTCGCAGTTCGCACTGGCGTCGCTGACCAAACCACTGGTTGCCATGGCGTGCCTCGTGGCCTGTGACGAGGGCGTGTTGGACCTGGATTTGTCGCTCCAGACGTACGTACCTGAGGCTGTCTGTGGTGCGACGGTTCGCGAGCTGCTCGCACATGCCTCGGGGCTTCCCGCAGACTCGCCCGTTGCTCGGCGTGCACAACTCGATGCCACGGGAACGTGGGCGACGGTCGCCAGCGCGTACGCCGCGTTGCAACCGGCGGCCGCTCCGCGTTCTGCACGAATGTACTCGAACGCCGGCTACGCACTGGCGGCGCTCGCGCTTGAGCGAGCGTCGGACATGCCGTACCGCGCGTACGTTGACGCAGCGATCCTCCAGCCGCTTGCGATGACCAAGACCACACTGGGCGCCGGCGCCGACGATCCCGACGTTGTTCACGTTCGCCAGCCCGGCCTGCTTGGTCGCGGCCAGCAGCTGTTCAACGACGAGCGTTTCCGCGTGCTCGGGCTACCTCAATCGGGCGGTTTCGGCACGGCCACCGACTACCTGCGGCTGTTGCACGCTGCCGCGGGTTTCGAGCCCAACCTGCTCGACGACGGTCTGCGTCTGGAGTTGCTGCACAACCAGTGCGGCTCGTTGGCGGGTGGGGTGGGGGACTTCATGGAGTGGTCCGTCTGCGACTGGGCTATCGGCTTCGAGCTGCGCGACAACAAGACACCGCACTGGACCGGCAGCGCTCTCTCGCCCCGCAGCGCAACGCATTTCGGCGCCTCAGGCACGCTCGCCTTTATCGACCCCGAGCGCGACATTCAGGCGGTGCTCCTCGCCAACCGCGGCACGTATTCGCGGTGGATGCTCGAGCCCGGCGGCTGGCCCGACATCTGCGCGGCGCTCGTCGCCTAGGCGCGTAAGACTTTATCTATGCGCCTGCGCAAGCACTGCTCGGATTGTGGCTCGAACCTCGGTCCGCTCGACGGCAACGTCCAGCTCTGTGCGGCGTGCGGTCTGCCGTACTACCACGACGCCAAGCCGTGCGCGGCCGTGCTCGTGCTCGACAGCGCGGGCAACCTGCTGCTGGGTCGGCGTGCGATCGAGCCGCGGCTCGGCCTCTGGGATATCCCGGGCGGCTTCTGCGGCCCGGACGAGACGCCAGAGGACTGCGCCGTGCGCGAGCTGCTGGAGGAGACTGGCTGCACGATCGAGCTGACCGGGTTTGTCGCGCATCTGATCGACACGTACGGTGATGACGGTGATCACACGCTCAACGCCGTCTTCACGGCACGGATCGTCGAGGGCATCCCCGTCGCGGCCGACGACGTTGCCGAGCTGCGGTGGTTTCCGCTTGATGCACTGCCGCCCGCGGCACAGCTCGCCTTTCGCAACACCTCCGAGGCGATCGAACTCCTTCGCACGACCTAGGGGAGGAGTGGGCGGATATCCCGCGAACTTCGCGCCATGACGTTCGACCATGACGAAGACTGGGGCGACGAGCCCTCCCTGACCGGCCTCGAACAGTGGGACGAGGACATGTGGGTTGAGGGCGGCCTCGCCTCGATCGAGCGGTACCTGGCGCGGCACGCGGCCTTCGAGTTGTGGTGCGACGAACAGACGCGGCGGTACGGGCGCAGCCCCGGAGGTGCGGAGGCCTGATTGGCCTTCGCGGTAGGATTCGTCGCCGACGACCCCTGCCGAACCTTTGAGCACCTACGACGCCGTACCCGCCACGCCCGACCACATCGCGATCGAGCATCGCGTGCTGGAGCTGTGGGAGCGCGAGGATACGTTCAATCGCCTGCGTGCGCAGAATGCGGGCGGACCGACGTTCTCGTTCACGGACGGTCCGATCACCGCGAACAACTCGATGGGCGTGCATCACGCCTGGGGCCGCTCGCTGAAGGACCTCGTGCAACGCCACCGCGCCATGCAGGGACACGAGCAGCGCTACCAGAACGGCTTCGACTGCCAGGGACTCTGGGTCGAGGTCGAAGTCGAGAAGTCACTCGGGCTCAACTCCAAGCAGGAGATTGAGGAATACGGCCTCGACAAGTTTGCTCGCGCCTGCCGCGACCGCGTCGCGGAGTATTCCGCCGTCCAGACCCGCCAGTCCAAGCGGCTTGGGCAGTGGATGGATTGGGACCGCTCGTATTACACGATGACGGACCCCAACATCGAGTACATCTGGCGGTTTCTCAAGGAGTGCCACGACCGCGAGATGCTCTATCGCGGCAACCGGCCGATGGTCTGGTGTCCGCGCTGCGGCACCTCACTGTCACAGCACGAGTTGATCGATAGCTATCGCGACCGCACGCATCCCACGCTGCACGTCCGCTTCCCGTTCCTCGACGCACCCGAAGAGGCCGTCGTCGTGTGGACGACGACGCCGTGGACGTTGCCCGCCAACGTGGCAGCTGCCGTCGACCCCGAGGCCGAGTACTCCGCGGTGCGCACCTCGCAGGGCATCGACTGGGTGATGACGGCGCGCGTTGAAGACCTCTTTGGTGAGGGCGCCGACGTGGTGCGCACCGCCAAGGGCGCCGAACTCGTCGGCCGCCGCTACCGCGGCCCCTTTGATGATCTTGAGCCCGGCGCCGCCGTGGAACATCGTGTGGTCGCTTGGGACATGGTCGCTGGCGACGAGGGCACGGGCGTCGTGCACATCGCGCCTGGGTGCGGCGGCGAAGACTTTGAGCTCGGCAAGGTCGAGGACCTCGAGGTCCTCGTACCGGTTGACGACGCTGGGTGCTTTCTGCCCGACTACGGCTTTCTGGCCGGACTCACCACCGCCGATGCCGCCGATCCGGTGCGCGCGCATCTCGAACAGCAGGGCGTGCTGGTGCGCTCAGGCACCATCGAGCATCGCTTCCCCGTGTGTTGGCGCTGCGGTACCGACCTGATCCACCGGGTGGTGGAGGAGTGGTTTATTCGCGCCGAGCCCGTGCGACAGGCGATGATTGATGCGGCCGCGACCGTCAACTGGGTCCCCGAGCAGTACGGCAAGCGCATGGAGGACTGGCTGCGCAACATGGGGGACTGGTGCATCTCACGCAAGCGCTACTGGGGCCTCCCGCTGCCGTTTTACAAGACGGAGAGCGGCGAGTTCCTGATCATCGGTTCGATCGAGGAGTTGCGCGAGCGCGCGGTTGATTCACTCGACGGACTCGAGGAGCTGCATCGCCCTTGGATCGATGGCATTCGCGTGCGCACCGATAGCGGTGAGATCGCCGAGCGCGTCACGGAGGTCGGTGACTGTTGGCTCGACGCAGGCATCGTGCCGTTCTCGACGCTGGGCTGGGGCCGCGAATCGTTCCAGGAAGGCGGCTATGCCGCAGGCGCCGGCGAGGGACTCACGCAGGCCGATCTCCCCGACCACGAGTACTGGGAAAAGTGGTTCCCGGCCGATTGGATCTCGGAGATGCGCGAGCAGATCCGCCTCTGGTTCTACTCGCAGCTCTTCATGAGCGTGGTCCTGGTCGGCAAGGCCCCGTACAAGAACGTCCTCGGCTACGAGAAGCTGCACGACGAGACCGGCCGGGCCATGCACAAGTCCTGGGGCAACGCGATCTGGTTCGATGACGCCGTCGAGGAGATGGGCGCCGACGTGATGCGGTGGATGTACGCGCTCCAGACGCCGTCGCAGAACATGAACTTTGGCTACGGCCCGGCCAACGAGGTGCGCCGCCGTCTCCTCACGCTGTGGAACAGCTACGCCTTCCTGATCCGCTACGCCGACATCGACGGCTTCACACCGACCTACGCCGATCTCGAGCACCGTCCGCCGTCGGCCACGGCGCTCGATCGGTGGATTGTCGCTCGCGTCGACGAGACCATCGCAACCTGTGATGAGGCACTCAGCGGGTATTGGACGCCGACCTATGCGCGCGCCGTGGAGTCCCTCGTCGACGACCTCTCGGCGTGGTACATCCGCGGCTCACGTGCGCGTTTCTGGCGTCCCGAAAGCGACGTCGACAAGGACGCGGCCTTCCGTACCCTCTGGTACGTCGTCGCCCAGACCTGCCGGCTGATTGCGCCGGCGATGCCGTTCATGGCCGAGGACATCTGGCAGAACCTGGTCCGCGATCGAGCCGTCGACGCTCCCGACTCCGTGCACCTCGCCGGCTGGCCCAGCGCCGGTACGCCGGACACGGAAGCGATCCGCGCCTTCGCGCTTGCGCAGACGGCAATCTCGCTGGGGCGCGGAGCACGCGCGCAAGGCAACCGCAAGCTGCGCCAGCCGCTCCGCGAGGCCGTCATTGCAACGCCCGACGCCGATGCGCGCGCCGCGGTGGAGAGCCTCCGCGAGGAAATCGCATTGGAGCTCAACGTCAAGAACGTACGGATCTCCGACGCGGTCGACGAACTGCTGGAGGTCGAGATCGTGCCGAACTTCAAGGTGCTCGGACCCAAACTCGGCAAGGACATCCCGCGTGTGCAGCAGTTGCTCAAGGCGGGCGACTACGAGCGCAGCGGTGACGATGTGGTGGTGGGCGGGTACACGCTGACCTCCGACGAGATCGAGCTCCGTACGCGTCCGCGCGAAGGCTTTGCCGTGGCCGACGAGGGCGGGCTCGCAGTTGCCGTCGATACCGAGCTCGACGAAGAGCTCGAGGATGAGGGCTTGGCGCGTGAGTTGATCCACTTCATTCAGGGACAACGCAAGGACGCCGACTTCGAAGTGGCTGATCGCATCGAGATCAGCGTCACCGCCGACGCGCGCCTGCGGCGTGTGCTCGACCGGTTCGGCGACGAGATTCGGCGAGAGACGCTCTGCACTGCCTTGGCAGTCGAGGACGGAGTGACGGGCGCACCGTTCGATGCCGACGGCTGCACCGGCACGCTGGCCGTCCGCCGCACCTCCTAACCGACCGGCGTCGTGCGCAGGTGAGACACTGCGGCTGTGGAGGAGCATGTGCCACCCAGTGTCCTGCGGCAGCTGCCGAACGTTCTCACGACCCTGCGGCTGCTCGCCGTGCCGCTCTTCGCCGTCTTGGTGCTCCGCGCCGATGGGGGTGAGTCGTCCGCCGCCGCGGTCGTCTTTGCGTTCGCAGCAGTGACGGACTTTCTCGACGGAGAACTTTCGCGTCGGCTCCACGCACAGAGCCGTTATGGGCGCGTGCTTGACCCAGTCGCAGATCGACTGCTGATCGACGTCGCCGTCGTCCTGCTCTGGCTGGATGGGCGCGTCCCACTCCTCTTGGTGCTGATTGTGCTCGCTCGTGACGTCCTACTCCTGTTTTCCCTCTTGTTCGGCAAGGGACGACATCTCGGCATCCGCGTCAACGTGGTGGGGAAGGCCGGCACGCTCGTCACGATGATTGGACTTCTGCTCGCCATCGTCACCCCGCCGGGCGCGACCGCAACGCAGCTCGTGCTGTGGGCCGGCGTGATCCTGCTCGTGCTGGGTGGTCTGGTCTATGCCCGCGCCCTCCGCGGGCTGCCGCGAGCGCGCCACTCGTAATAACCCTCAACCTCCGCTGCACCCTTTTTGCGTGAGCGGTGTATGCTGCCGCGACATGTTCTGTCAAGAATGCGGATACCGAAATGCGGCCACTGCCCATTACTGCGCCAAGTGCGGGACGCTGCTCGACGCCGACGCGGCCGACGACACCGCGACCTATCAGGGCGACAGTGATACGCAGGACATTCCCGTGGGCGCTGGCCACCAACTGCCCGCCGTCGTGATCCGCACGGGCGGGCGTGCCGGTGAGCACATCGCCCTGACCCAGCCGCGCGAAACCATCGGTCGTGCCGGCGAGGCCTCGATCCTGCTCGACGATGTCACCGTTTCTCGCCGCCATGCCGCCATCGAGGAGGAGGCCGATGGGCGTTACCTCGTCGACCTGGCCAGCCTCAATGGCACCTACGTCAACCACCGTCGCATCGAGCGTGCCCGCCTCCGTGACGGCGACGAGGTGCAGATCGGCAAGTTCAAACTGACGTACCTCGAGTAGCTGATGGCGATCAGCGAGGAGAAGCCGCTCACCATCGGCGCCGTGTGCAAGGAACTGAAGGCCGAGTTCGACGACGTCTCGATTTCGAAGATTCGCTATCTCGAGGAGCAGCAGCTGCTCAACCCGCTGCGCACCCAGGGCGGGTACCGCCTCTACCGCCGTGAGGATGTCGATCGACTCCGCACCATTCTCCAACTGCAGCGCGATGAGTTCCTGCCCCTCAAGGTCATCCGGCAGGAGATCGAGGGCAATGGGGGTGCAATCTCGCGGACGCGTGAGCGACAGGCACGGCGAACCATGCAGGCCGCAGCGGCCTCCGAAAACGCCCGCCGCTTCGATCGCTCCGAGCTGATGCGCGAGACCGGCGTCGACGACGTTGCGTTCGCCGAGCTCCAGTCGTACGGCATCGTCACCTCCGACGAGAACGGCCTCTACACCGAGGCCGAGGTGGAGATCGTCCGTGTCTGCCAGCGCATGGCGGAGTTCGGCCTTGGGCCTCGCCACGTCCGCCAGCTGTACACCGGCGTGCAACGGGTCGCCGGCCTACTGGACCAGGTGCTGGCACCTGCCCTTCGTTCGCGCAACGCGCAGCGGCGCGAGCAGGGCGCAGAGGAGTTGGCCCAGCTCGCCGGACTGAGCGCTGAGTTGACCGAGCGCCTGTTGCTCCGCGACGTGCACTAAGCGCACACCACGCTACGGTGCAGCGGTGATTGATCTGCGCAGACACATCACAGAAATTCAGGATTTTCCTGAGCCGGGCATCCTCTTTCGCGATCTGCTGCCACTCGTCGCCGATCCTGTCCTGCACACAGAGGTGGTTCGGCGTCTCGTGGAGTTTGCGGCGCCACTGCAGCCCGACGTGATTGTGGGCGCCGAGGCGCGTGGCTTCCTCTTCGGGCCGACGCTCGCGCACGAGCTCGGCTGTGGGTTTGCCCCCGCGAGGAAGCCCGGCAAGCTGCCGTCGTCAGCGTGGCGCCAGAGCTACGCGCTTGAGTACGGCGACAATGCCTTGGAGCTCGCGCACTACGCCATCAAGCCCGGTATGCGGGTGCTCATTCATGACGATCTCCTTGCTACGGGCGGCACGGCGCACGCCAGCGTCTCGCTCGTCCGCCAAGCGTCAGCCGAGCCCGTCGGTGCCTGCTTCGTCGCTGAGCTCAGAGGTCTCGACGGTCGTGCACGACTCGAGGGGCTACCGACGCTATCGCTGGTGGAGTACGACGGCGCATGATCCGACCGGCCGCCGGCGCTGACCTCCCCGAACTGGCATTGCTGTGGGAGCGCTATCGGGCCGAAGCCAATGATGTGCGGTGGGCTGATGCTGGCCAGTGGCAGACGTGGATCATGCCCCGGATCTCGGCCGGTGACGTTCGCATCGGCACCGTTGAGCGCACGATCAATGCTTACGCAGCGTGGCAACGCATCCTCGATGCGCAAACGGGCGCCAGAAACCTCGAGATCCGCGAGTTGTATGTGCACCCGGACGGTCGTGGTCAACGCCTTGGCTCTGGCCTTCTGGCCCGCGCAATCGACGCCGCTCGCCAACGCGAGTGCGAGGCAGTGGAACTGGTCAGCAACGTGGACGATGAGGGCGTGCGAGCGCTCGTTGGTCCATTTGGTTTCGAGTATTCGGGAGGCGCGCTGCGGCTCCAACTTCAGCGCCGCTGATCAGGGCAGCGCAGCGACGGCAGCAATCCACGCGGGCTGTGCGGCCTTTGGCGTGCCAAAGATCGCCGGCGCGACAGCCGCCTCGTAGAGGCCGTTGGTCGGCGCGGCCGGCGTATCGACGAGGTTGTTCCAGATGGAGACGCCGAAGCGCGGGTTGAGTGCAGCACTCAGGAAGACGTTAACCGGAGCAGGATCCGTCGTGGACAGACCAGCGGTGTATCCGGTCACCCACACACCCTTGCCCTGATTGGGGAAGTACGCGTCGACGTTGGCGATGATGGTGCCGGGGTCACTCAGCGCAAGGTTGGTGGGGTCGGCCGGAGCCTCGACTCCACCGGCAGGAACGAGCCGCATGCCTATTGCATCTGCCTGGATGCGTGTGCGCGCCATCGAACGCAGGAAGGTAATCGACGGGGTATCAACGGTGCTCGCCGGATCGGTGCGCGCCAACCCACCGGTAATGACCGGCGCGGTGGTGACTTTGCGAATTTCTGTCGTCGCGTACTTCGTCAGCACGCGGAGGAGTCCCGGGGCAACCAAGCGCTTCGCGAGCCGCTGCGGACGCAGCCCTGCTTGCACGTTGGGGCTTGGCCAGATCTCGTAGGCCGCCGTACGCGACCCGTAGCGGGCGACGACCGCGGCAACAAAGTTCTGGAACGCGGCCCGTTTGGGGGCCCACGCCGGATCGCCAGGCGAGCCACCGGCCCCACCATCGGACCGCGCCCAGTCGGGCGTGCCACCGATCGACACAAGCACCTGAAGCGCCGTGGGGGAGCGGAGCGGCATCACGACCTTCTGCGCCGCTGCGAACTGGGCATCGACCGAGGACCAGTTGTAGGCGGCATTACCGGGCAGCCTCGCGTTCGTCGGCTGGGTGGTGGCAATCGTGTTCCAGCGCACATCCACACGGATCCAGGATGCCTTCAGCGCGGTCAATTCCGTGTCCGTCGCGGTGACCCCGGCATCGGTAGCAGTCAGGGCCTGAAAGCCGTCATCCGCGCTGAAACCCACCGAGCCAGCGACCGCACCGGGGGCGGCGCCGAGCAGGGCGACCACGGTCGCGATCAGAGCAAAGGGAAGACGGCGCACCAACGCAGGATACCCCGGGGAAGGAGTGGCGTGGCAAAACGCGAAGCATGCTGGGCGACATGGTTCGTCCCACGCTTCGCCGCGCATCCACTGCTACTGCCCTCGCCCTCCTGGCGTGCATGGGCGGTTCTGCGCTGGCCGACGCCAAACCCGCGCACGTGAAGGGCGCCAAGGTCATCGACGCCCAGGGCCACGAGCTCAAGGTTCGTGGCGTGACGTGGGGTGGCGGCCGATTCGTGCCGACCGACGCCAAGTCCGTACTGCCCGCTCCCGACGTAGCGACAGCCTCGCGCGACTTCAAGCGAATCCAGCAGATGGGGGCCAACCTTGTACGGGTTGACGTGTCGAGCGCAGCAAGCGATGACGCCCACCGTCTCGCACTCCAGAAGCTCCAGCGCCTCGCGAAGGCGCACGGTCTGCAGATCCTCTTCGCGAACGTACCGCTTTCTGGCGACGACCAGACCGAGTGGCTCCAGACCCTCGCCAGCTGGTTTCCCAAGAAGCCGAATGTCTGGTACCTGCCCGGTACCGACCCTGACTGTGGTGTCTTCACCGCATCCGTGGCCTGTGGCGATACCGAGTCCTGGATCTGGAACCAGAGCAACGCCATCAGGACGCTCCGTCGTGCGGGTGTGCGTACGCCCATCGTCGTCAATACACCCGAGCGTTCGCAGTCGGTCAGCCTGAACTGGGCCACGATTCTGTCTGACAAGAACCTCGTCTACGGCGTGCACCCGTCTTCGCAGGGGCAGATCAAGTTCACGCGACAGGATGGTCGCGCGCTGACCGTGTCGCTCCAGGAGGCCACCGGCAAGGTGCCGGTGATCTTCGATAACGTCGCTCGCGTGCAGGTGAACGTCGAGCTGCAGCGGACCGGCACGGAGAACATGACGCGCTGGACGCGCTCGACCACAACGACCACCGACACACTGCGCTGGTCGCAGGGCCTGCTCGATTGGGTGACCGGCTGGACCGTGATTGATGGTGGCGATGGAGCCATCGTCGATGGCTTCGGTACGGACTCTCGCGATCAGTTGGCCAAGGGTCGCAAGCGCTTTACGAACTGGGGTCGCACTGCGGCTGCCGGCTATTTCGCCGTCACGTACCGCGCTCAGGCCGGCAAGGATCCCGGCACGAACTTTCCTGGTGGCTTCGAGGTCGGCGATCGTGGCCCGGGCGTACGCGAGCTGCAGCAGAACCTCGTTCGGCTCGGCTACATGGCTCCGCGCTTCGTCACCGGAAACTTCGACAGTGCGACGTGGCAGGCAGTCACGGGGTTCCAGGGCTACGAGCGTCTACAGCGCAACGGTATTGCCGGCGCGGAGACGGTCGCGCTCCTCGGGCGCACGGAGCGTCCGGTCGCCCAGCGCCAGAACGCCGGCAAGCACATCGAGATCGACCTTGAGCGCCAGATCCTGATGCTCGTGAACGGCGACGGCACGGTCGCGCGACTCGTACACATCTCCAGCGGCGCTACGGGGAACACGCCCGTGGGTGACTTCACCGTGATCCGCCAGGAGCTGCGGAGCTGGTCGAAGCCGTTCAAGTCGTGGCTTCCCTACGCGTCCTACTTCTTCGAAGGCTTCGCAATGCACGAGTACGACGACGTCCCGGAGTATGCGGCCTCGCACGGGTGCGTGCGCGTGCCGGCAGCGGATTCTGCAGCGGTCTATGCCTTCGCGGAAATGGGCATGCCCGTCCTGCTGTACCGCACCCCTGCGGCTTAGGCGCGACGCCGTCCCTGCGCGAAGTGCTGCGGTGGCGGAGCGACGCTGCGGAGCCGCTGGAGATCGGCTTCTGCCGGCAGTGCGCGCCGACTCGGTAGGTCCAGAGGTGCCAATGACTCCACGCGCACGGTCACCTGTCCCTCGCGGTGCTCGAGCGTGCCGCGGACGAGTAGCAGCGGCTCGCTGCGGGCCAACAGGCGATGACGCTCGTAGACGTCGGGCATCAGCACGAGGTTGAACAGTCCGTGTTCGTCCTCGAGCAGGAGGAAGACGATGCCCTTGGCGCTGCCCGGCCGCTGACGAGCCACAGCCAGCCCGGGCATGGCGACCGCGGCACCATGCGGGAGCTGAGCCAGCTGTGCAGAGTTCAGCAGCTCACCGTCGAGCAGCGGACGTAGCTGCTGGATCGGGTGCTCGCGCACCGACACGCCCGTCGTCGCGTAGTCCGAGATCAGTAGTTCCCAGGCGCCTGGCTCTGGCAGCCCCTGCGGTGCCTCGCCAACCTGCAGGTCGAATGCCAGCTGACTGCCTGTGCCCTGGCCAAGCGGGCGCGCCGCGAGCCCTAGCTCCCAGAGGAGACGTCGGCGCGGACCAAGCGCATCGCATGCGCCGGCGGCGACCAGTCGCTGCAGTCGCTGCGTGGGGAGATCGAGGCGGTTGGCAAGTGCGCGGACGTCGCCAAACGGCCCATGCTCGTCGCGCTCTGCCACGATTGCCGCTGCTTCGTCTTCACCCAGCCCGATCACCTGCCGGAGCCCGAGCCGCACAGCGCGCTCGCCCTCGCAGCGCGCCTCGACATGCGAGTGGTGGAGGTCGACGGGCAGCACGCGCACAGCGCGGCGCTCGGCATCGCGGATCAGCGAGGCCGGCGGATAGAACCCCATCGGCTGCTCCATCAACAGCGCGCACAGGAAGGCCGCGGGATGGTGGTGTCGTAGCCATGCGCTCTGGTACGCGAGTAGGGCGAAGGCAGCTGAGTGTGATTTGGGAAAGCCAAACGCCGAGAACGCGATGATCTGCTGGAACACGGTGCGCGCGACATGCTCTGGCACGCCACGCTCGGCCGTGCCCGCTGCGAAAGCGACCCACTGCGCCTCCAGCCCCGCGCGGCTGCGCCGCCGGCTCATCGCCCGTCGTAGCGCCTCGGCCTGACCTGGCGTAAAGCCTGCGAGCGCCTGCGCGACGTCGAGCACCTGGTCTTGGAAGATGATCACGCCGAGCGTCTCGCGTAGCGGTTCCTCGAGCAGCGGGTGCTCGTACGGAATGGGAATCGTGGGGTCTGCTCGCCGTGCCAGGCGGCGCTGAATGTAGGGATTGACGGCCCCGCCTTGGATCGGGCCGGGCCGGACCAGCGCGACCTCGACCACGAGGTCATCGAGGCAGGTGGGCTGCACGCGCAGCAGCGTCTGCATCTGCGCGCGTGACTCGATCTGAAAGACGCCAACCGTATCGGCCGCCTGGATCTCCTTGTAGACACCGGCATCGTCGAGCGGGACGCGGGATAGATCAACGCTGCTGCCGGTACTGCGATGGATCTCCGAGACGCAGCGCTCAACCGCACTGAGCATGCCGAGCCCGAGCAGGTCGATCTTGAGAAAGCCTGCGTCGGCAACGGCGTCCTTGTCCCACTGACAGATCGTCCGGCCTGCCATCGCCGCCGGCTGCAGTGGAACAAGCTCGCTGAGCGGCCGATCCGAGACGATCATCCCACCGGGGTGCTGCGAGAGATGGCGGGGCAGCCCCCCGATCTGTCCACACAACGTGGCCAGTAGTCGTAGCCGACGGTCGTCGGCGCGCTCGCGCAGGCCGGGCACACGCTGGAGTTCCTCACCCACGGCCTCGGTACTCCAGCCGTCGGAGGCAGCGGCGAGTCGGGCGATGTCGCCAGCAGGCAGTGCCAGCGCCTTACCGATCTCGCGGATCGCGCCCTTCGCGCGGTACGTGGCGAAGGCGCCGACGAGCGCAGCCTGCTGCTCGCCGTAGTGCGTGTGAATGCGCCGAATCAGCTCGGCGCGAATATCGCGGGGAAAATCCAGATCGATATCCGGCGTGGAGGCGAGCTCCTCGTTGAGGAAACGTCCGAGTGACAGCTTGCCCGCAACCGGATCGATATGGGAGAGCCCGGTCAGGTAACAGACGATCGAGCCCACGCTCGAACCACGCCCGCGTCCCGGCGGCAGCACGTTGCGCGCGGCGTCGGCACCGCGGATCCCCAGCGCTACCTCACGTGCCAGCTCGAGGATCTCCCGGTGCAGCAGGAAGAAGCCGGCCAGCGTGTGCCGCCGGATCAGCACAAGCTCTGTGGCAAGGCGCTCAACGGCCTCCTGCCGCCACGGCGATGCAGGCGGGTAGCGCGCATCCAGATGGAGCTCGCACAGGTCCTTGAGTTCACGGTCGGCGTCATCCTCCCGCTCTGGTGGTCGATAGCCAAGGCTCTGCGTCAGGTCGAAGCCGCAACGTTCCGCAATGGTGCGCGTCTCGGTAATCGCCTCGGGCAGATCCGCGAAGAGCGCAACCATCTCGGCTGGCGCCTTCAGTACGTGCTCGCGGTTACCGCGCAAACGTGCGGTGCAGGCATCCAGCGAGGCGTGCGCACGAATCGCCACGAGCACGTCTTGCAGTGGACCCCGCCGACGCAGGTGTAGATGCACATCGTTTGTGGCGACGACGGGAAGCCCGCGTTCCCGTGCCAGCCGTTCGAAGGCGCGCAGCTGCTGCTCGGCGCCCTGACGAAAGGGACGCTGCAGCTCGACGGCCAGATGCGTGCCGAAGGCCTCCAACAGCTGGTCGCGGCGCGAACGGGCGACAGCCGGATCAGGGCTGCACAGCACCCCGTGATCAGGACAGCCCGTCAGGCAGGTGAGCCCTTCGGCGTGTGTCAGCACGTGCTCCAGTCCGACGCTGGGGCCGCGGGCAACTGTGCCATCGGCGGCTCGCGTCCCGGCGTGGGCGGCGGTGATCAGCCGGCAGAGATTCGCGTAGCCGGCGCGGTTCTCGACCAGCAGAACGAGGTGCCGTAGTTCGTCATCAACGTCGACTGTCAACTCGCAGCCGGTGATCGCCTGAAGTCCGGCGGCGGTCGCGGCATGCGCGAAGGGGAGAGCTGCGCAGAGGTTGTCGTGGTCCGTCAATGCCAACGACGCGTAGCCGAGTGCGCAGGCACGGTCGACGAGTTCCTCCGGATGTGCCACGCCGTCGAGGAACGAGTAGGCGGAGTGGCAGTGCAGTTCGACGTAGTCAGCTGCCATAGCGCCACCACAGGCCGCTGCGCCGATCTTCGTAGACCGTGCAGATGCGTCCGTCGGCAAGTGCGAGGGCGAAGCAGCGCCGGCGACAAGGCACACCCCACCAGCCCTCCTCGATCCGCCACTCCTCGCGCACGGCCTCGACGGCACAGCCATTGACACTGCTCGGACGTCCGCTGTCGTCGACGTGCACGTGACAGGTACGTGGCGTCTGCGACGGGACTGGCCGCAGCGATGCGCTCATCGCGGCGTGAGCCCGTAGCGACGCTCGGGCAGACGACTGGATGGGTCGACGCCCACAACGCGGAGTAGCGCGCCCTCACCAACCGCCGCCCGTACCTGCTCCGTCGCACCATCGAGCCGGCGATCGCGCTCGGCTCCCTCGCGCTCGAGCAGCGTGAGCTGATGCGTGTCGGCGGACAACTCGGCGAACGTCAGGGCTAGGCGCTCAGCCGGCGCTGGCAGGCGCCGCGCCTTCGGCAGCAGTGCCAGCAGCAACCGCGGCACGTCAACGGTCGGCTCGCGCAACGGCACCTCGCAGCTCCAGGACTCACCGGTGACCAGCCGCGCCTGCAACCGCAGCAGCCGCGGTGCCGCATCGCCGCGCTCGGGCAGCAGCACCGTACGGCTGATCAGGATCCCCATCGCCTGCTCAAGCGCAGCATCCGTGGCGATCGGCTCGTGCGGTCTGAACACGCTGCGCACCAGCCGCGGTGGCACCTGGGCTGCAATCGTTGCGCCGTCCTCACCGCGTGCCATCTGCCAGGCCGCGACGCCCGCTGGACCGAAGCGATCACGCACGGCGATGCGCGAAAGCGAGGCCACACCACCGAGGCGGTCGATCCCAACGAGGACGAGTGCCTCGCAAAGTTCGGCAGGCGAACCGCCGTCCTCGTGCAGCAGGCGAACGGGCAACGGTGCGATCGCCTCGAGAACCTCCTCCGCACCGAGCACGCGCGGGCGGCGCCGGGCGAGGCGTGCGGCCATCAACGCGGCAAAGCGCGTGGGGGCGGCGCCGATGCGAATCGTCTCGCCCGGGGCGGCCAGTTCGTGCAGGCGCTCGACCAGACGCCGCGGCCCACCGTGCAGCCGCAGTCCTGGTGTCGCGTCGATCAGGACACGCCCGGGCGCGATCTCCTCGACGGGCAGACCAAGCGCATCGATCTCGCGCAGCAGTCGCGCTGCGCGATCTTGCAGCCCGACTGGATCAGGCGGCACCAGCTCCAGGCCGGGGCAGAGGGTGAGCGCCTCAGCGAGCGGCATTCCGCTGCGCACGCCGCTCGCCTCGGCGACCGCGGAGGGCAGTCCAATCCGCGCCTCGCCCAGCGGCGAGGGCCCAAGCGCGATCGGCGTGCCGGCAGCAGTCTCCTGCACTCCGCGAGCGGTCAGGGCGACGAGCAGTGGGAGACGCGGGATCTGGAGGGCGAGCAGCATTGCCCGCCCAGTCTAATCGAACATATGTTCGTATGCGAATCAGACGTCGTCTGTCTGTACCGTGCCCGACTCGAGTTGAGCAATGACCTGCTCGAACATCTCGTGCGGCTGCGCACCCATCAGCAGGTACTTCTCCTGCAGCACAAAGGCCGGGACGGCATTGATACCCATAGCGTGCGCCTCGCGGGTCGACTCCTGCACAACCGGACGGAAGCGCCGCGACGCGATCGCCTCATCGACGGCGTCGGCAGCGAGCCCGACCGAGATTGCCACATCACGGATCACGTCAGGATCAGCAACGTTGCGCTCCTGCTCCCACATCGCCTGCATGACGGCCTCGTGATACGCGGGATGACACCCCTCGGCACGCGCCAGTTCACCGAGCTCGAGCGCAAGCTGGGTATTCGGCGTGATCTCCGGGTGCGGGGCGTAGCTGAAGCCGCTCTCGGCGAACATCGTCGCCACACGGTCGATGTGCTCCTCGCCGTACTTCGCGATCAGGTCGGCGCGCGGAATTCCCTCCGGCGGGTACTCCGGATGCAGATCCCAGGGCAGCCACTCGATCTGAGCGCCATACTGGCGCTCGAGCCACGTCGCGCGCTCACACGCGACTCGGCAATAGGGTCAGAGGAAGTCCGACCAGATCAGGATGCGCAACGGCTCATTCATGGTGACTCCCTCTCAACGGCGATGACGGTCCCGTCATCGAGGTCCAGCATCAGCTGCCGCTCAGCGGCCATCCGGGAACGACGCGCCTCGAGCACTTGGCGCAGGACAACCTGCACCGAGCCTGCGATGGGGATCGCCAGCAACGCGCCGATGATGCCAAGCAGCGAGGCGCCGATCAGCACGGCGACGATCACGATAAACGGCGAGACGTCGATGCTCTTGCGCATCACCACCGGCTGGATGATGTGGTTCTCCACGAACTGGTAGACGACTGCCAACACGAGCATCACGATGCCGGCCGTCAGGCTGTGCGTGAGCGCCACCAGGACGGCAACGATCGAGCCGATCGTCGCGCCAACCAACGGAATCACATCGAGCACGCCGACGAGCAGGGCCAGAGCCAGCGCGAAGGGTACGCCCAGGAACCAGGCCGTTACGCCCGTCACTGTGCCGGCGATCGTGGCGATGAACAGGACGCCGGCGGTCCAGCGGGCGATCGTCCCGTTGACCTGATCGAAGACCACGAGCGAGCGATCGGCGGCACCCGGCCGCAGGAGCTCCGTCGCGGCACGGAGGAAGCGGGGGATCTCGAGCAGGAGGAAGAGGGTCATGAAGAGCACCGTCAGCGCCTTGCCGAACCCCGTCACCACCGCAGTCGCAACGCCAAGCAGGTTGCCCGCCTGCGCCGGCAGGCGTCCCGAGTACTGCTGCGCGGCCTCCTCGAGGCGCTGCACGAAGTTGTAGCGATCATCGAAGCGCTTGAAGACGCCCCAGTTGCGCAGCTCGTCGATCAGTTGCGGCGCCCTCGTCGCAAAGCTCCGCATCTCCTCATAGAGCGGTGTCAGGAGCGCCGCGAGGAACAGCATCAGCAGCACGACCACGCCCAGCACCACCAGCACGGCGGCGACGCCGCGGCGATTGCCGAGCCGCCGTTCTAGGACCGTCACGATCGGGTTGAGCGCGAGCGCGAGGAAGGCCGCGATCAGCACCAGTTGCAGAATCGCGCGCACCTCCCAGAGCAGGAGAATCACTACGAGGAACGCCGTCGCCGTAAGGAGAACGCGAACCAGGGTCCGCGTCGAGATCGTCACTTCGACGCGACGAGGAGGTTCCGGTACCGGTTGCACGGCACGAGTGTACCGCGCCGCGGGGTAGGCTCCATCAGGATGGGACAGCGCCCGTTGATCGTGGTCACCGGCGGATCGTCGGGCATTGGGCTAGCGCTTGCGCGTGGGCTCATGCGGCGGCACGCCGACGTGCTGCTCGTCGCGCGTGGCGTGGACCGGCTGAGCGCCGCCGGTGCGGCACTGGGCTGCGAGACGCTCGTGGCAGATCTCGCGAGCGACGACGGCATTGCCGCGTTGCGCGCCCGTCTCGCCGACGCCGACCGCATCCCGGTGTTGGTCAACAATGCGGGTGGGCCCTTTCGAACACCGCTCCTGGAACACGACACCGACGAGGCCCGTGCGGCGATCGAACTCCTGTATCTCGCGATGGTGCGCGTCACGGCGGTGGCCTGGCCCGCGCTCGTGGCCGCGCAGGGGTCCGTCGTCAATGTCGTGAGCGTGGCGGGGACGGTCTCGACCGGCTCGGCGCCGCACTACGCGGCAGCCAAGCACGCGGCGATCGCGTGGTCGCGCGGGCTCCACGTTGAGGCGGCGGGAGTCGGCGTGCACGTGCTCACTGCCAACCCTGGCCCCGTGGCCACCGCTGCGTTTCCTCACGATCGGCTGCGGAACCATCGCTGGCTGCGCCACGGCGTGATCGATGACGAGCAGTGTGCCGCGACGATCCTGAAGGCCCTCGCACGGGGTCGCGCCGAGTCGTTTCAACCCGAGTGGTGGCGCGCCGCCACGGTGGCCCAGGCGATCGCCCCCGGCACCATGTCGCGACTTGCGCGCCGCAGCCGGCAGCGTTTCGGCTAGACGGCGGGGAGGAAGCCGATGCGCTCGCGCACGGCCTCAACCTGCGGCACGGCAATCTCGAGCGCACGCTCGGCACCTCGCCGCAGCAGGCGCTCTACCTCGGCCGGATCGGCCGCCAGCTCAGCGTGCCGTGCCTGCAGCGGCGCCAAGAGCTCAATCACGCTCGCGGCGACGTCTTGTTTGAAGTCGCCGTACCCCTTGCCTTGATAGCGCGCTTCGAGCTCGGGGATCGTGATGCCCTCGACGGCCGACTGCAGCGAGAGCAGGCCGGAGACACCGGGCTTCGCTTCGACGTCGTAACGGATCTCGCCGTCGCTATCGGTGACCGCCGACATGATCTTCTTCTGTAGTCGCTTGGGATCTTCGAGCAACGCGAGCGTGCCCTGTTCGGTGCCGCCGGTCGTCGACATCTTCTTGGTCGGCTCCTGCAGATCCACGATGCGCGCTCCGACGGGCGGGATTGATGCCTCGGGAACCACGAACGTGTCGCCGTAACGGCCGTTGAAGCGGATCGCGATGTCGCGCATCAACTCGAGATGCTGGCGCTGATCCTCACCGACCGGGACGCGGCCCGCGTTGTAGAGCAGGACATCGGCGGCCTGCAGGACCGGGTAATCAAAGAGACCGACGGAGACCGACTCTTGCCCGCCAGACTTGTCCTTGAACTGTGTCATGCGACGCAGCTCGCCCATCGTGGCCGTGCAGTTGAGGTACCAGGCCAACTCCATGTGCTGGGGGACGTGCCCCTGTACGAACAGGATCGACTTCTCCGGATCGATGCCGGCGGCAAACAGCAGCGTCGCCAACGACAACGTCGCCTGTCGAAGCTGCGCCGGATCGACGGGCACGGTGATCGAGTGGAGATCGACGATGCAGTAGATGCACTCGTGCTCATCCTGTCCGTCAACCCAATGCCGAATCGCACCGAGGTAGTTCCCGATGTGCTTGTCACCGGTGGGCTGGATGCCTGAGAAGACGCGTGCCATGCGGGAACCGTACCCGCCCGCACCCGCCACCGACGCAGGCTGTCTGGTACGGTCGCGACGTGGCAGAACAGGGACGCGACCCACTCGATCGCATCCGCGATCGCCTCGAAGAGCTCTCACCGAACGACCAGCGCGTGGCCGACGCCGTCCTGCGCGACCCGACCGGCGTGGCGTTCCAGTCTGCCGACGCACTCGCCGCCACCGCTGGCGTTTCGAAAGCCGCCGTCGTGCGCTTTGGCGCACGCCTCGGCTACGGCGGGTTCACCGGCCTTCAGGCCGCGCTCCAAGGCGACATCCGCGAGCGTCTTGATGATGCACCCGTGGCAACGGGTGATGGTGGCACGTTGGTCGAACGTTGGCTGGACGCCGTCGAGCGCGATCTGCGCATCGTTGCCGCCAGCACTCCGCCCGAGACGCTGGACCGTGCCGCGGCACTGCTCGAGTCGGGTGAGGGTTGGATCCACGTGTTCGGGCAACGTGCCAGTGCAGCTGTGGCCGAGTACGCCTACTTCCTGATCAACCCGATGCTGCCGAACGTCGTGCGGGTCGAAGCGGGGGAGTCCGCGCTGGCCGACCGCCTGATCGGTATCGGTCCCGAGGATCGACTGCTCGCGTTTACCTTTCGTCGCTACGCGAAGGTGACGACCGATGTCGCTGCGTTCTTCCAAGAGGCGGGAGCACCGGTCGTGCTCGTCACCGATTCGCCCGCCGCGCCTGCCGCCAAGCACGCCACGGAGGTACTGATCTGCGCCGACGACGCGCCAGGACGCTTCCCGACCGCCGTGACCGGCATTTTCCTCGTCGAGCTGCTGGCGGCCACGCTGCTCGAGCGCAACCCCGACGGTATCGGTCGCCGACTGGACGACGCCGAGCGCGCCTGGGGCCGGTTCGGGACGTACGGCGCGGAGCAAGGCGAGCCAGACGCCAGCTGAAGTTCGGTAATCCGGCGGAGGACGCTCAATATCCTTACGCTGTCACTCCACACTCTGGCTCTGTCCTGCGCAGCTCGCAACGGCGAGAAGCAGCCGCAGTTGCCGGCCGGCTAAGACGCCACGGGAGTCGGATGAGAGCCATCTCATCCGCGACTGTCACGATATGGCCATGCGCATTCTGGTTGTCGAAGACGAGCCGCTGATCGCCTCCTTCATTGAGAAGGGACTGACCGCGGAGGGTCACGCGATCGAGGTGGCTGGCGATGGGCCCGCCGCCGTCGGCACGTTCATTCACGCGCCGGCCGATCTCGTGATCCTCGACGTCATGCTCCCCGGCTTCGACGGCTTCGAGGTGCTCTCACAGATTCGCCAGTTCGACCCACTCGTGCCTGTGATCATGCTGACCGCTCGCGGCGACATCGAGGACCGCGTGCGCGGCTTAGACCTCGGCGCGACCGACTATGTCGTGAAGCCCTTCGCCTTTGCCGAACTCGCCGCACGCGTGCGCTCACACCTCAGGACGGTCGACCGCGCTTCGGCAGCGTCGCGCAGCGACGAGGTCGTCGTCGGCGACCTCAATCTCGATCTACGGCGCCGAGAGGTGCAGCTGGACGGTGACGGCGTCCAGTTGTCTGCGCGCGAGTTCGCGTTGCTCGAGTACTTGATGCGCCATCCCGGTCAGGTGCTTTCCCGCCAGCAAATCCTCGACGGCGTCTGGGGCATCTCGCACGATCCGCGCTCCAACGTGGTCGATGTCTACATCCGGTATCTGCGCACCAAGATTGGCGACGACGACGCCGCCCGCATCGAGACGGTCAGGGGCATGGGATACCGCCTGGTGGATCGGTGAATCGTCGCCTCCCGATCCGCCTGCGCCTCGCAGCCACCAGTGTCGTCCTCGTCGTGATGGTCTTGGCGCTGACCGGGGGCGTGGTGGTGGCGCTCGAGCGCCAGAGCTTGGATGACGGCCTCGCGGAGCAGGCGACGATCGAGGCACGCAGCCTGCTTGCCGTGGCGTCCCAGGCCGAGCCCGATCCCGTGCCTTCGGACAACACCACGTCGTCTTCCGACGCGAACCCCGACGATGACGCCGTCGTCCCCGACGTCCCCGAGCCCCCAGACGATGACACCGATGCTTCTTCGGGCAGCACCGACGAGCCCGACGCGCGCAGCACGGCGTCCGGCACCGCCGTGCTTGACGCCAGTACTGAGCCCTATCTCGTGCGCCGCGGCGCCTCCGACAACCTGCTTGCCGTGCAGGCTCCCGGCTCCGCCGCCGTGCTCAACAGCGAGGACGCGCGCAGACTCCTCACGTACCTCGACGATCCCATTGGCACCACGATCACCGAGCTCGATGGCGACGGCTACACCATCGCCGTTGCGCGGGATGCCGTCGGCATCACGGCCGTCGCCGGCGTGCCGCGGGAGGCTGCGGACGAGCGCATTGGCGAGGTGGTGCGAGCACTACTGATCGCCGGTGGCGTCGGCGCAGCCCTGACCATCCTCGGCGCGTGGTTCGCCGCCCGCAGCGCGCTGCGCCCGCTGACAACCATGACGCGCCGAGCCGAGGCCGTCTCTGCCGGTCGCCTCGACGCCCGCGTTGGACCGATCAGCGGAGACGACGAGATCGCACGACTGACCCGTGCCGTCGACGACATGCTTGAGCGACTCCAGCAGGCATTCGCCGCCCAGCAGCGTTTCGTCCAAGACGCATCGCACGAACTGCGGACGCCCATCACGATCGCCAGGGGCCATCTCGAGGTGACGAATCCGGCGCACGAGGATCCTGCTGCCGTGCAGGCGGAGATCGACTTGGCGGTCGCTGAGCTCGCCCGGATGGGAGAACTTGTAGAGCGCCTCTTGCTCCTCGCGCGGGCCGGCGAGCTGCCGGCCGAACGCCTGCGCCGTTCCTCGGCCAATGTGCTCGCAGAGGATGCCCTAGCGCGCGTGCGCGGCAACGGTTCACGCCGCTGGGAAATTGAATCGGATCCTGCCAATCCGCACGTGTTGGCCGACCACGATGCGCTCGTCGACGTGCTCGTCAACCTGCTCCGCAACGCAGAGCGCCACACGGGCAATAACGGCACGATCCGCGTGACCGTGCGTGCCGATCACCATCAGGTGGAGTTGTCGGTGGAGGACGATGGCGAGGGTATTCCCGCCAATCTGCTGCCCACGATCTTCGATCGATTCACCCGCGCGGACGCCGCCCGGACCCGCGATGCCGGCGGCGCCGGACTCGGTCTCGCGATCTCTCGGGCGTACGCGGAGGCGCACGGAGGCACCATCGCGGTAGCGTCGGAGCCTGGCCGTGGCGCCACCTTTACCGTGAGCCTGCCACGCGTCGACTGAGGTGAGAGTCCTCTCATCCGGTTCTCACGGAACGAGCGGACACACGGAGCAGGATGGGTGCGACAGAGAATCCCCGCCCCGGGGACACCACGTCGAGGAACCCGTCTCATGCAAAGCACCACCATCACCCGAATCACCACCGGCTCCCTCGCCGCGCTCCTCGCGGGCTCGGTCGGGTACGGCATCCACCAGACCAATCAGGCCGACGCGGCCCGCAGCACGGCAGCCGCGTGGCAGCAGGAGGCCACCGGCTGGCAAACGGCCGCCGCCTCAACGCAGGTCGCGAACGAGAAGCTGGTTCGCACGTACAACAACCTCATCACCCAGACGCGACAGGCGGAACAGGCGCAAGCCGCAGCCGCAGCCGTGCCAGCGACACCTGTCACCGCGGCCGTCGCGTCCACTCCCGCCCCCGCAGCCCCGGCGGTGCAGGCGGCTCCTGCCCAAGCCCCGACCAGTCAGGCGAGTTGAGATCATGAAGCACTATCGAACCCGCATCATCGGCAGCGTTGCCGCCGGAACAGGCGCGGCCGCGCTGGTGATTGCCGGCATGGCCTTCGGCATGCCGAACTTCAACGAGGAGCGCGATCCCGCCCTCACGGAGTCCGCCCGCGCTCGACAGGAGTTGCGTCAGCGTGACGTCGCATCGACGAGCACGTCGCCCTGGGGCTCCTCGGACGCGAGCCGCACCAAGGCCGGCGAGCAGATCCTTCCCGCGCAGGCCGCTCCGGCTCCTGCTGCGGACGCAGCGATTGCCGCCGCCCCTGCGGTCGTGCCTGCCGCTGCCGAGGAGCCAACGTCGGCCCCCTCGCCCGTGTACGCAGGCGAGTACGACGAGGACGACGACGAGAGCGCTGGGCATGCCGAATATGAAGGCGGCGACGACTACGGCGATGACGAGGGCGGTGAGGACGATTGAACAGCGCGCCGACCGAACCCACGGTCCCCTTGCTTGACTGGACATTCCGCGCGATGGGCACGTCGTGGCGCATCCACCATGGCGGCGGGGTGTCCGGTGAGCTCGCGCAGCTGGTTGCCGATGCAGTCGGTGCCGATGAGCGACGGTGGTCGCGCTTTCAGTCGCAGAGCGACGTCGCCCGCATCAGTAGCGGGGCGGGCGAGCCAGTGGAGGTCGCCGCAGAGACGATCGAACTGATCGAGGCCGCCGTCGCCTGGAGCCGAGCCACCCAGTGTGTGTTCCAGCCGCTCGTCGGAGATCAGCTCGCGCGTTGGGGCTACCGACACGAGCTTGGCGACGCCATCGTGGCGCCCACGGACGCCTCAGTGCCCGACGCCGCGACCATCGTCGTTTCTGCCGCCAACCGCACGGTATGTATCCCCGCCGCCTCCCAGCTGGATCTCGGGGGCATCGGCAAGTCGTGGTCGGCCGTGCGCGCCGGCCGCCTGCTCGCAGAACGTGTCGCTGACCAGCGGCTGATCATCGACGCAGGCGGCGATCTGGCGATCGTCCGCGGCTCGCACGCGATCAGCACCATCGCCGGCTCGGTGCCGGCCATGGCCGGAGAGGGTGTGGCAACCTCGAGCAGCGAACGACGCAGCTGGAGCGTGCCCGAGGTCGGCGACGGACATCATCTGATCGATCCCGCGACAGGCGTCCCTGGCGCGCGCGGTACCGCCGTCGTCGTCGGACAGGATCCCGTTGCCGCCGACGTATTGGCCTCATGCCTCGTGCTGCGTCCGGCGCTGCTGGACGACCTCGAAGTGCCGGCGGCCCGTATCGAGCTCGACGGCACCGTGCATACAAACGCCGCCTGGATCGCCCGCTGCGCCACCGCATGAGAGAACCCTCATGCGTCGCTCATGCAAACCGCAGGGCGACCCCCGACCATGAGTCCATGCACCCACCGCACATGACACCCGAGAAGGAAACCCCATGATCCTCTGGGAGATCGCCCGCGCGACTGGCCTCGTCGCCATCGTCGTTTACACCCTCACCGCAGCCTGGGGAATCCTGCTCGCCGGCCGCGGCATCCAACAGCCGAAGGGCGCGCTCGAGCTGCATCGTTCATTGCAGACGCTCGGCCTGATCGCGATCATCACGCACGTCGGCGTGCTGCTACTCGATAGCTACGCCAAGGTCGAGTGGACCGCCGTGTTCGGTATCGACTCGCGGCCCGCGATCGTACTCGGCGCAATCGCCCTGTGGCTGGCGATCGCTCTGCCGCTTTCCTTTGCACTCCGACAGCGCAAGCGGGTCAGCTTCAAAGCATGGCGCGCCGTGCACTACCTCGCCTACGCGTTCTGGGCAAGTGCCGTTGCTCACGGACTGTGGATTGGTACGGACACCCGCAACCCCATAGTCCTCGCCGGCTACGGCGTCGCCATCGCACTGGTGGTCGGCGCGACCGCCTGGCGGCTGCTCGGCGGCGCGCCGCCCAAGTCCAGTCGGCGAGAGGCACCGGCCGCCTGAGCCCGGTCAGCGTGTCGGATACGGTTCCCAGGCGCGGGTGTGGCGAAATGGCAGACGCGCCAGGTTTAGGTCCTGGTGGGGGAAACCCCGTGGAGGTTCAAGTCCTCTCACCCGCATCGGAATACCCACACCACGTGATCCCGTACGATGGCGATCCGTATCGGGCCCAGCCGTCGGAGAAAGAAGCGCATGGAAACCGCTGTAGAGACCCTCGAGGACAACAAGGTCAAGATTCGCGTCGAGGTCGATGCGCATGACGTCAATCACGCGTTCGAGCACGCGCTCAACGACCTCCGCAAGGACATGCGCCTTCCGGGCTTCCGTCCGGGCAAAGCGCCCATTGCCGTGATCCGCCAGCGGATCGGCGAGGAGGCGGTCGCCGAAGAGGCGCTGCGCACTCACATTGACGCCTGGTGGCGGCGCGCGTGCGCTGCCGCTGCTGTCGAGGGCATCGACCGTCCCGAGATCGACTTTGACGCTCCGCCCGTTCAGGGCTCGCCCTTCGTCTTCACCGGCACCGTCGCCGTCCCGCCGAAGGCCGTGCTGCCCGCCAAGTTCGACCTGGCCGCCGTGCGCCCGTCCGTCGAGGTCTCCGATGAGGTGATCGACGAAGAGCTCGAGCGCATTCGACTCGCCGGCGCGGAGTTTCAGCCGATTGACGCCGCCGTTGAAGCAGGGCACCAGGTACTCGTGGACATGAGCGGTGCCGTTGACGGCCATCTGATCAAGGACGCGCAGGCCACCGACCTGATGGTGGAGGGACGAGGCGATCATCGGCATGAAGACCGGCGATGTGAAGGATGTCGCGATGATCCTTCCCGCCGACCAGAAGCCAAAGAAGCTGGCCGGTGCCGAGGCGACCTTCACCGTGACGGTGAAGGAGGTGCGCGCCCGCGTGTTGCCGGACCTCGACGATGAGTTCGCCAAGAACATGGCCGGCTTCGACACCCTCACCGAACTGCGCGACGACATCCGCACGGCGCGTTCCGAGACCGCGAAGAACGAGGCCGACGGGTCCTTCCGACGCAACGTCCTCCAGGATCTGGGGGCCCAGGCCGAGGTCGAGATTCCGCCGTCCATGGTCGCCCGCCGAATCGACGATCGCATGCAGTCGATGGCTCGCTCGTTGCAGCAGCAGGGCATTGGCCTCGAGCAGTACATGCAGATGATCGGTCGCGACATGAACTCGCTGTACATGGAGCTGATGCCCGAGGCTGGCCGCGAGGTCCGCGAGGAACTGGCGCTCGATGCCTACATCGAGGCCAACGGCATCACGGTCAACGACGAGACCCTGCGCGCATTCATCGCAGAGCAGGCCGCGGAGGAGGCGGAGTCCGATGAGGTCATCGAGCGCATCATGGGCGACTCCGCGATGCGCGAAGACGTGCGTCGCGACCTGACGCTCCGCGATGCTCTCGATCACGCGGTCGCAGCGGCCAAGGAGATCTCGCCCGAAGAGGCAGAGGCTCGTGCCAACGCGCGCCGTCCGCAGGCGGAGACGCCCGCGAAGGAAGATGATGGGGAGGACGCGGACAACTAGTCCGTGTCGCCCGAGCAGGAAACACCGAACCACCACCGAAAGGTCCCAACGTGAGCCCTCTGGTCCCCATGGTCGTCGAGCAGACGTCGCGCGGCGAACGCGCCTTCGACATCTACAGTCGCCTCCTCAGCGAGCGCATCATCTTCCTCGGCACGCCCGTGGACGACCAGATCGCCAACCTGATCGTCGCGCAGTTGATCCATCTGGAGTCGGAAGACCCGGACAAGGACATCTCCCTGTACATCAACTCGCCGGGCGGTTCTGTCTACGCCGGCATGGCGATCTACGACACGATGCAGTTCATCAAGCCCGACGTGCAGACGATCTGCTGCGGCATTGCGATGTCGATGGGCGCGTTCCTGCTCGCCGGCGGTGCGAAGGGCAAGCGCATGGCGCTGCCGAACTCCAAGATCCTGATCCATCAGGTTTCGGCCGGCTTCCAGGGCCAAGCTACCGATATCGAGATCCACGCCCGCGAGATCATCGACATGCGTCAGAACCTCGACCGTCTGCTCTCGCTCCATACCGGTCAGCCGGCGGAGAAGGTCAAGCAGGACACGGAGCGCGACAACTTCATGAGCGCCGAAGAGGCGAAGACGTACGGCATCATCGATCAGGTCATCGAACACCGCTGAGATGACACCGTCGGACAACACCGGCGAGCAGCTTCTCTGCTCCTTCTGCGGCAAGACGCAGCGACAGGTGCGGAAGCTGATCGCCGGTCCCGGCGTCTACATCTGCGACGAGTGCATCGATCTCTGCAACGAGATCATCGAAGAAGAGCTCAAGGCGCCGACGTCGCTCGATACGCGTTCGCTCCCTGCTCCGCAGGAGATGTACTCGTTCCTCAACGATTACGTGATCGGCCAGGACGAGGCCAAGCGCATGCTCTCGGTGGCGGTCTACAACCACTACAAGCGCGTCCGCATGGCTGCCGAGTCCGATGGCGACATCGAGCTCGGTAAGTCCAACATCCTGCTGCTCGGCCCGACCGGCTGTGGCAAGACGCTGCTCGCACAGACGATGGCGCGCATTCTTGACGTGCCGTTCGCGATTGCCGACGCCACTGCGTTGACTGAGGCCGGTTACGTCGGCGAGGACGTTGAGAACATTCTGCTCAAGTTGATCCAGGCGGCCGACTTCGACATCAAGAAGGCCGAGGCCGGAATCATCTATATCGACGAGATCGACAAGGTCGCTCGCAAGTCGGAAAACCCGTCGATTACGCGCGACGTCTCTGGCTAGGGCGTGCAGCAGGCGCTGCTCAAGATTCTCGAGGGCACCGTCGCCTCCGTCCCGCCGCAGGGTGGTCGTAAGCATCCGCATCAGGAGTTCCTGTCGATCGACACGACGAACATTCTGTTCATCTGCGGTGGCGCCTTTGCCGGTCTCGACCGGATCATCGAGCGGCGCGTCGGCAAGAACAGCGTCGGCTTTGGGGTCGAGATGAAGGAACATCGCTTCATCGAGGCTGCCGATCTTCTGCAGGAGGTCCGCCCCGAGGATCTGGTGCAGTTCGGCCTGATCCCCGAATTTGTCGGTCGCATGCCGATCATCAGTGCCGTCCATCAGCTCGGGCGGGAGCAGCTGGTCCAGATTCTGGTTGAGCCGAAGAACGCGCTGACCAAGCAGTATCAGCGCTTCTTCCAGTACGACAACGCCGAGCTCGTGTTCCACGACGACGCGCTCTGGGCGATTGCCGACAAGGCGCTTGAGCGCGAGACCGGCGCTCGTGGACTCCGTTCCATCATCGAGAACGCCCTCACCGACGTCATGTTCGAGTTGCCGAGTCGTTCCGACATTGCCCGCTGCATCGTCACCGCAGACTCGATCGAGCGCGGTGTCCGGCCGACGCTCGTCACGTCCGGCGGTCATATGTCGACCGAACTCCCGGCCGAAGAGTCCGCCTAGCGCCGCATGTCGGGCACGGTCCGACTCAACCGCTATCTCGCTGCTGCTGGGCTCGGAACGCGCCGTGAGGTGGAGGGGCTGCTCCGCGTGGGGCGTGTCTCGGTCAACGGTGTTGCCTGCTCCGACCCCGCGGTGCAGATCGGGTCAGTCGATCTCGTGCTCCTTGACGATCAGCCCCTTGGCGCCGGCCCAACGGGAGCGGTGCTGTATCGCGGGCCGAGTCAGCCGATCGCTCTGGTGCACCCAGGAGTGCTCCATCCCGTGCTCGGACGCGGGGAGGTGGGGGCGGGGCTCGAGCTCCTCTTGGCCGATGCCGCCTTGGCCGGGCGCCTAGCCAATCCTGCGTTCCCGCTGACCGAGCGCATCACCGGCGCGGGACTTCGTACGCGTCTTGGCGACCTTGAGCTCGGCGACCTGGAGCCGGGCACATGGCGACCCGTGACGCCCCGCGAGCTCGAACGCCTCCGCCGTGGTGCCCGGCTCCCGCCCCGCGCCGGGTAGCCTTCGGTATATGAGTGCCGTTCCCGCCCACGTCTGTCTGCTGGTGCCCGCGTGAAGCGCGGCGGCAAAGAGCGCGGACGTCGCATTGACGGTCTGCTGCGGGAGGTCCTGGGAGAGCGCATCGCGCGCCTCAACGATCCGCGCCTGCGGGCCGTGACTGTCGTCGAGGTGCGGGCCTCCAAGGACACCGCCGTCGCCGATGTCTTCGTTCAGCTCCACGGCAACGAGAAGGCGCAGGCACGTGCGCTCGATGGGCTAGAGGCTGCGCGCCCCGTGCTTCAGGCCGCGGTCAACGATGAGCTCTCGCTCCGCAACACGCCCGTGCTGCGCTTCATCCACGACGAGTCGATCGATCGCGCGAATCGCATTGAACAGTTGCTGCGTGATAACCCGCCGGTCCTGCCGGAGGACGACGCGTGAGCCTCACCGACGCGGCTGCTGCACTACGCGCGCACGGTCGGATCGCCGTCGCGTGCCACGAGGCCCCCGACGGCGATGCCCTCGGTTCGCTCGTGGGGTGTGGGCGCTCCCTCCGTGCTGCCGGCTGGGATGTGGTGTTGTGGGCCCCCGGCGACGCTCCCTTGCCCGCCGACTTTGCGTGGCTCGGCTACAACGACATGGTGCGCAGTGCTCCCGCCGACCTTGAGCAGCGGCTCCTGTTGACGCTGGACTGCGGCTCCGCCCTGCGCCTCGGCGCGGATGGCGAACTGGCCGTTGCGCGCGCCGCGACCAGCGTGAACATCGACCACCACGCCGACAACACGCGCTTTGCTGACGTCAACGAGGTCGACGCAGGCGCAGCCTGTGCCACGGTCTTGTGTCTGCGTCTGCTGCGACTCCTCGAGGTGCCGCTCGATCAGCCAGCCGCGGAGGCCCTCTACGTCGGCATCGTCACCGACACGGGGCGGTTCATGTTCTCGAACACGAACGCCGAGGCGCATGCTGCAGCCGCCGATCTGATCGTTATGGGTGTTGAGCCCGACGCCGTGTTCCGGCACCTGTACGAGGGGAAGCCGGCTGCCCGCGTGCGCTTGCTCGCTCGAGCTCTCACGACATTGGACGTACGCGCCAACGGCCGTCTTGCGGTCGCGTGCATCACCCTCGACGATCTCGAGCAGACCGGCGCGGACGAGGCTGATTCCGAGGGCGTCATCGATCATCTACGCGCCATCCGAGGCGTCGAAATCGCCGCAGTCATCCGGGAGCCGCGGGCCGGCGGCGGAACGCTCAAGAAGGTCTCGATGCGCAGCGCCCAGCCGCACGTGGATGTCGCGCGCATCGCCCACGCTGGCGGTGGCGGGGGGCATGCCATGGCTGCGGGATTCTCCATGGAAGGCGACTTTGCGCACGTCATCGAGCTGATCGAGACGGAGTTCACGCGTGCCTGACGCGCCGACTGCCGGCCTCCTGCTGGTTGATAAGCCGGCAGGGATCAGTTCGTTCGGGGCCATCGCACGCCTCCGCCGCGCCTACGGACGCAAGCTTGGCCACACCGGCACCCTCGATCCGTTCGCGACCGGTCTGCTGGTCGTGTTGCACGGGCGCGCCACGCGCCTGGCGCCGTACCTAGGCGGGCTAGACAAGCGGTATCTCGCGACGGTGCAGTTCGGCGCCACGTCCACGACCGACGATCCCGAGGGGGACGTTGAACAGACGGGAGGCACGACGACGGAGGCTCAGCTCGTCGCTGCGCTGCCGGCCTTCATCGGCGAGATCCAGCAGATTCCGCCAGCGGCCAGCGCTGTTCACATCGATGGGGAACGGGCCTACCGGCGATTTCGGCGCGGTGAGACCGTTACCGTCCCTGCTCGACAGGTTGCTGTTCACGGAATCACGCTGATGCACTTCGACGTTGCCACGCAGACTGCCCAGCTCGACATCTCCTGCGGGACCGGTACGTACATCCGCAGCATCGCTCGCGACCTCGGCGACGAACTCGGCACCGGCGCATACCTCACCGCGCTGCGGCGCACCGAAGTCGGCGGCTTTCGCGTCGAGGATGCCGCGGCGCCCGACGCGATCGCCGACTCGCTGCCAGGCACCCTCGCCTGGGCTGCGCCGCTGGCAGCAATTCCCACACTACCGCGGCGCGAAATCACGCCCGCTGAGCGCACGGCGATCGGCCACGGCCAGCGCATTCCAAATCTCGAGCTGCACGGCGACGTCGCGCTCATCGCCGCCGATGCCCTCGTGGCGATTGGTGCGGCGGACGGTCTTGAGATCGCACCGCGTCTCGTGCTGGAGCCTGCATGACCGAGCGCCAGATCCGCACGCTCCATCAGGGAATTGCAGAGGTCCCGCCGGGACGACGCTCGGTTGCTCTCGGCACGTTCGATGGCGTGCACCTCGGGCATCAGGCGGTGATCCGCGCCGCGAAGGAGACGGGCGAACGACTCGGCGTGAGCACGATGGCCGCGACATTCCATCCGCGTCCCGCGACCGTGATCCGCCCGGGCACACCATCTGCGTCGCTGAGCGGCATCACGGAGCGTATCCGCATGCTGTATCAGGCCGGCGCCGATGAGGTCGTGATGATGCGCTTCACGCCTCAACTGGCGGCGTTGAGTGCCCGCGACTTCGTCGAGCAGGTGCTGGTTGACGCGTTCGGCGCAGTGGCGATCACCGTCGGTGAAGACTTTCGCTTCGGCCATGATCGTCTCGGTGGTGTCGAGGCGATGCAGGCCCTCTGCGAGCCGCTTGGCGTGGAGGTTGCCGCTGTGCTCCTTCTTGCCAACGACGGCGACAAGATCTCCTCGTCGCGGATCCGTGGTCTGATCAGCGAGGGGGAAATGCAGGAGGCTGCGAAGCTGCTCGGACGTCTGCCTTCCCTCGACGGCGTCGTCTCCCACGGTGATAAGCGCGGGCGCGAGATTGGCTTCCCGACGGCGAACCTGAGCGCCGTGCCTGGCCAGCAGTTGCCGGCCGAGGGCGTCTACGCCGGCTGGGCGACGATCAATCCCGGCGAGCAGCGGTTTGCCGCTGCCATCAGCGTCGGTCGTAATCCGCACTTCGGCGACGTGGACGACCTGCGCGTCGAAGCGCACTTGCTCAACTACGACGGTCCCGAGATCTACGACCAACCCTTGCGCCTCGACTTCCATTCCATGGTGCGCCGACAGGGCGTCTACGACAGCATCGAAGCGCTGATCGCGCAGATCACCGCAGATGTCGAGGTAGTTCGCCAGCGCACGTCCGCTTTCGCGTAGGCGGTACTCTGGGTGGATATGCGACGTCCGCTGCTCCTCGCGCTGCTTGCGCTGCTCATCCTGCCGAATGCCGCCGGTGCCATCACCTCACGCATCATTGGTGGGAACGTGGCGTCGATCGCCGACTGGCCGTCGACCGTAGCCCTCGAGACGTCGTACGGCTCGCAGTTCTGCGGTGGCTCGCTCGTCGCGCCTCAGTGGGTGCTGACGGCAGGGCACTGCAAGCTGTATCCGAGCAGCCAGATCCGCGTGCGCTCCGGGAGCGCATCATTGACCAGCAGTACGGGGGAGATCCTCACCGTTCAGCGCCAAGTGCGTCATCCCAACTACAAGCAGATCGTGCCTGGCGCTCCGCGGGACGACCTGATGCTTCTGCGTCTCGCCACACCGAGCTCGTCGCCGGCGATTGCCCTGGCCAACACGCAGCAGCCGCCAGCGACCGGCACCCTGCTCCACGTCGCCGGGTGGGGATCCACCAGCTACAACGCGGCCAACGACTCCTTCGGTGCTGCCTCGAGCGAATTGCGCGCTGTTGCCGTACGCGTCAAGCCGTCGCAGCAGTGCGTCGATGCCTACGGCGCGAAGGCGTTCTACCCGCAGGACATGGTGTGTGCGTCGCTGCCGCACAAGGATGCGTGCGCCGGTGACAGTGGGGGACCCCTCGTGGATCGGCCGGGCTCCGCAGGCGTGTTGATCGGCGTCGTGTCGTGGGGTACCGGGTGCGCAATGGCCCGCTACCCCGGCGTGTATTCCCTCGTCGCACACAACCGCTGCTGGGTGGAGTCAACGATCGGGCCGCCGGGCGCGCCGAGCGCCGTCGCAGTGGCGCAGGCAGACAGCTCCTTGATCGTCGATTGGCAGTGGACGCGACCGTGCGCAGACGCGCCACTTCCCTCTGCCTATCGCATCCGGGTTACCGAGACCGGTCAGACGATTGACGTGGCCGGCGGGGATCGTCGCGTGGTCCTCACGGGCCTCGCCAACGGGACGACCTACACCGTCACCGTCTCTGCAGTCAACGAGAACGGCGAGAGCGGACCGCTCGGCCTGAGTGCCGTCCCGGGACCGAACTTCGTCGCGACGCAGCGTTCCGCGTGGACCGGATACAAGACCGGACGCATCACCTTCACGCTCGCAGCGCACGGTGCACCGCTGCAGTGGCGCGCCGAAGCGGGAACCGGACTGCGCTTCAACGCGCGCCCGTGGCAGACCGTGGCGCCGAGCGAGGTGCCTCAAGTGCTGACCGCCGATCTGGAGGGACTCCCCGTCGGCAAGGCCACAGATGTCCGCATCGTGGTCACCGACGGTACGACGATGACCAGCGCTGAGCGCACGCAATTGCCCGCGCCAACGAAGCCCGCGCCGATCAGTGGCGTCAGCATCCGCGGTACCGGCGACGTGGGTCGTGCGGTTCGCTGCGACCTCGGCCGCTGGGCCGGAACGCGGCCGTTTGTCATTGCTCGGCAATGGCTGCTGGCCGGCCGCGCGATTGCCGGCGCCTCCGACCGGACGTACACGCCAAACGCGGCACAGAGCGGCGAGACGTTGGCGTGCCGCGTGACGGTAAGCGGGGCCGGTGGGATCACGAAGCGGACCACCCCCGGCGTGACCGTCAACTAGTTGCGGGTTGCCTCGACCTCGGGGATATCACGACGCGCAACGCCATCGGCGATAGCAGCAGCGGCGACGGCGGCGGCAACGCTTTCCACGACCTTGCGGTTGAACACGCTCGGGACGATGTACTCCGGCGTGAGCTCATCGATACCGATCGTGTCGGCAATCGCGTTGGCGGCCGCTAGCTTCATGCCCGGTGTGATGTTGCGTGCCCGTACATCCAGCGCGCCGCGGAAGATGCCGGGAAATGCGAGGACATTGTTGATCTGGTTCGGGTAGTCACTCCGACCTGTTGCCATCACGGCAGCAATGCCCTCAACCTCTCCCGGGAGGATCTCTGGGTTCGGATTGGCCATCGCGAAGATGATCGGGTCCGCTGCCATCGTGCGCACCATGTCCACGGTGATGACCCCCGGACGCGACACGCCAATCACGACGTCCGCTCCCTGCAGAGCCTCCGCGGGGCCGCCCGTGATGCCGTCAGGGTTCGTGCGCTCGGCGTACGCCTGCAGTTCCGCATTCATGCCCGCTCGGTCGCGATGCACGATGCCTTCAACATCCACGCCGACCACGTGTGCGACGCCGCCCGCGATCAGCATGTCGGTGACAGCCGTTCCCGCCGCACCTGTACCGATGATCGCGACGCGGATCTTGTCGATGTCCTTGTGCACCACGCGAAGGGCATTACGCAGCGCAGCAAGCACCGTGATCGCCGTGCCGTGCTGGTCGTCGTGGAACACGGGGATATCCAGTGCCTCCTCGAGACGACGCTCGATCTCGAAGCAGCGCGGGGCTGAGATGTCCTCGAGGTTGATGCCGCCGAAACCGGGGGAGATCAACTCGACGGCTCGGATGATCTCCTCGGGATCTTTCGAGTCAAGACAGATCGGCCACGCATCGACGCCGGCGAACTCCTTGAAGAGCATGGCCTTGCCTTCCATCACCGGCATGGCCGCGCCAGGGCCAATGTCGCCAAGTCCCAGCACCGCTGTGCCGTCGGTCACGACGGCAATCGTGTTGCCCTTGCCGGTCAGATTCCAGACGTTGTCCGGCTCATCGGCAATCGAACGCGACACGCGTGCCACACCAGGCGTATACGCCATCGACAAGTCGTCGCGCGTACGAATCGGTACCTTGGGGGTCATCTCGATCTTGCCACCGACGTGCATCAGGAACGTGCGATCGGAGACGTTGATCACGCGGATACCGTCGATCGCGCTGATCGCGTCGACGACGCGCTCACCGTGCTCCTCATTGGCGCAGAGCACGCTGATGTCGCGCACGACAAAGTCCTGATCGACCCGCACGAGATCGATCGCACCGAGGATTGCGTCGGCCTCGCCAATCGCAGCCGCCACCCGCGCAAACTGGCCCGGCTCGTGCGGAATCAACGCACGGATCGTCAGGCTGTACGACGCAGAGTGGTGAGTCGCCATGCGTCTCAGGGTAGCGCGCATGGTGTGACGGCTAGGCTGCACCTATGGTGAAGAAGGCCTCCGAGCTCGATCTCAATGACACCCCAGCCCGCGAGAGCCGTCTGTTCCTCGTCGACGGCAACTCACTTGCGTATCGCGCGTTCTACGCGCTGCCGGAGGACTTCTCCACGAGCGACGGGTTTCCGACCGGCGCACTGTTCGGTTTCGCGAGCATGATGATGAAGCTGTTGCAGGACTACACGCCGTCTGGGGTGATCGTCTGCTGGGATGAGAAGCCGACCGAGCGCCTCGAGCTGCACCCCGGCTACAAGGGCTCACGCAAGCCAACGCCGGAGCTGCTCAAGGAGCAGCGGCCGTTCTTCCCGGAACTCGTGGAGGCCTTTGGCTACCGCAACCTCAGCGTGATTGGTCGCGAGGCCGATGACGTGATCGGCACACTCACGCGCATCGCCGACGAGCAGGCAATTGCAACCTGCATCGTGTCGACCGACCGCGACGCCTTTCAGCTCGTCAGCGACCTGGTCTGTCTGATGATGAATCCGCGTGGGATGACCGAGGTGCTCGTGTACACGCCGGAGCGCGTCGCGGAGCGTCTCGGTGTGCCGCACACCGCCGTGCCCGACCTGATTGGCCTCAAAGGGGACACCTCCGACGACATTCCCGGCGTGCCGGGTATCGGCGAGAAGACCGCCGCCGAACTGCTCGATGCCTACACGACACTCGAGGGCGTCTACGAGCACATCGACGAGATCAAGGGGCCCAAGCGCAAGCAGAACCTGATTGAGCACCGCGACGAGGCGTTCCGCTCACGCGAACTGGGCACGATCGTGCGCGACATCCCCGAACTCGCCGACTTCGACCCCAGCAGCGTGCTCGATGCGCCCCCCGATCGCTCCAAGCTGGCCGAGCTGTTCCGCAAGTGGGAGATGCATCAGCTGCTGCGCCGCCTCGACGATCTCGAGGATCTGCTGCCCTCTATGGCGGCCGCCACAGCGGTCCCCGCGGGCCCGGGCGAGAGCGCAGCCCACATCACCGGCGCCGAGCTGGCGACGCGGCTCGCAGACTGTTTCGAGGCCGGCATCGCCTGCGCCGATGGGCTCTTGGCCGTCTCGACCGAGCAGGGCAACTGGCTTGTCGATGCCAACGACCCGAGCATCCCCGCCGCGCTCGCCGAGCCGGCACTGATCGGCCACGACGTGAAGGCAGCGCTCCGAGCCGTGGGGGCCGAGCGCATCGCGCCCGCGTTTGATACGGCACTCGCCGCGTACCTGCTTGATCCCGGCCGCAACGGCTACGCCTTCGACGACCTGCTGCGCGAGTACGCCATCGGCATCGCGACGGACGGGGAAGGAGCCGAGGCGCTGCGCGAGGCGATTGGCGTACGGCAGCTGCGCCAGCCGCTCACCGACCGGCTCGCCGAGCGCCACCTCCTACCGCTGCTCGCCGACCTCGAACTACCCCTTGTGCCCGTGCTCGCCGAGATGGAGCGTGCGGGCATCGCGGTCGATATTCCGGTACTCGAGGCGATCGCGACCCGCTGTGCCACCGAAGTCGCCGAGCTCGAGACGGAGGCGCATCGTCTCGCGGGCGGTTCCTTCACGCTCGGCTCTCCGAAGCAACTCGGCGATATTCTCTTCAACCGCCTCGACCTGCCCGTCCAGACCTCTGGCAAGACCGGTCCCTCGACGGATCGCACGGTGCTGGCGAAACTGCGGCCCCTGCACCCGATCATCCCGGTGATCGAGCGCTGGCGCGAGCTCTCGAAGCTGCTGTCGACCTACCTGCGTGCACTCCCCGAGGCCGCCGTGGGTGATGGTCGTATTCACACCACGTTCTCGCAGCACACCGCTGCGACCGGCCGACTGTCCTGCACGAACCCCAACCTGCAGGCGATTCCCGTGCGCTCGCCGATTGGCAAGGAGATCCGCGCGGCCTTCGTCGCGGCCCCCGGCACGCAGCTGATCTCCTGCGACTACTCGCAAGTGGAGCTGCGCATCCTCGCGCACCTCTGCCAAGAACCCGGACTCGTCGACGCCTTCCGTCGCGGCGATGACGTGCACCGCGCAACCGCTGCCGAGGTGCTCGGCAAGGCCCCCGCAGACGTGACGAAGGACGAGCGCGATCGCGCCAAAGCCGTCAACTTCGGGATCATCTACGGCATCAGCTCGTTTGGGCTGGCTGAGCAGCTCGAAATCGGTCGGGACGAGGCGCAGCAGTACATCGACACGTACCTCGGCCGCTATCCCGGCGTGCAGGCGTTCATCACACGCACCATCGAGGAGACGGCGGAGCGCGGCTATGCCCTCACGCTGCTCGGACGCCAGCGCCCAATCCCGGAGTTGCGGGCAAAGAATCGGCAGGTGCACCAGCTCGGCGAGCGATTGGCGGTCAACTCGCTGATCCAGGGCTCTGCCGCAGACATCATCAAGGTGGCCATGATCGCCTGCGATCGCCGTATCCGCGACGAGGGGCGCCAGGCCACACTGGTCCTGCAGGTGCATGACGAACTGGTTTTCGAGGTCGCCGACAGCGACGTTGACGCTGTGCGGGACTTGATCGTCGAAGAGATGGTCAACGCGCACGTGCTGGACCCGCCGCTTGTCGCCGACGCCGGCGTCGGCAGCACCTGGGCCGCTGCGAAGGAGTAGCGAACGGGCTGGAGCCCGAGATTCCCTGCGTTGATACGCTCAGGCGCTGTATCAGGGTCATTCCGACCCGCAATGACAAGGACAGTCCTCTACCGATGAGCATGACCAAAGAAGAGATGATCGCCGCAGACCCGAGTGTCTGGATCGAAATCGACGGCGAGATGGTGCCGAACTACGACGCGACGATCACGGAGTTCTCCGAAGGCGACGTCGTCACCGGCAAGGTCGTGCGCATCGACAAGGACGAGGTCCTGATCGACATCGGCTACAAGAGCGAGGGTGTTATTCCCGTCGCCGAGCTGAGCATCCGCCGCTCCGTCGACCCCGGTGACGAGGTCGAGATGGGCGAAGAGGTCGACGCCCTGGTCATGCAGAAGGAAGATCAGGACGGCCGCCTGATCCTGTCGAAGAAGCGTGCCCGCTTCGAGAAGGCGTGGAAGCGCATTGAAGCTGCCGCCGAGTCCGGCGAGCCCGTCGACGGCACGGTCATCGAGGTCGTCAAGGGCGGCCTCATCATCGACCTCGGCGTCCGCGGCTTCCTGCCTGCCTCGCTGGTCGATATCCGCCGCGTCCAGGATCTCGAAGAGTTCCGCGGTCAAGAGCTGCGCTGCAAGGTGATCGAGCTCAACCGCTCGCGCAACAACGTCGTGCTGTCGCGCCGCGCCATGCTCGAGGAGGAGCGCCGTGAGGTTCGCCAGCGCATCCTCGACGACCTCGCCCCGGGCAAGACCGTCAAGGGCGTCGTATCGAACATCGTCGATTTCGGCGCGTTCGTTGACCTCGACGGCATCGACGGCCTGATCCACATCTCCGAGCTGTCGTGGAGCCACGTCAACCACCCGTCCGAGCTCCTCGAGATCGGCCAGGAGGTCGAGGTCAAGGTGCTCGACGTCGATCGCGACCGCCAGCGCATCTCCCTTGGTCTCAAGCAGACCCAGGCCGATCCGTGGCAGCGCGTCCTCGAGAGCTATCAGCAGGGCGATGTCGTGCACGGCCGCGCCACCAAGGTGGTCACGTTCGGTGCCTTCGTCGAGATCCTGCAGGGCGTTGAGGGTCTCGTCCACATCTCCGAGCTGGCCGAGCGCCACATCGAGAACCCGCGCGAGATCGTCTCGCAGAACGACCATGTGCTCGTCCGCATCATCGAGATCGACGCCGAACGCCGCCGTCTCTCCCTGTCGATGAAGCAGGTGCTGCCGGGCGATCCGATTCTGCCCCCGATCAGCCTGATCCCGGGTGGTGATCCGTTCATCGATCCGAACGAGCCGATTGCCGAGCCGAGTGGCTCGCCGGACCTCGAGCTCGATCATGTCGAGGAGGGCGAATACGACCTCGAGGGTCTGCTCCCGCCGGGCATGGCTGCTGAGCTCGCGGCTGCGGTTGCGGCCGAGCAGGCCAATAAGGAGGCCGCTGCGGCCGCCGAGACTGGTACGGCAGAGCCGGCTGCAGAGGCCGAAGCCGAGGTCGTTGCTGAGGCGGAGGTCGTTGCTGAGGCGGAGGTCGTTGCTGAGGCGGAGGCCGAGGCCAAGGTCGTTGCAGAGGCAGAGGCGATCGCAGAGGACGCCGCCGAGGCTGAGGCCGACGCGGACGCCACCGAGGCCTAGTCCGAGGCGATGTCCGGTCAGCCGCTGCTGATCGGGGTCACCGGCGCCATTGGTGCCGGCAAATCGAGTGTGCTCCAGGCGTTTGCCCTGCACGGGTGCGCCTGCCTGAGTGCGGATGCCGTCGTGCACACGCTGTATCACCAGAGCCGTGTGCGCGACGTCGTCGTCACGCGATTTGGCGAGCAGGTGCTTGACCCAAGCGGCGAGATCGACCGTGTCACGCTTGCGCGGCTGGTGTTTGGTGATGCCAATGCGCTCGAGTGGCTCGAGGAGTACTTGCATCCACTGGTCGACGAGCACATGCGCACGTGGCTCGCCGAGGCACAACTGCGCGAGCCAGCGCCGCCACTTATCGTCTACGAGTCTCCCTTGCTGTTCGAGGCCGGTTTGGCGTCGCGCTTTGATCGGACGCTTGTGGTGACGGCCGACGATGCCGTCCGCAGGGCGCGTGTCGGAGCACGGGGTGGGCTTGAGCGCCTGGCCGAGCGAGAGGCACGGATGTGGACGATTGACGAGCGCTGTGCCGCAGCGGACGACACGATCGACAACAGCGGCACGCTTGAGGAACTCCGGGACACCGTCGACGCGTACATCGAGCGATACGCTGGGGCGTGATGCGCCGTGTCTTCGGGTTCATTCTCCTCGCGCTCGTCGCGTTCGGCGCGTTCGGACTCTACGTCGCGAACGCTGAACCCGATTGGTTCCTCCGGATGCGCTACCCGCTGGAGTATCGCGCCATCATCGATACTCACGCCGATAACTACGCACTCGAGCCGTCGCTGCTCGCCGCCGTCATCTACACGGAGTCGAAGTTCGATCCGCGTGCCGAATCGGCCGCGGGCGCCATCGGCCTGATGCAACTGCTGCCCGACACCGCACAAGGCATCGCTGATCACACGGGCGGAGGAAACTACACGACGGCGGATCTCTACGACCCCGAGCTCAACATCCGGTATGGCGCGTGGTATCTCGCGCGCCTCCAGAAGAAATACCGGGACCATCCGCAGTCGCTCGACCTGGCCTTGGCCGCCTACAACGCGGGGCAGGGCAACGTTGATGAATGGGTTGCGGCCACCGCAGACGGTGCGCGTGTGCGTGTTCCCTTCCGTGAGACACGCGACTACCTCAAACGCGTGCACCGCCTGCAGGGCATCTACGCGGACGCATACGGGCTACGCTGACACGATGCTGCTGCAGCCACGCGAGATCGATCGTCTTCTGCTCTTCCAGGCCGCCGAGCTGGCGCGCGCGCGGCGCGCTCGCGGCCTCCTTCTTAATGCGCCAGAGGCGATCGCGATTATCTCCGACACCGCCTGCGAAGCGGCTCGGGACGGCGCCACGCACGCCGAGGCGGTTGCCGCGGCGCACGCTGCCCTCGGTCCCGCCGATGTTCTACCGGGCGTACCGTCGCTGGTTGGCCACATCGAGGTCGAGGCCTTGTTTACCGACGGTTCCCGTCTCTTGCTGATTATCGAACCGCTTGGTCCCGGCACTGCTGACGGACCGGGAGCGGTCCTGGCCGCTGAGGTCGAGCACGCACCGCTCGTCGACCCGGTCGAGCTCGAAGTCACAAGCACTGCGCTCGTTCCGATCGCGATCACGAGCCACTGGCACTTCTTCGAGGCGAATCGCCTGCTCGACTTCGACCGCGCAGCGGCATGGGGGATGCGGCTCGTGATCCCGACCGGTAGCACCGTCCGTTGGGGACCGGGAGAAACGCACCTCGTGCAGCTGCGGCCGTTTGCCGGCAAGCGCATCGCCTACGGCTTTTCCGGCCTCGTCAATGGCCCGCTCGATGCCGACGGGGCCAAAGCAGCCGCACTCGCCCTCGCAGCCGAGCGCGGGTATCTGGGAGCAACCGCATGAGCCTCGACCCGCAGGCCTACGCCCGGGTCTACGGACCGACCGTTGGCGACCGCGTTCGCCTCGGTGACACGAGCTTGGTGATCGAGGTCGAGGCCGACGATCAGGAGCGCGGTAATGAGGTCCTGGGTGGCTTTGCGAAGACAGCACGGGATGGCCTGATGGCGCAGGCCACTCTCGACGCAGTCGAGATCGCCGTCACCCAAGTGCTGGCCGTGGATCCGATCCTCGGAGTGCGCAAGACCGCGATTGGCATCACCGACGGACGCATCGTGGCGATCGGCCGTGCCGGCAATCCCGACATCATGGACGGCGTTGATGTCGTGCTGGGTACCGACACCGCGATCGTCTCGGGCGAGGGGCTGATCGCTACCGCCGGCTCGATCGACACCCATGTGCACCTCCTCAGCCCGCGCATCTGCGATCAGGCACTGGCCGCGGGCTTTACGACGCTCGTGATCCAGGACTACGGTCCGGTCTGGAACCTCGGGACGAATCCCGTGTGGGCGCTCCGCCACGTGCATGCCGCGCTGGAGCAGACGCCGCTCAACACCCTCATGCTTGCGCGCGGCTCGTCGAGTCGACCGGAGCCCCTGGAGCGAATGCTGGCTGCGGGAGCGGCGGGTCTCAAGATCCACGAGGATGTCGGCGCCAACGCGACAGCACTCGATATGGCACTGCGCGTGGCAGACGCGCATGACGTTCAGGTCTGCATGCACACCGATGGCCTCAACGAGGGCCTGCTCGTGGACGACACGCTCCGCGTGATCGACGGGCGCACCATCCACGCGTACCACATTGAGGGGACCGGTGGCGGTCACGCTCCCGACGTCATGCGGCTGGCCGGCGAACCGAACGTCCTCACCTCATCGACCAATCCGACGTTTCCCTACGGCATCAACACGGCTGCCGAGCACGCCGCCATGGTCGAGCTGGTCCACGTGCTGCGGGAGGATCTGCCGGGCGACCATCAACTCGCTCTCGACCGCGTGCGCCCCGCCACCATGGCTGCCGAGGATGTGCTCCACGACCTCGGGCTGATCCACATGACGTCCAGTGACAGCCAGGGCATGGGGCGCATCGGCGAGACCCTCCGCCGGACCTTCCAGCTGGCGAGCGTGATGAAGGATGCCCGCGGTGCTGACGGCCCGAACGACAACGGGCGGGTGTTGCAGTACCTCGCCAAGACAACCATTAACCCGGCCATCGCCCATGGCATGGGGCACGAGATCGGCTCGCTTGAAGTGGGCAAGTTGGCCGACATCGTGCTGTGGGAGCCCGGCTGGTTCGCCGTCAAGCCGTTTCTTGTGCTCAAGGCTGGCTTCCCCACGTGGGGCGCGGTCGGTGAGCCGAACGCCTCCACGGCGTTTTCCCAGCCCACGCAGGTGGCGGCGCAGATCGGCGGTATCGGCAATGCCCCGGCGCGCGTGTCGGTGGCCTTCACGAGCACAGAGGCGTTGCGCTCGGGCGGCGCCGCCGAGTTGCCGACGAGCAAGCGCCGCGTGGCCGTCGCCGGGACCCGCGCAATCGGTGCCCGAGACATGGTGCGCAATAGCCGGATTGCCGCGGTGCGCGTCGATCCCGGCACCCATGCCGTGACCGTCGACGGAGAAATCGTCCAAACTCCACCCGTCCGAGATGTTCCACTCTCGGCGCTGCACCTCCTCGGCTAATGCCCATCGCACTCTGCGCACCCGACAAGCTCCGCGGCGCCCTCGACGCGCATGAGGCCGCCGCTGCGCTGGCGCAGGGCGCGCGCGACGCGGGCTGGGACGCGTTCGAGCACCCGCTCGCCGACGGCGGCGAGGGCACCTGCGACGCGATCGTGCGCGGCCGCGGAGGGGAGCGCGTGATGGTGCGCACCCGCGATGCGATTGGTCGTCCCCGCAAGGCCATGCTCGGCGTCCTGCCTGACGGGACGTGCGTGGTGGAGGGAGCAGAGGCGATCGGTCTCATGCACATCCCGCGCAACCGACGTGATGTGATGCGCGCCACCAGCGCCGGCATCGCACCGCTCGTGCTCGAGGCACTCGATCGCGGAGCGCCACGCCTAGTGATCGGTCTAGGCGGCTCAGCGACCACCGATGGTGGGCTCGGCCTCCTGATCGGCTTGGGCCTACGCGTCTACGACGCCGAAGGTGGTCTGCTGCGCGGACGAGGAATGGATCTGCCGCACGTCGCCGGGATCGATCTCACCGGTCTCGACCCGCGACTCGAGCGCACTGAGTTGATCGTTGCTGTCGATGTCGAGAGTCCGCTCTCTGGCCCGCTGGGCGCCGCCTGCGTCTTCGGACCCCAGAAGGGCGCCACGCCCGAGCAGGTTGCCGTGCTCGACGGTGGCCTCGCTCGCCTCGAAGAGCTGTACGGCGATCGCGCCCGCCGCCCGGGAGCAGGCGCCGCAGGTGGCCTCGGTGCCGCGTGCTTCCTACTCGGCGCAGAACCGATTCCGGGAGCCGAGCTCGTGATGCGCGAGACGGGCTTTGCGGCACGGCTCGCGCAGGCCGACATCGTGCTGACGGCGGAGGGCTCCGTCGATGCCCAGAGCGCTGCGGGCAAGACCGTGGCTCGCGTCGCCACGGCCAGTCGCGCCGCGAACACGCCGTGTGTGATCTTCGGAGGACGCGTCGAAGACGACGTGCAGGCGCTCTATGACGCGGGCGCAGCCGCCGTTCTTGGCATCGGACGCGGAGCGCGGCCGATTCGCGACGCTTTGCGCTTCAGCGCCGACGACCTCCGCGCAGCCGCACGCGCGGTGTGCACGCTGCGCTCCTGAATCGTTACTCGGCCGCGTCCGCGTCGATCACGGCCAGAGCGCGGCGGATCGGACGGGGCAGATTGAAGGAGACGTCCTCATGGACGGTCTCAACCTCCGTGACTGACGTCACGGTGTAACGCTGCTCGAACCAGGCGATCACTCCACGAACCAGCCGCTCCGGAGCCGACGCGCCGGAGGTGAGGCCCATCCTCGAGACACCATCAAGCCATGCGAGGTCGATCTCTGTCTCGTCTTCGATCAGATGACTAGCCGCCCCGGACTCACGCGCCACTTCGACGAGGCGGCACGAGTTGGACGAGTTCGCCGACCCAATCACAAGCACGAGCTCGACCTCCTTCGCCAGTTCCTTGACGGCCGCCTGACGATTGGACGTGGCGTAACAGATGTCTTCTTTGACCGGGCTGTGAATCCACGGGTACCGCGCCTTGAGCGCAGCGATGATGCCGCGCGTCTCGTCAACGGAGAGCGTCGTCTGGGTGAGGTACGCCAGTGGCTGGTCCTCACTGAACGCGGGGAGCAGAGGAACATCCTCGGCGGTTTCGACCAGCGTGATGGCGTCCGGCGCCTCACCCATGGTGCCGACGACCTCCTCATGCCCCTCGTGGCCGATCAGGAGCATCTTGTACCCGCGCGCGTCGTAGCGCTTGGCCTCGCTGTGCACCTTCGTGACCAGCGGACACGTGGCATCGACGACGTCCAACCGCCGCACCTGTGCGTCGGCATGCACCGTGGGCGCCACGCCGTGCGCAGAGAAGACGACGGTCGCCCCCTCGGGGATCTCCGACACGTCATCGACAAAGATCGCACCGCGCGTCTCGAGATCGCGCACCACATGAATGTTGTGGACGATCTGCTTGCGCACATAGACGGGGGCACCTTGCAGCTCGAGCGCGCGCTCAACCGTCTCGACCGCTCGATCGACACCTGCGCAGTAGCCGCGCGGAGCGGCGAGGAAGATCTCAAGATCGGTCATAGACACAGGATACCGACCGGCCTATCGCAACCCGCCGGGCATTCGGCCGTACGATTGCGGCATGCGCACCGCCCGACTGTCTGCGCTCGTTGCGCTTGTACTCCTCGCCCTGCTGATCGTGACGCAGCTGATCTACCCTCAGGTGCCGGAGTCGTGGACGATCCCGATGACGGCGGTCACCGTCTTCCTGTTCCTCGGTGCCTCCGTAGCGGCCGCGTGGAACCGCTCGGGCCCCCGCTACGCACTGTGCCTTGCGGGTCTCGCGTTTCTCGTGGGTCTGCTCTCCGAGATCTCAGGCGTACACACCGGGATCCCCTTCAGCACCTACTCGTACACCAGCGCGCTGCAGCCCCAACTTGCCGGTGTGCCAATCGTCATCCCTCTGGCCTGGGCGATGATGGCCTACCCGGCGTGGCGCATCGGCGAGCTGATCGGGTCGACGCCGCTGACACGGGCGCTGGTGGCGGCCGGGGCGCTGACCGCCTGGGATGTCGCGCTCGATCCACAGATGGTTGGCCTTGGCATCTGGGTCTGGCCCAATGGTGGCTTCTACGACGGCATCCCGCTGGTCAATTTCTTGGGCTGGTTCGCAGTCGGGTTTGTGCTGTTCGGGGTGTGGGCGCTCCTGGAGCGGGACCAAACCCATCCCGGCGATGACGTGCTCTCGGACCTGCTCGGGCCCGCGCTCTTCATCTGGACGTGGATCGGTGAGACGGTGGCGCACGCGCTGTTCTTCGAGGGCTACGTCGTCGCGCTGGCTAGCTTCATCGCCATGGGGTTGTTCGCGATTCCCGCCATGCTGCGACTACGCGTTGTGGAGCGGTGGCGATGACCCACGTCGTCGTGATCGGTGCAGGGGTCGGCGGTCTCGGTGCTGCGGTCCGCCTGGTCGGGGCAGGCTGCGACGTGACCGTCCTTGAAGCGGCGAAGACGATCGGCGGCAAGCTCAACATCGAGGCGAGCGACGGGCACACGTTCGATACGGGCCCGTCGCTGATGACCATGCCGTTCACCCTTGCCGACACGCTGGCTGCTGCCGACGTGCGCCTCGACAACGTGCTTGAGCTTCTCCCCGTTGAACCGATCTGCCGGTATCGGTGGCACGATGGCTCGCGCCTCGAAACGTGGAGCGATGACGATCGGACGGCCGCTGAGCTAGAGCGTTTCGAACACGGAGCGGGACAGGAGTGGCACGCCCTGCTCGAGCAGGGGCGTCGCACGTGGGAGATGTCGCTCCCGCTGTTCCTGTCCGAACCCGTTGGCTCGTTCATCGACATCGCGCGACGTAGTGGAAAGCCAATCGACCCGCGCGACATTCAGGCACACGTGACGCTGTCGCAGATCGCACAGCGACGATTTCGCGACCCGCGGCTGCAGCAGGTGATCGAACGCTTCGCCACGTACGCCGGTGCGGATCCGGCGCGCGCACCCGGCACCCTGTCGGTGATCCCCTACACCGAGACGGCGTTCGGCGCCTGGCATCCGCGCGGCGGCATGCATCGTATCGCCGAGGTCCTGCGTGACGTGATCGTTGAGCGTGGGGGGACCGTTCGGACGGGTACAACCGTCACCCGTGTCCTGATTGACGGCGGGGTTGCCACCGGTGTCGAGCTTGCTGACGGCGAGCGCATCGACGCCGACGCGGTCATCTCCAACGTGGATGCCTCGCACCTCTACGGCTCGCTGCTCGATGCCCCAGACGAGGCGCGCCGAGTCGCGGACACCCCGCAAAGCGTCTCCGGTTTCGTTCTCATGCTTGCGATGGAGGGGAAGACCCCCGAGCTCGCGCATCACAACATCTGGTTCCCACGCGACTACCGCGCGGAGTTTGCGGATGTCTTCGATGACCCGCAGCCACCCCATGACCCGGCCATCTACGTGTGCAACCCTGCGGTGACGGACCCGTCGTGCGCGCCCGACGGCGACGAGTCCTGGTTCGTGCTCGTCAACGCTCCCCGCAATGGCCCCGTGGACTGGGATGCACTCGGCGAGCGCTATCAGGAGCACCTGCTTGACCGACTGGACGCGTTGGGACTCGAGGCGCGAGCACGAGCAAAGTGGATCGTCCGCCGCACACCCGCCGATCTGGAGCGCTTGACCGGTGCACCGGGCGGTGCCATCTACGGCACGGCGTCGATGGGCCCGCGTTCTGCCTTCCTGCGGCCGCGCAACGAATCCCCCGTGGCCAAGCGGCTCTACCTCGCCACCGGCAGTGCCCATCCCGGCGGCGGCGTGCCGCTTGTCCTGCTGTCCGGCAAGATCGCAGCCGACCTCGTCCTGCGCGACTGCGGCTGAGCATCGGCAATCTGCGAAACACTGACGTAGCGTCCGCCTCCCGCTGATGATCCGATTCGCCTCTTTCTCCGACCGCTTCCGCTGGCCCATCGTCGCGGCTTGGGTGGTGGTGATCGCGCTCGGCGCCTACGCCAGTGCCGGGCTCAACGACCTGCTGTCGAACCGCTTCGACATTCCCGACACGGAATCGACCGCGGTGCTGAACGTCCTGCAGCAGGACTTCGGCCAGCGCGGCGACTCGACCTTCGTCCTCGTCGTGCAGACCCAGGACGGCAAACCGGCGACACCTGCGCTGGTGGTGGAAACGACAGCCGCGGCCACCCGCGCCGCAGATGCACTCGGCGACGCGACCGTCGGGCTCGTGCAGACCAGCGACGATCTTGCGTATGCCTCGATCGGGACGACGCTTGAGCCCGGGAAGGCGCAGGTCCGTGTGGCCGCCATGCGCGAGGCGATCGGCACCGTACCCGGCGCCACCACCTATCTCTCTGGGCAGACCGCGATCAATCGTGATCTCCAGCCGATCGTCAACGAGGATCTCGTCCGCGGCGAACTGATCGCCATCCCGATCGCGATCATCGTCCTGCTCTTCATCTTCGGAACGCTGATCGCTACCTTCGTGCCGCTGGCCTTCGCGCTCGCAACGGTGCCGACGACCCTCGGCATCGTGTGGATCGCGGCCCACGAGATCAACATGGCGATCTACGTCACCAACCTCGTCACGCTGATTGGCATTAGCATTGCGATCGACTACTCACTGCTCGTGGTCTATCGCTTCCGCGAGGAGATGCTCGCGATCCAACGGCGGAAACTCGGCCCCGAGGGGGATGCGCGGCGCGTACCCCTGACGCGCGCGGAGGTGCGCGAGGCGCTCGATCCCACCATGGAATACGCCGGACACGCTGTGGTGTTCTCTGGCCTGACGGTCGCCGTCGGACTGGCGGGCCTGATCCTGCTGCCCCTGCCGTTTATCCGCTCGATGGGTGTGGGCGGCATGATCATCCCGCTGATTTCTATTCTGGCCGCCGTCACGCTGCTGCCAGCGCTTCTGTCGCTGTGCGGCGTCTGGCTCGGCCGCATCCGGGTCGTTCCCATGCGTGTGCTCGACGCGCGCACCGACGACACCAGCGGCTTCTGGGTCCGGCTGTCGAACTCGATCATGCGTCGCCCATGGCCGTTCCTTGTCGTGGGCTCCGCGCTCCTGATCGCGTTGGCGATTCCCACGTTCTGGATCTCCATGACACCCGGCTCAAACAAGGGGCTGCCGACTCAGAGCGAGGCCGTGCAGGGCATGTTGCGGCTGGAGCGCTCCGTCGGCGAGGGCACGCTCGCTCCCAACCAGATCGTCGTCAATACCGGGAAGCCCGCTGGCGTCTGGGCGCCGGCCGAGCTCGCCGCGATCGGTCGCCTCGCCACGGAACTGCGCGCCGATCCCGCCATGAGCACACAGCCCACAGCCGTGGCCGCGGTCTCCGATCTCGTCGCCAAGGGCGACACGCCTGAGGCCCGCAAGCAGGCCATCGCCGGCGGTCTCGTCGACGCCTCGGGGCAATACGCACTCGTCCTGGCCGCATCGCGCGATGCCTACGGCTCGGAGGAGGCGCAGGAGCAGGCGCGCCGCATCCGCAGCACGCTCGTCCCCGACGCCGCGTTCCCTGCCGGCACGACCGTCCTCGTCGGTGGTGGCCCCGCCGCGGGCGTTGACTTCATCGACCAGATCTACGGGTCGTTCCCGTACCTGATCCTGTTCGTGCTTAGTGTGTCGTTCATCCTGCTGATGCGCGCCTTCCGGTCGGTACTGCTCCCGTTGAAGGCCGTGATCCTGAACGTGCTCAGCGTGGCCGCCGCGTACGGCCTGCTGGTGATGGTCTTTCAGTTCGGGTGGGGAGAATGGGCTGGACTGCCGCAGACCGGACAGATCGAGGCCTGGATCCCGATCTTCCTGTTCGCCATGCTCTTCGGCCTCTCGATGGACTACGAGGTCTTCCTCGTGACGCGGATGCGCGAGCTGTACGACACCGGCCTCTCCAACGAGGCGGCGGTAGCGCAGGGACTGCAGCGCACCGGACGCATCGTCTCCGCTGCGGCCATCATCCTCGTGGCCGCTTTCGGGGGATTCCTGCTCGGCTCGCTCGCTGCCTTCCAACAGTTCGGCCTCGGACTCGCCGCCGGCATCCTGATCGACGCCACGTTGATCCGCATGATCCTCGTTCCCGCGTATATGCGGATCGCCGGTGACGTCAACTGGTATCTCCCCAACTGGCTCGCGCGCATCCTGCGCGTCGAGCCGTCGCCCATCCGGCATTCCTGACAAACCTCAGCAGCCCCGGTACTGTTCGGTCATCGCACGGACCCGGGGAGGGGACATGAGCACAGACCTTGACTACATCATCGTCGGCGGTGGCACCGCTGGCTCGGTGATTGCCGCACGGCTGACCGAGAACCCCGACATCAAGGTGGGTCTGATCGAGGCGGGACCGGATGATCGCCCCTACGACGAGGTGCTGAAGATCAAGCGCTGGCTCGAATTGCTTGAGAGCGATTTCGACTACAAGTACACGACGCAGATTCAGCCGCGCGGCAACTCGCACATCGTGCACAGCCGCGCCAAGGTGCTGGGCGGCTGTTCCTCGCACAACACGATGATCTGGTTCAAACCCCTGCCAGGCGACTGGGATGACTGGGCCAAGCAGGGCGCCGCCGGCTGGGAAGGCGCCAACATGGAGCAGTACTACGCCAAGCTCCCGAACAAGCACCAGATCGTGCCCGAGCAGGACCGTGATCCGATCCTCCCCGATTGGATCGAGTCGGCCGTGGCCGCCACCGGGGTGCAGAAGTCGCCCGATTGGAATGCCGAGCCGTTCAGTGACGGCGCCGGGTTCCTTGACGTTGCGTACGACCCCGACACGGGCATCCGCTCCTCGGCCAGCGTGTCGTACCTGCATCCGATCATGGACACGCGCGAGAACCTCCACGTGATCCTGAACACGCGTGCGCTACGAGTAAACCTCACCGGTGATCGCGCCACGTCGGTCGACTGCCTCAACGAACTCACCGGCGAGCGCCTTACGTACCACGCTGCCAAGGAGATCATCCTGTGTGCCGGCGCGATCGACTCGCCGCGCCTGCTGCTGCTGTCGGGGATCGGCCCCGCCGACGACCTGCGCGAACTCGACATTGCGGTGCAGCACGACCTGCCGAGTGTGGGTGGCGAGATCCTCGACCACCCCGAGTCGATCATCATGTGGGAGCTGAAGAAGCCGCTCGGTCCACAGACGGTGATGGGCGCTGACTGCGCGCTGTTCGTCAACCGCCTCAAGCACGACGATCGCCCGGACCTGATGTACCACACGTACCAGCTCCCGTTCACACTCAACACCGAGCGGCTCGGCTATCCCGTGCCGGAGAACGTGATCTGCATGACGCCGAACATCCCGCGCACCAAGTCACGCGGGCGCCTGTGGCTCCTGTCGAACAACCCCGACATCAAGCCGGCGATCGACTTCGGCTACTTCACCGATCCCGACGGCTACGACGAGCAGACGATCGTGGACGGGCTAGAGATCGCACGCGAGGTGGCCGCGACCGGCCCGTTTAAGGACTGGATCAAGCGCGAGGTCGCGCCGGGCCCGAAGATCACGACGCGCAAGGATCTGTCGACGTACGGACGCGCGGCGCATCACACGGTGTACCACCCGCTCGGCGGCTGCAAGATCGGAGCGGTTGACGACCCGACAACCGTGGTGGGGCCGGACCTGAAGGTGAAGGGCATTGACGGCCTACGCGTGGCCGACGGCGCGATCTTCCCGGCCCTGACGACGGTCAACCCCGTCGTGGGCGTCCACATGATCGGCGAGAAGTGCGCCGACCTGATCCTCACCGGGCAGTAGCGCTTACGTGCTGGCAGCGCGGGCCCGGCTCACCTGAGCTGCGGTCACCGCTGCCAGCACGATCACGCCGCCCAACACCTGCTCCGTCGTGAGCACTTGGCCGAGCGCTACCCAGGCCACTGCGCCCGCCAGGATCGGCTCGAGCATCGCCGTCACCGACGCACCATCGGCACCGATGCGATGCACACCAGCCAGCATGAGCGCAAAGGGGACGACGGTCCCCAGCACGACCACGTACACGCAGTAGAGCCAGGCCGGAGCGTCGAGTGGGGCAGAGGAGGCCGTCTCCATCAGGGCAGCCCACGGAAACGACCACCAGGGCATCACAATCGAGAGCACGACGGCACCGAAGGCCAGTCCGATACCGAGCACAGCAGCGGCAGAACGGTGGCGCGTCAGGCTCTCCGCGTGCAGCACGTAATAGGCGTAGGCCACGCCCGCAGCCACGCTCCACAACAGGCCGGCAGTGGACAGACCGGCGAGTTGTCCACCACCAATCCCGAGCACGAGGGCGAGTCCAGCCAGCGCCACCGGGATCGCCACCCACGCCAACAGCGGCAATCGCCGTCCCCATACGAAGCGCACCCAGAGCGCGACCAGGAGTGGTGCGGAGTACTCGATGATCAGCGCGATCCCAATGGGCACTCGATCGATCGCCTCGAAGTACGTCCATTGGACGCAGACCAGTCCAATGCCACCGAACGCGAGAAACGGCAGGATCTCTCGCCGCTGCAGCCGCAAGGCGCCGCGTTCTCGCCAGAGGAGCCAGAGGATCAGCAGCACCGCCGACGCGGCGATGCGAATCTCGGCAAGGCGAGCCGGCTGCACGCCGGCGTCCATCACGACACGCGACACGGTTCCGTTGACGCCCCACAGCGTGACGGCACCGACGACCATGAGCGTCCCGGTAAGCATTCGCGAGGCGCGCATCGCCGGTAGCCTACGGGCAGTGCTCGCCGAATCCGCCATCCTGCCGCTCGTCACGGCGCTGATCGCCGGCGCGCTTGCCGCCCGCATGGCCGGCAGCGCCACTCGCTCGTTTGCGCCGTCCAAGCCGCTCTGGGCGCTCGGCCTCCTGCTCTTTGCGGCCGCCAGCGCCGCCGCTGCCTACGGCACGGCAGACGGGTGGGGGAGCATTTCGTTCCGCGTCTACTACCTCACGGGAGCGTGCCTGTGCGTCGCGGTGCTGGGCGCCGGCAGCGCCTTCCTCGCTCTGCCGCGCACGCTCGCGCTGATCATCTTCGGCATGACCATCACCGCCACCATCGGTGCCACGGTGACCGTGCTGATCGCGCCGGTCGATGCGAGCGCCTTCGACACCTTGACCGGGCTCACGGCGCCGCCCAACAGTGCCATCGGCGGGCACGCCGCGATCTGGGCCATCGCGATGAACAGCGTCGGCACGGTCCTGCTGGTCATCGGCGCCGGCGTCTCGCTCGTGCGTCGCGTACGTATCGGCCCGAACGCCACGATTCTCGCCGGTGTGATCGTGATCGCCCTCGCTGGCACCCTCACGCGCTTCGGTGGTCACGAGACGCTCTACCTCAGCCAAATGATCGGTCTGCTCATTCTCGGCGCCGGTATGGAGTGGGCCAATCGCCTCGGCTATCGACGCGGGCAGATCCCCCCGATCGCCACCGTCTAGGTCAGCGGGCCCAGCGCTGATCGCGCGGCCACGAGACGCGCTGGCAGAACGTGCTGCCGCCCTCGATGAACGGCATGAAGGCCTTGCGGAAGTCCTCGCTCAGACCAATCTCCTCGGCCGCGGCATGCATGTGGTCGGCCCAGGCTTTGCGCTGCTCGCCCGTGATCTTCAGGCCGTGGTGCGCGCCCCGCATCACAGCAAAGCCGCCGCGCTGCTCCGAGTGGAGCTTCGGCCCGCCCAACAGCTCTGCCAGCCAGAGCGTGAGACGCTCGGCATGCGGATCGGCTGGATCACGGAATAGCGGCACGAGCAACGGGTCGGCGAAGACGCGCTCGTAGAACCGTGTGGTGAGACGCTCGAGGCCGGGGAGACCGCCGGCCATGCTGAAGAGATTCCGATCCGCAGGATCGGGACGGTCAGATTCGAACTGACGACCCCGCGCTCCCAAAGCGCGTGCGCTACCAGGCTGCGCCACGTCCCGCTGCGGATCGGTACCGCCCGTGGAGTCTACGCCCCTGGGACGGCCCGAAGGCCCTGGATCTCGCGGATGGCGGCGAGCTCACGCAGCGCCTCAACCTCGATCTGACGGATGCGCTCGCGCGTGAGACCGAACTCACGGCCGATCTCGTCCAGCGTCCGCGGGTCGAGACCATCGAGGCCGTAGCGCAGCTCGAGCACGCGACGATGACGCTCCGGGAGGGCGTTGAGGCCCTCCTGTAGCGCCTCGTGGCGCAGCTGGTCGGAGACGGCGTCCATCGGATCGATGGCTTCGCTGTCGGCTAGGAAGTCGGAGAAGCTCGACTCGCCCTCGTCGCCCACCGGCTCCTCAAGGGAGATGGGGGAGCGGGCGGCCTTGCGGACGTCGAGCACCTGATACAGCGGGAGCTTGGCCTCTTCGGCAATCTCCTCGTTGGAGGGCTCGCGGCCGAGGCGGAGCATCAGCGTGCGCTCTGCGCGGTTGATCTTCTGGAGGCGCTCCACGACGTGCACGGGGAGGCGGATGGTGCGGCTCTTGTCCGCGAGGGCACGCGCCACGGCCTGGCGGATCCACCAGGTGGCGTACGTCGAGAACTTGAGGTCGCGGCGCCAGTCGAACTTCTCGACGGCACGGATCAGGCCGAGGATGCCCTCCTGGATCAAGTCGAGGAAGCCGAGGCCCTGGCCGCGGTAATTCTTCGCAATCGACACGACGAGGCGCAGGTTCGACTCGACCATCTGCTGCTTCGCCTGCATATCGCCCTTCTCGACGCGCTTGGCGAGACGAATCTCGTCAGCCTTCGTCAACAGGGGATAGCGGCCGACCTCATGGAGGAAGAGCTGCAGAGAATCGGTGGTGCCCTCGTAGGCGAGACGGCGCTCGAGCGCAGTGGGCTCAGCCGGGCGATCGTTGTCCTCGATGATCTCGATGCCCTCGGCCTCGATCATGCCCTTGACGGCATCCATCGCGTCGGGCTCGAGCTCGTGCTCGGCAAGGGCCTCGACGATCTCGCCGAAGGCAAGGGTGCCACGCTCATTACCGACCTCGATCAGGCGCTGGTACTCGGGAAGTTCCTGAACCTCTTGCGGCTGCTCGACGATCATGCGGGACCCTTTCGGCTGGTTCGGCGCGACGCGCCGGTAGACTGCTGCAAGCGCACTGGCGCTCCTGACCTAACGTACGACGGAGACACCCTATTCCCCTGCAGGCCACATCACTCTCGCTCGGGCCCTACGGGACGAACTGTTACATCGTTCACCCCGACGATTCGGCCGACTGCGTGGTGATCGATCCTGGTGAAGAGCCGGAACGCGTCATTGGCGCGCTCGCAGAGCTCGGGCTGCGATGCGTTGCGGTCTTGGTGACCCACGGGCATCTCGATCACATCGGCGCGGTCGGCGCCGTCGCCGGGGAGGCGACGAGCCCAGTCTATACCAGTGCTGGAGATCGGGATGTGGTTGCCCACATCAACGATCACCTATGGCCGGGATTCGGGCCGTATATCGAGCACGAGCCCGAGGGCGTGCTCGAACCAGGGGCCCCCCTGACGCTGGCGGGCATGACCATCGACGTCTTCGCGACGCCCGGCCACTACCCGCATGCCGTATCGCTCCTGCTGACCGGCCCCGATGGTTCGCAGCTGCTCGCCGCGGGCGACGTGCTGTTCGCCGGCTCTGTCGGTCGCACCGACCTCGACGGGGGCGATTGGGACGTGCTCGAGCAGTCGATCGCGCTCCTGATGCGCGAAGTGGAGCTCGATACCCACGTGCTGCCGGGGCACGGTCCGGTCACCACACTGCGCCATGAACTGGCGACCAACCCGTTCCTGTCAGGATTGCGTCTATGAGCGACGAGTTCATTCCGCCGCGCGGCACACTCGACTGGTTGCCGGCGCGTCAGGCCGCCCGTCACGCCATGCTCGACGCGTTCCGCGCGATCTGCGATGGCTCGGGGTACAGCGAAGTCGCGACGCCCGTCTTCGAGGAGAAGGCGCTGTTCTCGCGCACCGCGGGCGAGAGCTCCGAGGTCGTCGGCAAGGAGATGTACCTCTTCGAGGATCAGGGCGAGCGCGTGCTGGCGCTGCGACCCGAGTTCACCGCGTCACTCATGCGCCTCTACCTCGGCAACGGCATGTCGCGCGAGGCCCAGCCGGTCCGCGTCTGGTGCGCCGGCTCCTGCTACCGCTACGCCGCCGTGCAGCGTGGCCGCTACCGCGAGTTCACGCAGGTCGACGCCGAGGCAATCGGCTCGGACGATCCGGCCGTTGATGCCGAGCTGATCGCTCTCCAGCTGCGCTGGTACGCCGCGCTCGGCCTCGAGGGCGTCGAGTTGCGTATCAACACGATCGGCGACAAGGGCGATCGCGAGCCCTATCTGGCCGTGCTGCGCGCGTACCTCGATGCGCATATCGATCAGGTCGACGATGAGATCCGTCGCCAACGCGACCTCAACCCGCTGCGCGCCTTCGACACCAAGGACCCGGCGTCACAGAAGGTCATGGCCGACGCGCCGAAGATCGCCGATCACGTCAGCGAGGCCGCACAGGAACACTTTGCCGCCGTCCGCTCGTTCCTCGACGCGCGCGGCATCGACTACACCGTCGATCCGACACTCGTCCGTGGCCTCGACTACTACTGCCGCACCACGTGGGAAGTCGCCTGGCCGGAACTGGGCGCACAGTCCGGCATCGGTGGCGGTGGACGCTACGACGGCCTAGCCGAGTCGATCGGTGGTCCGGCCACACCGGGCGTCGGCTTCGCCTCGGGCGTCGAGCGGGTTCTGCTCGCACTCGAGGATCAGGGCCGACTGCCGGCCACCACGGGCGGTGTCGACGCCTTCTTCGCGATCTTCGCTGACGCTGCGCGACCCGAGCTCCACGCGCTGCTCGATCAGGCACGCGACGCGGGCGTCCGCTGCGAGGCCGATCTCGCCGGCCGCGCCGTCAAGGGCCAGATGAAGCAGGCCGACCGCATCGGTGCCGCACAAACCGTCGTCTGCGGCGACGATGAGTGGGCGCGCCGAGTCTGCCTCGTGCGCGACATGACCAGCGGCGAGCAGGTGGATGTGCCGTTCGACGGACTGGTCGAATTTCTCGTGAACGCGAAGGGGTAGGACGTGACGTACAGGACTAGGCACTGCGGCGAGTTCGAGGCCTCCCAGATCGGCGAGGAGGTAGACGCCTCCGGCTGGACAGCGCGCCTGCGCGATCACGGCGGGCTCGTCTTCATCGATCTGCGCGACCGCAGCGGCGTGGTTCAGCTCGTCATCGACCCCGAGCACGCGCCGAAGGCGATCGAGGTTGCCCAGTCGATTCGTGTCGAGAGCGTGATCCACGCCCGCGGCAAGGTCGTGGCGCGCACCGACGGCACCGTCAACCCGAACCTACCGACCGGCGCGATCGAGATCCTCGTCGACGAGCTCGACGAGCTCGCCCCGAGCGATCCGCTGCCGTTCCAGCTCGACGACGAGAACGTCGACGAGGCGTTGCGCATCCGTCATCGGGCACTGGATCTGCGCCGCGATGAGATGCAGAAGAACCTCAAGATTCGCTCGCAGGTGACGCGCATCATCCGCGACCACCTGGAGGCACAGGGCTTCCTCGAGCTCGAGACACCGATCCTGACGAAGTCGACGCCGGAGGGCGCACGCGACTTCGTGGTCCCGGCCCGCCTGCACCCCGGCAGCGTTTACGCGCTGCCGCAGTCACCGCAGCTCTTCAAGCAGCTGTACATGATGGCCGGGCTCGAGCGCTACTACCAGATTGCTCGCTGCTTCCGCGATGAGGCGCAGCGCGCCGATCGCCAGCTCGAATTCACGCAGCTCGACCTCGAGATGTCGTTCGTCGAGCGCGACGAGATTCTCGATCTCGCCGAGGACCTGTACTGCCGCATCTGGAAGGAGGTCCTCGACATCGAGCTGCCGCGGCCCTTCCCGAAGATGCCGCACAGCGAGGCGATCCTGCGCTTCGGGAGCGACAAGCCCGACCTTCGCTACGGCCTCGAGATCAGCGACATCTCCGAGCTCGTACGCGACTCGGGCTTCAGCGTCTTCAAGGGCGCGGTCGAGAGCGGCGGCTGTGTTCGCGCGCTGGCCTGCCCCGGCGGCGCCGGCCTCAGCCGCAAGGACCTCGACGAGCTCGCCGAGTTTGCCAAGGAGTGGGGCGGCAAAGGGCTCGCCTATCTGCTACTCGACGAGTCGGGCGAGGTCCGTTCACCGATCGCCAAGTTCCTGTCCGAGGACGAGCTCAGCGGCATCCGCGCGGCGACCGGTGCCAACCCTGGCGACGCCATCTTCCTCGCTGCCGACACCGAGACCGTGGTCGTGCGCGTGCTTGGCGCGCTGCGCCCGCACCTCGCCGAGCGCTTCGAGCTCGCCGATCCCAACGCATGGGCGATGCTCTTTGTCGTTGACTTCCCGCTGTTTGGCTACAACGAGGACGAGCAGCGCTGGGTCGCCGAGCACCACATGTTCACGGCGCCCCGCGCCGAGGACGAGGACCGCATTGAGTCCGATCCCGGCTCCGTGCTGTCTGAGGCCTACGACATGGTTATCAACGGCAGCGAGATCGCGTCGGGCTCCATCCGTATCAACCGCCCGGAGCTCCAGGAGCGCGTCTTCCGCACGGTCGGGTTCTCCGACGAGGAGGCCGAGGAGCGCTTCGGTTTCTTGCTGCGCGCTCTGCACTACGGCGCGCCGCCACATGGCGGCATCGCGCCGGGCATCGACCGCACGATCATGTTGCTGGCCGGCACCGATTCGATCCGCGACGTGATCGCCTTCCCGAAGATCGCGGGAGGCTTCGATCCGCTCACCGACGCGCCGTCGCCGGCTGCCGATGAGCAGTGGAGGGACCTCGGCCTGCCGATCCCGCCGAAGCCCAAGTCCAAGGACACGGAGGAGCAGACATGAGTCGCCCCGACGGTCGAGGCTTCGACGAGGCCCGTCCGATCCTGATCACGCCGGGCTTCCTCCAGTCGGCGCCGTCCGCGCTGATCGAGATCGGGCAGACGCGCGTCTTGTGTACCGCCATCATCGAAGAGAGCGTGCCGCCGTGGATGCGCGGTCAGGGACGTGGCTGGCTAACCGCCGAGTACGGGATGCTGCCGGCCTCGACCGGGCAGCGCAAGCAGCGCGATGCGACCAAGGGGAAGCTCGACGGCCGTACGGTCGAGATCCAGCGACTCATCGGCCGTTCACTCCGCGCGGTGGTCGATCTTGAGCAGCTCGGTGAGAACACGCTATGGGTCGACTGCGACGTACTCGAGGCCGATGGTGGCACGCGCTGCGCGTCGATCACCGGCGCCTACGTGGCAGCACATCTCGCCCTCGCCAAGATCGGGCGCACGGGTGCACTGCGCGACTCGATCGCCGCCATCAGTGTCGGCATCGTTGATGGCAACGCGGTGCTTGATCTGCCGTACGTCGAGGACTCCCGCGCCGACGTCGACATGAACGTTGTGATGACCGGCTCCGATGGCCTCGTCGAGGTACAGGGCACGGCCGAGGGAACGCCGTTCCCGCGCGCCGATCTCAACAGCCTGCTCGATCTTGCCAGCATCGGCATGACCGCCCTGCGTGCTGCGCAGCAGGCCGCTATCGACGCCGCGTGATCGAGCGGATCCTCCTCGCCACGGGCAACGCCGGCAAGGCCGCCGAGCTCGCGCGTCTGCTCGGCTGCCCGGTGCTGCCGATCGAGGGCTGGGACCCACCCGTCGAGGACGGTGCGACGTTCCATGCCAATGCCCGTATCAAGGCGCTGGCCGGAGCCGCACAGTGCCCGGGCGACTGGGTCGTCGCCGACGATTCTGGCATCGAAGTTGACGCGCTCGACGGCGAACCTGGTGTGCTGAGCGCGCGGTACGGCGGCGATGGCCTCGATGACGCTGGGCGTACCGCCGCGTTGCTGGCAGCGACCGAGGGTGTCACGGACCGCGCAGCGCGCTTTCGCTGCGCACTCGTCGCCATTGGCCCCGACGGCGAGGAGTTCAGCGCCGACGGAACGCTGGAGGGAACCATTGCGACGGCGCCCCGCGGGGCGCGCGGCTTCGGCTACGACCCAATCCTGATTCCCGCTGGCGAGACACGGACGTGTGGCGAGCTGACAGCCGACGAGAAGAACGCGATCTCCCATCGCGGCGCCGCGGCGCGCGCACTGCGCGATACCCTCGGGCTGTGAATCGCGTCGCCACCCTCGGCCTGCCTGTGGCCTACGGACTGTCGGGACTCGTGCTACTCGCTCTGTCCCTCGTGACGGGATCCGCCGGTGCCCTGACTGCAGCCGTGCTGCTGGCAACGCTCTTGCTCGCGCAGGTTGCCGACCCGCCGCTCAGCGGGGCCTCGCCACGGCGTCGCGCGTGGGGTCGTATCGTCGCCGCCGTGATTGCACTCACGCTCGCCACCGTGGCGATGATCGCGGCGATCGCTGCGGGCCTTGAGCTGGTGCCGCAGTGGCAATGGGTCGCGGTTGGGAGCGGTATCTGCGCGTTGATCTTGCTGATGCCGCTGCTGGCACTCGGGCGTGTGACGCTCGAGGTACCGATCCTGCGGTCGGAGCGGACCGCGCTCACCCGTGGTGCTGCGATCTGCGCCACGCTCGGGGCCGCCATGCTGATTGCCGGGTACGTGCTGCCCGCCACCGCGGCCCTGATCGCCGTGGCGTTCGCACTCTTCGCCGTCTTGGAGGGCGTCGCCATGGCCCGACCCGGCGGCGCCGGCCTCCGGCGCCTACCCAGCGAGCAGGAGATAGCAGCCGTCGATGCGGCTGTCGCAACGGGGCCGCCAGAGGTCATTGGGCACCGCCGTATCGTGGTTCGCTCCGCCGGTGGGGCCGAGTACCTCTCCCTCGAGGTGCTGATGCGCCAGCGCGTGGCTGCGGGACGAGCGCAGGAGATCTGCAGCCTCCTTGAGCAATCGATCAAGGGCGCACTCCCCGATCTGGTCATCAGCGTCCGCATCCGCGTTGGCGAGCTGCCGCCGCTCGGCCCAGACGATCCCACGCGACAGCTCGATGACACGCGCACGCAGGTGTTCGACGAGGAGGCAATCGTGCTGGCAGAGGATCAGCCAACGGAGGCCAATGCCGACCCCGTGCTACCGTCCGCGCCATGGCAGCAGCAATGACACCCGACGCCGCGCTCGCGGAACTCCTGGATGTCTCGGACCGCCTGCGCAGCATCGCCCTGTTCGATGCCGAAGGCGCTGTGCTGGCCGAAATTGGTGGGCTCGGGGCCGATGCGCACGCCATCCTCACTGCAGCCGATGACGCCGCGCGCCTGCTGGGCCGCCCGCCGGTCACGCAGTGCGAGGTGGGGCTGCCCGAGGCGCTCGTCTTCGCGGTGCGCGAGCAGGGACTCGCCGCGGTCGCGGTTGCCGACCCAGATGCCACTGCCGGCCTCATCTTCTACGACCTGCGGCAGGCTCTGCGCGCAGTGGCCGGAGCGGCCTGATGCGCCGCACACTCGGGCTCCTCGCTGCCGCGACCGCCGCCGCGGGCGCGATCGTGCTGCTTCGCCGGCGCAACTCGACGACTGCTGCGCGTGCCGATTTGTACTTCGCCGATGGCTCGATGCTCTCGCTGGATGATGAGGCACCCGAGATCGACGGCCTGATGCGCGCAGCGCGCGCCGCAATGGGAGCTCACTAATGTCCGATCTCGCCGACCGCATCCGCGCCGTGGCCTACCTCGAGGGAGACTTCGTCCTCCGCTCCGGGCGCCGCAGCTCCTTCTATCTCGACAAGTACCGGTTCGAGACGCAGCCGGACTTGCTGCGTGAGATCGGTGAGCTCCTCGCCGCACGCATCGCCGAGGTCGAGCCCGCCGCAGTACGCATCGCCGGTCCCGAACTCGGCGCCGTTGCTCTGGCCGCGTCTGCGAGCATGGCCTCCGGTAAGCCGTTCCTGATCGTGCGCGGCGCGGCCAAGGATTACGGCACGTCGAACCGCCTCGAGGGGATCTTCGAGGAGGGCGAGCGGGTCGTGGTTGTCGAGGACATCGTGACGAGCGGCGGCGCTGCACTCGACGCCGTGCGCAGCCTGCGCCAGGCTGGTCTGATCTGCGAGACCGTGATCTGCGTCGTGGATCGTGGCGAGGGTGGTGCAGAGGCGATGACCGACGCTGGCGTGCACCTCGAGCGCCTGCTCGACGCCGACGCGCTTCGGCTCGGACGCTAGAGCCGCCGCCGAAGTTTGGCTCAGTTGAGCCAAAAGCGCTGATATTTGGCTTATCTACGCGGGTCCGTTTTGGCAATCCCGCATCGTTGAGCGAAACTCCGTCCGATGGGGGTGGTACCTTCGTGCCGTTCCCAAACGGCCTGGAGGAAATCAATGACCAAGGCAGAGTTTATCGACGAGGTGGCACGCAAGACCGGCCAGAGCAAGAAGGACGCTGGCGACGCAGTCGAGGCAGTGCTGAGCACGATCACCGACACGCTTAAGCGCGGTGGCGACGTCACGTTCACCGGCTTCGGCAAGTTCACGGTGCAGGCACGCGCCGCCCGCACGGGTGTCAACCCGCGCACCGGCGAGAAGGTCCAGATCGCAGCGACGAAGGTGCCGAAGTTCTCGGCCGGCTCGCAGCTCAAGGCCAGCGTTAAGGGAGGCTGATCCGCCTCGTCGCGGATCGTCCGCGACATTGCGGTATCACGGCCGCCTCGTCCCTCCGGGGATGAGGCGGCCGTTCTGCGTTGTGGGGGCCTGCCGCCCGCCGTAGTAGCGTGCCGCTCATGCAGACCCCTTTCGGAGATCGGCTCGCCGCCAAGGTGGCCAGTAGCGGCAGCGCACTGTGTGTCGGCATCGATCCACGTGGGCCGTTTCCCGACGCCGTCATGCGTGGGCTCTCCGATAGTCGTTCTGGCCACGCACGGGCGGTGGAGCGGTACTGCCAGGGCCTGATCGAGGCGGTGGCGCCCTACTGCTGTGCGATCAAGCCACAGGTAGCCCTCTTTGAGCTCTACGGCGGCTACGGCCTGACCGCGCTCGATGCGGTCTGCGCCACGGCTCGCGAGCATGGCCTCCTGATCATCGCCGACGCCAAACGCGGTGACATCGCCTCGACCGCGACGGCCTACGCGGAGGCCTGGATCGGGATCCGGCCCGGCGAGAGCACGCCGCTGGCCGATGCCGTCACCGTTAACGCCTACATGGGGCCGGATACCGTCGAGCCGTTCCTCGAGGTCGCCGATCGGCACGGTGCGGGCCTCTTCATCCTCGCGCGCACCTCGAACCCCGGCGCAGCCGAACTTGAGGAGCAGACACTCAGCGCCGGCGGCGAGGTGTGGGAGCGCGTCGCGGGGTGGATCGACCAGTGGAGCGCGGGGCGGACAGGCACGAGCGGCGTCGCGAGTGTTGGCGCCGTGATCGGCGCGACCGCGCCCGCCGTTGTGCGAGCCGCGCGAGACCACATGCCATCGACGCCGCTCTTGCTCCCCGGGGTGGGCGCGCAGGGCGGGCGCATCGAAGATCTCGCGCCGGCGTTTGAGCGCCATCCAGCTGGCGGGCTCGTCGTCGCCGCCCGCAGCGTGATCGAGGCGTGGCGCGAGACCGACGGCGACTGGATGGCCGCGGTCGCAGAGTCTGCACGACAGCACCACGCGTCCGTCACTGCACTGACGTCCTGACCCTACAAACCGTCTACGGTACGTGGCGTTACAGCGCCGCCGGAACGCGCATCAGCTGATCCGGCCGCTCGACACGCCGTCCCCGAACGACGAAATCAGACTTCGCTCGCATAATCGGACTAGAGTCAACTCAGCATGATCATCACCGTCACCCCGAACGCCGCGCTCGATAAGACCATTCAGGTCCCGAGCATGCAGATCGGCATGCGCCATCGCGGCGCCCACGGCTTCGTCGCTCCGGGCGGCAAGGGCATCAACGTGGCGCGCACGCTCCTGCTGCTGCAGCAGCCGGTGATCGCCACCGGACTCGCGGGCGGAGAGACGGGCGCACGGATCCAGCGTGAGCTCGACGCAGAAGGCATTCTCAATGACTTCGTGCAGATCGAGGGCGAGTCGCGCAGCACGACGGTTCTGATCGATCCGACCAGCGGCCGCCAGACCGAAATCATCGAGAACGGGCCGAGCGTCACCAGCGCCGAGCTCGATGCGCTACTCGACCGCCTTGAGTACGTTGCGCGCTACTCCTCGACGGTCGTGCTCGCCGGTTCGCTGCCGCGCGACGCGCCGGAGGACTGGTACGCCGACGCCATCAAGCGCCTGCGTCGAACGGGTGCGCAACTCGTGCTCGACAGCGGGGGCGAACCGCTCCGTCACGCCGTGGCGGCCGAGCCGTATCTCGTCGCACCGAACCAGCTGGAGGCCGAGGAGCTGGTGGGGCACGAGTTCTCGAACGACAGCGATGTCATCAATGCGCTCGACGAGATCGCCGATATGGGACCCCGCAACGTACTGATCACCAACGAGACGGGTGCGGTTCTGCTCCTGCGCGAGAACGGCCAGGAGCGCCGCCTGCGCGTCACCATCCCGCGCGTCGAGGCAATCAGCACGGTTGGCGCGGGCGACGCACTGCTCGCGGGCTATCTGTCGCAGCGGCGCCGTGACGCCTCGCCGGAGGACGCGCTGCGCCACGCCGTGGCGTGTGGCACCGCCAGCACGCTCGTGCCCGGTGCCGGCGTCCTTGACCCGCGCGAGGTCAAGCGGCAAGTGGCACAGACGGAGCTGCACGAGCTAAGCCTGCGCTAACCCGTTCGACGACGATTCGTACTTCCGTCCGAAGGCGCGACTAGTGTCCGAGACAGGCATCGACAGACAGCGCAGACGGGTTCGCACGTGAGAACCCCCGTCGCCGAAAGGACACGGAATACCCGGTGGAGATCGAAATCGGACGTGGCAAGAAGGCGCGACGCGCCTATGGCTTTGATGACATCGCGATTGTGCCCTCGCGGCGCACGCGTGACGCCGAGGACGTGGACATCGGCTGGAAGCTGGGTCCGTACCTGATCGAACTCCCGCTGCTCGCGTCCGCGATGGACGGCGTCGTCTCGCCCGCCACGGCGATTGAACTCGGCAAGCTCGGTGGCCTTGGCGTCCTCAATCTTGAGGGCCTCTGGGGCCGCTACGCCGACGCCGACGCCATCCTCGAAGAGATCGCCTCGCTGCCGCCGGAGCTCGCCACGCGCCGCATGCAGGAGATCTACGAGGCGCCGCTCGACGTCGATCTGATGGCGCAGCGCGTCAAGGAGATCAAGGCCGCGGGCGTCATCACCGCCGCGTCGCTCACGCCGCAGCGCGTCCGTGACAACTGGGAGGCCGTCGTGGCCGCCGGTCTCGACGTGCTCGTAATCCAGGGCACCGTCGTCTCGGCAGAGCACGTGTCGCGCAGCGTTGAGCCGCTCAACCTCAAGGAGTTCATCGCTACCGTCGGCATTCCGTGCATCGTCGGCGGGTGCGCCAGCTACCAGACCGCGCTGCACCTGATGCGCACCGGAGCCGCTGGCGTCCTCGTCGGCGTCGGTCCGGGCGCCGCCTGCACCACGCGTGGCGTCCTCGGCGTCGGCGTCCCGCAGGCCACGGCCATCGCCGATGCCGCGGCGGCCCGCGTCCAGCACCTGCTCGAGACCGGCCAGTACGTCAACGTCATTGCCGATGGCGGCATGCGCACCGGCGGCGACATCTCGAAGGCGATCGCCTGTGGCGCCGACTCCGTGATGATCGGCTCGCCGCTGGCCCGCGCCCACGAGGCACCCGGCAAGGGCACGCACTGGGGGATGGCGACGTTCCATCCCACGCTGCCCCGCGGCGCTCGCGTCAAGACCACGCAGGTCGCGACGATGAAGGAGATCCTGCTCGGGCCGGCCAACGAGAACGACGGCACGCTCAACCTGATGGGCGCGCTGCGCACGTCGATGGCAACCACCGGGTACGAGACGATCCACGAGTTCCAAAAGGCCGAGATCATGGTCGCGCCCTCGCTGCAGACAGAAGGCAAGAAGCTGCAGCGCGAGCAGGGCATCGGAATGTCGCGCTAGTCCGTTGAGTGTCGACCGCCCGATCATCGTCCTCGACTTCGGGGCCCAATACGCCCAGCTGATCGCTCGCCGAATCCGTGAGTGCCGTGTGTTGTCGGAGCTCGTGCCGCACGACATCTCGCTCGACGAGATCCGTGCGCTCGATCCGGCCGGCATCGTCCTCTCGGGCGGCCCGGCCTCGGTCAACGAGCCAGGGGCACCCAGCCTCGATCCGGGCATCTTCGACCTCGGGGTACCGGTGCTGGGTATCTGTTACGGCATGCAGGCGATGGCGCAGGCGCTCGGCGGCGAGGTTGCCGGTACCGGCACCGGCGAGTTCGGCAAGACCGAGATCGAGTTGCAGAGCGATGCGGTGCTGTTTCACGGCGTCCCGTCAACGCACACGTGCTGGATGAGCCACAACGACTCCGTCACGCGACTGCCGGAGGGCTTCCGCGCCACGGCGACGACGCCCGGTGCGCCGACGGCGGCGATGGAGCACGTCGAGCGCAAGCTGCACGCCGTCCAGTTCCACCCCGAGGTCGTGCACACGCCGTTCGGTACCGAGATGCTCGAGCGCTTCGCGTATGCGGTGTGTGGGCAGGACGGCACGTGGACGCCACAGCACGTGATCGATGAGCAGGTGGCGCGCATCCGCGCCCAGGTCGGCGACCAACGCGTGCTGTGCGCTCTGTCCGGCGGCGTCGACTCGGCGGTCGCCGCACTCTTGGTGCACAAGGCCGTCGGCGACCAGCTCACCTGCGTCTTCGTCGATCACGGGATGCTCCGCGAGGGCGAGGCCGAGCAGGTGGTGGAGACCTTCGGCACCCACTACAAGGTCGACCTCGTGCACGTGCAGGCACAGGAGCGCTTCCTCGGACTCTTAGCCGGCGTCACCGACCCCGAGCAAAAGCGCAAGATCATCGGCGAGACGTTCATTCGTGTGTTCGAGGAGGAGTCGCGTCGACTCGAGGGGATCAAGTACCTCGTGCAGGGCACGCTCTACTCCGACGTGATCGAGTCGGGGTCCAAGACGGCCGCGAAGATCAAGTCACACCACAACGTGGGCGGCCTGCCGGAGGACATGGACCTCGAGCTCTGCGAGCCGCTGCGCCTGCTGTTCAAGGACGAGGTACGCAAGGTCGGTATCGAGCTCGGCATGCCCGATCGCATGGTCTGGCGCCAGCCGTTCCCCGGTCCTGGTCTCGCGATCCGCATCATCGGCGACATCACGCAGGAGCGTCTTGACATCCTGCGCCGCGCCGACTTCGTGCTGCAGGAAGAGATTCGCGCCGCCGGTTGGTACAACAAGGTCTGGCAGAGCTTCGCCGTCCTCCCGTGCGTCAAGAGCGTGGGGGTGATGGGTGACGCCCGCACCTACGAGTATCCGATCATCATTCGCGCCGTCACCAGCGAGGACGCGATGACCGCAGATTGGGCCCGGTTGCCCTATGACCTGCTCGAACGCATCTCGACGCGCATCATCAACGAGGTGCAGGGCGTCAACCGCGTGGCGCTCGACATCTCGTCGAAGCCGCCCGGCACGATCGAGTGGGAATAGCGATCCGGCTCGCAGAGCCCTGCGAGCGCTAGGGGTATCCTGCGTCCGTGACAGGCAAGCGGACACCGGCACGATCGGCTGCACGTGATGCTGCTGTGCGGCGCCGCCGACGCGGCCTGATCATCGTCGTGCTCGGCCTGGTCGTCTTCGGCGCCTTTGCGTACGTACTGCGCCCCAGCGACTCTGGCTCAGCCAGCGCGCCCGTCTCGACCGATAGCGCGATCGACATCGCGGCGAAGAAAGCCGCGGCGAACGCGGCAGCGGGTGCTGAGGCGGCCAACGCGATTGAGCAGCGCGCGTGGGCCATTGGCCAGTACGCCACGGCGGTCCCGCCCACCGATGGCGTCAACGCCGGTACCTCGACCACGGGTAACCTCGTGGCCCTCACGTTTGATGACGGACCGGGCAAGGACACCTGGGACGTGCTGGCGCTGCTCAAGCGCTACAAGATGAAGGCCACGTTCTTCGTGATCGGCCAGAACGTCGTCAACAACCCCGGGGTGATCGAGGCAGCGGTGGCCGACGGCCACGTCGTCGCAGACCACTCGATGACACACGCGAGCCTCCCGAGCCTCGACAAGGCCGGGCTGAAGTCCGAGATCGTTGGCACGAAGGAACTGATCACCAAGGCCGCCGGGCGGCCACCGACGCTGATGCGCCCGCCCTTCGGCGACTTCACGGGTAAGACGAACGCGTACTCCCGCGCGCAGGGCATGCTGCCGGTGCTGTGGACGATCGATAGCGACGACTGGGCACTGCAAGACCCCGGTACGATCGCCGCGAACGTGCTCAACTCGCCGGCCCTCAAGCCCGGTGCGATCATCCTGCTGCACGACGGATCGATGAACCGCCAGATGACGGTTAACGCGCTGCCGATGATCCTCGACGGGCTGAAGGCCCGCGGCCTCCGCTCCGTGACGGTGCCCGAACTCCTGCGCCTCGGTCCGCCGTCGATCGCACGCCCCGGCGATTACACGCTCAGCGACTACGCCACCGGATCCAACTAGAGGGCGCTGCGCAGCCGCGCAGCATGCCCCTCGATCTCCGCGAGATCGCCGTCGGTGTGGGGCCACGGGAAGACGAAGCCGTCGCCGGCGACGCGTGGGATCACATGGATGTGCAGGTGAAAGACGGTCTGACCGGCATCGGGGCGCGCCAACGACTGGAAGGTCACACCGGTGGCACCGAGCTGCGACACCGCGGCCTGTCCGACGCGCGACGCCAACTGCATGCACGCCGCGAGATCCTCGTCCGTTGCACCGAGCGCGTCGTCGTGGTGCGCACGCGGAATCACCAACGCGTGCCCGGGGGCGGCGGGGAAGATATCCATGAAGGCGATCGCTCGATCTGTCTCCACAATGCGGATGGCAGGAATGTCTCCGGCAGCGATCTTGCAGAACAGGCAGTCGGTCATGGCCGGATCCTATCCGGCCGACGGGCGTGCCATCCGCCCGTGCTGGTTTCCTTCGTGACGTGAGCGCGTTCTCTGATCCGAGGTGGTTCGACCGTGAGGCCGCCGTGGACCGCGAAGACGTCATCTGCCGCGCCGTACCGCAAGACGATGGCGGCTACATGCGCCACGCCGCGACGCAGTCGGGCCTCCAGCTCGACGTGGTCACGTTTCGCGTTTGCGAGGGGCCGCTCTCCGGCCATCACGCGGGGCTGCTGATCTGGCCGCCGCGCAATGCAGCCGATCGCGAGCGCGCGCTCGGCGCGCTCGCCTCGACGCCGGACGACCACCTCGCCGCCCGCCTCGCTGACGTCGCGGTGCGCTGCAGGGTGGAGACCTCGCCGTTCGGCGAGCTCGAGGTGCGCAAGCTGCTCGAGGTCGTGCCCGACATCGAGCTCCCCGAGGCAGCCGGGCCGAACCCACCGATGGTGCGCGAGGACCTGCTCCCACCGCGGCCACCCGAGCCTCCGGTGACCACGATCAAGGTGCTGCGCACGCCCGACGAAGTGGTGCAGGCCGTCGAACTCCTCAAGGACCAGCCGGTCCTCGGCTTCGACATCGAGACCGCCTGCACGCGTCTCCCGCCGGAGCAGCGCGAGGACCGCGCCGCCTTCGAACCCTGGAACGGCACGGTGCGTCTGGTGCAGATCGCCGCCCCTGGACCGGACGGTGGTGCAATCTCACTCGTGCTCGACTGCTGGGCCGTGGATCCCGCGCCGCTCCTGCGTCTGCTGGGCGACGGCCGGCGGGTCCTCGCCCACAACGCGAAGTTCGAGCAGAGCTGGGTCAAGTACCGCTGGGACATCGACCTGACCGACATTCTCGACACGTGCGCCTGGTGGACGGTGATCGCGGGACATCTCAACGCCGCCGGGTTCGAGCACGGGGTGGAGGACGCCAAGCTCGTCACGCTGGCTGATCGCTTCCTGCACGCCGAGCTCGACAAGACCTTCCAAACGTCGGACTGGGCGCAGGAGGAGCTGTCCGAAGGGCAGCTCGCGTACGCCGGAGAGGACGCGGCGATCCTCCTGCCATTGGCTGATCTCCTCGAGGAGCTCGGTGAGGAGCTGGGTTGCGCCGAGCAGGCACGACTGGCCTCACAGGCCGGCGGACGCCGCGCCGCCAGCTCGATGCACTATGCCGGCGATCGTCATGGCGACGAGCGCGACGAAGCGCTGGCGATGATTGCGAGTGCGGGGTCCGCGGCCGATCTGGAGGCCGCCGGTGGCTTCATGCGTCGCATGGTGCTCAGCGCCGCGTCACGACAGGCCGTGGCCGCCGCGTACAAGGCGCGTCGCTCTCAGTTGTCGATCTGATCCGCGCGACGATCCCAGGCGCCCGTGAAGATCGCCCACGACGCGAGGGCAGCAACCCCGCCGATCACGAGCGTCTGCCGACGACGAGAATGCAGAAGGCAGGCGACTCCGATGCCGATGCCCGCGTGCACCGCGTAGAGCGCGTGCTCGCGCGCCGCGAGACGACGATCGGCGTCCGGGACCGTCAACGGCCACCACAGCGACGGCAGCGCGCGATTCAGCGCGTCATGCACGGTATTGGTACGGTGATCGAGCGCCGAGATCCCCGCCGTTAAGCGATCCGCGACGGTTCGAGTGGGTGGTGCAACGCCTGCCATAAGCCTCATGGTACGGTTCCGCCCCGTGCGGTGTTCAACCCGCGCCAACGACTATGCCTCAGAAGACTCTCTCCGCAAAGCCCGCCGACGTCGAGCACGGCTGGTTCATCATTGACGCCGACGGCGAGGTGCTCGGCCGCCTCGCAACCCGTATCGCTGACGCGCTGCGCGGTAAGGGCAAGACCAACTTCACGCCGCACGTGAACACCGGCGATTTCGTCGTCGTGATCAACTGCGAGCGGGTCCGTGTGACGGGCAACAAGCTGGAGCAGAAGAAGTACTACCGCCACTCCGGCTACCCGGGCGGCCTGCGCGAGCGCACCCTCCAGGAGCAGCTTGATCGCAACCCCACCGAAGTGATCCGTCATGCCGTCAAGGGCATGCTCCCGAAGAACAAGCTTGGCGCTGCTCAGCTGAACATGCTGAAGATCTACGCCGGCTCCGACCATCCGCACGCGGCGCAGCAGCCGCAGCCGCTGCCGTAAGGCAAAGAGGGAAGACGATGAGCGACAAGGCCATGTATCGCGCAACCGGCAAGCGCAAGACCTCGGTCGCGCGTGTCATTCTGACCCCCGGCACCGGCACGGTCACCTGCAACGGCCGCCCGGCCGAGCAGTACTTCGACCGCGCTCCGCTACGCGCCATGGCGCTCAGTCCGCTCGTCGAGGTTGGCCTTGCTGATCGCTTCGACGTGACGCTTCTCCTGCATGGCGGTGGCATCAGCGGCCAAGCCGGCGCGACGCGCCACGGCATCGCCCGCGCACTCGTCGAGGCCGATCCGAACCTCCGCGGCGATCTCAAGCGCGCCGGCTTCCTGGCCCGTGACGCCCGTGCTGTCGAGCGCAAGAAGGCAGGCCTCAAGAAGGCCCGCAAGCGCCCGCAGTTCTCCAAGCGCTAGGGAGCCCACTATGGCCCGTGCCTGGTTCGGCACCGATGGCATTCGCGGTGTCGCCAACGAGCGGCTCTCGCCGGAGCTTGCGCTGCGCGTAGGACGTGCCGCGGCACTGCGCCTGCGCGACTCGCATCCAGCACCCGTGATCCTGATCGGGCGCGACACGCGTCGCTCCGGCACGATGCTCGAGGATGCTCTGGCTGCGGGCATCGCTTCGGCTGGCGGACACGCCGTGCGCCTTGGGGTTGTGCCAACGCCAGCGGTCGCGTGGGGCGTGGTGCAACGCGGCGCCGCGGCCGGGATCGTGATCAGCGCTAGCCATAATCCCTATCCTGACAACGGCATCAAGCTGTTCGGCGCCGACGGCTACAAGCTCCTCGACGCCGAAGAGGAGGCCATTGAGGCCCTCCTCGAGACCGACGTGGACCTGCCGACCGGCGGAGACGTCGGCACCACAAGCACCGCCATGGGGGCCGCGGAGGCCTACGCAGAGTGGGTGGCCGAGGTCGCGGGCGTGCCGCTCACTGGCATGCGTATCGTCGTCGACTGCGCGCATGGCGCCGCGGCGACGGTTGCGCCGCGACTCTTCGAGCTGCTCGGGGCCGACGTCGTGCTGATCGCCTGCGAGCCGGATGGCTGCAACATCAACGTGGAGTGCGGCTCGACGCACCTCGGACATGTCGCTGCCGCAGTCGTGGCTGAGGGAGCAACGTTGGGCGTGGCTTTCGACGGAGACGCTGATCGCGTGCTCTTCGTCGACGCGGACGGCAACCCCGTCGACGGCGACCACATCCTCACGCTGCTGGCTGCCGACGCTATCGCGCGCGATGCGCTGCCCGGAAACCGGGTCGTCGTGACGAGCATGGCGAATCTCGGCGCGCATCACGCTCTACGCGCACTCGGCTGCACGCTTGAGATCACCGACGTCGGCGACCGCTACGTGCTCGAGGCCATGCGCCGTGATGGCTCCGTCCTCGGCGGCGAACAGTCCGGTCATGTCATCGCGCTCGATCATCAGACCACGGGCGACGGGCCGCTGACGGCGACGCTGGTGCTCGCCGCACTCGCGCGCTCCGGGCAGACGCTGGCCGAGGCCGCGTCCGCCGTGGAGAAGTTCCCGCAGAACCTGATCAGCGTGCGTGCACGCCGCGAAGGACTGGGGGAGTGTGCACCACTGTGGGATGCCATCGCCGCAGCCGAAGTGCAGCTCGGTGACAACGGACGCATCGTGGTGCGCGCCTCGGGTACCGAACCGCTCGTGCGTGTCATGGTCGAGGCGCGAGACGGCGCCGAGTGCCGCGCAATCGCCGAAGAGCTCGTCGCGATCGTCGAACGAGAACTGCCGGTTCCTCACTGACCCGCGGCGGGTCACCCCGCCGCGAACGGTAGGATTGGCCCTGTGTGCGGGATCATCGGCTACGTCGGGGCGCGTCCCTGCAAGGAACTCGTCCTGTCGGGCCTCGAGCACCTCGAGTACCGCGGCTACGACTCCTCCGGCATGGTGCTGGTCGGCGATGGCGCGCTCGATCGCGCCCGTGCGGTCGGTCCCGTCAAGGAGCTGCGCAAGGTAGCCGGCGACGTCTCCGAGACCGCCACGCTCGGCATGGGGCATACCCGCTGGGCCACGCACGGCGGCGTCGAGGTACGCAACGCGCACCCCTTCACCTCCGAGGACGGCCGCTTCGCCGTCCTGATGAACGGCATCTTCGAGAATTACATCGAGCTGCGTGCAGGCGTCACTGCCCGCGGGCACACGCTCACGAGTGATACCGACACCGAGGCGCTCGTCCACTTGATCGAGGAGGAGTACGACGGCGATCTGGCCGAGACCTGCCGCCGCATCTTCCCGCGCTTGGAGGGGCACTTCGCGTTCCTCGCGATTGCCCTCGACGAGCCCGATCGCATCGTTGCCGCCCGCCTCGCCTGGCCGCCGCTCGTGATTGGCCGCGGCGAGGGCGAGAACTTCATCGCTTCGTTCACGCCCGCCTTCCTCGAGAAGACGCGCATGATCCAAGTCGTCGACGAGTCCGAGATCGTGATCGTCAAGGCCGACAGCGTTGAGTACCGCGCCGTGGCCGACGGCACGGTGCGCGAGCACCCGATCGAGCAGGCCGACGATTCGATCGAGGTTGCAGCCAAGGGTGGCTACGAGACGTTCATGCTCAAGGAGATCCACGAGCAGCCCACGGCGATCAGCGACACCATCGCCGAGCGCTTTCACCATGGCGAGCTGCATCTCGACGGCTTCGGCCTCAGCGACGACGATCTGCGCGAGATCAACCGCGTACTGATCGTCGGCTGCGGTACGGCGCTGCACTCGGGCCTCGTGGGTCGGTACCTGATCGAAGAGTGGGGCGGGGTGGCCACCGAGGCCGATGTCGCCAGCGAATGGCGCTACCGCAACGGCGTCTTCGACCCCAAGACACTCGTGCTTGCCATCTCGCAGTCGGGCGAGACTGCCGACACGCTCGCCGCCATGCAGATCGCCAAGGAGCGCGGTGCTCGCGTCGTGGCCGTCACGAACATCATGGGTTCGGCCATTGCCCGAGCGGCCGACGGTGTGCTCTACACCCGCGCAGGCCTCGAGATTGGCGTCGCCGCCTCGAAGACGTTTACCGCGCAGGTCACGCTAATGACGCTAATCGCCCTGCACCTCGGCGCGGTCCGCGGCATCCTCACCTCCGAACAGGTCGCGCTGATCGGCGCGGAGTTGCGCGAGGTACCGGAACTCGTCCAAGAGCTGCTGGATGACAAGGCACTCGATGCCCAGCTCGACATGCTCGCCGACCGCTTTGCGCACGATCGCTTCTTCCTCTACCTGGGACGCCACTTGGGCTTGCCCATCTGCCAAGAGGGGGCGCTCAAACTCAAGGAGATTTCGTACATCCCGACCGATGCGTACGCCGCGGGCGAGATGAAGCACGGGCCGATCGCCCTCCTCGGGGAGGACACGCCCGTAGTGGCCGTCGCCACCGACAGCCACGTCTTCGAGAAGATGGCGTCGAACCTCGAGGAGGTTCGCGCACGGGGTGCCCACGTGATCGCCGTCGCAACCGCCGGCAACACCGCCATCGCGCAGCACGCCGAGCACGTGCTCTACGTGCCGCGCACGCGACCCGAGCTGCAGCCGATCCTCGCGATCGTGCCGTTGCAGTTGCTCGCCTACAAGATCACCGGTCGGCTGGGCCTCGACGTGGATCGTCCGCGCAATCTCGCCAAGACCGTCACGGTCGAGTGAGCGACGAGCTGGCGGCACCACGGCTGCTCGTTGGCCTCGACCTGATCGAGATTGAGCGCGTGGAACACGCACTGGTACGCCACCCGTTGCGTTTTCGCGAGCGCTGCTTCACGGCGCGCGAGATCGAGGAGCTCGATCGCAAGCCGCGTCCCAGCGAGAGCTACGCGGGACGCTTCGCCGCGAAAGAGGCGATCGGCAAGGCACTCGGCACCGGCGTGCACTTCACCTGGACGGAGATCGAGGTCGCCGGGCGCGGGAAGCCCTCCGTGACGCTCCATGGCTGGACCAAGGACGTCGCGGCACGCAAGGGAGTCATCGCGATCGATGTCTCAATCACGCACTCGCGCACGACAAGCGCCGCAGTGGCGATCGCGATTCTGGGGCCTGAGGCGGCTTAGGACTCGTCGGCCGGGGCGTCAGCCTCGGCAGCGGGCTCTTCAGCGGGAGCCTCGTCGGCCTTCTTTGCGGCCGGCTTCTTGGCGGGAGCCTTCTTGGCAGCCGGCTTCTTAGCGGGCGCCTTCTTCTCCGCAGCGGCGGGAGCCTCATCAGCGACGGCCTCAGCGGCCTCCTCGACGGGGGCTTCCTCGACGGGAGCCTCCTCGGCGACGGCCTCAGCAGCAGCCTTCTTCGGCGCGGCCTTCGTGGCCGTCTTGCGCGTCACGCGGCGCTTCTTGGTCTCTTCGACCTGCGGACCGCGGGCGATCACGCGCGTGGCGCGAGACTTCTTGCGGGCAGCCGTCTTCTCATGCAGGGCGCGCTTGGCAGCGGCGCGATCGACCAGCTTGATGTAGTGCTGGTGCGCGGCCTCGACGGCCGTGGCATCGCCACTCTGCACTGCATCGATCAGGCGGCGGAACGCCGTCTTGATCGAGGAGCGGTAGCGGATGTTCTCGACGCGCTGACGCTCGGCAACGAGGATGCGCTTCTTCTGCTGCTTGATATTCGCCATAGACCTTGTGTGTCCGCGCGCGGGGATCTCCCCGCAACGCTGCGGAGGGTAGCAGGGTCCCGGTATCAGCCGCGCAACCGGATCGCCTGCCATTATCGGTGCATGGCGACGAACGAGGATGCGCCCGTGGTCGGCGCTCGCAGCCGCTCGGTTTCCGCCGCGCTGTTTAGTGCTGCGACCGGGGTCTCGCGGGTGCTCGGTCTGGTGCGTGAAGTGATCTCCGCGCAGCTGCTCGGCGTGTCCGCGCCGGCCAGTGCCTTCGTTGTCGCGAACAACGTGCCGAACACCGTGCGCTCGCTCGTCGCCGACTCCGCTCTTGGCGCCTCGTTCGTGCCGGTGTTCAATGAACTGCTGGTCAAGGGCGAGCGAGAGCGCGCCTGGCGTGTTGCGTCCAGCGCCCTGACGCTCGCGACGCTCGCACTGATGGGCATCACGGCCCTGGGCATTCTGTTCGCCCGGCCGCTGCTCAGTTTCGCCAACATGACGGGCGAGCAACTCGACCTCGCGGTCCAGATGACGCGGATTCTGTTCCCGATCCTGATTCTGCTCGGCATCTCCGGTCTCGTGCAGGCGATTCTCAACTCGTTCGACGAGTTCGTCCTGCCCGCCATTGCGCCGGTCTTCTGGAACCTCGTGATCATCGGCTTCCTGATCTACGCGTTCACCGTGCCCGATCTGGGGCAGCGCGCGGTGATCTTGGCGGTTGGCACGCTGGTAGGCACCGCCGTGCAGATGGTGATTCCGCTGCCCGCCCTGCGTGGCAAGGGCGGCCGCCTGCGGCCGCTGATCGATGTGCGGGATCCGGCCGTCCGCCGCATCCTGATTCTCCTGATCCCGGTCGCCCTCGGACTTGGCCTCGCCAACGTGAACCTGACCGTCTCGACGTACATCGCTACCTACGTCGACCCCACGTACGCGCCGCGCGCCATCGATGCCGCCTTCCGTGTGTACATGCTGCCGCAGGGGATCTTCAGCGTGGCGGTCTCCACGGTGATGTTCCCGAGCTTGGCTCGGGCGGTGGCGGCCTACGACTTCACGCGCTTCCGCACCTCGCTGGCCGACGGCACCAAGCTGATCATCTTCCTGTTGCTCCCCGCCAGCGCCGTCATTGCCGTGCTCGCCGAGCCGATCATCCAGTTGCTGTTCCAGCGTGGCGCGTGGACTGCGGCCGAGACGCCCGGCGTGGCCGAAGCGCTGATCGCCTTCAGCATCGGCCTCGCGCTCAATGGCGTGATTCTGCTGCTGACGCGCTGCTTCTTTGCCCTCCAGCACGTCTGGGCCGCCACGGCAATCGCTCTCGTCAATCTCGTGCTGGCCGCCGGCCTGAGTCTGCTGCTGTTCGGCCCCTGCGGCGTCTGGGGCATTCCGCTGGCTAACTCGCTCGCCAACATCGTCGTCGTGCCCTTGATGTGGCTCCTGCTCTCCAAGCGCGTCGGTCACCTCGACAATCGCGGCGTCCTCCTCAGCGCTCTGCGCTCGCTGATCGTGGCAGCGGCCGCCGGCGCGATCGCCTACGGCATCTGGAGTGTTCTGCGCGCTGCGCTCGGCGAGTCGCTCGTGGCCCAGTTGATCGAGGTCGGTCTGGCCGTCTCCATCGCCGGGCTCGCGTACCTCGGCGTTATGCACCTACTGCGCGTACCCGAGGCCAGCCGCATTCTTGCGCTGGTACGACGACGCGACATAGAGACGACCTCGTGATGCTGCGGCTCGACCAGCTGCCGTGGCCGCTTGAGCCGCTACTGATCGTTCTGTCCGACTCGATCGGCCGCTTCCAGCGTCATCGCTGCACGACAGCAGCAGCCGCGATCGCCTTTCACGTGCTGTTCAGCGTCTTCCCACTGATCCTGCTGATCACCGCTGTCGTCGGGTCGCGCATGCGCAGTGCAGAGGTGCGGAACGCCATCACCGATGGACTGATGAACGCACTCCCGCTCGACCCGTCCGCCCGCGATCAGATCGACAACCTCCTCAAGATCACGAACGCCAACCTGCCGGCGATCGGCATCATTGGCGCCGTGGCGCTCGTCTGGAGCGCCAGCGGCATGCTCGGCAGTGTGCGCGGTGCGATGGAACTGGCGTGGGAGGGCTTCAGCGGCACCCGCCCGTTCCTGCGCGGTAAGCTCGTCGACGCGATTCTGCTGACGGTGCTCGTCACCGTGATCCTGTCGTCGTTCCTGATCGGTGTGCTCCTCAGCTTCGTGCCGCAGATACCGCGTGACGCTCTCGGTGACAGCGGCGTCTGGAATGACGCCACCTTGTTCGTCCGCTCATGGATCGGGCCGCTGGCCTCGCTGGTCTCCAGCATCCTCGTGATGCTGGTGGCGTACAAGTTCCTCCCCAAGCCACGCCCCGCGTTCCGCTACGCGCTGGTCGGCGCAGTCATTGCCGGGGTCCTGTTCGAGATCGCACGCCGCGTCTTCACGATCTACGTCGAGAAGATCGCGCGCTACGACATCGTGTACGGGGCTCTCGGCTCGATCATCGCGTTCCTGTTCTTCGTGTACATCGCGGCGATGATCCTGCTCTACGGCGCCGAGCTCGGCGCCTCCATCCGACGCGTCCAGAACGCCGGCCGGCTGCTGCCGCGGAAGAAGGCGAAGCCCGAGGCGGCATGACAGGTACCCTGTGCCCGTGGACCAGGACCTGATCCGAAACTTCTCGATCGTCGCGCACATCGACCACGGCAAGTCGACGCTGGCCGATCGCATTCTCGAGATCAGCGGCGCGGTCGCCGAACGCGACATGCAGGACCAACTGCTCGACTCCATGGACATCGAGCGCGAGCGCGGCATCACGATCAAGGCGCAGGCCGTCCGCGTGCCCTGGGAGCGCAATGGCGTCACGTACCAGCTAAACCTGATCGACACGCCTGGCCACGTCGACTTCACCTATGAGGTATCGCGTTCGCTGGCCGCCTGCGAAGGCGCTCTGCTCGTGGTGGACGCGTCGCAGGGGATCGAGGCCCAGACCGTCGCCAACGCGCACCTCGCGATTGATAACGGGCTCGAGATCGTGCCCGTCATCAACAAGGTAGATCTTCCCGCCGCCTATCCCGATGAGGTCGCGCTGGAGACCGCCGAGTTCCTTGGCGACGACCCACTCAACGTCGTGCGCATCTCGGCCAAGAGCGGTCTCAACGTCAATGAGGTGCTTGACGCCGTTGTCGACCGCATTCCGCCGCCGATGGGCGATCCCGCGGCGCCGTCGCGCGCGCTCGTGTTCGACTCGGTCTACGACCAGTACCGCGGCGTCATCGCGTACATCCGCGTCGTCGACGGCCTCCTCAAGAAGGGCGCCACGATCAAGTCGATGGCGACGGGCCAGACGAACGACATCGAGGAGATCGGCGTGATGAGCCCGACCATGACGCCCGTGCAGCAGCTGGGCGCGGGGGAGGTCGGCTACGTCATCACTGGCGTCAAGGACGTCGCCGAGATCAAGGTGGGCGATACGTTCACCGACGCGGCCAAGCCCGCCGAGGAAGCGCTGGAGGGCTACATCGAGGTCAAGCCGATGGTCTTCGCCGGCCTGTTCCCGAGCGATGGCGAGCAGTACGAGGATCTCCGCGATGCGCTCGCCAAGCTACGCCTCAACGATGCCTCGCTCATGTACGAGCCCGAGAATTCGCAGGCGCTCGGCTTCGGTTTTCGCTGCGGCTTCCTCGGCCTCTTGCACATGGACGTGGTGCGCGAGCGCCTCGAGCGCGAGTGGGACCTCGATCTCATCGCGACGACGCCGAACGTGCTCTACGACGTGTTGACGACCGCGGGTGAGACCGTCGAGGTGCGCAACCCGTCCGACATGCCCGCCGCTTCGGTGATCGAACACGTTGAGGAGCCGTACGTGCGCGCCACCGTGATCGTGCCGAAAGAGTATGTCGGTCCGATCATGAGCCTCTGCCAGGAGGAGCGCCGCGGCGACTTCGAGAAGATGGACTACCTGACGGAGACGCGCGTCGCGATCGTCTACGCGCTGCCGCTCGCCGAGATCGTGCTCGACTTCTACGACCAGCTCAAGAGCCGCACGAAGGGCTACGCCTCGTTCGACTACGAGATGATCGGCTACCGCGAGTCCAATCTCGCCAAGGTCGACATCCTGCTCAACAACGAGGCCGTCGATGCGCTCAGCATCATCGTGCATCGCGACAAGGCCTACGAGGCCGGCAAGGCTCTCGTCGAGCGACTGCGGAAGATCATCCCGCGCCAATTCTTCGATGTGCCCGTGCAGGCCGCGATCGGCTCGCGCATCATCGCCCGCGAGACGATCAAGGCGAAGCGTAAGGACGTGCTCGCCAAGTGCTACGGCGGCGACATCTCGCGCAAGCGCAAGCTGCTCGAGAAGCAGAAGAAGGGCAAGAAGAACCGCATGAAGTACGTCGGCGCCGTTGAGGTGCCGCAGGAGGCGTTCCTCAGCGTCCTCTCGCTCGACAGCGAGTAGCCGACCGGCTGCCGGTCAGACCCAGCGCAGCCACTTGAAGATGCCGAGCAGCACCGCGATGGTGCTGACCAGCACCGCGAGGATGGCGGCGAAGGCAAACGACACGTGGTCGAACGGCACCGGCACGTTCATGCCGAAGAGATTCGTCACGAACGTGACCGGGAGGAACACCACCGTCAACACGGTCAGCACCTGCAGGATGCGGTTCTGGCGATGGCTGATCGCCGTCTCGTTCGTCTGCTCGAGCGCCTCGGCGACCTCTTTGTAATTCTCGAGGAGGTCCCAGATGCGCTCGGCGGAGTCGACGAGGTCGTCGTAGTAGATGTCGAGGTCCTCGCTGGCGAGGTAGCGCTCACCCGCGCGCTCGAGCTGGCGCAGCACCGGACGCTGTGGCTTGGTGATCTTGCGGTAGGAGATGATCTCCTGCTTGACGTTCGAGATCATCCGCACGACCGACTCATCGGGATCGCGCTCGAAAAGGTGGTCCTCAATGTCCTCGAGCTTGCGACCGATCTGGTCGAGGATCGGGAAGCAGTAGCCGTACAGCGAGTCGAGCACCTCGTAGAAGAGGAAGCCGGACCCCTTGGCGAACCACTCGGCGCGCTCCTCCTCGTTGGCTTCGAGCCGCCGGAAGACGTTGCTGACCGGCTTGAGCGGGACGTTCGGGATCGTGATCAGAAAGTCGGGCCCGATGAAGGCGTTCACCTCGGCGGGGAACAGGCGACCCGACTGTTTGTCGTACCAGGGGAAGTGGAGCACCACAAAGACGTAGTCGGGGTACTCGTCGACCTTCGGTCGCTGTCGGCGCGAGCGCACATCCTCAAGATCGAGCTCGTGGAAGGAGAACTCCTCCTCGAGCCAGGCGATCTCAGCGGGGCCGGGGGACTCCAGCTGAATCCAGCGCAGGCCACCCGTCTCGAGCATGCTGACGCGCGGCTCCATGACAGCGGGAGCCGACAGGGACACCGCACGGTGCCGGGGTCGTCGGATGCGAGGCATAGGTGGTAGCTGAAGGTGATCGGTGCATTGCGCCCGCATAGGATAGCGCGACGGCCGTGTTCGACCGCCCTACAATCCAGACATGCGCATTTTGGTGATCGGGGCCGGTCAGGTCGGCACGAGCGTTTCGGCGGCTCTGCAGGCAGCACACGAGATCACGATTGTTGATCTCGACGAGGTGCTCCTCGGACACCTCACCAACCGTTACGACGTGATGGCGGTGGCCGGCAGCGGCACGTCGCGTATCGTCCTTCTGAACGCCGGCATCGCCAAGGCCGACTTGGTGATCGTTGCGACAGATCGCGACGAGGTCAACATCGTGGCTGCGTTGCAGGCCAAGACGCTCACCGACGCGCGCATCGTCGTGCGCACCTCGAGCGCCGATTATCTCGACGCATGGCGCCGCGGCGAGCTGCCCGTCGATCAGATGATCGCTGCCGAGAACGAACTTGCGCAGGCCGTCGTGCGCGCGATCGGTCTTCCCGGCGCGCTGCAGACCGCAATGTTTGCTGACGGGCACGCCGAGATGGTGGAGTTTGAGGTACACGCCGACGCCGCGGAAAACATCGTCGGACACCGCATCGCCGATATCCGCATCCCCGACGCCAGTGTGATCGCCACGCTGATTCGCGGAGACTCCGTGACCATCCCTGGTGGCGGCGATGTGGTGGAGGAGGGAGATCGCGTCGTGCTGATCGCCTCACCCGAGGCGTCGCGTGAGTGGTCGCATCGACTCGCCCGCCGCGGCGTGCATGAGGTACGCGAAGTCGTCGTGGCCGGTGGCGGCGATACCGGCCGCGCCGTGGCAAAGGTACTGACGGAGCAAGGGCTCACGGCTCGTGTGATCGAGATCGATCCCGCTGCTGCGCGCCGCTGCGCCGAGGAGGTCGAGGCCGCGCATGTGTTCTGCGCCGATGCCACCGATCCCGGCTTCCTGGACCGCGAGAACATTGGCCGTGCTGACGCGATCGTCTGCTGCACCGACAGCGACGAACGCGACCTCATGATCGCACTCGTCGCCAAATCGCTCGGCGTCCCCGTGACCATCGCCGTCGTCGGTAACCCCGACCTCGTGCCGATCTTCGAGCAGGTCGGGATCGACTACGCGCTCAACCAGCGCCTGATCGTGGCGGAGGAGATCGTGCGCTTTACCCACGATCCGCGCACGCGCGGCTTCGCGATGCTCGAGAACGACCGCGTCGAGGTGTTGGAGCTCGAGATTCGCCCGGGCAGCGCGCTGCTCGGGCGACCGTTTCGCGAGCGACCGTTCGAGGGCGCGATCGTCGGTGCCATCGTGCGCGGCGGCAAAGTGCTCTTCCCGCGCGGTGACGACAGCCTGCAGGCGGGTGATTCCGCCATCATCGTCGCCGAGGCCGTGCGCGTCCCGGCGCTCGAGAACGCCCTGTGACCGCGTTGGCCCGCCGCCGCCCACGCGGCGTTGTCGACCTCGGCGCCGTCGGCAGTCTGATCTTCCGAATCATTCGCTGGCTCAGCCTGACGCTGCTCGCGCCGATCATCGTGGCGTTGATCTACGGCGAGTCCGTGCTGCCGTTCCTCGTGACGCTGGTCGGCGGCTTCACCGTCGGCTACCTCGGCGAGCGGCTCTGCGGCGGGCGGGCGAATGACGTCGGGGTGCGCGAGGCCTTCGCGGTGGTCGCGCTGACCTGGCTCGCTGCCGCGTTACTCGGCTCTATTCCCTACATGATCGAGGGCGGTGACATCAGCAGCCCGATCGACGCCTACTTCGAGACGATGAGCGGCTTCACGACCACCGGAGCATCCGTGATGGCCGACATCGCGAGCCACGGCGAGGCGCTGCTCTTCTGGCGCAGTCTGACGCAGTGGCTCGGTGGGATGGGGATCATCGCGCTCGCACTCGCGGTGCTCGAGCGGACAGGACCTGGCGGCAAGGCGCTGCTGGAGCGCGAAGCGCCCGGACCGGAGGTAGAGAAGCTCACGCCACGCCTGCGCGACACGGCGATGCGCCTCTGGCTTGTGTACATCGCCATCTCCGTCGTCTGCGCACTGTCGCTCTGGGTAGTCGGGCTCGTCGATCTGCGTCAGGGGATGAGCGCCTACAACGCGATCGTGCATACGTTCACCGCCATGTCGACCGGCGGCTTCTCACCGGAACCCCGCTCGATCGAGCCGTTCGGGTGGATCAGCCAGGTCATCCTCGTGGTGTTCATGGTCATCGCCGGAGCGAACTTCGCGCTCTGGTACAGGACCGCGCGCGGCGAGTGGCGCGCGGCACCGCGTGACGGCGAGTTCCGCGTCTACCTCGGCATTCTTGCCGGCGCCTCCGTGCTGATCGGTATCGGCCTATTGGCGACCACGGATATGGGGCTACTGAGCGCCTTCGGCCAAAGCGCGTTCCAGGTCGTTAGCTTGATGACCACCACCGGGTACGCATCGCAAGACTTCGCTGTCTGGACAGCGTTCGCGCTGCTGATCCTGTTCGCGGTGATGTTCGTGGGCGGCTGCGCCGGCTCCACCGGAGGCGCGATCAAGGTGATTCGGATCCGGCTTGCTTTCGGCGGCCTGCGGCGCGACGTGGAGACCGCCGTCCACCCCGAGGCGGTGCTGCCCGTACGCGTGACCGGGACGCCGGTGCGCGAGAATGCTCTCCAGGGGGCAAACGTATTTATCGGTCTGTATCTCGCGACATTCGCAGTCGGCGCGACGCTGATTCTGCTCTTCGCCACGCTGCGCGGCGTGGAGCTCGGCGCGTTCGACGCGATGGTGGCCGCCGCTACTACCATTGGCAACGTCGGCCCCGGCGTGGGGGCAGCCGGCCCCATGGGATCGTTCGCCGGCTACACCTGGGAAAGCAAAATCGTCATGATCCTGCTGATGTGGATCGGTCGCCTGGAGATCATCCCGATCTTCGTCTTGGCGACGCGCGCCTACTGGCGCCGCTAGAGCGAAGACGATGCGCCCGGCAGGATTCGAACCTGCGGCCTCGAGATTAGAAGTCTCTCGCTCTATCCCCTGAGCTACGGGCGCCCCTGAACGGTACCCGGCGCGGTCATATGGCGATACCACGCACACTGAACTGATGCGGTATCCGTACTCCGACATCCTGCGTATGCCTTCGGTACCGCGCCTGCTTTCTGCGGCGGTGATCGGCCGCATGCCTGTGGGGATGGGCGCACTCGCGATCTTCTTGCTCGTGCGCGCCGCCGGCGGTTCGTACGCCACCGCCGGTCTTGCCGTCGGCGCCTCGACCGTTGCGGGCTGCGTGGGCGCACCGATCCTGGGGCGACTCGTTGACCGGCAGGGACAGCCGCGCATCCTGTACGCGTCGATGACTTCGCAGGTAGTGGCGCTCTTGCTCCTCGCGCTCCTCGCTCCGGGTAGCGGTCCAGAGCTGTTTCTCTTGTGTGCCCTGTACGGTTTTTCCAACCCGCCACTCGCGGCGTCGATGCGCGCGACGTGGGCCACCCTGATCACGGATCGCTCGCTGATCACCCGCGCGTTCTCGCTCGACTCAACCGCGCAAGAGGTGATCTGGATTCTCGGGCCAGTTCTTGCCGCCGGACTGGCCGAAGGCATCAGCCCGCGCCTGCCGATGGTGGTCATGGCTGCCTTCAGCGCCGCTGGCGTGATCTGGTTCGCGACGTCACACGAGAGTCGGACCTGGCGCTCCAAGCACGTGGGCGAACGTCATCTGCTCGGCCCGCTGATGGCGGGACCAGTGCGACGCGTGTTGCTGTCGATTCTCGGGCTGGCGTTTGCGTGGGGCGCCCTCGAGCTGGCCATCCCCGCCTATGCGCAAGAGAACGATGCGAGCCCAGGCGGGCTGCTCGCGATCTGGGCGGTCGGCAGCGTGATCGGCGGCCTGGCGTACGCCGCCCGCCGCTGGAGCAGCAGTCCCCAGCGCATGATGGGCATCCTGCTGGCGCTCAACCTGGTCGGCTTCCTGATCATCTTCCTCGCGCAGACACCCGTGCAGCTTGGGATCCTCTTGCTCATCACCGGCGTCGTCAACGCGCCGGTGATCGCCACGTTCTACGTGCTGATCGAGGAGCTAGCGCCGCGGGGCACCGTCACGGAGGCCTTCACCTGGGTCTCAACGACATTTCTCGTCGGCATCTCCGGAGGCGTCGCGCTGGCGGGGATCGTTGCGGATGCCTTCGACCCGCGGACCGCATGGTGGTTGGCCGTCGGGGGCGGAATGTTCGCAGTGCTCGCGGTCGTGGTCCGTCACCGTGGTCTCCATGCCCGGCAGCACGCGCTGCCGACAGAGGACACTGTCTAGGCCGCAGCGAACGCACATGCGATGAGTAGGACGTTGAACACGACGGAACCCACGCTCCTAACGCTGCAGGAGGCTGCCGACGCCGTCGGCTGCCACTACCAGACGCTCTACAAGCGCGTGCGCAGCGGCGAGCTACCGGCGCTGGTTGCTGGCGGCTCTTATCGCATTAGCCGCGCCGACCTCGACGCTTGGCTGCTGGAGCGCGATGCTGCCAAGGGCGCCGTGCCTGAGCGCGCCGAACGTGACTGGCCGCGCCAGATCGAGACTCTGCTCGCATCGCTGATCACGGGCGACGCCCGCGCAGCGCGCAAGCAACTCGACCGCCTGACCGCCGGCGGTGTCACGGTCGACGAGCTCTGCGACCACTTGCTGGCACCGACGCTCGCGCGCATCGGCGAGCTCTGGCACAACAACGACCTGTCGATCGCTGACGAGCACCGCGCCTCTCGCATCGTCGAGACACTGCTCGACCGCGCCACTGCCGCGCGCCCCAAGTCGGGCCCGCGGATCGGCAGTGTCGTTGTCGCTACCGCCCTCGGCGACCGCCATTCGATTGCGGCGCAGATGGTGGCTGCCGGACTCCAGGCACAGGGCTTTTCCGTGCACTACCTCGGTGCCAACCTGCCGATTGAGGAAATCGTCAACATGGCCAAGCGCGAACACGTGAACATGGTGGCGCTGTCGTGCTGCGTCGCGGAGCGGGGTGGCCTGACTGCCGCCATCGACGCCCTCAACGCCGCAGGGTTTCCCGTGTTGGTCGGTGGCAACGGCATTGGGCGCGACGAAGCGCTGGCACTAGGCGCCGCGCGCTACGGCGGCTCGATCGCCGAGGCCCAGAAGCTCGCGTGCGAGCTCGTCCGCTCCGGCGTCTGAGGTCAGTCGTCAGCAGAACGGCCGCGATGAATGCGGTCAGCCGTTTCCTCACGCTGGGTGAGGTGCGTTTCGCCACCCGGCGTCGATGCGCGCAGTGCCTGCCGCATGAAGGTCTCTTGTGTGGCGGTCTGCAACGCGCCGGGCAGGCTTGCGCGGCGCTGCCAGACTCCATCGCCGTGCAGCTCCCAGGCGCCCGCCGTATCGGCTAGCTCCAGCTCCAGCGCTGTCCCGAGTCGCGTACAGAGCGCAGGATCGAGAACCGGCGTAATGACCTCAATGCGGTTATCGAGGTTGCGGGGCATCATGTCAGCGCTACCGATGAATGTCGTCGTCTCGACACCGGTCTCAAACCGAAATACCCGGGCGTGCTCGAGGAAACGGCCAAGCAACGAAACGACGCGGATATTCTCTGACAGACCGATCACGTCAGGCCGCAGGCAGCAAATGCCACGCACGATGAGATCGACCCGCACGCCGGCCTGCGAGGCGGTGTACAGCTCCTCGATTATGTCAGCGTCGACGAGCGAATTCATCTTCATGGTGATGCGGGCAGGTGCTGTTTCCGTGTGCTCGCGCGCACAACGACGGATCTGCTCGATCGCCTGACGGCGCAAATGCATCGGCGCGACCCAGATGCGACTAAAGCCCTGCGGCCGAGCAAACCCGGTGAGCTGATTGAAGAGATCAGCCACGTCAGCGGTGATTTCTTCGTCACACGTGAACAGCCCGAAGTCGGTGTAGGCCCGCGCGGTCGCCGGGTGATAGTTGCCCGTGCCGATGTGCACGTAGCGCCGCGTGCGCCCACCCTCACGGCGAACGACGAGTGCGAGCTTGCAGTGCGTCTTGAGGCCGACCATGCCGTGCACGACGTGGACGCCAGCGCGCTCCAACGCGCGCGCCCAGCGGATGTTGCGCTCCTCGTCGAACCGCGCGGTCACCTCGACCAAGGCGACGGCCTGCTTGCCTTCCTCGGCAGCGACGGCCAGCGCCGGAACGATCGGCGCATCACCGCTGGTGCGGTAGATCGTGTGCTTGATCGCGAGCACGTTGGGATCGGCGACGGCCTGCTCAATAAACCGCTCCACCGAGGCCGTGAAGGACTCATAGGGGTGGTGCACGAGGATGTCCCCACGACGGATCTCGGCGAAAACGTCGACAGGCGAGCCATCGCCCGCCACGAGCCGCTCCGGCACCTGCGGCTGCCACGGGGCGTAGCGCAGGTCGGGGCGGGGGACCTTGGCGAGCACATTAAGGCCGCTCAGGTCGAGCGGTGGGCGACACGCGAACACTTGGCGCAGATCAACGTCGAGCGCCTCAATCAGCATCGCGCGCATGTCGGCGGGCATTGCCTCGTCGATCTCGAGACGCACAACGTCGCCGAAGCGGCGCCGCGACAACTCACGCTCTACCGCCTCCAGCAGGTCGCCAGCGCCCTCCTTGATTTCAAAATCCGCATCGCGGGTCACGCGAAACACGCTGGATCCCACGATCTCCATCCCGGAGAAGAGCGACGGAAGCCCATCCTCGATCAACTCATCGATCGCGACGAACCGCGTCGACTCTCCGATCTGAATCAGCCGCGGCAGCACCTCCGGCACCTTGACGCGCGCGAAACGCGTTTCGCCGGTCGACGGATCACGGACCGTGACCCCCACGGACAGCGACAGGTTGGAGATGTACGGAAAGGGCTGGCCCGGACCGACCGCGAGCGGCGTCAGCACGGGGTAAAGCTGCTCGTCAAATACCTCCGCCAACTCCGCGCGTTCATCCGCTGAGCACTCGTCCAGGCGAACGACCTCAATACCCTCCTGCGCGAGCGATGGGAGCAACTTCCCGTGCAGGATGTCCTCAAGTTGCGACTGCATCTCGCGACAGCGCTCGGCAATCACGTCAAGGGTCTCCTGCGGCGGCGTCTCATCGCTCGGCACCGTTCCCTGGACGACATGATCGATCAGTCCCGCAACGCGCACCATGAAGAACTCGTCGAGATTATTGGCGTAGATCGCACAGAACCGCAGCCGCTCGAGCAGCGGAATGTGGGGATCCGCCGCTAACTCCAGCACGCGATGATTGAAGTCCACCCACGACAGCTCGCGATTAAAGAGGCGCGCGACGGGCTGATCAGGTACTTCAGCCGGAGTGGCAGAGGGTTCGGTCACGCCGTCATGGTATCGGGAGTTTCGTGCCGTAGCGGTGACCGCCCAGCGTGATCGCCACCTCGTAACCGCTGGCGCGGCCACTGCGCGGGCCGAACCGATACGATAGAGATGCTTTTCGGTCCGGAGAATCTGATGGGCGAACTCGCCGAACGCGATCTCAACCAATTGCGCGCCAAACTCGCCGAGGCGGGACGCCTCACCGCGGGCGCGGTGAACGACGCCACCATCGCCCTGCTCGACTGGAACGCCGAGTCCTTCGAAGCTGCCCTCGCCGGCGAGTCCAACGTGCGGGAGCTGCACAGCGAGCTTGACAGCGACGTGGAGCGCTTCATCTCGGCACACGAGGCCAACGGTGATCAGCTGCGGGTCGCGCTGACCATTCTGCACATCAACCGCAGCGTCGAGCGGGCTGCACACAACGCCGCCCGCGTCGCGCATCTTGCGACCCCACCGCCGCGTCAGGCACTCGTGGAAGAGGCCGTGATCGCCGACGCCCTGCGGGCCATGGGAGAGCGCGACGCCGAGATGGTGCGCACGGCAATGGACATGTTCGATCGCCGCGACATGAACGCCCAGCGACTCCTCGTCTCGCTCGACGAGGTGATTGATCGGGAGAACGAGAAGATCGCCGACACGCTGATGTCCATCGAAACCACCGACATCGAACTACGTCAGTGGGCGACGCGGATGGTCTTCGCGGGTCGGTGGCTCGAGCGCATCGGCGATCATTCCGTCAACATCGCGGAGCGTGTGACAGCGATGGGGCCGACACCCGGGACGAGCCTGCACACCACCGACTGGTGATGTGCGCCGCCACCCGCGCGGGTGAGGGGTGAGCGATGGGACTCGAACCCACGACCGCCTGGACCACAACCAGGAGCTACCACCAGCTGAGCTACGCCCACCATGTACCGCTTGCGCGGACGCGGAGATTGTACAGGCTTCGCTGTGCGGGGCGGCGAGTAGGATGCGTGCATGGCGACCGTGCTGATCGTGGAGGACGACGAGGTGCTCGCCGGCGTGATGCGTCGACATCTGACGCGCGCGGGGCATAGCGTCGAGTGGGCTGCCGACGGCGACCGCGGACTGAAGAAGGTTCGCTTTGAACGCCCCGACGTTTGCGTCGTCGACCTGATGATGCCCGGAACGGACGGCTGGGGCATGATTGAGCAGATGCGCGCCGAGGGGATTCAGATCCCCGTGATCGTGCTCAGCGCGCGGTCCTCGGAGCACGACAAGGTACACACCCTCGGTATCGGCGCTGACGACTACCTCGTCAAGCCTGCGTCGATGCGCGAGTTGAACGCCCGCGTGGAGGCCGCGCTTCGTCGCTCCGGCAGGACCACGGCCGCGGCGCCCGCAAGCGACACGGAACCAATCGAGGCACCCGGTATTCGCATCGACTTCCGCACGCACCGCGCACTCGTAGAGACCTCGCGCGAAACGTGGGTCGATGCGGAGCTAACGGTGCGCGAATTCCGCTTGCTCGTCACGCTGGCCCGCGAGCGCGGCCGTGTCTTGAGTCGCGACGAGTTGCAGCAGCGGGTTTGGGGCACACCGCACCGGCCGCGCGATCGCATCGTCGATGTCTGCATCCGCAAGGTGCGCGAAAAGCTCGATGCGCGTTCGCCGACGTACAACTTCATCCAAACGCATTACGGCATCGGTTACCGGTTCGAGCCGGAGCCGAAGTAGCGCCTCAGTCCAGTATCGGCAGCGTAACTTGCATCGTCGTCCCGCTCTCGCCGTCTGACTCCGCAGAGACGGTGCCACCGTGCGCCTCGACGATGTGCTTGACCAGCGCGAGTCCGAGCCCTGACCCTGGGCCAGTGCGCGAGGCATCACCACGGTAAAAGCGCTGGAACACGAAGGGCAGGTGCTGCGCCGGTATACCAATCCCCGTGTCGGCGACAACCAGCACAGCCTGGTCGCCCTCGCGGGCGATGGAGATGTGCACGGAGGCATCTTCGCCGCCGTGAATAAGCGCGTTATCAACCAGGTTCTGTACGACCACCTCGAACAACCTGGCAGCGACGGGCACGTCGAGGTCGTCTGGCGCGTCGACCGTGATCTCATGGCCCCGACCGATGCGACGCTGCCTGGCGTCGGCGGCGATGCGCCGCGTCACCCCGGATGCGTCGACGACGCCGTCGGCCACCGCCATCCGACCCCGATCAAGCGCCGCCAAGAGCAGCATCTCATCGATCAGCTTGCGAATTCCATCGACCTCGTGCTCGATCTGGATCACGAGTTCCTCGCGTTCGTCCTCAAGGTCCGGAAGTGCCAGTGTCTCCGCCAGACCGAGGATGCGTGCCAGCGGAGTGCGCAACTCGTGCGAGACGGCGGCGGAGAACGTACGCCGTGCCTCTTCGAAGTCGACGTCTTCGGTGACGTCATACAGCGACACGATCGCGCCTTCCTCGTGGGCAATGACTGTGACGCGCAACGAGCGTGGGGGTTCACCCATGATCACGCGTTCGGTCGTCGTGATCTGCTCGCCGGTCTGTGTGCGTTGGATGATCTCGGACAGCGAGGCCGAGACCGTCCCCGGATCCACGCCCATGCCTAGCGACGGAAACTCGCGCACGGTGTCGTCGTTGACACACGTGATGCGCCCGACGGCGTTGACTGCGAAAGCGGGCACCAGCACGCCGTCGACGATCGCCCGAATGGCGACGAGCGCCTGCGATTCGTCTCGCTCCGAAAGCCGCCCGCCGTCGTTGTCTGGCGTGAACCGTCGCTTCAACATCACGCAGGCCAGCCCACCGAGGACAAGACCAACAACGAACACGATGATGCCAACGACGAGAGTCACCCCCGGAGGATAGGCATGGGCACCGGGACGCGTCGGCCCATCACACGACGGAACCACTTCGTAACCACCCCGCGACCATGCTGCAACCCAATCGCCCGACCCCAGGGCGTAGCGTGTCGACATGCCAAGCATTCTTGTCATCGAAGACGACCCGATTCTGGGCAAGGCGATGGCCATGCATCTGCGGCACGCCGGCTTCGAGGTGGATGTCGCCGAAGACGGTGAGCGCGGGCTCCGACGACTACGTCATGCGCGCCCCGATGTCGCGATCGTCGATCTGATGCTGCCTGGCCTCGACGGCTGGGCCGTGACGGAGGCAATTCGCGAGGATCACCTCGGCGTGCCGGTCATTGTCGTTTCTGCGCGCGGCTCCGAGCACGACAAAGTGCACACCCTCGAGATCGGCGCGGATGACTATCTCTCCAAGCCGTTCGGCATGCGCGAGTTGATCGCCCGCATTGAGGCGCTGCTGCGCCGCACGCGCTTGGTGGCCGCCTCGGAGCCGCGCGGTGAGGCCGTCGTGGTCGATGGCCTGCGCATCGATCCCGACCTGCGACGCGCCTTCGTCCGCACGGCGGATGACCAGCCCGAGAACGAATGGGAAGACGCGCAGTTGACACCCACAGAGTTTCGCCTCGTCGTCGCCTTGGCCCGCCAGGAAGGCAAGGCGCTCTCGCGTGATGAGTTGCAGCGGCGCGTCTGGGGCATCCCGTACCGCCATCGTGATCGCACGGTGGACGTCTGCGTGCGCAAGATCCGCGAGAAGCTCGACCGCCGTAGCCCGTCGCACGACTACGTGCACACGCACTACGGCGTCGGGTACAGGTTCGCGGCCGAAGCGCGCTAGCCGATCGCCGCGCACCGATAGACTGGGGCGGTGCTGGATATCGGCGCCACTCTCAAGACCGCCCGCGAGCAGCAGGGCCTCTCACTCGACGACGCAGCCGAGGCGACGAAGATCCGTTCGTCGTACCTCGTCGCGCTCGAGGAGGAGGCCTTTGAGCAGCTGCCCGGACCGACGTATGCCCGCGGCTTCCTCCGCTCGTATGCCGAACTCCTCGGGCTCGATCCCCAGATCCTGATCGACGAGTTCAATGTGCGCTTTGCCGCCGCACCATGGGAGCTCGATGACGAGGTGATGTTTCCGCGGCGCAGGAGCGCCCGCGCGAGCCGGCGCGGCAGAGAGTCCAGCATCGTCGTCGTGGCCGTCGTCGGCATTCTCGCCGTCGCCGTCTTGATCGTGATCGCCTCGACGTATCCGTCGACCCGCACGAACCCCGTCCCCGCAACAAACGCGACCAGCGTGCTGACCGTGACGGAAGAGGCGGTCAACCCCGTCGCGACAGCAGTCACCGCCCAGACCGCGCCCGACTCAACGTCGGCTGCCGCGCAGGCGGTCGTCTACGTCAAGGCGCTCGATCAGACCACGCTGACGGTGCGCGCACTCGGCGCCGCCGAGACCGCCGCGCCGCTGTTCCAGGAAGAGATCGCCCCCGACCCCAATCGGCCGGATGGGTTCAAACTGCCGAAGTCGGCCTCCGGCTATCTGATCCGCCTGGACCGCCCCGGCACCGTCACGCTGATCGTCAACGGCAGCCCCGTCGTCCCGGGCCCGACGGACACGCTGCTCTCTGTGGACCCCAACGGTCGCGTCGCCGCGGAGACCGAGTGAGTCACCGCCGCACCGCCGCCATTCTCGTGACGGGCTCGGAGATCCTGCTCGGCCGGACCCAGGACCGCAATAGCGGCACGCTGGCACGCTCGCTTGACGCTCATGGGATTCGTCTCGAGCGCGTCGTCGCCGTCGACGATCGCGAGGAGCACCTGCGGGCAGCACTCGACGGGTTGCTCGCCGATGGCTACGACCTGATCTGCACCTCGGGCGGGCTTGGCCCAACCCACGACGACCGCACGGTCGCCATCGTGGCCGAGGCGACAGGTCATGCACTGGTCCTTGATGAGCCCGTGCTCGCCGAGATCACCGAGATCGTGACGGGATACGCGGCACAGCGCGGAGTGCCGGTCGAGCGACTGCTGCCCGGCGCGCGCAAGCAGGCGATGGTGCCCGAGGGAGCGCACGTGCTGTCGCCGTCCGGGACCGCCCCGGGCGTCATCGTTGCCGGCGCCACCACCGTCGTGGTGCTGCCCGGGCCGCCGACGGAACTCGCCGAGGTGTGGGGCCGCGCGCTCGCGCACCCCGCGCTGGCCGAGATTCTTGGCGCACAACTGGAGCGGCGAATCCTGCGCATCTGGAGCACGCCGGAATCGACCGTCGCCCGCGTCTTTGACCAGCTCGGTGGCGACGAGTACGGCACCGAGACATCGATCTGCGCTACGCGTCTCGAGGTAGAGGTCGTGGTGCGCTTTCCTCCGGACGCGCGCGAGGCGGGCAACCGGCTCGCGGATGGACTGGTCGCCGAGTTCGGTGACGCCGTCTACGCGCAAGACGATCGCACCGTTGAGCAGCGCGTCGTGGAGACCCTGATCGAGCGGGGCCTCACGATCGCGACGGCCGAGAGCTGCACTGCGGGCATGATCGCGGCACGGCTGGGTGGCGTCGATGGGGCGTCCGCAACGCTGCGGGGTGGCATCGTCGCCTACGCCAACGACGTCAAGACCGATCACGCCGGTGTCCCGGCAGCGTTGATCGCCCAGCATGGCGCAGTGTCTGCTGAGGTAGCCATCGCACTGGCCGAGGGCGCTCGCCAGACCCTCGGCTGCGACGTCGGGATCGGCGTGACCGGGATCGCTGGGCCAACAGGCGGAAGCGTTGATAAACCCGTGGGCCTGGTGCACCTCGCTGTCGTCGGTCCGAACGGCACTCGTCAGACCCTCGAGCGACGGTTTCCCGGTGACCGCGACGCCGTGCGCACCAACTCTGCCACGGCCGCGCTGCACCTCGTGCGACTCCTGCTCGCCGACGACGCAGCCCGCGCGTAAGCGGCGCGACTCCGCGCGCGACTCCCGCGCAACAGACACGTCAACGCGTCCGAGACGGTGGCCATACTGAGGGCACCGAATTTGACGCATTCATCCCATTCCGGCGCGGCCGGCAGGAGGTCACCATGAGCGAGAAAGAGAAGGCTGTCGGCGCAGCGCTGGCACAGATCGAGAAGCAGTACGGCAAGGGTGCGGTCATGCGCCTTGGCGACGATGAGCGCGTGCCGGTCGCTGCCATCTCGACGGGCTGCCTCGGACTCGACCTCGCGCTCGGCGTCGGCGGGTTGCCGCGCGGCCGTGTCTGCGAGATCTTCGGACCGGAGTCGTCGGGTAAGACCACGCTCGTGTACCACGTCATTGCCGAGGCTCAGCGCAAGGGTGGCGTCTGCGCCTTCATCGACGCCGAGCACGCGATGGATCCAACGTACGCGCGCAACATCGGCGTCGACGTCGACAACCTCCTCGTGTCGCAGCCGGACAACGGCGAGCAGGCGCTTGAGATCGCCGAGATGCTGATCCGCTCTGGCGGGCTCGACGTCGTCGCTATCGACTCCGTGGCCGCACTCGTGCCCCGTGCCGAGATCGAGGGCGAGATGGGCGACTCCTTCGTCGGCCTGCAGGCACGCCTGATGAGTCAGGCACTGCGCAAGCTCACAGGCGTCCTCAATCGCACCGGCACCGTTGCCATCTTCACGAATCAGCTGCGCGAGAAGATCGGCGTGATGTTCGGCTCGCCGGAGACCACGACCGGCGGTCGCGCCCTCAAGTTCTATTCCTCCGTGCGCCTCGATATCCGTCGCATCGAGACGCTCAAGGACGGCACCGATGCCGTCGGTAACCGCGTCCGCGTCAAGGTCGTCAAGAACAAGGTCGCCCCGCCGTTCCGCCAGAGCGAGTTCGACATCATCTACGGCACCGGCATCTCCTGGGCGGGCTCCGTGCTCGACGTCGCGCTCGAGGACGACATCATCGAGAAGTCGGGTTCGTACTTCTCCTTCGAGAAGGAGCGCCTCGGCCAGGGCCGTGCCAACGTGCGCGGCTTCCTCGAGGAGCATCCCGACGTGCTGGACCGCATCACGCGGCGCATCGAGGAGAAGCAGGGCATCACGATCTCCGGCGGCAGCACCGCGCCGGCCAACCTCACGCCGATTCCGGCACCCGACGCCGACGATGCGGTGGCCGCCGCGCCGGCCGAGGACGCCGCCGTCGCCGCCGAGTAGAACCCGTGCCATCGCGGGAGATCACCGCGATCCACACGCGCGAGGATCTGCGCCTTGCCATCGAGCTTGATGGCAAGGCGTGGATCATCCTCGACGCGTTGAGCGCGGCACGTCTCGGGCTCGCTGAGGGGTACACCGTTCACCCCGATGTCATCGCCGAGGCCGAGCACGAGGCCAAGCGGGAGCGCGCGCTGCTGCGTGGCGCCAAGCTGGTCGGGCGCCGCTCCCATGCCCGCGGCGAATTGGAGCAGCGCCTCGCGCGGCGTGATGGCGATGACGCGGCCCGCGATGCGGTTGACCGCCTGTCTGAACTCGGTGCGGTCGACGATGTGCGCCATGCCGCCAACCTCATCGAGCATCGCCTGGCAAAGGGGTGGGGGCCAGCGCGCATCGAGCACGACCTCTCCGTCGCCGGCCTCGACGAATCCCTGATCCGCACGACGCTCGCAGACGTGGATGACGAGCAGATCGACGCTGCTGCTCGAATTGCCCTTGGCACGCGCGTCGACGCCGAAGGCTGGCAGCGCCTTGCTGCCCGCGGGTTCGACGAGAGCGTGGCCGAGCGCCTGCTGGGCCTGCCCGACGTCGATTAGGGCTCCAGGGCACGTCACCGACGGGTTACATTCGGCACCGCGCTACCCTTCCGGGCAGATATTTCCACTGTGCCTCTTGGCACAGTTTTTTCGAACGTCAGGAGAACTAGGTGCTAGTGACCGTAATCGCGGCTATTGCCGCGTTGGTCGTAGGCGGTGCCGCCGTTGGGCTGATCGTGCGCTCGCGCATGCAGAAGGCCATGCAGGTACACGACGAGGCGACCATTCGAGAGTTAGAGACACGTAGCACCGAGGCCGAGGCTAAGCGTGCCGACGCCGAGCGCGCGATCGCTTCCGCACAGCGCGAAGCCGACGCCATTCGCAAGGAGGCGGAGGTTGACGCCAAGGCACAGCTGCTCGAGCTGCGCCGCGACATGGAGCGCGAACTCGATGCACAGCGTGTCGAGGTATCACGTCTCGAGGAGCGCGTCGCCGCCCGCGAGGAGACCGCGCTGCGGAACGAGACAGCGGTCACCGAACGCGAGCTGGCCGCCAACGAACGCGAGCAGGTACTCCGAACGACCGAGACGGCGCTGGTGGAAGCGCAGAGCCGTGCCGATCGAGAGTTGGAGCGCGTCGGTGGCATGACACGCGACGAGGCGCGAGCGCAGGTGCTGGCGCGGGTTGAGGAGACTGCACGCCACGACGGTGCGCAGCTGACCCGCCGCATCGAGGAGGAGGCGCGTCAGGACGGCGAACGCCGCGCGCGCTCGATCATCGGTACCGCGATCCAGCGCACCGCCTCAGGGTATGCCGCGGCAACGACAGTCTCGACCGTCCAACTGCCGTCGGATGACCTCAAGGGTCGAATCATCGGACGCGAAGGGCGCAACATCCGCGCGTTCGAGACGACCACTGGCGTCGACATCATCATCGACGACACGCCCGGCGCCGTCGTCCTGTCGGCCTTCGACGGGGTGCGTCGCGAGATCGCGCGCATCACACTCGAGAAGCTGGTGGCGGACGGACGAATCCACCCGGCACGCATCGAGGAGACGTACTACCAGGCCAAGGAAGAGATCGAGGAGAAGATCCGCGAGGCCGGCGAGCAAGCCTCCTTCGAGGCGAACGTGCCGGGTATCGATCCCGAACTCCTCGCGATCCTTGGTCGGCTCAACTACCGCACGTCGTACGGGCAGAACGTTCTCAAGCACTCGCTCGAGTGCGCGCATCTGGCCGCGATCATGGCGATCGAGCTCGGCGCCGACGAACGCGTGGCGCGTCGTGCCGCCCTGCTGCACGACGTTGGCAAGGCAGTCACGCATGAGGTTGAGGGGCCACACGCGATGATCTCTGGACAGTTCTGCCGTAAGTTCGGCGAAAGCGAAGCCGTCGCCCACGCGGTGGAGGCACACCACTACGACGTCGAGCCCAGCTCGGTTGAGGCCGTGCTCGTGATCGCCGCTGACGCAATCTCGGCCGCACGGCCCGGTGCTCGTGGTGAGAGCCTGGAGCAGTACGTCAAGCGCCTCGCGGCACTCGAGGAGATCGCGATGCGCAAGAAGGGCGTTGAGCGCTGCTTTGCCATGCAGGCGGGACGTGACGTCCGCGTGATGGTCAAGCCCAGCGAGGTCAACGACGACATGGCTGCCCTGCTGGCGCGCGAGATCGCTGCCGAGATCGAGGACTCGCTCGAATACCCCGGCCAGATCAAGGTCACCGTGATCCGCGAGTCGCGCACCAGCGAGCTCGCCCACTAGGTTCCCATGCGGCGCTTTCACGTCACCACGTTTGGCTGTCAGATGAACGTGCACGACTCCGAGCGCATCAAGGGCATGCTCGAGGCGGCGGGCATGGGGGAGGCCCCGAGCGAGGAGCAGGCCAACGTGCTCGTGTTCAACACGTGCACGATCCGCGAGAAGGCGGATGATCGGCTCGTCCAGCGCCTGCACAACGCGAAAAACCGCAAAGCGGACGATCCCGACCTGCAGATCATCGTGGCGGGCTGCTGGGCCGAGTCCACGCGGGAGGCGATCTTCCGCGATTTCCCGTGGGTCGACGCTGCCGTCGGGCCGGGCCGCATTGGCGCGCTCAAGCAGGTACTCGAGTCGACCGACGACGCCGAACGCGGCGCCTTCGGCTCGTTCGATGACTTCGCCGCCGATCTGCCCAAGCGGCGCGAGCGTACGTTTCAGGCCTGGCTCCAGCTGTCCATGGGCTGCAATAGCGTCTGCAGCTACTGCATCGTCCCCAGCGTGCGCGGGCGTGAGCGCTCTCGCCATCCACGCGAGGTACTCGCCGAGGCCCGAACGCTCGCGGCCGATGGCGTAACCGAGGTCATGCTGCTCGGCCAAAACGTCAACTCGTATGGCCGAGATCTGCCGCCCGATGAACGCTGCACGTTCGCGGAGATGCTGCGTGCCGTCGATGCCATTGACGGCATCTCGCGCATCCGCTTTATGAGCCCGCACCCCAAGGACATGCGCGGTGACGTGATCGCAGCGATGGCCGAATCACCGGCGGTCTGCAACCAGCTCCACCTGCCGTTGCAGTCGGGCTCATCGAGGATCCTGAAGCGCATGCGGCGCACGTACGACAGCGAGCGCTTCCTCGATCTCGTGGGACGCCTGCGCGAAGCGATGCCGGACATCAGCCTCACCACCGATGTCATCGTCGGCTTCCCCGGCGAAACCGAAGAGGACTTCCAGGAGACGCTCCGCGTCTACGACGAGGCATCCTTCGACCACGCCTACACCTTCATTTACTCGCCGCGCAACGGCACCGAGGCCGCCGGCTTCGAAGACCAGATCGCCGATGACGTCAAGCACGAGCGCCTCGCACGCCTCGTCGAACTCGTCCAGAGCCACGCCGCACGACGTAACGCCATGCTCATCGGCACCGTCCAGGAGGTCCTCTCGGAGGGGCCGAGTCGAACTGATCCCGACGTGTTCCGTGGCAAGACGCGCGGGAACAAAACGACGCTGTTCACCCCCGCGGCGCCGGCAGGGACCACCGTCTCGGTGCTGATCGAGGAAGCCACGTCGCAGACGCTGCGCGGACGCGTCGAGAGCGCCGTCCCGGCCTAGCCATGAGTGCGCGCGTCGTCGCGATCTACGGACCGACCGCATCGGGAAAGTCCGCGACCGCCGTCGCGCTGGCGCACCTGATCGGCGGCGAGATCGTCTCGGCCGATTCCATGCAGGTCTACCGCGGCCTGGAGCACATCACGAACCAGCCCTCCGATGCGGAGCGCGAAGGCATCCCACACCATCTCGTCGGGTACGTCGATCCGTTCTCCGCCTACGACGTCGCACAGTTCGCCCGCGACGCGCACGCTGCCATCGACGGGATTCTCGAGCGCGGCAACGTGCCGATCGTCGCTGGCGGGTCGGGACTCTATCTCCGTGCCGCTCTTATCGAGCTGACGTTCCCCCCGCAGATCGACGGCGAGATCCGCGAGCGCATTCAACAGGACGTTGAGGCGCTGGGCCCGGCAGCAGCACACGCCATGTTGGCGAACCGCGATCCCGCGGCCGCAGCCCGCATTGCGCCGACCGATACCCGACGGGTGGTGCGCGCGCTCGAGCTCGTTGAGCAAGGTGCGTCGCTTGTACCCGTCGAGACCGACGAGTTGTGGGGCAATGCGATGCGCCACCCGACGCGACTGTTCGCGCTCGAGATCGATCGCGCAATCGTGCACGACCGCATCAATGCGCGAACGCCGCGTCTGCTGGACGAGGGCGGGATCGCGGAGATCGAGACCCTCCTGGCAGACCCAAGGCCGCTATCGCACACCGCTGCGCGCGCCCATGGACTCGACGACGTTCGGGCGTACAGCGACGGTCAGATCAGCCGCGCCGAGTGCGAGCAGCGGCTGGCGACGCGCACGCGCCAATTCGCCAAGCGACAGGACACGTGGCGTCGGCGCCTCGAACACGCGGAGCTCGTGGACGCGAACCGCGACGCGACAGCGGTGGCCGCCGACATCGCGCAGCGCCTGCAGGACTAGCCCCGATACCATTCGGGGCATGTCCATGGAACTGCAGCACGCCATTGAGGCCGCCTTCAGCGGCGACACCCCTGCCGAGGATGCCCGCGGCGCCGTCGAGGAGGCCATTGCGCGGCTTGACCGCGGCGAGCTCAGCCTCGCCGAACAGCAGGCCGACGGCAGCTGGACGGTTAACGGCTGGATCCAACAGGCAATCCTGCTCTTCTTCCGCCTCCAGAAGATGGAGATCATCGAGCTCGGGCCGTACACGTACCACGACAAGGTGCCGCTCAAGAGCGCCGTCGACGGCGTGCGCATCGTGCCTCCCGCCACCGTGCGCTACGGCGCGTACGTGGAGCCCGGCGCTGTGCTGATGCCGTCGTACGTCAACATCGGCTCGCATGTGGGCTCTGGCACCATGGTCGACACGTGGGCCACTGTTGGCTCTGGTGCGTGGATCGGCAAGGACGTGCACCTGTCCGGCGGCGCGGGCATCGGCGGCGTGCTGGAGCCCCCGGGAGCCCGTCCGGTGATCATCGAAGACGGCGCCTTCATCGGCAGCCGCGCGATCGTGGTGGAGGGCGTCCACGTTGGTGCCGAGGCAGTGCTCGGCGCCGGCGTGATTCTGACTGCCAGTACGAAGATCATCGACGTCACCGGCACCGAGCCGGTCGAGCACGTCGGCCACGTGCCGCCGCGCAAGGTCGTCATCCCCGGCACGCGCCCCAAGCAGTTTGCCGCAGGCACCTTCGACGTGCCCTGCGCGCTGATCATTGGTGAGCGCACCGAGTCGACGGACCGCAAGACGTCGCTCAACTCGGCGCTCCGCGAGCTGGACGTCGATGTCTAGACCGTTCCTCAGCGGAACGGTTGCGGACATCTGCTTCGACCTCGTCTCGACGCGGTCGGAGTACGGCGAGGAACGCGAGCTCGCCGACCTCGTCGAGCGCCGCGTCGCGGAGCTGGGCGTTGAGCACGAGCGCATCGGCAATTCGATCGTGGCGCGCGCCGGCGGGACGGGCGCACCGATCGCGCTGGTCGGACACCTCGACACGGTGCCCAACTGGGAGGATGGCGGCGTGGAGCGCACGACGACGCGCATCATCGGCCGAGGCGCCGCCGACATGAAGGGCGGCGTGGCCGTGATGTTCGCCGTGCTGCAGCGCCTCACCACGGCGTCGCAGCCAACCGTGTGCATCTTCTACGACCGGGAAGAGGGTCCGCATAGCGACAACGGCATCCATCGCGTCCTCGCCGAGTCGCGCCTGCTCGATCCGAAGCCGTCGATGGCGATCGTCCTCGAGCCCACCAGCGGCACCATTCATGCCGGCGCCGTTGGTTCCCTCAACGCGCAGCTGACATTCCACGGACGTTCTGCACACGCCGCGCGCCCGTGGGAGGGCGAGAATGCGGTCTCTGAGGCATTCGCAGCCGCCGTCGCCCGCTTCGCCGCACGACAGCCGATCGACACCGTCGTGGATGGCCTCACCTATCGCGATGTTGCGACCATCACCATGATCAAGGGCGGGGTTGCGCACAACGTCGTGCCCGACAAGGTGGAAGTGTGGGTCAACGCCCGCGTCGCGCCCGGGAACTCCGTGGCTGCGGCGAAGGCCGAGATCGAAGAGCTGGCGGGACCGGCAGCCGACGTGCACTGGAGCGACGTCGCACCGCCTGCCGCCCCGAGCCTCACCGAGCCGCCGGTCGCCGACTTCCTGCAGCGCAGCGGGTTGTCGGTTCAGCCCAAGCAAGCCTGGACCGACGTCGCCACGATGCACGCCTGGGGTGTGCCCGCCTTTAACTACGGCCCTGGCGAACCCTCCCAAGCACATCAGCCCGAGGAATGGGTCGAGATCAGCGCGCTGGAGGAGTGCGAGCGGGTGATCGCAGAGGAGCTGAGAGCGCCGTGAGCGTGCCTGCAGAGCGCTGGGAAGGCGCCGGCAACATCTACCTCCTGATCGATGCCGCAGACCTCTCGAGGCCCCTGGACCCCGATCAGGCGCGCAACGTCTGCGCCCTCCTCGGCGGTGATGGTGTGCTCGAGGTGCGGCGCGACGATGGCGCCGACATCTCCATGCGCATCTGGAATCCCGATGGCTCGCAGAGCGAGGCCTGTGGCAACGGCACGCGGATGGTCGCACGCTGGCTCGCCGAGCAGACCGACCAGGAGCACGTCTCGATTAACACCGCAGCGGGCATACTCGAATGTGACGTGGACGGCGAGATAGTCGCTGCCCGTATGCCACAGACCCGCCTTGACGGTCCGCAGTACGCTCCGAACGGCGACGGCTTCCCCTACGCGCACACCTTCGTGAGCGTCGGCAACCCACACGTGGTGATTCCGGTGGACGACATCAACGCCTTTCCGCTCGCTGAGGTCGGACCCGAACTTGAGCACCACGCCTGGTTCCCCGAGCGCACCAACGTTGAGATCGTCGAGCGTATCGACGAGCACCACCTTCGCATGCGTGTCTGGGAACGCGGGGTGGGCGAGACCCGCGCGTGCGGCACCGGCGCGTGTGCCGTGGCGGTCGCGGCCGTGGTCGCCGGCACCGCCACGTCACCCGTCACGGTGCAGCTCCCCGGCGGCGAGTTGATGATCGAGGTGGGCGACGACGGGTTCGTGGCGATGCACGGGCCGGCGCGACGGATCGAGCGACTACTCATCCCCGCGAGCTACCTGGTATGAGGATGCGCTTCTCCGACCGCATGGATGCGATCCCCGAGTACGTCGTGGCGCGGATGAACCGCGTGATCGCGGAGAAGCGCGCGGCCGGCATCGACGTGATCTCGTTGGGCATCGGCGACCCTGATCTCCCGCCCGACCCCCGCATTCGCGCGCGTCTCGCCGAAGAGGTGCTGCGCGACGACGCCGCGCGCTATCCCACCAACATCGGGCAGCCCGACCTCCGCGAAGCCGTCGCCGAGCACTACGCGCGACGCTTCGGCGTCTCGCTCGATCCGGCCACGGAGATCCTGCCGCTCCTCGGCGCCAAGGAGGGCCTCGCGCACCTCGCGCTGGCCGTGCTTGATCCCGGTGCGCTCTCGCTCGTCGCCGACCCCGGGTACCCCGTGTACACCGGCGGCCCACTGCTCGCCGCGGCAGACTCGTACCCGCTACCCGTGCTCGCAGCGAACGACTTCCAGCCCGATCTCGCTGCCGTCCCCGCGGACGTGGCCGAACGCGCGCGGCTGCTGGTCTGCGGGTATCCCAATAATCCCACCGGTGCCGTCGCTGCCCCCGATCTGTTCGCCCGGCTCGGCGCCTTTGGCGAGCGCCATGATCTGGTGCTCTGCCACGACCACGCGTACGCGGAACTTACCTTCGACGACGCCGTAGCGCCCAGCGCGCTCTCCGATGCGTCCTACCGCAGCCGTGGCATCGAGATCCTGTCGCTCTCGAAGGCGTACTCCGTGCCAGGCTGGCGCATCGCGTTTGCGGTGGGTAACCCCGAGATCATCTCGGTGCTCCAACGCCTCAAGACCCAGATCGATTCTGGGATGTTCCCGGCGTTGCAGCGCACCGCAGCGTGGATGCTGCGCCAGACCGACCTCGATGGCCCGCCCCTCGCGATCTACCGCGCGCGGCGCGATCTCGCGTGCAGGCTGCTGGGCGAGGTTGGCTTGCCCGTCACGCCGCCGCAGGGCGGCATGTACCTGTGGGTACCAATCCCGGCCGGCGAAACGTCCACTGACTTCGCCACCCGCCTGCTCGAAGACGCAGCCGTGGTCGTCACGCCCGGCAGCGCGTACGGCAAGGCGGGGGAGGGCTACGTGCGCATGGCCCTGACGGTGCCCGAGGATCGTCTGCGCGAGGCGCTCGAGCGCATCGGCGCCGCGCTGGCCCGCTCCTGAGCGGAGTAGACTCAGTCCCAGTGGGCGATGGCTTCTATCAGATACGCGATACCGCACCGGAGCGCGCCTTCGTCGCGGCCATTGCCCGCCAGAACCAACGCATCGAGGCCGATCTCGCCGAGCTCACCGAACTCCTCCATACGGCGCTCTGCCAGCCGGTTGGCCAGCTGATCCAACGCCGCGATCAGCCGGAGCTCAAGACCTATCTCGGCTCGGGCAAGGTCGATGAGCTCGAAGAAGAGCTCAAGGCAACGGAGGCGGAGGTCCTCGTGATCGACGACGAGCTAACGCCCTCTCAGCAGCGCTATCTCGAAAACCGCTTCAAGATCCGCGTGATCGACCGCACTGCGCTGATCCTCGATATCTTCGCCGCCCACGCGCACTCCGCGGAGGGCAAGTTGCAGGTTGAGCTCGCCCAGCTTGAGTACCAGCTGCCGCGCATGCGCGGCATGTGGCAGCACCTCGAGCGCCTCGGCGGCGGCGTCGGCACGCGCGGTCCGGGCGAGTCCCAGCTCGAGACCGACCGTCGTCTAGCCCGCGATCGCATCACCGCGCTGCGCCGCAAGCTGAAAGAGACCGGCAAGCGGCGGCGCCTCCAGCGCAAGCAGCGCACGGAGGGCGTGGTCCCGACCGTTTCTCTCGCCGGGTACACCAACGTCGGCAAGTCCAGCCTCCTCAATGCTCTCACCGGCGCCGAGGTCTCCAGCCGCAACCGCTTGTTTGAGACGCTCGACCCGACCACGCGCCGCTTCACCCATGTCGGTCGTGAGTACACGATTACCGACACCGTGGGCTTCATTCGCAAGCTGCCGCACGGACTCGTGGAGGCCTTCGCATCGACGCTCGAGGAGACACTGTCGGGTGACCTGATGCTCCACATTGTCGATGCCTCGCTGACGGAGGAAGAGCGCGACGAGCAGATGCGCGCCGTCGACGACGTTCTGAGTCAGATCGGCGCCGACGAGCTGCCGCGCATCGTTGTCCTCAACAAGATCGATCTCGTATCGCCTGAGGACCGCCAGCGCCTGCACAATCGCCTGCCCGACGCGTTGCAGGTGTCCTCCCATACCCGCGAGGGCCTCGACGAGCTGGAGATCGTGGTGGCGGAGCACTTCGCCGGGCGCTTCGAGCCCGTCGAGCTTCTGGTGCCGCACTCCGAGGGTGGCGCACTGTCGGCGCTCTACGCGCTGGGCGCACCCATCTCGCAGCGCGAGGACACGGCAGAGGGCGTTCGCATTCGTGCCCGCCTGCCGAAGGCCGAGCGCGATCGCTACCTGCGCTTCGAGGTGACCCCGGAGCCGATCGCATGAGCGAGGTGCGGTTCCAGCGCCTGCACCCCGATGCGCTCCTGCCGCAGCAGGCGCATCACGACGATGCCGGCCACGATCTCCATGCCACCGAGGCGGTCAACCTGGCTCCGGGCGCACGGGCTGCGGTCGGGTGTGGCTTTGCCATGGCTCTGCCAGCCGGCATGGCCGCCCTCGTCGTGCCCCGCTCGGGTCTCGCGCTGAAGGAGGGCCTCAGCGTCCTCAACGCACCGGGCCTGATCGATGCGGGCTATCGCGGGGAGATCAAGGTCATCTTGGTCAATCTCGACCCTGCCGAAGCACGCGACATCGCGGTTGGCGACCGCATCGCGCAACTCGTGCTGATCAACCTGCCACAGGTCCAGTTGGCCGAGGTCGACTCACTGCCTGCCTCCCCCCGCGGCGAGGGAGGCTTCGGTTCGACGGGGAAGGGCGCATGAGCGGGCCGCGCATCCGCGTGGCCGGCCTGCTGATCAACGGTGGTCGCGTGCTGCTCGTCCGCCACGAGAAGGACGGCCGCTCGTACTGGCTTCTGCCGGGCGGCGGCGTGGAGGAGGGGGAACAACTCGAGGAGGCTGTGCGGCGCGAGTTTGCCGAGGAGTGTGGTTTGACGCCAACCGCAGTCCATGGACCCATCGCCCTCGCGGAGACGATTCCCCCTGAGGACACTGCCAACGGCCGGCACATTCTGCACATGATCTTCGCCATCGAGACGATGCCACACGAGGCCGAGCAGCTCGTCTCCGAAGACGAAGCCGTGATCGGCCACGCCTTCGTCGACCGCAATCGACTACACGAGCTCGACCTACGACCGCCGATTCACGAGTACCTGATGCGCTATCGCTCGGGCGACCCGTTCGTCAGCCTCGGGCGCATGTGGATCGCCTAGCTGTGCCACACCCGAGCAGCTAGCGCTGCTGCGCCCGCGCGACTTCGATCGCGGTGGTGACGGCAGCCGTCTCCAATCGATCATCCAAGGGCTCGAGGGCGGTACTCAGCCCGCGATGCTCGCACGCCCACGCGAGGACCTGATCCGCGAGCCACGGGTTCTTCGGCAGCAGTGGTCCGTGGACGTAGGTGCCGATCACTCGGTCGACGCGACACCCTTCGGCGAACCCGTCACCATTGTTGCCCTGGCCGACACGAACGCGGCCGAGCGCCTTGACGTCTGCGCCGAGTGTGGTGCGCCCCGCGTGGTTCTCGAAGCCCACCATCTGATGCGTGGCACTACCGAGCTGAACGTCCACCACGACATTGCCGATCAGGCGGTGCCGGCCGGCGATGGTCTCCAAGTCGACGAGACCGGTGCCCGGGGTCTCCGTGCCGCTCTGGTCGACATAGCGATGACCGAGCAGCTGGAACCCGCCGCACACGGCGAGGACCGGGACGCCGTCGGCGATCGCGGAGCGCAAGGCGGGCGCCTGCGCGATCAGCGCGTCGGCGACCAGCGCCTGATCGCGATCCTGCCCGCCGCCGATCAGGATCGCGTCAGCACGCACCGGATCCAGATCCTCACCAAGCGCCAGCGGAGCGACCTCGACGTCGATGCCGCGCCAACGGGCGCGCTGGGCGAGCACCCGCACGTTGCCGCGGTCGGCATAGATCGAGAGCAGCTCGGGGTAGATGGGGACGATGCGCAGCATCAGCGTCGCTCCTCCCAGAATGGCTCCGTGAGCCCACGATCGGCGAGCTGCCGATGCAAGTCGAACATCGCGGTGTACGTTGCGAGGACGTACACGCGTGCGCCGGGGGCGGCATCCGCGACGGCTCGATCGAGGGCCACGTCGGTCTCCCGTAGCCGGTCGATGCGGTCGAGTGGCACGTCGGCGTAGCGTAGGCGCACCGCGAGATCTGCGGCCCGCCGGCCGCTGCAGACGATCGACGCCGCCGCATCAAGTGCGCCCTCGAAGTCGATATCCCAGATCCAGCTGACGTCGCGACCATCCGCGATCCGATCGTTGAGCGCCAGCACGACGTGCGCGCCCGGGAGATCGGGAGCGATCGCGCGGAGGGCCTCGTTGGCGCCCGTGGGGTTCTTGAAGAGGATGAGCACCACCTCCCGGCCGTCCATCGGGATCCGCTCGAAGCGCCCGAATGCCGCCCGGAAGGTCGCGAGGCGAGCGATGGACGTCGCCGTGGGAATGCCGAGCGCGTAGGCGGTCGCGATCGCCGCCAATGCGTTCTCGACGTTGTAGAGACCCGGCAGTGCCAGCGTGGCCTCGGTCGCCCCGTCGGGGGCATCGAGACGGAACGCCGTGCCCTCCAGCCCGAGCGGACGGACGTCGCGCGCGGCGATGTCGAGCACGCCCCGCGCGTGATCGCCACTCGGACAGCGGTAGGCACCCAGGTGTCCGAGGTAGACGGCGTCATAGGCGTAGGCGCGGCCGCAGCGCACACACGCGGTGGAGTCTGCTGCCTCATCGCGCTTGGCGAGCGCCACAGCCGGGTCGTCGATGCCGTAGCGGACGACACGTTCGCGGTCCGTGCCCAGCGCATCGATCACCGGGTCGTCCGCACACAGCACGAGGGTGGTCTGCTCTGGTACCCCGCCAACCATCGTGCGCCAGCGATCGGCGACCATCTCCAGCTCGCCGTGGCGGTCGAGCTGATCGCGAAAGAGGTTGCCCAGCGCGACCACCCGCGGTGCGACGCCCGAGACAACGGCAGGTAACGCCGCCTCATCGACCTCGAGCACGCCAACCGTGGCCGCCTCCGGGCGCTGCAAGAGCGTGGTGACCACGCCGGACATCAGGTTCGCCCCAGCGCCGTTGTGGCACACCTCCCGTTCGGCGCCCAAGATGTGGGCGAGCATCGCGGACGTGGTCGTCTTGCCGTTCGTGGCGCTCACCACGGTGACACCGTCCGTCAGCGCCGCGGCGAGCTCGGGGATCCCAGCGGGAGCCAGCGACAGAAACACGCGCCCGGGGAGCGTCGTGCCACCGCCACGGCCGGCGCCGCGCGAGAGGGCCCCGGCTAGACGGGCGATGCCCCCAGCTGCGTGTGCGCGTGCCGTCACTGCACCGGATCGTATCCGGCGCGCGCGGCGGCGGTGACCACGCCCTCGGAACGTCGCAGCACCAGCATCGCGATCAGACTCAGAATGCCAACGAGCACGTACATCAGCCACGACGGACCCTGCTGCGAGATGAACCCGGCGATGATCGGCGCGAGTAGCGATCCCACCGCCCAGACGGCGTTGAGCATCCCGAAGGCGCCACCTTCGCCGATGTTCTCGTCGCGGGTGCCGTCCGCGCAGGCGGCGTACGCGATCGTGAAAATGGGGGCGGCAAGGCTCATGACGATGATCAGCAGCGTCGCGTACCAGGGAATCCCGAGCGGAACGAGCATCAGGACGACGATCGCGCCGCAGATTGCCGGTAAGAGCACCAGTGCGCGGGTTTGGTTGAGTCGGCGTCCCAGGCGGGCCACGACGAGGATCGCGATCACCGAGCAGATGCTGCCGGCGGTGAAGATCCAACCGATCGCCGACGAGGACAAGCCGGCCGCGTCCATGTGCAGGGGGCCGAGCAGTTGCAGGGCAGCCATCATCAGCGCGACGAACGCGATCGACACGAAGGCGATCTGGATCCGCCCGGGCTTGCCGGCTCGGCGCAGCGACTCGAACGGCCCCTGCGACTCGTGCTGGCGGTGGGCATGGGGGTCACCGCCCGGTTCAAATAGCGCCCACACGACCACGAGGGCGACGAGGCCACCAAGCGCGCTGAAGGCAACGCCCAGCCCGACCGCGGCAACAATTGGGCCGCCGAGCAGCGGCCCGGCGATCGTCCCCACGGTTGCCGTCGCGTTCGCGATCGACAGACCCCGCGGGCGGTAGCTGTCACCGACAGCACCGCCCAGCCAGGCCAGACCAGCCGACCACGTGACGGCTGAGCAGGCTCCCTGCACGACACGGACAAGCAACAGCAGCACGAATGAGTCGGCCAATGCGATCGCCGGCGCGGCGAGGATGAACACTGCGGCTCCGATCAGCGTCAGGCGACGAGCACCGAGCCGATCTGCCAAGTGCCCCGCGGGAATGGCAAACAGCAGCACGGAGAAGCTGTAGATGCCGAGGATCACGCCCGACTGGTCGTCCGAGAGGCCGAACTCGTCCTGCCAGACCGGGACGAGCGGCACGGCGGCCAGCCACGTGATCATGTCGAGGAAGATCAGGCTCGAGATCAGCGCCGTCAGACGGCGCGGCGAGACGGGACGGCGATCAGCCATCATGCTGGTCAGCCGAGGAGCACGCGGTCAAGCGCCATCGCGAAGAAGATTCCGGCGAGGTACAAGAGCGAGAAGCGAAACGTCTCGCGCGCGATATCGAGATCGCCGGCTGCGCGATGCAGGCGCACGGTGAACTGCAGGAAGCGCAAACCAAGCGCGAGGGCCAAGATGCCATAGAGCCAACTGAGGGTCTCGTCCGTGATGCCGAGCCACCAGAGCGGCAACGGGAGCACCGAGAACGCGATCAGCGCCACCGTGTACGCGACCATCTGCACGGTCGCCGTCCGAATACCCGCGACGTTGGGGAGCATCGGGACGCCAGCATCGGCGTAATCGTCGAACTTGACGATCGCCAGTGCCCAGAAGTGTGGGGGAGTCCAGAGGAAGATCACGCCGAACATGACCAGCGCCGGCCAGCCGATCTCACCCGTCACCGCAGCCCAGCCCACCAGCGGCGGCATGGCACCGGCAGCGCCACCGATCACAATGTTCTGCGGCGTGCGGCGCTTCAACCACATGGTGTAGATCAGGACGTAGAACAGGTTGCCTGCCAGAGCCATGATCGCGGCGAGTGGCTGCCCCGTCAGGAACGTCAGCACGAGCACGCCGGCGATGGTCAGCGCGATGCCGAACACGATCGCCGGGCGCGGCTCAACGCGGCCAGCCGCAACGGGGCGTTCCTTGGTGCGCTCCATGCGGATGTCCAGATCGGGCTCGAGCGCATGATTGATGGCGCTGGCGCCACCTGACGTCAATCCCATGCCGAGCAGGGCGGCGCCAAGCAGCCACAGCGGCGGCAGGCCACCCTCGGCCCAGACCATCGCGCCCACCATCGTGATCAGGAGCAGCACCATCACCCGTGGCTTGGTCAGCTCGAAGTAGTCCACGAGCACCGACGGGCGCGGCGCGACGACGGGCTCAGCGGCCACGGTGCAGCTCACGAGTCGGGCGCGCAGTCACGACTGGCATCGTATCCGAGGACACTGAGCGGACGATCAACCGTCGGCGCGGCGGCTCATCATCAACAGATCGCGGAGGGCAATGCCCATGCACACGCCGCCGACGAAGATGATGCCGTGCTGCAGGTAGTGAATCGCAGCGTTGGAATCGACCGCATTGTCCACGGGAGGCAGGAGCGCCACCACCTGACAAAGCAAGCCGATGCCACCAAGCACGAGAGCGCGCATAGGCGAAAGCAAACCGGGCATGTCCCGCAGGCTACCATTGGACTATGGACGCTGACCTACCGACCCGCGAGGTGCTCGTCCGCGACGCATTGCGGACGGAACTGGCACGGCTCGACACCGATGTCGTAACGGCGATTGGGCGTGCCTTGGAACGCGATCAAGACCGCCTGATCGGGGGCTCGTGGGGCATCGACGACTCCGAGGGCTGCCTGCTCACCCTGGCCGCCCGCGAAATGGGCATGGCCGACGGTGAGGACCTGCTGCAGACCTCGGTCGCCGCCGTGCGCATACCTGCACTCTTCGATGAGGTCTGGGCATTGATTCTGCAGCGAACCGGCGATCCTGCGACGGCGCGGGCCGTCACGCATCGCCTCGTCGTGGAAGCGCTCAGCGAGCGTTCGAATCAGGTGGAGGCGTCGACGTCGGCGGTGGCAGCACCGGCTGAGACCGCCCGCATCGCCCTGCCGAAATAGCGATACAGGTGCCACTGGACGATCACGGCCCACCACACGCCCGTGATCACGTGGAGGTAGTCGACGATGGTGAAGTCGCCGCCCGACGGGCGCAGCAGCATCAGCACCCCCGTTAACGCAATCGGCACACCGAACGCCAGCATCGTCACGGAGGCGATCGCGTCCTGCGGGCGCCGCGCGCGCATGCGGCCCAGAATCCGCCGCCAGCCGAGCTCACCCGATTTGATCGTCACGAGCACGAGCGCCACCACGCTGATGACGCTGTGCGACCAGATCAGCCATGCCGGCGACGCATCACCGCGTAGCGACAGGGTGTAGATCCAGAGACCGGTGACGAAGGCCAGGGCGATCGGCGTGATCGCAAACAGCCCGATTGCCGCCGTGCGGCGTCGAACGGGAGCGTTGCGCAGCCGGCGCGCAGCCGCATGCTCGCGATTCCATTGCTCTACCTGCTCATCGATGTAGTGCGAGGGTGGCTGCTGCGCCGCCCACACCGCAAGTCGCGCGAGGAAGGCGAACGCGACAACCGGAGGCAGGAGATGGGGGAGGTGCGTGAGGACCCAGATGACCATCCTGGGTCACCTACCGAATCAGCTGCTGGGCAGGCAGTACACGACCATGAACAGAATCACCCAGACGATGTCCACGAAGTGCCAGTAGACACTGATGCCCAACAAGCCAACGTGCTCGTCTTTGGTCCAACGTCCACGAATCGCGCGCACCATGCCCAGAATGAGCAGCAGGAGACCGACGAAGACGTGCAGACCGTGCAGACCGGTCAGGCTGAAGAAGATCGCGCCGACCGACGTGTCCTGCGGCGTGAAGCCGATGATCATGTACTCGTGCACCTGCAGCCCGAGGAAGATCGCGCCGAGCACGAAGGTCGCGAACAGCCAGGCAAAGACAGCGCCGCTCTTGCCCTTCTTATCCAGCGACAGGAGGGCGAACTCACACGTGAACGACGAGACGACGAGGATCAGAGTGTTGATCGACGTAGCCTCGAAGGGGATGTCGAACTCGCCCGGCCATTCCACACCGCGCGCGAGGCGCAGGTTGGCGTAGTACATGAAGAACGCGCCGAACAGCGCGAGCTCGGAGACGAGGAAGATGATCAACCCCATCAGACAGACGTTGAGGTTCGTCTTGTACGGCTGGACCTTCGGAGCGCTCATGTCGGCTGCGGCCATGTCGATGTTCCTCTCTACGGCAGGCGCTACGCGCCGACCTTCTCCGTCTCAGCGGGCTGCTCATCGGGGAAGACAGCGTGCTTGACGCCCTCTTCGCCGTAGCGATACGGGCCACCGATGACGCGCGGCGTGGTCGGGAAGTTGAAGGTCGGCGGGGGCGAGGAGACCATCCACTCAAGCGTGAGGCTACCCCACGGATTGGCGCCGGCCGGCTTGCCGTGCCGAGCCGAGTGGATCATGTTGTAGACGAAGATCAGCGTGCTGGCACCGAGGATGATCGCCGAGATCGTGATCACGGTGTTGCTCCAGCCGAACTCCGGCGCGTAGTCAGCAACACGACGCGGCATGCCCTTGAGACCCTGATAGTGCATGGGGAAGAACGTGCCGTTGAGTGCGATGAACGTGATCCAGAAGTGCCATTTGCCGAGCTTCTCGTCGTACATGCGGCCGGTGACCTTCGGGAACCAGTGGTAGAGGCCCGCGAACACGGTCAGCACCGAGCCACCGAACAGCACGTAGTGGAAGTGCGCCACGATGAAGTACGAGTTGGTGATGGAGAGGTCAAACGGCACGGAGGCAAGCATGACGCCGGAAAGCCCGCCAATCACGAACGCCACGATGAACCCGATGGCAAAGAGGTTTGCCGTCGTGAGGCGGATCACGCCACCCCACATGGTGCCGACCCACGAGAAGATCTTGATGCCGGTCGGCACCGCGATCAGCAGCGTCGCGAACATGATCGGCACGCGGAGCCAGGACTGCATGCCCGAGGCGAACATGTGGTGGGCCCAGACCGAGAAGCCAAGCACGGCGATGCCGGCCGAGGAGAACGCCACTGCGCGGTAGCCGAAGACCGGCTTGCGCGCATGGGTGGCGATCACCTCAGAGATGATGCCGAACCCTGGCAGGACCATGATGTATACCGCGGGATGTGAGTAGCACCAGAAGATGTGCTGGTAGGCCAGGGCCGTACCACCGCCTGCTGTGGTGAAGAAGTGCGTGCCCATCTCGCGATCGAACATCGCCATGAACATCGCGCCAGCAACGAACGGCGTAGCCGCGACGACGAGCGCCGAGGTAGCGAGGTTGGCCCAGCACAGCAGCGGCATGCGGAACAGCGTCATGCCCGGTGCGCGCATCGCCACGATCGTGACGAGGAAGTTGACCGCGGTGGCGATCGAGGAGCTACCCGCGATGATCACGCCGATCTGGAACAGCGTCTGCCCGAACGGGCTCTGATCCTGCAGCGTGGGGTAGGCGGTCCAACCCGTGTTGTAGGAGCCATAGGCCCAGGCCGACAGCAGGATCATGCCGGCGAGCGGCAGCAGCCAGAACGACACCGCGTTGAGGCGGGGGAAGGCCATGTCGTCCGCGCCGATCATCAGCGGGATGACGTAGTTGCCGATACCGGCGAAGACCGGAACCATGAACGTGAAGATCATGATCGTGCCGTGCGACGAGATCAACTCGTTGTACTGGCCGTTGGTGATCGACTGCATGCCGGGCTTGGCGAGCTCGGCACGGAACACCTCGGCGAACAGACCGCCGACGAGGTACATGATGAACGTGAAGACGATGTACTGGATGCCGATCACCTTGTGATCGGTGTTGAACTTGAAGTAGTCACGCCACGACTTCGCGCCGTGCTGCGAGTGGTCGTTCGGATCGAGCTGGCCGCCGGTGATCCAGGTCCACCAGTAATCCATGCCGCCAATGCCGACGATGAAGCCGATGCTGCCGAAGATGTAGGCGACGGTCAGGAAGGTGTTCTCCTGCATCACTGGGTCCATGTTGAAGATCGCGCGGCACGCGAACGTCACAAAGACCGCGAGCGCGGCGAACAACGGCGTGGTCCAAAGACAACGCGCAAGCGTGGGGCGCAGAACGGCGGTCATCGGGCAAACCCTCCCCGGGTCGTAGCAATCAGGTGCGAATTGGCGCTCATGCTGCAGCCGCCTTTGCCTTGGTGTCGGCAACCCACTTATCAAAATCGGCCTGTGAGACGACCTTGACCTTCGTCACGAGCGCGCCCTCGACGGCGCTGTTCATCTGCGTGTGGCCAACGCCGCAGAGGAAGGCGCAGACGATCTCGAACTCACCAATCTTCGACGGGGTGGCCGATGCGTAGTTCGTCTGCGCCGGCGTCGCGCCCATCTGCATGCGCCAGGCGGGAACCCAGAAGGAATGCATCACATCCATGGTCGTGATGTCGAAACCGATCGGCACATTGACAGGCACGACGAGGTCTTGGCTGTCCTTAATGCCGATGTCCTCGTTGAGGTACGTGTACTTCCATCCGAACTGGTAGCCGGTGATGTGGATGCGCTGCCCGCTCTTCTCCGCAGCACCACTGACGTTGTTCTCGTTCAACAGCGGCCAGCTGACGAAGGCGACGGCGGCAACCAGGATGAACGGAATGACGGTCCAGACGACCTCGAGCCAGGTGATGCCGTGCACGTTCGAGCCGTCGCGCGTGTCGTTCGGACGAGCGCGGAAGCGGAAGATCGCGACCAGCATGACCAAGACGACGATGCCGAAGATGATGCCCGAGAACAGCAGGAAGGCTGCGTACAGATCGTCGATGCTGCGTGCCTGTGCCGAGGCCTCTTCGGGCAGCGTGCGCAGCACCACGAGCAGAACGCCGATGATCGCACCCATGACGGTACCGAGGATCACGAGGGGCAGGACGTTCAGGGACTTCACCGGATGATCGCCTTTCGCACGAGCACGATAGAAGAGCGCAACACGGAGGCATCCTATCGCCACTTTCGGACGAGCCGCAACATCGTATGTTTCGCCACGAGGTGGCCGTGCGACTCCGAGTGGCGCAGCGCGAGGAACGCGGTATGCTCCGAGCACGCCGGAACCACGGCGCGATCCTGCTGGAGGAGCACTACCCGATGAGCGCTGACGACGACACTCTCGCCAATCCGATGACTCAGGTGGAGTATGCCGAGCTCAAGCTTGAGGATCGCGATTCGGGCACGCAGTCGGCGGCTGCGTTGCTGTCGGGTCTGGCCTGTGGCCTGGGAGTTGCCGCGCTCTGGTTTGCGCCGATGATCATCGGTTTTGTGGCGATCGGCTGCGCAATCCTCGGCCTCTCGATGTCGGGCACGCGCGATCGCATCGGCAAGATCGGTCTGATCGTTGCGGTGATGGGCTGGCTGATCGGGTCGATCATCGGCATCTTCGTCGGGCACTCCGTCATCTCGCTGAATCTCGCCTAGCACCGGTTACGCGGTGGCTCACCTACCGCAGCCGCTCGCTGAGCTCCCCGTGCAGGTAGACGCGTGCGTCCTTGAGCCGTTGTCGTTTGCCACGCCACGGTTTGAGCGTCTGACGACCATCGTCGCGCTGTCGGGCGGTGGACGTACAGGACGCGGCGAGGACGTCGCCTACGAGCCAGACACCCAGCTCGAGCATCGGGCCAACGCACCGTTTGCCCTGACGGGCACCGCGAGGCTGGGGGAGTGGAGTACCCGCCTCGACGACGTTGAGCTCTTTAGCGCGGAGCCGTCGAACCACGCGTCGCACGACTATCGCCGCTGGGCCTATGAGTCGGCCCTGCTCGATCTCGGACTGCAGCAAGCGGGCACGACCCTCGGCGCGCTCCTCGGCCGCACACCCGCGCCGGTGCGTTTCTGCGTGTCATCCGGCCTCGGGCCCGCCGCGTGGCTGGCGGTCGATCCCGCCACCGAGTTCAAGCTCGACGCGGGGGAGGAGTGGGACGCCGAGCACATCGCCACGCTCGAGGCACTCGACCGCGTGCGCGTCGTCGACATCAAGGCCCACTATGGCGACGCTTGGGGTCTTGACCCCGAGACCGCCCATCATCAACTCGCGCTGGTCTTGGCGGGTATGCCGGACGTCGTGATCGAGGACCCGCCAGTCGACGACCGCGCGCTGGCCCTGCTCGCCGGACACTTGGATCGTGTCGCCTTCGACGCGCCCGTCCATGCGCTGGCCGACATCCTGCACCTGCCGCAGACCGGGTGGATGAACATCAAGCCCTCGCGCTTTGGCACGATCGCGCGCCTGCTCGAGGCGATCGAGCACTGCGAACGACAGGGCATCAAGCTCTACGGTGGCGGCCAGTTCGAGCTCGCGATTGGACGACGCCAGATCCAAGAGCTCGCGTCACTGTTCTACCCGGCGGGACCCAACGACGTCGCGCCCGGCGGCTACAACGCACTGACCGCAGAGCCCGGCCTGCCACAGAGCCCACTGGTGGGCTTCGGCCAATCGGCGGGCTTCGGCGCCTGACGCGTTAGCCGACGAGCAGGGCGATCACGACGAAGCCGACCACAAACAGCACGGCTGCGCCGATCAGAATTGTCAGCAGGGGGAGGGACGTCGCGATGAAGATCGCGCCGGCGATCGCGCCGATGGCGAGCGCAAGGACGATGGCGATCTCGAACAGTGCCTTGCGGTCCTGCGCGACCTCGGTGTCCACGAGCTAGGCCTTGTCGGCAGGCGGGGCGACGGGAGGTGCGTCCGGCGCAGGCAGGGCATCAGGTGCGTCCGGTGCGGGCAGCGCGGCATCGGCTGCGGCCTCGGGGGCTGGCTGGCCCTCGACACCTTCCTTGAAGGCATTCGCTGTGTCACCAAGCATGTCGACGCGCGCCTTGGCGGCATCGCCGGCGCTCTTGGCGGCCTTGCCGAGCGACGACTGCGGCTCGTGCTCCTCGTTGGTGACGCCCTCACGGATATCGCGCGCGGAATCGGTAACAGCCCGCGTGGCGCGGCCGACGGCGGTCTGCGGCTCGGCACCACCGGCGGACGACTTGGCGTCGTCAGCCAACCCGGCGACGCCCTCGCGCGCCTCCTTGGCGGCCTCGAGCGCACTATTGCCGACGGCGGCGGCCTTTTCCTTGCCCGCGACGGTCGCCTGGTAGATCGTCGAATCGGTGTTGGCTTCCTCGGCCATGCTCGCCTGGAGTTCCTGTGCGGCGCCCTTGATGCCGCCGCCGGTGTCCTTAACGCGATTAGCGCCCTTGCGGAACAACTTCTTGCTGCCGCCAACGCCAAAGATCAGGAAGCCGACGAGGACGACGAGCGCGATATGCCACGGGGAGAGACTGCCCATGCGCGCATCCTAGCGGCGAAGGAGGCGGAATGACTGCCGGTCACGAGCTACCCGTGATTCCTCTCGTTCTCAGCCGCGTTACTCAATGCTTGATAATCATGATTATGAGAAGTTACAAACGGTACTGAGGGTCGACGCCGCCGCCCTCCCGGTGCCCAGGCGGTGAAGCGCGGGCTCTCGGCAGCCGGGCGCGATAGGCTATCCGCATGCGTTACGTGATTCTCGGTGGTGGTCCCTCTGGCTATGCCGCCGCCTCTGCCGCCGCCGCACTCGGCGCCGAAGTCACGCTGATCGAGGAGCGCGGTCTCGGTGGGTCCTGCACCCTCACGGACGCGATTCCGTCGAAGACCCTGCTGTCCACAGCAACGGTGTTGGCGAGCATCGATCGCGCCGACCAGTGCGGCGTCGAGTTTGAGCACGGCAAGCCGCACGTCGACATGCTTCGCACGGTCGCGCACGCACGGTGGGTCGCAACGCACCAGTCGCGCGGTATTCGTGATCGTCTCGAAGAGACCACCGTTCAGGTCGTCCACGGGCGCGGCACGATCGTCGAGCCCGGTCTCGTTCGGGTCGACTGCGATGGCTACACGACCGACGTTCCGTACGACAACCTCCTCATCTCGACCGGCGCCAGTCCGTGGCTCCCCGCGTTCGCCGAGATCGATCACCAGCGCGTGTTCACGACACGCGAGGTGCTCGATCAGCGTGAGACCCCCGAGCATCTGATCGTCGTCGGCGCCGGTGCCACCGGCTGCGAGTACTCGGAGTTCTTCGCCTCGTCAGGGAGCAAGATCACGCTGCTCTCCGCTCGCTCGCAGATCCTCCCCAACGAGGACGAGGACGTCGCCGAGATCATCCAAGAGGGATTCCTGTCGCGCGGCATGGAGATCCAGATGGACGCGCGCATTACGAACATCGACCTTGACGACGATCATGTCATCGTCAAGGCCGAAGACGGACGCTCCTTCCGCGGGACCCACGCCATCATCTGCATGGGCCAGCGTGCCAACACCGCCGGCCTCGGTCTGGACGTCGTCGGCGTCGAGCTTGACGCCCGTGGAGCGATCGTCATCGATGACGACATGCGCACGACAGCGCCCAACGTCTACGCCGCGGGTGACGTCGCGGGCGGCATGATGCTCGCCTCGACCGGCGCCATGCAGGGTCGGCATGCAGCACTCCACGCGTTTGGGGCCACCGAGGGCACGCTCAGCCTCACCAACGTGGCGTGGACGATCTTCACCCGCCCCGAGGTGGCAAGCGTCGGCCTCTCCGCCGCGAAGGCCTCGCGCATCGGACGTCAGGTCGACGTCACGAAGCACTATCTCAATGCCAATCCGCGCGGCGTCATCTCCGGCTGGAATGTCGGCATGATCAAGCTGATCACGGACCCCGAGACGGGTGTGCTGCTCGGCGGTTCGATCGTTGGCTACCGCGCCTGCGAGATGATCGCGACGATCGCACTCGCAGTGAATGAAGGCCTGACGGTGGAATCGTTGGCGAACACGGGCGTGGTCACGCCCTCCATGTCCGAGTCGCTGCAACGCGCCGCCGAACGCGCAATGAACCGACGCATGGCACGCTCCGGAACGGGCGTTGCCGTTCCGAAGACCCAGCCGCTCGGCGCCTAGCCCGTCGTCGTCGCGTCGGTCGCCGTTGGCTCGGCGGTCGTAGTGGTGTCTGCTGGCGCAGCGCCTCCCCCACCCGCTGGCTTGCGCGGCCCCATCAGGATCACGGCGTTCTCGGGGTAATAGCGCCAGTGCCACGACTCCTTCGAGAGCAACTTCCCGTCCTTGAAGACCTTGCGGCCGTACTTGATGTGGAAGCCATCTGAACCCTTCGACTGCTGCACCTTGATCTCGCCGGGCGCCAACGTCGGATCCTTGATGCGGACAGTCTTCGCCTTCGAATACGAGTAGGGCTCACCCGTCCAGTCAGTCACCTTGCGCCCGAGCGGCGCCGACAGCATCTTGACGGTGATGCCCTCGGCATCGGTGCTTGTGAGGATCACGACCGGCGCATCCCAGTTGTTCTCGAAGACCAGCTCCGGGCCGCCCCACGAGACGGTCGCCTCGCGCCCCTTGGGGTAGCGCGAGATCCAGAACGAGTGCGGCGTGTGGTCGATCAGCTTGAGGCCGGAGAAGAAGGCAGCGTTGAAGACCGTCGTCGCGATCTGCGAGACGCCACCGCCAACCGCGTCTTTGAGGACGTTGCCCTCGCCGATCATCGGTGCCTCGACGAAGCCGCGGGCGGCGGTGCGCTCGCCGAGTGCCTTGTTGAGGGAGAACGTGCCCTTCGCCGGCAGGATGTACTGGTCGAGGATCTCCGCGCCACGTTTGATGTTGCTCACACGAGCGCCGCCGCTGTACGGCGTGAAGAACTCGCCGACCACCTCGGTGACGCCCATCTGCTGCGCCTTCTCGGACGTCAGCGCGGGCTCACGGACGCCGATCGTGATCGGCGTGATGCGCTGCGTCGGATCCGCCTTCCAGGCGCTAATCAGCGCCTCAACATCGACGCCGCGCCCATCCCTGCTGCCAAGGATGCGCGCCTTACCCGCCGCGTTGGTCGTGAAGGTGGCGTTGCGCGGCGCGCGCTCACGACCCGGGTAGAGACCGCTGAAGAAGTTGCGTAGCGTGGCTGCCGAGATGCCGAAGCGAATCTCACCGTCCGCGGTAGGGAACTCCGTGGCCTTTGCGGCGACATTCCGAGGCACGCGCCGCGGGTCGTCGTTGAGCGTGACGATATGCGGAGACCGGGCGAACGTCCGGCCGACAGCGGCGGCCTGCGTCGCCTCTTCCGTACTAATCGCAGGCGCCGTCACGACGATAGGCACCTGGATCGAGGGCCCGACGGTGCCAATCGAGCGGATCGCCTGCCGGATCTCGCCGATGGCGGGGCGCTTGCCATCTGCCGCGGGCTGGACGGGGAAGCGCCCATTGGCGTCCTTCACGATCGCGGCGTTGCGCGGCGCCACCGTCGTGGCCTGTCGTAGCGGCAGGAGCGCCTGTCCGAGCTCGCGCGGGCTGTAGAGGTAGGTCAGCGGGATGTTGCGCGCGCTGCCAAGGCCAAGCCGGCCCTGAAGGCGCTCGAGAAAGGTCGAGTCGTCCTGCGCCGCTTTGACGGCAACCTGGGCGTTGGGCCGGAGGTTGATGTCGGCGGGGTCGATCGCGAAACGATTACCCCCGGAGACGAGCTCCACGCCGCGATCGACAAGCACCTTGCCATGGGCGCGCACCTTGACCTTGGCTTGGGCCGCCGTCAGGTCCCCCACGTCAACGCCATCAATCGTGGTCCCGATCGGAATCGTGCCGCCGGTGTCACGCCCGAGATAGAGCGCGCCACCAACGACCACGCCGGCCAGCACGAGCACAGCGAGAGCGATCACAAACGGAAAGCGGCGACGTCGCTTCTTACTCGCCGGACGCTTGGGCCCGAGGCTTTCCTCGACCGGGTCCTCAAAGCGGTAGACCCGCATCCGCTCAGGGGGAGTGCTCACAGTCCGCAGTCTACGTCGCGCTCCCGCAGCACGGTAGCGTTGAGGTGTTCCCGACCCCGGGAGCCCTAGGCGCTGAGCGCCAGGTACTCGCGGAGTTCAGGATTGGCCTTCGCCAGGGTGCTGAGTGCACGACCCTCGACCTGCCGGACACGCTCGCGGGTGCAGCCCAGCTCGGAGCTGACCTGATCCAGCGTGCGGGTGCCGTTGCCGTCGAGGCCGTAGCGGAGCTCGACGACCTGCCGTTCCTGCTCGTGGAGCTGATCGAGTGCGTGCTGCAGATCCGTCGAGAAGCTGCCACCGGTGACTGCCTCGTCCGGGCGCACCGCGTTGGGGTCTTCGACGAGGTCGGCAATGTCGGAGTCGCCATCGCCGACGCTGACGTCGAGCGACACCGGATCCTCGACGATGTCGAGCAGTGCCGTCACCTTCTTGAGGCCGAGTCCTGTCGCAGCGGCAAGCTCCTCCGGCGTGGCGGGACGATCGAGCTCCTGACGGAGACGACGCTCGGCCTTGCGCACGCGCTTGAGGTTGTCGACGACGTGGACGGGGAGGCGAATCGTGCGTCCCTGATCCGCGATCGCGCGGCTGATGGCCTGCTTAATCCACCAGGTCGCGTAGGTCGAGAGCTTGAAGCCCTTGGTGTGATCGAACTTTTCGACGGCGCGCATGAGGCCGACGTTGCCCTCCTGAATCAGGTCGAGCAGCGGCACACCCGAGGCGGCGCTATAGGGGCGGGCAATCGACATGACGAGACGCAGGTTCCGCTCGACAAGCTCTTGCTTGGCGCGCATGTCGCCAGCATCCTTGCGGCGAGCCAGCGAGGCCTCCTCGGCGGCCGTCAGCAGACGGCCATCACCGATCTGGCGGACGTACGTGAAGAGCAGGTCGACCTCGGGAGTCTCGTCAAACGAGTCGTCGATCTTTTCGGCGGCAGCCGGCGCGTCGAAGACGGCGTCGGGCTCGACGAGACGAAGGTTACGTGCGGGGCGAGTAGCGGTCTTGGGCTCTGCTGTGGCAGTCATGATGCTTTGAGGATTCCCGGTCGCCGCCGCCACCGCTACCTGCGGTTGGGAATCCTGCCGGAGTCCTAACGAATTGCCCATATTCGTTGGGGCAAACGCTGGTGGCGTGAACACAACACCAACATTTCGCGCCACTCGCTCCGGGCCGAACGTGGCTCAGAATGCAGGTAGCAGGAGCGCCTGACCAGCCTGAATCGTGGAGCTATCCAGGTGGTTCAGCTCCTTGATCTTCCCCACCGCGTCGCGCGGATCGCCCGTGCTGGTGTGCTCTGCGATCGTCCACAGTGAGTCGCCTGGCTGCACGATGTAGGTCTGCGGCTCCTGGCCGCCTTGACTGTCCGGTGCGGCGCGCAGGCCGATCACGAGGACGAGGGACAGGATGGCGAGCAGCAAGCCCACCGAGCGGAGTATGCGGATGTCGAACATATGTTCGGTACGTTAGACCGAACACGTGTTCGTGTCAAGCGAATCGGCGTAACGATTCCGTCACAGCGCGTCGACAGCGTCCAATACGGCGTCGAGCACACGGTCGGGTCCATTACGCACGACGTCGTCGGCGACGAGACCGGTCTCGGCCTCGGCAGCGGCAATCGCCTGCTGGGCGGCAGCGTCATCGAGGTGTTTCGTGTTGAGCGCGATGGCTGCGACTTTGGCTGGGCGCACGGCACTGGCCGACAACTCGTACAGCGCGATCACGTCCGACAGAGGCGGAATCGGGCGCGACGGGTAGTCGTCGTTGTGCGTCTGCCCGGCCAGATGCTGGAGCACCAGCACGTCCGGCTGCGAGCCGTGGAGCAGCCCCTGCGTCACGGCGCTGTAGCCCGGATGCAGCAGCGATCCCTGCCCCTCGAGGAACAGCAGATCGCCGCGCTCACCACCCTGATCGATCAGCGACTCGGCGGCCCCGTTGACGTAGTCGGAGATCACGTGATCGACGGCAATCCCCCACCCCGTGATTGCGATCCCGGTCTGGCCGGTCGCCACAAAGACGCCCTTGCGACCGCGCGCGCACGCGCTGTCCGTCAGTTCGAGTGCCGTCGACATCTTGCCGATCGCGCAGTCGGTACCAACGGTGTGCACGACGCGGACGTCGGCCTTGCGCGAGAGATCGCGGCGCGGAATCGTCAGGCCTTTCGGCGAGGTGCGCAGATCGCGCAGTTGTACGCCGTGCTGGGCGGCGGCAGCTACCAGCGCGGGATCATCATTGAGCAGCGTATGCAGACCAGCCTCGACGTCCATGCCGAGCTCCATGGCGCGCAGCAGCTGCGCCTTCCAGGCGTCGGTCAGCTTGCCACCGGCCGGGGCCACGCCGATCAGGGCGCAGGTCGCGCCGAGCGCATGGGCGGCATCCACGTCGGCGACAATCGGCACGTCGCGACGCGCGAACGGGACCACCGCGGCGCTCGTCTTGCCCGCCTGCGTGCTGTCGACGACACAGACGACCTCGCGGTCGGTGCCGAAGCGCAGAACGCCGTGGCCCGTTTTCGCGTCGGATTCCGCCCACAGGCCCTCGGCCAGGATTGCCAGCTGCTCGCTCATACCTTCTCTACTCCGATTCCCGGTCCCTGCGAGACCGTGACGACGCCGTCGACGAAACCGAGGCCGCGATACGGCCCGTCGTCGATCAGCAGGTGCCCATCCAAATCCACGTGATCACACAGCGACGCGATCTGCGCGCCCTGCCCGATGCCGAGCTCCGACTCGATCATGCAGCCGATCATCACCGCCAAGCCGTGCGCCCGTGCGGCGCGCGCCAGCGAGAAGCCTCCGCGAATACCACCGGTCTTCGACAGCTTAATGTTGACGCCATCGCCGAGCAGCGCGCAGTGCGGGACGTCGCGCGCCTCTTGCGCCGACTCATCGAGGATCACCGGCAGACGCACGTCGAGCTCCCGATAAGCACGGTAGGCATCGACATCGTCGCGATGAAACGGCTGCTCGACGAACTCGATGCCAAGGCGCACGAGATCCGGCGTGATCGCACGCGCGATCTCGATGTCCCAGCCTTCGTTGCCGTCAATGCGGATCGGACCAGCAAAGCCGGCGCGGACCGCCTCGAGACGCTCGAGATCAGAGGCACCGCCGACCTTCACCTTCAGTACGCGGTAGTCCTGTGCGCGGCGCACCTTGTCGGCCGTACCCTCGACCGTGTCGATGCCAATCGTGAAGGAGGTCGGCGGGCTGGTCGGCTCGAGGCCGAGCACGCGCCAGGTCGGCTGGCCGAGACGCTTGCCGATCCAGTCATGCAGCGCACCGTCGACCGCCATGCGCGTGCCGCCCATCAGCCCCTCGGAATGCAGGCGACGCATGATCGCCTCGAGCGCGAACGGGTCGTCACCAAGCATCGCTGCGCCGAGACCATTGACCTCGCCAAGCATCGCCTCGGTCGTCTCGTCGTGGTAATCCACCGGCGCGCCCTCGCCAACGCCGATCAGGCCGTCGTGCTCGAGCTCGATCACCAGCACGGGCTCATGCGTCGAGACGCCACGGGCGATCTCGAACGGCTCGTGCAGGGTCAGGTTCTCGATGCGGGCGCGAATCTCCATGCCGGAAATCTACGTCACGGCCGCGCCTCAGGCGTCCGCTATCCTCCTGCTCGCCCGCCCCCGTAGCTCAGTGGATAGAGCACAGCCCTCCGAAGGCTGGGGTCAGACGTTCAAATCGTCTCGGGGGCATCGCTCGCCCGCGCCCCCTCGGGGGTGCGGCCACGATGCTGACGCGCCAGCGGATGGCCGAGGAGATGCATGCTCGCCAGCCCCCGCCAGGGTGCGTATGGCTCGAGCAATACGGCGGTGTCTTCTACCGTCGCGTCGCGCCCTAACCGCGCCGACTCGAGCCGCATCAGCCCCAGGTCGCCGACGAGGCCATGGTCCTGCCAGCCGTAACCGTGCAGACCCAACACACCGATCGTCCACGGGCCAATCTGGCTTTGGCGCTGCAGGCGCGCGGCAACACGGTCTGGCTCGAGCGCGCGCAAGCGCTCGAGGTCGAGCCCGCGCAGGAGCCGCATCAGCGCGTCGGCACGCCGTTGCGCGAGACCGCACGACACGAGGCGTGCGGTACCGAGCGCGAGCAGCTGCTCCGCCGTCGGCGACGGCACCAGTTCGCCCGGCGCTGAGGGCACCGCCAACCGAATAATCCGACGCTCGATCTGCTGCGCCTCACGGAAGGTGATCAGTTGTCCAGCAAACGCCTGCAGAGCTGCGTGTGCCACGGTGCCCGTGCGCAGCGGCCGCAGACCCGGGGCGCGCCGGAGGAGCGGGGCAAGCAGTGCGTCTTCTCGGGCGAGTGCGATAAAGCCATCGATCGGCTGATCACACGCCAATCGAAACCGCAGCTCGCGCTCTGCCGCCTCCAGGTTCTCAGCCGCCAGCTCGACCGTGAGGGATCCGTCCCCCCGCTGACACACCCGCGCGAACCCGCATCCTGCTCCCACTGCGAGCTCGAGGACATCGCCGTCGAGCCGCCGCGTCACGCCGTCGCCACCGCGCGCCGACCGCACGAGGTCGTACGGCGCAGGAGGTTGAATGGTCAGGTCGAGCGTGCGCACGCCCCGACGCTATCAACCACCGGCGGCGAGCGGCAAAGCTGGCGCGTCATCCGCCACGGGCAGATTCGGCACCTGCTGCGCTGCAGCGATCGGCAGCGCGGGAGCAACCGGCTCGGGCAGTGAGTCAACGACCTGCTCAACCGTCACCGGCACCACGACCGTGACGGTCTCGGGCACCTCCTGCTCTGAGGCGACGAGGTCTTCGCTCTCGTTTACCGACGACGATTGCGCTCCCTCCTGCACGCCTTGCACGGGTTGCGTCGTCGGCACCGCGATGACCTCCGAGGAGACCAGCGGGAACTGGGCGGAGCCGAAGACCACGTCATCCAGGCTCGCCGAGCTGGCAGGCGCCAGCACGGCCGTGCCCCCCGATCGTGAGGGCACGAGCAGCACAAGCGCAGCCGCGGCGAGCGCCGCGACGATGGCCGCAGGCACGAGGATTCGCGTCCGCCGCGGTCGCCGCTGCGGCGTGCGACGACGAGGCATTGCCCAGTCGTCTGGTTCCATCGATACCTCGTCGTCGACTTCCGCGGTGCGTGGCAGAAGGTCGACCAACGCCCGCCCCGCCGCTCGGGCCGTGTGGTCGCCGCCGAACCACACGACGCCATCGATATGCAGCCGCCCATCGCCGGCCGTCACGAGCATTGCTGGCGCGACATCGTTCACATCAAGACCAACGCCCGCCAGCGCCTCGCCCATCACCCGTGCCTGTGCCGGCGCGTCGGTGGGCAGCGGCAGGTCGGCTGCCTGCGAGGGCCCGAGGATCGCCCAGTGCGCACCGTCCTCATCGGTCACGATCTCTCGCAGACGTGGTAGCCGGGCCGCATCTTGTGCGGCGAGCCAGGCGTCCTCCCAAGCATCGACGCCCTCGGTATCCCCCGGCACACCGACGACTCGGCATGCCGCCTCTGTGCGATCGGCCTCGAGATCGACGGCGTCGATCAGGCCCGTGCGTCGAAGCGCGCCAGCCACGCGGTAGCGGTCGCCGATCACGAGTCCCCGTGCTCCTGGTGCGGTATCCATGCAACCAGCCTGCCGCGGCTGCCAACACCGGCGACGCGCAGCGACACACAGCATCGCGCCGGAGGCGCGCTCAGGTGTGACGAATTCAGCCCGCGGGCCAGGCGATCGGCGCGAGGGGCGCGACGATCTCGTCCTGACGCGCCAGCATCTCGCCGCTGTCGGTCTCGTGGTCGTAGCCCAGCAGATGTAGCGTGCCGTGCACGAGCAGGTCCACCAGTTCGTCGCCAGCCGTGACGTCGTTGTCGACCGCCTGCTGCACGAGCACGGGCACGCAGATCACCACGTCGCCGAGCATGCGCGTGACGCCGTCAAGATCCTCGTCGTCGTCATCGTCGATCGGAAACGACAACACGTCGGTGGGCTCATCCTTGCCGCGATGCTCGCGGTTGATCTCCTGCATCTCAAAGGCATCGACGAGCACGACGCCAACCTCGACCTCCCCCACGCTCTCGGCCACCAGCACGGCATCGATCACGGCGGCGACGGCGGCCTCGTCCACGCCACTCTCGGCGCGATCGTCGAATTCCAGCGTCATTGAATCGTGTCCTCGTCGAGGATGCGGTACGCCTCCACGATGCGCTGCACAAGTTTGTGCCGCACGACGTCCGACTTGTCGAATTGGATGATGCCGATGTCGGGCACGTTCTGCAGGATGCGCGCGGCCTCGACGAGGCCGGACAGCGAATCGCGGGGCAGATCGACCTGCGTGGGGTCGCCCGTCACCACCACCTTGGAGCCCATGCCGAGGCGCGTCAGGAACATGCGCATCTGTTCCTTCGTGGTGTTCTGCGCTTCGTCGAGAATGATGTACGCGTCGTTGAGCGTGCGGCCGCGCATGAAGGCAAGCGGCGCGACTTCGACGACGCCGCGCTCGAGCATGGCCGTCACGCGCTCGCCATCCATCATGTCGTAGAGCGCGTCGAACAGCGGGCGCAGATACGGATCGACCTTGGCCATCAGGTCGCCGGGCAGGAAACCGAGCCGCTCACCGGCCTCGACCGCAGGGCGCGTGAGGATGATGCGCGACACCTGCCGACTATCGAGCGCGGCCACGGCAAGAGCCATGGCGAGGTAGGTCTTGCCGGTACCGGCGGGCCCGACACCGAACGTCATCGTGTGCGTGCGGATCGTGTCGACGTAGAGCTTCTGGTTGGCCGTGCGCGGCTTGATCGTCGTGGTGCGGTGGCGCCAGACGACCTCGCCGAGCACGTCTTTGGCATGACCGTTGCGCGCCAGCACGCCCGTCACGGCCTCGACCGTCTGCGACTCGAGCGGCGTGCCGCTTTCGACGAGTGCGCTCAACTCGCCAAGCAACGAGCGTGCGCTCTCGAGTTGCGCGTCATCGCCGTCGAGCATCACCTCGTCGCCGCGCAGATACACCTTGCACTCCGCCGACTGCGCGACCGCCTTGAGGACCTCATCGCCGCGCGACGACAACTCGCGCGCGAACGTGTCCGAGACGGTGAAGCTCGTCCGGGTCAAATAGCGCTCCGACGCATCAGGCCCCGAGCGCCTCGCGCACGGCCGTCGAAACGGCCTTGCCGTCGGCCCGCCCCGCGGTCTTCGGCTGCAGGATCTTCATGACGCTGCCGAGGTCCTTCGGCTCCGTCGCGCCGGCCTCAGCGATCGCGGCAGCGATCAGCTCGGCCAGCTCCTCCGGTGCGAGCTGCGCAGGCAGGTAGGCGTCGATCATCGCGAGCTCGGCCTCTTCCTTGAGCGCGGCGTCCTCGCGCCCGCCCTCGCGGAAACTCTCGGCCGCCTCGACGCGCTTTTTGCGCTCGCGCGTCATCACCTGGATGGCGCCGGCATCGTCGAGCGTGCCGCCGTTGGCCTTCTCGGCGTCCTTAAGGGCGGCCAGCAGCATGGTCAGTGCACCGACCTTCTCGCTGTCCCGGGCGAGGCGCGCCTCGCGGAGTTCCGCTTCTACCTGCTCGATCATGTCAACGAGGATAGCCGCATCGGTCGCCGCCACCACCAGACGGCAGCAATTAGTGCGCGAGCTGCTCGCGCACGAGCGCGGCGGCGACGATCGCCGCCGTCTCCGTACGCAGCACCGTGCCGCCGAGCGTCACGATCGGGCAACCCGCGTCTCGGGCTGCTGCAAGCTCGTCGCCGCCAAAGCCAGCCTCGGGGCCGATCAATAGCGTGATCGGGTGCGGCGCCGCGGCGAGCGCAGCAGCGAGCGACGTGTCGTGCTCCTCGTGCGAGCACACGATCGCGCCGGCCGCCAGCGCGGTGGCGAAGTCGACAGGATCGAGGATGGTCGGGATCAGCGGGAGCTTGGCCTGCGCCGCAGCGGCTGCCGCGATGCGCTCCCAGCGGTCGGTGCGCGCCTCGCGGCGGCGACCGGCCGCAAGCAGTGGACCGACCTCTGCCACGCCCAACTCGACAAGCTTCTCCACGGCATCGTCGGCGCGCGGGCCACTTTGCGCGAGCAACACGCGGATCGGCGCGAGCGGCGGCTGCGCTGGAAGCTCAGCGCCGAGCAGCACCGTGCCGAGCTTCGGGTTGTCGACCACCGCCGTGAACACGCGCCCCCGACCGTCGGCTGCCTCGACCACCTCCCCTACCTCGAGCCGCAGCACCTTGTGCAGTCGGTGCGCGTCATCCTTGGACAGCGCGACCCGTTCGCCGGCAGCGACCGCGTCGGCCGGTGAGAGGAAGAAGCGGAAGACGTGGGCCACATCCAGCAGGGTAACCCGGAGCACACCCGCCCGCAGACGTCGCCCCGTAGCGCGGAAAGGCGACAGGGTCGGCGGATAGGCTACGACTGTTCATCACAAGGAGCCGTCATGTCCGAAGTTGAGCGCGCGGGATTCTCGCGCAAGACCTTCCTGAAGGGTGTCGCCGCCACCGGCCTTGCCGCCGGCGCCGCCGCTGCGCTGCCGAAGTGGACGATGCCCTCGGCCAGCGCCCAGGAAAGCGCGCCCAAGGGCGGCATGAACATCCTCTTCATCATGGTCGACCAGTTGCGTGCGCCATACATCTACATGTCGCCGGCCATGCAGAAATTCGTGTGCCCGTCGATCACGAAGCTTGCCGATGAGGGCGTGCGCTTCGATCATTACTACACGGTCTCGAACGACTGCACCCCGGCCCGCGCCGCGCAGGTCTCGGGGCTCTACACGCATCAGATCGGCATTTTCGGGACGACTGGCGATGCCGCGCTCAACACCGGCTTTCCGACGTTTGGCACCGCACTGCGCGAGCAGGGCTACGACACGTACTGGTTCGGCAAGTGGCACGTCACGCCGTCCGACGTGACCGGCGAGGGCACGATCAACGGGTGCATGGCCAATCCGTACGAGGCCTACGGCTTCACGGTGCCCGACCCGGAGGTTGGCACGTGCCCATCCCCTGATGGCGGTGCCGGTCAGGGCCAGTTCATCGACCCGATCACGCGCCAGCAATTCCGCGAGTGGCTGAAGAAGCGCCCGAGCGGCGAGAAGCCGTGGTTTGCGACGCTCAGCCTGATCAACCCGCACGACATTCAGTTCTACCCGTATTACACGCGCCGCATCCAGGGCCAGCAATTCCCGCGTGAGCTGTACAAGAACATGGCAGCGAACTTCGAGACCGACGGCGAGCGCGAGCGGCGCCGCAAGCCATCGCTGCAGAAGTCGTCGGTCGACGCGCACAACGATACGTTTGGCGATCTGCCCAGCGCCGTGCGCGTGGAGCAGCCGTGGCGCAAGATGCTCGACACCTACGCACTGATGACCAACGAAGTCGACCTACAGATCTACTCGGCACTCAACGAGCTTGCCAAGTCGCCGTTTGCCGACAACACAATCGTCGTCTTCACATCCGATCACGGCGAGTACAACGGCGCCCACGGCATGCGCGGCAAGGGCTTCTCCTTCTATGAGGAGGGCTCGCGTGTCCCGCTGATCGTCAAGGATCCGACGAACACGTGGACCAAGGACACGAAGGCCGGTCGCAAGCAGCTGTTCTCCAGCGTCGACCTCGGCGCGCTGTTCCTAACCTTCGCTACCGGCAACGATGACTGGCGCAACGACCCGCGGTACGCGCACCTTAAGAAGCGGGGCGATATCGCAGGCGCACTGAAGGATCCGACGGCCAAGGGGCGTCCCTACATCGCACATGCCACCGACGAGGAGGCGACGCTGCCCCCGCAGCTCGGCGGCGACGGGAGCACCACGTACCCCGGCGCGAATCACATCACCGCTGTCCGCACGAAGATTGGCAAGCTCGCGCGGTATGCCTACTGGAAGGACGGCGGCTACGAGATCGACGCCTCCAAGGGCATTGAGTGGGAGGTCTACGACTACCGCACGCGCGAAGGCCGCATGGAGCTCGACAACGTGGCGTACAAGCCGGAGGCGCAGCAGTTTGTCCGCGCCATGAAGAAGGTGCTGGCGCACGCGATGCAGAACGAGATTCAGCAGCCGGTGCCGTCGAACCTCCAGGGTGCGCAGAATGCCGCCTTCGTCACCTGGTTCGGCGACGCCACGGCCACCCCGCCCGTGTCGCCGATCAAGATCGACAACTTCAAGACGACAACCACGTAGTTAGCGGTGGCTCAGGTTCGGTTTGGGGCCAGACCCCATTCCGAACCTGGGCGCTCCCGCTTAGCGCGTCAAGAGCGCCGAACGCCAGCCACCGAGCACGATCTGTCGCTGCAACTCCCAGCCGGTCATGTTCACCTCGTCCTCGATGCGCAGGCCGCTGACGATGATGCGGTCCGGGAGTCCCTCGCGCTGCAGGAGCATTTCGATCAGCTTGCGCTCGATGTTCGCAACGACAAGGTCGGACTCCGGCAGCGGCGCCATGATCGCATCGCCCGTGACGACCTCGATGCGGTCGGCGTAGCCGTTGACGATCGCGTTCTCCAGCGTCGACTCGATCGCGTTCTGATCGATGTCCATGGCGAGGATCGGGTTATGCCCGCGGTAGGCCCCGATGATCGAGAGCAGACCCGAGCCGCAGCCAAGATCGAGGAGGCGACCGGGCGGCTCGTCGAGCAGCAGTTGTCCGGCACCTCGCGTCGTGCCATGTGAGCCGGTACCGAAGGCGTGGCCAGGCTCGAGGATGATCGCGTCGACCGGTTCGTCGAGCCACGGCGGGCGCACCCAGAGGTCACCAATCTGCGTCGGCTTGTGGAACTGCCGCCACGCGTCGCGCCAACCATCGGGGACGGCCTCGGGCGTGGCCGGCAGCCAGTCGGGCAGCACCGGCGGGGGCTCGTCGACGCCGAGAAAGCCGGCGAAGCCAATCGTCGACCCGCGCGCTACCTCCTGCAGGCCACCGGGGAACGCCTCGAGCAGGATCGCGATCGCCTCCTCGGCGCGCTCGGCGGGAACCTCGATCTGCCAGCGAGTGAGCGGCGGATCAACCACGGTGACGACCGCGCAGACGGTCGAAGAGCCCGCCGCCTTCGCTCTTGTAGGCATCTTCGGGGATTGCCTTGTCGAGCTCTTCGGCCAGGCGACGCGCCTGCGGATCGATCGTGTGTGGCACGTGCACGGCGAAGATCACGTGCAGGTCGCCGCGGCGCTTCTCGTTGCTGATCATCGGCATGCCCTTACCGCGCAGCGTCTTCCGCTCACCCGGCTGCGTGCCGGTCTGCAGGACCAGCGTCTCCGTCCCCTCGAGCGTCGGCACGTGGACCGTGGCGCCAAGCAGCGCCTGCGTGACCGTCAGGTCAACGCGCACGTAGAGATCAAGGCCGTCGCGCTCGAGCGCGGGGTCGTCCTCGACGTGGACCTGGACGTAAAGGTCGCCGGGCGGCGCGCCGGGGTCGCCGGCGTGCCCCTGCCCCACCACGCGCACCTGCTGGCCTGAGTCAATGCCCGCAGGAATACCAACACTGACCGTGCGCTTCTCGGGCTGCGAGCCGCGCCCCTTGCACGCGACGCATGGCGTCTCGACAATTGCGCCGCGACCGCGACAGGTCGGGCACGGCAGCTGGCGCATGATCTGACCGAGCGGCGTGTTCGACACCTGCCGCACCTCGCCGATGCCCCCGCAGGTCTCGCAGCCGATGGGTCGCGTCGGCGGCTCGGCACCGGACCCGCCGCAGCGGTCGCAGTCGCCAATGATCTCGACATTGAGGTCGCGCTGGACGCCACTGGCTGCCTCGCGCAGCGTCAGCGAGATGCCGACAGCGGCGTCCTGACCGCCCCGCGGCCCGCGCTGTCGCCCACCGCCGCCGAACATACCGTCGCTGAAGAACATGCCGAGGATGTCGCTTAGGTCGCCAAAGTCGGCGGCACCTCTAGCCTGGCCGGAAAAGGCGGCGTGCCCGTAGCGGTCGTACTGGACGCGCGACTCCGAAACCGAAAGCACCTCGTAGGCCTCAGCGATCACCCGGAAGCGCTCGCCGGCGTCCGGATCGTCTTGGTTGACGTCCGGATGGTGTTGGCGCGCGAGGTTACGGAACGCCTTCTTGATGTCATCGTCCGACGCATCGCGCGGAACGCCAAGTACCTCGTAAAAATCTTGCTGGGCAGACATCCGACCGCATGGTATCCGGGGTCTACTGCAGCGACCGCCACACAGCGCCCGCGATCAGCATCAGACCGAGCACGAAGCCGAGTCCGCGGGTCATGATGAGCGTGATGATCATGAGTTTGCGCTCCGGCGGATCAAGCTGCCGCGACCCTAGCACGCGCACCGAGATGGCCCACACCTGATACGCCGCCAGCCCGAAGCCGGCAGCAAGCAGGGCCCAATTCACTCCTCGTAGACGTCCTCGACGTACGCACTGAGCGCGGCCGCCGCACCGCGCACGGCGACGATCGCCTGCGCGTAGTCCATCCGAACCGGACCAATCACCGAGACAGCGCCGAGGGTACGGTGCGACAGGCCGTAGCCCGCGGTGATCATCGCGACCGGCCGGAGCGCAGCCTCTTCGTGCTCCTCGCCGATCCGCACCGTGACGCTATCGCCGCGCAACGCAGCCCGCAGCTGGCCCAGCATCACCGCACGCTCCTCGAGCACCGAGGCGAGTTGCGTCAGCTCCTGCTGATTTTGGGCACGCAACTCGCTCATCAGACGCGAGGCGCCGCCGACGACGAGACGATCGGCACCCGCCTCGAAGAGCTCGTGGAAGACCGGTGCGATCGCGTCGAGAAAGTCGCGCTCCCGCACGGGCAGGTCGGGGTCCTCCATACGGCGCCGGACCGTGCGCTCGGAGATCAGCCCACCCGTCAGCGTCTCGTTGAGGTACTCACGCGACCACTCCACCAAGCCGGGATCAACCGGTCCATCGAATGCGAAGACGCGCTTGGCGACAGCGCCCGTCCCGCTGATCACCAACATCATCACGACCTGCGGCTGCAACGAGAGGATCTCGATATGTCGGATATCGACCTCGGCGACGCTCGGCGCACTGGCGATTGCGAGCAGACTGGTTACCTGCGAGAGCGCCTCGGTCGTGACGCGCAGCGCGTCGTCGACCTCGCGCGAGGCCTCCGTCAACTGCACCTCGAACGGCTGCGCTGCAATGCGCTCGGCGAGCAGCGTGCCGGCGTAGAACCGATAGCCAAGCTCGGTCGGCACACGACCAGCCGACGTGTGCGGGTGTCCGAGCAGCCCCACCGATTCGAGCCAGGCCAGCTCGTAGCGCAGCGTCGATGCCGACGTCTCGAAGCCGCGATTCTGCACCAGCGTCTTGGACCCGATCGGCTGTCCAGAGGAGATGTGCTCCTCGATAACGGCGCGCAGCACCTGCTGGCGGCGTTCGGTGATGTCGAGGTCAGGCAGGCTCATCGTCGAGTAGCTCCGCAACGCAGTCGTGTAGCAGCATGCGTCCTCGTTGCGCAAGCTGGATTCTACCGCCCTCGACGCTGGCCAGCCCGAGGCCAACCAGGCGATCGAGCGCTGCCTGATCTAGCACGGCCTCTACCTCTTGAAGTGCCACGCCATCCGCAAGCCGCAGACCGAGCATCAGCCGCTCCTCAAGACGCGTGCGGGCACTAATCGCCTCGATGGCCGCAGGCGCCGTGAGCGGATCATCGATGTACGCGGCGAGCTTCGGGCCGTTGACACGACGCTCCCCCGCCACCGTTCCGACCGCGCCGACGCCGAGCCCGAGGTAGTCGCGCCCCTCCCAGTAGGCGCGGTTGTGGCGCGCCTGATGCTCCGGGCCGCGCGCGAAGGAGGCGATCTCGTACCAGTCGTAGCCGGAGTACGCGAGCGAGTCGATCACGAGCTCCATGTGGCGCTCCAGCAGCTCGGCCTGCTCCTCGAGCCGCGCGCCGTGATGCACCGCAAAGCGTGTACCCGGTTTCGCCTCCAACTCGTAGGCCGAGACGTGGTCGGGTGCCAGCTCCTCGATCACCGCCAGATCGCGCCCGAGGTCGCTCTCGCGCTCGCCGGGGATGCCGTAGATCAGGTCGAGCGAGAGCGATGGGGTGCGCGCGGCGCGCAACGTGGCGACGGCAGCGCGTACCTGCTCCGGCGTCGTCTCGCGCTCGAGCGTGTCGAGCAGCGGCTGGGCGAAGGTCTGCGCGCCGAGCGACACGCGTATGCCGCGTTCGCCCAGCACCGCCGCGAGGTCGGCGTCGACCCCCTCGGGATTGCACTCCACCGTGGTCTCGAGCGACGCCTGCGGCAGCGCGTCGAGGAGGCGCGCCAGCAACTCGGGTCCGAGGCGCGATGGCGTACCACCACCGACGTAGACCGTCTCAACATCACCCAGCACGTCCCCGCGCCCCGCGAGCTCACGCAACAGCGCATCGACGTACGCACCGTGGCGCTCGTCGTGCCCCGTGACGGTGACGAAGTCGCAGTACCCGCAGCGATGTGCGCAGAACGGCACGTGCACGTAGAGGTGGCGGACGTCGCCCATGGAACGGATGGTGACCCATCCGCGCACCGCCTGCTCGCGATAGGCTTCGCATATGCCTCCTCGCCCCTGTGTCTGCGACGCCAAACTCGACCGCTGCGATGCCACGTGCAACGCCAAGATGCTCGAGAAGACCTTCTACATGGCCTGCCTGGATCTCGGTAGCCGCCCCTGCCTCGTGGTCGGTGCCGGCCCGATCGGTCTCGAGAAGATCGAGGGTCTCCTCGCCGCCAACGCGAAGGTCCACGTCGTCGCCAAACAGGCGGTGGCAGAGGTCCTGGAGCTCGCAGCTGAGGGCGCAATCACCCTCGAGGAGCGCGAGTACACCCCGGCAGACCTCGTCGGGCACCTGCTCGTCGTTGCGGCGACCGAGGACACCGAGCTGAACGTCGCGATCTACCGTGCCGCCGAAGAGCGCGCAATGCTCGTCAACGTCGTCGACGTCCCGCCGCTCTGCAACTTCATCCTGCCGGCGATCGTACGCAGCGGGCCGATCTCGATCGCGATCTCCACGTCGGGCGCGAGCCCCGCGCTGGCCAAGCGCCTCAAGCGCGAGATCCTCGAGACGTACGGCGAGCCGCACGCCAAGCTCGCGGTCATGCTCAACGGCGTCCGTGGCTGGGCCAAGGACCTCTTCCCAACGTACGAGGACCGCAAGGTCTTCTTCGAGGGGATCGTCAACGGCGAGCCCGATCCGATCGAGATGCTGCGCAACGGCGACAGCGAGGGCGTTCGCGCGTTGATCCGCGAGCGCCAAGACGTCGCCGAGACGCTCTTTACCGCCTCGTAGCGGCGCCTTGCCCATTGACGCTCGGCCCGCTGCGCGCTTATCGTGTGTCAACTGACCGCGCAATCAGCGCGCTGAGGAGGAACCATGGCCGTACGCACCCCTGTCGAGCTTGACCGCGAGCGCATCGCCGAACTGACTGCGCGCGAGGCGAAGAAGCTGGATGCGAACACGTCTGCGTCGGGTCGCATGTACGAGCGCGCCCAGGTCTCGCTGTCGGGTGGCGTCGCTTCGTCCTACCAGTTCCGCGATCCGTGGCCGATCTATCTCGAGCGCGGCATTGGCTCGCACGTCTGGGACGTCGACGGCACCGAGATGGTCGACTTCCACAACGGGTTCGGCTCGATGGTCCAGGGCCACGCCCATCCGGTCATCACGAAAGCCGTCGTTGAGCGCATGGAGCAGGGCACGCACTTCGCCGCCCCGACCGAGGACGCGATCATCGTCGCCGACGAGTTGAAGCGCCGCTGGGGCCTGCCGCAGTGGCGGTACACGAACTCGGGCTCCGAGGCCACGATGGACGCAATCCGTATCGCCCGCGCCGCGACGGGCCGCGACACGATCATCAAGATCTTCGGCTCGTACCACGGTCACCACGACTACGTGATGGTCTCGATCGGCGTGGACTACGCCTCGATCGGCGACCGCGAGAACTACGCGTCCCTCCCCTACGGTGGCGGCATCCCGAAGGCCGTTGCCGACATGACGATCCCCGTGCCGTTCAATGACGCGCCCGCCATGGAGCGCCGCATCGAGCGCCTCGCGGAAGAGGGTCGCCTGCCTGCCTGCGTGATCATGGAGGCAGCGATGATGAACCTCGGCGTCGTGCTCCCGGAGCCCGGCTACCTTGAAGCCGTCCGCGAGATCACGAAGAAGCACGGCATCGTCCTGATCTTTGACGAGGTTAAGACCGGCATGACGATCGCCCCCGGCGGCGCCGTCGAGAAGTTCGGTGTGACGCCCGACATGGTCACGCTCGCCAAGGCGCTCGGTGGTGGACTGCCGATCGGTGCCATCGGCGGCACCGACGAGATCATGGAGGTCGTCCGCAACGGCTCCGTCTACCAGGTCGGTACGTACAACGGCAATCCGCTCGGCATGGCCGCAGCGCGCGCCAATCTCCTCGACGTTATGACCCCCGAGGCGTACGAGCACCTCGACACGCTCAACGACTTCATGCTCGAGGGCTGTTCGGCCGTGCTCGACAAGCACAACCTGCCGGGCTACACGGTCGGCATCAGCTCCAAGGGCTGCGTGACGTTCGCGAAGAACCCGATCGTCGACTACGAGTCCTTCAAGTCGCAGCAGGACGGCGAGCTGTGCGACCTCGCGTGGCTGTACAACATGAACCGCGGAGTCTTCATGACCCCGGGTCGCGAGGAGGAGTGGACGCTCTCGATCGCCCACTCGATCGAAGACTGCGCCCGCTTTGTGGACGCGTTTGAGGAGATGGCCGCAGACCTCACCGCGTAGCGGCGAGGTCTGCGCAGCCGAACCCGTGGTGACGGCGGACACAGTCCGGCGCCACCACGCGTAACGCACGAAGCTCCCCGAACGTGCAGCGTTCGGTCGGTTGGAGCTTCGTGCGCATCTGACGGCGTAATCCGGAACGACAAGGGGCGGGGTGACAGGGCAACGCCCTGTCACCCCGCCCCTTTTTCATTGCCGTATTGCCGCCGTTGCATCCCGCAGGGATCCGGGTCCAAATTGTCCGGTTATCCCGGATATGGCGCGGCCGGAGAATGACAATTTGGACCCGGATCCATGTCATGCAGAACGGCCCCGACGACACAAATGCCCTGGATGCCGGATCCATGTCATGCAGAACGGCCCCAACGACACAAATGCCCTGGATGCCGGATCCATGTCATGCAGAACGGCCCCGACGACACAAGAGCCCTGGATCCACAAAGGCCCCGATCGAGCAAATCTGGACCCGGGTCCAGACTCGCAGCCACCTACCCCGTCGTCGTCGTCGGCGTCGGCGCCGTCGTGACTGGCACCTGCCCGGCGTCCGCGATGATCTGCTGGGCCTGCGCGATGATCTTCTTGTACGCGTCCACGGCAGCGGTAACGCCGGCGTTGTAGCCCTCGGGATATCCGCCTTGTGAGCCCTCATTGTTCTTGACGTCGGCACGACCCTTGGCATAGCCCTTCGCAAAACCTTGGTCGTACTTGGCGCTCAGCCGGTCGTTGGCGATCTGCTTCGTGTCGCGCACGCCGGCCTTGTACCCCGCGGCGCGCGCCGCATCGACATCGTTCTGCTCCTGGTTGGAGCCGCCCGCAGCCTCCGTGAACAGATTGGTCCGTCCGTGCACTGCGTCGACCACGATCGTGGTGATGACGGCAGTCACGAGGACAATCACGATCGCAGCGAGGAAGGCAGCGATGATGCCGCGCAGGCGCTTGGGCTTCTTCGGGACGGGGGTCTGCTCAGCCGACGTATCGGCAGAGCGCTTGCTGGCGGCCATCTGCCCTCACGATACGCGCTGCTTTGCCGCTCTCCTGCGCGCGGGGCTACAGAGCGGCGCGAGCGCGCTGCAGGCGCGCCAGCGCCTCATCGCGTCCGAGGAACGCAATCGACTCGTACAGACCAGGCGCCACCGTGGAACCGGTCACCGCAATGCGAATCGGCGTGAACGCGTTCTTCGGCTTGAGACCGAGCAGATCACAGATGCTGCGCAGGCTTCCCTCGATCGCGTCAGGCGAAAACTGCGCAATCGCTCCCAACATCGTGATGGCAGCGTCGAGCACCTTCGGCGCGTTCTCGTCGGCTTTCAGCTTTTCCCACGCCACGGGATCGGGCTCCCGATCGATCAGCAGCGATCCGGCCAGCGCGTCGAACTCGCCGAACGCACCGAGCTTCTCCTGCACCATCGGTACGAGCTCGCCGAGGCGCGGATTGCCGGCCAGCGGCGAGTCGGCATCGACAAGGTGCTCCTCGAGGGCAGCGGCATAGGTGTCGGCCCCCAACTCGCGCAGGTACGCGCCGTTCATCCACGCCAGCTTCTGGTGATCAAACACGGCCGGCGCCGGGTTGACGCGCTCGAGCGAGAAGCGCTCGATCAGCTCGTCGATGCTCATGATCTCGGTCTCGCCGTCCCAACTCCAGCCCAGCAGGGCGAGGAAGTTGACGAGTGCGTGCGGCAGGTAGCCCTGCTCGCGGAACTCCTCCACGCTGGCGGCGCCATGGCGCTTGGACAGGCGCTTCTTGTCGGGCCCCAGGATCATCGACAGATGCGCCGTGGTCGGGAACGTCCCCCCGAGCGCCTCGATCAGGAGCTTCTGGCGCGGCGTTGACGGCAGCAGGTCCTCGCCGCGGATCACGTGCGTAATGCCCATCGCCATGTCGTCGAGCGGATTGGCGAGCTGGTACGTGGGAGCACCACCGCCACGCATCAGCACGGTGTCGCCGAGCAGACGATGCTCAAAGGCCACGCGACCACGCACAAGATCCTCGATCACGGTCTCGCCCTCGAGCGGCGTGCGGAAGCGGATAATCGCCGGACGCCCCTCGCCTTCGAAGCGACTGATCTGCTCGCTCGTCAGATCGCGATGTAGGCGCGTGGGCGCGGCAGGATCGTCGGTGTGGCGGGCGGCGGTTCGTGCAGCCTCGAGCTCTTCCGGCGTCTGGTAGCAGCGATAGGCAAGGCCCTGCTCGAGCAGCGTGTCGACGGCGGCCTGGTACGTCTCTGCGCGCTCGCTCTGCAGGTACGGACCGTTGGGCCCGCCGGTGCGGGGCGACTCGTCGAAGTCGAGTCCGAGCCAGTCCAGCGAGCGCTGAATCTGCTCGATCGCACCCTCGGTCTCGCGCTCCGTATCGGTGTCCTCAATGCGCAGAACCGTCACGCCACCGTGGTGCCGGGCGAACAGCCAGTTGTAGAGCGCGGTGCGCACACCTCCCACGTGAAGGAAACCGGTGGGCGACGGGGCGAAGCGGACGCGGACAGTCATGTACGGAAACGTACCGCTGTGCGCGATCGTCACGCAGCACCGGCACCCGCGGCCTCGCTCCGTATGCTGCCTCCGTGATCGCAGGTGCCCACATTTCTTCTGCTGGCGGCATGCAGAACGTGCCCGGCCGGGCCGCAGCGATCGACGCCGATGGCGTGCAGGTGTTCATCCAGAGCGCGCGCACGTGGAAGCCCACGGCACACAAGCCGGAAGATCTCGCCGTGCTGCGCGCCGCCCGCGAGAGTGGCCAGGTGCAGTACATCGTCTGCCACGCCATCTACTTCATCAATCTGGCCACCGATGAGCCCGCGCTGCTGGAGAAGAGCCGCACGGCGCTGCGCAACACGATCGACGTGGCAAATGCGATTGCCGCCGATGGCATCGTGCTGCACGTTGGCTCGCACAAGGGCCGTGGCCTTGAGGTAACGCTCCCACAGATCGTCAAGGAACTGAAGGCCGCCCTCAAGCACCTGAACGACCCCTGCTGGCTGCTGCTCGAGAATTCAGCAGGCGCCGGCGGCACGATCGGGCGCGACCCAATCGAGCTCGCGAGCATCATCAATGCCGTCGACCATCCTCGCCTCGGCATGTGCATCGATACGTGCCACGCCTACGTCTCGGGCGTAGATGTAACCGACCCGAAGCAGTTAGACGCACTGGTGGAGGAGCTCGACACCCGCATCGGCATCGACCGCCTGCGCTGTCTCCATGTCAACGACGCTGCCGCGGCCTGCGGGTCAAACCGCGATCGCCACGCCAATATCGGCGAGGGCGAGATGGGTGATGGACTCGCCGTGACGCTCTCGCACCCCAAACTGGCGGACCTGCCGATGCTGCTCGAGACACCGGGCCACGAGGGCAACGGACCGGATGCGCAGGAAATCGCAGCGTTGCGCGCGCTGCACGCAAAGGGCGTCAAGCGTCGTCAGGCGAAGGCGAAGAAGCCCCGCGCACGCTGACCGTGAACGCACCGCCGCCAGGCGGCTCGTGAAACTCCGGGTTGACACAGCCAATCTCCGGTAACCGCTGCGGATAGGCCGGATCGACCTTGGCGGTGCAGATCGTCAGCGGTACGCGTGCTGCACGCACACCGCCGAACGTACGCCCCTCCTCCACGCTCTCCTCGAGCACGCGCAACTCGAGCTCCGCGAGATGAACGCCCTCGACACAGCCCACGTAGCGGCGCCCATCTTTGGCGTCGTACGCGTAGAGGCGGGAGCAGTCGAGACACCCCAGTGGATCCACCACCCAGTCGCAGTACACCCGGCAGCGTCGGCAGGATGCTTCGCGGTCGATCGACATGAACCCATCGTGGCACGCCGGGCAACCCGGCGGTAGCGATGCCTAGAGCAGGGCTTGGTACGCGTCTGCGTCGAGCAGGCTGTCGACGGAGCTTGCGTCGTCGAGCTTGACGCGGATCAGCCAGCCATCGGCGTAGGGTGACTCATTGACGAGCTCGGGCGACTCAACGGCCTTGTCGTTGACGGCCGTGACGGTGCCCGCGAGCGGCGCGATCACGTCGGAGACCGCCTTGACCGACTCGAGCGAGCCGTAGGAGCTGTCTGCGTCGATATGGGAACCCACTGCCGGCGGCTCGAAGTAGACGACCTCGCCGAGTGCGTCCTGTGCATGCCACGTGATCCCGAAGATCGCCTCGTCGCCGTCAGCACGCACCCAGTCGTGCTCGCGGTGGTACCGCAGTTCGGCGGGGTAGCTCTCCTCGGCCATGACTCAGGACTCCTTCTTGTAGAACGGCAGGGGCACGACTTCGGCGTCGCGCTCGCGTCCGCGAACATCGACCTGAAGCGTAGTACCCGGTACGGCGTACTCCGGGGCGATGTACCCCATGCCGATACCACGATCGACGCTCGGCGAGAGGGTGCCGCTCGTGATCGTGCCGATCTTGGTGCCGTCCTTGAGAATCGGGTAACCCTCACGCGGGATCGCGCGATCGAGCAACTGAATGCCGACAAGCTTGCGCTTCACGCCCTTGGCGACCTGCTTGTCCAGAACGGCGCTGCCGACGAACTCTCGCCCGAGGTGCACGAATCGCCCGAGGCTGGCCTCGATCGGGGTCGTCTTGGAGTCAATGTCGTGTCCGTGCAGCGGAAAGCCCATCTCGAGGCGCAGCGTGTCGCGCGCGCCCAGTCCACTCGGTACGACGCCGTGCTCACGATGCGCGAGGATCCCGTCCCAGAGATCGCCTGCGCGATCGGCCGGGCACATCAGCTCCACACCAATCTCGCCGGTGTAACCCGTGCGCGCCACGAGGCACGGCACGCCGGCCACGACGCGCTGGACAGCCGTGAACGGCTTGATCGTGTCGGGGCCCGGCGTCTTCTTCGGCCAGATGTCAGCGAGCAAATCGAGCGTGACCGGGCCCTGGAGCGCAATCATCGCCGTCTCGTCACTCTTGTCGGTGACGACGGCGCCTCGCTGCTTAAGCCCCTTGAGGTGTGCCAAGTCGGTGGCGATGTTACCGGCGTTGACCACCAGCAGCCAGACCTTGTCGGGCAACTTGTAGACGATCAGATCGTCGACCACACCGCCCTTCTCGTTCAGCAGGAACGAGTACTGCGCCTGCCCCTCCTCGAGTCGGTCGATATCGCTGGCGAGCGCCTTGCGCAGCAGATTCTCGGCTCCGGAGCCGGTCACCTCGAGCTGGCCCATGTGCGAGACATCAAAGATGCCGGCACGGGCGCGGACGGCGCGATGCTCCTCATTGATGCCGACGTAGTACACCGGCATTTCCCAGCCACCAAACTCGACCATGCGTGCGCCGAGCTCCTCGTGGCGGTCGTACAGCGGTGTGCGGCGAAGGCTGCTCGTCATGGCTCAGCGAAATGGGTGACCGTGCGCGGTGTCCCTATCGCGTACGAACTGCATTACCGGCACAATACCGCGTTCCGGCCTCACATGCGTGACAGGTGTGGCAATGTCACGGTCGTATTGCGACTTGCGGACGCGACACCTGTGCCACCAATGGCGGTGTAGCCTTCGCCCATGGCGGTTCTCCACGCCGGTTCACGTATGCGGATCCTCACGCTGATCATCACGAGCCTGGCGCTCTTGGCCCCGGCTACGGCCCTCGGTGCCGCGGATCCGCCGTTCACGTTGTTTCCCGTGGTCGGCGGTGCGCACTACACCGACGATTTCGGCGATGGACGCGCCGGCGGCTCGCACGAGGGCAACGACCTTCTGGCGCCGTGCGGTACACCGGTCATCGCGGTGGTTCCCGGGACCGTGACGCTGGATTGGGGCTCCCGCTCCGGCTGGATGGTCACGCTCAAGGGCAAGAGCAGCTGGTACCGCTACATCCACATGGATGGCCGCGACGGCGCCAAGAGCGCTTTCGCCAAGGGCCTCAAGGACGGCTCGCGCGTCAAGGCCGGCCAGATCATTTCGTACGTCGGTGACACGGGTGACGCCTCGGGTGGCCCCTGCCACCTCCACTTCGAGCTCCACCGCGGCGCCAGCGTGTCGTCGCCGTACGCTTACCTCCAGACGGCGACGATCGTGCAGCTTGACCCGGCGAACCCGGCGAGCGCCAACACGGCCACGCCGCAGGTGTCGCTCACGATCAAGGGCGTCGTCGCCTGGACAGCGACCATCGGCGGCGAAGGCCGCATCATCATTCGCCCCACCGGCATCTCGTCGTCGGACGGTACGAAGCTCTCCCGCGCGGGCACGATTGCGCTGCGCGCGAGCCCCACGCTGTTCCCCGCAGCCGCTGTCGGTCGTACCGTCACCATCACCACGACGGCCTCACAGATGACCACCGCGCTGCAGGACATCGTCCCGCTCGCGTGGACTGCAGCGACCGTCAGCTAGTCAGTCGATCCGCAGCGCCATGCCGATCTGGTGCCGCAGGTCCGGCAGCCAGGCCGCGTCGATCGTATGCGTGACGGGCGTCTCGCGATAGGTGACGTCCATGCCGGCGGCAAGCAACTCGTCACGTGCGGCCCGTCCGAACGACACGTCGATCACGGGATCAATGCTGCCGTGCACGATCGTGACGGGAGGGCGATCGTCTGAGACGAGATCAAGTGGATGCTGCGCGACGTGCGGTACGAAGCCGACCATTGCCAGCAGCGCTGCTGGTGGCGTCCGGTTGGCAGCAAGCGCCATGGCGTACGCCATCACGCATCCCTGCGAGAAGCCACCGAGCACGATGCGCTCCTCGGGGACGCCGATCCGATCCGGAAGGCCGTCGAGCCAGTCGTCCAGCAGCGCAACCGATGCCATGAACGTGGGCTCATCCGGATACCCGACCCGCGGCACCACATACCAGTGCCAGCCGCCGGTACCGAGGTCGAGCGGCGCGCGCGGCGTCACACCGACGAGACGCTGCTCCGGATCGAGAACCTCGATGATGGGCAGCAAGTCATGCTCGTCCGCGCCACGGCCGTGAAACAGCACGAGTGCGCCTTCCGGCTCACCTCGTGACGGACGGATGCGCTCGACGATGCCGCTCATCGATACGGCGCCCATGGGTTGGGAATCGGCGCGAGCCGCTCCTCAAGCAACGGGCGTAGGTGCTCGTGCTGGCGCGGCAGGCGCAGCGACTCGCCCAACGTCTCGAGCGGCTCGTCGACAGCGAAGCCCGGCCCATCGGTCGCCAACTCAAACAGCACGCCGGAAGGCTCGCGAAAGTAGATCGAACGGAAGTAGTCGCGATCGACGATTGGTGTGGCCTGCACGCCGGCGTCGGCGGCTCGGCCGAGCCAGTGGACGTGATCGTCATCGGTGCTTGCCCACGCCACGTGATGGATCGTCCCCGCGCCCCCGATCGAAGCCTCGCCATCGGAGTGCACCAGCTCATACGCGGCCCTACGCCCAGCCGCTTCCGTCCACCAGCTGCCCGCGTCCTGCTCGAAGCCGAGCGAGGCGAGGACAGTGGCACTGCGCTCGGGATCGCGAGCGTGCGCCTGCACGCCGATCATGCGGCGCAGGGCCGCCTCCGCGGGAATATGCGGGGCCTCAGCGTGCGACAGCCCGGCGCTCTCGGGGACGCTGACCAAGCGCGTGACGAGCCCTTCAGGGTCCCAGACGTCAAGATGCGCAGGCCCGCGCTCCGTCGCCGCCTTGCCTGCGAGGTACCGCTCCCACCAGTTGAGCGCTTCCTCACTGGGCACGCTCCAGTCGATGCGGGTAACCATTCCCTCACCCGTCCGACCGAGGCGCGCGCCGGGATACTCGAAGAACGTCAGTGCTGTGCCGGGTTCCCCCGTCTGATTGCCGTAATACAGGTGGTACGCGCCCGGATCGTCGAAGTTAACCGTCTTCTTGACCAACCGCAGACCGAGCACGCCGCCGTAAAACTCGGCGTTACGTGGGCCATCGGCGGTGATCGCCGTGACGTGATGAATGCCATGCAGGCGCACGGGCTACTCGCCGTCCACCGGACGCGCGGCACGGCGGTTGTAAAGGCGCGCACCAACCGCACCAGCGCCGCTGATGAGCGCCATCAGAGCGGCATCCTGATACGTGGCCGGCCACGCCGTGAAGAAGTGCATGAGGGCAAGACCGCCAAGGCCAAAGAAGTAGCCGAAGCCGAAGGTCGCGAGGTAGTCGAAGATCGGACGCTGCGTCATGCAGGCAGTGTCGGCGAACTACCGGACGGGCGCAACTGCGGTCAGGCGCGTTCGGCGAGCACTGCGCGCAGCGTCTCGATCGCGAGATCGACCTGCGTGGCGTCAATCACCAGCGGCGGGATCAGGCGTAGCGCGGAATCGGTGACGGCGTTGACGAGCACGCCGCGATCGCGCAGAGCGGCTGCAACACCGGCGGCGTCCCCTGCTGCGAGCTCGACCGCGACCATCAGACCAGCACCGCGCACCGCAGCGACACCGGGCAGTGCACGCATCCCCTCTGCCAGCCGCTCGCCCATGCGCTGTGCGTTACCGAGCAGGTCTTCTGCCTCGACGGCGTTAATCGTCGCGAGCGCGCCTGCGGCGATGGCGGGGGAGCCACCGTAGGTCGTCCCGTGATCGCCCGGCTTGAAGCCCGTGTCCAACGGGCGAGAAAGCACGGCGCCGATCGGTAGACCACACGCCAATCCCTTGGCCAGCGTGATCGCATCGGGACGTACACCGGAACGCTGGAACGAGAACCAAGCTCCGGTTCGCCCAATACCGGTCTGCACCTCATCGAACACCAGGAGCGCGTCGTGCTCGTCGCAGAGCTCGCGTGCCAACGCCAGGTAGGCGTCGTCGATCACGTTGACGCCGCCTTCGCCCTGAATGGGTTCGATCAACACGCCGGCGGTGTCGGGACCGACGGCCGCGCGCAGCGCGTCCTGATCGCCACGCGGTACCTGCTGAAACCCTGCCGCCAGAGGCTCGAAGGGTGCCTTCTTCGACTCCCCCCACGTCGCGGCAAGCGCGCCCATCGTGCGACCGTGGAACGCGCCCTCAAGGCTGATGATGCGGTGCTTCGCCGCACCCGCCACTTCGCGGCCGTGACGGCGCGCCAGCTTGATCGCCGCCTCGTTGGCCTCGGCGCCGGAGTTGCAGAAGAACGCACGCTCCATCCCACTGAGCGCGCAAAGGCGTTCGGCGAGTGCCACGGCCGGCTCGCTCCAGAAGAGGTTCGACACGTGGCCAAGGACAGCGGCTTGCTCGGCGAGCGCACGTGCCGGCGCGGGATGCCCGTGCCCAAGCGTGACGACAGCGATGCCGGCCACCAAGTCGAGATAGCGCGTACCGGCGTCATCCCACACCCAGCAGCCCTCGCCACGAACAAGCGTGAGCGGCCGCGGCGGGTAATTCGTCATCATCACATCGGTGCCGCGGTCGGCAATGCTCATGGCGTCACCTCCGTGCCTGCGCCGATGCGAACGCGACGCACGCCACCGGCCAGGGCCGCGCTGCACGCCTCGAGTTTGGGCAGCATGCCGCCGCTGACGGTGGGCGAGGCAGCTGCCGAGATCGTCGACAGGACGTTGCCCTCCTCGTCGAGTACGCCCGGCACGTCAGACAGGAACGCCAACTCATCGGCCTGCAGCGCCACCGCCACGGCAGAGGCCACGTCGTCGGCGTTGACATTGAGCAACCGTGGCGACACGCCGTCGCGACCGATCGGCGCAATCAACGGGATACGGTCGGCACTCCAGGCCGCCCGCAGTGGGTCGGTCTCGACGCTCGCAGGCTCGCCAACGAGACCAAGGTCGACGCGACGCGTGCAGTGCAGAAGCTCGCCTGTACGAAACGGCTGTGCCTCCCGCCCCAGCTCGCGCAGCTCTGCCACCAGTGCATCGGAAACGTCTGCCAGCGCCACACGCGCGCACGCCAGCGTTGGGAGATCCGTGAAGCGACGACCGTCGACCCAGCGCGAGACAATGCCGCGCGTCTCCATCAACGCCGTGATCTGCGCTCCACCACCGTGGACCAGCACGAGCGGGCGCCCGTCCGCCGCGGCAAGCGCGTCCGGCAGCAGCGCCAGCGCATTGCCGCCGAGTTTCGCAACCAGTGCACCGGTCATGTCGTGTACTCCGCATTCAGTTCGACGTACAGCTTGGAGAGATCCGAGGCCCAGATCGCGGCATGGCCTTCGCCGAGACCCAGGTCGATCGTGATCTCGACGGTCGGCTGCGCCGCAGCGGCATCGACGGCGGCCTGGTCAACATCGACCACCGCTGCGCCTTCGCGGCACAGCGCGTGTCCGCCGATCGCAATGCCAATGCGGGCAGGATCAATGCGCTCACCCGCCACGCCCAGCGCGGCAATGATGCGCCCCCAGTTCGGGTCGCCGCCGTTGAGGGCACAGCGCACGAGCTGCGCCTCCGCAACCGCATAGGCGATTGCCTTGGCCGCACGGTCGTCGTCCGCGCCCCTGATTTCCCAGCGCGCGATGCGATGAGCACCTTCCCCATCGCGGACGATCTGCAGCGCGAGGTTCTCGCACACGGCACGGATTGCATTACCGACGGCCACTAGCTCACCCGCATCGAGAGTGCCCTCGACCGCGCCACTTGCGAGCAGGGCGACCGTGTCGGACGTCGAGGTACAGCCATCAACGGTGATGCAGTTGAACGTCGCATCGACAGCGCCGCGCAGCAACTCGTCGGCCTGCGCCGCAGATAGCGGCGCGTCGGTGGTGACGACCGCGATCATCGTGCCAAGGTCTGGCCGGATCATGCCCGCGCCTTTGGCGATTCCACCAACGCGGATCTCCCCCAGCGACGTTGCGATCGTCTCTTCCGCCAGCTTCGGGGCCGCATCCGTGGTCGTGATGGCGAGTGCCGCATCGGCGCCACCATCCGTCGCGAGTACCGCGAGCGCAGCACCAATCCCCGCCTCGACCTTGTCCATCGGCAGCGGCACGCCAATCACGCCCGTCGAGGCAACGAGAACTTCAGTAGTCGAACAGCCGAGTCCATCTGCAACGAGCGCGACCATGCGTTCAGCGTCGCGCAGGCCCTGCGCTCCGGTGGCGGCATTGGCATTGCCGCTCTGGACCACGATTGCGCGCACAGCGCCATGTGCGATGTGCGCACGCGATACGACCACCGGCGGCGCGGCAGTGGCGCTGCGGGTGAACACGGCGGCAGCAGGTACTGCTCGTTCAGCCGCGATGACCGCGACGTCCGGGCGACCCGAGGCCTTGATCCCTGCCGTCACGCCCGCCGCGACGAATCCGCGCGGATGCAGTACTCCTACGGCCACAGGCCTCGCACCGTGAGTCCCGCGCTCTCATCAACGCCGAGCATGATGTTCGCGTTCTGTACCGCCTGCCCGGCGGCTCCCTTCACGAGGTTGTCCAGCGCTGAGGTGATCAGCACCGTGCCGGTGCGATCGTCAACCCAACCATTGATCCAACAGACGTTGGACCCTGCCAGCTTCTGTGGGGCAGGCATGCCGCCGAGACGCACGAACGGCTCGTCGCCGTAGCGATTCCGGTAGAGATCGTCGAGATCGGACTGATCCAGCGGGCTGACAAGACGCACGTGCGCGGTCACGAGCAAACCGCGACTGGAGGGCAGCAGATGCGGCACGAACGTGGCCGGCTGCGGCGCGCCGGCGAGCGCGCCCAACTCTTGCTCAATCTCACTCAGATGGCGGTGACCCGTCACCGAATACGGCGTCACGCCGTTGTAAATCTCGGGCAGATGCGTCTTCTCGGTTGGCGTGCGCCCCGCGCCAGTGACACCCGACTTGCCGTCAAGGTGCACGGGACCATCGATCAGGCCGGCAGCAGCGAGCGGCGCGACACCAAGAATCGCCGCGGTCGCGTAGCACCCAGGATTGGCCACCGCGCGTGCCACGCGAATGCTCTCGCGATGGAGTTCGGGCATGCCGTACGTCCAGCCATCAACACGAAAATCGGACCCAAGGTCCACAACCTGCGTGCCCAGTTCGAGCAAACGCTCGCCCAACGCGCGGGACTCGCCGTGCGGCAGCGCGAGGAAGACGACAGCACAGTCCTTCAGGCCGTCAGCGTCGATGTCGTCGAAGCCCTCGCTGCGCGCCTGGAGAACGGCAGGACGCAGCGACGGGTGCGCCTCGAGGATCCGGATCAGCTCCTGGCCGGCATAGCCAGACGCACCCACGATCCCCGCGGCGAGCGGCCGCGTATCGGGCTCATTCGGGGTCGGTGCGGTCGAGTACTGCATGCCTTTGGAGTCTCGCACAGGCCCGGCGATCGCCAAGCCGGCATCTCTAGCGGCGGCGCTTGCCGCGAGTTCTCTGGTTCATGTGCATGCGTTGAAGGACCTCAAACTCGTCCAGCGAGCGTCCCGACCCGATAGCAACGCACGTCAGCGGCGATTCAGCGATCTGCACGGGCATCTGGGTCTCCGCCCGCACACGCTCATCGATGCGCGTCAAAAGCGCGCCGCCGCCGGCCAGCACGATGCCCTTGTCCATGATGTCCGCTGCGAGCTCTGGTGGGGTTTGATCGAGCGTCGACTTGATGGCGCCAATGATCTCGATCAGCGGCTCCTCGAGCGCGCTGCGTACCTCGGCGGCGCTCAGCAGAATCGTCTTCGGCAGGCCGGTCACAAGGTCGCGGCCGCGCACCTCGCAGGACGCCTCCTCATCGGCACGCGGGTACGCGCTGCCGATCTTGATCTTCACCTGCTCCGCCGTTTGCGTGCCGATCAGAAGCTTGTGTGCGCGCTGGACGTACTTGACGATGGCATCGTCGAGCTCGTCGCCACCAACGCGAATCGACTGCGCCACCACGATGCCACCAAGCGAGATGACAGCAACCTCCGTCGTGCCGCCGCCGATGTCAACAATCATGTTGCCGGACGGCTCCGAGACGGGCAGTCCGGCGCCGATCGCGGCAGCCATTGGCTCCTCGATCAGGTAGGCCACGCGAGCGCCGGCAGACAGCGCTGCCTCCTCCACCGCGCGCTTCTCGACGCCGGTGACGCCCGAGGGCACGCACACCACGACGCGCGGGTGCGCCCAGCGATTTTGGTGCACCTTCTGGATGAAGTGACGGAGCATCTCCTCCGTCACCTCAAAGTCGGCGATAACGCCATCCTTGAGCGGTCGAATCGCGGTGATCGATGCGGGCGTGCGGCCGAGCATGCGCTTGGCCTCGATACCGACGGCCAGGACGGTCCGCGTCATCTGGTCGAGTGCGACCACGGACGGCTCGGACAGCACGATGCCGCGGCCGCGCACGTAGACGAGCGTGTTCGCCGTGCCGAGGTCGACAGCCATGTCGCGGCTGCCGAAGCCAAAGGTCCAGTTCCTGATGCCGATTGGGAGCTCCCTTGCGGCAGGGACTGCCGCTTCAGACCCCGGATTCTACGTCCGAACGCCATTCCCTCCTGCACGGACGAGGCTCATGCCCTCCCCCGCGAGGAGCTCGCCGAGCAGCGCAACCGGCAACCCAACGACATTCGCGTAGTCACCCACGATCGAGTGGACGAGCGCCGCACCCGTCTCTTGGATCGCATACCCGCCGGCACGACCACGCCACTCGCCCCGCGCCACGTAGGCGTCGAGCTCGGCGTCGTCCAGCGCGACGATGCGCACGCGCGTCTCGGCAACCGCAACCTGCTCCCTGGTGCCGAGGAGCGCGATGCCCGACAGCACACGGTGTTCACGGCCTGCGAGGTGCTCCAGCATGGCGCGCGCGGCAGCGGCGTCGGCTGGCTGGCCCAGCACCTCCCCGCCATCGACGACAACCTCCGTGTCGACACCGAGCACGGGGCGATCCGCTGTCTGGGCGGCGACAGAACGCGCCTTGCCGAGCGCGCGGGCCTGCACGACCTCCTCCGGCGTACCCGGAATTGGCACCTCGTCGTAGTCGGGTGCCTCCACACGGAACGACACGCAAAGCGCCGTCAGGATCGCGCGGCGTTGCCGCGAAGTCGATGCGAGGACGAGGTCCACGCGAGGAGTATCCGCGATCTACAGCTCGAGGCCGTGCGAGGCGACGTGCTGCGCGAAGCCAACCGGGACGAACCCGAACTCCTGCTCAACACCCGTCAGGCTCGCAGCGACGTTGTCGTGCTCGAGCAGCTCGACCGCAGCCGGCGTGACCGGCGGATTCGGCAGCACCTGGAACAACTTGGCCTGGATCTTCACGATCGGCATCGGTGCGTGCAGCTTGCGCACCTTCGACTTGCCCATGGCCTTGCCGATGGTGTCGAGAATGCCGTTCAGCTCGAGCGCTTCCGTGCCACCAAGCTCGATGTAGCGACCAAGTCGCCCATCGCCGGAGAGGCAGTCCTGCGCCGCGCGGCAGACGTCATCGACGTGAATCATCTGAATCTTCGTCTTGCCGTTACCGGCGACCGGCGCGATCGGCCCCTTGACGAGCCCAGCCATCGCGGCAATAAACGGCGCGTGCGGTCCAAACTGCACGGACGGCTGCAGGATCGTCCACGGGACACCAGCGGCCTTCAGCCCCTCTTCGCCGCGCCGTCGACCGGCCAGGTACGGCCCCGGCTTGGATCCGCCGTTATCGATGCCACCAAAGTGGATGATGCGCCCAGCACCCGCAGCGGTCGCGGCCTCGGCGAGTGCGGTGATGCCATCGGCGTTGATGTAGTCGTAGCCGCCCGGAGGCGCCTTCTTCTCGCCGGTGATCGCGGCGCACGAGATAACGGCCGAGACACCCTCGCACGCGCGATCCAACGAGTCACGATCGGACAGGTCGCCGACGACCAACTCGGCCCCGGGTGCCACCGTGGCATCCGCCCGTCGCGCCATGGCGCGCACGGGCAGGCCGGCGCTGGTGAGGCGTCGCGCGAGGCGGCTGCCGATGAAGCCAGTGGCTCCGGTGATGAGGATCGGACCGTCAGTCATATCCCTACTGTGCCACGTTCGGGCGGGCGTCGAGTGCAACAGAGCTAGTTGCGAGGCGGCGCATGCCGAGCAGCGCGCGACTCTTGACGGTGCCGAGCGGCGTATTGGTGCGCTCCGCGATCTCCGGGTACGTGAGGTCGCCGTAGAAGGCGAGGGCGAGCGTCTCGCGCTGCGCCTCCGGGAGTTCCTTGAGCGCGTCGGTGAAGTCGAGGCGGTCGACGAGCTCGCTGTCGTGCGCGTCCTCGACGATTTCGCGACCCTCGTGCTGCGCGAGCGGCGGACGCACGGCGGCACGGCGCGTCCAGTCGACAGCGCGACGCGCGGTAATCGTGCGAAGCCAAGCAGCAACCGGCGCGACCTTGGGGTCGTAGCGCTCGGCGCTGCGCCAGGCGTCAAGAAAGATCTCCTGCGTCAGCTCGTCGGCGCGATCCATGTCGCCCGTGCGACGCCGCGCATACGCACGCACGATGGCGTGGTAACGCTTGTACAGCTCGGAGTACGCGTCCATGTCGCCCTTGGCGGTGCGAGCGACGAGCGCTTCATCAGTGTCGGTGGGTCGGACGAGTGCCATGAGGTTTGTGCCTTTCAGCCTGTCGGTACACCAATTTATACATCATTTAGTTTCGAATACAAGTAATTCGATACTAAGAGATGCACATACATCGATTTGGTGACGTGTGCACCGACGACACCCGCGTACACTTCGGCTCCAGCACGGCGCTCGCGCCGTCCCGCGGGTATAGCTCAATGGTAGAGCAGCAGCCTTCCAAGCTGAATACGGGAGTTCGATTCTCCCTACCCGCTCTCGATGGCCACCGACCTCGCCACTGATCGCGCACGCATCCGCAGCGCGATCGGTCCGTGGGGCGCGTGGTCGTTCGGCTTCGCGTACGCCCCCGCCTCCGCGATGCGCGAGGCGGCACAGGCGATAGAGGCGACGGGCTACGGCTGCCTGTGGTACCCCGAGACGCTCGACAGCCACGAGGCGTACACCAACGCCGCCACACTCCTCGCCGCGACTGAGCGCCTGCACATTGCCACCGGCATCGCCAGCATCTGGTCGCGTGACGCACGCGCATCCGTGCAGGCGGCGCGGACGCTGGCCGATGCCTCGAACGACCGCTTCATCCTCGGCCTCGGCGTCAGCCACCGTCCGCTGATTACCGCCCGCGGCCACGTCTACGAGAAGCCCGTCGCCACGATGCGCGGCTATCTGGACGCCATGGACGAGGCTGATGATGCCGTGCCGCTCGGCGACGATCAGCCGCCGATCCACGTCGTGCTCGCCGGACTGCGCCCACCAATGCTCCGCCTCGCCGCTGAGCGCTCCCTTGGCGCCCACCCGTATCTCGTCACGGTGGACCACACGCGCCGCGCCCGCGAGGTGATGGGACCGGAGGCACTGCTCCTAGTCGAGCATAAGGTCGTGCTCGAGTCCGACCCCGAGATCGCCCGCGCCAAGGCCCGGGCCGAGATCGAGTGGTACCTCGGCGCCGAGAACTACGTCAAGAACCTGCTCTGGCTCGGCTTTACAGAAGACGACGTCGCCAACGGCGGTTCCGACCGGCTGATCGATGAGCTCGTCTTCTGGGGCGATGAAGATGCGATCGTCGAGCGCCTGCGTGCCCACCACGCCGCCGGCGCCGACCACGTCGCGATCCATCCCGTGCGCGACGAGCACGATCCGCTCGGCGTGCAGACGTTCGCGCGCCTCGCGGCGCATCTCGCCTAGTTCGTCACAATCGTCAGGCGCCAAGGCGTGTCTGCGCGCTCCGGCGGATCGAGCTCGCACGGGAAGCGGCGGCGAATCAGCGCGGCCAGCGCGTCGACGCTCTTCGGCATCTCCCCCGTCTCTGCCACGAAGCGCGCGACCTCACCTTTCGGACAAAGCTCGATGACGGTGCCGTGCGCATCCTTCTTCAGGACCCAGCCACGCCGGAGCGGAAGGTTCTCGGTGGCGGGTTGATCGAATACGCGAACGCCCTGGGACCGTACTGCGCCGAAATGATCACGAAGCGTCGCTGGATCGCAGCGGGTAGCGACGGCAGATCGAGTGCGGCGTAGAGCACGCCCGTATAGATCTCGCGCGCCGGTAGCGCCGACGCATCACGTAGCGCAGGCGTGAGGAGCCGCTCGCGCTCGGCCGTCAGCGACGGGAACGAAAGACGGGCGAGGTCAAGCGGCTTGCCCTTAGCGGGCGTCGCCTTGCCCTCACTGGGCGGCAGCAGGAACAGCACCAGATGATCGTCGCAGCCGCCTCCACCGGAACAGGACGCGACTTGGCACACTGACCCCATGTCTGGCTTCGTCGACGTCCACTCGCATCTCGTGTTCGGCGTCGACGACGGCGCCCAGTCGCTCGAACACTCCCTTGAGTTGCTGGCGCAGGCGCGCGACAGCGGCACACGCCTCGTCTTCGCCACGCCACATGTCGTCCCGCCGTACCTCAACTGGAATGCGTCGCAGGAACGGGTAGCGCGCATCCGACGAAACTTCGCTGCGTTGCAGTCGCGCGCACCCGATGGCATCGACGTGCGCCTCGGCTTCGAGGTGACTGCGCGCCCACATCGTCTGCGCCCCAACGATGACCCGGCGCGTTTCCGGCTCGAGGGGACGGAGTTCGTGCTGATGGACGGACCGCAGGCCGGGCCGTGGTTCGGCGACTCCACGATGGAGCGCCTAGTTCGACGCATCCGCGCCGAGGGCCTCACCCCGATCCTCGCGCATCCCGAGCGGCGCGCAGCCTGGCGTCGCCAGCCACCCGATCCAGGCTTTGCCGAGCGCATGAAGGAGGCCGGCGCCCTGCTGCAGATCGACGCCTCGGGTCTAACAGGAGCGGATGGCCCCAACACCGACGTCGAGGCGCGACGGCTACTTCGCGAGGGCCTCGTCGATCTGATCGGCTCTGACGGGCACGGCGATCGCTCGCCCGTGCGCCTCGATATCGCACGCGATATGGCTGCCGAGGTGATCGGCGAGACCGCGGCCACACGCCTCGTCGACGGCTCCGCTTTGGGTCTCTGAGCGACGTGGGCTAGACTCTCGGCGTTCGACGGCGCGGGACAGCGTGCCGGCATCCATCGTTAATGCTGCCGGAGCCTTCTCCCCATGTCCTCGTCGCCTGAACGACCAGTTACCGAGCCGATCCCGGTCGCTGCGCGCCGCCTGACCGGAGTCGACGTAGGCGTCCTGTGGTCCAACATGGGCATTAGCCTGCTTGGCATCGTGGCCGGCGCGGGCCTGATCGCCTACGGCGCGGGCTCGACCCGTGCGCTCGTCGCCACCGCGATCGGAGGCGTAATCGGTGGCCTGATGCTGGCTGCGGCCGGAGCACTCGGCGCGTCGTCGGGCCAGCCGGGCATGGTTGTGCTGCGCCGCGCGCTCGGCGATCGCGGTTCGTACCTCCCCACCGCGCTCAACATCCTGCAGGGCTTTGGCTGGGGCACATTCGAGCTGCTCGTCATTGCCGAGGCTGCTCGGCTCATCGTCGACGTCGAGGCACGCTGGCCCTTCGCCGTCGCGGCGGGCGTGATCGGCACCGCACTCTCGATCATTGGTCCCGAGAACGTCACGCGCCGCGTACTGAAGCGCTTCGTCACACCGCTCGTGGCGATCGCGATCGTGTACCTGCTGCTGCGCCTCGCGATCGACGGCACCTCGTCGGAACTCGGTACCGCCGTCGTCGGCGGCATCGGCCTGATGGCCGCGATCGACCTCGTCGTCGCCAACTTCGCCTCGTGGCAGCCGCTCGTCCCGGACTACACGCGGTTCGCGAAGTCCATCAAGGGCGCCGCCCTCGGGGTTGGTCTCGGCTTCGGGATCGCCAGCACGCTCACCTTCGCCGTCGGGATCCTCGCTGCCGTGCAGGCAGGCGGCATCGACAATGCCTCAGCCGGCGTCGCGGTGATCCTCGCGGTGCCGCTCGGCACGCTGGTCGCGGCGATCCTCGTCGTCGACGAGTCAGAGAAGGGCTTTGCCAACATCTACTCGACGGCCGTTTCCGTGCGGAACTTCGCACCCCGCGCGCCGCAGACGCCGATCGTGATCGCCATTGGCGTGATCGTGACGCTCGGTGCCGTGACGATCTCCCTCGATCGCTTCTTCGACTTCCTCTACCTCCTCGGCGCCGTGTTCGTGCCGCTCTTCGGCGCGGTGTTCGCCGACCGCATCCGCCCCGTGGCACCCCACGCCACGATCGTCGCCTGGGTTGCGGGCTTCTTGCTCTACGAGTGGCTCAGCCCGACCCGCCTGCTCGGCATCAGCGACCACGTCTCACCACTCCTTGATGGTGCGCTCGGAGCAACGATCCCGTCCTTCATGCTGGCGGCCGCCATTCGGCTGGCCTGGCCGTCGCGCCGCTAGCGCGTACCCCAGAGGCGATCGCCGGCGTCGCCGAGGCCCGGCACGATGTACCCGACCTCGTTGAGGCACTCGTCGAGCGCCGCCACATGAATCTCAACGTCGGGATGATCGGCCTGCATACGCTCAACGCCCTCGGGCGCGGCCAGCAGCGACAGCAGCTTCACCTTGTGCGCGCCACGCTCCTTACAGACCGTCGCGGCGTAAGAAGCAGAGCCGCCCGTCGCAAGCATCGGGTCGATGATCAGCATCAGGCGCTCACTGAGATCCTTCGGCAGCTTCTCGTAGTACGAGACTGGCTGCAGGGTCTCCTCATCGCGATACATACCGAGAAAGCCCACGCGCGCCACGGGGATCATCGCCAGCACGCCGTCGAGCATGCCGACGCCGGCACGCAAAATCGGCACGACGCCGACCTTCTTGCCCGACACGCGACGCCCGATGGTCTCCTTGATCGGCGTCTGCACCGTCACGTCTTCAAGCATCAGGTCTCGCGTCGCCTCATAGGCGAGCACGCCCGCGAGTTCGCTGGAGAGCGCACGAAAGTCGCGGGTCGAAGTACCCACGGCGCGCAAGAGCGCGATCTTGTGCTGGACGAGCGGGTGGTCGCAGACGTGGAGAGTCATGGCGCCATGCTACCGATCGCGGTGACCGGCTAGAAGCGGCGGTCGGGACGCATCGGTGCCACCCAGGCGGGTGCCGCGCCGTCGAGGATCATCTCGGCCAGCAGCGCACCGGTCGACGGCGCCAGCGTGACCCCAAGCATCCCGTGGCCGGTGGCGAGAAACAAGCCGTTGTGCCCGGGCACGGGACCCAGGAGCGGGAGCGAGTCAGGCGTCGCCGGGCGGAAGCCCGCCCACCCCTCCACGCTCGTCTCGCTGGTCGAGGGATGCCAGTCGGAGAGGTACGAGCAGGCGTCCTTGACGACGACGTCCAGGCGACGCTTGTCGATCGTCAGATCCTTGCCCGGCAGCTCGAAGACGCCGGCAATGCGTACGCCCTCGTCGAACCCGGAGACGCCGATCTTCGACTCGGTCATGTAGAGCGCCTGCGATGGTCGCGTGCCGTCGCCCTTGAGCGTGATCGAGTAGCCCTTAGCCGGCACGATCGGTACGTCGATACCGAGCGGCTTGAGCAGCGCCGGACTGAGAGCACCGGTCGCGACAACAACGCGATCTGCCTGCACAGGACCGCCGCTCGTGCTGACCTCCCAGCCGGACGTCGTCTGGCGCATGCCCGTCACGCTCGTCTGCTCACGCACCTCATGACCGAGTGCGACGACTCGATCGGCCAGGCCGCGCATCAGCGTCTGCGGCTGCACGTAGCGGTCGATCGTCGTGCGCACCACGAACTTCACGTCGTCACCGATGGCCGGCTCAATCGCGCGGGCCTCTTCCGGCGTGAGCGTCTCGATCTGGCCCTCAAAGCCGATCTTCTGCAGGTCCTCGAAGACCGGGCCGAACCACGCAATGCCCTTCTCCGTCTTACCGAGCGTCAGGATGCCACCCGAGTGCATCTCGAACGGGATGCCGTCGGCCGCATACGCGTCCAACACCTCGAAGGTACGGCGGTTGAGGTTATGCAGCGCCTCGACGCCCTTCAGGAAGCGCTCGCGCGACGCCGCGCCACGGAACGCCCACAACCAGCGCAGCCAACGGGTGTCGAGCTCGGGTCGAATCACGAGGGCGCCATTGGGATCGAAGGCGCTCTTCATGCCCATCATCAGGGTGCCAGGCGAGGCGAGCGGGAACGAGATCGTCGGCGAGACCCAGCCGGTGTTGCCTTTCGACGCGCCTTCGCCGATCACATCGCGCTCGAGCACGACGACCTCTGCGCCCTTCTGCGCCAGCGACCACGCGCAGGCCAGGCCCACGACCCCGCCACCAATGATCGCCACGCGCATGCCGTCACCATAGCGACAGCCGAAGGCGTCAGGTCGCGACGAGTCCCGGTGCCTGCTCGTCGATCCCGGTGCGGGCACTGATCAGGCAGGTGCGGCAGGCGGCGGCCGTCTCGATGACGTTCGGACGTCCTGGCCGCTCGCCGCGCACGTTCGCGTGCGCCAGCTCGTACGCGGCGGCTTCGTACTGGTACAGCAGGCGCCGCGCCTCCCGCCCAGCACGGCGTGCTTGACGGCGCATACGCCCGCGCGTGCGTCCCCCGGCGATCAGCTGCAGATAGGCGGCCTGCGTGAGCGTGCCGCGCGCCACCTCCTGCTCCAACCCATTCCGCAGGATGCTGCGCTCGCGCCGCGCGCCCGCGATCAGGAGCACGATCCCGATCACGGCGAGCGGCAGGTAGCCGGCGAGGTACGCAATCGGGGCGGCGCCGATGCCGGCCGAGAGGTTCCACAGGGCGTGCAGAATTACGGCAAGCAGGAGCCCCACGAGTACGATCGCGATCTTGCCGGCGCGCCCACCGTGCCGCTTGATCGCGATACCCAGCGCAATGCCCGTCATCGCGGTGAAGATCGGGTGGCAGAGCGGTGTCACCAGCCCGCGCAGCACGAAGACCGTTGTCAGATCGCCGAGGCCACCATCGTTCCACGCGGTCGCGTAGTAGAGGATGTTCTCGATGGTGGCGAACCCGAGCGCCACCCACGCGGCGTAGACGATGCCGTCGTGCACACCGTCGAGGAAGCCCGGACGCCGGCGGATCACGAACAGCAGCGCCAACGCTTTCGCGCTCTCCTCCACGATGGGAGCGGATGCCACCGCTGCTGCGTCTTCCCCAAACGCGAGCCCCACGGCGGTGTTGATCACAAGCGCGATGAAGGTGGCCGCACCGGCACCCCACAGAAACGTGCGCACGAGCAGCCGCGTCGGTTCCGGCTCGAAGCGGTCGAGCCGCAGCAGGATGGCGGCCACGAGCGGAACGGGCACGAACGCCAGCAGCAGCCCGAGCCCGACGGGCACGACGCCATCGAGCGCCGTGATCGCGAGCACCATCACGAGCAGCAGCACGGGCAGGATCACGCCCTCCGCGCGCAGCGCACGCAGCGACCGGCGCTGCCGGCGCATCACGAGCGCGATCTTCTCAGGTACCTCCGGTGCCACGTTGAGCGCGGCGTCGCTCATCAGGCGAGATCCACCACGAGCCGACCCTTCACCTGTCCCTTGAGGATCGCCTTGGCCTGCGCCGGGATGTCCTCGAGCGCGCAGCCACTGGTCATCTCGTCGAGCAGCGATAGGTCGAGCTCGCTCGCCATCCGGTTCCAGGCGATCACACGACGCTCATACGGCATAGCGACGGAGTCGATGCCGAGCAGGTTCACCCCGCGCAGCAGGAACGGCATGATGTGCCCGTCGAACGTGGCACCGCCGGCCAGCCCGCAGGCAGCCACCGAGGCGCCGCGCTCAAGCTGGCGGATGACGCGCGAGATCGTCGAGCCGGCGACAGCATCGATGCAGCCCGCCCAGCGCTCAGACTCGAGCGGTGCGGACGAATCCTCGGCAAGCTCCTCGCGCGTGACGATCTCCGACGCGCCGAGCCCCTTGAGGTAGTCGCCGAGCTCCGGACGGCCGGTGCTAGCCGCCACGGTGTAGCCGTTGCGGGCGAGCAGCGCGATGCCGACGGAGCCGACGCCACCGGCGCCACCCGTGATCAGGACGGGCTTGTCGCCGCCCGGCTTGAGGCCATGCTCCTCGAGCGCCATCAGCGCGAACATCGACGTCAGACCGGCGGTGCCGACGGCCATCGCCTGGCGCGTCGTCATCGACTCGGGCACATGCACGAGCCAGTCAGCGCGCACGCGGGCCAGCTCGGAGAAGCCGCCCCAGTAGCGCTCACCCATATGCCAGCCGGTGATGACCACACGGTCGCCCTCGGCGTAGCGCGCATCAGACGACTCAAGCACGGTGCCGGCGAGATCGATGCCCGGAATGTGCGGGAAGTTGCGCGCGAGGCGCCCCTTGTTGCCGTCGACGACGAGGCCGTCCTTGTAGTTCAGCGTGGAGTGCTCAACCTTGACGAGCACCTCGCCTTCGGGCAGCTCGGCGACGCCGATCTCCTCGATCGCGGCGGCAACCTTGCCGTCTTCGGTCTCGCGCATCATCAGTGCCTTGAAGGTGTCAGCCATGGGGTGTTCTGCTCCGTGTCGGTCTTGGGCGTAGCGTACGTGGTGGGCGCGCGGAATGGCGCACGCCGGCGCCGTGCCACAATCGCGTTGTGCCTTCGTCCGATACTCCCCACTCGTCCTCCCTGCCGTCGCGGGCCAGCGTCGGCTCTATTGGATCGCTGGCCAGTGCCGGCTCGATCCTGTCGGCCTTCAGCGCTGGCAGCATCCTGTCGCTCGCGAGTGCGGGCTCGATCCTCTCGCTGGCCAGTGCCGGTTCGATTCTCTCGGTGTTCAGCGCTGGCTCGATCCTGAGTGTCGGCTGCAGTGGCAGCATCCTCAGCGTGCGCCGCGACGGCGCGATCCTCAACCGCCGCCGTAGCGACGCCTGAAAACGCAGAAGGGGCGCCCGAAGGCGCCCCTTCCACGGTTCACATCACAGGCCTGTGGCCTACGAGCAGCCGCTCGTCTCACCGCAGCTGATGCACTTGAGGCACGTGCCGTTGCGGACCAGGGTCATCTGACCGCAGTTGCCGCAGGCGTCGCCCTCGTAGCCCTTGAGGCGCGCTTCGTCACGCTCCGTCAGCAGCGGCGCAGGGCGCTGCTGCATCCGACCCTGTGCCTCGACCCCGGCACCCGCCGGCACCGGAACAACCGGCGTGGACGCGACGGCGGTGATGCTGCGATCAAGCCGCTCGGACTTCGGCGTGCCGACGTCGTCGCCACGCAGGTCCTGATCGTCGACGTGCGACAGATCGTTGCGATCGAGATACGAGATCGCGACCTCGCGGAAGATGTAGTCGATCACGCTCGTCGACATCTTGATCTTGTCGTTGCCGACGACCATCCCGTTCGGCTCGAAGCGGGTGAAGACGAAGGCATCGACGAACTCCTCCAGCGGCACGCCGTGCTGGAGACCCAGCGAGACGGCGATGGCGAAGCTGTTCATCAGGGAGCGGTACGCCGCACCCTCCTTGTGCATGTCGATGAAGATCTCACCGAGCGTGCCGTCCTCGTACTCGCCCGTGCGGAGGTACACCTTGTGGCCAGCCAGCGTGGCCTTCTGGGTGTAGCCGGCGCGACGATGCGGCAGACGACGACGCTCGCCCATGATCTGGACGACGCGCTCGGCGGCCTGCTCGACGCTCGGCAGCTCGGTCGGTGCCTCGAACTCCGCACCGACGTCGAGATCCTCAGCCGCGGCACCCGACAGCGGCTGCGAGAGCTTCGAGCCGTCGCGGTACAGGGCGTTGGCCTTGACCATCTTCTTCCACGAGACGCGGTAGCACTCCGCGACGTCAGAGATCGACGCCGAGGCGGGCAGGTTGATCGTCTTCGAGATGGCGCCCGAGAGGAACGGCTGCGCGGCAGCCATCATCTCGATATGCGACAGCGCGCGGATGGCGCGGGTGCCGAGGCGACCGCACTTGTTGGCGCAATCGAACACCGGCAGGTGCTCGTCGAGCAGGTGCGGCGCACCCTCGACGGTCATCGTGCCGCAGACCGCCGTGTTGGCCTCGTCGAGCTCGGCGTCGGTGAACCCGAGCGCCTTGAGCAGGTCGAAGCCGGGAGCGTCGAGATCCTCGCGCTCGATGCCGAGGTTCTCGACAATCGCGTCGTCACCCACCGTGTAGCGGGTGAAGGCGAAGCGCACGTCGAACGCGGTCGGCAGGGCAGCCTCGACGGCGGCCAGCATCGGCTCGGTGAAGCCGAAGCCACGCAGTGCCTCCGGGTGGATGTGCGGCACGCCGCTGAGCGAGCCAGTGCCCACGCAGTAGCGGACGATGTCATCAACCTGCTCCGGCGAGTAGCCGAGGTGCTCGAGTGCCGGCGGCACCGAGGCGTTGACGATCTTGAAGTAGCCACCACCGGCCAGCTTCTTGAACTTGACGAGCGCGAAGTCGGGCTCGATGCCCGTCGTGTCGCAGTCCATGACCAGACCGATCGTGCCGGTCGGCGCGATCAGCGTGACCTGCGCGTTGCGGAAGCCGTGCGTCTCGCCGAGGGCGAGGGCGCGGTCGGCCTCGTAGCGCGCGACCTCGAGGAGGTCGGGCTCGCAGTACGTGGCGTCGATGCCCTCAGGCGTGACCTGCAGGCCTTCGTACTCGGCAGCGTCGGCCGCGTAAGCGGCGCGACGATGGTTGCGGACCACGCGGAGCATGTCGTCCTTGTTGCGCTCGTAGGCGTCGAACGTGCCCTGCTCGGCGGCGAGCTCGGCGCTCGTGGCGAGCGACGTGAAGTGCATGATCGCGCTGACGGCGCCACAGAAGGCGTAGGCCTGCGGCGAGTCGTACGCGAGGCCGCGCTGCATCGTCAGTGCGCCAAGGTTGGCGTAGCCAAGACCCAGCGTGCGGTACAGGTACGAGCGCTCGGCGATCTCGCGGCTCGGGAACTGGGCCATCAGGACCGAGATCTCGAGCACGATCGTCCACAGCCGGCTGGCGTGACGGAACATGACGTGATCGAAGCGGTCGCCCTGATCGAACTTCATCAGGTTCATCGAGGCCAGGTTGCACGCCGTGTCGTCGAGGAAGACGTACTCGGCGCACGGGTTCGAGGCGACGATCGGACCGTCGGTCGGGCAGGTGTGCCACTCGTTCGTGGTGTCATGGAACTGGATGCCCGGGTCGGCGCACAGCCACGCGGCCTCGCAGATCTGATCCCACAGGTCGCGGGCGCGGAGCACCTTGCTCGAGGCGGGCTCGCGGCCCTGAGCCTCGGCCTTGGCCAGCTCGGTGCGGTCGTAGAGCGGCCACTCGGCGTCCTTCTCGACGGCCTCCATGAACGCGTTGGTGATGCGCACGGAGTTGTTTGAGTTCTGGCCGGAGACGGTCAGGTATGCCTCGCCCTGCCAGTCGGTGTCGTATTCGTCGATCTGCAACTCCTTGACGCCCTGCTTGGCAAGGTCGAGGGTGCGCTGGATCGAGGCGTCAGGGACGCCGCCGGTGCGGGCGCCACGGACGGCCTGGGCGAGCGCCGGGTTCTCGCGGGCGATGAAGCGGTCGTCGCCCTCACCCTCCTGCGTGGCGGCGAGCACCGCATTGAGATGGCGGTTGAGCATCTTGGAGCCGGCCACGAGGGCGGCAACCTTCGTCTCCTCGACGACCTTCCAGCGGACGTACTGCTCGATGTCCGGATGGTCGAGATCGAGCGTGACCATCTTGGCCGCGCGACGCGTCGTGCCGCCGGACTTAATGGCGCCCGCGGCGCGGTCGCCGATCTTGAGGAAGCTCATCAGACCCGAGGAGCGACCGCCGCCCGACAGGCGCTCGTCGGAGCCGCGCAGCTTGGAGAAGTTCGAGCCGGTGCCCGAGCCGTACTTGAAGACGCGTGCCTCGCGAACCCAGAGGTCCATGATGCCGCCCTCGTTGACGAGGTCGTCGTCGACGGACTGGATGAAGCACGCGTGCGGAGCGGGGCGCTCGTAGGCCGACGTCGAGCGCTTGAGCTCGCCCGTGACCGCGTCGCAGTACCAGTGACCCTGCGCCGGGCCGGCAATGCCGTACGCCCAGTGCAGGCCGGTGTTGAACCACTGCGGCGAGTTCGGTGCGGCGACCTGCAGGGCGAGCATGGCGGACAGCTCGTCGCGGAACGCGAGTGCGCCGTCCTCATCGAAGTAGCCGTGCGTGAAGCCCCAGTACGCCCAGCACCCGGCGAGGCGACCGAAGACCTGGCGCGCGTCGTTCTCACCGACGAAGCGCTGTTCCTCGGGCAGACCGGCCAGCACGGCCTCGTCGGCCTCGTGGCGCTGCAGCCACGTCGGCACGCCATCTTCGACGATCGGCTTGAGGGCGACGGCGACACCGGCCTTGCGGCAGTACTTCTGGGCGAGGATGTCGACCGCGACCTGGCTCCAATCCTCCGGCGCCATGATCGTCGCTTCGAAGGCGACCGAGCCGTCGGGATTGACGATCCGCGAGGTGCGCTCGACGAACGCGATCCCCTCGTACGGATCCGATCCTGCTGTGGTGTACCGCCGCTCGATCTCCATCTCGTTCTCCTCCTGGTCCCGCCCCATCGGCGAGGTGTTCGTATCCTAGAACCCGCTCACTCGACGGGGACGACAAAGGTAGCGCCCCCATCGGACGGACCCCGCGCAGGACACGGTGATCCAGCCCCGAACGTCTAGAATTACCGCGTGGAGATCGATCACATCCTGCGCACGATTGGCATCGTGCTCGCCGTCGGACTGATCGCCATCCCGATCGCGAACGTGCTGCGACTCCCGAGCATGGTCGTGCTGGTAGCGGCGGGTATCGTCGCCGGCCCCACGCTACTCGACCTCGTCGAGGTGCCGATCAACAGCGTCGGTCCCTCGCTGCTCTTCACCATCGGCGTCGCGCTGATCCTCTTCCATGGCGGCGTCGGCGTGTCGCTACGGGTGATCTCCAAGACCGCCGTCGGTCTGCTGCTCCTGGCGATTCCCGGCGTGATGATCACGGCCGGCATCGTCGCACTCGCCGTGATGCCGCTGTTCGGCGTCTCGTGGCAGATCGCCCTGCTCGTCGGCGCCGTACTCAGCGCCACAGACCCCGCCATCCTCGTCCCGCTCTTCGATCGGCTCGGGCTGCGCCCGCGCGTTGCGCAGACCGTGATCGCGGAGAGCGCGATCAATGATCCGATGGGTGCGATCCTGTCGCTGACGATGGCGGGCATCATCACGGCTGGTGGTCTTACCTCCGGCGTCTTGGCCAGCGATAGCCCACTCGTCGAGTTCGCGCGCAGCATCGGCCTCGGTCTCGTGGTCGGTGTCATCGGTGGCGTCCTGATCGCGCTGCTGCTGTCGTCACATCGCTTCGGGATCTTGCGCGAGTCCGTGGGGGCAACACTGCTCGCGGTCGTCGCCCTCGCTTACGTCTCAAGCGAGGTGGCGGGCGGCTCGCCGTATCTGGCTGCCTTCATCGCCGGTCTGATCGTCGGCAACAAGGATCTGCTGCGCATCGCGCATGACGACGAGCAAGAGCACCAGCTCGAGACGTACCTGACACAGACGGTCGACATCATCGTGCTGGCGATCTTCGTGATCCTCGGCCTCAATCTGAACGTGGATCTCCTGATCGACAATCTCTGGGCCGGCCTCGCCGTGATGGTCGTCTTCATCTTCATCGCTCGCCCGGCGACCGTTGCCTTCGGACTTGGCCTCGATCGTCGCGCCGGCTGGACACGCCAGGAGGCGATCTTCATCACCTGGTGTCGCGAGACGGGCGTGGTGCCGGTCGCGGTGGCGAGCATGCTGCTGGCCGAGGGCGTACCGGGGGCCGAGCTTGTGGCGACGCTCGTGACGTTCGCCGTGATCGTCACGCTGCTGCTGCAGGCCACGACCGCGGGGTGGCTGGCGCAGCGTCTGGGGCTGTTGGAGATGCAGCCGCTGCTGCCCGACGAGCGCGCCTAGCCCGCGTCGAGCGTGTCGAGTACGACACGGGCGCAGTGCGCGATCAGCGCGGCCTCGGCACCCGGTGTGGCGTCGGCTATGTGCGGCGTGAGCACGACGTTCGGCAGCGCGCGCAACACCGGTGGAACGTGCGGCTCGGCGGCAAAGACGTCGAGGCCCGCGCCGGCAATGCGTCGCTCGACGAGTGCCGCGATCAGCGCGTCCTGATCGACCACGCCGCCGCGTGCCGTGTTGACGAGCACCGCGTCGGGCCGCATGGCGTCGATGCGCGCGCGGGTGATCAGCCCGCGCGTCTCGTCGGTCAGCGGGCAGTGGAGGCTGATCACGTCGGCCCAGCCCATCAGCTCGTCGAGGTCCATCAGCGAGATGCCCAGCGCGTGCTCATCGGCGCTGCTGAGCGGACGCGGTGTCGCGTACCGGATCTCCATGTCAAAGGCGCGAGCGCGGCGCACGAAGGCGCGACCAATCGCACCAAGCCCGATCACGCCGAGGCGCTTGCCGTAGGCATCCTGCGACGCCAGCGGTAGGTACCCGTCGGTCTCCCACGCTCCCTCGCGCACAAGCCGATCGTTCTCGACGATGCGATGCTGGACGGCGAGCATGAGCGCCATCGCGTGGTCGGCCACGGCTTCCGCATTGGCGCCAATTGGCCAGGCGAAGGAGATGCCGCGGCGTGCCAGTGCGTCGCGGTCGATGCCATCCACGCCGACGCCGAAGTTGACGACACAGCGCAACGCGGGCATGCGATCGAGCAGCTCGTCGTCGATGCGCTCACCGAACGTCCAGATCCCCCACGTCCGCGCCAGATCCTCTGCCGAGGTCGGCGGCAGCACCGGACCATCGAGGAAGCGCACGTCGCAGCGCTCGAGCACCTCGTCCATCAGCCCGCCGGCGAGGCGGTAGCGCACGAGCAGGAGCGGCTTAGGCGACATCGCTCTCGATGTCGGCGACCAGACGGTCGAAGTCGGGACCGTCAAACTCGAGCGTGGCGCGATCGTGCTTGTCCATCAGCCACTCCCAGAAGTCGAAGTCGATGTCGGAGAGGTTGTGCTGGATGACGCCCCACAGCGTCCAGCCGTACTTCGACATCAGGCCCCACATGCGCGCCCGCGCCACCTTGGCCGGCGTCGCCTCGCCCCAGTACGCGGCGACGAGCTCCTCGAGCTGCACCAGCGAGAGGTCGGACTCGCTCCAGACGTTGCCGAGCTCGAACGATGCCTCGTTCATGCCGGAGTACTCCCAATCGATCAGGCGGAAGCGGCTGCCGTCCCAGAGGAAGTTCTCGGCGAGCAGGTCGTTGTTGCACGGGACGAGCGCCTCGGGGTTGGCGCGCATCGCCTGCTCGAGCCGACGCACCTTGGGCTCGAATTCGTCGTAGCGATCCGGCAGGGCGAAGCCGCGCTCGCGGCAGACCTCGCGGTAGCCCGCCTGAATCCGGAACATGTCGAACGGATCCCGGAATGCGGGGCCCGCGTGGAGCTGACGGATGGCGGCGGCGGCAGCTGTCAGCCGATCACCACGCTGCATCGTCTCGCGCGACATCGTCTCCGTGTCGGGAATGAACGCGATCACGAGCATGGCGTTCGCAGGCTGGTAGGTGATCACCTCAGGACCGACACCGGAAGCGGCGGCAGCGACGGAGTTGACGTGCTCGTTGCCGCGATCGATCGCCAGCAGCCCCGTATCGGGATCGGAGATGCGCACCACGAATGAGCCCGCCGCACTGTCGACCTTGAAGTTGTGGTTGGTCAGTCCGCCAGATAGCGGCGTCACCACGCGGTCGCCGCGCAACTCCTCCACGCCGTCGAACAGTTCTGCGAGTCGTGCGTCAGTCAGATCCATCAGGCCTCCCCGTCTCCGCCGGGAAGCGTACCCGAGGGCGCTAGGCTGCGCCCGTGGACGCAGGCTGGAATCACTGGCTCCCGACGGCACTCCAGGACATCCTGGCCGCCCTCGACGCCTCGGAGACGCGCCGCCGCAAGGCATTCGAGGCGCTCGCCGCCGCACCCGACCCGCTGGCGCTGATCGAATGGGAGCGGTTCCGCATGGTTGCCCCCTCGCGGCTGGACGTGCCGGCGCTGCCCTCCGAACTGGATGGAGAGGAGGCCATTGCCCTCCTTGAGGGGCTCGGCCTCGCCGCGGGCGACCCGCCACGCCGCGTCGCACATCCCGATCCGGTCGAAACGGTGCTCACGCTGGAACACGAAGATGTCCGCGAACTGGAGCGCTTGCGCGCGGCTATCGAGCCCGGCGCAATCGAGACCGGGGTCGAAGCGCTCCCCAACCTCGGCGCGCAGTTCGGCGGCGCCAAGGTCGGTCGCAACGATCCGTGCCCGTGCGGCTCGGGTCGTAAGTTCAAGAAGTGCCACGGCGCCTAGGCGCCGCACTGCAACTCAGAAGACGCGCTTGCCGAAGGCGAGACGGTCCTTGTAGTAGCCCTTGTCCCAGCGGGCGAGCGCGATGCCCTGGCCCGACGACTGGATGAAGAGCTGGCTCGAGATGGCCATGCCCGTGTGCCCAACGCTGCCCGAGGCAGCGTTGACGCCACCGGTACCGAAGAGCAGCACGTCGGCGGGCAGGATCTTGTCGGCCGTGAGGCGCTGCTCGGCCGGCGTCTTGCCTGCCATCTCGTACGTCGTGCGACCACCCAGCGCCTTGGCGACCGTCTTCGGCGACGTCGGGTCGAGCGCAGTCACCCGCCACACGAAGCCGGAGCAGTCGAAACCGCCAGCCGTGTTGGCACCGAACAGGATCTGCGGCTTCTCGGAGGTGCCGCCCCAGATGTAGGGCATGCCGATGAAGTCGAAGCCGCGCTGAATCGCGTCGTGCTGGGGGCCGGTGGTCGGGGGCACTGCCGCGAGTAGCTCGACCGTGTCGATCGCGTCCTGCTTCTCCCAGCCGCCCCACTTCAGCATCTGCGCGGCGCTCCAGATGGCGTCACCACGGGAGGCCTGCTCGTACCAGGCATGCTCCTTGCTGTCGTCGGCCTGGTCCAAGTTCGTGCGCAGACGCAGCAGACGAGCGACGATCTCGTAGCCGACACCCGGGCGGGCCACATAGCCGGCCTGCGTGATCAGCTGCTCGGCACGAACTGCCGTCGCATCAAGACCAGCAGCCGCCACGAAGGCCTGATCCACGTCGCCGAGGGTGACGGGCTGGCCGGCGGGGATCTGACGCACCTTCTTCGCCGCCTTGGGCTGTGCTGCCATCACGAACGCGGTCAGAGAAGGACCGTCGAGCACGCCGTCCGGGTCGATCGTGTCGCCCGTCACACCGGGAAATGCGCCCGTGTTCAGGACGGTCACGATGGCGCTGCTCACCCAGCTGCGCGTGGTGGGCGCCTGGACGAGCGCCGCAACCGGCTTCTTCTTGACCGGCTTGCGCTTCTTGCGCTTGGCGTCTGCAACGCCGCTGCACGCCACGAGGGCGATCAGGACGAGGGCGATGGTCTTGGTGAGGCGGTGTGTAGTCATCGTTGTGATAGACGGTTAAGGGTCTCTCCGTAACCCTGAGGCTATGTTCCTCAGGTGGGGATCGAGACTCTATGGGTACCCCACTCTACACCGCAAGCTCCTGGCGGTTGCGCTTTCGTAACTGTCTCAAGTAAACCCTGAGGGTATCCCCCATTCTTGGCTCTGTTGAGCGGTAAATGAGGTCATGGGGAAACGTAACGGACGCGTCACGATGTCGCCCAAAGTCTCAACCAATACCTGAGGAAGGTGCGATTGAGGGTCAGACAGTGACCCTCCGCAGAGGTTGAGAGTTACGCCGAGGCGTGCAGTAGAGCGGCGATCTGCGAGGGGTCGTCGAGCAGCGCTCGACCAACGACCGCGCCGGCACAGCCGAGCGCTCGGACCGCGTGGACGTCGTCGGGGGTCGTCACCCCTCCCGCGGCAATCACCGCGGCAGTTGGAACCGCGGCGCGTACCGCTCGGAGCAGATCCTCGTCGGGACCACCGAGGGTCCCGTCGCGATCGATGCCCGTGATCAACAGCGTCTCGACCCCAAGTTCCACGACGGCGCGTGCCGCGTCATCAACGCGGATACCCGCGTCTTCGACCCAACCGCTGACGCGAACCGTTCCCTGGCGGCTATCGAGCGCCACGGCAATCGGGCTACCGTGACGTTCGACGAGCTCGCCGAGCATCTGTGGATCGCGAAGTGCCATTGTGCCGATCAGCACGCGATCGACACCCTGCGCGAGCAACGTCTCGACGGATTCCGCCGATCGCAACCCACCACCGACCTGGAGAATCGCTCCAGGTGGCTTCGTGGCAGCGAGTTCCGCGATGATCGAGATATTGGGCTCAGCGGGAGCGCCGGTCCGGGCCGCGTCCAGATCGATGATATGCAGTGCGGTGGCGCCTGCCTCCCAGATCATCGCGGCGCGCACGCGGGCGTCGTCCAGCTCGTTCGTCAGCATGTGATCGAACTGCCCATGCAGCAGCCGCACGGCCCGTCCGTCGATCAGATCGATGGCGGGATAGAGGCGGTAGTTGGCGGGTGTCGATGTCACTGTGTTAGCATGCTAACACGATGACCCAACCGACTGACCCCAGCGACTGGCGCAGCCCCTCGGTCGAGCAGCTCGCCGACGTGCTTGTCTCGATCGACAACCGTGAGTCGATGCTCGCCTTCCTGCGTGACGTCTGCTCGCACAACGAGTTGAGTACGCTGGCCCAGCGTCTCGAGGTTGCGCGCCTCGTCGACCAGGGCGTGCCGTACGCCGAGGTGGCCCGTCGACTCAGTGCCTCTACGGCCACGGTCACGCGCGTGGCGCAGTGGCTGCGGCATGGCGAGGGCGGCTATCGCGCCGTGCTCGATGCAGAAAGGGTCGACGCATGATCAACAGCACGCTTCGTATCGCCGTTCCCTCCAAGGGACGACTGGCTGCTCCAACGGTCGCGCTGTTGCAGGCTGCTGGCATTCCCGTGCCGGCCGACGATCGCCGCCTCCTTGTCCCCGTGCCCGATCAGAACGTCGAGTTGCTGTTTGCGCGCACCGACGACATCCCCACGCTGATCCGCGACGGCGCTGCAGACGTCGGCGTCGCCGGCAGCAACCAGCTGCTGGAGTACGGCAGCGACGGCGTTGAGGAGCTCTCGCGGCTCGGCTTCGGCGCCTGCCGGCTGGATATCGCTGTCCCCATTGACTCCACGATCCGCACGACAGCTGATCTGACGGGTCGGCGCATTGCGACCTCCCACCCCGTCGTGCTCAAGGCGTACCTCGCCGAGCACGGGATCGATGCGATCGTCGTCACGCTGACGGGCTCCGTCGAGCTCGCTCCGACGATCGGCGCCGCCGACGCGGTGTGCGACCTCGTGTCGACCGGCGAGACGCTGCGGCAAAACGGGCTGCGACCGATCGAGACCATTCTGCGATCCGAGGCGGTGCTGCTTGGCGCCGCCGACCAACGCGACGCAGCGGGTATCGCCGTGCTGTGCACCGCGATTGAGTCGGTGCTGGCTGCTCGCCCCAAGCGCTATCTGATGCTGAACGCACCCGATGGATCGCTCGACGCAATCGTCAGCCTGCTCCCTGGCATCGATGCACCCACGATCCTGCCGTTGGCGCGCTCCGACATGCACGCTGTCCACGCGGTCGTCGATGCAGCAGACCTTCCGCGGCTACTGCATCCTCTCAAGGAAGCCGGTGCGTCCGGCCTCCTCGTCCTCCCGATTGAGCACCTAATCCCATGACTGATCTCGATATCCCCTGGATCCGCCCCGAGCTGGCCCAGCCCTCGCCCTACCGCTGGCAGGAGGGCATTCCCGACGAGGTCGTGGCGCGCTTTGACCTCAATACGCTGCCGCTCAATCCCTCGTGGTGGCCGGGTATCGCCCGAACGATCGCTGCGCAGTCCGTCAGCTCGTACCCCGAAGCCGACTACGCACCGCTCAAGCGGGCGATCGCCAGCTACCTCGAGATCGATGCGGCCTGCGTCGTGCCAACCGCCGGCGGCGATGAGGCAATCCTGCTGACGGCCTGGCTCGCGCTGGGCCGTGGCGATCGCGCCGTGGTTGGGCGCCCCACGTACCAGCTGCACGCCGCGAGCGTCCGCATGACGGGCGCCGAGGTCGATTTGGTCGATCCGCTGCCCGGTCCTGCGCTACGCCTCGATCTCGACACGATCGCGGAGAAGGCCAAGGGCGCTCGCCTCGTCTGGCTCTGCTCGCCCAACAACCCAACCGGCGAGGATATCCCGGCCGACAAGATCCGCGAGATCGCGGCGAACTGCCAAGGCCTCGTCTGCGTCGACCAGGCCTACCTCGAATTCGGCGGCTCGACGGATCATCTGGCGCTGCTCGACGAGTTGCCAAACATCGTCTTCGTCCGCACGTTCTCAAAGGGCTGGGGCATGGGCGCATTGCGCGCCGGCTATGCCATCGCCAACCCGCTGGTCGCCGGTGCCATGGATGCCCTGCGCCCGCCGGGCTCCCTCTCCACCGGCTCCGCCCTCGGCGCCGAGCTCGCGTGCGGACACGCGGACACCATGCGCGTGGATACCGCCAACTATCGCGCCGAACGCGAGCGCCTCAGTGCCGGCTTCCGCGAGCTCGGACTCGAGATCATTGGCGAGGCCGCGAACTTCGTCTGTGCCCGCACACCCTGGTCTGGCGACGAACTCTTCGGCAAACTCGCGAGCCGCGGGCTGATCGTGCGCACCTTCGGGCATGAGCCGCTACTCGCCGATGCCTTCCGGGCCTGTGTGGCGGTGCCGGCCGACAACGACAAGCTGCTGGCGGCGCTCGCCGACCTGCTCGGCAAGCCGGCTCCGGCCCCCGCCGATCCCACCGTCGGGGCCAGCACGTTCGGACGTGGCGCGCTCATCGAGCGGCGCACGAAGGAGACCGACATTCGCCTGCGGGCGACGCTCGACGGCAGCGGCAATGCGCGCATTGCCACCGGGGTCGGCTTCCTCGATCACATGCTGACCGCGCTCGGGCACCACTCGTTGATGGATCTCGACCTGGCCTGCACCGGCGACACGCACATCGACCCGCACCACACGGTCGAGGACTGCGGCATCGTGCTCGGCCAGGCGATCGACGCAGCGCTCGGCGACCGTGCCGGCATCACCCGCTTCGGCGATGCCTCGGCCCCGCTCGATGAGGCACTCGGCCGGGCCACCGTCGACTTCTCTGGTCGCGGCTCGAGCACCGTACGCATCAACTTCACCGACACGATGATCGGCGAGCTACCGACGTCGCTGATCCCGCACCTGATCGACTGCATCGCGATCAATGCTCGCGCCACGATCCATGTGGAGGCAAGCGGCGAGGACGACCATCACATTGCCGAGGCAGCCTTCAAGGCATTGGCCCGTGCCCTGCGTGAGGCCTGGTCGATGGATCCGCGGCGTGGCACGCAGATCGCGTCCACCAAGGGCTCGCTCTGACGTGACCGCCGTTACGGTCGTCGACTACGGCGGCGGCAACGTTCGCTCGTTGTGTGCCGCGCTCGAGCGGTGTGGCGCTGCGGTTACGGTTTCTGCGGATCCCGACGTAGTGGCGGCTTCTCCACGACTAATGCTTGCCGGCCAAGGCGCCGCCGGTGCAGCCATGCGGGCTCTCGACTCCACGGGGCTCGCTGAGGCATTGCGCGACTCCGCGCGCCGCCACGTACCGCTCCTCGGCGTCTGCGTGGGTCTCCAGGTGCTGTTCGACCACTCGGACGAGGACGACTGCACGTGCTTGGGTCTGCTGCACGGGTCGGTGCACCGGATCCAGGGTGCTGAGCGTCTGCCCCATCTCGGCTGGAACGACGTCGAGCCGCTGATTGAGCACCTGCTCACGCAGGATCTGCCGGCCATCACCTACTTCGCCCACTCGTACGCGGTCACGGCGGACATCCCGTCCGCGGTGGCTGTGACACGCATCGATCAGGCGACGATCGCTTCGGTGGTGGCGCGTGGCTCCATCGCCGGTGCGCAGTTTCACCCCGAGCGGTCTTCGGAGGCTGGGCGCCAGCTGCTGCGCCGCTTCCTCGCCTGGGATGGGAGCCACTGATGCTGCGTCGCCGCATCATCCCCTGCCTCGACGTCTCGGGCGGCCGCGTCGTCAAGGGCGTCGAGTTCGTCAACCTGCGCGACTGTGGCGAGCCGGTCGATGCCGCGCTGCGCTACGCCGAGCAGGGTGCCGACGAGCTGTGCTGGCTCAACATCACCGCGGGCGATGAGGCATGGGACCAGCTGTTGACGCAGGTCGCTGATGCCGGCACGCGAATCGACGTGCCACTCACGGTCGGTGGCGGCGTCTCCGATGAGCCTCACGTGCGTGATCTCCTTGGGGCGGGCGCCGACAAGGTGTCGATCAACAGCGCAGCGCTCGATCGGCCCGACCTCGTGGCCGAATGTGCCGAGCGCCATGGGTCGCAATGCATCGTGGTGGCTATCGATGCCCGCCGTACGGGCGACGTCTGGGAGGCAGTTGCCTCTGGCGGTCGTCGCGCGACCGGACGCAATGCGGTCGATTGGGCACGCGAGGCCGTGGAGCGAGGCGCGGGCGAGCTCCTGGTGACGAGCATGGACTCCGACGGCACACAGCGCGGCTATGCACTCGATCTCTACGAGCGTTTGCTCGCGGCAGTCGACGTGCCGATCATCGCCTCGGGCGGTGCCAGCAGTCCCGCCGACATTGCCGACGTCTTGGAGCTCGGCGTCTCCGCCGCCTTGGCTGCGAGCATCTTCCATGACGGCATCCACACAGTCGAGGAGGTGAAGCACACATGTCGGGAACGGAACCTACCGATGCGCTGACGCTCACAGGCACGCCGCGCTTTGACGACGATGGGCTGATCCCCGCGATCTGCCAGGACACCATTGATGGCTCGGTGCTGATGCTCGCGTGGATGAACGCCGAGGCGCTCGACCGCACGCTCTCCACCCGTCACGCCTGGTTCTGGTCGCGCTCGCGTCAAGAGCTATGGGAGAAGGGTGCAACCAGCGGCAACGTGCTCACGGTCCAGGACCTGCGCCTCGACTGCGACCAAGATGCATTGCTCGTGATGGTCTCCCCTGCTGGTCCCGCCTGCCATACCGGTGCACGCACCTGCTGGGGCGACGACGCCGGCCCTCTGCTCACGCGTCTGGCGGGCACGATCGAGTCGCGCCGCGGCGCCGACCCGGAAACGTCGTACGTTGCGCGTCTGCTCGGCTCTGACCGCTCACTCGCTGCCGGCAAGGTCGCCGAGGAGTCGGCCGAGGTGCTCGATGCCGCACCGGGCTCCGACCAGCAGGTCGAGGAAGCCGCCGACGTGCTGTTCCACCTGCTGGCGCTCCTGGCCCGTGACGGCGTTGATCCCCTGCGCGTGCTGGACGTGCTCGCGCAGCGCGAGGGCCTGCCGCCGCGCTGGCTACGAGACGCCACGTGAGCGACGCCCCCGACCAGTACGAGCCCATCTCCGAGATCTACGACGCGTGGTGCCTTGAAGTTCAGGAAGACATCGGCTTCTACATCGGCATGGCGCTTGGCACAGAGACAAAGGTCGTGGAACTCGCAGCCGGCACTGGCCGCATCGCGATCCCACTGGCCCTGTCGGGCTATGACGTGATCGCCATCGATCGCTCCGAGCCGATGCTCGACCTGCTGCGCGGTAAGGCGGCGGAGGCGGGCGCTACCGAGCGGATCGACGTCCGTGTCGGCGACCTCACCGCCCCCGGCATCGAGGGCCGGTACGACCGCGTGCTGGTGCCGTTCCGCAGCCTGCTCCACCTCGCCACCGACGAGGAGCGTCTTGCCGCCTTCCGCGCCATGCACCAGCTCCTCACGCCCGATGGCTATCTCGCCTTCGACGTCTTCAGCCCTACCCCCGCAGACATCACGGCCACCCACCGAGTCTGGCACCACCGGGATTCGGGCGCGAAGGAACGAGCCGACTGGAACCGTCCAGACGGCACCACGCACGTCGAGGTCGAGATGCGTGGTCGCACCACCACACTCGTCCTCCACCCACTCCCGGCCAAACGCTGGCTCGAGCTCGTCGAAGAGGCGGGCTTCGAAGTAATCACCACCTGGGGCGGCTTCGACGGCGAAAAGGTGCGCGGTGACGGCACCGGCGATCTCGTCATCGTGGCGCAGCCGCTCTAGCCGGTCACGACGGAGGGCGTCGACGAGTCGCCGCCGTTCCGCGCCGGTAGGTACTTGACAAGCGCACGGCACGCCTTCGGCAGTTTACGCGCCGTACCGTTCGAGGCGGTCAGGGTCGCCGTGTTCGAGAACGGCTTGACCTGTCCGAACTCTGGCTGCAGGTGCTTGCCCGTTCCGGTCATCCCGACGAAGCCGATCGCATCGTACGGCATCATGAACCCGTTGCCGGTGAGCGTTCCCTGCAGCCGTGCCCCGGCACCCGTACCACCGAGGATCACCGTCTTCTGCACGGGACCCGGCGACACCGCGGTAGCGCAAAGGAGATCCACAGAGCTTGCACCGCGCAGGAGGATCGTGCCGCTGCCCATACCGACCTCGCTCGCGGCACCGCCGACGACCGTCATCTTGCCCGCCTGCGCCACGTACGCGCCGCCCGCGAATGCTCCGAACGCGCCCGGCCGCATCGCGCCGTTGCCGCGGCGCGGCGTCGACCAGCGATAGCGTCCGCCGAAGACCGAGCCATCGAGGCGCATCGTCTGCGGCGCCTTACTCGAGACGCGCAGCGTCTTGCCCTTGGACAGCCTCATGGTTGTCACGGCCGAATAGCCGCTCGCACGATCCGAGCTGCCAGTCAGGCGCCGCGTTCCGGAGGCCGAGGAGATGTACACGGCCCGGAAGACACTGGCCGGGCTGGCTGTGCAATTGGCCACATTGTCGGCAAACGCGGTCGTGACGACGTGCGGCCCGGCAGCGAGGGCGGTGAACGTCGCAGTCTTTGACTCCGTGGTGGTCTGATCAGAGAAGGTGACGGTCGATTCATACGCGCCGTCACCGTCATAATCGACGCAAGCGGTGTCGACATACAGTGAAGACGCGGTCTTCGTGAAGGTCGCGGTGACCGTCGCTCCAGCCGATGGCGCTTCGGTCGACAGATCGACTTCGCTGGTCGCCGTCGAGGTAAAGCTCGCAGGCGTCAGCATCGTCGTCGCGGTGCCTGTCTGGCCTGCGGCGTTGGTCACCTTGACGCCGACCGTCGGCCCTTGGGTCAATGCGTTGAAACCCTCGGACACGATGACGAACGGCTGCAGCACGCTGTCGGGGACGATCGCGACCCCACTGGGCACCGTCACGGATGCGTCCTGCGCCGCAGGCTGATCGCCGTACACGCCGTCGCCATTCAGATCCCAGCTGTAGGTGAGCGCCGTTCCGCCGGGATCGGTCGAGGTGCGGGCATCGACCTCCCGCCAGAGATACTCGCCGATCGCTCCGCTGGCGGACGCCGGGGTTGCGCGCGCGATGAGGCGCGCGGTCGGTGCCGTCGCCACGGGCGTGACCGGCTCTGCCTTCTTAAGGTTCACCCGCATCCACGAGGTGGCCTGGATCGGCATTCCGACCGCCGCGGGCGATTCGAACGTCGTTCCGTCCTGCAGGTGGAACGACCAGGGTTGCAGCGCACTCGTGGTGGTGCTCACGAAGAGCCACGTCACCCTGCTCGCCGACGTGGGCAGAGCCGGCGTATCGAGCGTGAGCTTGTTGCCCTCGAACGCCTTGGCACACTGCAGGCCGTAGGTGAACGGCTTGGCTTGCGCCGGGAGCTGCTTCGCGATGGTGTCTACCCCTCCACCCGTGAGAGCGATGAGGTCGCTGAGCGGTGCCAAGAGCACGTCTGCCGACTCGAACCATGCCCAGGTGCCACTCGGGCACGCCCATTCGGGCTTCAACGCAGCGGGACTCCATCCCCCGCCCGCGGTCTGGTTGAAGCGGAGCGGCGTCCATACGAGCCACGACCCGGTCAAGTCGATCGTGGTCTTGCTGCTGGCGGTGAGATCGATGGTCGTCGTCGTCGTCTCGATGCCGGCGGCAGCCGCGGTGGAGGGTGTGACCGCGCCCGAGGCGGCCGTGGCGGTGACCGACTTGTCGTCGGCAAGCGGAGCCGCGGCGCGGTTGACGGACAGGTAGGCCGTCGGCGACACGAAACTGCACGCGCTGGCGGTCAGCGCAACGGCAACGAGCAAGAAGATGGGGACGGGGAGACGGCGCATTGAGGACGTGACAATCATCACGTTCCCGACACGCTAGTCGACCTTATCGCGAATGCAAGACGACCAGGCGTTCGCCCACAGCCCCGTCAGGCAGACGCGATATCGGCGACGAGCGCATCAACGTCAGCGGGCGTCGTGTCCCACGCCGTCATCAGACGCGCCACATTGCGCGGCGCGTCCCAGATGTAGAACTGATGCGTCGCGGCGAGCGCTTCGATGCGAGCGGCAGGCAGCACGGCGAAGACGGCGTTGGCCTCAACGGGGTAGTCGATCGAGACACCCGGAACGTCGGCGATGCCTGAGGCCAGGCGGGCGGCCATCGCATTGGCGTGGGCGGCGTGAAGACGCCACCGATCATCCGTGAGCAACGCATCCACTTGGGCGGCGACGAAGCGCATCTTCGACTGCAGCTGTGTGGCCTGCTTGCGCGCGTTCTGGATCGGGCCGCGCAGGTCGGGGTTGCGAGCCACGACAACTTCGGCACCCATCGCGCCGTTCTTGGTGAGACCGAACGAGATGATGTCGGCACCCGGCACGACCTCCCCCAACCCGCAGCCGTTATGAACGGCGGCGTTACAGAGGCGCGCGCCATCGACGTGCAGGAGCATGTCGTGTGCGTGCGCCCAGTCGGCGAGTTCCTGGACGGCCGCGGTCGAGTAGGCCGTACCGCACTCAGTGGACTGCGTTATGCTCACGACGCGCTGGACGACGTGATGCTGCTCGCGCGAGCGCAACGCTCCCTCAAGGAGCTCGGGCGTGAGCCGCCCGTCGGGCGTGGCAACGGTCTCGATCTTGGAGCCCGTGATGCGCTCAGGCGCGCCGGCCTCGTCGAGGTCGATGTGTGCGCCCTTGGCGGCCAGCACGCACTCCCAGCCGCGCAGGGCGAGCGACAGTGCGACGACGTTCGCCCCGGTACCTGTCAGGCACAGCGCAAAGGCGGCGTCGCCGAAGGTGTCGCGCAGGCGGGCTTCGGCAGCTTCGGTCCACGGGTCCGCCCCGTAGCCGGAGGCATGGCCGATGTTTGCCGAACTGATCGCCTCAAGGACCTCGGGCACGAGGCCCGCGTGGTTATCGCTACCGAAGGTCATCTCAGCCATGGCTACGACTCCGGAAGGCGAGCGCCAATGCGATCGCACCGGCAGCGGCAACGTTGAGCGACTCGGCGCGGTCGGACTGTGGGATGCGGCAAATGACGTCGGCACGCCTACGGACGGACGTCGGCAACCCGTCGCGCTCTGCGCCGAGGGCCAGCAGCACTGGGCCACTGAAGTCCACGTCAGCGATATCCGTATCCGCATTGGCGTCGAGGGCGACCAGGCGCACGCCGGGATAGGCCTGGGCGACATCGTCGATCGGTTGCGTCGGCACGGTGAACGTGGCACCCATGGCTGCGCGCACCGCCTTGGGGCCCGTGGGATCGGCCGACGGCGCGCCCAGCACGACAACGTCGGCGGCAAAGGCGGCTGCCGAGCGCAGGAGCGTGCCGACGTTGCCTGGATCCCCGACGCCGCAGAGTGCGACACCGAGGCCCATCAGCTGCGCTGGGGCCTGCGGCAGCGACGCCGTCTTGATCACACCGATCTGGCGCGTGCCGGAGCCAAGCGACGAGAAGCTGTCGAGGATGTCGCCACGCACCACGAGCGGTGTAAAGCCTGCACCCTGCGGCGACGGCGTCTCGTCGCGCACGAGCAGATCTTCGAAGCTGCACCCAGCGCTCAGCGCGGCTTCGACGAGGTCCTCTCCTTCGATCACGAACGCGCCAGCCTCACGCCGCGCGGACGTGCGTGCCAGCGAGCGCACGCGCAACAGCCGCGGGTTCCGCGGGCTGCGGATAGGCTCCATCAAGGGCGTTTGCCTACGCGGCGAGCGCGGACTTCGCCTGCTCGGCAAGTACGCCGAACGTGGCGGGCTCGTTGAGCGCGAGATCCGCGAGGATCTTGCGATCCGCCGTCACACCGGCCAGCTTGAGGCCGTGCATGAACTGCGAGTACGAGAGCTCGTGCTGGCGGGCGCCCGCGTTGATGCGGACGATCCAGAGCGAGCGGAAGTCGCGCTTACGGACGCGACGGTCGCGGTAGGCGTAGTTGCCCGAGCGGGCAACCTGCATCTTGGCCTGGCGGTAGAGCTTGGACTTCAAGCCCCAATAGCCGGACGCCTCTTCGAGGACCTTGCGGCGCTTCTTCTGCGCGTGAACGGAACGCTTGACGCGAGTCATGCCTAAACCCTATCGCTTTCCGAGGAGGCGAAGCGCCTCCGGGTAATCGGCCTTGGCCATGGGCTGATCCTGGCTGAGCTGGCGGCGGCGCTTGGCCGACATCTTCCCGCGCAGGTGAGCCTCATTGGCCTTACGGCGCGTGATGGTGCCCTTGCTGGACAGCTTCATGCGCTTCTTGGCACTGGAGTTGGTCTTGACCTTCGGCATTGCAGTTCCTTTTATTCCTACGAGGTCGTCGTAGGCTCTTCGGCTTCCGCGGTGGGAGCCTCTTCGACTTCCGCATCCGGAGCCCCATCGGGGTCCTTCGCGGCCGCCTCCGCAGCGTCCTCCTTGAGGAGTTGCTTCGACGGAGCCAACATCATGACCATATTTCGTCCATCTTGTAGCGGTTCCGACTCGATGACCGCCATTTCCTTGAGATCTTCGGCCAAACGGAGCAGCAATTCGCGTCCCTTTTCGGGGTGCGTCATCTCGCGTCCGCGGAACATGATGGTGACCTTGACCTTGTCATGGTTCTTCAAGAACCGCACAACATGGCCCTTCTTGGTCTCGTAATCGTGCACGCCGACCTTCGGGCGGAGCTTGATCTCTTTGATCACGATGACGTTCTGATGCTTGCGCGCCAGCTTCGCCTTCTGCTCCTGCTCGTACTTGTACTTCGAGTAGTCCATCACGCGGCAGACGGGCGGGCGCGCGTCGGCGGCGACCTCGACGAGGTCGAGGTTCTGGTTCCATGCAAACTCGAGCGCGTCGTCGCGGTCCTTGACCCCGATCTGCTCACCATCTGCGCCGATCAGGCGCACCTGCGGTACACGAATGGCCTCGTTGATGCGGGTACGCGGCTCCTCAGGGGGACGGTCGTATCCGCGGCGTGGCCTCAAGACTGATGCTCCGTGCGCAAGGTGGCTGATCTCCGTTCGGTGGACGCCCGGCGGAATGTAGCCCGGACGGCGTGATGGTAGCAGGGGTTCACAGACCGACTCTACGCCCTGTGCGACGGGTGTGCCGGTCGGCGCACGTTGCGCACACCGTAGAGCGCAATCGCACCGAGCCCAGCGAGGCTGACCGCGATCAGAATCAGCCCTTCGTGCTCGGCGAGTTGCTGATCGGACAGCGCGTAGCGAAGTAACACCGCAAACAGGAGTGCGCGCCAGGCCTCGAGCAGTTTCAACGCGTGAAGAAGCCACCACCAGCGCCGCCCACGCCCACCCCCCGTCCACGTCCACACGTCGATTCCCGCGACGATGAAGATCGCCGGCGCATACGTAAGGATGAGCCGTGCAAAGACAGGATTGCCCTGGAGATCATGGAGAGCGATGACCGACTCCACAAGCGTGACTCCGACGACCGCGATCGTCGCAATGACATCGACGGTTCGCGGTGGATACCCACCGGTACGACTGCCACGTGCCAGACGGTTCCACGTCCCAGCACCTGTCACTACGAGATACAGCAGTACGGCGTCAAGCCAGATGAAGAAGAGCGGCGCAGTCGTCTGGTTCGAGAAGATCGGGCGGTAGCTATCAGCGCCGAATGACGTCGCGCCGAGGGTGAGGTTTCCGAGATCAATGTTCAGAAGCTGAGTAAACATCGGGCTCAACAGGAGCGCTGCGCCCGAGGCGGCGATCAGGACCGTAAGCCACACCGCCCAACGGCCGAGTCGGCGATGGAAGGCATGCTTGGGGAGGAAAATTTGTAGCGGAAACACCACCAGGGCAGCCAGGATGCCGCCGCCGATATGAATCGGTAGCGCCACCCGGATGATGAGATCCCACATCTCAGACATCGCTGCGATGGTCCTAGTGGGTTGGGGTTGTCGCCCGACTATCGCGCTCGGTGACGAGCGTGTCGATCACGGAATCGAGCGGTAGCGTGCCGAGGTCGATACGGCCATGGCGGCGAACCGCCACCGCCCCCGCCTCGGCTTCGCGATCGCCAATCACCAGCATGGCAGGCACCTTCTGCGTCTCGGCTTCGGCAATGCGCTTGCCGATCGACTCGCCACGCGCATCGATCTGGACGCGAAGGCCGGCGCTGTGCAGTGCGTCGCGCGCCATCTCCGCCGCGAGGATGTGACGATCGGAGATCGGCAGGACGACGGCCTGGACCGGGGCGAGCCAGAGCGGGAAGGCGCCTCCGTAGTGCTCGATCAAGATGCCGATGAAGCGCTCGAAGCTGCCGAGCAGCGCGCGATGGATCATCACCGGGCGATGGTCGTGGTCGTCGGCGCCGGTGTACGTCAGCTCGAAGCGCTCCGGCAGGTTGAAGTCGAGCTGCACCGTGCCGCACTGCCACGAACGACCCAGCGAGTCGGTCAGGTGAATATCGATCTTCGGGCCGTAGAACGCGCCATCGCCTTCGTTGACGCGGTACTCGATGCCACGCGCCTGCAGGACGCGGTGGAGCGCCTCCTCGGCCTTGTCCCAGATCGCGTCGTCCCCCACGCGCACCTCGGGTCGCGTGGAGAGCTCGATCTTGAAGTGCATCGCAAACAGCTCGTAGAGGTCGAGTGCGAAGCCGAGGACGTTCTGGACCTCCTCCTCGATCTGCTCGGTCGTGACGAACAGGTGCGCGTCGTCCTGCGTGATGTGCCGGACGCGCATCAGGCCATGCAGCGTGCCGGAGGGCTCGTGACGATGCACGAGGCCCACCTCGTTCATGCGCAGCGGCAGCTCGCGGTAGGAGCGGCGGTCACTCTTGAAGATCATGCAGTGCGCGGGGCAGTTCATCGGCTTCATGCCGAAGGCGCGCTCCTCGATCTCCAGCAGGTACATGTTCTCGCGGAACTTGTCCCAGTGACCCGACGTCTTCCAGAGGTCGGACGCGTAGAGGATCGGCGTCTTGACCTCTTGGTAGCCGCGCTCGCTGTTCTCCTTGCGCCACATGTCGACGAGCGTATTCCAGACGATCATGCCCTTGGGGTGCCAGAACGGCGCGCCCGGCGAAACATCGTTGAAGGAGAAGAGATCCAGCTCCTTGCCGAGGCGGCGATGGTCGCGCTTCTGTGCCTCCTCGATGTTGTGCAGGTGCTGATCGAGGTCTTCCTGCGTGAAGAACGCAGTGCCATAGACACGCGTGAGCATCGTGCGGGTCGAATCGCCGCGCCAGTACGCGCCGGCCACGTGCGTGAGCTTGAAGGCCTTGATTGGCGCCGTGTCCTGCAGATGCGGGCCGCGGCAGAGGTCGCTGAAGTCGTCCTGCGTATAGACCGTCAGCGGCTCGTCAGCAGGCAGGTCATCGATCAGTTCGACCTTGTATGCCTCGTCCTCGTCAACAAAACGCTGGCGGATCGTGTCGCGATCGGTCGTCTCGCGCGTGAAGGCGTGCTTCTGCTTGAGGATGCGGCGCATCTCGTCTTCGATGCGACGGAGGTCGGCCTCACCGATCTGCTCCGGGAACTCGAAGTCGTAGTAGAAGCCGTTATCGATAGCCGGCCCAATCGAGATCTTCACGCCGGGAAAGACGTGGCGCGTGGCCTCGGCCAGCACGTGCGCCGTGGAGTGGCGCAAGATCGGCAGGGCCTCCTCGTCGCCGACGCGCAGGATCTTCACCTTCGCGCCGTCGGGGAGCGGCAAACGCAGATCACGCACCTCCCCATCGACCTCGATGGCAGCGGTCACCTTGGCGAGCCGCTCACCGATCGCACGAGCACAGTCGAGGCCGGTCGCGCCGTCCTCGAGCTCAAGCTCCGTGCCGTCGGGAAGATGAACCTTCATGCGTGAGAGGCTATCAACGGCACAGCGGGCGAAGGGGCGCTCCGGGGGGGTTGAGCCCGGCCGGTGGCGCAGCCAAGCCGGGTCGCGATCAGGAGCGTCGACTCCGCTGGCCGAAGAGCTCAAACGTACAGCGGAACCCCGATGCTCCAAAGGGGTCAGACCCTTTCGGAGCATCATTGCGATCGTCGGCCTGTTTGGTGCTGCCAATCTGTGATGCTCCTAAAGGGTCTGACCCCTTTGGAGCATCCCCCACGATCAGCCTAGGTCGAACGACGTCATGGCGTGGAACTCGCCGACACGCGTCTCGACCTCGTCGCGGGTGAGGCGCTGGACGCGCTCGGTCCCGAACTCTTCGACGTTGAACGAGGCGACGATCGAGCCATAGGCCACGGCGCGCTTGAGGTGCGCGATGTCCGGCTCGGTCTGCCCTGTCGCGGCCAGGTAACCAACGAAGCCACCGGCGAACGAGTCACCTGCGCCCGTGGGATCGAAGACCTCTTCGAGCGGATAGCCCGGCACACCGAAGAACGCGCCGTCAACGAACAATGCGGCACCGTACTCACCGCGCTTGATCACCACGATGCGCGGGCCGTGCGCCGAGATGGCACGGGCCGCCTTGGCAAGCGTGGACTCACCCGTCAGCTGACGCGCTTCGCCGTCATTGAGAATCACGCAGTCAACTTCGCCGATCGCGCCAATCAGCGAATCCTTGGCGATTTCGATCCAGAGATTCATCGAGTCGAGCGCGACGAAGCCCGCCTGCGACTGCTTCCGAACGGAGCGCTGCAAGTCGGGGACGATGTTGCCGAGGAAGAGCACGGGCGCCTTGGCCTGCTCCGCCGACAGCTGCGGATCGAACTGTTCGAACACGCCGAGGCGCGTATCGAGCGTCTCGGCAACGTTGAGGTCGAAGCCGTACCGGCCTTCCCACGCGAATGTGGCGCCACCCGCGACGACCTGGATGCCGCTGGTGTCGATGCCGCGCTCGGCGAGCACTGGCTCGCCGTCGAAGTCATCCCCCACCACGCCGACCACGCCGACGTCGGTAAAAAGGTTGGCGGCGAGGGCAAAGTGGACCGCCGACCCCCCGAGCGCCCGGTCGCGTCGACCGAAAGGCGTCTCGAGGGTGTCGTAGGCGATCGATCCGACTGCAATGAGGCTATTCACAGTCGGCAAGGTATCACTCGGGCTCTAGATCTCGAGCCCTACCTTGGCGGTGCGACCGGGCATGCAGCGCACACCTTCGTGGACCTCGACCAGAGCGTCCCAGTCGCTCACCCAGATCATGCGGCGTTCGATCGAGGCGATGTCCTCGGAGCGAAGCCAGCCAGAGACCTTCGTGAGCGTCTCGCGCGTCGTGCCGGTCATCTCGGCCAGAGCGCCGTGCGTCAGGCGGACGTCGATGCGGACGCCCTCGGGCGTGACCTTGCCGAAGTGATCGGCCAGCTCGATCACGACGCCGGCGAGGCGTGCGGGCACGGGCTGGAACGCCAGGGCGGCGAGACGCTGCTCGGCGCCTCGTAGGCGCTGGCCGTTGGAGCGGGCCAGGTTGCGCGCCACGATCGGGTCAACGCTGGCGAGGGCCTCGATGTCGGCCGTGCTGGCGCGCAGCACATCACAGTCGACGAGGGCCTCGACCTGCTCGGTGCGGGCGTCCTCGCCGAAGGGCAGATTGCCGAAGACCATGCCGGACTCGATCAGGCCGCTGGTCAGGCAGCGACCATCGCTGTTGATGCGCACGGAGCGGGCCACGCCGTCGACCATGATGTAGGCACGCGGATCGCTGTCGGCAGCTCCAGAGATGGTCTCGCCGCGGTCGTAGTTGCGGACGCAGAAGGCGCCGGCGGCACGAGCGATGCGGTCCTGGGACAGGCCCTCGAAGAGCGGTGTCTCGCTGATGGCGTTGAGCAGATGCGGGTTCATTGTTCGACCTCCTGTGGTCTGGCTCCCGGTTGTGATCCGGGACCCATCACCATGGTGCGAGGTCGATGTTGATCTGCCCTTGCCGCTCTGTAGCGCCTACGTTGTCCTCTATTGAGGACGGGTTCAGATTGTTAAGACGCTGCGTCGGTGGAGCCGAGGATCTTGTCCAGCTCGCCCTGCGCATGGAGCTCCTCAACGATGTCGCAGCCGCCGATCAGCTCGCCACCGACGAACAGTTGCGGCGTGGTCGGCCAGCTCGAGTACGCAGTGAGCTGCTGGCGAATGCGGGGATCCGGCAGGATGTCGACGGCGATGAACTCCACGCCGCTATCGATGACGCGCTCGGCGACGCGGGCGGAAAATCCGCAGCGCGGCTCCTCCGGGGTGCCCTTCATAAAGAGGGCGACGCGGTTGCCGGTGACGATGGAGACGATCTCGTCGTAGATCTGCTCGTCGCTCATGACGCTCATGCGGGTGCTCCAGGCTCGAGTGTGACAGTGGTGATAGAGAGTGCGTGAATCGCGCCCGAGTCCATGTGCTCTTGGACGGCCGCGTAGATCATCTTGTGCTGTTCGATCAGGCTCTTGCCGGCGAACTGCTCGGCCTCGACCCGAACGGCGAGGTGGTCGCCGCCAGCGCCCATGAAGTCCGAGACGTCCGCGCGGCTTCCCGGCAGATGGGCCTCAATCAGGTCTTGGACGACGGTCAGATCCACGGGGGCAGCGTAGCGGAGGATCGCGGTAGGTTCGGCACCTGCGGAGGTGCCGCGACGACGCCACCAAGGCGCGGCACGATCCACGCGCTGGCCGCCGGCAGAAATGGCGCAGCAGCCGGATTGGCGGTGCCCGGGTCGAGCACGAGGCGCCAACGCGCTGCCGCCCATGCACCGCGGGTGCGGCAGCTACCGCGTAGGCGACCATTGACTCGGCTCGTGACACGCTCGCCGAAACGGCACACTGAGGTACCGGTGCGATCGCCGGGCAGTTTGCCCTCCCAGCTGAGCCGCAGACCCGCCACACCTGGCGCGATCACGCTTCCCGACAGGATGCGGAGATCGCGGATCAGCCTCCGCCCCCCACCGTCGCGACCGTCCGGCTGTGCGCCCAGCACGACATAAATACGAGGCCGCACACCTACAAGGCCCAACGCAATCCGCTGTGCAGCCTCACCCTGCAGTGCGACCTCAAGCCACACGTGCGCATTGACCGTCGGGGTGACATCGGCCGCGATGCGCCCAGTCTCATCGATCGACACAGGCGCCTCGACGGTCGCGTAGGTCGGGACGGTCGGCTCGAGCACGAGCCGGAGGTCGGCGGTGGCGAACTCGGGGGCGAGACGGCCGATCAGTCGCGCCGAGGCTCCGGCGACGACCGTCCAGCGATCAAGGCTCGCTGGCGCGCCTGGCGTGGCACCGACCCGTACAACCTGTGTGACGCGCGCTGGGCCGTAGGCGACGGCAGCCGTGGGTTCAGACCATCCTTCATCCCTACCCGTCGCGGTCTCGACCACGACATGAACGCGCAGCCGGTGCCCAAGGTCTACGACGGTCGGCACGTAGACGCTCTCGTGCGCGTCGGTGATCTCGGTGAATCGGTTGCCATCGGAACGCTCCCACGTGATGGTCATGTCGTCACTGGTTGCCTCGTCCACCTGCGCCGCGAGGACAGCAAGGCGTTCACCCACGTGCGGCTGTCCAGCGATCGTCGGCGGCTCGACGAGCGTGGGCGCGGCCTGCGCCAATCCGGTGAAGAGCAGTACGGCGATGACCGCCGCACCGGCGACGCGAATCAGCGGCATGACAGCGCCGCCGATCCGAGCCCGCAGGACGCACCGTTGGGCGCTACCGCCCCACCGACAGAAGCACCGCTACCCCCGTTCGTCGGTGACGGCGTCGCTGCGCCAGTGCGCGTACTGCTGGGACCGCCAGCGCCCTCGGAGCTGGGTGTCGCTGGCTTGCGATCAGTGAGCAGGCGCGCGCCCGCTTCGATCGCGAGAATCCGACCGATCGGACCGTAAGGCCCTTCACCGGTGGGCACGGAGGCCTCGACCGCCGGCTCGACAGGAGCTCGCATGCTCGGAGCAGACCCCTCCAACAGGCTCGCGGTAACGGCAGCACCAATCGCACCGGCCAGCAGCAGCGCGGCAGCAGTGCCGCCAATCAGCCGCCACCGGATGAGGCGACGAACCGTGATCTCGGTGCGATCGGTGATGCGCACCAGCACGCCGCCACCAAGGCCCGCGGCGCGACCACGCTCAGCAACGCCGCGCCACTCCGGACGCAGGCGCGCCATCGCCATCCACAGGCTGTTGGCTGACCGCCCGGTACGCCGCCCAGCCTCGGCGTACGACACGTCGGCCGTCACCATCCCGTAGGCAAGGTCGTCGGAGATGCCGGTGCGTTGGGCGGTGATGTCTACGGCCTGCTCGACCTCGAGACGAAACCGTGCAAGGTCGATCGACTCGCGCTCAGCGCGTAGCGGTAGCTCCGACGACAGCGGCTCGTGCTCCTCCGCCCTGCGTCGCTGCGTATCTGCGCGCCACGCTTCGCGCCGTGTCGCACCGTCCACGATGAGGTACGCAAACAGCCCGTCGGGGCCTGTCCTCTGCAGCACGCGCGCGAGCTCAACCGTCACTGGCTCCCACAGCCGTCGCTCCGCCTCCTCAAGCAGGAGGAGATCGTGACGCGAGGGCTCGTCACCGGCAGCCAGAGCGAGCGCCAGCTCGAGCGCGCGCGCTACTCCATCCGCCATCGCGCGCCGCCGGTCTGCCACGCACGTGACCGCACCACTCGGGATCGCGTCACTGAGCGCCAGCAGCACGGCCGGGCGCGCGCAGACGTCGCGGATCGCGTCCGCCGAGAGATGTCGCTCAAAGGCTGTGCGTGCCGTCGACGCCATGGTTCAGCGCGGAACGTAGTCGGCAGCGATATGACGGCGTCGGCCGCCGGTATGCCGGCTCACACAGGCGGGATCACGATGTCGCCGAGCGTCTGCACCTCGTGGTGCAGTTCCACACCGAACTGGTCCTTGGCGCGTCGGCGCGCCTCGGTCATCAGCGCCACGACATCCGCGGAGGTGGCTCCATCGACGTTCTCGATGAAGTTCGCGTGCTTCTCCGAGATCTGCGCGCCACCGACGCGATACCCCTTGAGCCCACAGGCCTCGAGCAGTTGCCCGCTCGTGCGCTCGCCCTCAGGGTTCTTGAACACGCTGCCGAAGGTACGCGCCTTGCGCGGTTGGGCAGCCGTTCGTCGCCCCTGGTACTCGCGCACGCGCTCCTTGATCTGCGCCGGGTCATCCGGCGCGAGCGTGATCTGGGCGGCTGCCACGATCTCGCCGTACTGCAGCGTGGAGTGGCGATACGTGAGCCCCAAGTCGCTCGCGAGCACCGTGCGTCGGCCGTCGGCACTGCAGATCGTCGCCGTCACCAGCACGTCGACGATTTCGCGTCCGTAGGCGCCGGCGTTCATACGCACTGCTCCACCCATCGTGCCCGGTATCGCACACGCGAATTCGAAGCCTGCCAGTCCGGCGTCCCCCACCTTCCGCACCGCAGCAGCAAGCGAGGCGCCACCACCAAGCACCGCGCCAGCCTCGCCGACCTCAATCCGGGTGAGCTCGCCAGCGAGCCGCAGCACGAGACCGTCGAAGCCAGCATCCGCGGGCAGCAGATTGGAACCGAGTCCAATCACGGCGATCTCCTGCTGTTCCTCGCGGGCCCAGCGGAGCATCTCGACCAGCGACCCATCGTCAGCGGGCTCGCCGAGGAAGGCGGCGGGACCACCCGTGCCAATGGTGGTGAAGCGGCTGAGCGGGACCTCACGCTGCACACCGGCCGGGAGCGTGCTCATCCGTACAGGACCTCGCGGGCGATGGCGTCGACCGGGCCGGCGCCGCAGCACAGGATCAGATCACCGCTGCGACCGAGACCACGCAACTCCTTGACCGCCCGTGGTGCGTCGATCACGAAACTGGCGTGCGGACCTTGGACCTGCTCGACGATGCGCATGGCACTCGCCTCCGGATCCGGCGCACCGCGAGCCACGTAGGTCTCGAGCACGACGACGTAGTCGGCAGCACTCAGGGCAGCAGCAAACTCAGCACTGAAGGCCTTGGTCCGCCATGGCTGGTGCGGCTGAAAGAGCACCACGAGGCGCTTGGGATCGCGGCCACGGGCTGCTGCAATCGCAGCAACGAGCTCGGTTGGATGGTGCGCGTAGTCGTCCACAACGGTGTACCCAAAGGCCGAGCCGATCACCTCGAAGCGACGTCCGGCACCGGTGAAGCGTTCGAGCGCGGCGAACGCTTCGTCGAGCGAGACACCGAGCTGCTCGAGGACCAGCGCGGCAGCACAGGCGTTGCCAGCGTTGTGGATGCCCGGCACGGCGAGCTGGACGCGCTCCGGGCCACGCGAGGGGCGAAACGAAACACCGTCGATGTCGGTGACGGCGTCGAGCGCACGCAGACCATCACCCGGGCCGACACCGAAGCGTCCTACCTCGGCCGTGGGGGAAATCGCCACGCCGTCCCCGACCGCCACGAACCCATCGGCGGGAATCGTGCGTGCCCAGTCATCGAGCAGCGCCACGACGTCTTCGACGGAGTCGTAGTGATCAAGATGGTCGAAGTCGACGTTGAGGACCACGCCGATCGTCGCGGGCAGCTGCCGCACCGAGCGATCGGACTCGTCGCCCTCGACGATTGCGAGGTCGCCACCGCCGCCACGTGCGTTGGTGTCGAGCTGACGCACCTCACCGCCCACGACAAAGGTGGGATCGAGACCAAGCTCGACTGCGGCGAACGCGAGCATCGACGAGGTAGTGGTCTTGCCGTGCGCCCCGGTCACGACGACGCGGCGTTCGTGATCGCGCAGGATGTCGGCGAGCGCCTCGGCGCGATGTTGGATTGGCAGGCCGAGCTCGCGGGCGCGCTCAAGCTCCGGCGTGTCATCGGGGATCGCGCCGGAGACGATCACGCGGTCGCAGCCATCGAGGTGCGAGGGATCGTGACCAACGTGGCACGTAATGCCGTCCTGGGCCAGGCGCTTGAGCAGTGGGCTGAGCGAGCGATCGCAGCCAGTCACCTGTTCGCCGCGCTGCACGAGCACGCGGGCAATGCCGCTCATCCCGGCACCACCGACACCGACGAAGTGCGTGCTCATGCGCGACCACCCGCCAGGTGCAGGAGGACATCAGCCATCTCGCGTGCCGCATCGGGCTTGGCGAGCGTGGCCATCGCGGCCTCCATCTGCTCGCGCCGACTGGTGTCATCAAGGATGCGAGCAATCGCGGTGCGCAGCGCTGAGGCCGTTAGCGTCGCGTCGGAGATCACGACAGCAGCGCCAGCGGCGGCGAACGGCGCCGCATTGAGCGTCTGGTGATCGTCTGCCGCCCCGGCCCACGGCACGAGGATCGCGGCACGACGAGCCGCTGCGACTTCGTACACGGAGCCGCCGGAGCGTGCCACGACGAGATCGGCTGCGGCGAGCAGGTTCGGCATGTCGCTCGTGAACTCGAGTTCCTCGAAGCGCTCTGGAGCGGTACCGGCGCGAACCTTGCCGCGCCCCGTCACGAGGATCACGCGCTGCCCAGGCGGAACGCCATCGTCGTAGGCGCCGCGCAGCGCGTCATTGATGGGGCCGGCGCCGAGCGAGCCACCGAAGGCAACCACCACGCGCTCATCGTCGCCAATCCCGAGCGCCGCGCGACCCTGCGCACGCGTCGTCTCGACGAAGGCGCGATCCACGGGACGTCCCGTGACGAGAAACTTGGGTGGCGTGCGACCTGCGACCGGGAAAGCGAGGAGCACGCGATCGACCAGCGGCACGGCGAGGCGGTTGGCAAGCCCGATCCGGGCGTCGGCCTCACTGAGGGCACACGGAATCCGGTGACGACGTGCGGCCGTCAGCATCGGCCCTGCGACGTAACCGCCAGCGCCGAACACCGCATCGGGACGCACCTGCTTGATGATCGCCGAACACGAAAACGGTGCCACGACGGCTTTCCCCATCGCCTTGACCAGTTGCAGGCTGGCCGAACGCGGAAACCCCGAGACGTCGAACGGCAAGAACGGATAGCCGCGGGACGGCACGACCTCGGCCTCGATGCGGTTGGGAGTGCCCGCGAAGGTGACATCGACGCCGCGAGCACGTAGCTCGTCGGCGACGGCAAGGGCAGGCGCAACGTGGCCCACCGTTCCGCCTGCGGCGATCAGGATCCGCACCGGCATGCCTCCAAGGCTAGCCCACCGTGCGGAGGCGCTAGGCCCCGACCGGGTGTCGCTTGCGTGGCGACCGCGGCTTCTTCGGCGTGGGTGCGTCGGGATCCGAGGCGGCGGTGCGCTTCGGGCGTGGGACAAGCTGCGGCTCGCGGCTGATCGCAATCAGGATGCCAACGAGGGCCAGAATCACCAGACGCGACGACGAGCCGTAGGAGATCAGCGGCAGCGGAATGCCCGTCAGCGGCAAGATCCCCATGACGGCGCCGAGGTTGACGATCGCTTGCCCCACGATCAGTGCGGTGGCACCGGCGGCCAGCAGCCGCTGAAACGGATCGACGGTACGCATGGCAATCGTGTAGCCAGCCCAGGCAAAGGCGGCAAACATGCCCACCACGATCAATGCACCGATCAGGCCGAGCTCCTCGCCAATCACGGCGAAGATCATGTCGGTGTGCGCTTCGGGCAGGAAGTTGACTTTCTGCACGCTGCCGCCGAGCCCCACGCCGAAGATGCCGCCAGAGCCAATCGCGATCATCGATTGCACAACTTGGTACGCCCCGTCGGCGCTCTGACCCCACGGATCGACAAACGCGAAGATGCGGTCGCGTCGGTAGGGCGCTGCGTAGATCAGGACCGAACCAACTGCGAGGCCGAGGGCCAGCAACTGCAGCAGCAACTTCTCGCGCACCCCGACCGCGACGAGCAGCGCGAAGACCATGATCACGACCGCCAGGGTTGTCCCGAGATCCGGCTGCACCATGATCAACGCGCAGACAAGCCCAACGAGGAGACCGAGCGGCATCAGCAGCTCCTTCATCGTCTCTGGTGGCTTACGGCGATTGGCGAGGATCAACGCGACGACGAGCAACGTCCCGAGCTTGGCGAACTCGGACGGCTGAATCGTGAAGGGCCCGAGCGCGAGCCAGCGCGATGCTCCGTTGGCGGCCACGCCAATTCCCGGGATACGCACCGCGGCAAGCCCGATCAGCGATCCGATGAAGACGATCGGCGCGAGCTTCTTGAGCCAGCCGGCGGGCACGAAAATCATGGCGATCATGAGCCCCACGCCTGCCGCCGTGTAGAGCACGCCCGACTTGATGAAGTACAGCGAATCGAAGTTGAACATCGGGTTCGTCATCGCGTACGCACTGGATGCCGAGTACACCATCAGCTGGCCGAACACCACGAGGCACATCGTCACGATCAACAGCACCTGCGCCTCGAGCGGTAGTTCACGCCGCGACGACGAGGCCGTAGGCGGATGCTCGCCCGTCCGGACGAGTCGCAGCGGATTGACACTTCGCATCACCGGTGGGTTCGCCGCTCACGCGGCATCCCCTCCGCTCGTCAGACGGCGCCGAACTCGGCGGCGAGTTCACGAAAACGCGCACCGCGTGCCGTGTAATCCGTGAATTCATCGAAGCTGGCGCAGGCCGGCGCAAGCAAGACGTGCTCGCCGGCACTGCTGTCTGCTGTGGCCCGGCGCACCGCATCCTCGAGACCCGTGCACGCCACCGCATCGATCTCACGTGCGGCCAGCGGGCCGGCCATGCGCATGCCCGCAGGCCCTGTCAGATACACGCGCTGTACACGCCCAACCAGCGCGGCAGCCAGCGGCACGAAATCCGCTCCCTTGTCGCTCCCGCCCAGAATCAGACGGACCGGCTCGTCGGGAAACGCCGTCAGCGCCTTCAGCGTGGCATCGACGTTCGTGGCCTTGGAGTCGTTCCAGAAGCGGACACCGCCCACCGCACCGCAGTCCTCGAGCCGATGCGCGACGGGCCGAAACGCCTGTACGGCCTCGATGATCGAGATCTCGCTCGCCCCCATGGCACGCGCAAGCGCGGCTGCGACGGCAACGTTCTCGCGATTGTGATCGCCGCGCAGATGGCTTTCTGCGAATCCGAGCTCGACGACGTCGGCACCGCGCACACGCACCACATTGGCCTCGCCGGGTACGCGGCGCTGGTCCTCGCAGAAGGGGTCATCGACGTTGAGCACGGCCGTGTCCTGCTCGTGCTGATTCTCGAAGATGCGGAGCTTGATGCGCTGGTACTCCTCCATCGAGCCGTGCCGATCAAGGTGGTCGGGCGTGATGTTCGTGAGGGCTGCTGCATCGCAGCGGAAGCTGATGATGTCCTCGAGCTGGAAGCTCGACAACTCACAGACGACGATTGCGCCCACGGGCAAGAGCGGCGCGACCTCACAGAGCGCGATGCCGACGTTGCCGCAGACCTGGTACGGCAGCCCGGCCGCGCGGAGCATTGCCCCAACCAGCTCGGTCGTGGTGGTCTTGCCGTTGGTGCCGGTCACGCCAACGACACGAGCACCGGGCGGCAATAGGCGATACCCAAGTTCGACCTCAGACCAGATCGGAATGCCCAACTCGTGCGCGGCCTGCAGTACGGCATGCCCGCTGGGTACCCCCGGGCTGCGAATGATCGCCTCGCAGCCGTCATAGTCGACCTCCGCGGGGCTGACGACGGGGACGGGAGCACCTGCAACGCTGGCAGGATCGTCATCGACCAGCGTGACCTCGCGCCCTGCATCAGCGAGCGCCGCAGCAGCCGCAAGTCCCGAGCGCCCCGCGCCGAGGACAATGGGCAACCGAGGGAGGTCGAGAGCTCCGGTCACGAGTACTGGTTGAAGCGCACGTAGTAGAGAACGAAGGCGATCGACGCGAAGATCGAGGCGATGATCAGAAAGCGGAACATGATCTTTGTTTCGCTCCAGGCCTTCATCTCGAAGTGATGGTGTATCGGCGCCATCAGGAACACGCGTCTGCCGAAGCGACGGAAACTGATCACCTGAATGATCACGCTGGCAGCCTCGATGACGAAGATGCCGCCGATCAGCGGCAGCAGGAGCTCTGTCTTCGTGAAGATCGCGAAGCCCGCCAGCGCACCGCCAAGGGCAAGCGAGCCGGTATCGCCCATGAAGACCTCGGCGGGATAGCTGTTGAACCAGAGGAAGCCCACACACGCGCCAAGCAGCGCGGCGGCGAGGATCGCAAGGTCGAGCGTCTCGCTCGTCTGCCGCTGCAGGTCGAAGAGTCCGGGACCACCGACGCGGTCGTCGAGGCCCGGCATCGCGAGCGCGCGTTGACCGACCTGAAAACCGATGACACACATCGAGGTGAAGGCGAGCATCGCGATCGTGGACGTACCGGCTGCGAGCCCGTCGAGGCCGTCCGTCAGGTTCACCGCATTGGAAGCACCGACGATGATCAGGAAGACGAGCAGGTACCAGGCCGGCCCGAGATTGACGTGGATGTCGATCAGCGGCACAAAGATCCGCGTCGAGATCCCCTCCTGATTGGCGACGAGGCAGACCACGCCGGCGATCACGACCTGCGCCAGGATCTTGTAGCGCCCCTTCAGCCCCAGCGAGCGCTTGCGGATGACGCTGAGGTAGTCGTCGGCAAAACCGATCGCGCCACAGCCGAGCATGACGCCCAGCACGGCGAGGCTACGAGCGCCGTATGACGAGAACATCAGATACGGAACAACAGTCGCGATGATGATCAGCAGTCCGCCCATCGTCGGCGTGCCCGACTTCGTCTGGTGCCCCTCCGGCCCCTCCAGGCGGATGCGCTGACCCACGTTGTACCGGCGTAGCAGCCCGACGAACCGTGGCCCAGCGAAGACGGAAATCAGAATTGCGATGACGCCGGACGCGAGGACGCTGGTCATGCGCCTCCCTCAAGACGTTCGGCAAGCAAGGCGGGAATCGACTCGAGCCCGGCAGAGCGCGAGCCCTTGACCAGCACGCGGTCACCGCTGCGCGCGAGTTCGACGAGACGTTCGACGGCGGCGTCGGCGTCAGCAACCCAGCGGCCGTCAACGCCATTGCCGGCCCCGTCCAGATACGCGCGCGCAAGATCCCCCACGGCGATCACGATATCTATCCCACTCCGGGCCGCGAGCGCGCCGACGTCACGGTGATAACGCTCGGCATCGGGCCCGAGCTCTGCCATCAGTCCCAGCACGGCGATGCGTCGCCCCTCGGCCGGCAGCTCGCTGAGCAGACGCAACGCGGCCTCCATCGAGGCGGGGTTCGCGTTGTAGGCGTCGTTGACGACCTCGATGCCGCCTGGCAATTGGACTGATTCACCACGCCAGCGCTGCTGCGGGATGTCGGCCGCCCGGACCGCCACGTCCCCGAGATCAAGTCCCAGCACGGCGCAGACCGCGAGGGCCGCGGCGAGGTTGCGGGCGTGATGGCGACCCACGAGATTGGTGCGCAGACTGAGCAACTCGCCGTGAACGAGGTACGTCAGGTCCTGTCCCGTCGCGTCGATCTGTCGATCCACGAGCTGCACATCGGCACCGGCTTCGTCGCCGAAGGTGACGATCGCGACGTCCTCTGGAAGAAACGGATCGAGCAGCGGCTCGGCAAACGGGATCACGGCGGTGCCCCCATCGCGCAGACCGTTGGCGATTTCGGCTTTCGCCTCAGCGATCGCCTCACGCGAGCCGAGGAGCTCCAAGTGCGCCACGCCGATGTTGGTGATCACACCGATATCGGGCGACGCGAGCGCACAGAGCTCGGCGATCTGCCCCTGGCCGCGCATCGCGAGCTCGCACACGATTACCTCGGTCTCGGGCTCGAGCTGCGTCAGGGTCAGCGGATAGCCAAGCTCGTTGTTGTGCCCCTCCCGCGCTGCGACGGTGCGTCGCTGCCCGCCGATCAGATGCGCGATGGCGTCTTTCGTCGAGGTCTTCCCCGTGCTGCCCGTCACCCCGACCCGCACCGCGGTAGAGGCTGTCGCTGTGGCATCGCCGAGGAATTGCAGACAGCGCATGGTCGAGAAGGACATTAGGATGTTGGGGATCTCCGTCGCCATGGCGCGCTCGATCTCCTCCTCCTCAACGACAACCGCAATTGCGCCGTTCTCGACCGCGCTCTCGATGAACTCGATGCCGCCGCGAATCGCGATGAAGAGGTCTCCTGAACCTGCGGCGCGCGAATCGATCGTGACGCCAGTGACGAGTGCCTCGGGGTTGCCGCGCATGACGACCGAAGCTGGCACGGCGGCGAGTGTGAGCGGAATCATGCGAGCACCTCGCGTACTACTTCGCGATCGTCGAACGGTGAGACGACACCCGCCACGTCCTGGCCCTGCTCATGGCCTTTACCGGCGATCACCACGACGTCGCCCGGCTGAGCCATGGCGATGGCCTGCGCAATCGCGCTGCGCCGGTCGAGCTCGACCGTGTGCTGCCCGTCTGCCCCGGTCTCGATCTCCGCCGCAATTGCCTGCGGGTCTTCGCTGCGCGGGTTGTCGGTGGTGATGATCACGTGATCGGCCAGTGCGCACGCGACGCGAGCCATCTCCGGGCGTTTGCCGCGGTCGCGATCGCCGCCGCAGCCGAAGACGACGATCACGCGCCCCGTCGCGAGGGGCCGCACGGCACGCAGCACGTTGTCGAGCGCGTCCGCCGTGTGCGCGTAGTCGACGATCACGCTAAAGGCCTCGTCCGTGGAGACGACCTCGAGTCGCCCGGGTACACCCGCGAGCCCCGCGAGCCCCGCCATGATCGCCTCGAGTGGCACGCCGGCCAAGCCGGCAGTGCTCGCCGCCGCGAGGGCGTTTTCGACGTTGAAGCGGCCGACCAGGCCGGTTGCAAGGTCGGTGGTACCCCATGGCGTGCACAGGCGAAAGGTGGTGCCGCTCGCGCCGTACTGGACGTCCTCTGCCCGCACGTCCGCGTCGGTGGCGTCGATACCGAAGCGCACGTCAGCCGACAACCGCAGGCCGTATGCGTCATCGCTATTGGTCGCGGTGGGGCAACGACCGTCGAACAGCAGCGCCTTGGCGGCGAAGTACGCCTCCATGTCGCCGTGGTAGTCCAGATGGTCCTGCGTCAGATTCGTGAAGGCCGCCGCAGCGAAGCGCACGCCGCCAACACGGTGCTGGTCCAGTGCGTGCGACGAGACCTCCATGGCACATGCCGTGTCGCCCGCGTCGACCATGCGCCGGAAATCGCGGTGGAGGTCGATCGCCTCACCCGTGGTGCGCTGCGCGGGCTCGACGACGCCGCCGATGCGGCGCTCGATCGTCCCCAGCAGGCCCGTCGAATGCCCCGCGGCCGTCAGGATTGCGTGTTGGAGATACGCCGTCGTGGTCTTGCCGTTCGTGCCAGTAACCGCCAGCACGAGCAGCTGCGCGCTCGGCTGTCCAAAAAACAGGTCGGCAATCGGCCCCATCGCCGCTCGACACGAGTCAACGACGATCTGCGGGACGGCGACGTCCAGTTCGCGTTCGACAACGAGCGCGCAGGCACCGGCCGCGATCGCAGCGTCTGCATGGTCATGCCCGTCCGTCGTTTGCCCAGGCACGCAGAAGAAGAGCGTCCCGTCCTGCACACGACGCGAGTCGTACGCGAGGTCGCGAACGTCCACGCCATCGATGGAAAGCGTCGTTGCCCGCGCGTGAACGGGACCGAGGAGGTCCGAGAGCAGCACCTAACGGAGTCTAGTGCCCGCAGTGGCGGCCATCTTGGGCTGACTCAGCCAGCCGAGGCTGCGCCGGGCTGGTCCATCTGCGCGCCGAGCGAGGTCAACGCGCGAGCGGTGAGCTTTGCAAACGCCGGTCCGGCGACCTCGCCGCCGTAGTACTGCCCGCCGTGCGGCTCGTCGACCATGATCAGCGTGAGTACCTTCGGGTTCTTGACCGGCGCGAAGCCGACGAACCAGGACAGGTAGCGCGCATCCGAGTAGGTGCCATCGTTGTTGAGCTTCTTCGTGGTGCCCGTCTTGCCGGCAACCGAGTAGCCCGGAATCGCCGCGGCAGAGCCCGTGCCCTGATCAGAGACCACACCCTCAAGCATGTTCGCCAACGTCCGCGCGGCTGCGGCGGGCATGATGCGCTTGCGCGGAGCCTGCACCGGCCCCTGCCCGTCGATGCGCGTGACGACGTGCGGCTGGATCTGTACGCCGTCGTTGGCAATCGTGGCGTAGAGCTGCGCGATCTGGATCGGCGTGGTTGCAATGCCATGGCCAATCGGGATGTTGAGCGGCGACGTGCCGGACCACTGCCCGTACGACGGCACGGTGCCCGACACCTCGCCCGGAAGGTCGATGCCAGTCGGCATGCCGAAGCCAAAGCGATCGATCCACTGCGACAGCACGCTGTCGCGATTTCCCGGGGACGAGAGATGCTCGTAAGCAAGTTTTGCCACGCCGATGTTCGACGACATGCGCAGCGCCTCGGCGGCTGTCTTGATGCCTGGATCAGGGTGTGAGTCGCGAAGGATGCCGTCGTAGAGCTGCCACTCCGACCCCACCTCAACGCGCGTGTTCGGAGAAATCCGGCCCGTCGAGAGCCCTGCGCCAAGCGTGACGGCCTTGAACGTCGAGCCCGGCTCGTACTGATCGGTGATGCCCCGCAGGCGCAGCTGGTCGGCGGTGGCCTCGCGGAAGGTGCCGTCCTTCGGCAGCGGAGCCGTGGCCATCGCGAGGATCTCACCGGTGGCCGGCTGGATCACGATTGCCGTGACGGCCTTGGCGCGGTACTGCACGCGCGTCTCGCTCACCACCGCCTCCGCCTCGGACTGCACCTGGCGATCGATGCCCGTGCTGATCGTGCGGCCCGGCTGCATCTGCTGGTTGCGAATCACCTTGATCGCATTGCCGACCGGGTCCGCCATCCGCACCTCAAGGCCGTCCGTACCGCGCAGCACGTCGTCGTACTGGAGTTCCAGCCCGGCAACACCCTCACCCTCGACATTCGTGACACCGATCATCGGTGCGGCGATCGCGCTCGGGTAGACACGGCGCTGCGCCGGTGCAAAGTCGAGCCCCTTCAGGTTCATCGCCTCGAGCTGCTTGACCTGCGCCTTGGGCACCTCGCGGGCAAGGTCCACGTGCGAGACGCCCTCGGCATTGAGTCGCTGCATGATCGTGTCGGGCGACTCTCCGCTCGCCTCGGCAACCGCGGCGATGAGACGCGCCGGATCGGTCACCAGCGACGGCGTAGCGCCAATTGTGCTGGCCTCTTGCGTCAGGGCCAGGCGATAGCCGTCGCGGTCGAGGATCGCGCCGCGCAGCGCGGGCGTGACGACCTCGTTGCGGTGCTGCCCCGTGGCGCGCTCGGAGTAGAAGCCACCATCCACGACCTGCATCTGCACTGCGCGGCCAAGGCAAATCGTCAGGAAGATACCGGCGGCAATCAGCAGCCAGCGGATGCGCCGCTCAGGGGGCGGCGACTGCGGGGTCCGTGTGCGGCGCCGCGGCGTGCGAGGGGGAGCGGTCCGCGTGGCCACGTCAGTTCGTCTGCAGATCCTTGGGGATGCGGATCTTCAACGTCTGCATCGCCTCAGACGGGACAAGCACCATCCCGTAGGCCGCTGCGGCGCGCTCAACCCGACCGTCGGCCAGGCGCTGCTCTGTCTGCGCCTGCACGTTGGCGGCGTCGTTCTGCGTCTGCTCGACGTACGCGCGCAGCTCGCCTGCCTGCATGGTGGCGCGCAGCGACGAGACGTGGAGGTAGACGATCACCGAGAGGATCACGCCCACGAGAGCGATGATCGCGGCGATGCGGAAGGGACGGCCGCCGACCGACGCGCGGCTGGTGGTGCTGCGATGGATCGTGGCCTTGCGGTTGATTGTCGAAGCGCGCTTTGCGGCGGTACGCGAGCGCCCGCCGTCGACGGGGCGCGGCTTAGGTGCTGCGGCCGGACGGCGGCGCGGCGTGGTCGGCGCCTGGCGGGGAAGCGCGACGGCCATCAGGCGGCGTCCTTCGGTAGCGGGGCAGTCGTGCGCTCGGCGACACGCAGGCGCGACGACGCGGCGCGCGGGTTGCGGTCGAGCTCGGCGGTGCCGGGGCGCACGACGCGGGACGTCAGCACGCGCAGCGTGGCTTGGCGACCGCAACCGCACATCGGCAGGTCGGGCGGGCAGATGCACGGCGCAGCGGCAGACCGGAAGAAGTCCTTGACGATGCGGTCCTCGAGCGAGTGGAACGAGATGACCGCAATACGGCCGCCCGGCTTCAGGATCTGCATGGCGGCTTCGAGACCCTCCTCCACCATCGTCAGCTCGTCGTTGACGGCGATGCGGAGCGCTTGGAAGACGCGCTTGGCCGGATGCCCCGAGCCGAACTGGGCCGGCGTCGGGATGGCATGACGAATCGTGTCGACGAGGTCGGCGCTGCGCTCGTACGGCTGCGAGGTGCGGCGGCGGCAGATGGCGCGGCTGATCTGGCGGCTGTAGCGCTCCTCGCCGTAGCGGCTGAAGATGTCGGCGAGATCGCGCTCGGACAGCTCGGCGAGCAGGTCCGCGGCGGTCTGTCCCCCACGCGGATCCATGCGCATGTCGAGCGGTGCATCGACGGCGTAGGAGAAGCCGCGCTCGGGCTGATCAATCTGCATGGAAGACACGCCGAGGTCGAGCAGGATCGCGTCGGCCTGCACGCCTTCAACGGCAAGCGAGCGGAAGCCGTCGACGAAGTCGCGCTTGAGCAGGCGCACGGCCATGTCGGGGTGCGAGGCGCGGAACGAGCGGGCGCGGTTCTCAACGGACGGGTCACGGTCGATCGCGACGTACGCGCCGCGGCCGTTCATCACCTCGGACAGCATCGAGGCGTGGCCGCCGGCACCAAACGTGCCGTCGACAACGGTCATGCCAGGCGCGACGTCGAGCAGCGCCACGACCTCGTGGGCGAGGACCGGATCGTGGATCGCGGCGTTAGCGGGCATCACGGACCAGGCGCTCTGCGACATTCTCGGCGCTCCCTTCCAGCTCGGCGAGGCCACGTTCCCAGGCCCCGCGATCCCAGATCTCAAGACGATCACGGACGCCGACGACGACGATCTCGCGGTTCAATTCGGCGTGCTGCATGAGCGGCGCCGGCACGGCCACGCGGCCCTGTCGGTCCAGCTCGGCCTCCACCGCACCGCCGAACAGGTAGCGCTCCATCTGGCGTCCCTCACGGGTGAACGGATCGAGGCGGCTGATCTGCTGCTCCACGAATGCGTCCCAGCCGTCACGGGCGTAGATCGCGACGCAGCCATCGAGGCCGCGGGTCACGAAGACGCCGTCAGCGAAGGGCTCGCGCAGCCGCGAGGGAACCGTCACTCGGTTCTTCTCGTCGAGCTTTTGTGCGTATTCGCCAAGCAGCATGAGGGTCGTTTCCGTGGTGGTCGGGGGCCCCATTGCGGCTCCCCCTCTGTACCAAGTTGCCCCACTTTACCCCACCTCGCTCCACCTTGCAACTCCTATCTACCACACGAACATACGTTCGTATCCGCATGGCTATGCGGAAAACAGGTGATTCGGACCGTGATCCGCGCCGCACTTTGTGACAGCCACAGAGGGCGCCATCCCACTTCGCCCCACCGTGAGCAGAAAGCGCCGGCGCGCTATGCGCCGTACGGACCGCGATGGCAGACGGCGGCCGCGCCCCAGCGGGCAGCCACCTCCACCGCGTCGTGCATGCCAAGCCCGCGGCCCAGCGCATAGGTCAGGCCGGCGGCGAACGTATCGCCCGCGCCGTAGGTGTCGCCCGCCTCGCCCGGCAGTTGCTGCCGCGCCCAGAGACCGGAGTCGTCGGTCGACATCCAGCGGCCACCGCGCGCGCCGTCGGTCAGCACGATCGCCTTCGTGTGCTTACCGAGAATGCGGAAGTCGATCTGCTCGCCGCGGTCCGAGAGCGAGCCGATCACGACATCGGCCTTCACGCCGCTCTCGATCAGCGCGTCAAGCTGCCTCGCCGAGCAGACGAGAATCGGCGAGCGGCGCGCCTCAACGATGGCCGACGGCTCGCCGCACGTGGCGTAGACGGCCGCGCACGACTCGAGGTCCTCCCACCGCAGTGGGTCCTCGGCGCGCGGATAGGCATTCGGCTGCGACACGATGATCGTGCGATCGCCGTGGGCGTCGAGGATGGTCATGGCCCGCGCCTGGCGCCCTCCGCGTGGGCCAACGCGGAGGTCGACCTTCTCGTCGGCCATCCGCATACGCGTCGCTGCACCCTCAGTGTCCTGCGCGAGCGCCGTATAGAAGACCACCTCGGCACCGGCGCGCGCCAGCGCGATTGCGACGACGGCGCCACCACCCGCCGGCTCCTCGAAGGGATCGCGAAAGTGCACGATCTCGCCCGCAACGGGAACCGCGTCGGCGTAGCCGAACAGCACCCACTCAACGTGACCGACAACCCCGATTCTCGGGCTGGCCGGGCTCATGCTGTCCTAGTGGCCGAGACCGTTGTCGCGCACTGCGGCAAACAGGAAGTCGACGTGGTCGTCCCACTCGATGCCCGGCTCCCAGTTCGGCACCTCGACGCCGCCCTTGGTGAGCGTGTCGACGAGCTGCGCAATGAGCTGCTTCTCGAAGATGACACTGGCGGCCGCAATGGCCTCATCACGCGTGGCGGCGGAGGCCTCGATCGGCTCGCGGAAGTCGGCACCAGCGGGGCGCACCAGAGCAAGCCAACCCGACGGCCGCTCGGGCTGCAGCAACACGACGAAGCCGTACTTGCGCGCCCGTGTCTTAAGGTCGTTGGCGGGGTTCTTGATGTTCACGCGGGAACCCTAACGCACGCGGGCCCGATGGTTATCGAGCGCGCGATCGAGGTAGAGGGCGGCGGACACGAGCGAGAGGTGTGTGAAGGCCTGCGGGAAGTTGCCGAGCGACTCGCCGGACGGTCCGATCTCCTCGGAGTACAGACCGAGGTGGTTCGCGTAGGTGTGCATCTTCTCGAAAGCAAGGCGCGCCTCCTCGAGGTTGCCGGCACGTGCCAGCGCCTCGACCCACCAGAAGGAGCAGATCGAGAACGTCCCCTCTTCCCCGCTCAGACCATCGTCCGCGGCGAGCTCCGGGTTGTAGCGATAGACGAGCGAATCGGTCACGAGTTCATCGCGAATCGCGTTGAGGGTCGAGACCATCAGAGGATCGTTGGGCGAGACGAAGTGGCCCATCACCATCATCAGCGTCGACGCGTCGAGGACATCACCGTCGAGCACCTGCACGAATGCCTGGCGGTCCTTGGAATAGCCGCGGGTCATGATCTGCTCGAAGATCGCGTCGCGCGTCTCGCGCCAGGCGATCCGCGGGCACGGGAAGCCGCGCGTCTGGGCGATGCGCAGTGCGCGGTCGAAGGCGATCCAGCTCATCAGGCGCGAGTACGTAAAGTGCTGCTGGCCGCCCCGGACCTCCCAGATCCCCTCATCCTTGGAGTCCCAGTTGACCATTAGCCAGTCGAGCAGTTCGACGACGACCTTCCAGAGCTCGTAGTCGATCGGCTCGCCGCGCTTGTCGTAGAGGTAGATGCTGTTGATCAGCTCGCCGTAGATGTCGAGCTGCAACTGCCCAGCGGCGCCGTTGCCGACACGCACCGGCCTGGATTGGCGGTACCCCTCGAGGTCGTCAAGCTCGAACTCCTCAAGCTCATGACGCCCATCGATGCCGTACATGATCTGCAGCGGGCCGGCATTCGACGAGTGCTGCTCGAGCGCACGCGCCTTCAGGAAGGCCATAAAGTCGCGTGCCTCTTCGGTGAAGCCGAGCTTGAGGAACGCATACAGCGTGAACGACGCATCGCGGATCCACGTGTAGCGGTAGTCCCAGTTGCGCTCGCCACCAATGCCCTCGGGCAGCGATGTCGTCGGCGCAGCGACGATCGCGCCGGTCGGGCGGTAGCAGAGCAACTTGAGCACGAGCGCGGATCGCCGCACGGTCTCGCGCCAGCGGCCGCGATACGTGCACTGGTTGAGCCAGCGCCGCCAGTAATCGACGGTGCCGGTGAAGAGGTGCTGGCAGACCTCCTCGGGAAACGGCCGAGCCGAGTGCCCCTGATCGGGAATGCGCTCCAACACGAAGGTGCGGCGATCGCCCGGCTCGAGCGTGAAGTACGCCTCGACGCCACCTTGGTCTTCGGTGAGGTCGATCGGCGAGTCGAGCGCGAGCTTTAGCTCGTCGGTTTCGAAGACCGCACCATGGGAATCGATGTGTAGCTCGTGCTCGGTGCGGCCATAGTTGAAGCGCGGCGTGCAGTTGAGGCGGAAGTGCATGTGCCCGCGCACGCACTGCACGACACGCACGATGCGGTGCCGGTCTTCTTCCGCCGAACCAACCGGCATGAAGTCGATCACCTCACCGACGCCCTGATCGGACAAGAAGCGTGTGATCAGGACGTTCGTGTCGGGCAGGTAGAGCTGCTTGGTGCGGATGTCGTCATCGACCGGGCAGATCTGGAACGACCCGCCCTTCTCGCTGTCGAGGATCGCACCGAAGACGCTGGGCGAATCGAACCGCGGACAGCAGTACCAATCGATCTCGCCATGTTGGGTAATCAGGGCGACCGAGTGCAGGTCGCCAATGATCCCATGGTCTTCGATCGGCGCGTACTGCGTCATCTGATCCTCCGCCTCGTCATGCGACGGAGTGTACGGGGCGCTAGCCGGAGTGCGCGGCGAGGTTGAGCGTCGAGGCCAGGCGGTCCTTCGGCATCATGCCAACTGCGCGCTCGACGAGCTCGCCATCCTTGAACAGCGCGATCATCGGAATCGACATCACGCCGAACTGCCCGGCGATGCCCGGCTCGGCGTCGACGTCGACCTTGCCGACCTTGATCTTGCCGGCGTAGTCGCCCGCGAGCTCGTCGATGATCGGTCCGAGCGCCTTGCACGGTCCGCACCACTCGGCCCAGAAGTCGATCAGGACGGGAATGTCGGACTCGATGACCTCGCCCTGCCAGTTGGTGCTGTTGATTTCGACTGCGTTGCTCATGGGTGGCTCCTTGGAAACCGGTGCGAATGCGTACTCGGAGTATGCCGGGCGCGTCGCCCGCCTACCTCTGTAGACGAACGACGCGCCGCTGGCATTCCCGCGCTTACGTGTGGATGCTCTCGAGGACGAACTTGCCGGTCAACGAGACGCCAAGAATGGCGATCGGCACATTCGGACGATTGCCCGTCTTCGGCGCGATCGTGATCGGGCCCGTCGCACCAGCCATGTTCTTGGTGTGCAGGATCTGCTTGCTGAATGCATCGAGATCCGTCGAGCCGGCCTTCTTGATGGCATTGGCCCAGAGGTACACGGAGTCGTAGGCGTAAATGCCCCACGTGCCGGGCGCCGTGCCGAACGTCGACTTGTAGTTCTTCACGTACGCGCGGCTGATCTTGTTGCCGAACTGCGTCGGCGTCGGCGAACCGCTGAAGGTGCACCGATGCGCCGCGGTGTTACCGGCAGCGGAGATGAAGCCCGGGTCCTGATTGGCGAGACCCATGAAGCAGCGGGCGTCGTTCCCCGCCTTGGCCTGAGCAGCGAGCTCTTTGGCGATGATCGCGCCCTGGGGGAAGTACGTCGACACGTAGACCGTGTCGGGGTTGTTCGTCAGCGCCTGCGCAACCTGAGCCGAGAAATCAGTTGCCGTCGGATCGATCTCGATCTTCGTGACGAGCGCGCCCTGCTTATCGAGCGCGGAGTACATGCGATCAGCCATGCCCTTGGTGTAGGTCGAGGGATCCCAGAGGATCGAGACCTTCTGCGCCTTGTTCGCCTTCATCCAATTGACCTCGGCCGGCGAGATCTGCGAGTTCTTCGGCTGCACCGTGGCACCCATACCTGTGGTGTCGTCGGTCGAGGTCAGCTGGACGGGGAACACGCCGCCCTTGATGTAGAGCGGGAGGTTCTTCACGCCAACGGACGAGTTAAACGGTCCGATCACAGCGGACGGGTGCTTGGCGATGATCGACTTGGCAACCGTCACGCCAGTCGCAGGATCAGCCTTGTCATTGCCCGAGATCAGCACGACCTTCATGCCGAGCAGGCCACCAGCCGCGTTGATTTCCTTCACCGCAAGCTTCGTGCCGCGGAGCATGTCGTACCCGTTGGAACGCTGGTCGCCGGTCAACGGCCCCTCATACGCAAGCAGGATGGTGCCCTTCGTCGCGGCAGACGCGAGCGGCGCGGCGACAGCCACCGCGATAAGCGATGCGAGCAAGATGAGCAGACGACGTTGCACAGTGGCCTCCGAGGCGTAGATAGCGAGAGCGTACTGCATGAATCCTGCAACAAGAATCGCGTTTTGTCTGCAGGGCCACCCCTTTGCGGGCGGTGAAGCCAATTCGAGCTCAAGGCTGACGCTAATCGCTCAAACCAGGGCGCCCAAACCCACCGATATCGCTATTGATACGCCACTGCGCGTAGGTTCGCCGCGTGACGGCGTCGCCAGCATTTCCTTCGATGGTGTGGAGATCGTCGCCACGAACGCGTTCGACGATGCCGACATGCCCGTGCTCGAACCACACGACATCACCCGGTTGTGGGTCCGCACTCAGGCGATCCCGGTAGGCCGCACGCGCCACGAACCACGAGCGCACATCGCCCGTCCACGCGATACGCCAGCCACTGGATAAGCCACCACTGAATGGTTGTCCCGCAGCCCGGAGAACCCATGACACGAAGTCGGCACACCACGCCTCAGCGTTGCCATCGGTGAAGACATCAACGCCGGGCCCGCGATTTGACCCCGGTGGCGCTTCGGCGATGCCCGCCGCCGCCAGCTGTGCCGCAATCGACACGATCGAACCGCCGGCGACGAGCGGCAACTTGCCTGGCATCCCGCCGGATAGCTGCGCACCTTGGGCGGCGGATGATCCTGCCGACGCAATCGCATTGAGTGAGGCAACCGTCGAAGCAAAACGCTGCCCCAGACCACGCATGCCCATGGCAATGCCCCCAGCCACAAGCGCGGTCACGATCAGCACCGCGAGCCATTCCACCGTGGCTTGCCCCTGCCGCGAGGTCACCCCAAGACACCCCCGGCGACGTCGCGTAGGACCAGCAGCTGCCCACCGATCACGATCAGCAGCGAGGCTGGGGCCAGGAGCGCACCGACCACGAGCAGCATCTTTGGCGCCGCTGCGGCAGCTCGCTCACGTGCAGTCGACCGCGCACGGGCGCGCGCATCTGCTGCCAAAAGACGCAATGCGCCGGCAATAGGTACACCCAACTCCTCGCTCTGTCGCAGCAGCGAACCCAGAGGCCGCAGCTCCGGGTGCAGTGCGCAGAGCCGCGCGCCGACCCCGAGCTCGCCACCGTGTTCAACTGCGTCGAGTAAGTGCCCTCTGAGCGGCTCATCGACGAAGTCCGCCACGCGAGCCAATGCGACGTCCGTCGCCACGCCGCCATCGACGGTTGCGGCGAGGAGATCAATAACGTCCGGAATACCGGCTGCCAACGCGCGCTGCAGCGTGCGTTGCTCGGCCACACTGCGCCGCCGCCGTAGCCACCACAGCAGTCCCGAACCCGTCACGCCGGCAGCCAGTGCATGCACGATGCCCCCGCCCAGCAGCACGACGATCAGGACGAGAACAACGACCACTCCCACCGCCCGTAATGCCGGCTGAGCGCGCGGTCCGATCACAGCCCGGCGCTCCGTGCGATGCGTCGCAACAGAACGACTGCCGCCCCCGTGATCGCACCTGCCACGCCAATGAGCGCAAGCCCCGGCGGTGAGCCCACCAGCACTCGAGCTGATTCGGGCGCGATCGCCAGCAGCATCACGAGTGATCCAACTGGCGCAAGCGGCACGATGCGGGCCGCAATCCGCGCTTGGGTCGTCGCTGCCCGCGCCTCGAGACGCAAGCGCTCGCGATCGGCCAGCCCCTCGGCAAGCCCCATCAACGAGGCGACCAAATCACCGCCCAACTCCTGGTGCAGATCGATCGCCGCCACCAACATGCGCCCCCCAGGAAAGGCCTCAAGTGATTGCAGCGCAACGCTCGTGGGATGCCCAGCGCGCAACGCATCAGCGCAGTGACGCATTGCCGCACCGCCCTCACCGTCAACGGCATCAGCTCCGCGAGCGAAGGCGTCGCTGAGCGGGAGCCCCGCTGCTGTACCTCGCGCAAGGGCACGCGCAATATCCGGAAGACACGCGCCATCCGCAGTCCGAGAACGGGTCAATCCGCGCATCGAGCATCCTCCCGAATCCGCCAGCCCGCGCCCGCCCGCTCGACGAGCACAATCGTCTCAACGCGTCGCTTCCCCCCGGCGTCCCGCACGAGATGCATGACGGCATGGACAGCGGATGCGACTTGCTCACGCACGGCACTGTGCGGAACATCCACGCCGCCCATCAGCGCCATCGTCTCGAGCCTGCGCAGCGCGTCCTCGGGACCATTGGCATGCACGGTCGCGAGCGATCCATCGTGTCCCGTATTCATCGCGAGTAACAAGTCGAGCGCTTCGCCGCCACGAACCTCACCAACGACCAGGCGATCGGGGCGCATACGTAATGCGTTGCGGACGAGGAGACGAAGGTCGATCGCTCCGCGCCCTTCCACATTTGGCGGGCGTGACTCCAGCCGTGCCACATGCCGCGCCTGCACCGCCAACTCGGCCGCATCCTCCACCGAGACGATGCGCTCCTGCGGAGGTATCAGTCCCGTCAACGCACTGAGCAGCGTCGTCTTCCCGGTTCCCGTTCCGCCGCTGATGACGATGTTGCGACGATCAGCGATCAGTGCCTCAATGATCGGAATGAGCCCGCGGGCAATCGCCCCGTTGGCTACGAGATCGCTAAACGTCAGTGGTGCATTCCCGAAGCGACGGATCGTGATCAGTGGCCCGTCGACAGCGAGCGGTGGGAGCACGACATTGACCCGCGATCCGTCGGGCAGGCGGGCATCCACGAGCGGCGATGCATCGTCGATGCGTCGGCCGCAGGCCGCCACCAAGCGCACGGCCGTCTGGCGGAGCTCCACCGAGTCACGGAAGCGCACATCGACCGCCCGCAATCTCCCGTTAACCTCGATCCAGACATCAGACGGACCGTTGACGACAACCTCCCCCACCGACCCGTCCATCAACAATCCCGCCAGTGGCCCGGCAATGGCGGCAACGCTTGTCACGTGCGATCCCTGGGGCCGAGCGCCGCGAGCCGCCCTTCCACCATCAGCATCAGGCGATCGTCGTGCACCACGTCGATCAGCGCGATGTCGCGCCGCACGCGTCCAATGGCACGCTCGACGATCGACGGCGCGGTCGCGCAGTCCAAGATGCGCCGCTCATCCGCACCGGCCCGCACGAGGCGCTGGCGCGCGACATCAGCAGCCTCGTGACGCGTCGCATGCCACACCAGCACGATGACATCGGCGTCGAGCACCGGCTCGAACGACGGCCCGGTCGGCCTCCCAGCGTCGACCACGACGAATGATGAACTCCGCATGGCGGTGCGAGTCAGGTCACGCCCGGCGCCATCACGAATCAACCACGCCAGTTCGGGTCGAGGACAGATTTCGAAGAGCGAGCCAAAGGATGTTCGTCGGAGTCCGTGCATGAGAACGCTCGTATCAATCTCCTGCGCAGCAGCGAGACCGACGTCGCCAGGCTGCTGTGCCATTCCGAGCGCACGGCGTACGTCACCGCCTGCGAGGTCGGCGTCGATCAGGCACGCGTCGTGTGCCGCCTCACGCGCGATCGCGATTGCGGCAGTCGTCGTACCCGCGCCACCATGGGCTCCGACGACGCAGACCAACCGCCCAAGCGCGGAGCGCCCGTCGCCGCTCAGGTCGCGCCCGCGCTCTGGTTGACGTAAGGCCCTGCTCATCGCGGCGCGCTCCGTCGTGGCACGCGCAGTGAGACCACCGCGCCGCCGCCGACTCCCGCTCCGATACCGAGTGACCCACCAAGCCGCTCGAGAATGCGCCGGGAACTGGCCAGCCCAAGACCGGCACGCCCGGCGTGGATACCTCGAGCAAAGGCCCCAACGCGATAGGTCGGGTCGAATCCCTTTCCTGCATCCTCCACCACGACCTCGACGGTGTCGTCATGGATGTCTGCTCGCAGACGCACAGGACACCCGGGAGGCGAATGGCGAGCGGCATTCTCGGCAACGTTGGCCACGGCACGCGCCAACTCGCGGTCTGCGCGCAGTCGCCGCGCATCGAGATTCGCATCAACAATCACGTCGCAGCCGTGCGTGACGCGGACACGCGCCGCCACGTCCTCGAGTACATCCGAAATGGACTCTTCAGGCCACCGCTCGTCCGTCGCGGCAGCCGTGCAGCAGACAGAGAGGATGTCGTCTGCGATGACCTGCAGGCGCTGGCATTCCCGTGTAATCGCTGCGTGCGCGGCCACACGGGCCGCCGGTACGTCAGTCTGCGCAAGGCGCTCGGCCGCGAGCTGAATGCCTGTCAGTGGACTGCGGAGGTCGTGCGCGACCATGCCGACCGTTGCCACTTGGCGCTGCGCGGCAAGGTCTGCCTCGCGACGGCGAATGACGCCCGCCCACAGAGCCCATCCAGCAATGCCCGCGACCCCACAGCCAGCCAGCAGAAGAACACGCCAGCGCAATGCCGTGGCGAGGGCGGGGATCGTCCGCACTGGCATCCACACCAGGCGACCATCTCCGACCGCTGCGAAGCCACCACCAAGCGGCATCCGAGCCGCCGACCGCGTCACGATCGCACCCTCAACCGGTTTCCCACCAGCACGCACGACCGCCGCGACAAGCGCAGCTTCACGGGCGGCAGCAGTCCGGGCCGTTTGGCTCCCTGCGATCATCACCGGCTCGATGACGAGCACCTGGACGGCGATCGCCAGCGTGGCCAGCGAAGCGACCGTGGCCACGACACCACGTATCCAAAGGCGCATCACTGCAGGACCGTCCGCAGCGAGTAACCGACGCTCCAGTTGTTAATCACCCACGGACCGTCCGACGCAGCAACGAGCCGACGCCGTAGGCGTGACGCGTGGGAGTCGAGCGTGCGCGTGCCCGCATTGCGGTAGCCCCAGATCCGCTCCATCAGGTCCTCTTTCATGTGGACCTTGTGTGGGTCGCGTGCCAAGGCGGCCAGCAGCTCGTACTCCTTCGCGGGCAGATGCAGGAGCGCGCCGTTCACGGTTGCCGAGCGGGCGGCCAAGTCGACCGTGAGTGGCCCGACATGCAGTACCGACCCGACACGACCGCGGATACGAGATTCCAGCGCGGCGGTCCGCAGCAGAAGCTCGGGATAGCTGAATGGCTTCACGACGTAGTCATCGACACCGCGCTCGAAGGCCCGCACACGGTCCTGCTCGGTGTTTCGACCACTGACCATGATCACGCCAACGTCCGGCGAGCCGGCCTCGCCGCCGCGGATCATTCGCACCACATCGAGCCCGGAGCCGTCTGGCAGCGAGACATCAACGAGAGCAATCTCGGGGACACCGCGTCGCAATACGGCGACCGCGTCGGCAGCCGACGCCACCGTCGTAACCGCGTGGCCGTCTTGGCGCAAGTTATCGACGAGAAACTCGGCGATCGTTTCGTCATCTTCGACGATCAGCAAATGCGCACACATGGCGCTCTCCTTCCAGAGTGGTTTGTGCTCCCACCACGTCGTTGCGTGAGAGGCAGCACGCTAGGCAGCACCGCGCCTGCGACGCAACGCGAATGCGCTCGACTGTGATCCGCATCGCGCAGATCGGAGATCGCGAGTGGAGATTCGGGCAGGGCGTGTCCCCTGTGTTCGCCACTTTGCGCTTTCAAGGCAACACGGCGCCCGGGGACGAGACGCCGCTCAGAGGCAGTTCCCGCGGCGAGTTCCAGCTGGTGGCGCCCCGCACGGCACCAGCGCAGCCGCCAGGGACGAACGTCCTCGGCGACGCGCACGACGCGGAGATCACGATCGAGAAAGACGATGTCGATCGCGAACCGCATCCCGATGGTGTGAATGCACCGCAATGGGTCGGATAGGAGCAGCCCTGCGTGCTGGTCGATACCTGATCGCCCCAGGAGTCCCCGCGCGCCACGAGCACTGAAACACGGTGCAACCTCGACCTGCGGTACCAACACCTGTCCCGTTTCGGTATCAATGAGTTCGAACATGGAGCGATCGTGGTGCGACGCGACACACAGCGGACGCGCCAATCGGTGGCGGAATGCAACGCCATGCGCGCGCACTGCGTTTCCCCCGTGCCCGAATGCCTTCCGCCGCTCCCCCTCCGCTACGCTCCGCGCATGCTCTGTGAGGACTTTCACTCCGGCGATGATGTGACGCTCGGTTTCCTCGGACGGACGTATTCGTTCGCCCAGAAGGACTTCGAGCAGCGTGTCGTGCGCGCCGCTGTCGAGCTCGAACTTGCATCTAAGCCCGTCAGTCGTGGCGAGCGCAGCGATGTCGTGCAGGCCGCAATCGCGGGACAGGTTGATGAGCCGCGCAGCGAGGTCGGCGAGCGCATCATTGAGCTGCAGGCTCTCGGCGGCGAGGATCCGGTCTACTGGCTGCGCAAGCTCGTCTTCCGCTCCGCGTGGCTCGACCACCGGATCAAGCACGGCCAGGTCGACGTTGCCTTTGACGACAGCGTCGGCGCCTTCCGCATTGAGCCTGGCAAGTATCCGCTGCCCGGCTCTGGGCACCCCTCCTTCGCCGTCACCGAGGCCTCCGCATGAGCGAGCACGACGACAGCACCGACTTCAGCGACGTCACCGCCGAGATCGAAGAGGTGAAAGAGATCGCTGCCGACCTGCGCAGCGTGCTCCCCACCCGCATCGAGGCCGCCGTCCAGCGCGCGCTGGACGCACATGAGGGCACCGGGCCCGACGCGCGGGTCGCCGAGCTCCACGCACTTGCGCTCGACACCGCACAGCGCACCCGTGCCCTCGCCGCCGACGTCCGCGCCGATCGCGTCTCGCGCATCGAGGACCTCGAGGTCGTCGTCGACCTGCTCGCAGAGGGACTGGGTGCCGTGCGAGGCGATGTCGCCAAGCTCGAGGCACGCTCCGTGCGCATCGAGAAAGAACTCGAGCGCCTCACCTGGGCCCTCGACCGCGTCGGCACACATCTTGAGCGCATGGCCGACGACGTCGATCCGCCGGCCGCTCCCTCCGTCTAGCGCTTGAAGCCGAGCCAGCCGTCGGGGCCGGGCTCGCCGACAGGCTGATCCCGCCGCTTCGCAAGCGTGTACGTGACCTTGTCGGCGAAGTAGAGAAGCGGGATCATCGCCGCCGTCAGGATCACTGCCTGCGTCAGATCCTCATTGATCGTGCGGGAGGCACCTGACAGGAGAAAGCGAGAGATAGCGAACCACATCAGACCGAAGATGGGGGCGCGGATCAGCGAACGACGCAGCGTCGGATACGGCACGGGCTTGCGACCGCGCGGCGCGCTCGAGCGTGACTTCGAGCCGCTCTTGCCCTTGCCCTTGGCCGGCGCATCATCGGGATGCGCTGCCTTGATCTCGCGTTGCGGGGACTCGGGTCGCTCTACGCCGTGGCGGCGGTACCGCTCCTCGCGCTCGCGCTGCTTCTTCTTCGCCATGCCCGCAGCATAGTCATGGGCTCCCGTCCGCTTCCGATCGGGCGGTCGGTACACTCCGCGCATGAGCACGATGGAGCAGCAGCGCATCAGCTGGGGCGAGCTGCGTGAGCGCGCGCAGAGCCTCCGCACGAAGTCGGTCAAGGCAGGTGAGGCCGGCCTGAGCCTGCGCGTCGCCGATCTCCTTGAGACGCTGCCGCTGCCCTACGACCCGGAGCCGCTGCCGGACGACGCCACGCCCGAAGAGATTCAGGAGGCCGAGCGCGAGCCCCTCGACTTCGCCGAGGACGTGTTGAAGCGCCATGGCGTGCGCACCCGCCCTGCGCCGGGCGATGTCGGCGAGAACGGCGTCGTCGTACTGCGCCCATCGAACCGCTACGCCGTGCAAGGCGCAGTCGCGATTGGCGTCCTTGCGCTGCTCGCCGGCGGCGCGATGAGCAAGATTGCCTTCATCGGTTTTCTGCCGTTCGTGATCGTCGGCATCTGGATCGCCTGGCGGCAGATGCATTTGCTCGACCGGTGGGTCCCGCGCGCGATCCCGCGCGGCCGCATCCTCGGCGCGCTGCTGATGATCGTCCTGCTTGCGATCTCTGCGATCGTCGTCGTGCAGCCGGCGCGCTCGTGGGCGCGACACCGCGGCGATGTGAAGAACGCCGTCGCACTGTCCGTGCAGGCCGAAGCGCAGCTGGCCGCTGGTGATATCGCCGGCGCCCGCGCCTCCGTTGACGGCGCGCTCCAGGCCGCGCCCGACCTCGGCCAGGTGATCGCTACCTCGCAGAAGGTGATGGTCGCGCAGATCACCGCCAACCAGAATGCGCAGTTCGCCGCGCAGGCCGCCTACAACCGCGCCGAAGCCGACTTCAAGGCCGGCAAGCGCGATCAGGCGATCGCGGAGATGACCGCACTCGGTGGCTTCGCCGATGCTCCCGCCCGCGTCGCCGCCTTCCGTAACCAGGCCGCCATGAACGAGATCCACAAGGCCGAAAAGGCCCTGGGGGCGGGCAATGCGGCCCAAGCATTCGACGCGTACAGCACGGCGTTGACGATCGATCCCAGCGTCAAGGACCCGGCGCTCATCAAGCGCATCTCCAAGGCGCTGCAGTCCGGCTCGTAGCCTGCTTGCGTCGACCGGGGTAGGCTTCTGCCCCGCGTGGACCTCGACGTCATCTTCCTCGGCACCGCTGGCTCGGTGCCTTCCGCCACACGGCAGACCGCGGCGACGCTTGTGCGCCGTGGCGGCGAGCGCATCCTGATCGACTGCGGCGAGGGCACGCAGCGACGCCTGATGCAGAGCGTCGCCGGCCTCTCCGATATCGACATCATCCTGATCACGCACGGCCACGCCGACCACATCCTCGGTCTACCTGGCCTGCTGCGCACCTTCGCGCTCCGCGAGCGCACGGCGCCGCTGGCGCTGTACGGCCCCGAAGGCATTAAGAAGGTCATGAAGGATCTCGATTCCGTGATCGGCAAGCTGCCCTACCCCTTTGCCGTCGTCGAGGTCGAGCCCGGCGGCGAAGTAGCCAGCGGCGACTACCGCCTCGAGGCGATCGGGACGCGCCATCGCGTCAAGAGCGTCGGCTGGGCACTGATCGAAGAAGATCGTCCTGGCCGCTTCGACGTCGATCGTGCCCGCGAGCTTGGCGTGCCGAATGGGCCGCTCTACGGACAGCTGCAGCGCGGCGAGACCATCACGCTCGACGACGGCACCGTGATCGATCCCGCCGGCCTCGTTGGTGAGACGCGACTGGGACGCACCCTCGTGTTCTCCGGGGATACACGCCCCTGCGATGCGATTGTGGCGCGTGCCATCGACTGTGATCTGCTCGTGCACGAGGCCACGTTCCTCGATGAGGATCTGGAGCGAGCCCGCGAGACGCAGCACTCCACCGCCCGCGAGGCCGCCGAGATTGCCGTCGAGGCCCGCGCCCGCATGCTCGCCCTGACGCACGTCTCCATGCGCTCGTCGCCGAAGCAGATCAAGGAAGAGGCGCAGGCCATCCACGACAACGTGGTCGTGCCGCGCGACCTTGATCTGATCGAGATTCCGTTCCGCGAGCGCGGCGAAGCCGTCCTCGTCAAGAACGGCGGACGTCCGGCCGACCACTAAGGACCAAGCGGCGCTTGACCCCTCTGGTTAGATGAGGACATGCGGCGCCTGACGTGGACCCCGGATCTCGTGGAGGCCGAGATGATCGCTGGCCTCCTCGAGGGTGAGGGCATCCCCGTCGTGATCAAGCGCCCCATCGGTATGGACGTCCCGGGCTTTCTCTCCATGGGCCCACGTGAACTGCACGTCGATGACGCCCAGTACGATGCAGCGGCGGAGATCGTCGAAGCGCACTTCGGGCTGCGATAGATCTCCGGGAAGCCGCGCGCGACGCGCAGCGTTCTCCTGATGAGGCACCCCCGAGCCTCCACCATGCCCCAAGACCCACTCGAACTCACCTCCGGCGTCGAAGTACGCAAGGCCTTCTGGCCTACGCTACGACGCGCCATCGGCCTGATGCGGGACCACCGCCTTGTCCTGATCATCTCGATCGTGCTGGCGATCGCAGGACAGGTCTTCACGATCGCGATTCCGTGGGCCACCGGCCGCGTGGTCGACGAGGCAATGAAGCCGAAGGACACGGACCAGCTGAAGTATCTGATCGGACTGATTCTCGCCCTCGCCATCGGGCGCTTCGTCATCATGTACCTGCGCCGGATCATCGCGGGCACGATGGCCGTCAACATCGAGCGCGATCTACGCAATCTGGTGTACCACCACCTGCTGTCGCTGTCGTTTCCGTTCTTCGACCGCAACCAGACCGGCCAGATCATGAGCCGCGCGACCGTCGATCTGACGACGCTGCGCCTCTACCTCGGCTACGGCATCCTCTTCTTCACGCAGCACTCGGTCAGCATCATCGCCGTGATGGTGGTGCTGTTCTGGATGAACCCACTGATCGCGCTGATGGTGCTCGTGATCGTGCCGCCACTCGCGGTTCTCGCGATTCTCTACTCGCGCCGCTCTCAGCCGATCGTGACCGAAGCCCAGCAGGCACTCGCGCAGGTGACGACGCAGGCCGAGGAGAGCGTTGTCGGCGTTCGCGTCATCAAGGCCTTCGGGCAAGAGACCCAGGAGGTCGACCGCTTCCGCGATCGCGCCAACGACGTCTTCGACTGGAACGTCGAGGCGACACGGCTGCGCTCGCAGTACGTGCCGATCATGGACTTTTTGCCGACGATCTCGCTCGCGTTGCTGATCGCCGTCGGCGGCTACGCGGTGATCACCGATCGCATGAGCCTCGGCGACTTCGTCACGTACAGCCTCCTCGTCGCGCTAATCGTGATGCCGCTGCGCATGCTCGGTAGCTGGATCGGTGACACGCAGCGCTTCGTCGCGTCCAGCCAGCGCATCTTCCAGATGCTCGACATGCAGGCAAACATTGAAGACGCCGACGATGCGTTGCCGCTGCCCGCCGGCGGGGGCTCGATTCGCTTTGAAGACGTGACGTTCGGGTACCGCCCCGAGCAGCCCATCGTGCGCGACATCGACCTCAACATCGCACCCGGTACGACCGTCGCCATCATCGGACGCACGGGGTCGGGCAAGACCACGCTGACGCAGCTGGTCCCCCGCTTCTACGACGTAACGGCCGGACGAGTACTCGTCGAAGGTGTCGATGTTCGACAGCTCCAGCTTGACGAGCTACGCGGCGCGATCGGCACCGTCGCCGAGGACACGTACCTCTTCAGCGCCTCGATTCACGACAACATCGCCTTCGGACGACCCGAAGCGACCGAGGCAGAGGTGCACCTGGCCGCCGAGCGCGCCCAAGCCGCGACCTTCATCGAGGAGTTGCCCGACGGCTACGACACGATGGTCGGCGAGCGCGGGCTGACGCTCTCCGGCGGCCAGCGCCAGCGCATCGCGATCGCCCGTGCGCTCTTGCTCGATCCGCGCATTCTGATCCTCGACGACGCTACTGCGTCCGTCGATGCCTCCACCGAGAGCCGTATCCGCGATGCCCTCGAGGAGGTCATGCAGGGCCGCACGACGCTGATCATCGCCCACCGCCTGTCGACGATCGCGCTGGCCGACCGCATCATCGTGCTCGACGACGGACGCGTCGTCGCGGATGGCACGCACGACGAACTCATCGACACGAACGACGTCTATCGCGAAATCCACGACCACGGCCTCGTCGATCGCCGCTTCGTCAACGCCGACGGCGACCACGTGATCATCCCCGTCGGCCACGAGGACGGTGCGTCGTGAGTCGCGGCTGGGGCCCCGCGGGCGGCGAGGTTGTCTCCGGTAAGGGCCAGCGCAAGCAGGGCCTACTGCGCATCCGCCGCCTTGGCACCTACGTCGAGCCATACCGCCTGCGGCTGCTCGGCGCGATCGTCGCGATGTTCGGCGTCCTTGCCTGCACACTCGCGCTGCCGCTGCTGATGAAGTCGGCGATCGATTCCGCGATTATCCCGCGCGACACGCACCTGCTGGTGATCATCGCTGGCGTCGTGATCGGCGTCGGTATCGTCGGGATCGCGCTGTCGCGCGTCGAGACGTACCTGACCGGCTGGGTCGGCGAGCGCGTCCTCAACGATCTCCGCGTCGACCTCTTTCAGCACATGCAGAGCCTATCGATGGGGTACTTCGAGAAGCAGCGCACCGGCATCCTGATCTCGCGCCTGACCAACGACGTCGAGGCGCTCCAGCAGCTCGTCACCGATGGCCTCACCTCCACCGTGCGCAACGTGCTGACGCTTGTCGTGGCCGGCGGCATCCTGCTGTTCCTCGATTTCCGGCTCGCCCTCGCCACGATCATCGTCTTCCCGCTGATGGCGATCCTGACGTTCATCTTCCGCGGCCAGTCGGCGAAGGCCTACGGCCAGATGCGCACGCGCCTCGCGCTCGTCACCGCCTCGCTGCAAGAGGACCTCAATGGCATCCGCGTGATCCAGGCGTACCGTCGCGAGGCCAAGAGCCGCGCGCAGATCGCCGTGCTCAACGAGTCGTATCGCGATGCCAACCGCACCACGGTGACATCGAGCGGTTGGTACTTCCCGACCGTCGAGTTTCTCGCCGCCGTCGCTACGTGCATCGTGTTCGGCTACGGCGGCTACCTGTACGTCGACGGCACCATCGAGATCGGCGTCCTGGTGGCCTTCATTGGCTACCTCGCCTCGTTCTTCGACCCGGTCCAGCAATTGAGCCAGGTCTACAACACGTTCCTTGCCGGCACGGCCGCCCTCGACAAGATCTTCGACGTGATGGACGATGCACCGACGCTGGTCGATGCGCCCGACGCAACGGCGCTGCCGGCACTTGCTGGCGCTGTGCGCTTCGAGCAGGTGCGCTTTGGCTACAACCCGGAGCGCCCCGTCGTCGATGGGCTCGAATTGGACGTCAAGGCCGGGCAGACCGTCGCGCTCGTGGGACACACCGGTGCCGGCAAGTCAACGATCATCAAGCTGCTGGCGCGCTTTTACGATCCGCAGTCCGGGCGCATCACCATCGATGGGCATGATCTGCGCGCGGTGACGATCGAGTCGCTGCGTGAGCAGATCGCGATGGTGCCGCAGGAGGGCTTCCTCTTCAACGGCACGATCCACGAGAACATCTCCTTCGGCCGGCCCGAGGCCTCGCGTGCCGAGGTCGAGGCCGCGGCCCGCGAAGTCGGTGCCGATCGCTTCATCAAGCAACTGCCCGACGGCTATGACGAGAAGGTCGCCGAGCGCGGCAGCCGACTCTCGATCGGACAGCGACAGCTGATTGCCTTCGCCCGCGCACTGCTCGTGGATCCCCGCCTGCTGATCCTCGACGAGGCGACGTCGAGTGTCGACATTCAGACCGAGGCCCACATCGAAGAGGCGCTGGCTCGCCTGCTCGCAGACCGCACAGCGTTCGTCGTGGCGCATCGCCTCTCCACCATCCGCAATGCCGACCTGATCGTGGTCCTCGAACACGGCAAAGTCGTGGAGGTTGGTTCACATGATGAGCTGCTCGAGCGCGGCGGTCGGTACCGCGGCCTCTACGGCGACTGGGCCGAAGCCACGGCCCGATGAGCCGTCGACACCTGCCGACCACGGTCACGCGGTTCGGTCTGACTGCGCTCGTGATCGCGATCGCGGTCTTGGGCCACTGGCTGATCCCCTCTGCGATCGGTCTGATTCCCAAGCTGGTCGCCATTGCCTTGCTGGTGCTTACCGCGCTGTGGTTTCTGCAGCGGTGGGAGAGGCGCCGGCGGGTGCGGCGCTAGACCAGGATCACGTCGAGGCCGTCGAAGGCGAAGAAGCCCACGTCCTGCGTGACAACCGGCAGCTCGTGTTCGAGTGCTGTGGCGGCGATCAGCGTGTCCTGCATAGAGGGTCGGCGTCCACGACGGCGCTGAGCTCCCATCATGGTCCCGAAGCGACGCGCAACTGCTCGCGTCACGTCTAACACCTCCAACGTGTCCTCAACGGTAATCAGCGTATGACTCCGCACAGCGCGAACGTCAGGATCGGTGGCCATGTCGACTCCGAGCGCCAGCTCGCACAGCGTGACAGAGGACACGCAACCGCGAAGCTGCCGATCAGGAACGAGACCGCGCTGTTCTCGCGCCACGAACACCGAAGTGTCGAGTACCGCTCTCAGCGCGGAAGGTCCCGCCCCGCAAGGACCGCGTCTACATCCCGCAGCAGATTCGCGTCCGCCAGCGGAATGCGCTCAAGAATCTCGGAGAGAGGCAGTGTCTCGCCGGGCTTGAACATCGGGTTGCGTGGCTGCGAACCGCGGGGTTCGCGCCGCTCATTCGGAGTCTCGTCGGTCATGCCATCAAGGTAGCACCGGCTTGTGTCACATGACACGCGCAGAGACGCGCAGCATTCACAGCCTCTGCGGCCGGCGGCGGTCCGACATGAGCAGCACCAGCACGCCCGTCAACAGGAGCAGCACCGCGACGATCAGGTTGAGACGGAACGGCCCGACCATGTTGGACGGATCGATGCGCACGAGTTCCATGAGAACCCGCACAGCGCCGTACAGGACGAGGTAGGCGCCGACGATGCAGCCCGGCCGGAAGCGCTCGTGGAGCGGTCGCCACAGGAAGCCGAGCGCGAGGAAGATGCCGATGTTGAGCAGCGACTCGTACAGAAAGGCTGGGTGGAACTGCTCGTACGTGGCGTAGCCGTAGGGACGGAAGGCTTCGTCGACATGGAGCCCCCACGGCAGGCTCGTCGGCCAGCCGAAGAGTTCCTGATTGAAGTAGTTGCCCCAGCGTCCGATCGCCTGCGCCAGGGGAATGCCGACGATGGCACAGTCGAGGAACGTCGCAATCGGCCAGCCGCGCACGTTGGCGTAGAAGACAAGAGCCAGCACGCCGCCCGCGACGGCGCCGAAGATACTCAACCCGCCGTGCGCGACGTCGAAGATCCCCGTCGGGTTCGACGAGTAGACGCCGTAGTCCGTGACCACGTGATAAAGCCGGGCACCAACGAAGGCCACGGGAGCCGCGAGCAGACACGCCCAGGCGGCCTCGATGCCGTCGCCGCCGCCACGCTGCCACAGTCGCGCGGTGATCACCACCCAGACGAAAAACCCGAGCAATACGAACACGCCATAGAGCTGAATGTGCAGCGGACCGAGATCGAGCGCTTCTCCGGGCGACGCGGGCACGGACACAGACTACGACGGCGGCACGCCGTCGGGGGGGGCTTAGCGACGCGCGCCGAGGATAAAGATCAGCATCGCGATCGACGTGAGCGCCGCCACGAGGTACGTGGTGGCGGCCGCCGTCAGCACGCCGCGCGCCACGGGCGCGGTCTGGGCATCGACCATGCCGTCCTCGCGCAGGATCCGCATGGCGCGCCGCGAGGCGTCGATCTCGACCGGGAGCGTGACGAGGTGGAAGAGCAGGACGGCCGAGAACAGCGCCACCGCGATCCAGATCAGGCCGGCGAAGCCCGCGAAGACACCGAGCATCAGTGGCAGCACCCAGAGTTGGCTGGCGATGGCCGCGCTCGGAGCGAGGGCCGAGCGGACGCGGAACATCGTGTGCGCGGTGTGGTGCTGCAACGCATGCCCGCACTCGTGCGCCGCAATCGCGACGGCCGCGGCGGACGAGCGGTTGTAGATCTGATCCGACAGCCGGATCACCTGCTCCCGCGGGTCGTAGTGGTCGGTCAGCGGACCGTCCTTCGACGTCTCCACCCGTACCTGCACGGCACCGTGACGGGCGAGAATACGGTGCGCGGCCTCGGCGCCGGTCATGCCCGTCGGCACGTCCTGCGCGCGCGCCACCGCGCGGCGTACCCACGCCTGCGCGGCGAAGCCCGCGACCATCGGGAGGAGGAACAAGACGAGGAACATACTCATGCCCTGAGTATGCCTCCCGTTTCGGCGGTTTTCCTGACGGATCGGCACCCTCTTGGCGGACCGGAGTAGCGGAACCGCATCCGCCTCCGCGTTGCTAGGCTTCGCCGCGTCATTGGGGGATCGTCTAATGGCAGGACGACCGGTTCTGGTCCGGTTAATCGGGGTTCGAGTCCCTGTCCCCCAGCCTCGATCGACTGAAGGCCGGTTCGCACCCGCGAACCGGCCTTCGGCGCTTGGCACGCGATCGTGTTGAATATTCGACTCAAGTGTCAATTTGAGTGCTAATATTTGATTCGAGTTCTACTTTGTGTAGTGCTTGATGTATGCGTCCGTCTAGCCACCACTTCATCGTTATCTCGGTTATCGCCGTCGCCGCCGTCGCGATGACCACCGTTGCCGCCTTCCTGCCCGCAACATCTGGAGCTCGGCCAGCCCTCACCGACATCGTGACGGAGCGGCCGCCGACGACCGTCCCGAGTCGCCCCACAGGGGCAGTCGCACAAGCCGCGCAGGCCGTGCAGGCCGCGGCCTCGAACACTCGCCCGATCACGAGCGGTGGAGTCACGCAACCCATTACGTGCGCCTGGCCGGTCGAGAGCACGCCATCGAAGGCAAACGTTGCGTATCCCGACTCGAACGCCACCTACTGGACGACGCCGTTCATCGCCCAAGAGGGCATGACCATCACGCTCAAAGGCACGTTTCCAACCGCTCGTTTCTTCTCGTTCGTCGTCTACAACAGCGCCGGCCAGGACTTCACGACCAACGGCATTCCCTCGTCGCTAACCGACTACCAGATGGTGCCGGATCCGGGCACGCAAAACCCGTGGGTCACCGCGAGCGCAGCTTCTGGCACGTATAGCGTTACGCTGATGAACGGCGTGACGTCGGGCATGACGAACGCGATTCCGCTGACGCCGTCGACGCCCTCCACGCCCCTCCTCAAGGGCATACCCGCCATCACGGGCTTCGTGACCATGCGTGTCTATCTGCCGGCCAACAACAATGCCAATGCGATCCCGCTGCCGACGATGACCATCTCCACCGACAGCGGTGCCAAGGTCACGACGCTCAAGCAGTGCGCCAGCGCGCAGAAGACACCGTCAATGAAGACCCAGATCATGAAGGCGGCGATCGCCAAGATGCTCACCCAGACTCTGGCGGGTAAGGCCGGCACGCCGCCAACCACGTCGGGCACGTGCAGTGCCTCGCTGGTGTTCTGCAAGGCGGGCGGCTCCACCACGCCCTTCCCGAACAGCGATTCGGGCTATGTCGCCGCGCGCTACCAGCCGGCGGCTGGGTACGTTACCGTCGTCAAAGCGAAGATGCCGAAAAGCGCCACTGCCTACGGCAACGGACCGGGCGTCTGGCCCGCATCAGGCATCAACCTGCGGTACTGGTCGTTCTGTAACTACGTCTACGCCAAGCCGTACCCGGTCGTCACCGTGGGCCCCATCATGGGCTGCACGGCTGATCAGGACATGCCGCTGGTCAATGGCACCGCCACCGTCGTGATCTCGTCTCTCAAGGACCGGCCGGTGTCGACCCTTGGCCCGAAGGCCAAGCTCGGCTGGCTGCCAACCTCGCCCACCAACACGACCGCTGAGGAGGTGATCGCGATCCGTAACATGCTGGCCGCGCCGACCTTCACCCAGTCCGTCATGAACGCTGAGAACTCGAACCAGGCGTCTGCCCAGAGCACAATGGGGCCGTACTACCCCAGCGGCGTCCAGTGCACCACGGCGACGTTCGCGAAGGGTGGCGCGGCGGGGTGCTTCAAGAACCCCGCATCGCCAAGCTGATCCTCAGCTATCGCGACGACGCGACACGCCGTAAAGCGCGATCAACTCGCCATCCGCACTCAGGTGCGGCAGCGTCTGGACGTCGCACAACACCGTTGAGCCGTCTTTGCACAGGTACTCCAGCTCGCCGATGAAGGTCTGCGGCTTGTCGCCGCGCTGCAGCGTCTCCATGAGCGACATGAAATAGGCAAATGAGACGGCCTGCGAAGCGGGCGTGAGGATCTCGTCGAGACCCTGCGTGATTGCCTCTTCCGGCGTGAAGCCACGCACGCTCTCGACCTCGCGGCTGACATGCGTGATGCGTCCGTCGGGCGACATCGACCACACGACGTCGTCATCGCGCAACTCCATCAAGACGTCACGCTGATCGCTGCTCTGTACGAGATTCGTGGCCTGCACGCGCGCGAGCACGTCGGCTTCAGACGGTGCGACACCCTCGTAGAGTGGCTTCCCCTGTTCGTCTGCCGACATCGCTGCACTCCCTCCGCTTTCTTGCGACAACTGTAGCGCCCCGTGGCAATGGCATCGTGGTGTGCACGCGACCGTGCCGCCGCGACACCACCAGTGGCTCGGCCACCACGCAGAAATCGGCGAAGATCTGTCTGTGGGCGTGATTCCTGGAGCACTGTTCCCCAATGCCGATCGTGTCCGGGCAGTTCGTGACGCGATCATCGCTATGGCCCCGCCGCTCGGCACGCCCCTGACCGATGACGAGGCGATTACGATCGCCGACCTCTTCGAAGGCGACGTCGGTCTACTCCTGTTCATGCGCGAGCACCCGGGCCACTGGATCTGCCTGTCGGGGAACGAGATGGGCGACGGCCCGGTCTCGGTCGACAAGGACGTCTGGCACTCGCGACTGGTCGAGGCCGCCGAGGAGCACCACGCGTTCTGGACACGACTGTCGGAGACGACGCCGCCCACCAACTGGTAGGCCGACGACGCAGCAGATGCGTGATTCTGGCTACACTGCCGCTGCTCTTCGGAGCACCTGGCGCATTCGTCTAGGGGCCTAGGACGCCGCCCTCTCACGGCGGTAGCACGGGTTCGAATCCCGTATGCGCTACTCGCGGAGCCCGTCGCACCTGCGGCGGGTTCTTCGCGTTTTTCGGGACACTCGCATCCACCCGGCGTGCGACCCTGTGCTCGTGGACACGGCTGACGGCAGCGGAATCCGCCGAGGGCGCCTCGAGGGCATCTCGGACGGGATCATGGCGGTGGCGATCACGCTGCTCGCACTTGGCATTGATGCGCCGACGCCGGAGCCCGGCGAGTCGCTGCTGCAGGCGTTCGACGCGCAGACGCTCGGCGCGATCGGGTTGTTCGCGCTCAGCTTCTTCCTGATTGCGCGATTCTGGTTGGTGCACCATCGCCTCTTCGCCGGGTTGCCCTCGACGCTCGCGCCACCGTTCGTGATTCTCAACTTCGCGTTCCTCGCCGCCATCTGCCTGGTGCCCTTCGCCACGACGACGTACTCGCGCAACCCGGACGACATGACGGCGCTCGCGATCTACACGGCAGTCGTCGCCGGCGCCACAATCCTGCTGTCGGTGATGTTCCGAGAGAGCGCGACGAGCACCTCCCGCCGCGGCGTGATCGTCCCGCTGATCCTGCTCAGCGCTATACCCGTCGGCCTGCTCGTCGGTCCCCGCTACGCGCCAATGGTGTGGATCCTGTTGCTGCTCGCCGACGGGATTCGTGCCCAGCGCCTCAGCCGCCGCCGGTCTGCCTGACCTGCTGCGGCCGCTCCCGTTTTACTCGCTCGACCCGGTCGCCACGCATCACCGAACGTTCACCCAATTTCGTACGAAGTGAGTGCTACCGTTGCGCCATGCGCGCCACGTTGGCTTTGGTCAGCGTCGTCCTCACGACGCTCGTCGCCGCCCCGACCGCGGTGGCGACGCCATCGCTCCTGACCGACACGATCGGGCCCTTCGGCCAGCCGTATGGCATCGCCGTCTCGCCGGACGGCTCGTCCGTGCGCGTGCTTGAAGTCATCGACGACGCCGTCCAGTACGTGGACCCGGTGACGAACACGATCAGCGGCGCCGAGGTGGGCGTGGGCAACGACCCGTACTTCGGCGCCTTCGACGCCTCGGGTTCCACGTTCTTCGCCGCCAACTGGAACAGCGGCACCGTGAGCGTAATCGTCGGTCGAGCGGTCGTGAGCACGATCGCCGTCGGCAATAAGCCGTACCTGATCAAGCCGGTGGCCGCCGGTGCGAAGCTCGTGACCCTGAACCAGGGCGCCGCCGGCGCGCCCGGCGTGAGCCTGATCGATGCGGCGACGCGCACCGTCGACCGCACCGTCAGCACGGGTACCGCGGGCAATCAAGTCACATCGCTCGCCGTTCACCCGGCCGGGACCACGGCCTGGGTAACATCGATTGCGGACCTATATCTGAAGAAGGTCACGCTCGCCACGGGTGCCGTCACGACCATCACTCCGTCTCTCGTCGGCGGCCAGGTCCCACGCGCAGTCTTCGCGTCACCAAGCGGTGCCACGCTGGCGCTGATCACTAGGGGTACCAACGAACTGATTCTCCTCGACGGCTCGACAGGCACCATTGCCCACCGCATCTCTCTCGGCACCCAGCGCGCCTGGGCGGTCGCCTTTTCCCCCGACGGCGCGACGGCGTACGCACTCGTCGACGACACCGGCGGGATCAATCCACAGGTACGGGCGTACACGGTCGCCACGGGAGCACTAAGCCGGTCGTTCCCGCTCTCGACGGACGACACGCTGCCCGGGGACGGCGATCCTGCGGAGTGGTTCACAACGACCCCCGACGGCGTGAATCTCGTCGTCGCCACAATCGATGCCTCGGGGGACACAGCGGTCAACCTCATCGATACGCGCTCTGGTCGGCGTGACGCGGTCGCGCTACCCAACTTCATCGGTCGTTTCGGCTACCTCGCGCTCAACCCCGCCGGTACGCGGATCTACGTGTCCAACGGTCGGAGCACAGGCTTGCTCGCCGCGCTTGCCGCTGTCAGCACGCCAGGTGCACCCACCGCCGTGGCCGCCCGCGCCGGCAACGGTTCCGCGCTCGTGTCGTGGACCGCGCCGAGCGATGATGGCGGCGCGATCGTTTCCCGGTACACCGCTACGGCTGCGCCCGGTGGGCAGACCTGCGCCTGGACCACCGGTGACCTCGCATGCACCCTGACCGGACTGACCAACGGCACCGGCTACAACGTCAGCGTCACGGCCACCACCGTCGCTGGCACGTCGGTAGCCTCCTCCGCCGTCGCCGTCACACCAGCTGACGCCCCCGGTCGCCCAACGGCGGTGACTGCGGTCGCCGGGCTGCTCCGTGCGGTCGTCTCCTGGAAGGCCCCGACGGACACGGGTGGCGGTATCACGGGCTACACCGCCACCGCCAGCCCCGGCGGCGGGACGTGCACGACTACCGGCGCGCTCACCTGCACGATCACTGGCCTGCTGAATACGACGGCGTACACGATCACCGTCGTGGCGCGCTCGGCTGGCGGCACCGGTACCGCCTCCAGTGCCAGCACCGCCGTGCGCCCGTACAAGCAGCTCGCCATGCGGAAGCCCAGCGCCTCGGCCACCCGCATCCGCTCGAGCGTCCCAGCCACCGGTCCCTCCACCATCACCCAGCTCACCACGAGCGCAAGCGGCGCGACCATCTGCCGCGCTACCGCCGCGCCCAAGACGAAGGGCACGAGTACCCTCACCTGCACCGTCAACAAGGCCACCCGCACCGCCTTGAAGAAGAAGGCCGCGACCGTCACCGTCCTCACGACCCTGCGCACCAAACAGGGCGCGAGCTTCGGCGCCACACACCGTGTGACGCTCCCCAAGTCGGGCTGACCCGCCCGACGCTGGCTGGCGGAGCCACGCCCCGCCATCTGCGAGACTCCCGCCCGTGAGCGATCCTCGCCCTGACGCGCTCGCCGACGGCAGCAGCGCCCGCGAGTTGCTGCGCCACCCGATGGTCCGGCGGCTGCTGATCTCCGAGCTCGCCGCCACGATGTCGTTCGGCGTGCTGACGGCGGCGCTCGGCTGGCAGGCCTACGCGCGCACCGGCGATCCGCTCGTACTCGGCCTGATCGGGCTCTTCGAGTTCATCCCCGCGCTGATCCTCGCGATTCCCGCCGGACAGCTCGCCGACCGCGTCGACCGGCGTTACGTGACGGCCGCCGGCAACCTCGGCGCCTTTGTCTTTACCGGCCTGCTGCTGCTCGACGCCGCCGTCTGGGGCCTCGAGGCGTGGCCGCTCTACGTCCTTGCAGCCGGCCTCGGCGGCTCCCGCGCTTTCGCGGGCGCGGCCTTCAACCCGATGCTCGCCGCCGCGGTCACCCCGCGTGCGCTGCCTCGCACGATGGCGCTGTCGTCCTCGACTTGGCAGGGCGCACTGATCGTCGGCCCGCTGCTCGGTGGCGCCTTCCAAGCGCTCGGCGACGTGCCGCCGTACGCCGCCGCCATGGTGTTGGAGGCCACCGCCGGCATCCTCGTCCTGACGGTCACCCGGCGGATCGGCACGGACCACAAGGTCGTCGATGCGCCACCCGCGACGCTCCGCGACGCGACCGCTGGACTGCGCTTCATCATCGCCACACCAGCCCTGCTCGCCGCTATCTCGCTCGACCTCGTGGCCGTGCTGTTCGGCGGTGCGACGGCGCTCCTGCCTGTCGTGGCCCAAGACATTCTTCATGTCGGCGAGGTTGGTTACGGCGTGCTGCGCGCCGCCCCAGGCGTCGGCGCGGTGCTCGTCGGCATTCTGCTGTCCGCCCGACCGATCCAGCGCAAGGTCGGACCAGTGTTGCTCAGCTGCGTGGCGCTCTTCGGCCTGTTCACGATCATCTTCGGCCTGTCGACAAACTTCCTCCTCAGCATCGTGGCGCTGTCCTTTCTTGCCGCGAGCGACATGGTCAGCGTGTTCATCCGCGCGACGCTCGGGCCACTGCTCACTCCCGCAGCACTGCGCGGACGCGTCGGCGCCGCTGAGCGCGTCTTCATCGGCGCTTCGAACGAACTCGGAGCCTTCGAATCGGGCACGCTGGCCCGCTTTATCGGCACGGTGCCTGCCATTCTCGTAGGCGGCGTCGCATCGGTCGCCATCGCTGGCCTCTGGTTCGTGCTGTTTCCCTCCCTGCGACGGATCGACCGCTTCGAGGACATCAAGCCGACTGACGCCAGCACGCTCTAACGGCCGCCGCGTGCCGGCGCCTCGAACCGGCTAGAATCCCGCGCAATGGCGGGGATCGCACTTGAGGGAGTGGCGAAGGTCTACGACGGCGGCGTTCGCGCGGTCGATGGCGTCGACCTGACCGTTGAGGACGGCGAATTCGTCGTCCTCGTCGGCCCCTCCGGGTGCGGTAAGTCAACCCTGCTGCGGATGATTGCCGGACTCGAACACATCACCGAAGGCGCACTGCGCATCGGCGACAAGGACGTCACCAACGCCGCCCCGCGCGATCGCGACATCGCGATGGTGTTCCAGAACTACGCGCTCTACCCGCAGATGAAGGTGCGCGACAACCTCGCCTTCGGCCTCAAGCTGCGCAAGACGCCCAAGGCCGAACGTGAGCAGCGGGTCAACGAGGTTGCCAAGATCCTCGGTCTCGATGAGCTCCTAGACCGCAAGCCTGGTCAGCTCTCCGGTGGACAGCGCCAGCGCGTCGCCATGGGACGCGCCATGGTCCGCGAGCCCGCCGTCTACCTGATGGACGAGCCGCTCTCGAACCTCGATGCCAAGCTGCGCGTCTCGATGCGCGCCGAGCTCGCCCGCCTGCACGAGCGCCTGCGCACCACCACGATTTACGTGACGCATGATCAGATCGAGGCAATGACGCTCGGCGAGCGCGTCGTCGTGCTGCGCGACGGCCTGATCCAGCAGGTAGCCCCGCCGAAAGAGCTCTACGACCACCCGGCCAACCTCTTCGTCGCTGCGTTCATCGGTAGTCCGCAGATGAACCTGCTCGAGGCCACCGTTGATGGCGATCACGTCGTCAGTGCCGGGCTGCGTCTACCGGTGCGCAGCGGGCGTATACCTAGCGGCATTAGCCGGGTGATTCTCGGCATCCGCCCCACAGACGTCGCCATCGCCGCCGGGGGCGACACCCGCCCCACGCTGACCGGCACCGTGGCCGTCTTCGAGGACCTCGGCGCCGAAGCGCACGCGATCATGCCCGTCGACAGCCCGCGCATCACGGCCGACGCGGCGCTTGCCGCTACGGAGGCAGAGGCCGATCACGACGGCACGCTGCTGGCCGGCGATGATCGCGCACAGTTCACGGCACGCCTCGATGCCCATTCCGGCGTCACCCAGGGCGCAGAGCTCTCGCTCGCTATCGATCCCAACCGGATCCACCTGTTCGACCCGGCGTCGGGCGCCGCGCTCGTCTAGCTCGTCGCGAAGACGGAGGCAGCGGGCAGCGACGCCTGCACCGCTTCATTCACGCTCACGCCAAGAGCATCGAACGCCCGCAGAAGGGCACCAACCGCGGGCTCGACGGCCGCCTCGACCGGCACACCCAGCGGTACCTCTGCCTGCACGGCCTCGCGCAGGAGCGAGGTCGGGTGACGGAAGACGCCACCGACCAGCACGAGCGGGAAGGCCCCGGTGAAGCCGAGCTCGCGCGCGCAGACGGCCGCCTGTTCGCCGAGCACCTTGCCCTCGCGTCGTACGATCGCCATCGCGATCGGGTCGCCCTCGGCCGCGACGTCCAACACATCAGGACAGAACCACCGGCTATCGGTGTTGCTGTCGCGGTCCCGTCGGGTCAACAGGTGCAACAGCGCATCTGGATCGGCCGCGTCGTAGCGCGCCAGCGCCCGCTCGGTGAGTGCCGTCGGCAGACCGATGCCCAGATACGCGCGCTGCACTGCGCTGAGCCCGAGGCGGCCGATCTCGCGGGCACCCGATGGCTCCGGCCAGAAGCCACGGTGGTAGATCGTCCCGTCCGCGCTCATACCGGCTGCTGTGCCCCCGGTTCCGCAGGACACGAGAATGCCGACGCCGTCTGGCGTCCCACAGCGAATCGCATTGACCGCGTCATTGAGGACCAGTACACCACCACCAATGGCACCGCGCATCGTCTCGTCGAGCAGCGCGAAATCCTCGGGCCAGTCCGCCCCCGCCAAACCGAACGCGGCGTGGCTGATGTCGGCCCCGGTACACCCGGCCATCGCGCAGGCGTCGGTGACAGCCCGCGTCAGCTCGTCGAGCGCGGCCGGATTGTCGTGCACGTCACTCGACCCTGCTCGCCCCCAGCCGACGATGGTCCCATCGTCTCGCGCCACCAGCGCGATCGTCTTGGTGTTGCCACCGTCGCAGCCGAGGACGAACCGGTTGCTCATCGCACCGACGGCGGAATCAGGCGCTCAGGCAGGTGCTCGCGATGCGCCGCGGCGAGTTCCGTGTAGATGATTTCGGCCTGGTCGATCGTGCGCACCAGCGGGTTCGAGGCGAGCGTGCGAATGCCCGCCTTCCAATCGCCCTCCCAGGCGACCTGGCCGGCGGAAGCCTGGTACTCGCCGAGCGCCAACACGAGACCACGCACGTCTCGCGCCAGCGGCGGCGCAGGCAGCGGCTCGATCCAGTTGGCGTTGCAGCGCCCATAGATCTCCACGACCAGATCTTCCGAGAAGCCGGGCAGCACGCCGCCGACATTCGGGACGTTGACCGGGTGGATCTCATCCTTGTCGTTGAAGACCGCGTCCATCACGTCGATCGCGAGCTCAAGCTCGTGGATGCCACCACGCGAACGCGCTGGATCGAGCTGCGGGTCGTCGGTCTGGGCCTGCTCCTCGTAGTGCTCCCAGTAGCCGGGTGCCCACGACAGGATGTCCTCAGCGCGCGACGTCGGCTTGGCCTTGAGCTCGGCGACGACCTCGTCTTCGCAGTAGTAGTACTGGAAGTAGTGCGAGGGAATCGCGTTGAACGTCGTCGCAATGCGCAGACGGCGCAGCAGATCGGGCTCCTGGCTCGGATCGTCCTTGCGCCGCTCCCACTCCTCGCGCAGGATCGGCATCGCGTCCTTGCCCTGGTACGTCTGCTCAAACGCCCACGACGCATGGTTGAGGCCGACCATCTTGGCGTCAACGTCGTCGTAGACGTAGCCGAGGTCGCGCATCAACTCGCGCGGGTAAACGATCGGCCCCTCACAGAGCGCCACGAGCGGGATGTCGCAGTGCGTCGTCCACGCCTGCGCCACGAGGTTGACGGGGTTCGTGTAGTTGAAGACCTTCGCCTTCGGCGCCACGGCCGCCAGATCGTCCGCAACGCCCATCATCACGTTGACGGCGCGCAGGCACATGAAGAACCCGCCCGGGCCCTGCGTCTCCTGCCCGATCACGCCATGCTTGAGCGGAATCTTCTCGTCGAGCACGCGCGCCTGGAACCCACCGGGACGGAAGCTCGACAGCACGGCATCGACATCGGTCAGGCCCGCGCGACGATCGGTCGTCGTCGTGACGGTCATGTCGAGGCCACGTGCGGCGATCATCTTGTCGGCAAGCGTCTTGACGAGATCGAGGCGCGAGCCCGGCAGATCGATCAGCACGATCTCCGAGCCGTTGAAGTCTGCCCCCTGATGAATGAACGACGCCATCGTGCCAACGGCACGGGTCGAGCCGCCACCGAGGTATGCCATCTTGATTCGAGCCATGCCTACTCCTTGACCGCGCCCGCGGTAATGCCGCGAATGAAGTGCCGCTGCAGCAGCACGTACACGATAATGACGGGCAGGGCCACGATCACCGCGGCCGCTGCCACCGCCGTAGGATCGCCGGCACGGGTCGCCGTAGCGAAGAAGCTCAATCCCAGCGGCGCGGTCTGCTTGTCGGGGTCCTGGATCATCACCAGTGCGAGCAGAAACTCGTTCCACGTGTACATAAAGATGAGCGCGCTCAGCGTGAGCAGCGCGGGCTTCGCCTGCGGCAGCAGCACGCGCACAAGAATCGTGAAGCTCCCTGCCCCGTCGACCCGCGCAGCCTCAATCAGGCTCTTTGGTGTTGAGCGGAAAAACGCGCGCATCCAGAAGGTGCCAAAGGGTATCGAGAGCCCGATCTGCGGCAGGATCAGCGCCCAGTAGGTGTTCGTCAGGTCGAACGCCTGCAGGTCGTAGTAGAGCGGGATCACGGTCGCCTCGTACGGGAAGATCAAACCGAGCAAGATCAGCCCGAAGATCACCGAGTCGCCCGGGAACCGCATCGTGCCGAACGCGTAGCCCGTGCCGATCGAGAGCACGACGGACACGACGGTGACGGCGACGGCGACGATGAAGCTCGACCAGAGGCCCGTCGCGAAGTTGCCGTCCGTCCACGCCTTCTCGAACGTCTCCAACGAGAAGGAGGTTGGCAGCGCGAAGCCCGTGATCTGATCGTCCTTCGTGTGCAGGGCAAGCCCGAGGATGCCCAGCACCGGATACAGCGCAAGAATCGAGAACAGCCCGAGGACCACGTAGGCCGTCCATTGGTCGCGACGGGTAATCACGCGTGCTCTCCGCGATCGCCGATGCGCGTAATGACGAGCGCAACGGCGAAGATGATCAGCGTGAGGACCACTGCGACAGCGCACGCCATGCCGACGCGTCCGTAGGAGAAGGCATTCAGGACGATCAGGACGCTCGGCACGCGCGTCTCGCCGCCGGGCCCGCCCTTCGTGGTGTTGTAGATGAGGTCGAACGAACGCAGCGCGGTGATGGTCGTGAGCGTGAGAACCACGGCGAGCTCATTGCGCAGCTGCGGCAGCGTGACGACGCGCATCTCCTGCCAGACGCTGGCGCCGTCGACGCGCGCAGCATCGTAGAGCGACTGGGGAATGCGTTGCATGCCAGCGAGGAAGAGGACAAACGCGAGACCGAAGGTGATCCACGAGCCGACGAAGCCCAGCGCTGGCAGCGCCGTATCGAAGTCGCCCAGCCATTGCCGATCGAGGCCCAAGGGTTCGAGCACCCGGTTGAGCGGACCATCGGGCGCGTAGATCCAGACGAAGGCCTGGGCGACCACGACGACGGCCACGGTCTGCGGCAGGAAGATCATCGTGCGAAAAACGGTTAGTCCGCGCGGCTTGGCGCGCTGCAGCACGAGGATCAGAAGCAGTGCGATCAGTACCGCGATCCCTGAGTAGTAAAGGATCAGCTTGATCGAGTGGACGAACGAGCCACGGATCTCCTCGTCGGTCAGGAGCTCGCGATAGTTGGCCAGCCCGATCCAGTGCCCGAGCGTGATGCCGTCCCACTCAAAGAACGAGAGCCACACCGTATGCAGGAGCGGCAAAAACGTGAAGAGCAGATAGAACGCGAGGGCGGGCAGCAGAAACAGGAACGCCACGTAGCGCGGCTCGCCCGGCGCGCGACGACGACGGCCGCCCCGGGAAAAAATCCCGGGGCGGCGTCGATCGTTACTGGCGTTCGAAGCCACGCCCTACTTGAGGGTGTCGTGGAACTTCTGCCAGTCCGCCTGAATGGTCTTGGCGACCTCTTCAGGGGTGGCCTTGCCGGCGGCGAGCTTCTGGAACTCGGCGCCCATCGTGTCGTACATGCTGGGCGAGGACCAGTCGAGGAACAGCGTCAGACCGCCGTCCTTGACCAGCTGCTGCCAGCCAGTGGCAACCTGACCGAGGTACTCATCGCCCTCGGGCTGCGGTGCCGACTGCACGGCCGGGATCTGCACCTGGTCGTACATCAGCTGGGCCGAGCCCTCGCCGTTGATCAGGTGGTTGATGAAGGCCGCGGCCACGTCCGGGTACTTCGACTTGGACGAGATGTGCCACGGCAGCGACGTCGAGCCGATCGCGATGTGCTTACCGCTGACGCCAGGAGGTCCGTTCATGAAGCCCGCATCCGCGCCGAGCCCCTCCTTGACGACGCCGGCCTGCCAGTTGCCGCCCATCAGGAACGCGCCCTGACCCTTGGCGAAGGCAGCCGCAGCATCGTTCTCGCCGACAGCGTTGTAGTCCTTGCCGAAGACGCCGGCATTGACCCAGTCCTGAAGCTGCTTCATCGCCGCGATGTTCTCGGCGTTGTCGAACGTCGCGCCATCCGCCTGGAAGACCCAGTCACGAATCGACTGAGGATTCGTTGAGTTGGCGCCCTGGAACATGCCCCAGGCATGCACGATTGCGTAACCGTCGAGGTTACCGATCGTGACGACCGGCTCGTCGGCGGGCAGCGAATCGCGGAGCTTCAGCACTGCCGCCTGGAACTCGTCCCAGGTCGTCAGCGAGGCCGGATCGATCCCGGCCTCAGCAAGCTTGGCCTTGTTGTAGAACACGCCCGTCGACTGGCCGAACTGGCCAACGCCGTAGACGGTGCCCTCGCCGAACTTGGAGCCATCATCGGCCCACTGGAACTGCTGGAACGTGTCCGGCGTGTACCAGTCCCTCCAACCCAGCGTCGCGAGCTGGTCGGTGAGCGGCAGGATCAGGCCCGACTTGACGAGCGCGCCGTCAATCTGCCAACCCTGGTTGCCCTCGGCCACGTCCGGCGCGTCATCGCTCGCCATCTGCAGCGGAATCACCTTGATGTAGTCGGAGAAACCCTTGAAGTCGATCTCAACGGTCACGTTGGGATACGCCTCCTCGAACTGGCGTGCCAGCTCTTCGATCACAGGCTTCGGACCGGGATCCTGATTGTCCGCCGATGCCACGCGCAGCGTGATGTCGCCGTACTTGGCAAACGGATTATCAGCGTCGGCAGCGCTGGTCTCGACCGTCGCAGCGGATTCTGCTCCGCCACCTCCGTCCGAACCTGGCGTCCCACCGCACGCAGCGATGATCGCGGCAAGCATTGCCACGAGCAGCGCGAGCATGAACTTCCTCATCGATTTCTCCTCCCTGGTGAAATCCTCGGGTGCAGGGGAGTATAGGGTGCGTCACCGTGCCAATGCCAACGGCACCGCAATGCGCTCGGTGATAGCCTGCCCGAGATGCGCACGTCTGGACTGTGGCTGGATGTGTTGGAAATGCCGGAGGCACTCCAGCGCACCCTCGATGCGAATGCGGGCGTCGACGATGCCATCGCAGTTCTGCGCGATCCGTCCGTGCGCCGCGTCATCGCGACGGGCAATGGCGCCGCGTACTACGTCGCCTTCGCCATCGCGCTGGCCGCACTGGAGTCCGGTAGCGGCCCCGAACTGGTGGCCTTGCCCGCCGGCGTCGTCGCCGATCCCCGCTTTGTCTGGCGCGAGGGCGACCGACTGCTGGCGATCTCGTCCTCGGGTGAGTTCAAGGATGTCGTGCGAGCCATCGAACAGGGCGCGCCGAAGCCGGTGGTTGCCATCACCGCAAATGCCGATTCGACACTCGGTCGCCTGGCCGACGCTGTGGCCCTTCAGACTGTCCTCCACCAGCGCGCCATCACGCACACGCAGGCGCTGGCTGGCGCCTTGGCGATCGGACTCCGCATCTGGGGTGGCGTCACGGGAGACACCGCACTCGCGCGTATTCCCGACAGCGGGCCGGCCGCGCTCGACGCCGCGATCGCGATGAGCGCCGACTGGGCGGAGAGCGCGTTCGACACCACCGTACTGCCGGTCGCCGCTGCGTCATTTGGCGGCGGCCCTGCCTGGTCGTCTGCGCTCGAGACCGCGCTGCTCCTCAAGGAGATCTCGCGCATTCCCGCCGAAGGCGCCGAGACCCGCGAAGGTGCGACGAGCGTGATGTACGGCCTCAATCCGCAGCACCTCGTACTGGCCCTCGAGACGACGGGCGACCCCGGGTTTACCGAGGCGGTCGATGTCTGCCGCGCGACGGGGGCGAACGTCGTTGTCGTTCCGGGCGGTACGGCCGTCGATCGTCGCTTTGCCTTCGCCACCCTCTTGCCCGCTACGAGCGCGGCGAGTGGCGTGCTGGCCAACCTCGGCGGACACGACATCGACAACCCCACGTGGACCGACGCGTACTATGCAACGGCACGCAACAGCGGAAAGGCAACACCGTGATCGGCATCGGCATCATCGGCCTTGGCAACGTCTGGGAAGGGCCCTACCGCACGGAAATCGCGCCGCTGATCCGCGCTGGCGCGGTGCGCGTGGTCACCGTCTGCGACACGGATCCCGCCAAGCGCGCCTTCGCTCTGACGCAGTACCCGGGGGCAATAGAGAGCACCGAGGCCGAAGCGGTGATCGCGCATCCCGACGTCGACGTGGTGCTGATTCTCACCGCGATGCCCGCGCACGGCCCGCTCGCTGAGGCAGCGCTCCTCGCGGGCAAGCACCTGCTCGTCGAGAAGCCGATGGCGACCGATCTCGAGACCGCCGCTCGCCTCGTCGAGCTCGCCAAGACGGCGCCCGGGCACCTGATCCCCGCGCCGCACGTGATCCTCTCGCCCACGTTCCGCGCCATCCATGCGGACCTCCAGTCGGGCCGCATCGGCCAGACCACACTGGCACGTGCGCGCTACGGCTGGGCCGGCCCCAACTGGGGCCAGTGGTTCTACCGCGCAGGCGGTGGCTCGCTGTTCGACCTCGGCGTCTACAACGTCGTCTCGCTCTGCGCACTGCTCGGATCGGCCAAGCGCGTCACCGGCATGGTCGGGACCGCGATCCCCGAACGCATCGTCGAAGGCGAGGCGATGCAGGTGGAGACCGACGACAACGCGCACGTGCTGATCGACTTCGGCGCTGCAACGTATGCCGTCGTCACCACGGGCTTCACGATCCAGAAGTACCACTCCCCCGCGATCGAGCTCTACGGCACGCTCGGCACGATCCAGCTGAAGGGCGACGACTGGGCGCCCGACGGCTATGAGGCGTGGGAGAACGCGCGTAACGCATGGACCGTGCATCCCGAATCGAATCCGACGTGGCGCTGGACGGCGGGCCTCGCGCACCTCATCGAGGCGATCGAGACGGATCGTGAGCCGCTGATTCGCCCGGAGCACGGCTACCACGCGCTCGAGATCATGCTCGCGGCCCAAGAGGCAGGCCGCACCGGCATGGCACAGAACATCACCAGCGAGTTCCCCGCCGTCACCTACGAGGGCTGGGACGCCGTTGCACCCGATCGGCGCGCGCGCCATGATCCACGGAGTTAGCCATGACCAAGTACTCGCCCTCCCCTCGCCCCACGTTCGACGGCCCGACGCGCATCACCCGCACCGACGTGACGCGCCATGTCTGGGGCGACCACGAGGCTGGCGAGGTCAACGACTGGATCTACGCCTCGACGGACAAGGTGCATTGCCTCGTGTTCGGCGTCGGCCCGCAGGGGTCGTACCGCCACTCCGAGGAGTTCCGCACGATCTTCGGTGCCGATGAGTATCTGCACGTGCTCGAAGGCGAGATGATCCTGATGAGCCCGGAGACCGGCCACGTCGTGCACGTACCGACGGGGCATGGCGCGTCGTTCGGTCCCGACACCTGGCAACACGTCTACGCCCACGGCGGCCAGCCGCTGCGCGTTCTTGAGCTCTTCGCTCCGCAGCCGTCGGCCGGCACCAGCGGCGCCCACGCGCGAACCCGCCCCTATCTCGAAAAGGCGGACTGGCGCTACCAGCGCGACGAGGACCTCGCCGCCGGCACCGCAGCACCGGGACCGTTCCGTGTGCACGACGGGCGCGACGCGATCCTCCGCTACGAGCCGGGTGTCCTGACGGGCGTTGAACTCGCCGCTGAGCACCTCACCGCCGGCTGGATCGAGATCTCGCCAGGTGGCATCTCGCAGCAGCATGCGCACGGCGGCGACCTGATCCTGTTCGCCCTCACCCCTGGCACCTACGTCCGTGCGAGCAAGGCCGACGGCGAGGTCGTGGCTGAACTCGGCCCCGAGGACGTCATGTACATCCCCGCTGGCTCGACGTACGACATCCGCAACGTCGGCGGCGAGACCTGCCGCCTCGTCTTCGGCGTCGCCCCCTCGTTTCTACCGTGACCACACTGGTCGGGATCGATGCCGGCGGCACCAAGCTGGCTGCTGGTCGCGTCGATGTCGAAACCGGAGCGGTGACCGACCGCACCGAGCAGCCCACCGATGCGGGTCGCGGCGGTGCTGCTGTATTGGCCGACATCGCAGCGCTGGCCCGCCAACAAGGCACGGATGCGGCTGGCGTCGGAATCGGGATCCCCGAGATGGTCGATGGTGATGGACAGGTGCGCAGTGCCGCCAACTGGGACTGGCGGACACTCGATCTCACCGCGCCGTTCGAGGGATTGCCGCCCGTGCGCATCGTCTCGGACGTCCATGCTGCGGCACTGGCGGAGGCACGTTTCGGCGCCGGCCGCAGTCAGGCGTCGTTTCTCTACGTGAGCGTTGGCACCGGCATCTCCTCGTCGTTCGTCCTGGAGGGCGCGCCCTGGCCCGGCCACGACGGACGCGCAATCCTGCTCGGCGCCCCACTGGTCGAAGACCTCGCGAGTGGCCCGGCGATCGCGCACGCCGCAGGAACGTCCACGGCGGAAGAGGCCTTCGCCGACCCATCGTGTGACGCCGTCATCGAACACGCCGCCGCCGCCCTTGGACTGGATCTCGCACGAGCGGTCCATCTTCTTGATCCAGCCGCCGTGGTGCTCGGCGGTGGGCTTGGCCTCAACGACCGCTATCGCGAGCTCGTCTCCGCCGCAATCGAGCGCTGCATCGATCGCACCTACACGAACCTGCCCGCGGTCGTCCCCGCCGAACTCGGTGAGAATGCGGGCATCGTGGGCGCAGCACTGAGCGCCTACTAGCCACCGCAACCGCAATCGTTGTCCGCACGAAAGGCACACCATGAGCTTCTCCATCGGCATCGACGTCGGCGTCTCCAAGATCAGCGGCGCGCGGGTGAACATCGACACGGGCCGGATCGTCGATCGGCGCGTGATGGATACGCGGCCGAGCCGCGGCGCAGACGTGCTGCTGGGCGACGTTGTGGGCCTGTCTCGCGGTCTCGGTGCCGACGCGATGGGTATCGGGATCGCGCTGCCCGAATCGATCGGAGCCGACAATGCGATTGAGAGCGCCGAGTTCTGGGATTGGCGCGAGGCCGACATGGAGACGGCGTTCGAGGAGATCAAGCCGGCGTGGCGCTTCGTCACCGACGCGCATGCCGGCGGCGTCGGCGAAGCCAAGCTCGGTGCCGGTCGAGACCGTGACGCCTTCCTCTACGTGCACGCCGGTCAGAACGTCTCGGCGGTGCTGATGCAGCGCACCCGCCCCGCCGAGAACTCTGCAACGGTCACGCAGGCGCTCAACGCAGCAGAGCTCGAGGCGACTGCCAGCGGCATCGCCATCGCCCGGGCCGCGGGCACCGTCACCGCGGCGCACGCTATCTCGGACCCGAGCAAGGCAGCCATCATCAGTGCCGCAGCGACGGCTCTGGCGGGTGCGATCGCCGCGACCAACACGAGCGTGGTCATCATGGGTGGTGTCGTCGGCCTCAACGACGCGTTTCGTGCGCTCGTCGCGGCAGAGCTTGGAGCCGGTCATGAGGTGGTGCCCGCCGAACTCGGTGCAGACGCCACGCTGATCGGCGCAGCGCTCTCCGCCTTTTAGCGCAGTGCCGCCGCGATCGCGTCCCAGCCAGCGCCGGCGGGCTCGCCCGCGGCAGTAGCGAGGACTTCGCCCGATCGCCGCACCACGCGGGCCTGCACCTCTGCCGTGCTCGGCGCGCCGAGCGCCTGCAGCACTGCCCCCACATCTCCATAGACCGTGATGGTGCGCGCGAGGATCGGTGGTTGCGCAATCGACGAGGCCATGCCGCCGTCGATGAATCGCCGGACCGGACGCCACTTGCGTCCGAGGCACGGCACCTCAATCACAGCCGTAGCGGCGGTGTCGCCGATGCCGAGCGGCGTTGACGCCACGCCGAGCTCATCCACGGCACGCGTGATCCAACGATCAACCTGTGCCTGCTGTCCCTGCTTGAACGCGCACAGGACAAGCGTGCGCTCCGCTGGCAGCTCGGCTGGCAGTTCCACGTGCTCGCCCAGGAGTGACGTGCCGTGGAGCGTCGGGAAGGTCATACCCCGATCCTACGCCGGCGCCAACTTTCTTGCGTGCATGTGGATCAACTCGAGCGCGCTGCGCTCAACGTCGACCTCAAGGCGGTCGCGCACGTTGCGATGAAAGTCGGCAACGACACTCACATCGGCCCCGTGTGCCGTGCCGTACACGCCGATGCTGCGGATCACGCGCTGCTCCGCATCGCCGGCAACCATCAGCAGGCGCACAGAGAGATCGTTGTCGGCGACATCATCGGCAAGGCGGATGTACTGCCCGAGCAGCGTGTCGTACTCGGCCGGCTTGGGTCGGAGGGTGTACTCAATGACGGTGCTCATAGGTCGTCTCCTGCGTGGACACGCTCACGCTATCGACGCGCCTCGCGCCGCCGTTGTGGCGATGTGGACTGCTACCTACGGAGAAGCCGCAGGCCGTTCATCGTCACGATGATGGTTGAACCCTCGTGCCCGAGCACGCCGAGCGGGAGCGGCACCTTGTCGAACAACGTCAGGATCGCGAGCGTGACGATCACGCTCCCGGCAAAGACAAGGTTCTGCCGCACGACACGACGCATGCGTCGCGCCAGCTCGATCGCGTACGGCACATCAAGCAGCCGATCGGCCATCAGCACGACATCGGCAGTCTCCAGCGCCTGGTCGGTACCGCGACCACCCATCGCGATACCCACGTCGGCCACCGCCAACGCCGGGGCATCGTTGACGCCGTCGCCGACCATGCCGATCTTGCCCTTGCCGGCGAGGAGGCGGATACGTTCGACCTTGGCGTCGGGCAGGAGATCGCCAAGCGGCTCGTCGATACCGATGTCCGCAGCCACGCGATTGGCGACCGCCTGACGATCACCCGACAGCATCGCGGTCTCAATGCCGAGCTCCTTCAGACGACGAATCACCTCGGCCGATTCGGGGCGCAGTTCGTCGGCCACGGCAACCATGCCGATCAGGGCTCCATCGCGCACGACGCCAACGATCGTGGCCGTGTCGATGCGGGTACGGAAGTCCTCGAACGGCCCTGCCGTGGCGATGCCGTGTTCCTGCAGAAAGTCGATATTGCCAGCCAGCACGCGCTGCCCATCCACCTCGGCGGTGACGCCGCGTCCGACACTCGCCGCGAATGCCTCGCACTCCGGTACCTCGAGCTGACGCTCCGCTGCCTCGTTGACGATCGCCAAAGCCAGGTGGTGCTCGCTGCGACTCTCGACGGCAGCCGCGATGCGCAACACCTCATCCTCGGTTGTCTCACCGATCGTGCCAATCTCGACCACCGACGGTCGTCCCTTGGTGAGCGTGCCCGTTTTGTCGAAGGCGATCGTCGTGAGCCCCGCGATGCCCTCCATCGGTCCTGAGCCTTTGACGAGAATCCCATGACGGGCACCGGCGGCGATCGCAGACAGCATCGTTGCCGGCACCGAGATCACGAGCGCACACGGCGAGGCCACCACGAGCAGCGTCATCGCCTGCAGGAAGGCCGCAGAGAACGAGTGGCCCAGCAAGAGCAGCACTGCGAGTGCGCCACCGGAGATCCCCAGCACGCCGACGACATAAATCGGCTGGTAGCGATCGAGCATGCGCTGCGCTGGTGCCCGCTGCTCCCGCGCATCGCGCACGAGATCGATCACCTTGGCGAGCACTGTCTCATTGGCACGACGATCGATCCGGATCTCGAGATACCCGTCGAGGTTTACCGACCCAGCCATCACCGCATCGCCTGCATCGCGCGGAACAGGCATGGACTCGCCGGTGATTGCGGACTGATCCACCGCAGACCGCCCGTCCGCCACCGTCCCGTCCACGGGTATGCGATCACCCGGACGGACGATGGCGATCATCCCCACGTCGATGTCGTCGATCGGCAGTGTGCGCTCGGTGCCGTCCGCATCTTTGATCGTCACCGTCTCCGGACGCAGATCCATGAGTGCGCGAATCGAGGCTTCCGTCCGGCCGAGCGCGAACTCCTCGAGCACGTTGCCGAGCGAGAACAGAAACAGCAGCACAGCGCCCTCCCAGAAGGCCTGGACGGAATACGCACCAGCGGCGGCGATCAGCATCAGCAGATCGACGTCCAACGAGCCGTGGCGCAGCGAGCCGATCGTGGTCCGCAGCGAGAACCACCCACCGGTGACGAACGCAAGCGCCCAGATCGGCAGCGCGGCGTCGAAGGAGAATCGCTCAACGATCACACCGATGATCAAGAGCAGCAGCGTGGCGACGACGAAACTAATGGCGATGCGGTTAGGCGCATGCGCAAGGAGCGAGATCGTGTGGCCGATCCGACGCGGAGCAAACGCGGCCGCAAGGCGCTTGCCCAGCGGCTCCTTCCCCGCCAGCCGCAGGTACGGACTCTCGAGTTGCAGGCGCAGGAGCTCGGGATTCAACTGCTCGGCGTCGTACGTGACCTCGACGAGTTGGGACGTCCGCCCGGGCGCGACGCCGATCACGTTCGGCACGAGCATGGCGCGTCGTTCGATGTCGGAGATATCGACGGGACGCAATCCGCGGTCTGCGCTAAACACCATGATTGCTGGTGCGGCCACCCGTCAAGGATACGTCGTGCGGCGCATGTGACACCAACCACGTCACGACGCACGTGTCACGCTAGCGTCATACATAGGCTGTGCGACCTCGGGTATCGTCCATTTCTCTTCAGCCGGTAATCACTCGGTGAAGATGGGATTGAGGGATCCGTGAGCCGTCTTAGAGGTCTACAGCGCGCAGGAGTGGTTTTGCTCGCGTTGGCGACCCTTGCGCTGGTCGCTGCGGTCGGTACCGCCGGGGCACAAGACACCAGCACGACTGCCACGACGGTGGACCCAGGCGCGACAACTGCCGATGCCGGCGCACTGACGGTGGCTCCGAGCCCCGCAGCAACGACGGCGGCAACGACACCGGCCCTGACCTCCGAGCAGCCAGCGGCAGCGAGCCGCTCATCCTCCGCGCCCTACGCCTGGATCGAGGTCAAGCCCATCGGTCGCTCGAACTCCAATGGTCAGTCCAAGTCCAAGTACTTCACGATCGGGCAGGGCCGCACCGGTGTGATCCAGATGGCGATGAAGTACGACCACACGACGCTGTCCGGTGGCGCCCTCACGACCACCGTGACGTTGCCAACAGGCCTGACCTACATCGGCGTGCAGGCAGATGATCGCGATCAGGCGCGCATGAACGGTGCGTTCACGTGCACCACCGCCGGGCAGGTCGTGACGTGCACGATGAACAAGAGCCTCGACTCGACCGATGCCGCCGCAGTCCAACCAAATCAGGTTGTCGAGCTGTTCCTGATCGTTAAGGCCGCCCCGAACCTTGTCCCGACGCCGCCGAAGAACGTCCCGAACCCGCCTGACCCGAGCGTCGCACAGCAGATCGCGCTGGGCGATATCACCGCAGCAGTCGCCGTCCCAACCGCCGCTGGCATTCTCAACGCCAGCAGCAAGGTGGGCGCGGAGGCAATCACCGGCTTCGTCCAGCCGCTCATGCGCTCCACGATTGATGCCACGGATAGCGTCGGCAACGAGCGTGACTTCGTGATCCGCCTGCGCAACGTTGGCGGCCTGACCGCACAGAGCGTCAACGGGAAGCCTTCCCTGATGGTGCAGGGCATCCTCCCCGAGGGCGTGCCGGACGTCGAGTTCACCGTCAAGGGCGATGGTTGGTCGTGCTCTGACGCCACGGGCGTCACGATCTGCACGTACCGCCGCCCGGTCGAGATCGGCGCGCAGGCCGAGTACCTGTACGTGCACTGGGTCCCCCTGTTGAAGGAATCCGACCGCCAGGCCAAGCGCATCAAGTGGCAGCTGAGCGGCAAGGTCAACTGGACGACCGTGGCCGATGAGGGAGCCACCCGCAAGCGGGAGACGGGCACGACGTGCTTCACGCAGCGCTACAGCTGGAAGTTCCATGTCCTTCAACCCGCGACGATGACGGCGCGCGTCGAAGCCGCTAAGGGCATCGATGTCGCACAGGGCCGCACCACACACCTGCGCCTGCGCGTGCGCAACACCGGTGATGTCACTGCCACGCACCCCGGGGTGCGTATCGCGCTGCCCAAGGGTGTCACCCTCAAGAGCAAAACCGCGGGCTGGACCTGCACGCCCAACAGCCTCGGCGCCGAGTGTGTGAATTCGTCGATCTCGGTCGGCGTCGGCAAGTACACAACCATCGAGGTTGATGCCAGTACGACAACTGCGACGCCCGCGGTGCACGGCAAGATCACGACGACGCCATACGCCGACAACAGCCGTAAGGACATCTCGCACACCGTCCCGTTCGTGATCCAGGACATCGGCGATCCGCGAATCGCACCGACAATCCAATTCAAGAGTGACGGTCGTACGTGGAAAACCTGGAGCGACGGCGGCCGTACCAAGGTGCAGAAGGACGAGCCCTTCACGTACCGCGTTCAGCTCGTTAACCACGGTGGCGACGCGGTGCCCGCCGGCTCGACGGTGTCGATCTCACAGAAGATTGGCAGCGGCGTCAAGCTGATCAAGGCCGGCGTCAATGGCGAGGGCACCTGTGCCAGCGGTCACCTGGTCTCGTGCTCCCTGAGCCCGTCCTCGGCAGTTGCCCCGGGCCAGGTCGTTGGCACGCTCGACGTGACGATCGTCCCGACGCGCGAAACGAAGGATGCGCCCCTCGGGCCCGTCATCGCCAAGCTCTCCGGCGATCCGGGCGAGGATCGCGTGCCCGTGCGCCTGCGCGTCATCGCCAACGATCGGACGATTGCCATCTCCACCAATGTCCGACAGATCCCGGACGTCGGCGGCCGCGGCGAGCTCACCATGAGCGCGGCCAACAAGCAGAAGGACGCCGCCATTGACGAGCTCAAGGTGACCACTACCCTGCCGGCCGGCATCTCGCTCGTCAGCGCTACAGGGTCGAATTGGGCGTGCTCGCAGAGCGGCCAGAACATCACGTGTGCCTTCGACTCCACGCTCAACAAGCGCACGCGCACGCCGAAGGTCACGATGCTCATCGATGCACGCGGGAAGAAGCGTGTAGACGAAACGGTCTGGCGCGCCACCGCCCGCACGGTCTCGACGAAGCACCTTGCCGTTGGCGTCACCCGCCAGAAGCTGCCGGTTCGCGCGCCAATCACCGTCGTCGCCTCTGCCTCCCCCTCGACGCTCGCCGCCTCCAAGAGCCCGAAGGCACTCCGTACCGTGGTCCTGAAGGGCAGCAAGAGCGCGAGCAATGGCGTCTCGCTCGACTACACGTGGGTGCAGCGCTGCACCACGGCTGATGACGTCAAGGCTTTCGACAAGTGCCCGACGAAGACGCCGACACCCGCAGTCCGCATCGAGCACCCCAATACCGCGACGGCTCGCGCGCTGATCCCGGGCGTCACCGAGCGCACGACGTACGTCTTCGAACTGACGGTCACCGATCACAGCAGCACCCTCAGCGAGGTCGTCCGCACCACCGCCGTGCCGCCGCTGAAGCAGAAGCAGGGTGGCGAGCAGGGCTCCTCCGGCAAGACCAAGGACGCCACTTCCAAGAAGGCCGCGCAGACGGCCGCGCAGAAGGCCGCCGAAGCAGATCGCCGCAAGCGCGATAACCAGCGTGCGAGCTCGGCGAAGGGCACGCAGAAGGCCAATGCCAGCAAGGGCAAGGCGGCGCTGAAGGGCGGCCCCAGCGTCACGATCGAAGGCGGCTCGCTCCAGAGCGCCGCAGTCAACGCCGAGATCACACTGCGCGCAGTCGTCAAGGGTGGCAGCGGCGAGCGTCGCTACGCCTGGAAGCAGTCTGCCGGCAGCGCTACAACCCTGTCCGACGCCACGGGCGAGAGCACGAGGGTGCGCCTGCCCGCAACCAAGGGCCTCGTCAGCTACACCGTCACCGTCACGGATAGCGCGGGCGCGCAAGGCTCGGCACGCGTCACGATCAACGTCGGCAGCGACGCGAAGGCCACCAATACCACGCAGGCGCTTGCCGCCAGCATCGTCGGCGGCCCGGCGCTCGGTGCCCTTCCCGGCACCAAGGTACTCCTGACTGCGCTGGCGCAAGGCGGAACCGGCAACGTCACCTACAGCTGGGCGCAGACCGCTGGCCCGTCCGTCTCGCTGTCGGCGAAGGTCGGCTCCACGGCCAGCTTCACGATGCCGAGCACGAGCGAGGGGATCACATTCCGCGTCACCGCGACGGACGCCAAGGGTACGCGCAGTACCGCCGATGCCACCGTCACCACGCAGGCCACACCGCCGAGTGTCTCTGTCGCCGGCGGTCCGCTCCTGACAGCTGCACCCAGCACGGAGACCTCGCTCGAGGTGCGCGTCTCGGGCGGTAACGGGGAGCTGAAGTACAAATGGGCACAGGTCAGCGGCGCGAAGACGCCGATTACCGATGCCACCTCCCCCGTCGCGAAGATCAAGACCCCCGGCAAGAACGGTCTCCTCGTCTACACGGTCACCGCCACCGATAACACCGGCACGCAAGGCACCGGTACTGTCACCGTCTCGGTCGGCGCCGCCGCCGGCAAGGCGTACTGCTCGTTCCTCAAGCAGACCAGTAAGGCCTCGGGCAGTGGCACGCTTAACCTGCCGCTCGGCACCGGTACGACGGCGACGTTCGGCACCATCACCCCGCCGAGCGCCACGCAACTGAGCGCCTGCTCCGGCGTGAGCACGAAGACAGCGCGGCAATCGACGACGCCGAGCGACGGTACGCCGTTCTCGGCCTCCAGCTTCACCGTTGGCGGTGTGTCCATCGCGAATGCCGCTGGCTACGTGATGCCCGCCGGTGTCGAGATCACGTCCGGCACCGTCACCACGCCGGCCAGCTGGCAGCTACCGGCGATTGCGATTGGCACCACCCCGCTCTCGCTCGTCTTCGCCGGCGGCAACAGCGCGAATGCGGAGCTCAGCGGATCGGTCACTGCCAAGGACTTCCCGTTCCTGACGCTGCCGAGCGGCTGGACCGGCAACACCACGCTGACCTTCACGCCTAGCGGCGCCACGACCACCGGCACCGTGGACGCCACCGCCACGAATGGCAGCGGGCTGGTCAACGTGACGGGCTCACTGTCGACGACGGGCACCTTCACCGCGAGCGTCACCGCCAACGACATCCTCACCATCGGCTCGACGTCGCTCGATATGAACGGCACCACGAGCAACGCCTCCGGCACCACCGTGTCGTCGATCACGGGCTCTACGACGAGCTCCACCGCCCTCGCACCAGGCGTCGCGCTGTCCACACTGAAAGCCAACTGGACGACGGCGACCACTGGCCCGATCCTGACCGGCTCCGCCACGGTTGCGCTGAGCACTTCCGGCGCCACGCCAACGGCACTCAACGCGACGCTTTCGTACACCGATCCCTCCAACTGGGACGCGACGCTCACGGGTAGCGGCGGCCCCACGTGGCAACCGCTCAGCGGGCTCAGCATCTCCCCGTCGGACTTCTCGGGCAGCATTGCCCAGGACAACGGCGCCTGGCAGTGGGACGTCATCGCCAACGTCCCAACGTGGAAGGCTGCGTCGGTACTCACGCTGACCAACACCACCCTCGACCTGTCGAGCTCGTGCACGGTCGTTAAGGGCATCACGTGTCCGCAGTCGATGGTGTTCTTCAACGTCGACACGACGGCCGTGGTTGATCCGCCGCTCAGCGATCCGATCACGATCTCCGCCGATGCCGTGTTCGGGCTTGGTGGGACCCCCGCGTTCTCCATGACGGCAACGCTCAGCGGCTCCATCACTGCGATCCCCGGTCTCACCGCGACAATCACGAACGCGACGGTCAGCGTCAACGACGTCGAGGGCACGTCGCTGAGCCCGACGATCACGATGCCGCAGGCCTCCCTCGCCCTCCCGAGCGCCTGGCGTCTGCCCAACATCTCGATCTCGAACAACCCGCTTTCGCTGGTCTTCATCTCCCCGTCGGGCGGCAGTGGCTCGTCGGGTGGTAGCGGCTCGTCCGGCGGCAGCGGCTCGTCGGGCAGCAGCGCCGTGATCGCCCAGCTGATCGGCGACATCCCCGTCCCCCAGTTCCCGTTCCTGACGCTTCCCACCGGTTGGAGCGGTAACGCGAACCTTTCGTTCGGCCCCACCGCGAACGTCTACGGCTCCGCCACGGCGACCGCGAGCGACGGCAGCCATGGCGTGACGGTGAGCGGCACGCTCAACAACAACGGCACCTACAGCGCGTCGGTCTCAGCCGAGGACATCGTCACGGTTGGCAATGCCTCCGTTGATGTGTCGGGCAACGTCACCAATACGAGCGGCTCCGTCGTCTCGACGGTCACGGGCTCGATCGGCTCGCCTGCCACGCTCGCGAGCGGTGTCCAGCTGACGACGCTCAGCGCGACGTGGACGTCGGCGACGACCGGGCCGATCTTCACCGGCAACGCCACCGTCGCAATCAGCAGCGGCAGCGAGACCCCGACGAACCTCAACGCGGCCTTCAGCTACACCGACACGACCAACTGGGACGTCACGTTGTCGGCGACCGGCGGCCCCACCTGGCAGCCGCTGCCGGGCCTCAACGTCACGCCGTCCGACTTCTCTGGCTCGATCGGCCAGACCAACGCGGCGTGGAATTGGGATATCAAGGCCGTCATCCCGTCCTGGACCGTCTCGTCGGTACTCACCCTGAACAACACCACGCTCGACATGGGTAGCTCCTGCACCCTGACGAATCTGGTCTGCCCGAAGGCTGATCTCTTCATGATGATCTCGACGACGGCGAATCTAAACCCGCCGGTCGGCGACTCGATCACCGCCGACGCCGACGCCGTATTCGGCATCGGTGGCGGTTCCGGCTTCTCGATGTACGCGGACGTTCCCAACGGCATCACTGTCGCGCCGGGCCTCTCGTTCTCGGCACCGTCGATCACCGTCGGCTACGACCTCCCGACGGGCAGCGTCACCCCGACGACTGGCGCACCCAGTTTCACGGGCGCAACGGAAAGCGGCTGGTCGATCAGCACGGCGGGCGGCCTGACCGTGCCGGGCCTCGGCGACTTCGCCGAGATCGCGACCAACATCACCTCCGCTGGCATCTCGATGGGCGGCTGGGACGCTGACGGCGTCTCGATCGCCTCCGGCAACGGCTCGCAGTCCGGTACAGCGTTCGGCTACTCGTCAATGCCCACCACGATGGCGTTCGATTTGCCGGGCTTCGGTGCCCAGTCGATCAAGATGACGCCCGGCCAGATCAGTGTGACCGGCGGCTTCTCGTCGCCGCAGTGGTTCTCGACGCTCACTGGCGCGTCGCTGCCGAGCGCCATCAGCACGATCCAGTTCGATCCGACCACCGGCTTCTTCAACGCCATCGTCGACATCCCCGGCAGCTACTCGATCCCCTCCGGTGGCTCGAAGATCCAGATGCCGTCGCTCAACTTCGCGATCAGCAACAACGCGCAGGGCTTGACTGTCACGGCCGGCGGCGTCGCGAACCTGAGTGCTGCGGCCGTCGGCGGCGGCACGTCCTCCCCGCCGCAGATGTCGGTCGAGGTGTCGTTCGACTTCACGACCGAACAGGTCTCCGCATCCTTTGGCATCGAGAACTGGAACAACGCCTTCGGCGATCAGGGCCTGACGATCAACGAGGCCGTGATCACCCTCGGCGCCGAGCTCGCCTCTGTGCCCTTCCCCACGCCCACCGTGGCGCTGTACGCAAGCCTCAATACCGGCTCGCTCCCACCGGCACTGGTAAGCACCTTCGGCGTCCCCGGCAACATCCCCGTCGCGATCGGCGCCGAGTTGTCCGAGGAGAACCCCTGCATCGAAGTGCAGGTCGGCTCTTCGACCGGCACGACGCCAATTCTCAGCGTCGGTGGCGGCTCGCTCCAGGCCACCTACTTCGAGTTCGTGCTCGCACCACTCGGCTGCACGCTTGGCAACGTCGGCGGCACTCCAATTGTGATTCCGCCCGGCTTTTCGCTCGCGTTCGACGGCAAGCTGTTCGGCACCGAGGTCGATGTGCAGGCCTCGCTCAGCTTCGACCCGACGATCTTCAACGCCAGCATCACCGTCGGCGCGTTCTCGATCCCGGGTACCGGTAGCGCGATGCAGTTCCAAGAGACGACCGTCACGGTGTCGCTGAACGAGCAGACGAATGTCGACTCCGTCACGTTTGCCGGCGGGTTCTCGATGTTCGGCACCACCATCGACGTCAGTGGCGACCTGATCTTCAACGGCACCACCGGCCAGACGACAGCAGGCCTGAAGGTGTCACAACCGCAGGCGCTCAATGTCTCCGGGTTCTCGCTCAGCAACCTCTCGATCGCCCTCAACGTGACGTACGGCGGGTCGACGAACGACCTCTCGATCGCTGCCTCTGGTGACATGAACATCATGGGCAACACGGTCAACGTGGAGGCCTTCGACGCCACCATCGATAACGGCGTCGTTGAGTACGTCAACGTCCAAATCCAAGAGAACCTCAACTTCGGGCCTGCCGCCACTGCCAGCGGCATGTTCGACATGTCGTACACCCAATCGACCGGCGCCTTCGACCTGAATGCCTCGGTGGTCCTGACGACGGCCGCGGGCTTCAGTATCGGCACAACCGCGAATCCCGCAACGCTCGAGATCTCGCCGCAGTGCGTCGCCTTCTCTGGCTCCCTGGGCTACGCACCGTTCTTCACCGCCACCCTCGAGGGCACGCTCGTCTACCAGGCCGGCTGCGCCGAGACGGTCACGAATAGCGCTGGTCAGCAGGTGCAGGGCAACCCGGGCGACTTCAGCTTCTCTGCGACCAACGTGGCGATCGGCATCGACGGCTTCGGCCTAACGGGCGACGTGGGACTCGGCCATGTCGGCACCGATGACTACGCCAACCTCAACGCCACCATCGCGCTGTCGCCGCAGAGCACCAACAACGAGATCACGGTCGCCGGCGACTTCAACTCGAACGGCAACTTCACCTTCAACGGCAGCGGCAACCTCGACGTGGCGGGCTTCGTGCTCAACATGCAGGTGGCGGTCTCGAGCCAGAACGGCAACGAGAACATCTCGGGCGCAGCGAGCTTCGATGTGGGCGGCACGACCCTCGCCTTCGCCGGTGACTTCTCGATGCAGAACGGCCAGCCCTCCACCTCGCTGACCGCATCGGCCAACCTTGTCTTTGACGGCTTCAACCTCGGCAACACGACCGTCAACCTCAACCAGACGCCGTCGAGCTTCGGCATGAATGCCCAGATCGCGCTCAACGCCGACCTGGCCACGCTCAATGGTGAGCTGACCTTCATCGAGAACGGCGGTGCTCCGCTGTTCTACTTGGCCGCGGCAGGCAACCTCAACATTCCGAACCTCGCCGATGCCTCCATGTCCGGTGTCTTCACGAACTGCACCGACCCGACGTGTGCGCAGGCCACGACGGCGACGCTGACGATGTCTGGCTCGCTCGACGTCTACGGCCTCACCTACAACTTCCCGACCATCGTGATCGGCGCCGACGGCTTCTTCAGCATCACGGCCGACTCCAGCGGTAGCTCCTGCACCGGCACGACGGAGATCTGGCCCGCCAACTGGCAGGCCTGCTTCTCGTACACGGAGACGCTGCTGATCTCCGACGCCGCGCCGTACTTCTCGGTTTCCGCGAGCGCCGATGCCGACGTTCAGGTCCAGTGGTACAACGCCTTCGCCAACTCCTACAGCTGCGCCTGCGTGCACTGGCCGTGGTGGCTCGGCGGCAAGACGACCTGCCTCACGTGTTACAGCGGCGGCTGGGGCGGCTGGGGCACGTTCATCAACATCAGCGGCGGATTCAGCTTCAACGCCGATCCCTTCGAGCTCAGCATCGAAGCCGAGGGCGTCGACTTCTCGATCTAACACTGCGGCGCGGCCGCAACACCGATGGGGAGAGGATCGTCGGTGTTACGGCCGCGCAGTGTGGATCAGGCGGGGTCGATCTCGCGGAGCGTGCCGTTCTCCACGTGGTACACGAAGCCGCGAATCTTGTCGCGGTGCGGCACGAACGGGCTGTTCTTGATGCGCACGATCGACTGGCGAACGTCGGCGTCGACATCGGGGAAGGCCTCGGCGGCCCACTCGGGGCGCGCACCGGTCTCCTGCTCAATGCCCTGGCGGAAGTCGTCGTCCTTGAACGTGAGCATGCCGCAGTCCGTGTGATGGATCAGCACGATCTCGCTCGTCCCGAGCAGGCGCTGGGAGATGGCGAGCGACCGGATCGCGTCGGCGGTGGCGACACCACCGGCGTTGCGGATCACATGCACGTCACCCTCTTCGAGCCCGAGCACGCGCGCCGGGTCGAGACGGGCGTCCATGCAGGCGAGTACGGCCGTCTTGCGGGCCGGCGGCATCGGCAGATCACCCTTGGTGAACTGCTCGGCGTAGGCCTTGTTGGCCTCAAGAAACTCATCAGTGACGCTCATTCGAGCCGTCCTTTCATTCGCTGGGCTAATGACTATCATCAGCATGCCATATGAATTTAGCCATGCAAAGTCACGCGTCGCGACCTAAGTGAAATCCGTCATGCCCGTAGCGCCCAGCCCAGCACGCACGCGGAGGGCGTTACTGCAGATCCAGCGAGCCGCTCGTACCGTCAGCGCTCTGTGGCACCTCGGCCTCTACCCCAGCCTGCTCGCGTTCTGCCTTCGCCTGCCTCCCGGCCGCACGCTTCTCGGCCAGTTCGGTTCGCGCACGCACCAGCGAGTTCGTCACGATCTCACGCCCGCCGGCCCACCCAAAGAAGATCGTCACGCACGCGACAGCGAAGAGGCAGTTCCAGGCGGTCAGGATCAGCTGCTGCGCGAGCGAGTACGCCGCAATCTGGGTCGGCGGGGCAATGCCCGAGAGCGCGATCGTCGTGAGCCCCTGCGTCGCCCCCACGCCACCCGGCGTGACGGCCGTCAGCGTGGCAATCGAATTCGCCGCGTCATTGAGCAGAATCGCCTCAAGCGAGACCGGAATGCCATACCCGTGCATGAAGATCGCAACGGTCGTGATCTCGAAGCAGAACGCGATGGCGCACGGCAGGAACACCCGCAGCAGGAAGGTCCTCGGTGATTGCATGATCACCGTGCCCTGCTTGAGGTTCGCCGCACCGTCTCGGATCTTCTGCCGCAGCAGCTTGAACAGGACGATCACGAGGATCACCACGCCAACCAGGATCAGCACGAGGGCCGGCAAGTGGTTACGGATGCCGCCGATGGCCTCATTGATCGCGCCGGACACCGTGATGAATAGGTACGTGTACGTGAAGGCGCTCGCCGACGCCCAGAAGATCTGGCCCACGCCATAGCCAGCCGCGACACCAGCAGCCGTGGCCCCCGGCAGGATCGCGATGAACATGAAGATCATGGTGATCGTGCCGAGACTCATCGGCAGGACACCATTGAGCGCGATCGAGACGATGTAGCACGTTGCGATCTGCATCACCGGGATCGACACGGAACGGGGAAACGCCGCGCGCCAGATGGCGACGTAGGCCAGCCCAACCAGCAGCAGGTTGCAGGTCTGGGTGAAGATGCCCGCCGCGATGTACTGCGGTGGCACCTCTCCCATCGCGCGGAACACGGCTCGCAGCCAATTGAGCGGGCTAATGCCAATCAGCTCGAGCACGATGAGGATCGCCAGGAGGCCCCCAAGCCAGAGCGCGATGCGGAGCATTCGTGTCCGCAGTGGCGCGGCCTCGACCGCCATGAGCTCTACGTGATCAGCCGCCGGGACACTCATCGCGAGGATCATCGCACGCGGCCTGCGGTACCGTGCACGCATGATCGTCGTCGAGGTGATCGTACTGTTCGTCGCTCTGATCGTCGCGGCGCGCTCGCGGCCACCGCGGCGCCACGTCTCACCCCGCGTGATGTCGCTGCTCGCTGCCGTGGCACTCCTTGCCTTCGGCGTGGCGATGACGTCGATCGTGATCGTCTCATCCGAGCTCGTCTTCGGCATTGCCCTGCTCTTTGCCGGGGCCGCGGGCTGCGCATTCCTGTATCTGGCGCGCGGCTGGACCGATGATGACGAGGATGATGACGAGGGAGAGCCACCGGTCGAGCCCGCGGGCGACGATGGCGAGCACCGACGGTTCCAGCGCAAGGCGCGGGCGCCGAAGACGCCCGCGCCGCGCTGAACCGAGGGCCTAGAGCAGGCCGTCGGGGAAGTAGATCGCGAGCTCGCGCTCGGCCGACTCGACCGAGTCGGAGCCGTGAATGATGTTCTCGGCCAGTTCAAGGGCCAGATCGCCGCGAATCGTGCCGGGTGCGGAATCAAGCGGGTTGGTCTTGCCCATCATGTCGCGCACCGTCGCGACCGCACCGTTGCCCTCAAGGGCCAGCGCGACGATCGGGCCAGACGTGATGAAGTCGACGAGCTCGCCGAAGAACGGGCGCTCCGAATGCTCGGCGTAGTGCTTCTCGGCCGTCGCGCGGTCGAGCTGCAGCAGGCGCATGCCGCGGAAGTTGAAGCCACGGCGCTCGAAGCGACCGATGATCTCACTCATCAGATTGCGGCGGACGGCGTCGGGCTTGAGCAGGACGAGCGTGGTCTCCATGGTTCCCCTGGTGCGTTCGAAGTCGGGCGCCAACACTGCTGGCGCTCAGGAATCATGACGGCCTGCGCCATCGCGGGGCGCAGGTCGCCCGGTAGGATCAGACCTGTGAGAGGCCGTCCAACCGTCCTAATCTTCGCCGTGCTGATCCTTGCGGGCCTGATCGCGCTGGCCTACGTGCTCGGTTACACGTTCGGCCGCCTGCTGGTCTAGCGGGCCAATTCCTCAAGCAGCGCCAGCGAGCCGCAGATCACAACGGCGCCTGCCGAGCCGGCACGGAAGCGCGCACGCGTGAGCGCCGCCTCGGGATCGGGAACAACCTCGGCCTCGATGCCGTGAGCGACACAGGCAGCGACCAGGCGGTCGGCTGGCAGTGCGCGCTCCGAATCAGTGGCCGTGGCCACGATCGCGTCGAACGAGCCAGCCAGCGCAGCGAGGACGCCATCAACGTCCTTGTCTGCCAGCAGCGCGAGCACTCCGATCACGGGCTTGGCGCCGCGCAACGCGCGCTCGAGCTCGCCCGCGAGGACACGAGCGCCATCGGGGTTATGCGCAGCGTCACGGATGACGAGCGGGTAGCGCCCCACCACTTCGAGACGGCCGGGTACGACCACCTTGGCGACCGCCTCCATTGCCGCACGAGCATTGAATTCCTCGCCGACGAGCGCCGCCGACGCGCCGAGCGCCAGCATCGCATTGCCGCGCTGAAAGCTACCGGCGGCAACGAGGTCGGGCAGCTCGTCATCGAGCATGCCGGGAGCCACCAACATTGCTCGCGCCACCTTGTGCTCTGCGGCCAAACGCTCCACGGTCGGACGGATCTCGTCATCCATGCCACCCGCCACCAGCACGGCACCGGGACGCAAGACGGCGAGTTTCTCCGCCACGATCAACTCGCGGGTGTCGCCGAGATGCTCGGTGTGCTCGAGTGCCACGCCGGTCAGGACCACGACGGGTGCGCCTAGGACATTCGTCGCGTCGAGCCGACCGCCGAGACCGGCCTCGATTGCCGCAACCTCGACGCCCGCATTGCGTAGTGCCACGAAGGCGCCGGCGGTGAGCACCTCAAACTGCGTGCACGCGCCACCACGCTCGGCATCGACCTTGACGGCGGCGGCTTCCGCTACCTCGATCGCATCGGCGAACATGGTGGCGTCAATCGGGGCAGGCAGGCGGCGCGGATCGGCGATCAACACGCGCTCATTCCAGCCGTTGATGTGCGGCGAGAGGTACGCGCCGGCCTTGGCGCCCTGAGCGGCCAGCGCCGCGGCAATGAAGCGCGTCGTTGAGGACTTGCCGTTCGTGCCGACGACGTGGATCGCATGGAACGAGCGCTGCGGGTTGTCGAGCAGCTCGAGGATCGCGGTGATGCGCTCGAGTCCGAGCTCCATCCCGAACATCGTGCGGGTCTGCAGGATCTCGCCAGCGCGGTCCATCAGGCTCAGCCCGCGTCGAGCGCGACCAGCTGCGCCTCAAGCTCGGCGGCATCGCGCGTGAAGCGCTCCACGCGCTCGCGCTCCTCCGCGACAACCTCTTCCGGGGCGCGCTCGACGAACTTCGCGTTGCCCAGCTTCGACTCTGCCTTCTTGGCCTCGGCACGCGCCTCCTCGAGGCGCTTGGCGAGACGATCGCGCAGCTTGCCGGCGAGCCCATCGCCCTGAATGTGCAGCGTGGCAGCGCCCGCAGGCAGCGGCACTGCCGGGCCGTCGGCAGCAGCATCGACGAGCTCAATGGCGCCGAGCGCGGCAAGGAGCGGTGCCTCGGCACGCACCGCGTCGGCATCGCCGGACAGCGTGGCGGTGAGTGGCGCCTTCGGGCCAAGATCAGCATCTTGGCGCAGGCGCCGCAGACCGGTGATGGCCTCGATGATCGCCCCGACCGTGGCGGCCGCGGCGGGATCGCGCGGAATGTCCTCGCTCGTCGGAAACGCCGAGAACGCCAGCAGACCGCCGCGCTGCGGCAAGAACGACCACAGCTCCTCGGTGACGAACGGGCACATCGGATGCAACAGACCAAGCGTGCGCTCGATCACCAGAAGCGCGGTCTCAGATGCCGCACGCTTGGAAGCGGCGTCGTCGCCGTAGAGACGCGCCTTGATCGCCTCGAGGTACCAGTCGCAGAACTCGTTCCAGATGAACGAGTAGAGCGTCTTGGTGGCCGCCGAGAATTGGAACTCCTCGTACTGACCGGTCACCTCATCGATCGTGGCCGCGAGGCGGTCAAGGATCCAGCGGTCGGCAGACAGCAGGCCGTTAGGGGTCGGCGTCGCGTCGGGATCGGCGTTGAGCAGCACAAGGCGCGTGGCGTTGAACAGCTTGTTGGCCAGGCCGCGCCCCTCGTCGATCATGCCCTCGGCAAACCGCACATCCTGCGTGGAGCACATCTTGAGCAGGCCGTAGCGCGTGGCGTCGGCGCCGTACTGGTCGATCAGGTCGAGCGGGTCGACGCCCGTGCCGAGCGATTTCGACATGCGTCGGCCGTCAGCGGCCTGGATCGTCGAGTTGATGTAGACGTCGGTGAAGGGGATCCCACCGGCAAAGGCGATGCCGGTCATGATCATCCGCGCGACCCAGAGGTTGATGATGTCGCGGCCCGTGACGAGCACGTCGCCGGGATACCACTTCGCGAGCTCGGGTGTCTGGTCGGGCCAGCCGAGCGTGGCGTACGGCCAGAGCGCCGACGAGAACCAGGTGTCGAGCACGTCGGTCGACTGCTCCCAGCCGTCGCCCTCCGGGCGCTCAACCTGCACGACGTACGAGCCGTCAGGCGCGAACCAGACGGGCAGGCGATGGCCCCACCAGAGCTGACGCGAGACGCACCAGGGGCGAATCGCCTCCATCCAGTCGAGGTAGATCTTCTCCATGCGCTCCGGGTGGAAGCGCACCTCCTTCGACTTGACCACGTCGATCGCCGGCTTGGCGAGCTCGTCCATGCGGCAGAACCACTGCAGCGAGATCAGCGGCTCGATGCGAGCCCCAGAACGCTGGCAGAAGCCGACGGAGTGGCGGTACGGGATCTCCTCCCGCAGCTCGCCGCTCTGGCGCAGGTGCTCGACCGCGCGCTCGTGGCCCTCCTCAGCGGTGAGCCCCTCCCACTCGGGCATCAGGTCGGTCATCTTGCCGTCGAGACCGATCGCCGACAGCGCCTCGAGGCCGTGGTCGCGGCCGACTTCAAAGTCGACGGGGTCGTGGCCAGGCGTGATCTTGAGGGCGCCGGTGCCAAACTCGATCTCGACGCGCTCGTCGGCGATGATCGGGATGCGGCGACCAACCATCGGCACGATCGCCTGCTTGCCGATCATCGCGGCGTAGCGTGGATCCTCGGGGTGCACGGCGATCGCGACGTCGGCCAGGATCGTGGCGGGACGCACCGTGGCAATCACGATCTCACCGCCGCCCTCCACCGCGTAGGCGACCTCGTAGAGGACGTCGTCAACGTCTTTGTGCTCGACCTCGAGATCGGAGATTGCCGTGGCGAGCGGAACGCTCCAGTTGACGAGGTAGTTATCGCGGTAGATGTAGCCGCGCTCGTGCAGCTCGACGAAGACCTGCTGCACGGCCGGCGCGTAGCGGTCGTCCATGGTGAAGCGCTCGCGCGAGTAGTCCATCGACGTGCCGAGGCGCTTGTACTGCTCGATGATCGTGGAGCCCGTGGACTCCTTCCACCCCCAGACGCGCTCGACGAAGGCCTCGCGGCCGAGGTCGTGCCGCGTGATGCCGTCGGCCGCAAGCTGGCGCTCGACAACCATCTGCGTGGCGATGCCGGCGTGGTCGGTACCCGGCTGCCAGAGGACGTTGCGACCCTGCATGCGACGCCAGCGGATCAGCAGGTCCTGCACCGAGCCGTTGAGCGCATGACCCATGTGTAGCGAGCCCGTCACGTTCGGCGGCGGCAGCTGAATGCAGTACGGCTCGCCCGGCGCATCCGGGTTGGCCGTGAAGAGGTCGGCCTGCTGCCAGGCGGCGAAGATCCGGCTCTCGACCTCAGGGGCCTCGTAGCGGGTGCGTTCCTCGAGTTCTGCGCGGCGGTCCATTGAGGGCGCAGTGTACCGAGGCGGTGATCGGCGCCCTTCAGGCCTTCCCGGCTGCCGCGTTCGACTGTAGGCTGACTGCATGATCAAGCTCCGCCGTGCGCTCCCCCTGCTCGCGCTCGTTGCTCTCGCAGTCACCCTCGCGGCCTGCGGCAGTGGCGCGTCCACGACGCCCGGTGGCGGCGATAACAGCGCTCCGACCGACACCGCGAAGATCGTCGACGGCGGCATCCTCCGCATCGGCTACACCGATCCGCCCGATGGCATCAGCCCGTTCGTCGGCTCGAACCAGGTGTCGTACGTGATCTTCCAGGAGATGTACCCCGCGCTCGTGCAGTACGACGAGAACTACCAGCTGACGGGCGACTGGGCCGAATCCTGGACCGTCTCGGATGACAACCGCACGTACACCTTCAAGTTGCGCCCTGGCAAATGGTCTGATGGCCAGCCCCTCACAGCAGAAGACGCGGTCTGGACGATTCAGACCATCCTGAAGTACAAGAAGGGCGCGACGGGCCTGATGGCCGCCTACATCGCGGGCGTCGAGTCGGTCAGGGCACCTGATGACCTCACGCTCGAGGTCACGTTCGCCGAGCCGAAGGCGACCGCTCTGTCCAACCTGCAACCGCTCTACATCCTGCCGCAGCACGAGTTCGAGCAGCACGTCGGCAACGGTGGCAAGGATCTCTTGACGTGGGATATGAAGGCCGAGGGCAAACTCGTCGGTGGCGGACCGTTCACGGTCAAGCAGTACGACGAGAAGGGCACCACGCTGCTTGAGCGCAACCCCGGCTACTACGGCCCGAGGCCGCATCTCGACGCGGTCGGCATGACCGTCTACCAGAACCCGGACGCGATGGTCAGCGCCTTCAAGGCCGGCGAGATCGATGCGATGGACAAGGTACCCGTCACGCTCGTCGAGCAGGTTAAGGCCATGCCAGACGTGCAGGTCGTGGAGGGCCTCGTCCCCGACGTCGTCAACATCGGCTTCAACTCAAACCCGAAGAAGACCACGCACCGCGAACTGCTCGATCCGCAGGTGAAGCAGGCGATGGCGCATGCCGTCAATCGCGAGAAAATCATCGCGACGGTCTACAACGGCTACGCCGAGCCCGCTGCGAGCATCCTCACGCCAATCGCTGGCGATTATCTCGACAAGACGATCACGCCCGAGACCTACGACCTCGCGCTCGCCAACACGATGCTCGACGATGCCGGCTACACGAAGGGCGCCGACGGCATCCGCGTCACCCCCGACGGCGAGCGCATGAGCTACGACGTGCTCCTGCCGACCGACATCCAGGGCCAGCAGCGCAAGTTCGAGATCGTCCAGAGCGACTGGAAGAACATCGGCATCGAGGTGACCGGAAAGCCGATGGACGGCTCGGCCGCGTGGGACGAGATGATGGCGCCCGACGGCAAGTACCTGAACTTCGATATCCACATGTGGTCATGGCTCGGCTACATCGACCCGGACTTCATGCTGACGACGGTGATGTGCGACCAGTACGGCAACTGGTCCGACACGGGCTACTGCAACCCCGAGTACGACGCGCTTTACGCCAAGCAGGCGGCCGAGATGGACCCGGTCAAGCGACAGGCGATCGTGCATGAGATGCAGCAGATCCTCTACCGCGACCACCCGTACATCTTCATCGCGCAGTCGGAGTTCATCCGCGCCTACAAGGGCGGCTGGGCCGGCATCACGCCGCCGTACCTCGTGTACGTATCGAAGCTGCCGTGGGACACGATCGGCCGCACTGGCTGACGCCCAACGATCGTCACTGACGTCTAGGCGGGCGGACCTGCCACCTTCACGCGTACGCGTGACATTGGCGGGTCGGTGTAGGCCAGTGGGACCTCATCCACGCGAATCACCTCGAGGCGCGCGACTGACGCACCCGCGCGGCGCGCCCGCTCGACCGCATCGACGCGCACAGATTCGATTCCGGCCGCACGATCAGCACCCAGATCCAGCACGTGCTCGGCATCGCCGCTGACGAGCCCGACCGCTGCGCCAATCGCGTTGGCGACGTCGTAGTTGGCAGGACGCACGACCTCTGCACACCCGGGAATGCGGTCGGACAGCACCGCGCTACCCCCGCCCACCGCAATCAGTGGCGTGTCGCCCGCCACGAGCTTCATGCGATCGACTGCGTCGGCGACCAGTGCGTCGGCGGCAGCCAGCACGTCGGGTTGCGCTGTGCCGGCCCGTGTGGGGTCGCCCATCTCTGCGCGTCCGTCTGCCACGGCGAGATCGGACAGCGTCAGGACATCGCCACCGAAGATGCGTGCCTGCTCGGCGATGCGGTACCCCACGCTCTCCGGCCCCAGCGCGCCGTCGGGGTGAATGATCGTGCCACCACCGAGCGCGACGGAGACCACATCGGGCATGCGGAAGTTCGTCTGCACCTCGCCAAGCTCGACCCCGAATGCCGACTCACGCGGAAAGCCACCGCTGATCGCGCCAACATCGGTGCTCGTGCCGCCGACGTCGATCACCAACGCGTCCGTCAGGCCGGTCAGTACGCCGGCACCGCGAATCGAGTTGGAGGCGCCGCCACCGATCGTGAGGACCGGCAACTCGCGCGCCTGGTCGATCGACATCAGCGTGCCGTCGTTCTGCGTGAGAAACGGTGTGGCGATGAGCCCACAGGCGGCGAGCGCCTGCTCGAAGCCGTCGATGACGCGCCGTGCCACGCCGCCGAGTGCGGCATTCAGGATCGCGGCATTCTCGCGCTCGAGCAGCCCGACGCCGCCGACGAGGTGCCCGAGTGAGATCCCCACACGATCGCCAAGCTCGGCACGTACCACCTCGGCAGCCTCGAGTTCCTGCGACGGATCCTGCATCGAGAACACGCCGCTGATCGCCACTGCATCGATCGACCCACACGCCGCCAGCACACGGCGAAGCTCGTCGTGATCGAGCGCGTGCGTGCGGCCGTCGATCTCGACGCCACCGGCCACGATGCCGCCACCGCCGTCGATCGCCGCACGGAGGTCGTCGGGCCAGTCCGCAAACAGCGGCACCGACAGCGTGGCGGGAGCGGCAAGGCGCAGCACCGCCACACGACCGAGCTCGCGACGTCGCAGGATCGCGTTGAGCGCATGCGTCGTGCCGAGTGCCGCCATACCCACGGCTCTGCGATCATCCGGCGCGACCGCGCCCAGCGCCGTTGCGATGCCGTCGAGCGGGTCCGCAGTCGTGGGCGTCTTGCAGCGCGCGAGCAGCGTGTTGTCGGGACCGAGCAGCACCGCATCGGTATTGGTGCCACCCACGTCGATGCCGATGCGAAGGTCGCTCATTGCGCTCCCTCCTCAACGGGCCGCCAGGAGCCGGGATAGCCGAACCGCTCGGGCCCGGCGACCTCGAGTCCACGCTGCGTGCGCCAGATTGGCGCACACGGGATGCCCACGATCGCCACACGCTGCCCGTAGCGCACGCGCTCGGTCGGCACCGCGCGCCCCGTACCGGCATCGAGGATGGTGATCAGGTCCGGCGTCGATGCCAGCACGCGGTCGCCCTCCATCGCGATCAGGTTCTCGTTCTGCACCTGGATTGCGAGCGAGCGCCCTGCATCGACTCCAGTGCCCTCGAGTCGTACGACACCACGAGCAAAGCCCCCCGACGTGAGGCGCTCCACATCGACGACTTTGCCCGTCGCGATGCGCACGCCGCCCGTCGCCTCCAGCACGCCATCGACGCCACCCTGCTCGAGCGCCATGCCAATGCGCAACGCGAGCGAGACCGTGCCGTGGATCGTCGAGGTCTTCACAATCGCTCCGGCCATCGGATGATCGGCGCCGGCGCAGACGCCGCCCGACTCGATCACGAACTGGCGCGCAGCCTCCTCCAACCCGTGCGCATCCTCTGGTGTGACGGTCACCACCCGGCCGCGCTCGTCGGCGAAGAAGCCAGGCGATGGCGGCACGCTCATCAGATGCATCGAGCACATGTCGCCTTCGGGGAACGCTCGCCCCATGCCGTCGGCATCCACCATCGGCAATCCAAGCCGCGCACACCACGAGACCAGCTGCACGCCGTTTCCCCCGCCGATCTCCGACGGCATCAACGCATCGACCTTGCGGCCAAACCACGCCTCGGCCGCCTCACACAGCAATCGGCCCTCGTCACCCGAGTCGAACTTCTCGATGCAGACCGTCGGTGCGCCCCAGCCCCCCACGGGGAGTACCAGCGCATCGTCCGGGAGGTCCGCAGCCGCAATCACTGGCACGGCGCCGCATTCGGCCAGTGCCTCGCGCGCAATCAGCGTCGGCACGTAGATATCGCCACCACCGCCCGTACCGAGAATTGCACAGCCCTCGGCATAGAGCGAGATGACGTCAAGGTCCAGCTGCACCGACCGATTCTCGCACAGCGGAGACTGCGCTGATCATTCGATCAGTACACACCTCCTGACCAAGCGATTAGACTGCGAGGCAACCCTGAGGGAGGGGTCCCATGGAGAGGGAGGGTTCGATGCGAAAGTTCATCCTCGGAGCGGTGCTGCTGCTCGCGATGACAGTGCTGGCTGCCTGCGGCGGCGGCGCGTCCACGACACCAGGTGGCGGCGGAGGCGGCGACAGTGCTGCGACCGGCGACACGCCCGTCAAGGAAGGCGGCATCTTCCGCATGGGTACGACGTCGTACCCCGACTCGATCAACCCGTTCGTGGGCTTCTCGGCGCTGTCCTACATCCTGTGGACCGAGACCTACCCCACGCTCGTCCAGTACGACGCGGACTACAAGATCGTTGGCGACTGGGCCGACTCCTGGGAGACCTCCGCTGATGGCAAGGTCTGGACCTTCAAGCTCGCCCCGGGCGGCAAGTGGTCCGACGGCAAGCCGATGACGGCAGCCGACGCGGCCTTCACCGGCAATCTGATCATCAAGTACGCCGACGGCCCCGCAGCCATGCTCGCACCGTTCCTCACCCACGCCACGAAGCTCGAGGCGCCGGACGACACGACGGTCGTGATCACCTACGACAAGGCTGCCTCCAACGTGCTGCCGCAGCTGCAGCAGTTCTTCATCCTCCCGCAGCACGTCGTCGAACCCATCGTCGGCGATAAGGGCAAGGGCCTCAAGAAGTGGAACCCGACCGGCGACGGCCCGCAGGTCGGCGGCGGCTCGTTCTTCATCGACAAGTTCGAGAAGAAGGGCACCACGTTCCTCAAGAAGAACCCGGGCTACTACCGCACCGCGCCGCATGTTGACGCGATCGGTATCACCGTGTACCAGAACGCCGACGCCATGCTGGCGGCGCTCAAGAGCGACCAGTTGGACTCGGCCGACACCGTGCCGCCGACGCTCGCCAAGCAGTGGTCGGCTGATCCCAAGTTCACGCTCCAGATCGGCGACTCGTCGTTCCTCTACGACATCCCGATCAACTCCAACAAGAACAAGAAGGACCACAAGGAGCTGCTCGACCCGAAGGTCAAGCAGGCACTCAACGTGGCGGTTGACCGCCAGCAGATCATCGACACGGTGCTTGCCGGCTACGGCGTGCCCTCCGCGACACTGCTGACGCCGCTGTCCGCCCCGTACATGAACACCGACATCAAGCCGCCCGCGTACGACATCGCAGCGGCCAACAAGATGCTCGACGACGCCGGCTACAAGCGCGGCGCCGACGGCATCCGTGTCGGCCCCGACGGGTCGAAGTTCGAGTGGGAGGTGATCACCCCCGAGAACGTCGAGGGCATCGATCGCCTCTTCGAGATCCTCAAGACCTCGTGGGCCGAGCTCGGCATCACGATCACGTCGAAGAAGCTCGACTCGACCGCCGCGTTCGAGGCAATCGGCGCGCCGGATTGGAAGTACGAGGACTTCGACATGGCGATCTGGGACTGGGTCGGCTACATCGATCCGGACTTCATGCTCTCCGTTGTGCTCTGCAACCAGCTCGGTGGCTGGAGCGACACGGGCTACTGCAACCCGGCGTACGACAAGCTCTACGAGGAGCAGGGCGTCACGCTGGATGCCGCTAAGCGCAAGGACATCGTCTGGCAGATGCAGGACACCCTCAACACGGACCTGCCCTACCTCTGGGTCGCCCAGAAGCAGTCGATCGCGGCCTACTCGAAGAATTGGGGCGGGCTGAGCGAGCCGTTCCTGATCGGCCTGTCCAAGATTCCGTGGGACGTCATCCACCAGAACGGCTGATGACGTCCGGCCTGCCCGCATCCAAGGAACACTGAATGCGGGCAGGCTGGTCGTACGTCGGGCGGCGCGCGCTCTTCGCGCTGATCACGATCTTCGTCGCGGTCAGCCTCAACTTCGTGCTGTTTCGCCTTGCCCCCGGTGACCGCACGTCGGCCCTGCGCTGTCAGGGCTGCACCGAGGAGTTCAAGCAGAACCTCAAGAAGGAGTACGGGCTCGATAAGTCGATCCCGGCGCAGTACGTCATCTACATCAAGCAGACCGCGACGGGCGACCTCGGCCGCTCGTTCGTAACCGAGCAGCCCGTCATCGACGAGCTGTGGGAGCCGATCAAGAACACCGTGCCGATGATTCTGCTCGGCACGATCCTCTCGATCATGCTGGGCATCACCACGGGCGTCTTAGCCGCGTGGAGACGCGGGACCCTGTCAGACAAAGGTGTCGTCTGGGGAGGCCTGCTGTTCTACAGCCTGCCGACCCAGTGGCTGGCGTTGATGCTGATCCTCTACCTCGCCGGGCCGCTCCACCTGCCGACCAGCGACATCGCCGATCCGTACCTCGCCTACACCAATCCAGGTACCTGGAACGAGATAGTGGACCGCTTCAAACACATGATCCTGCCCGCCGCGACCATCGGGCTCGTGCTGTTCGGCGAGTACACGCTGATCGTGCGCTCCTCCATGCTCGAGGCGCTCGGCGAGGACTACATCCTGACCGCGCGTGCCAAGGGCCTGTCCAACTGGGAGATCGTGCGTAAGCACGCCCTGCGTAACTCGATGCTGCCGATCGTCACGCTGATCTTCCTGTCGCTCGGCTTCATCCTCGGCGGTGCGATCCTGATCGAGACGGTCTTCAACTATCCCGGCATCGGCCTGCAGATCTACGAAAGCGTCGGCAACTGCGACTATCCGGTTCTCCAAGGCGCCTTCCTCCTCCTGACCGTGCTGGTGATCGTGATGAACTTCATCGCTGACCTTCTCTACTTCAAGCTCGACCCGCGGGTGACCGAATGAGCTTCGTCGATCCGCCCCAAGCCGCCCTGCCCGACGTCGTACGCCCATCGTCGCGCGTGCGCGCCACGCTGTCGTTCCTGCGCCATCACCCGCAGGCCGTTGTCGGCGCGATCATCCTGCTGGCGTTCGTGTTCATCGCGATCTTCGGTCCGTATCTCGCACCGTACGGCGAGCGCGAGCAGGTCGGTCCGCTGTTCGGTACGCCCTCGAGCGCCCACCCACTCGGCCTCGACGACGGCGGTATCGACATGCTCTCGCTGCTCATCTACGGCGCGCGCGTGACGCTGATCGTGGGCTTCGCCGGCGCGGTCGTCGCCATGCTCGTCGGCGGCACGATCGGCATCGTCGCGGGCTACTTCGGCGGCAAGATCGATAACGCGCTGATGCGCATGACCGACTACTTCCTCGTCATCCCCGACCTGGTGCTGATGATCGTGATCGCCTCGATCTGGGGCCGTAGCCTCCGCAACATCATCCTGATCATCGGCCTGATCTACTGGACCTTCATGGCGCGCCTGATCCGCTCGCAGGTGAAGGTCGTGCGCGAGCGCGCCTACGTGAAGCGCGCACAGGCCCTCGGCGCCTCGCACCTGCGCATCATCTTCAAGCACGTGATCCCGCAGATCATGCCGCTGCTGCTCGCGCAGACGGTCCTGATGGTCGCGTTGGCGATCTTCCTGGAGACCGCGATCTCGTTCCTCGGGCTTGGCGATCCGAGCGTGACGAGCTGGGGCAAGATGATCGAGAACGCGTTCTCGCGCAGCGCGATCTCGTACGGCGCCTGGTGGGCGATCGTGCCGCCGGGTATCGCCGTTGCCCTCGTGATCATGGCCTTCAACATGCTCGGGACCGCCGTCGAGGATTCGCTTAATCCGCGCCTCAAGGTGAGCCACCTCTCGCGCCGCCACTTCCGCCTGCGCCCCCTGCCAGACAAGGAGGGTCGCTCGTGAGTGTGCTCGCCGTTGAGGATCTCCACGTCTGGTTTGAACTGCCGGACGACAAGGAGCTGCATGCGGTACAGGGCATCAGCTTCGGTCTCGAACGCGGCGAACGCATGGGGCTCGTCGGCGAGTCGGGGTGTGGCAAGACCACCGCAATCCTGGCCATGATGGGACTCCTACCGCCCAACGCCAGCGCGGCCGGCCGCATTCTGCTCGACGGCGAGGACATCCTCGCTGGCGGGGACGCGACGATGCGCCCGCACCGCTGGAACGACATCGCGATGGTCTTCCAGGGCGCGATGAACGCCTTCGATCCGGTCAAGACCATCGGCTCGCAGATCCAGGAGCCGATCGAGACCGCCGGCCTCGCCAAGGGCAAGGCCGCGCGGGCCCGCACCGCCGAGCTGCTCGAGCTGGTTGGCATCAGCGGCGAACGCCAGGATCGCTTTCCCCATGAGTTCTCCGGCGGCATGCGCCAGCGCGCCGCGATCGCGATGGCGCTCGCCTGCCAGCCCAAGGTGCTGCTCGCCGACGAGCCCACCACCGCACTCGACGTGATGGTGCAGGCGCAGATTCTCGAGCTGCTGGTGCGCCTCACCGACGAGCTCGGCCTCGCGCTGATCATGGTCACCCACGACCTACCGCTTGTCTCGCAGATCTGCCAGCGCGCGGCCGTCATGTATGCAGGCCACATCACCGAGCTTGGCACCACAACCGAGCTGTACCACCGCCCGCTGCATCCGTACACGCGGATGCTGTTTGGTGCCACGCCCGACCTCCTAGCCCAGCGCGAGGTCACCTCGATCCCGGGTGCGCCGCCGCGCCTCGATCAGGAGATCACGGGCTGTCCGTTCCGTCCGCGCTGCGATTCCGCGATCGACGCTTGCGCCCTCTCCTATCCGCCCACCCGCACGGCCGAGCCCGGCCATAGCGGCGCGTGCTTCGTCGAGGCCCACGCATGAGCGAGACGCTGCTCACGATCGAGGACCTCGTCGTCCAGTACCGCCAGGGCCGCAAGAAGGTCGTCAAGGCCGTCGACGGTGTCTCGCTAACGGTTGCGGCGGGCGAGTTTGTGGCACTGGTCGGTGAGTCGGGCTGCGGTAAAACGACGACGGCGCAGACAGCCATGCGCATGGTCCCGGCGACGAGTGGGACGATTCGCTACCGCGACCGCGATATCACCAACGCGACGCAGAGCGAGATGCGCCCGATCCGGCGTGAGCTGCAGATCATCTTCCAGGATCCGTACGAGTCGCTCGATCCACGCTTTCGTGTGAAGGACATCGTCGCTGAGCCGCTTGAGATCCACGGCCTCGACAACCGCGACGAGCGCGTGCGCGCCGCCATGGAGCGTGCGGGCCTCACCCCTGCCGACCTCTACCTCGAGCGCTATCCGCACGAGCTGTCGGGCGGGCAGCGCCAGCGCGTCTCGATTGCCGCGGCCCTCGCGCTCGAGCCGACGATGCTGCTGGCCGACGAGCCCGTGTCCATGCTCGACGTGTCGGTGCGTGCCGGCATCCTCGGCCTGCTCAACGATCTGCGCACCAGTGGCCTGGGGATTCTGATGATCACGCACGATCTCTCCACCGCCGCTCACTTCGCCGACCGCATCTGTGTCATGTACCTCGGCCGGATCGTCGAGGAGGGTCCGGCCCATGAGGTGATCCGCAACCCGCAGCACCCGTATACGAAGGCACTCGTCTCCGTCGTCCCCCAGCCCGATCCCGAGCAGTCGATGCAGCCCGAGATCCTCCAGGGCGAGACGCCAAACCCGGCCGACGTACCTACCGGCTGCCGCTTCCACCCGCGCTGCCCCGTCGCCACGGCTGCCTGCTCGTCCGAGGATCCACCGTTGCGCCCCGCCGGCAGCGATGGCCATCGCGCCGCCTGCATCCTCGTCTGAAACCCGGCACATCCCGGCACAGCCGTGTGGGGACGCGGTTCGTAGACTGCGGTACGTGACTGCCGACCCGCATCAGCTGCTGCGCGAGGTCTTCGGGCACGACGACTTCCGTCCCGGGCAGGAGCAGGCGGTGCAGGCCGCACTCGATGGCCGCGATGCGCTGGTCGTGATGCCCACCGGGTCGGGCAAGTCGCTCTGTTACCAGTTGCCAGCACTCGGCGCCCTGCGCCTCACCATCGTCGTCTCTCCCCTGCTCGCCCTGATGCGCGACCAGATCGAAGCACTCCGCAAGCTGGGGCGCACCGACGTCGCCGCGCTGTCGAGCGATACCAGCAGCGAGGACGTCGAGGCGATTCTCCAGTCGCTGCGCGGCGATGGCGGCAGTCTGCTCGACGACGCTCCCGCCGTGCGCCTGCTCTACGTGGCGCCCGAGCGCTTCGCCAACGCGCGCTTCGCCGCCGCGCTGGCCGAGGCGCGCGTGGACCTCCTCGTTGTCGACGAAGCCCACTGCCTGTCCGAGTGGGGCCACGACTTCCGCCCCGACTACGGCCGCCTGGCGCAGGTGCGCGAGCAGATCCAACCGACTGCGGTGATGGCGCTGACGGCGACGGCGACCACAGCCACGGGCATCGACATCGTCCGCCGCCTCGCGATGCAGGATCCCGTCGAAGTGCACACCGGCTTCGACCGTCCCAACCTCACGTTCGATGCGATCGAGGCCAGCGGCAAGGCGCGCCGTCTGCAACTGCTCGAGGACGGCCTCAGCGACCCGACGATGCTACCCGCGATCGTCTACGTGCGCACCCGCAAGGACAGCGAGATGGTCGCCGAGGAACTGGCGGCCACAGGCCTCGCTGCGCAGGCGTACCACGCAGGTCTGGCCCGTGACGAGCGCCAGCGCCGCCAGGACCGCTTCATGGCCTCCGACGACGGCGTCATCGTCGCCACGACGGCATTCGGCATGGGTGTCGACAAGGGCAACATCCGCCAGGTCTGGCACTGGGGCCTACCGCAGTCGCTCGAGGCGTATTCCCAGGAATCGGGCCGTGCTGGCCGCGATGGACTGCCCTCGCGGTGTGTGCTGTTGCACTCCAGCGGTGATCGCGGCGTCCTCGGGGCGCTCATCCGCCGCGCGCACTTTGGCGCCGACGAGGTCAACCGCGTACTCGCCGCCCTCGCCCACCTCGCTGATCAGGACACCGGCGAGTTTTCCGCCAACCCGAGCGAGCTCGCGCGCATGCTCGACGCCTTCGAAGACGATGCCCGCGCCTGGCTGGCCTCGGCCGAGGCCGTCGGCGCCGCTGAACTGTTCCCCGGCTCGAGCCAACTCTGGCGTGGCCGCATCAAGCTGCGCAAACTCGGCGCCGACCGCGCGGAAGAGGTGCGCCTGCGCGCCCGCAAGATCGACGGCGGCCGCTGGGATCGCCTCGACTCGGCCCAGGCCTTCGCCGCGGGCGATTCCTGCCGGCGCCTGACACTGCTGCGCTACTTCGGCGACCAGCAGGAACCCATTGCCGACGGCCGCTGCTGCGACGTCTGCAGCCCGATCGAAATACCGGCCGAGACGGCAGCCACGCGCACGCGCTCGAAGCGCAAGGCCGCCGCCCCACCGATTCCCGACAACGTGCCCGAGGACCTGCTGATCGCCCTCAAGGCCTGGCGCAGCGCGGCCGCCAAGGAGGCCGGTGTGCCGGCCTACGTGATCGGCAAGGACGCCACGCTGCACGCGATCGCAGCGACGCGCCCGACCACGCCCGATGCCCTGAGCCTGCTCCCCGGGGTGGGCCCGGCGTTCCTCGAGCGGCACGCCGATGCGGTCCTCACCGTGCTGGCAGACAACCCAGGCGGCGCGATGGCGGCGTAGGTTCTCTGGAACCCATTACGATGCCGCCATGAGCAACAACCAGCGCCCCTCCGACGAGATCACCAAGGGCTTCCGCCGCGCCCCCGCGCGCGCGATGCTCCGTGCCGTCGGTCTCACCGATGAGGACTTCTCCAAGCCGCAGATGGCGGTTGCGACGTCGTGGAATCAGGTCACGCCGTGCAACTACCACCTCGACAAGCTCGCCATCGAGGCACAGAAGGGCGTCAAGGACGCCGGCGCGGTTGCGCTGATCTTCAACACCATTGCCGTCTCCGACGGCATCGCCATGGGCCACGAGGGCATGCGTGCCTCGCTGGTCTCGCGCGAGAACATCGCCGACGCCTACGAGCTCGTCATGCACGCCGAGCGCTTCGACGGCGCTGTCACGATCGCCGGCTGCGATAAGAGCCTCCCCGGCATGCTGATGGGCATGGCCCGTTTGAACCTGCCGGGCTGCTTCCTCTACGGCGGCACGATCATGCCCGGCAAGTTCCGCGGCAAGGACGTCAACATTCAGGACGTCTTCGAGGCCGTCGGTGCGGTGGCACGTGGCACGATGAGCGAGGAAGACCTGCTCGAGCTTGAGAAGGTCGCTTGCCCCGGCTCCGGCTCGTGTGGCGGCATGTTTACCGCCAACACGATGGCGACGATCGGCGAGGCCATCGGTATGGCGCCGATCGGCTCCTCCTCTGCGCCCGCCACGCATGCGCGCCGCCTCGAGTGGTCGCAGAAGGCCGGCCAGATTGCGGTGCAGGCAGTGGAGCAGGAGCTCACACCGCGCCGCATCATGACCAAGAAGGCCTTCGAAAACGCGATCATGTCGGTCAATGCCGGCGGTGGCTCGACGAACGCCGTCCTGCATCTCCTCGCGATTGCACACGAATGCGGTGTCGATCTCACGCTCGACGACTTCAATCGCCTCGCCGCCCGCACCCCGCACATCGCGGACCTCAAGCCGGGTGGCCAGTACGTCATGGCCGACCTCGATAAGGTTGGCGGCGTCCCGGCGATGCTGAAGGAGCTGCTCGATGCCGGCCACCTGCACGGCGACACGCTGACGGTGACCGGTCAGACGATGGCTGAGGCCCTCGCCGACTCCCCCGGCGCCGACGGCACGATCGTCCGCCCGTTCACGAACCCCGTGCACTCCGACGGCGGCCTGCTCGTCCTGCGCGGCACGGCTGCGCCCGATGGCGGCGTCGTCAAGGTCGCCTCGACTGGCATCCGCGAATTCCGCGGGCCCGCCCGCGTGTTCTCGGGCGAGGAGGCCGCGATGGACGCGGTCGTCGAGGGGCGCATCAACGACGGCGACGTCATCGTGATTCGTGATGAGGGCCCCATCGGCGGCCCCGGCATGCGCGAGATGCTCGGTGTCACCAGCGCCGTGATGGGCGCTGGCCTCGGCGAGACCGTCGCGCTGATCACCGACGGGCGCTTTAGTGGTGCCACGCGCGGCTTCTGCATCGGCCACGTCTGCCCCGAGAGCGTCGAGGGCGGCCCGATCGGCCTGATGGAAGAGGGCGACATCATCAACATCAACGTCGCCGAGCTGCGCCTCGACCTCGAGGTCGATGAGTCCGTGCTGGCCGAGCGCCGCAAGAAGTATCAGCGCCCCACGCCGAAGTACACGCGTGGCGCGCTCCACAAGTACGCCAAGCTCGTCGGCCCGGCCTCGGGCGGCGCCGTCCTCGACTGAACGATGTTGACGACGCGAAGGCCTTGAGGTGGCTCGGTCCGAAAGGAACGATTCACCTCAAGGTCATCGCGTCGCCTGGTACCAAGGCCCTCGGTAGCCAAAGCCGCAGCTGGCGAAGTTGATCCACCTAGGCGACGGGTGCACCTCGAGGTGAATCGGTCGTTTCCGACCGATTCACCTCGAGGTGCACCCGTCGTCTAAGCAGCCGCGAAGCGGTAGCCGTCGTCCGAGACCGTGGCGCGGCCGTCGGCGACAAGGCGCTCGAGATGCGCGAGCGCCTCGACGAGCGCGAAGCGGCGTTCGTGCATACCGTGGCCGTTTGGCCAGATGACGGTGGCTACGTCCATCGCGGACACGGCACCGTTCTGGAGCGCGCCATGGGCGATCAGGAGACGCTCGTCGTGCATGGCACGGATTTCGCGGGCGCGACCAGCGACGTCCTCGATCGGCTGGCGGTGACCGCCATGCACGATCGTTGGCGAAAGCTCCGCGAGGCGTTCGAGCGTCTCGAAGTAGCGGCCCAGCGGATCGAAATCTGTGTCTTCCCAGCGGCCGACGTTCGGACTGATCGTCGCGAGGATTACGTCGCCGCCGAACATGCGGTCGGTCGTCAGGCCGTGCAGCGCGATGTGGCCATCGGCGTGGCCGGGCAGGTGCAGGATGCGGAAGTCCTCGTCCCCGACACGGACAAGGTCGCCCTCGTCGACAAGGTGTGTCGGTTCGGGGATCGTGACGGGCGAGCCGCCCTCGTCATCTGCCGCCTCGCGGGCCATCTCGGCTGACATGCCGTTGCCGAACATGTGGTCGTAGACACCCTCGATGTCCATATCGACCCAGGCGTTCTTGGACAGCGCAGCGTCGAGACGTCCCTGCACAATCTCGTTCGGCTCGACGAGGTCGGCGAGCAGGCCGCCACAGCCGATGTGATCGGGGTGGTAGTGCGTGATGACGATGCGATGGATCGACGGGCTGCCAAGTAGGTCGAGCGCCTCGGACCAGCGGCGTACCGTGCCCGGCGTGCCAAGGCCGGTGTCGATGATCGTCCAGCCCTCCGGCGCCTCGAGCGCGTAGCAATGCGTGTGATCGAGCGCCCACGGCAGCGGCATGGTGATCCGATGCGCGCCCCCACCAAGGTCTGCGAGCTCGAACTCCCGCGCCATGTGCCGGGCCTAGAGCTCCGTGCGCTCGACGGACTTGGAGATGTAGCCCTCGAGGATGTCGCCCTCTTCGAGCTCGGAGAAGCCCTTGAGCACGATGCCGCACTCGAAGCCTTCCTTGATCTCCTTGACCTCGTCCTTGAGGTGACGGATCGAGTCGATCTCGCCGTCCCACGTGATCACGCCGTCGCGGATGACGCGGGCGTTGGAGCCGCGCGTGATCATGCCGCTGGTCACCATGCAGCCGGCAATCGTGCCGATCTTGGAGGCCTTGAAGAGCTGGCGCACCTCAGCGGTACCCGTGATCTCCTCGACGATGTCCGGCGTGAGCATGCCGACGAGTGCAGCCTCGATGTCCTCGGTCAGCTTGTAGATGACCTTGTAAGTGCGGATGTCGACGCCCTCACGATCGGCGAGACCCTTGGCCTCGCCGTTCGGGCGGACGTTGAAGCCGACGACAATGGCCTTCGACGCAGCCGCGAGCATAATGTCGGACTCGGTGATGCCACCGACGCCCGTGTGAATGACGCGGACCGCGACTTCCTCGCTCTTGATCTTGTCGAGCTCGGAGACCGCAGCCTCGACGGAGCCCTGCACGTCGCCCTTGATGACGAGGTTGAGGTCGCGCACCTTGCCATCGGAGACCTGCTTGAAGAGGTCCTCGAGCGAGATCGACTTCTGGCTGCGGCGCGAGAGCTCTTCGGCACGCAGGCGCGCAGCGCGCTTCTGCGCAAGGTGACGCGCATCGCGCTCAGAATCGACGACGCGGCAGACCTCACCGGCCGGCGGCGGCTTGTCGAAGCCGACGATCTCGACGGGCTCAGCCGGACCAGCCGACTCGAGCTTGACGCCGTGCTCGTCGAGCATGACGCGGACCTTGCCCCAGGCATCGCCCGCGACAACGGCGTCGCCCTGCTTGAGGGTGCCGCGCTGCACGAGCATGGTTGCGACGGGGCCGCGACCGACGTCAAGACGGGATTCCACAATCGGGCCGGAGGCCGGCGCGTCGGGATTGGCCGTGAGCTCGAGCACGTCGGCCTGCAGCAGCAGCATCTCGAGCAGCTGATCGAGGCCGGTCCCCTCCTTGGCGGAGACGTCGACGAACACCGTGTCGCCGCCCCAATCCTCGGGCTGCAGACCGTGCGTAACGAGGTCCTGGCGGGTCTTCTGCGGGTTCGCACCCGGCTTATCAATCTTGTTGACGGCAACGACGATCGGCACCTCGGCGGCCTTCGCGTGGTCGATCGCCTCGAGGGTCTGCGGCATCACGCTGTCGTCTGCAGCAACCACGAGCACTGCGACGTCGGTGAGCTTGGCGCCGCGGGCACGCAGGGCGGTAAACGCCTCATGACCCGGGGTGTCGAGGAACGTGACCTGGCGATCACCGACATCGACCTGGTATGCGCCGATGTGCTGGGTGATGCCGCCGGCCTCGCCGGTGACGACGCTGGTCTCGCGAATCGCGTCGAGCAGCGTGGTCTTGCCGTGGTCGACGTGGCCCATGACGGTGATGACGGGAGCGCGCGGCTTGAGGTCGGCCGGATCGTCCTCGATGACGATGTCGTCGAGTTCCTCTTCCGCACTCTGGATCGTGACGGGCCGCTCGAACTCAGCGGCGATGATCTCAATTGCCTCATCGGTGAGCGACTGCGTAATCGTCACAAACTCGCCGAGGCCCATCATCGTCTTGATGATCTCGGCCGTGGAGACGCCGAGCTTCTCCGCGTACTCCTTGACGGTGACGCCACTGGGAACCGTGACCGGCCCCGTGGGACGGACGACGACCTTCTCCTCGCGGACTTCGCGATCGCCACCGCCACGACCACCGCGCTGCGGCCGCTCGCGCGGACCACGTGCGGCCTGCGAATCGATGACGACGCGACGCTTCTTACCCTGCGGGACACCACGCTGCGGACGCGCTCGGCCGGCCGGAGCGCCACCCGGAGGCGGCGGCGGGGCAAAGCGACTGCCACCCGAAGTCGGGCGGGGCGGGCGAGAGTCGCGGGCGGGGCGCTCACCAGCTGCAGCAGCGGGAGCGGCCTCCTCCTTCTTCTTGGGCAGTTCGACAGGCTCGGGCTTGATGGCGTTGGGGTGCGCGGCAGCCGGATCGACCGGCTTCGCTTCGGCAGCACCCTTGGCCGAGGCAGCGGGCTTCTTGGCCGCTGCAGCGGGCTTCTTCTTCGCCGGCGCCTTCTTCGGCTTAGAGCCTGCCAGCGCTCGCGCGGCAGCGACCTCATCGACCATGTCCCGCTGAATCGGCACGCCAGCCTCGAAGAGGACGCGGGCAACCTCATTGGGATCGAGCCCGCGCTCGCGCGCGATTTCAACGATTCGTCGTTTAGCCATCAGCGAAGGATCCTATCAGCCATGCGGATTTCAGCCCCCCGGCAGCGCCGCAATCACAAGCGCCGCAAGGCCTTCCGGGATCTCAACAGACGCCCGGAGGCGCCGCTGAATAGCACGCGATCGCAACGCAGCGTCAACGCACGATGCTGACGGGCAGAGGTACGTCCCCCGCCCCGTCGTCCCGCCGATCACAAGCGCGCCGGCAGCGTCGACCGAGAGCCGCACGAGGCAGCTCTGCGGTCGACGCTGCCCGCAGCCCGAGCACGTGCGCTCGGGCTCGGGCGCATTCGCGCTAGGCGTTGTCGCCCTCGTCAGCCTGGAGCTCGACGTCGGACTCGCCTTCGAGCTCTGCCTCAACCTCGGCCTCAACCTCGGCCGCAACTTCCTCGACGACCTCAGCGGCCTCTTCGGCCTCGAGCTCGGCGTCGATCTCGCCCGCGATCTCCTCGGCGACCTCAGCCTGCTCAGCCGGCGTTGCCACGGCGCTCGCGCGCGGACGCTCGAGCTCGTCACCATCGACCGTCACGATGTCCTCAGGTCCGACCAGGCGCTCGTAGCGGCGGATCACGATGCCGTTGATCGACACGCGACCCTCCTTGAGCAGACCCTTCATGGCGCGCTCGTCGTAGCCGCTGGCCTCGAGGAACTTGGCGATGTTGTCTGCGCCGGCGTACTCCTCGTCGCCCTCCATGGCGAACTCGGTCTCCGACTTGATGTCGATGCGCCAGCCGGTCAGCTTGGCGGCGAGACGCGCGTTCTGGCCCTCGCGGCCGATCGCCAGCGACAGCTGGTCGTCGGGCACGATCACCGTTGCCTGCATGCTCTCGTCGTCGACGAGGACCTCGCGGACGCGGGCCGGGGCCAGCGCCTTGGCGATGAAGCGGGCGGGCTCGTCGTTCCACGGGATGATGTCGATCTTCTCACCGCGGAGCTCGCCGACGACCATGCGCACGCGCGAGCCACGGGGACCGACGCAGGCGCCGACCGGATCGACACCCTGAACCTTCGACTCAACCGCGATCTTGGCGCGGTACCCCGCTTCGCGGGCAACCTGACGGATCTCGACGAGGCCGTCACTGATCTCGGGCACCTCGAGGGTGAACATCTCGCGGATGAGCTCCTCGGAGCGGCGCGACAGGACGATCTGGGGTCCGCGCGTGCCGTTGCGGACCTCAATGATGACGGCCTTGATGCGCGCGCCGTGCTCGTAGCGCTCACCGGGCACCTGCTCGGAGCCGGGCAGCAGCGCCTCGACCTTGCCGAGATCGACGAGGCAGTAGCGGTTATCCGCCTGCTGGACGATGCCGGTCACGACGTCGCCCACGCGGTCCTGATACTCCTCGAACATCATGTCGCGCTCGACCTCGCGGATGCGCTGCAGAATCACCTGCTTGGCGGTCTGTGCGGCGATGCGACCGAAGTTCTTCGGCGTCGCGTCGTACGCGACGATGCCGTGCTGGGCCAGCTGGTCCCACTCGATGATCGGCTCGGGCTCGTTGTCGATCGGATCGGGATCGCGATCGGCGCGGATGTAGAACGCGGGGCGCTCGCGGCGCGGGCGCTCGGGCTCGGCGACCGGAATCTCGCTCATCTCCGGCGGCAGCGGGTACTCGAGCAGGCCGAGGGCCTCGAGCTGATCGTCATCGGCGTCGATCTGCATGACGCGGAAGTCGCCGGTGTCGCGATCAATCTCGACACGCGCGTGCTTGCCCTTGGATTCGGGGCTCTTGCGATAGGCGGCGCCGAGCGCCTCCTCGAGAGCGACGAGCAGCACCTCGGCGTCGATCGACTTCTGCGCCTCGAGCTCGCGGACTGCTTCCAGGATTTCCTTGCTCATCGTGACTTCACCAGCTTCCACATGAGGGTTGACTTCTTGACGTCGGCATAGGGCACCTCGAGGCGCCCGTTGCCGGTTTCGACCGTGACGGAATCGGGGCCGGCCGCTACCAGCACGCCTTCAAAGGACGTTTGGCCATCGACCGGGGTGCGCATGACGAAGGACGCCTCGCGTCCGACCATGCGCGTGTAGTGCTCGGGACGGGTGAGCGCGCGATCAAGGCCAGGCGACGAAACTTCGAGCGCCCACTGCTCGCGGATCGGCAGCAGCACCTTGGAGATCTCCTCGCAGATGCCGAGGTCGACGCCACCTTCGCGGTCGATCATCACGCGCAGCTGGCCATGGCCGGCATCGGCGATGACGTCCCATACGTAGATGTCCGGGCGTGCCGCACCGATCAGCTGCACGACCTGCTCACGAGGATCTGTTGCTGCGCTCATCTGGCACCCCCTTTCATCTGCGTTTTCCCAAAAAAAAGACGGGCTCTTGGCCCGTCTCGGCCGAGCGCATCACTGCCGCGCTCGTGTCGAACGCTACCAGACGTCAGGGCTCGGGGGTGTCGCTCAGGAGTCGTGGACGATCGTGACCGGACCGTCGTTGATGAGCGCAACCTGCATGTCTGCACCAAAACGCCCACCGGCTACGTTCACACCAAGCCCCTTGAGGGTCTCGATGTAGAGGCTCACCAGCGGCTCGGCCACCGCCGGGTCGGCTGCCCACGTGAAGGACGGGCGGTTGCCGCGGCGCGTATCGGCGAGCAGCGTGAACTGCGAGATGATCAGCACCGAGCCCTCGACGTCAATCACTGAGCGGTCAAAGCGCCCATCATCGTCGCGGAAAATGCGCATCTCAGCGGTCTTCTCAGCGGCGCGCGTCACGGTCTTCGCGTCGTCGCCCTCGCCGATGCCCACGAGCGCCACGAGTCCGTGGCCGATCTCGCCGACAACCTCGCCGCCAACCGAGACGGAGGCTTCGGAAACTCTCTGCAGAACGAGGCGCATGCCCAGAGGGTGCCAGATCGTCACCGTGCGCCCGGTCGGTGGGCTACGCTCACTCCGCACGTCCACGGGAGCCCTGCCCGCGCAATCGGCGGTCTGGGCGGCTCACATCCGTAATCCGAAAAGACGCCGCCGAGGTTCGACGGCCGATCGCTGGAGGACCGCCACGATGAGTGACACCCCGCTGTACGACGCCTATAAGAACTTTCTCGCCAATGCCGGCACGCCGTTCACGGTGCCTGGCCACAAGCGTAATCCGGAGCTGATCGACGACTTGCTCGCGCTCGACGTCCCGCATTACACCGGCGTCGAGGACCGTCGCGTCTCGACCAAGCGCCTTGCCACGGCCGAGCGCATTGCGGGCGAGCTCTGGGGTGCCGACTGGTGCGGCTTCTCCGTGCAAGGCTCGTCGCACGGTAACGAGGCGATCTGCCTCTCGCTCGGCAAGCCGGGCGACAAGGTGATCGTCGCGCGCACGATCCATAAGTCGCTGTTCTTCGGCATCGTGCTGGCTGGCCTCGTACCCGTCTGGATTCGCCCCGACATCGATGACGAGACGGGCCTGACCGCCGGCATGCCGGTGAGCCGCGTTGCCGCCGCGCTTAAGGAACATCCGGACGCCAAGGCCGTCATGCTCGTCGAGCCGAGCTACGTCGGCGGTGTCTCCGACGTCGCCGCGCACGCCGAGCTGGCCCACGCCCACGGCATCCCGCTCACGGTCGACGCCGCTTGGGGCGCGCATCTGGGCTTCCATCCGGACCTGCCGCCGCACGCCATTCAGGCCGGCGCCGATGTCCTCGTGACGAGCATCCACAAGCACATGACAGGGTTCACGCAGTCCTCGATGGTGCTGGCGCAGGGCGAGCGCATCGACTTGGAGCGACTCGAGGCCGCGTTTGAGGGCCTGCACACCACGAGCCCGTCGGGCGCGATTTTCGCCAGCATCGACCTGGCGCGCGACCTGCTGCAGGAGCGTGGCGAGGAACTCCTCGGCCAGGCAATCCGGCTGGCCGAGGAGTCGCGTGCGCGCTTCCGTCAGGTTCCGGGCCTCGGCGTCGTCGGCACAGAAATCGCCGACCGCTCCCCCGCCCTCTTCATGCACGATCCCACCAAGATCGTGCTCACGCTCAGCGGCACGGGCGCAGATGGGCAAGTCGTCGCCGACGTCCTCGAGCAACGTGGCCTGCACCTCGAATTCGCCGACCGCGACACGTTCTGCCCCGTGATCACCCTCGGCGACACGCCGGAGTCCGTGGACTTTATGACCACGGAGATCATCCGCGCCATTGAAGAGCACCGCGGCGAGCCGCGCAAGCTCGTGCACACAATCGCCTGGACCCTCGATCCCGATACGGCAATGACGCCGCGTGACGCGTTCTTCGCCGACCACGAGCGCGTGTCGGCCGCCGCGGCGGTCGGTCGCATCGCCGCAGAGTCTGCGGTCCCCTACCCGCCCGGCGTGCCCGCGCTGGCACCGGGTGAGCGCATCAATGGCGACGTGCTCACAGCGCTACAGGCCGAGGCCCGGAGCGGCACGCGCATCGCCTACTGCGGCGACCCGATGCTCGAGACGGTCCTGGTGGTCAAGGAGTAGGCCCACAACGACGGAGGGCCCGCTCCGGCTGGAGCAGGCCCTCGTCGTTCGGTGATCCGGGGCGATCTGCCCGGTCGAGTGCTACTTGATCTTGGCGACGTTGAAGACGCCCTTCAGGAAGACGATCTTCTGCGCCTTGAAGGTCGGCTGATAGGTCGCCGCATCGAAGGTGACCTTGCCGCGGAACTGCGCCTTGATCGAGCCGGGCGCATTATTGGCCGCATCGTCGAGCTGCTTGCACGACACGAGGTCCGGGATCTTGTCCGGGTCCGTCGTATCGGCGAAGCACGTGGTCGCTGCAGTCGTGTTGATGACAAACGACTCGCCCTCCAGCTGCTCGTTGAGGAACGACTTGGTCTGCTTATTGACACCGTCCTCGACACTCTTGAACGTGACGTCGAACGAGCCATTTGTATCGCCACTGCCCTCAACGTTCATGTTCACGACGATGAACTTGTTGTTGAGCTGCTTCTTGATGTCATTGGTCGGCGGCGCATCGAACCCACCGTCCTGCCCCTCAGGGATGCACGGGGCATTCCTTGTCGGCTTCGCCCCCGGCGCGCACGGCTGCGGCTTGCAGGGGGACGACATCGACGGCATCTGCCCCGCCGCACAGTCGGGCATGTCGAACTTGCACGGTGCGGCCGGCGATGGCATCTGTCCCGCCGCGCACGGCTGCAGGTTGCCCCAGTCGATGTTCGGCATACCACCGACAACACCATTGCCACCGTTGCCACCAGCACCACCGTTGCCGCCGTTCATTGATGGGATGCACGGCTTCTCGCGCGTCGGCTGCTTGCCCGGCTCGCACGGCTTGATCTCCTCGCTCGGAGCTATGCCACACGCCATGGGGTTTGCGTTACAGAGCTGCGCGAGTTGTTCCGGCGACGAAACCGTCGTCCCCGCGACTGCGCAGGGGAACGTCGGCGTGTTGAACGTGCAATTGGGCACTTGGCGCGTCGATGCCGAGAGCGGCTTTGCCACGCCGATATTCGCAGCCGCCAAGAAGGCGACAGCGACGAGTGCGAATAGTGTGAGAAGGCGCAGGCTGCGCTTCATGTGAGGTCCTCTCGACTCATCCTTCGCGGTGCGACGCCCCGCATGACGGCAGCATGAACCCTGCGCGACCGCAGCGCAACACGTGTACCGGTATCCCTACGCAGCGGTGATGCGGGTTACAGCGTCAGCCGCGCCAATCGACCGCGTTACGCGGCGTACGATCGACCGAGAAGCTGAAAACGTCGGGCCGGTTGTAGTGCCCGACAGCGTCGAAGTGCTGGAACTCGCCGTCGAGCCGACCAAGATCGAGCTCGGCGTGGATGATCTCCTCGCCCGAGCCCGCCGGACCGACCACCCAGTTGCCATCGGGGCCGATCACGCCCGAGCCGCCCGACAGGAGCAGCCCGTCGTTCGCCACCTGCTCGTTCCACGTACCGAGCAGTGTCTGCTCCTTGAGGTCCTCGGGAATCTCTTCAATCGACAGCGACGAGCCGGCCGCGATTACGTAGCAGCGCCCCTCGAAGGCGTAGTGGCGGCTGGCGAGCGTGGCGTTGGGGCCGACGTCAGGCCAGACGGCGATGTGGATCTGCTCGCGTAGCGAATGCATCGCCATGCGCGTCAGCGGCATCCAATGCTCCCAGCAGATCAGGCCGCCGATGCGCCCGAGCTCGGTGTCGTAGACGTTGAGGGTGCTGCCATCGCCGCGCCCCCAGATCATGCGCTCGGCGTGCGTGGGCATCAGCTTGCGGTGGCAGCCGAGCACGGAGCCGTCAGCCCCGATGGAGAGCAGGCTGTTAAAGAGCGTGCCGCCCGACAGGAGGTCACGCTCATGAATGCCAAGGTGCAGCTGCACACCGAGCTCACGGGCCAGCGTGCCGAGCCGGTCGGTGGCGGGGCCGGGCACCTCGATCGCGTTATCGAGCATGCGGGCGTAGGCGCTCTTCTGGAGCTCGCCATCCCACGGCGCCTGACCGTACATCCAGACCGGATAGCCGGGGATCCACGTCTCGGGGAAGACCACGAGCTGGGCTCCGTCCTGCGCCGCGGCCGTGGCGAGGCGCTCGACCTCGGACAGGCAGCCTTCGAGATCAAGCATGCGCGGAGCGGCTTGGGCGATCGCGACGTGGACGCTGCGGCTGCTCATGCAGGCGTTGTACCACCGTCACGACAGAGACGCCATGTGCAACCATTCGGTTCCTGCCTACGAGACATAGGCTTAGACCTATCAATCAGCGGAGACCCATCATGTCCAGTGCCACCGAGCTCGAGATCGTCGGCCCCGTCGCGCCGGAGCGCGCGCACCTTCTGTCCGATGATGCCCTCGCACTCGTGACACGCCTACAGCGCGAGCTTGGCCCGCGCCGCGCCGAGCTGCTGGCCGCCCGCGCCGCGCGTCAGGAGCGCCTGAACGCCGGTGAGCGCCTCGACTTCCTGCCCGAGACCAAGGCGATCCGCGAGGGTGAGTGGCGCGTCGCGTCCGCCCCCGCCGACCTCCAGAACCGCCGCGTCGAGATCACCGGCCCCGCCGAGGCCAAGATGATGATCAACGCGCTCAACTCGGGCGCCAAGATCTTCATGTGCGACCTCGAGGACGCCCTCTCGCCCCGCTGGATCAACGTGCTTGACGGCCAGGCCGCACTGCACGACGCGATCCGCCGCACGCTCGAGTTCACGAACGACGTCGGCAAGCACTACACGCTCAACAACGAGACCGCCACGCTGATCGTGCGCCCGCGCGGTTGGCACCTCGAGGAGCGCCACGTCCTGCTCGACGGCGAGCCCGTGGCGGGCGGCCTCTTCGACCTGGCGCTGTACATGACACACAACGCCAAGGAACTCCTGTCGCGCGGCTCTGGCCCCTACTTCTACCTCCCGAAGCTGGAGTCGCACCTTGAGGCGCGCCTCTGGAACGACGCCTTCGTGATCGCGCAGGAGGCCGTCGGCGTGCCCTACGGCTCGATCCGCGCCACGGTGCTGATCGAGACGCTGCCCGCGGCCTTCGAGATGGAGGAGATCCTCTACGAGCTGCGCGACCACGCCTCGGGCCTCAACGCCGGGCGCTGGGACTACATCTTCAGCTCTATCAAGAAGCTCCACGCCCACCGCGACGCGATCCTGCCCGATCGCGCGTGCGTGACGATGGCCGTCCCGTTCATGCGCGCGTACACGCAGCTGCTTGTGCGCTCGTGCCACCGTCGTGGCGCCTTCGCCATCGGCGGCATGGCCGCGTTCATCCCCTCGCGGCGCGATGCCGCAGTCAACGAAATCGCCTTCACTAAGGTCCGCGAAGACAAGGAGCGCGAGGTCAACGGCGGCTGCGACGGCACCTGGGTCGCCCACCCCGACCTCGTACCGCTCGCGATGGAAATCTTCGACGCCGTGCTCGGCGACCGCCCCAACCAGGTCGACAAGCTGCGCGAGGACGTGATCCCCAATGCCGATGCACTCGTCGCGCTCGGCGAGACGCCCGGTGCCATCACCGAACAAGGCGTCCGCACCAACATCTCCGTGGGGACGCGCTACATCGCCGCGTGGCTGGATGGCCTCGGTGCCGTGGCGATCGACAACCTGATGGAAGACGCCGCCACGGCAGAGATCTCCCGTGCGCAGCTCTGGCAGTGGCTGCACTTCGCCGTCGAGCTCGAGGACGGCCGCACGCTCACGCCCGAGCTCTACGCCGAGTTGCGCGACGAAGAGCTCGCCAAGATCGGCGGCCGCACTGAGGGGCGCAACGGCGAGGCCGTCGACCTGCTCGACGAGCTCGTCACGCAGGAGCGCTTCGAGGAGTTCCTGACGATCCCGGCCTACGCCAGGCTTGCGTAACCCGGCCACGCTACGCGCGTGACCTCCCAGATCCGATCGGTGCCGGTGTCTGCCGGTCCGAGCTGACGCTCGCACGTAATCTCGCCGATCAGTGCGAAGCTGAGGCGCCGCGGCACCCCTTCACTCGCCGTGTTCGTGACGTCGTGGGCGATGCGCACGTGGTCGATCGTCGGGTCGACGAAGGCGAGGTCGGTAGCGAGGCCCGAGGCGATCGTCGCCAGCCCGCGCCCCGTGGCGTGCGCGCCGAGCCAGTACCCAACCTCAAGGCCCGTCGGTCCGATGCGCCGGTGCAGCCCCACCGCGCCGGCGATCGTGCCGCGCTCGAAGATGCCCGCGTAGAGATCGCCGCCGTCGTCCCACTCGGCGTTCCAGCCGATGATCGTCGCCGCGGGGTCGCAGTCGACCGGCGCCCAAAGATCGAGCCACGCCATGCGCGGCCTCAGATGCGCGTCGGAGGTGAGGATCACCGCGCGGAGCTCGTCACCATCCTCCGGACGCCAGCGCCGTACCTCGACCTCGCCGTGGCTCGCCGCGTCGGCGATCCGGCGGGTCACTCCGTCGGTACCTCGACCACTGCGAAGGTGGCGAGCGCGATGGCAAGGATGCGATCCTGATCGTCGCGCATCTTGCCCTCGGCGACGATCGTGCGGCGCCCGTGGTGCTGCACCTCGCCCGTCGCCGTGATCGGCGTACCGGGGATGACTGGTCGCGTCAGGTTGACCTTGATTTCGATCGTGACGGCCCGCCGGCCCGCCGGTAGGAGCGTATGCGCTGCTCCGCCAAGCGCGGAATCCATCAGCGTCGTAACCCAACCGCCGTGGACAAGGCCGATCTGGTTCAGATGACGCTCGTCGGGAGTTGCGCCAAGTACTGCGCGCCCCTCACCCAAGTCATGCACGTGCAGATCGGCAAGCACCGCCCAGGGGCTCGGTGTAATCTGCCCGTCCTTGAGCTGTTGGAACAGCTCAAGACCGGACAGTGAGGTGTGCTTCGGATCGGTATCGCCAACCATGCGCGAACCGTAGCGGCCTAGACGGCCTGCACGTCCTGAACCAGCTGCGTGAGGCTCTTGCGCGCGTCGCCGAACAGCATGCGGGTCTTGGGATCATGGAAGAGCATGTTCTCAACGCCGGCAAACCCTGAGGCCATCGAGCGCTTGAAGACCACGACGTGCTCGGCGTGGTCGACCTCGAGGATTGGCATGCCGAACAAGGGACTGTCCGGATCGTCACGAGCGGCGGGATTCACCACATCGTTGGCGCCGATCACCAGCACCACATCGGTCTGGGGGAAGTCCGGATTTGCCTCTTCCATTTCGAGGAGCTTGTCGTACGGCACGTCGGCTTCAGCGAGCAGCACGTTCATGTGCCCCGGCATGCGACCGGCCACAGGATGGATCGCGAACGTCACGTCGACCCCCCGTTCGCCGAGAAGGTCGGCCAGCTCGCGTACCGGATGCTGCGCCTGCGCGACGGCGAGCCCGTAGCCCGGCACGATCACGACGCGACGGGCGTAGACGAGCTGCGCCGCGAGATCGGCTGGCGAGATTTCCAGCACAGGCAGCGCCTCGCCGCCGCTCCCACCCGACGCCGCGCCCGTTGCTCCGCCGCCGAACGCACCGAACAGGACGCTGGTGAGCGATCGATTCATCGCCTTTGACATCAGCTGCGTCAGCATCGTGCCGCTGGCACCGACCAAGACGCCCGCGATGATGAGGAGCACGTTGCCGAGCGCGAAGCCCGTCGCAGCGGCAGCAAGACCCGTGCACGCGTTGAGGAACGCGATCACGACGGGCATGTCGGCGCCGCCAATCGGCAGCACGGCAGCCGCACCGAGGACGAGTGCGAGCCCAACCGCAACCCAGAGGACTGGATCGTTCACCGCGACCGAAGCCCACACCGCAAGCGCGAGGATCACAATCCCGATGATCGCGTTGATCACCTTCTGCGCCGGCCACGTGATGGGGCGTCCCGGAAGGATCTCCTGCAGCTTGCCGAAGGCGATCAGGCTGCCGGCAAACGAGACCGAGCCCACGACCGCCGAGAACATCACCGAGACCGCCGCGACCGCGCCGAGCGACGTCTCCCCGAGCGCGCCATGGGCGTGGTATTCGGAGATCGCGATCAGCGCCGCAGCGCCGCCGCCGAGGCCGTTCAGCAGCGCGACGAGCTGCGGCATCGCCGTCATCTGCACGCGCCGGGCGATCACCGCGCCGATCGAACCGCCCACGACTGCGGCGATCACGATCCACGCGTAATCCACGACGCGGCTGTCGATAAGCGTGGCAACGATCGCGATCGCCATGCCGACGGCCGCCACCTGGTTGCCGCGGCGCGCTGAGCGCGGCGAGGACAGCCACTTGAGGCCAAGAATGAAGCACACCGCGGCCACGAGGTAGGCGATCTGGATCAGGTCGGCGCGACTCACTCCGCTCCCCCGTCCTTCGGCTCGGGACGCCGCTTGAACATCTGGAGCATGCGATCGGTGACCACGAAGCCACCCACCACGTTCGCGGCACCAAAGGCAACGGCGACGACGCCGCAGATGATCTCGACCGTACCGCCCGCCGCAGCGCCCAGCACGAGGATCGCGCCGACGAGCACAACGCCGTGGATGGCATTCGTGCCGCTCATGAGTGGCGTGTGCAGCATCTGCGGCACCTTGGACACGACCTCGATGCCGACCCAAGCGGCGAGGACGAGGATGACGAGTTCGGTGATGAAACTCATGCCCGGTCTGCTCCTTGGTCGGCGAGGCGCTGCAGGACGCGCTCCGCGGTGATGTGTCCATCGCGCGCCACGAGTGCCCCCGCGACGATCTCGTCGTCCCAGTCCGGCGCCAGAACGCCCTCGGGGCAGATCAGTTGCAGGAACGAGCGCACGTTGGCGGCATAGAGGTCGCTGGCCGATCCCGGCATGGCCGCGGCCGGATTGGACGGACCGAGAATCAGAACGCCGGCAACCGTCACTTCCTCGTCCACGCGCGTGCACGCGCAGTTGCCACCCGTCGAGGCGGCGAGATCGACGATCACGGAGCCAGGCCGCATGGCCTCGACGGCGGCGGCGGTGACGAGTTCGGGAGCGGCGGCGCCCGGGATCTGCGCCGTCGCGATCACGACATCCGCGTCTGCACAGGCGCGCGCCAGCGCCTCCTGCTCGAGACGATGCTGCTCCTCGTTGAGGCCCGTGGCGTACCCGCCGGCCTGCTCCTCGCCTGCGACATCAATCGCGAGAAAGCGTGCGCCGAGCGACTCGACCTGTTCCTTGACCGCCGGGCGCACATCGAATGCGGTCACGACCGCGCCGAGCCTGCGCGCGGTGGCGATGGCCTGCAGACCGGCGACGCCGGCACCGAGCACCAAGACACTGCGAGCCTTGACGGTGCCCGCTGCGGTCATGAGCAGCGGGAACAGGCGCGGCGAGCGCTCGGCGGCGAGCAGCACGGCGTGGTAGCCGGCGACGGTCGCCTGTGACGACAGGGCATCCATCGATTGCGCTCGCGTGGTGCGCGGCATGAATTCGAACGAGAAAACTGTGGCGCCCGTCTGCGCCAGTCGCTGCAGGGCAGCGGGATCGCCAAGGGGATCCTGAAAGCCGATCAGCGTGTGCTGCTCGCCCAGCGATCCGAGTACCGCCGCAGATGGTGCGCCGACGGTGGCAATCACGTTGGCTTGCGCAACGATCGCGTCGGCGTTCCCCACGATGGTCGCGCCGGCCTCCCGGTACGCGTCGTCGCCATAGCCGGCCTGCGTGCCGGCGCCCGTTTCGACAATGACAGAGAGGTCAGCTTTGACGAGCGTGGCGACCGCGGCGGGAACGAGGGCGACGCGCCGCTCGTGGGCGATCGTCTCGCTAGGGACTCCGATGACGGCCGGGGACATGCTCGCCTTTCGCTGGTGACGTCAACGTGGCCGAATCGACACGGAATCAGATTGTTGTGCCCCGCACGCGGCGCGTCAGCGATTCCAGCCGGGCTGATCCCGATCGAGCAGGCGCTTCATCGCGGCAAACAGCGGCGGCGCCTCCTCGTCGGTGTTCTTCTCCCACTGACTATTGGTGAACTGCGCAACCTTCTTCGGCGCCAGCACCAGCTCGTCGCGCGTGGATTGCGCAAGGATCTGTACCTCGCAGGCGCGCTCGAGGAAGTACGTGCGCAGCCACGCCTGCGCCGGCGTCTTACCGATCACGATCACGCCGTGGTTCTGCAGGAAGATAACGTTGGCGCCCTTGGCGACCGCCTTGGCGAGCCGCAGCCCCTCGCCGTCGCCTTCGACCTGGCCGCCGTACCCCAACGTGGCGACGGTGCCGTAGAAACTCATGGCGTTCTGCGTCAGGCGCTGATTGAAGCCGCCCTTCGTGCACGCCACGGCCGATGCGTACGGCATGTGAGTGTGCATGATGCAGCGCGCATCGGGTCGTGCGCGATGAATCTGCCGGTGAATCTGCATGGCCGTGATCGCGCCGGAACCTTGGCCCTCAACGACATTGCCGTCAAGGTCAACGAGCACGATGTTGCTCGGTCGCATCTCGGACCAATGCGGCCCGTACGCGTTGAGGAGAAAGAGGTCGTCATGACCGTCGATCGCCAGCGAGTAGTGGTTGTCGATCGCCTCGTTATAGCCATGCATAGCGGAGATGCGAAACAGCGCGGTGAGATCCTCGCGACCCTGCGCGAGTACTTTCTTATCAACGGTGTGGGAAGCCATAGAGGCAACCTACCACGCGCCTTCGGCCGCGCCAATACGAGTCAGACAGTGAAGGGCGCGCACTGCAGCGCCGAGGTGTTGCCGGAAGCATCTCTGGACGTCATGCACCACACATACGTGCCGTACGCGAGCGAGTTCGGCACGCGCCACGAGACCACGGCGTTCTTGCCGGATGGGTTGACCGCCACCTTCGTCGAGAAGCGCTTCAAGACGGTGCCACCACGCGTGCGACGAATGGAGATCGTCTCGCGCGTGGGACCGGTCTCGCCGAGGATGCGATAGGTGAACTTGGCGTAGGACTTGGCATCCATGCGCACGCGCGCCATGCGCACGCGAGGCGGGGACTGATCTGCAGCGGCACTCCAGGCCGTCTCGTCGCCGGTCAGGAGCGGAGTGATCCACGACGTCAGCGTCGCAACGCGCGTGTAGAGCCCCGGGCGTCCAGCTGCTGCGCACTCGTAGCCCCACGACACGACACCCGCGAGGATCGTGGCACCCGCTGCGTTGAGGACGGTCAGCGGGCCACCGCTATCGCCCTGACACGAATCAATACCCCCGGCAGCGAACCCTGCACAGACCATCGCCTGCGCCTCGCCGATGGAGACCTGATCGCTCGAGGCGCACTCGGCGTCCGAGACGATCGGCACCGAGGCCGACAGGAGCACATCCGTCGTACCTCCCGCGGCCGAGGTGAGACCCCAGCCCGCGATGCGAGCCATCACCCCTGCTCCGTAGGACGGCGCATCAGCGGTGGTTGCGAGCGGCAAAGGCGTATACGGCAAATCGACACTTGTCCACAGCAGCGCAGCGTCGCTTGGGCCGCCCTCCGACCCGCGCGTGCGGTTGTAGTTCGGATTGACAGCGATGCGGATGACGTCGAACTCTGTGCCCTCCGCGGTACGAAGATCTGCCCGACCGGCCACGCCGCTGATCTGGCTGGCCTTGATCGTCTTCTGCTTGTCCACCACGCAGTGAGCGGCCGTCAGGATGAAGTGCGGGCCCACGATGGTGCCCCCGCACGACCAGGCGTTTCCACCACCGAGATCGGCCTCAAGAAAGACCGCCCACGGCATGTCGGTCATCGCCACGGCCTGACCACCGACGACGCGGGTGTGCGGCTGCGCCGCCGCGGCCGGGAGGGCAGCCACGAGCATCGCGACAAACGTCGTGAGGAAAAGCAGATGACGAAGCAGACGCATTTCCCGAACTGTATGTGCCGAGCACCTCGCGGTGGGCTGGACGAAAGCGTGCTCACATGCCACGGTGCCGTTATGGCCACACGGATCCTCTTCGCCGTGCTCGCAGTCGGACTGCTCGTCGTCGCGTGGGCAGCGTGGCATGGCGGTCAACGCATTCCCGCGATTGGTGCCGCCATCATCGGCATCTGGATGGCATCGCTCGCTGCCGGTGGGCTGCGCCGCCGTCGCAACTGAGGCAAGAGACCCGAGTCGCGCGGCGAACGATCGACTGTGACGACGCTAACCGATCCGATCGAACAGCACCTGACGGCGCTGAGCGCTCGCGGCGCGAGTGCGCAGACACTCCGTGCATACCGCGGGGATCTGCGCGATTACGCCGACTGGCTGGCGTCCCGTGGTTCCAACCCGACCTGCGCCACACGCGCCGACGTGCGTGCCTACGCAGCCGACCTCGCCGCGCGTGAGCTCGCCGCTACAACCCGCGCGCGCAGGCTTTCAGCTGTCCGAGGGTTCCACCGGAGGCTGGCCGGCGAGAGCGATGGCGACCCTGCCGCAGAGATCCCGGGGCCGAAGCGACAACGCCGCCTCCCGGTCGTGCCGCCGGCACGTGACACGGCACGCATGCTCGATGTAGCGTGGCCCGACACGGCGCTGGGCCTACGCGATCGCGCCCTGCTCGAGCTGCTGTACGGCGCCGGCCTGCGCGCTGCAGAGGCCTGCGCACTGGATCTCGTGAGCCTCGACAACCGTACGCTGCGCGTGACCGGCAAGGGCGGCAAGACGCGCCTGATCCCGATCGGCGAGCCGGCGAGCGACGCCGTCACCGCCTGGCTGGCGCGGGGCCGCCCCGAACTCGTCACCACCGATTCCCCACCGGCCCTCCTGCTGTCCACGCGCGGCAATCGGCTCGACACATCGGGGGTGCGTCGCGCATTGCATAAGCGTCTGCAGGCCGTGGGCCTCGAGGGCCATGGTCCACACGCATTGCGGCATGCCTACGCCACGCACATGCTCGAGGGTGGTGGCGATCTTCGGGCCATCCAAGAACTCCTCGGCCACGCCTCACTTGCCACGACCGAGATCTATACGCACCTCGGTCTTCCTCACCTGCGCCGTGCCCACGCGCAAGCGCACCCCCGCGGTGACGCACAGTCCGACGGCTGACACCCTCGCGGCCGTATCATGCGCTCCTGATGTCGACGACCCACGACCGACTAACGAGCACCGAACGGCTGCTGGCCTGCGTGATCTGCGAACGCACGATCTTGCTTGGCGAAGAGCCACTGCGATTTAGTCACCACGGGCGCACGCGCACCGTCTGCCGTCTCTGCGCCACCGAGGCGCGTGCCGACGGCTGGGTCGAGGAGGGGCGCCCTGCGCCACCCCCCGTCGAGGCCCACCGCGAGAGCGTCCTCGGACGTCTACGCCGCCGTAAGGCCGCCGATGCCATCGATCTGCACGATCCGATCCGCGCGCCGCACGGCCTCGGCACGGCAGACGATCTGGCCCGAGCCACGACCATGCTGATTAGCGTCGAGACGTTCAACGCCAGCCCCTACCGCGGCACCGTCTCCGGCATCTCCAAGAGCCTTGGTCAGGCACGAGTGAGCGTCGTCGCCTTTGGTGGTCGCCGACCCGGTGCAGCCATCACGATCGTCTGGGATCTCTCCTGGTATCGCTACCTCGTGGAACCAGGCGGCGCGCCAGCCGTGCGCCTCGACGAGCGTGGCGACTCGCTCGCCGAACTCGCCCCGCGCTGGCGCGAATGGAATGCGATCGCGCTGCCGGACGGGTCGATCGAGCTGGACATTCGCCCGCCGGTTCGGCCGGGCGTAGCGCCCACGCGATAGAGGGATACGACTGCTGCGCGCCGCGCAGCCGCCCATCCCGTGCAGACACTCACACCCACCTTCGCGGACCTCCCCGCCGTCGCGTTTGCCGTCGATAGCGCCCTCGTCGTGACGGAACTGACTGGCGGTACCGCGCTGGCCGGCTCGGTCGAGCTGACCGAGGGGCTTGATCTGAGCAGCCGACACGCGCAGCTGGCACCCGCGCTCCGTGAGGCTATCGCGGGCAGCACGGTCCGTCGGCGCGTCGTCCTCGATGGCACAGCACTCTTGCTCGACGCCCGTCCCCACGACGACGGTGCACTCGTGGTGCTGCTCGCGCTCGATCGTGACCAGCAGTCGCCTGTCACGCTGACCGATCGCCAGCTCGAGATCCTGCACCTGCTGTGCCTCGGCCTTCCCTCGCGCGAGATTGGCCGTCGCCTCTGGATTGCCGAGACCACCGTCGAGAATCACCTACGCGGCATCTATCGGCGCCTCTGCTGCACGACCCGCGCCGAGGCGGTCAGCCGGGCATTTCGTCTTGGCATCGTCGATGCGGCCGTGCTCGACGCCGTCGACCAGCCTGCTTAGCCTCGCGGTACACTCGCCGCATGGCGACGACTGAGACCTCCACTACCTCCAGCACAGCGGCCGGCGAGGACGCGCGCTATCGCACGACCAGCTACTGGCACGACTCGGTGCCCGGGTCGCTCACGCAGCGCGCCCCGCTGCCGGGCGACACGCAGGCAGACGTCGCCATCGTCGGCGCGGGCTTCACCGGTCTCTGGACGGCGTACTACCTAACCGAGCTTGACCCGTCGCTGCGCATCGTCATTATCGAGCGCGACATCGCCGGGTACGGGGCATCTGGCCGCAATGGCGGTTGGTGCTACGGAGGTCTTCCCGGCAGTCGCGAGCGGTTCGTCAAGGACCACGGCCACGATGCCGTCATGCGCTACGAGCGCGCGTGTTTCGAGACCGTCGACGTGATTGGCGCCGCGCTCGCCAAGGAGGGCATCGATGCCCACTACTACAAAGGCGGCTGGTCCACGCTCGCGATGACGCCGGTCGGCCTCCAGCACGCGCAGCATGCCGTTGAGGCGCACCATGCCTTCGGCCACACGGATGCTGACTATCGGCTCCTCACTGCCGAGGAGACGCGGGAGCGCACCGCGGTCCCTGGGGCACGTGGCACCGTCTTCTGCCCCCACGCCGCACGGATTCATCCCGCTCGTCTAGCCCGCGGTCTCGCGGACGTCGTCGAGCGCCGTGGTGTCGGCATCTATGAGGGCACGAACGTCACGAAGATCGAGCAGGGCCGTGTCCTCACCGATCGCGGCACGGTGCACGCCGAGATCGTGATTCGCGCCACGGAGGGCTTCACCCCCGAGCTGAAGGGCGAGAAGCGCCGCTTGATGCCGTTCGCGTCGTGCATGGTCGCAACCGAGCCGCTGCCGCAGTCGGTCTGGGACGAGATTGGCTGGAACGGCCGCGAGGTGCTGTCGGATGGTCGCCGCCTCTTCATCTACGCGCAGCGCACCGACGACGACCGCATCGCGCTCGGTGGTCGTGGCCATCCGTACATCTTCGGTAGCCGCCTCGAGACGAACTTCTATGACCTCCCCGTGCACGACCGACTCCAGGGCGTGATCGCCAAGCTCTTCCCCGCTGCGGCCGACGCCAAGATCACCCACACCTGGGGCGGCGTCCTGGGTATCCCCCGCGACTTTCAGTCGTCCGTCGGTCTCGATCGCCGCACCGGCCTAGGCTGGGCAGGCGGCTATGTCGGCGACGGCGTGGCGGTCACGAACCTCGCCGGCCGCACGCTCGCCGACCTCATCCTGCAGCGCGATACCGACATCACCACGCTGCCGTGGGTCAATCACCACTCCCGCAAGTGGGAGCCGGAGCCGGCGCGTTGGATCGCCGCCAACGGCTCACTCAAGCTGCTCCGCATCGCCGAGGCGCAGGAAGAGACAGGCACGAAGACGTCGCGCGCCGGCACGTTCGTCGACTGGCTGACCGGACACTGACACTGCGGTTCGGAATGGGGTCAGACCCCATCCCGAACCGAATCATCAGACGCCGTTAACCCAGGTGCGCGTCACCAGCTGACAAGAGCCCGCCAGCATGATCGCGGCGGCCAGGTGCTCATCGGCCACACCGAGAATCTCGTCGTTGTCGAGATCGAGCGCGATCAAGTCGGCCGGTGCACCCACCGCGATGCGCGGCATCGGCAGGCCGAGCGCACGGGCGCCGGCGTCCCACGAGGCCTCGAGCAGATAGCCCGCAGGACCGGGATCGCCGTGGCGGACGAGCACGTTGCGCTGGCCGGCAGTACGCCGCGCCATCGCCTCCAGCTCGCGCGCCTCGACGATCGGGTCGAGGATCGTGTTCGAGTCGGAGCCCAGCGAAACGGAGATGCCACGCTCGAACATGCGCTTGACGGGTGCGTAGCCGTCGCCGAGATTGGCCTCGGTCGTCGGGCAGACACAGACACCAGCCTTGCGCTCGGCGAGCAAGTCGAGCTCGGCGTCATCGCAGTGCGTGCCGTGGACGATCACCGTGCGGTGATCGAGCGCGCCAGCTTTGTCGATCACCTGAACCGGGCGCAGGTCGTACCACTCGAGCGACTCACGAATCTCGCGCGGCTGCTCGTCGGCGTGGATGTGGAGCGGCATCTCGTGCGCTCGGGTGTAGTCGCTAATCGCGGTGAGCCACTCCGGCGAGACAGCGCGCATCGAGTGCGGCGCCGCACCGACGGTCACGAGCGGTCGATCCTCGGCCCAGACGCGCATCGCCTCGAGGCGTTCAAGATAGGCCTCCACGCTTGGGTCGCAGAAGCGGCGCTGGCCTGGCGTCGGCTCGATGTCCTTGCCGCCGCGCTCGTACGCCACCAGCAGCATCACGATGCGCAAACCCTCGGCCTCAGCCGCCTCACAGACTGCCTCGGAGAGCGCGTTCGGGTTGTCGTAGTACGTGCCGTCGGGCTGATGGTGGACGTAGTGGAACTCGCCCACGCTCGTGGCGCCGCTGGCGCGCATCTGGCGGTAGCAGCGGCGCGCAACGTCATGGATCTTCTCCGGCGTCATGCTGCCGGCCTGCGCGTACATCTCGTCGCGCCAGGTCCAGAAGTCATCGTCGGGGTTCGCCGGATCGATACGTTCGACAACGCCACGCAAGTCGCGTTGGAACGCGTGGGAGTGCGCGTTGACGAATCCCGGCAGCAGCGCAGTGCGCGTCAGGCGCAGCGCATCGGCAGGCGCCTCCGCGGCCGGCACGACAGCGCTGATCACGCCGTCCTCCACCTGAACTGCGATGTCGCGACGAACGCCATCGGCATCGAGAATGAGGTCGGGCAGAAGCCAGGTCATGTCGTGATCCCCGGAAGGTCGAGGCCGCCGCTCTTGGCAGCCTGCTTGGCAATGTCGTAGCCGGCGTGGGCATGACGCATGACGCCCGTGCCGGGGTCGTTCCAGAGGACGCGCTCCACCCGGAACGCTCCCTCCTCCGTGCCATCAGCGACGACCTGCGCACCCGAGTGGATCGAACGCCCGATGCCCACGCCGCCGCCGTGGTGCAGCGCCACCCAGGCGGCGCCCGAGGCGACGTTCAGCATGGCGTTGAGCACCGGCCAGTCGGCGATCGCATCGGAGCCGTCCAGCATCCCCTCCGTCTCGCGGTACGGCGAGGCGACGGAGCCTGAATCGAGATGGTCGCGACCAATCACGAGCGGCGCCGAAACCTCGCCCGAGGCGACCAGTTCGTTGAAGCGCAGCCCGGCGCGATGGCGATCGCCGTGGCCGATCCAGCAGATGCGCGCCGGCAGGCCTTGGAAGGCGATCTTCTCCTGCGCACCGTCGAGCCAGCGCTGCAAGCGCTCGTTGTCGGGAAACAGCTCGCGCATCGCGTTATCCGTAACCGCAATGTCATTGGGGTCACCCGAGAGCGCGGCCCAGCGGAACGGGCCGATGCCGCGGCAGAACAGCGGACGCACGTACGCCTCGACGAAGCCGGGGTAGTCGAACGCGTTGGTAAGGCCGCCGTTGCGGGCCTCGGTGCGCAGCGCATTGCCGTAGTCGAACACCTCGGCGCCACGATGCTTGAACTCGATCATCGCCTGGACGTGCCGCACGATCGACTGGCGCGCCAGATCGATGTACTTGTCGGGGTGCACCTCGCGCAGATCCTCGGCGCCCTCGACGCTGAAGCCCACGGGGATGTAGCCCACGAGCGGATCGTGTGCCGAGGTCTGGTCGGTGACGATGTCGGGCAGGAAGTTGCGCTCGAGCAGTGCGGGCAGCACCTCGGCGGCGTTGCCGAGCAGACCGATCGAGACGGCCTCGCCGTTGGCGCGTGCCTCCTCAGCGCGGGCGATTGCCTCGTCGATATCGTCGTAGCGCTCATCGCAGTAGCGCTCGCGGATGCGTCGATCAATGTGGTCGGCGTCGATCTCGATACACAGCGCCACGCCACCATTGAGCGTGACGGCCAGTGGCTGCGCACCGCCCATACCGCCGAGGCCAGCGGTCAATACGATGCGGCCCTTGAGCGAGCCGCCAAAGCGCTGCTCGGCAATCGCCGCGAAGGTCTCGTACGTGCCCTGCACGATGCCCTGCGAGCCGATGTAGATCCACGAGCCGGCCGTCATCTGGCCGTACATCGTCAGCCCCATTGCCTCGAGGCGCCGAAACTCCTCCCACGTGCCCCACTCGGGCACGAGCAGCGAGTTCGCGAGCAGCACGCGTGGCGCCAGCTCGTGCGTGCGAAAGACGCCGACAGCGCGGCCCGACTGCACCAGCATCGTCTCGTCGTTCTCGAGGCGCTTGAGCGTCGCCACGATCTGATGAAAATCAGGCCACGAGCGGGCGGCTTTGCCCGTGCCGCCGTAGACGACGAGCTTCTCAGGCGCCTCGGCAACATCAGGATCGAGGTTGTTCATCAGCATGCGAAGCGCGGCTTCCTGTAGCCACCCCTTGCAGGTGAGTTCCGTACCGCGCGGTGCGCGTACGACCGGGGGTGCTTCCGACATGCCGACTCCTTCAGGCGCTAGACGGGACAGTCATCTGCCCGTATGGAGGCAGCCTACCGTGCGTATCCGAACGCGCGACAGATCGTCGCGTCCGAAAGCAGCCTCTGGCTATACTCCCGTTCCACGCGGATGTAGCTCAGTTGGCTAGAGCGTCGCCTTGCCATGGCGAAGGTCGTGGGTTCGAGCCCCATCATCCGCTCTCGCGAAAGCCCCGCTCCGGCGGGGCTTTTCTCGTTCTCAGCCGCTCCGGGGCTGAGAACTACGCGCCCAACGCCTCGCGCCCGTGCGGCGCGTCCCAGTCGAGCGCAGGTCCTGCCGGGATGATGCCCGTCGGGTTTAGTTGGAGATGCGTCGTGTAGTAGTGCGTCTTGATGTGATCGAGCCAGACGGTCTCGGCGACATCCGGCTGCTGGTACAGGTCGCGGAAGTACGGCCCAAGGTTTGGGTAATCGCTGATGCGGCGGATGTTGGTCTTGAAGTGGCCGACGTAGACGGGGTCGAAGCGCGCCAGCGTCGTAAAGAGACGCCAGTCAACCTCGGTGATCGATGGGCCCATCAGGTAGCGCTGTGTCGCCAAGCGCTCGTCGAGCTCGTCGAGCATCGCGAAGAGTGCCGCCACGGCCTCGTCGTAGGCCTCCTGTGTGGTGGCGAACCCCGATCGATAGACGCCGTTATTGACGGCCTCGTAAATGCGCTCCTCGAGTACATCCATCTCTGGGATCAGCACTTCGGGCCGCAGGTCGAGACGCACGTCGGTGAAGGCATCAAACGCCTTGTCGAGCATGCGCATCACCAGCGCGGACTCGTTGCAGACGATCGTGCGGGTCTCACGATCCCACATCGTCGGCACAGTCACGCGCCCGTCGTACGTCGGGTCCGCAATCGCGTAGGCCTCGGAGAGGAAGCGAAAACCCTCGTAGGGCTCCGTCTCTGAGCCGACCGGATCGCCGAAACCCCAGCCACGCTCGTCGCGGTAGGGATTGACCACGACCATTGGCACCACGTCCTCAAGGCGCTTGAGGCGGCGCAGAATGATCGCGCGGTGCGCCCACGGGCACGCGTACGAGACGTAGAGCACGTAGCGCCCGGCCTCGGCCGCATAGTTCGTCGTGCCGTTGGGGCAGACGTGGTCGAGAAAGCGGCTCTCCTGACGCACGAACCTACCGATCCTGTCGGTCTCGCGGGGGAACTGGGCCGGAATGCTGCTCATGCAGCCACCGTAGCGCGGCGGCTACGATACCGCCGACATGCGCATTACGAACCTGCGGCTGGCGATCTTGATTTGCGCCCTCGGTGCGATGTCGGAGTCGCTGTTTTACACGGCACTGGCACCGATGCTCACCACGCTCGACGACGAGTTGGGGTTCAAGCAGGAGCAGGCCGGTCTGCTCGTCGCCGGATACGCCATCGGCTACTGGTTCGGCGCCTATCCGGCCTACCGATTCGCCGCGCGTTACGGGCCGCGCGCCACGGCCGTCACCGGCGTCGCGCTCGTCGCCATCGCCACGCTCGGCTTCGCCACGGGCGACACGTTCCCCGTCTTGATGGTCGCGCGCATCCTCGTCGGTGTCGGCAGTGTGATCGCCTACACCGGCCTGCTCGCCGCGGCGGGTGCGATCGCCGGTAGCGACCAGCGCGGCATGGCGATCGGCACCGTCTACAGCGGTTCGGCCGCCGGCTCAGCCGTCGGCCCGCTCGTCGGCACGATGGCGGTCGAGATCGGGCGCGGTCCTGTCTTCGCCGGCGTCGCCGCCGGCCAGGCGATCGTCGCCGGCCTGCTCTCGCGTCTGCCCACCACCCCGAATACCGAGCACGCCCCGATGCGCATGATGCGGCATTACCTGACGTCGAGGAAGGTACGAACTGGCCTCTGGATCACCTCGGTGCCTGGCTTCGCGCTTGGCGTGCTGACGCTTTCGGGCACCTATCGCCTCGACGAGATGGGCGCCGGATCGTCGATCATCGCGATCGCGTTCAGCGGCATCGCCGTGATCAACGTCTTCGTCTCGCCGCGCATTGGCAAGGCCAGCGACCGCCTCGGCCGTCGTAAGCCGCTCATGCTCGCGTTGGTGGTCGCCGCCATCGCCGTCTTCCTGATCGTCGCTGCATCGTTCGAAGTTTCGACCGTTGCGCTGATCGCGATTGCCGGCGCATTCATGCTGGCCGTTTCTGGGCCAGGACTCGCGCTGGTTGGCGACGGCGTCACGGAACTCGGCGGCGACCCCGCCCACGGCACGTTCCTGATGAACCTGTTCTGGGGCCCCGCTGCCGCCCTTGGCGCGATTAGCGCGGGGCTCGTGCACGGTTCGGCCGGCGCAGAGCTCTCGCTGCTGATGCTGGCGGCGATCGCGGTCGCCTCGCTGATCTTCGCCCGCCGGCTCAGCTGAATCAGCCGCGCAGCCGCGCGCGCCAGATTTCTTCGACCGGCCACTGCGAGGCCCACTCGGCCGTCATGTGCGTGTAGCGGGTCGTCGCGTCGGGTTGCACATAGAGCTCGATAATGTCCTCGACCTCGAAGCCACACGAGCGCAATAGGCGCAACTGGTCGCCGTGTGAGAGATGAAACTCGACGGAGTCATCGTCAGGCCAGTCGAACCGGTGCATGCCCCGTTGCGGGCGCAGCAGGCGATCGCTCGCGACATCCGTCTCGAGATCACCGAGACAGAGGACGGAGAGCACGGAGTTGACGAGGAAGATCAACTCGCCGCCCGGGCGTAGGATGCGGGCTGCTTCAGGGATCCACGCGTACGGGTCGCACCAGATGCTGGCGCCGTACTCGGAGATCGCGAGGTCAAAGCTGTCGTCAGCGAACGGCGTCTGCTCGGCGTTCCCGTGATGCAGAGGGAACGCAATGCCGTGCTCGGCTTGGAGTCGACGTGCGGTCGCGAGCTGCGCCTCAGAGTTGTCGATGCCAACCGGGCGCGCGCCGCGCCGCGCCAGCCAGGCAGAGACATACCCCGTGCCACACCCGAGCTCGATTGAGTCGAGACCATCGAACGAAGCTGGCAGCACGCCAACCTCAGCCTCAGGATTACCAAAGAGGCCCCAATTGGGGTCTTGTGTCCACGCACGCTTACCCGCGGCGACATAGTCCGCCGCCCATGCATCCCACTGCCGTCGGTTGCACGCGACGTGATCGGGAAGGTCGCTCACTGATCAGGGCGCCAGAGGCCGGCAATGGCCGCCTCTGCAATCGCCTCGGCGCTGAGGTCGAGCCACTCGTAGACCTCGGGCTGCGAGCCGCACTGGCCAAAGCGATCGACCCCGAGTGGGATCAGCGGCGCGGCAAACGCGGCGCCAAGGAACGACAGCGCGTGTGGCGCTGCGTCGTGCACGGTGACGAGCGGCACGCCGCGCTCCTCCGGCAAGACGAGGCGCTCGAGGATCGATGGGTCACTGAGACGCCCGCTGCGCAGCGTGTTGGTGCGCGTACGGAGGGCGCGGAAGAGGCGATCCGGGCTTGTGACGTTGACGATCGACGCGCCGATGTCCTCAGCCGCCAGAAGTTCGCGGGCGGCCAGCGCCTGCGGAATCATGGCGCCGCACGCGGCGATCACCACGCGCGAACCGGGGCCTCCGACCTCGGCCTCGGCCAGGCGGTAGCCGCCGGCCAGCACGTCGTCGCGCAGCGATGCGCGATCGCTGCGCTCAAGCAGGCCGGTAAAGGCATCCTGCTCGACCGGCGTGGTCGACAGCCGCAGATAGTGGGCCTCGCCATCGGGCAGCACGATGTCGCGCAGACCGTGGAGCATCACCCACTCGGTCTCGAGCGCATAACAGGGCTCCCACATCGTCAACCCGGGCAGCTCCATGCCGATCGACGCGGTGATCGACGACTGGTGCGCACCACCCTCGCGCGACAGCGAGACACCAGACGGTGTACCGGCAAAGACAAAGCGCGCGCCCGAATAGACGGAGTAGATCAGCGCGTCGAGGCCACGGCAGACGAACGGGTCGTAGACCGTGCCGACGGGCAGCAGCTGATGGCCGTGGAGTTCCGCACCGAGACCGAGCTGTCCGAGTAGCAGAAAGAGGTTCATCTCCGAGATGCCAAGCTCGATGTGCTGGCCCTTCGGCGACGGCTCCCACTTGAGCGGTCCTGCGTCCTCGATCTCGAAGACCTCTTCGACCTCCGGACTGAAGACGCCGCGCTTGTTGATCCAGCCACCGAGCCCTGTCGAGATCGACACGTCGGGACTCGTGGTGACAATGCTGCGCGCGACCTCCTCGACGTTGGCGATGTCCTGCAGGACACGGGCGAACGCGTCCTGGCTTGACGTCTTGCGCGAGGTGACCGGGCCGAACTCGTTCGGAATCGCGTACGGGTCGACGCGCTGCGGCGCAGCGGCATGCTGCTCGCTCAGGCGCTCGGCCGAGGCCACGCAGACGCGTCCCGCAGGCGTGTCGGACGCGAAGCCCGCCCACTCGTCGCTCGGGTCGGCCAGCTGTGATCGCAACTCGGCAATCTGCGGCGTCGAGAGGATTGCGGAGTGGTTCATGGGATGCCCCGCCATCGGCAGCCCCCACCCCTTGACCGTGAACGCAAAGATCACGGTCGGACGCGTCGGGTCCGCGTCGGCGCGGTTCAGCGCCGCGATCATGTCGCCGAGGTCGTGCCCACCGAGGTCGCCGATCAGTGCGGGTAGCGCCGCATCCTCGTAGGCCTCGAGTACGCCTGCAAGTGCCTTACGGTCGGCCGCGGGCGCGTTCTCAACGACGAGCTTGCGGATGTCGGCGCCGCTCTTGCGCAGGAGGCTCTGATACTCCGGATTTGGCATCTCATCGATGCGACGCTCCAGCGCTTCGCCGCCCTCGCGCGCAAAGGCCTCGCGCAGCTTCGAGCCGTACTTCACGATCTCGACCTGCCAGCCGTGATCGCGGAAGACATGGGTGAACTCCTGCGAGCGCACGCCGGGGATCACGCGGTCGAGGCTCTGACGATTGAAGTCGACGATCCAGGTGAGCTGACCGAGGCCACGCGCGGCCGGATCGGCGAGCGCCTCCCAGACGTTGCCCTCATCGAGCTCGGCATCGCCCATCAGCGCCACGAAGCGGCGGCCGGGTTCGGCGTCGAAATGCGCGTTGACGTAGCGATCAACGACGCTCGCAAACAGCGGCGCAGCCGCCCCCAAGCCCACGGAGCCGGTCGAGAAGTCAATCGGATCGGGATCCTTCGTACGCGACGGATACGCCTGCAGACCACCGAAGGCGCGCAGCGACGTGAGGTACTCGCGATCCAGACGACCGAGCAAGTAGTTGATCGAGTGCAGCACCGGCGAGGCGTGCGGCTTGACGGCGACGCGGTCACCCGCTTTCAGCCAGTGGAAGTACAGCGCCGTCATCGCCGTGACCATCGACGCCGAGGAGGCCTGATGACCGCCGACCTTGAGATCGTCATCGGACGGACGCTCGTGGTTGGCGTAGTCGATCATGCGCGTCGCCAGCCAGAGCACGCGTCGCTGAATTGCGTCAAGCGTCTCCAGCTCGTCGGCAGGCAGTTCGGTGCGCGGCGGAGAGATGGCCATGGCGGAAGCCTACTCGCTAGTCCAGCGCTCAGAAAGGACGACTACCCGTGCGGGCCTACCCGCAGTCACCGACGTTGTCCGCGACGATGCACTCGCGGATGTCAAAGCCGGTCAGCAGCGCGCGCCGCACCGCGCAGCTGTCGGCGACCTTGTCGAGGCGGTCCCGCTGCTCGTCCGTGATCGGCTTCTCGAGGTGGATCTTGAGACGGAACGCGCGCGGCTCGGCCTTCTGCTCGTACTCGACGTCGACGCGAATGCCACCGACATCCCACTCCTTGGTGCGAACGTAGGCCGAGACAGCGGTCGCGGTACACGCCGCGAGGGCAGCGACGAGCAGCTCGTGCGGCGACGGGCCCTCGTCCGTCCCGCCCAGATGCTCGGGCTCGTCGGTGATCACATGGAAGCGGCCGTCGACGAGGACGTCCTGCTTGAGGAGGCCCGGCGTGGAGCGGGCAGAGGCGATCAGAGTCATGGCCGTAGCCTAGTGCGTTGACGCGACCAACAACGGCCTCGTTTTGACGCTCAGGCTCTGGTACCGTCGCGCCACGTCATCGGCGCCATACCGGCGCCCTTTCCGGAGGTTCCGTATGTTCCTGCTGCTCGGTCGTTACACCGCCCCGCTCGACGAGGTCGATCCCCATCGCGATGGGCACGTGGCCTGGGTGCAGGAGCACGCTGGCGCTGGGCACTTCCTTGCCGGCGCACTGGAAGAGGGTGGCGCAGGTGGCGCCATCGTGGCCAAGGCCGGAAGCCGTGACGAGGTCGAGGCTTGGATCGCCGCCGATCCGTTCATCATCAACGGCGTCTTCGAGTACGACGTGCGCGAGTACTCCGTCGCATTCGCCGCACCGGGCGTCGAGGGCCTGCAGGACTAGGCGCGCACGGCGGCGAGGTACGCGCGAATCGCGTCCTCGTCGCCGAAGCTGCTACCGGCAACGCCAATCGCGGTCGCGCCGGCATCGAGCCAGGCACGGGCGATCGCCGGATCGGCCATCAACCCCCCGTTGGGGTACGTACGCAGGCCCGGATAGACCGCCAGCAGCGCCTTGAGGTACGGAATGCCCACGACATCGGCGGGGTAGATCTTGACCATCGGCGCCGCCAGCGACTGGTACACCTCGGTGGGCGTCATCGTGCCCGGCACGGGGACGATCCCTTGTGCCAGCGCCTCCGCGATCAGCGCCGGGAAGGTACCAGGGGCGAAGACCACGGAGGCTCCCGCTGCCGCCGCCCGGCGGACATCGTCGCGCGTGCGCATCGTGCCGACCCCAACCGTCACACCATCGGCAACGAGTGCCCGCGTGGCGCGATGGACGTCGGCGGTACTCGTCGTCAGCTCGACGATGGTGGCACCGCCCGCCACCCAGCGACGAGCCGACGAGAGCGCCGCACGCCACGAGACGTCACGGATCACGGGGACCGCGCGCTGTCGCGCCATGCGATCCAGCACGCGGAAGTGCGCGGTATTCGGGAGACCATCCGCCGTGCTGCCGGCGGCAGCGTCGGCCGCTGTCGCACCGATCATCCCCGCCGCGACAACGCCGCCGAGACCGACGGCCAGCAGGCCGCGACGATCGATCCCCTCCTGCCCCGCTTCGTCCATGCCCACAAGCCTACAAGTGGCTGAACGCATCCCGAAACGAGACCGCCTCCCCGGTTGGGGAGGCGGATCGTATGCCCTGGGAGCAGTGGAGGCGCCGGGAATCGAACCCGGGTCCGCGACCGCTCGGAAAAGGCGTCTACGAGCGTAGCCCGCGGATCAATCTCACCCCAGTCGGCTCTGCGGGCCGGCGTACCTGGGGCCAGACGCATAAGGTCTCCCCCGTCGGCGCGTCACTCCGCCGGGGGACAAGCCCGTTAGTTAACGCCGGTCACACCCCACGGGCCCAGGGTGCAAGGGCGTTCGTCACGTGATCCTAGGATCAGGCGGCGAAGGCGATGTCGGTATCCGACTTCGCAGTTCAATGTGCCGGGTTATTTAACGAGGCCAACCGACGTCCTCGGCTCGCAACCAATCCCTGTAGACGACCACGTCGAAACCATGACGCCCCCTGGGGACACAGCAATCGTACAGGAGTGCGCAGGTGCCGGCCCATGGGGCATGGACGATCGCTACGTGCCACCCGCGTCGCTCGCGCGTACGGGTACCCCTACATTGGTCCACGACAGGTGTGAATCGTGGCACCCTACCGCCTGCGTCCGCTTTCGACATGAGCCAAGAGTCCCCCGCCCCATCGATCTTCGAACGGTATGCGCGCCTTGTGGTGCGCCGACGCAAAGCCTTCCTAATCGGCTATGTCGTCGCCGTGATCGCGCTCGGCGCAGTCGGCGTGCAGGTGCTCCCAGCGCTCAAGGCCGAGGGCTTCAACAACGGCAATAGCCAGTCGGCCGAAGTTGCGCAGCTGCTCCAGAAGGACTTCAAGACCAGTCAGCCACTCGCCGTGATGGGCGCCACCGGCAAGGGCAAGATCGATAGCGACGAGACGACGAAGGCTGCGAAGCAGCTCGTCAAGGAGATCGCGGCGCAGCCCGGCGTTGGCGACGTCATGTCCTACTGGACCTCGGGCAAGCCGGATGAGCTCAAGGGGCGCGACGGTCGCACCGGGGAGATCCTCGTCTACGGCAAGCCCGGCGTCGACAGCATTGCGATCGCCAAGGAGCTGACGACACGCTTCGACGGCTCACACAATGGGCTCGAGATTCACATTGCTGGCTTTGGCGCGGTCTTCAACGCCGTCGATGGACGCGTGCGCGAGGACCTGGCGAAGGCCGAGATGATCGCCATACCGATCACGCTACTCCTCCTGCTCTTCGTGTTCGGCTCGCTCGTCGCTGCCGGACTCCCGTTCCTTGTCGCGCTCATCGGCATCTTGGGCAGTTTCACGTTGCTGCTCGTCGTCACGCAGGTCACCGATGTCTCCGTGTTCGCGCTCAACCTCGTGACTGCACTGGGCCTCGGGCTCGGCATCGACTACGCGCTGCTAATGATCAACCGCTTCCGCGAGGAGTTGCACCGCGGCGCTACGACGGAGGACGCCGTCGTCACCACCGTGCGTACTGCCGGCAAGACCGTGTTCATCTCCGGCATCACGGTCGCGTTCACCCTTGCCTCCCTGGTCGTGTTCCCGCAGTACTTCCTCAAGTCCTTCGCGTATGCGGGTGTCGCGGTGAGCCTGATGGCAGTGCTCGGTGCGCTCACGATCATCCCGGCGATGCTCGCCATACTCGGCCCGAACGTGAATCGTCTCAAGCTGCTGCGCGGCGATCTCTCGCCGCGCGACGACGGTATCTGGTCGCGTCTGGCACGCACCACGATGCGTCGCCCGCTGCCGTACCTCCTGGGTGGCGTCGTAATCATGCTGGTCCTCGCGTATCCCGCGATGTCGCTGGTCGTCGGCCAGATCGATGATCGCGCGCTGCCGGTTGAAGACCGCGCCGCCGTCTCGAGCCGGTATCTCGACGAGCGCTTCCCCGGCTTCGACGGCGCGCCCTACGAAATCCTGCTCCGTAACCCTGAGAGCACGGCAGCCCTCACCGGCTATGCGCGCGACCTTTCCAAGCTGCCAGGCGTGACGCGCGTGTCGACGCCGGACACGATTGTCGCCAAGGGCGATGTCCTCGGCCCCAACCCTGCCGGCAAGAGTTGGTTCAAGGATCATCTGGCGCGCGTCGTCGTGATCGGCGATGTACCGCCTCGCGACGACCGCGGAGTCGCCCTGGCCGACAGCCTCCGCAACTACCCCGCTCCCGCCACGCAGGTCCTCGTTGGCGGCATCGCGGCCGAGTACGGCGATTCGAACAACGGCATCGTCGGGAACACCTGGATTGTGGCGCTCTGGATTGGGCTGACCACCCTGCTGATCATCTTCCTCTACACCGGCAGCGTGCTCTTGCCGATCAAGGCGCTGCTCCTCAATATCCTCAGCTTGGCGGCGACGCTCGGCGTCCTCGTCTGGGTCTTCCAATACGGGCGCCTGCAGTGGCTGACGGGCGACTACGTCGTGACCGGCACCGTCGACCTCTCATCGCTGGCGCTCGTCGCCGTGATCGCGTTCGCCCTCTCGATGGACTACGAGCTGTTCCTCCTCTCTCGGATCAAGGAAGAGCACGAGGCGGGGCACAACACCGTCGACTCCGTGGCCTTCGGCCTGCAGCGCACTGGTCGCATCATCACGGCGGCGGCCCTTCTCATCGCGATTGTCTTTGCGGCGTTCCTCTCGAGCGGCGTCACGAACATCAAGCAGCTCGGATTCGGTGCCGCTTTCGCGATTCTGATCGACGCCACGCTCGTCCGCAGCATCCTCGTACCGACCTTCATGCGCGTGGCGGGAGAGGCCAACTGGTGGGCGCCCGCCTGGCTGCGGCGCATTCACGACCGCATCGGCATTAGCGAGGAGTAGGCGCTAGCCGACGAAGGTCGACAGCAGGTCGAGCACGTTCGCCTGCGAGAGCGCGAGGTTGAGACCGAAGGCCACGAGCCCCGACACGTCGCCCGCGTCCTGTCCCGCAGCGAGGCCCTTCTGGAGCCCGTCCTTGATGGCCGCGTTGATCTCGGCCTCACTCTTGCCGGTCGTCTGCTCCAGCGTCGCGAGTTCGCTCGGATTGGCGAGTGCCGCGAACACATCGAAGGTCGGCGCCTGCAGCTGGCAGGCGGCGTCAACGACGCCGAGCAAGGCTACTTCGGCCAGCGCCTGGCTCGAACTAGTGGTCTTCGACCACGCGAATGGCTCGCAGGGATCATCGTCGCCGCGCACGATGGCTAGGATCCGCTCTACGGGCGCAACGGCTGCTGCTGCACCGAGCACGCTGCCCTCGGTGCCGGACAGCGCGCCGGCCTCCTGCGCCTGCTCGATCGACGCGACCATGGCGGTACGCACCGCTTGCTCGACCTCGTCTTGTGATCTGCCGGACCGCGCCGCAAGGCCCTGGAGGCCGGCAGGATCTGCCAGTGCCGCGACCGCCTCGATCGGCGCGATCTGCAGCGCGCAGGCGGCGCGAAGCCCTGTCAGGACGCCAACCTCGGCGGTGATCTGCTCGAGCCCGTCAACCTGCTTCCACGCGATTGGGGCACATTCGCCCCCTTCGTTACGTACGGCGGCGAGCAGCTGATCGGGTGGCACCACGTCGATCAGCGTCTGGATTGCCAGCGCTGTCGTTGGCGTCAGGCGCCCCGCGGCGGACTCGGCATCGACCGTCTCGGTGATCGCTCCCAGCACCGCGTCTTGCAGCGCCGCCGGTTGCACACCGAGGAGCCGCGCCGCACCGTCAATACCATCGCCGCTTCCGAGTGCCAGCACAAGATCCTCGCGCGTGACCTCGAGTGAGCACGCCGCCGTATTCAATGACGTCAGCAAGATGGAGGATGCCTCCGCCTCCATCGCGTCACCCTGCTGCGGCACGATCTTCGTGGTGCAGGGATCGGTCGTCGCAGTCTGCGTCGACTCCAGATTGCTCGTGCCTCCGAGCGCGACAAAGCCCGCTACGAGACCGCCACCCAGCACCACGGCGAGCAGGACGAGCAAGAGGCTGGCTTTGCGCATGGCTAGCGACGCTCCTTGAGCGCGCGATCGACGTCGCGCTTGGCCTCGCGCGCCTTGGCGGTATCGCGCTTGTCAATCACGTTCTTACCCCGTCCCAGCGCGACCTCAACCTTGGCACGGCCCTCTTTAAGGTAAATACGCACGGGAACGAGCGTGAAGCCCTTCTGCTCCACGCGAACGCGCAACTTCTCAATCTCCCGACGATGCAGCAGCAGCTTGCGGTCGCGCGCACGATCGTGGTTGCGCATGCCCGCTTGGGCATAGGGCTCGATCGTGGCGCCCACGAGCCACACCTCGTTGCCGCGAAACATCGCGTACGCCTCATTCACGCTGGCGGCGCCTGCCCGCAGGGACTTGATCTCGCTGCCGGTCAGGACGACGCCCGCCTCGAGGTTGTCCTCAAGGAAATAGTCGTGGCGTGCTCGCCGATTCTGCGCAACCGTGCGCTCCCCCTCACCGCTCATGGGCACATCCTACGCTGCGGCTGGGGACTATCCGGCGATCACGACGCGCTGGAGCGCCTGTGCCGCAGGCTGTCCTTCGACGCCGGGCGCAATGATTACGACGTCGAGGGGACCAGTGAGGCTCCGTGGTACGGGAATCGTCGCCGCGAAGTTCCCCACGCACTGCTCGTCGATGATGCGATTTGCAACCTCGATTTGGTTCTGAATCAGGCGGATCACGAGCGGACCACCCGGACCCTGAACCACGCCTCGCAACTGCAATACGTCACGGATGCGCGCGCCAGTCGCCGGCCGGAGAATCGTGACACTCGGGGTTCCCGTGAAGGCCGGAGCGCCCTCCTTCGCCACGGCGCACCCACTGCTCCCCGGCAGCGTAATGGCGTCGATCACAAAGCTGAGATCGGCGCGGGTTAGTGGGGGCTCGAGGGCGCTTGAGCCACCCGCCACGGCGTTGAGACCGTAGGGGCGACCGTTCAGACGCACCTGCACCGCTTCGATCGCGTCGCTCGCGGTGACGGTGTAGACGATCTGATACAGCGCCAACAGGGCCTCACTCTGCGCATCGGCGGCAATCGGCGGCAACTTTGAGAGGTCGATGATGGCAGTGCGGTTGAGCACCGAGTAGCCCAACAGCCGGGAATCCTCGGGAATCGCGCTCGAGTAATCCAGCACCCGCTCGGCCAGCGACGGCCCCTCAAGCAGGGCCCGCAGGCTGCCCTCCGGCACCGTCAGATCGCTCGGGATGCTTCGCCGCGTGGGCTCGGGCTGGTCGTAGCGCAGGAGATACACGAACCCAGAACCAGACGCCGGTACGGCAGGGACTGCCGCGGCGGTGTCCTCGCCCACAGCAGCCGCCGGCGAGACAATCGCTTTATCGCCGAGCGCAGCCGGCCCTTCATCGCGAACGGTCGTCCCCGTCGAACCGCACCCGGCGAGCACGAGGACAACCCCGAGCAGGAGGAGCCGTGGTCTCATGCCGACTCCCCCACCACGGCAGCACCGATCGAGACGCGCGCCTGCGCCGGCAGATGGACGATCGCGACTGCGCCAGCATCGTCGAGTAACTCCAGCTCCCCGCCCAGCACGCGGGACTGTCCCTCGGCGATCGCCAGGCCCAGACCGGTACCACCACCACGATCGCGCGATGCCATGGCAAAACGATCTGCCGCGCGCTCGAGAAACGCGCCGAAGCCCGCACCACTGTCACGCACGGTGATCGTCATGGCGTCTGCTGCCACGGTGACACGGTATGGCGCAGCCCCGTACCGGCGCGCATTCTCCATCAGATTGACGAGCACCCGCTCGAGGCGTCGGGGATCGGAGTCGATGCGTAGCGTGACCGGCAATTCCAGCTCGGCCTCCGGCAGCCGATCACGCGCGACATCGCTGACGAGGCGCACGAGATCGAACTGCTGCGCCATCGGCGTCTCCGCGCCCGCGTCGAGACGCATCACCTCGAGGAGATCCTCCACGAGGTGCGCGAGCGCCCGCGCGCGCTCCTTCACCATTACGGCCTCGGGCGAGTCATCGAGCAGCGAGGAGGCAGCAACGAGCCCCGTGATCGGCGTGCGCAGCTCGTGCGCCACATCAGCAGAGAAGCTGCGCTCGCGCTCGGCAGCATCGTCGAGCTCGTGAATGGTGCGACCGAGCGCCTCCGCCATGTCGTCGAGTGCGCGTCCAAGCGCCGCGATCTCATCGCGGCCGCGCGGGCGCAGGCGCGCATCGAGATTGCCTGCCGCCAGTTGGCGTGCCAGCGCAGCCGAGCGGCGTAGGCGTCGCGACAGCGCGGATGCCACCAGCACGCCGAGGAACCCACCGATCACGACCGCAGCGGCCGTCAGGCGAATCAGTGCATCGCGCAACGCTTCGAGCTCCTGCTGATCGGCGATGAAGGACTGGCTCGCGTAGATCGACCCGATCGTCCGCAACCGCGTGCCCGCATAGACCGCCGGGTTCCCGCCGTTCAAGACGGGCTCGGTGAACACACGGCTCGGCGTAGCCTCGACGCGTGCCTTTAGACGGGTTGGCAGCCCGAGCCCAATCGACGCGTCACCGAGCACGCCGTCCGGCGTGACGATGTAGGACCCCGACGGCGCAACCGTCGCGCCACCAGGAAACCGCAGCCGGGCAATCGATGCCGCCGTCCGCACCTGGCGTGCTGCAGTCTCCCGTGCACGGTCGACGCGATCGTTGACACTCCGCTGGTAGACGGCGACGCTGATGCCGCCGGCCACGAGGGCACTGATGATCGCGATCGCCAGCGCGAGTCGAACCCGCAGGCTCACGGATCCTCGCTCGGGCGCACCAGCTTGTAGCCGACGCCCCGCACCGTCTGCACGAGCTCGGGCGCCGCGGGATCCTCCTCGATCTTCGCGCGCAACCGCTGCACATGGACGTCGACGAGTCGCGTGTCACCCGCCCAGCCGTAGCCCCAGACGCGATCAAGCAGCGTTGCTCGGTCGAGCGCCATGCCGATGTTGTCGACGAACTCGATCAGCAGGCGATACTCCGTTGGCGTCAGCGCCAGCACCTCACCGGAACGCGTGACCTCGTAGCCCTCGCGATCGACGGTGAGCGTTCCAATCTCCACCACGGCTGGCCGATCCTCATCGGCCGGCGCAACACGGCGCAGCGCAGCACGCAGGCGGGCGGCGAGCACCGCCGGCTCAAACGGCTTCGTGACGTAGTCATCCGCCCCGGCTTCAAGCCCCATCACCACGTCGATGGGGTCCGACCGGGCCGACATCAGGATCACCGGAATCTGCGACTCGGCGCGGATCGCCCGACAGAGCGATACGCCATCCATGCCCGGCAACATCACGTCGAGCAACGCCAACACGGGATCGCTCGTCCGCCAGGCCTCGAGGCCTGCATCGCCATCCTCTGCCGTCACGACATCAAATCCGTTGCGGGTCAGGTAATCGGCCGTCGCCTGACGGATCACGGGATCGTCCTCGACGAACAGCATGCGCGGCAATGGCGTCTCTGTCATGCGCCAAGAGTACCCGTCGCGGGGACGGAAATCCGCTCGCTCAGACCTGCAGGAAGCGGCGCATGGTCAGGCCAGAGCCAAGCGCACCAATGCCGAGTCCCGCAAGAATCAGCAGAATCACGAGCAGCGGGAAGGCAATCGCCGTCGGCCCACCACCCGCGGTCATCGACGACTCAACGCGATCGGCCAGCAGCGTCTGGTAGCTGAGCGCGAGGAGGATCGAGGCCAGCACGGCCCCCGCCACGCCACAGACCATGCCCTCGATCATGAAGGGCAGCCGCACGAACCAGTTCGTAGCGCCAACGAGCTTCATCACCTCGACCTCACGCCGACGGGCGAAGATCGAAAGACGGATCGTGTTGCCGATCAAGAGCACCGCAGCGATCGCCAGCACCACACCCATCCCGAGCAAGACAAGAGTGATCGTGCCGGCAGTCTTCAACACGCGATCGGCCTTGCCTGCGCCGTAGTCGGGATTCGGCAGTCCTGCCTGTGGTGGATCAAGCCCCGGCAGACCGGCGATCGCGGCTGCCACCGCGGCAGTCTGGTCGGGGTTCTCGGCCTTGAACTCGAACGAGGCCGGCAGTGGGTTGCCGAGCGTCAACTTGAGCAGCTCGGAATCCTTGCCCAGTTGCTTCTCGAGCCGCAGGATCGCATCGTCCTTCGAGATGAACTCCAGCGAGCCCTCAGCGACGCCAGGCGTCTCCGTGATCGTGCGCTGAATGTCCGCAATCTGCTTCGGCGACGCGGAATCCTTGAGATACGCACGGATGGTGACGTCGTCGCGGACCTTGTTGGAATAGTTGTAAACGTATGACCCAAGCGCGATGCCGATGCCGGCAATAAACATGACGACGAGCACCGTCACGACTGCGGCAATGGTCGTCGCAAAGTTGCCGCGCAGCGACTTGAGGGCCTCGACCAAGAAGAACTTCCAGCGGGTCTCCACTACGCCTCGTCCTCCTCGACGTAGCCGCCGCGGCGGTCGTCGCGCGCCACGCGGCCCTCTTCGAGGGCGATCACGCGGCGGCGCATCTTGTCGACCATCTCGCGGTCGTGCGTGGCCATCAGGATCGTGGTCCCCGCACGGTTAATGCGGTAGAGAAGCTGCATGATCCCGATCGACGTCTCGGGGTCGAGGTTGCCGGTCGGCTCGTCGCAGATCAAGAGCGGCGGGTGGTTGACGAACGCGCGCGCAATCGACACGCGCTGCTGCTGGCCACCGGAGAGCTCGTGCGGGAGCTTGTCGATCTTGTCGGCCAGGCCGACGAGGCCGATGATCTCGGGCACCTTGCGCTCGATGATCTCGCGACGCTGCCCCTGCACCTCGAGTGCGTAGGCGACGTTCTCGTAGACCGTGCGCGTGGGCAGGAGTTTGAAGTCCTGGAAGACGCAGCCGATGTTGCGCCGCAACTTCGGCACCTGCGAGCGCTTGAGCGTGCGCAGCGAGCGGCCGCCAACCTGGACGTTGCCGCTGGTCGCGTCAATCTCCTTGAGCAGGAGCTTGATGAAAGTGGACTTGCCCGAACCGGATGGCCCGACGAGGAAGATCCACTCGCCCTTGTCGATCTGGAGCGACACGTCGCGGAGCCCGACGACGTCGCCGGAATAGACCTTCGTGACGTCCTCGAGCAGGATCATCGCGTCCTGGCGCGGGGCGAACGGTCGGCGGAACTCGCTCGTCTCACCGGCCAGTTCGGACAACGCCTCGGCGCGCCGGCGGCGGCGCTCCTCAGCCTCGCGCTCGAGCTCTTGCTCGCCGCGCAGCTCGGTGGAAGCGATGCTCACCGTGCCGGGATCATCAAGGTCAAACGGGCCGCGCAGGGCATCCGATGGGGTATCGCGTTTCAGCATCGTCGCGCACCCACCCTATCAGCCGGAATTGCGGTCAGACGATCACGATTCCGCAACGACGTCACCGTCCGCAGCGGTGCGGCGGAGGAGGAAGTCGCGGATGAAAGGATCGAGATCACCATCGAGAACGGCCTGCACGTTGCCGTCCTTCCGGTTGGTGCGATGATCGTTGACCATCGTGTACGGATGCAGGACGTAACTGCGGATTTGGCTGCCAAAGCTGTTGTCCTGAGACGTTCCGCGTGCCTTGGCCAATTCCTCTTCGCGCTTCTTGAGCTCGAGCTCGATCAGACGGCTCTTGAGGACGCGCATGGCGGTCTGCTTGTTCGACGTTTGGGACCGCTCGTTCTGGCACTGCACGACGATGCCCGTTGGCATGTGCGTGATGCGCACCGCCGAATCCGTCTTGTTGACGTGCTGTCCCCCGGCGCCTGAGGCGCGGTAGGTGTCGATCCGGAGGTCGCCCTCGTCGATCTCGACGTCCACATCCTCGTCGACCCACGGCGTGACATCGACGCGGGCGAATGCGGTGTGGCGACGATGCGCCGAATCGAATGGCGAGAGGCGCACCAAGCGATGCACACCCTTTTCGGCGCCCATGATGCCGTAGGCGTTCTCGCCGTCGACGAGCAGCGAGACCGACTTGAGACCGGCCTCTTCGCCCGGCGAGGCCTCAAGGAGTTCGCTCTTGAAGCCGCGACGCTCTGCCCAGCGCAGGTACATGCGCAGCAGCATCTCGGCCCAATCCATCGAGTCGGTACCACCAGCACCAGCACTGATCGTCACCACGGCCGGTCCGGCGTCGTATTCCCCCGAGAAGAGCGCACCCTCCTCCAGCTCGTCGATCCGGCCCCCGAGGCTCACAACCTGAACACTCACCTCATCGGCAAGCTCTGGCGCGTCAGAAAGCATGACCACGAGATCGCCAGCGTCTTCGACATCGGTGCTGAGACTCTCGTACAGCTCGAGCTTGCGCGCGGCGCGCGTGCGCTCCGCGGATACCTTGACGGCTCGCTCCTGATCGTCCCAGAACCCTGGAGCACCAATCTGGGCGTCTAGCTCGTCGAGACGGATCTGCAACTGCGCCGGGTCGAGGTAGTCACGCACCCAGACCAGTCGCGCCTTGAGATCCGCGACGGCAGCCGCGAGTTCGTCTGCCGACAGCGCCTCCGGCGCGTCAGCCACGCCGCTTCTTCTTCGCAGGCTTCTTCTTCTGCCGGCCAGCGGCACCAGGCGCCTGCCCGCGCATCGTGTTCGAGGAACGATTCTCCTCAACGGGCGGCAGCGGTGTCGAGGTCGGCGTCCCACCCCAATCCGTCGAACGGGACCATGCAGAGTCCTCGCGCGGCTGCTGTGCCAGCCCGTCGGGCACGCTCTGCGGCGGCGCCTCAACGCCGTCGAAGGCACGCACGTCTTCATGCTGCGCGACCAGCGCGTCGAGGTCCTCTTCGATCAGAAACGGATCGACGACGACGCGTCCGTCGGGGCCATCGACCTCGATGACGAACTGGAAGAGACCAGCCACGACCTCCTGCTGTACCTCGTGCATCATCTCGCCGAACATCTGATGCCCCTCGGTGCGGTACTCGACGACCGGATCCTTCTGGGCCAGGCCACGCAGGTGAATGCCGTCGCGCAGGTAGTCCATGTTGTCCAGATGCTCGCGCCAGCGCGTATCGATCGTCTGGAGGAGATAGAAGCGCTCGGCACGACGCATCAACTCGGGGTCGATCTGCTCAACGACTTGCTCTTTGCGCTCGTACGCCGTCGCGGCGTCGGCGACAACGCGGTCGATCAGCGCCTCGGGGTCGATCTCCTGGACGGGGCCGAGCTCGGCCGCCGTGAACGACACCGGATAGACCGAACGCAGACCAACGAGCATGCCGTCAACGTCCCAGTCGTCCTGCGCATCGCCTTGCGTATGCAGCTCGACGACGCTCTCGACCGTCTCGTCGACCCACTCGCGCACAAGGTCGGAGATGTCTGCACCCTCGAGCACTTCGCGACGCTGGTCGTAGACGACCTCACGCTGCTTGTTGAGCACGTCGTCGTACTTGAGGACGTTCTTACGGATCTCAAAGTTGTGTTCCTCGACGCGGCGCTGAGCGCCTTCGATCTGGCGCGACAAGAGCTTGTGCTCGATCGGCTCACCCTCGGGCGGTCCGAGCTTGTCGAGGATGTTGTAGATGCGATCGCCGGCGAAGAGGCGCACGACCTCGTCCTCGGCAGACAGGTAAAACCGCGTCTCACCGGGGTCGCCCTGACGGCCAGAGCGGCCGCGCAGCTGGTTGTCAATGCGGCGGGACTCGTGTCGCTCGGTACCGAGCACGTAGAGGCCGCCGAGTTCGGGCACGCCTTCGCCGAGCTTGATGTCGACGCCGCGGCCAGCCATGTTGGTCGCGATCACGACTGCACCCTGCTGGCCCGCGTTGACGATGATCTCGCCCTCGCGCTCGTGCTCCTTGGCGTTGAGCACCTCGTGCGGGATACCCTGACGCTTGAGCAGGGCGCTCAGATACTCAGAGGTCTCGATGTCGATCGTGCCGACGAGGACCGGCTGCCCGGTGGCGTGGCGCTCGGCAATGTCGGCCGCGACCGCGTCGAACTTCTCGTCCTTGGTCTTGAAGATCAGATCTTCCTTGTCCTGGCGCGTGCTCTCGCGATTGGTCGGGATCGTCACGACCTCGAGACCGTAGATCTCGGCGAACTCGTTGGCCTCGGTCGCCGCGGTGCCCGTCATGCCGGAGAGCTTGTCGTACATGCGGAAGTAGTTCTGGATCGTGACGGTCGCGACCGTAATGTTCTCGGCCTCGATCTTCACGCCCTCCTTCGCCTCGATGGCCTGATGGAGACCCTCGCTCCAGCGGCGACCCTCCATGAGGCGGCCGGTGAACTCGTCAACGATCTTGACTTCCCCGTCGATCACGACGTAGTCGACGTCGCGCTTGAACAGCGACTCGGCCTTAAGCGACTGGACGAGGTGGTTGACCATCTGACCATTGCCCGGCGCGTAGAGGTTCTCGATGCCGAGCGCCTTCTCAACCTTGTGGACGCCATCCTCAGTCGGCGCGACGGTCTTGCGCTTCTCGTCGACTTCGTAGTCCTCGGGCACACGCATCGTCTTGGCGACCTTGGCAAAGGAGTAGTACGTCTCGGGTGCCTCTTCCGGCTGTCCGGAGATGATCAGCGGCGTCCGCGCCTCGTCGATCAGGATCGAGTCAACCTCGTCGACGATCGCGAAGGAGTGGCCGCGCTGGACGCAATGCTCGAGCTCGACGGCGAGATTGTCGCGAAGGTAGTCGAAGCCAAACTCGGAGTTGGTGCCGTAGGTGACGTCGGCGGCGTACTGGGCGCGACGCTGATCCGGCTCCATGCCGGCCTGGATGATGCCGACGCTGATGCCGAGCATTTCGTACAGCGGACTCATCCACTGTGCGTCGCGGCGGGCCAGGTAATCGTTGACCGTGACCAGGTGCATGCCTTGCTGGGCAAGCGCATTGAGGCAGACGGGCAGCGTGGCGACCAGGGTCTTGCCTTCACCGGTGCGCATCTCCGCGATCCAGCCGCGATGCAGGCAGGCTCCGCCGATGATCTGCACGTCGAAATGCCGCATGCTCATCGCGCGTTTGCCGGCCTCGCGGGCCAAGGCGTAGGTCTCGGGCTCAAAGTCGGCGAGGACGTTCTGGAGCTCGTCCTTCGTTGGTGCGTCACCAAGGCGTTCCTGCGCCTGCTGACGCAACTCTGCGTAGCGCTCGCGCAGTCCGTCGTCGGACAGCGCAGCTGCCTCGTCAGCGAGCGAATTGGTCGCATCGACGATGCGTTGGAGCTCCTTGAGACGCTTGCCCTCGCCAACGCGAAGGAGCTTATTGAACAGGTCCGCCATGGGACGAACCCTACCAGCCTGTACGTGAGCGCCGCCTGAGAGAGAAGCGCCCACTACCGTTCTCCGGCGTGACCGGTGATCCCTCTCCCACCGCCCCGGTGTCCCCCATCACCACATTGCTCGAGGCGTGGATCGCGGGCGATGTGACCACGCTGGAGGCCGGTCGTCGAATTGATCGTCAGCGACGCGAACTCGAGGACCTCGACAGCGAGGCCGCACGCGCGCTCGTGCGCCTCTTCCCGCCGTATCCCGCCGATGCTCCAGACCCGGCGGTGGTCGAGCTCCTCTTGCACGCTCTGCGGATGGATGACGAGACCGGCGATGCGCTCGCGCTGATCGCCGGACGCCGAGCGCTGCTGGAGGCGGTCGTTACGCTGGAGCCCGGCGACGACGTGCTCAGCGCGATCTTGCGCCCGGGCGAGCGGGTAATGGTCGGCACGCAGGGCGGCACACGCGCGCTTGTGGCACTGCTCAACGACGACCCAGAGCCCTTTGCAGCGTGGCTCGCCAAGACCGTGATCGATCCCGAGGCGTTTAGTGCCACGACCGGCGACATCCCAATCCTTGACCTCGAGAGCCTCCAGCGGCTGCTCGGCAACCTCGCCGATGCCACAGAGGCGCTTGCTCCCGGCAGCGCGCGCGTCATGGTCGCCGACGAATGGGTCGCCGAGACGACCGTCGCTGCGCTCTCCGACGATGTCACCTTCGCGGAGGTCGCACGGGCCATCGGCGAGGCGCTGCTCTTCCGCGAGGCTCCGATCCTGCTTTGGCATGCCGCCCATGAGCTCGCCCTCGTCGCGGAGGATGACCCCGACCTGCGTGATGCCGTGCTGCGCCGCTGTCTGCCCCAGTCCGAGTCCGAGGGCGGGCGCTGTCCGGCTGAGGCTGCCGCGCCGCTCCTGCGCGAGCTCGGTACGCGCGGTGCCATTCGCTTCCTCACGACGGCGCAGCCGACGCTCGACGGCGATGCGTGGCGCGCGATCGGCACGGCCTACCTGCGGCGCGAACTCGCAACCCAATGGCACGACTGGCGCGATGAGATCGAGCGCTGGGCGGCAGAAGACGATGCCGGACGCGCCCTCGCGGCCTTTGACGCGCTGCTGCGCTCGCCCGCCCCCGAGCCGGGTGCCATCGAGTGGTTCACCGAGTCGCCAGTCCCGGCAGTGCGCACCGCGTGTCGTGCGCGACTCGGCCTGCAGGCCTAACCGCGCCCGTACGACCAACGCCGCCGCCAACCGTGCCCGCGGGCTCGGCTGACGACGGCGTCGTCGACGATCGGATCGAAGCGACCCTTACGCGGCTTTGAGGCCCCGATGCGGATGCGCGCGCCGGCGATGGTGGAGGTCGGAGGCCTCCTGCCGGACATTCCGCACCGCGTGGATCATCGCGTCGCCGAAGGCCGTGCCAGCGGCCCGTGCGCGCAGCACCCTGCCACGCGCCATGATCGTCACCTCGGCGATGCTCCGCTGCTTGATCCGCGGATTGCGCTCTTCCGAGAACTCGACGTCGGCCGTCGCATCAGGCGGCAGCAGCCGCGCTATGGCCTCGAGCTTCTGCGCAGCCATTGCCCTGATTTCGGGCGAGACATCAACGTGTCGTGCGTGCACCCTAACTTCCACCGGGACACCTCCTCGTCTGACGTTGCGCCCACCTTACTCCTCCCCGGGAGATTCGCAACACGATCTGCGGGTCTTTACGCGATCGTTGCAACCCGAGCAAATGTCACGACCTCGACACGATCAGCACCCGCTCGTCGCAGGTGATGCGCTGCTGCCCGCGCCGTCGCACCCGTCGTCAGCACGTCGTCCACCAGCACCACGCCGCCACCAATCGCACGCCGGTGCACCATCGAGCCAGCAACGTTACGACGGCGCTGCTCGGCCGTGAGGCCGCGCTGTGGGCGATCGCGAATGCGCTCAAGGATGTCGCTGCGCACGGGCAGCGACCATGCACTCCCCAGCTGCTCGGCGAGCGCGGCTGGCCCGTCCACGCCGCGCCACGCGGCGCGCGCACGCGCTGCGGGCACGGGTACGATGCAGTCAGCGACAGGGCGCGGCACCGTCGCAAGGATGCAGTCTGCGGCCAGTCCCGCGACAGGTGCTCGAGCGGCATCCTTCCATGCTCGGACGATCGCTCCCCCACCCGCCTCGTGACTGAGCGCCGAACGCGCCGTGGCGATGCTGCTGCCGAGCCGCGCGCAGAGCGTGCAGCGCAGCCGCGCGTGCGGATCGGGCTCGCCACAGCGCAGACACAGCGGCCCCTGCAGCCAGGGCAGTTGCCGCCGACACGCACTGCAGAGGAGCGTGCCGCGCGCCGCGCAGATCACACAGCGCTGATCGGCCAAGAGGCGCAGAACGTCCATGCCCGCAGCGTCACCGTTCGCCGAGCACGCCTTTGAGGCGCTTCGCTACGCGCGCAGGTCGAACGGTGGCCGCAGAATGCCCGTGTCGGTGATGATCGCGTCGATCAGTGCCGCCGGTGTCACGTCGAAGGCCGGATTCCACACGGGGCTCTCGGCGGGTACGGTCGGCCCGAGCTCGTCGCGCGAGCGTTCCTCGATCGGGATCTGGCGCCCGGTCGCCGTCGCGGGATCAATCGTCGTGTGGGGCGCCGCGACGTAAAACGGCACGCCGTGATGACGCGCGATTACCGCCAGAGCGTAGGTGCCGACCTTGTTCGCCGTGTCTCCATTCGCAGCAATGCGATCCGCCCCCACGACGACGCCATCTATCTCGCCTCCGGCAAAGGCAGCGGCGACTGCGCTATCCGGCACTACGCGGTGCGGAATGCCCTCTTCACCCAACTCCCAGGCCGTCAACCGCGCACCTTGGAGCAGTGGTCGGGTCTCGGGCACCCAGACGCCCGCCAGTCGTCCCGCCGCGTTGACTGCGCGCACCACGCCGAGCGCCGTCCCATAGCCGCCGGTCGCCAGCGCACCCGCGTTGCAGATCGTGCAGATCCGAACGTCGGACCCAAACAGCGATGCCCCGTGCGCGCCAATCGCCTCGCAGCGCCGCACCTCAGCCATGTGAAAGGCCTGGGCCGCTGCGCCGATCACCATTCGCGCCTGCACAGGGTCGTTCCAGGCACCCGCTGCCGCTGCGAGCGCGTGGCGGACGCCGACCCCGAGATTGACGGCTGTCGGCCGCGCCGCCGCGATGATCGCGGCATCGGCAGTGACGGCTCGGCGAAATGCCTCTGGCTCGAGCGGCGCCAGCTCGGCCGCCAAGGCCACGCCCATCGCACCCGCCACGCCCAACGCGGGAGCGCCACGGATCGCGAGCACGCGAATCGCGTCGACGAGATCGGCGACGGACACGCAGCGGCGCTCGACTCGTGCCTGCGGAAGCAGCGTCTGGTCGAGGACCACGACTGCTCCGGGCTCGAGCCGGATGATGTCGAGGGGCGTCAGCGTCACGCCCGCTGCCCTACGTGCCCTCGGTCCAGCTGGAGAGATACCGCCGCTGCTCATCGCTCAGCACATCGATCGCGATATTCATGGCCGCCAGTTTCAGGCGTGCGATCTCATCATCGATCGCAGGCGGCACGACGTACACGCGATTCTCAAGCTCCTCGGCATGACGGACCGCGTACTCAACGGACAGGGCCTGGTTGGCAAAGCTCATATCCATCACCGAGGCTGGATGCCCTTCGGCCGCCGAGAGGTTGACGAGACGGCCAGCGGCGAGCAGGCAGATACTGCGCCCGTCTGCGAGCGTGAACTGCTCGATCGAGGGTCGCGGCGCAGACACGCCCACCGCACGCTCTCGCAGCGCTGGTACGTCGATCTCGACGTTGAAGTGGCCGGCGTTCGCGACGATTGCTCCGTCCTTCATCACGTCGAAGTGCTCGCCACGGATCACATCCTTATCACCGGTGGCGGTACAGAACACATCGCCATGCGGCGCGGCCTCCGCCATCGTCGAGACACGGAAGCCATCCATCACCGCCTGCAGCGCGCGGAGTGGATCGACCTCAAGGACGGTTACGTGCGCACCCATGCCGCGAGCGCGTTCCGCGATCCCGCGACCACACCAGCCGTAACCGGCCACCACGACCATGCGCCCGGCGAGCAGGACGTTGGTTGCGCGAATGATGCCGTCGACCGTCGACTGGCCGGTGCCATAGCGGTTATCAAACAGGTGCTTGGTCTGTGCCTCGTTGACCGCGATCACCGGGAAACCGAGCACGCCATCGGCCTCCATCGCCCGCAGGCGAAGCACGCCCGTGGTCGTCTCCTCCGTGCCCGCGATCACGCCGTCGATCAGCTCGCGTCGGGTGGCGTGGATGACACCGATCACGTCGGCACCGTCATCCATCGTGATGTGCGGACGGAGATCCGCCACGGCGTTGATGTGGCGGTAGTAGGTGTCGTCGTCCTCCCCGCAGATCGCGTGGACGGCGACGCCGAACTCTGTGACCAGTGCCGCAGCAACGGCATCCTGCGTCGACAGCGGATTCGAGGCACAGAGGGCTACCTCCGCGCCGCCGACGCGCAGCGTGTGCATCAAGTTGGCGGTCTCGCTCGTGACGTGCAGACAGGCAGCGATTCGCATGTGCTCGAGCGGGCGCTCGGCAGCAAACCGCGCGCGAATGCCGCGCAGAACCGGCATGTCACGCTCGGCCCATTCGATCTGGCGCAGGCCTTCCTCGGCCAGCGCCTGATCCTTGATGTCGAATGCGAAGTCGGCCACGAACGGAGATTACTCGTTCGCGGACGGAGCCTTCAGGCTCGTCAGTCGTGCGATGTCGAGTGCGTCAACACCCTCGACGTCCGCGAGGTGGCACGAGACCACATCGCCGTGCACGAGGAGCGTCAGGGTGCGCTCCAACTCCGACGTGCCTGAACCTCGCCACTCCAGCACCGTCGGCACGTCACCCGCCACGATGTCCTGGATGCGGTCGTGCAGCGCACGCGGTGCCGGCGGCTCGGCCTCGTCGCGCAGGAAGATCGCTGCAGCCCGTGTGTCGTGTCGATTGCAGCCGATCCAGCCGAGGATCTCGTTGTGCGCCATCTCGGGCATCGCGCCACCCCACGAGGCGGCCTTCGCGTTCTCGTTCACCTGGTTCTTGAGGCGCACAGCGGCGGCGGCACGGGCTCCTGAGCCATAGAAGACGACGGCATGACCGCCGAGACGCTCAGCCTCGGTTCGTGCCACGTCGGGCTGTGCGCGCTCCTGTGCGACGGCGGCCTCGACGGCCGGCACGGCATCGCCGAGCAGCGCTGCGGCACCCGGTACGGCACCGGCGAGATCCAACAGTCCCACGAGCGCACCGAGCAGCAGTCCGAGGGCACCACGCGGCTGGAAGCCCGGCTCGACGAGCGCGCAGGGCGCGCCAATCGCTTCAGCACGCGATGCCAGCGCGCCTCCGGCGGTGATCGCCGCGCGGAGCGCGCCCCGATCGCCCGCCTCGTCCCAGAGCCAGAGCGTCTCCGCCGTCTGCCCGGAGTACGAGATGCACACGACGAGCGTGTCCTCCCCCACCCACCCGGGCAGGGACGTCGTATCAACCGAGACGACGGGGACGGCGAGCTGTTCGGCGAAGAGGGCGGTCAGCAGGCGACCACCGGCGGCCGAGCCACCGAGACCGCAGAGCGCAACCGCGCCAATCTGGCGATCAGCCATCCCGGCCGCATCACCGGCTGCGAGACCGGAGCGCAGCTGACGGGGAAAATCGAGCGCCTGCTCGAGCATCGTCGCGAGAACCATTACCCGGGCCTCCGCTCACCGACGAGTGCCTCACCGGCACCCGCCGCATGATCGGTACCGAGCGCCGAGCCGCTCACACTGGCCCGCTCGCCCACCAGCGCGTTGCGTCCGATCGCGCTGCGCTCAACCGTGGCGTGCGCGGCAACCTGTGCGCCCGCGAGCAGCACCGACCCGCGAATCGTGGCGTCGGGCGCCACCGTGGCGCCGGGACCGATCACGACGTCGGGGCCAAGCGCAGCGCGTGCACCAACCACGGCATCGGCAGCAATCAAGACCGGGCCAACCAACACCGCCTCCTCGGAAACCGTGGCCGACGGATCGATCAGGACGGCCTCCTCACTCCCCTGTAGGCGCGTGTGCACACGTCCGGCAACGGCATCGGCATTGGCCGTCAGAAAACTCTCGAGCGTCCCGATGTCGCGCCAATACCCCTCCGAGCGAACACAGATCAGTCCATTGCCGACGAGCTGGGGAAACACCTCACGCTCGATCGAGACCATGCAGTCGCCCGGGATCATGTCGAGCACGGAGGGCTCGAGCACGTAGGCGCCAGCGTTCACCCACCACGGTGCAGGGCCGAGACCGTCGGCATTCGGTGGCTTCTCGACAAAGCGCTCGACGATCCCCTGCTCATCGTGGACCACGACACCAAAGCGCGTGGGGTCGTCGACGGGTGTGAGCCCAATCGAGGCCACTGCACCCGCGGCACGGTGTGCCGCGACGAGCGCGCCAAAATCGGCATCGCCCAAGACGTCGCCGTTGAGCGCGAGAAAGGGGCCGTCGACGCGTCCCGCTGCGGCGAACCGGATCGCGCCGGCGGTGCCGAGCGGCTCGTCCTCCACTACGACCTCGACCTCGAGGCCCGGCGGTGGCGTGCCGATACCCGCGCGCAGGCGATCCGGCAGGTAGCCACAGGACAGGATCACGCGCGTCACGCCCGCAGCAGCCAGGCGGTCCAGCAGCAGCGACATGAAGGGCACGCCGCCGATCGGCAGGACGGGCTTAGGCTCATCGAGCGTGAGCGGGCGCAGGCGGGTGCCCTCGCCGCCAACCAGAACGACGGCGATCACGCCTGATGCAGCTCGCGGTCCGGGTCGCGCTCGGCACGGCCGATCGGGACGTAGGTGAAGCCCGCCGCGACTGCTTCGTCGGGATCGAGCAGGTTGCGGCCGTCAACGATCAGCGGCTGGCGCATCGCGGCGCGGACGTCGGGGTCGAGCACGGCGCGGAACTCCGGCCACTCCGTGACGATCACGACCGCGTCGGCACCCGAAATCGCCTCAAGCATCGAGCCAGACAATTCGACGCTCGCGGGCAGCAGGGTGCGGGCGCGCTCGGCCGCGACCGGGTCGAAGGCGCAGACGCTCGCGCCCTCGGCAATCAGGCGGGAGGCCAGCACGATGCTCGATGCCTCGCGCATGTCATCGGTGTGGGGCTTGAACGCAAGACCGAGCAACGCAATCCGACGATCGCGCAGCGGTCCGAGATGATCCTGGAGCTTGCCGATTACGCGACGCTTTTGAAGCTCGTTGACCTCGATCACGCTTGCGAGCAGCTGGAACGAGTAGCCCGTGTTGCCGGCGAGCTGCTTAAGCGCGGTGACGTCCTTCGGGAAGCAGCTGCCGCCGTAGCCGATGCCGGGGCGCAGGAAGCTCTGGCCGATGCGCTGATCAAGACCCATCCCGCGCGCAACCTCCTCGACGTCGGCGCCGACGCGCTCGCAGACGTTGGCGATCTCGTTGATGAACGAGATCTTGGTGGCGAGGAACGCATTCGACGCGAGCTTGATCATCTCGGCCGAGGCGGTATCGGTCGACAGGATCGGGGCGTGCAGATCGCTGTACAGCCGTGCGACGCGCTCGACGTCGTCGGGGCGATCGCCGCCCACGACCACACGATCGGGCTCGCGGAAGTCCGCGACGGCCGAGCCCTCGCGAAGGAACTCGGGGTTGGAGACGTAGCCGACGTCCTCGCGGCCGCGCGCATCAAGCTCCGTGCGCACGCGCCGACCGGTGCCAACGGGCACCGTGGACTTCATCACCAGAATCGCGCCCTCAGCGCTGGCAGGCAGCGCGTCAATGACGGCCTCCACGCGCGACAGATCGGCGTCGCCCGAAGCCGTCGGCGGCGTATCTACGCAGATGATGGCGATGCGCGCCTCGCGGAAGACATCCTCCATGTCGAGCGTGAACGTCAGGCGTTCGGCGTTGCGCTTGAGCAGCTCGGGAACGCCAGGCTCGTGGATCGGCACCTCACCGCGCTGGAGCATCTCCACGCGCTCGGGCACGATGTCGCGGCAGATAACCGGATGGCCGAGCTCGGCCAGGCAGGCGGCAGTGACGAGGCCGACGTAGCCGACGCCAATGACGCCGACCGGCTCGCGTCCACTCAACGCGTCACCAATTTGAAGCTCTTCGCCATTGCGATCATTGCGGAGTTGGGAATACGACCCGTCAAGGAGTTCTCCAGCCAGTAGCTGTTGCCGTTCTCTTTCCATGCCACGCGCTGGAGCGAAGCACCGTTGAAGTACAGCAGAAGCGTCCGACCCTTGTAGTTACGGGTGGTTGTCGGGCCATCCAGAATCGGTGGCTGATCCCACTGGATCGCCTGCACGCCGAAGACCTGGTCATAGGCGTCGGCGGAGTAGGTGACGTAGACGGCCTTCTTCCCGGCTGTCTTGTAGACGCGGTAGGGCGGCTGGCTGGAGTACTGCGGATCGCGCGTCTGCGCACCGGCGTAGACCACCGTCGGCATCCAGAGCGGGAACCCGGCTTTCCGCTGCGCCTGGCGCCACATTGCGACGTCGCGGGTGGGATCGCGGGCGATCTGCGCCTCTTCCTTCGGCGGCAGCACGGCCACCTTCGGCGGTGCCAGATCGCCGGTGTAGGTCTTGCCGATCACGACCACGATCGGCTCGGTGACGTCCACGCCGTTCTGCTGAATCTCAGCCTTCGCGGCGGCGTCAATCGCCTTGATCTCGGAATCGGTGCCGAACGACTCGCCGATCGCGGTCGCCGCATCCTTCGCTCCCTCGACAGAGCCGTCGTAGTAGATGGTCGTATGGAGGTACTGCGTCATCGAGTCACCCGCGCTGTGCGCGAGTTTCCAGCCGTTCTCGATCAGCTGCCACGACGCGTCGGCTGCAGCGGCGGGCGCACCATTGCCGTTGCGGACTTCCACGCCCATCGTGGCTGGGTTGTAGGTGGCCTTCTTGACCTTGGACTTGGGATCCTTGGCGACGTCGCGGCTCGCAATTGCGTTGCCCGAGGTCGTATCGGGATTGAGGAACTCGTCGACGACCTTTTGCACGGCCTGCGGTGTCGCCTCGAGCTTGCCGGGATACTTCGTCGAACTCGAGATGTCGGAGAGGCGCACCTGCTGCATGTTCCCGCGCGGGATGCTGGCCATCAGCTGGCCGTACTCGAGCAGCGTCTTGGCATCAGCTGGCTTCTTGTTCGAACCGAGGATCTTGATGTTGTCGCGCAAGATCGAAATGACTTCGATCAGGCGCGATGCCAGACCCCAGTTATCCACGCGCTTCTTGAACTCGCGCACGAACGTCTGCTGTCGCGACAGACGAATGAGGTCGGAATCCTTGTGCCGGAAGCGGGCGAAGGCGAGCGAGTCGTTACCGCGCAGCAGCTGGTAGCCCGGCTGGATGTTGATCGACATGTAGTTGTTGGCTTCCGTGCCGTCGTTGACATTGAAGTAGCGCCGGTCGATCGGTAGCCAGACACCGCCGAACGTGCCGACGATGCGATTGAAGGCGCGGAAGTCGACGGGAATCAGATAGTTGATCTGCACGCCAGTCAGTTCCTTGACCGTGGCGAGTGCGAGCGGTTCTTGCCCGATGTCGTAGGCCTCGTTAATCGGGCGCCGACCGTAGCCCGGGACGTCGACGACGAGGTCGCGCGGAAACGAGAGCAACGAGATCGTCTTCGTGCGCGGATCGATACGCACCATCATCATCGTGTCGGAGCGCCCGCCCGACTCGCCGGCGCGATGGTCCTCGCCGATGACCAGGGCGGTGATGGGCTCGTTGGCGGTCGCAATGGCGAGTCCGTCCTGCGCCTCTTGCTGTTGCTTATTCGACGATCGCGTCATCGTCGAGACGGTGTCCTGCACGTACCAGTAGCCGTAGCCGGCGACGCCGAGGGCCGCGATCACGACGAGGGCGCCGATGCCACCGACGACCCAGGGCCAGCGACGGCGGCGCCTTGCCGGTTCGGAGCTATACAGCTTCATCGGCGGACGACCGCCACCACCGCCCGCACCACCGCTCGCTAAAGCCGGGGTCGGCGCCGCAGCCGTTGCGCTCGTGCCATCCGGACGGTGCACCTTCATCTTGGGCTGGGCTGGCAGAGCGGCGGCAGACTTCGCAGCGCTCGCGGCGATCACCGCGTCGTCGGCGGAGCCGCCGGCGAGAGCCTCGGGCTCAGCCGCGGGCGGCTCGTTGGCCGCATCATCGGGTGGGGGCGTGTTCGTCTCCACGTGCATGGATAAGCGCACAACGCGATCCGACGACCGGTCGTGAGCAGTTGGCTGAGTATACCCCTCGGTTTCCGGGGTTCCTGTGCGCCGTGCTTGCCGATTGTGATCCGGGCACCTGATCTGCCAGTATCCGCACGATGGCAGCGCAGGCGCAGATTGCGGTCGTCCGCCATGGGCAGACGGAGTGGAGCCTGAACGGGCGCCACACCGGCACCACGGACATTCCGCTCACGCCGCACGGCCGCGAGGAGGCGATCGCGTCCGCCCCGCTCGTGCAGGCAATGACGATCGACCACGTGCGCTGCAGCCCGCTGCAACGGGCGCGTGAGACGTGCGAGCTCCTTGAGCTCGGCGTGGCGCCGACGATCGATCCAGACCTCGTCGAGTGGAACTACGGCATCTACGAGGGCATCACGACCAAGGAAATCCGCGAGACGGTCCCTGCGTGGACGGTGTGGTTCGGTGGCTGCCCCGAGGGCGAGACGCCCGACGAGGTCGCGGCGCGCGTCGATCGGGTGATTGCCGCCGCCCGCGAGGCAGGCGGCACCACACTCGTCGTCGCGCACGGCCACGTCCTGCGCGTCCTGACCGCCCGCTGGCTCGGCCTCGCCCCGCAGGACGGCCGCTTCTTCCGACTCGACACGGCAACCGTGTCGCTGCTCGGGTGGGAGCGCGAGACGCCTGTTGTGTTGCGTTGGAACTCTAGGGGCTGACTGCCCCGCAGGGGCAGTCAGCCCCTAGAGTGACCTAAGGATCGGCCCGTGAGCGAAGCGAACGGGTAGCCGATCCGTGGTGCATGCGCGAGCCTCGATCATCAATGCCGTTACTGACGGAGTTGATCTACAACGACGACGCGAAGGCCTCGGCAGCCAAAGCCTCTCCTGGCGAGGTTGATCTACACCGGCGACGGGATCACCTCGAGGTGCTCACGTCGCTACCGCTCCACGAAGTCAATCACCACGGGGCACCCCTCGAGCCCGGCCGCTTCGCGCAGCCGGTTCTCGATGAAGTACGCGTAGTCCCGCGTGATCAGCTTGCGATCGTTGATCGTGATGCGGAAGCGCGGCGGGCGTGTCTGCACCTGCGCGCCGTAGATCATCTTCATGCGCTTGCCGTGCACCAGCGACGGCTGGCGCTGAGCCACGGCGTCCTGCAGTGCGCGGTTGACCGCAGGTGTCGGCATGCGGCGCGTGTACGCCGCGTAGAGCTCTTCGATGCGGTCGAGCAGGCGGTCGAGACCGCGCCCTGTCACCGACGAGGTCGTCACGATCATCGGCCGCTGGCGCAGCTTCTTTTCGATGCGCAGCCGCAGGTCGTCGAGATCGATCTCGGAGGCGTCCCACTTGGAGACGACCACGAGCGTGGCGCAGCCTGCCTTGCGGGCCGCATCAGCGACATCGAGGTCGTGGTCGACGAAGCCCTCGGCGCCATCGATCAGGACGAGAGCAATGTCGGCGTGATCCATCGCGGCCAGGGCGCGCTTCTCGCTCCAGTATTCGATGTCCTGGCGCTGCGCTCGCTTGCGGCGCATGCCGGCCGTGTCAACGAGGCGGAAGACGGTCTCGCCGCGCACTAGGCGCGTATCAATCGCGTCACGCGTCGTGCCCGGAATGTCGCTGACGATCACGCGGGGCGAGCCGATCAGCTTGTTGAACAACGAGGACTTGCCGACGTTCGGACGACCCAGGATCGCCACGCCGATCTCATCGGCGACGCGCTCCATGCGCTCGGCCTGCGGCATGTCCGTGAGACGCTCGACGATCAGATCAAGGAGGTCGCCACTCCCAGAACCATGGATCGCGGAGACCGGAAGCGGTTCTCCGAGACCCAGCTCGTGGAACACCAGGGCATTGATGTCGCCGCTCTGCCCGTCGGCCTTGTTGGCGACGAGCAGCATCGGGATCTTCTGCCGGCGAAGGATCTCGGCGACCTCGAGGTCGCCGGGCATCACGCCCGCCTTGGCATCGACGACGAACAGGGCCATGTCGGCCTCTGCCAGCGCCGTCCGTGCCTGCTGCGCGACCTCCTCCGCCATCATCGTCTCGCCGCCGAGGTCGATGCCGCCGGTGTCGACGAGGCGGAAGAACTTGCCGTTCCACTCCACATCGACATCCTTGCGGTCACGCGTGACACCGGGCTCGGAGTGCACGACCGCGTCGCGGCGGCCTGCCAGGCGGTTGCAGAGCGTGGACTTGCCGACGTTCGGATAGCCGACGACGGCGACGACGCCGATGATTGGCTGCTCGGGGAGCGCCTGGACCTCTTCTTCGAACTCCTGGCCTCGGCGCTTACGCGCTCGCGGTGGCTCGCGTCCGCTCATGCGCTCGTCTCCTTGCTCGTCCACTCGGGTGGGACGGCATCTTTGGGTCGCCCGGCGCGATCTGCGCTCACGGCGAACGATTCCAGCTGGCGCAGATACGCGCCGATCTCTTCGGACGCGGCCTTGTAGACCTTGCTGCCACGCCCCTCGACCGTCATCGGGCGTCCATACGTGATGCTCACGGGCGCGCGAGGGGAGTCTGCGATCTTGTCGGTCCCGTTGATCCAGACGGGCACGATCGGCGCGCCGGTCATGCCCGCGATCATCGCGGCGCCGGCACGGACCTCGCCAAGGCCATCACCATGGTGGCGCGTGCCGTCGATGAAGATGCCGAGGATGCCGCCGCGGGCCAGAACTTCACGCGCCGAGTCAATCGCACCGCGATCGGCCTCGCCGCGACGCACGGGAAAGGCGCCGGTGTGCGGCAGAAAACGTGCGAGTGCCGCGTTGTCGAAGAGCTCCTGCTTCGCCATGTAGTGGAGCGGCCGCTTCATCACGGCGCCAAGCACGAAGATGTCATAGAACGACTGGTGATTGGCGGCCAGGATCACCGGGCCGCTGGCCGGCACGCGCTCCGCACCCCAGATCCGAACGTCGGAGAACCGACGAATGGGTGGTGCCACGAGCTTGAGTGCCAGTGCCCACGAGCGCTCCGGCGTGAAGATGCGGAAGTCGTCCCAGCGCATGCGCGTCTCGGTCATGCGCGCTCCTCGACGAGTTGCACGATCGACTCGATGACTTCGTCGATCGCGAGCCCCTCGGTGTCCACACGCACGCTGTCGTCCGGAACGATCATCTGCGCGGCGTCCTGTCGGTCGCGTTCGAGAGCGGTCTCCCCCGCTTCCGCGCCACGCTCCGCGGCACGACGGCGACGGCGCTCGTCGGGCGAAGCATCAAGCCACACCTTCAACTCGGCCTGCGGCCAGACGACAGAGCCGATATCGCGGCCTTCTGCGACGGCGTCGCCCTGCGCAAGAAAATCGCGCTGCGCACCGCGCAGTGCCTCGCGCACCGCGGGCAGGCACGAAACGCTGGAGACGGCAGCATCAACTGCATCGGAGCGCAACGCCGGATCGAGCACGCGGGTGGCCCAGACATCGCCGGCAGCGACGACCAGTGGATCCTCGCCCGTCTCGAGCGAGACGAGGGTGACGGCGCGATACATGGCGCCGGTGTCGAGATAGCGATAGCCCAGCCGCGAGGCGAGAGCGCGCGAGACCGTGGACTTGCCGGCGCCAGCGGGTCCGTCAATGGTGATGATCATCGACGCCGCTCCGCCGTGACAGCCTCGATCAGCGGGCGGAAACCGGGGAACGACACGTCGATCGCCTCCGAGTCCGTGATCGTCACGCCATCCTTCGAGTAGAGCCCTGCGATTGCGCCGAGCATCGCGATGCGATGGTCGCCGCGCGGATTGACCGTACCACCCCGTAGACGGGCCGGGACGCCGCGAATGAACCACCCGTCGGGCTCGAGCTCGATACGGCCACCAATGCCGTGCAGCGCGTCGTAGACGCTCTCGAGACGGTTCGACTCCTTGAACTTGAGCTCCTCGGCCTCGCGGACGCGGGTCTTGCCGCGCGCCACGCAGGCCGCGAGGGCCAGGATCGGCAGTTCATCGATGAGCCCCGAGACCTCCGCGCCGCGGATGCTGCTGGCGCTCAGCTCGGCATGCGCGACCTCGAGATCGGCGACGGGTTCGCCGGCCTCGGTCGTCCTGCGGTTGAAGACGGCGATGCGTCCACCCATGCGCTCGAGCACGTCGAGCAGGCCGGTGCGCCCGACGCCCATGCCGATGCCCCGCAAGAAGATGCGCGACTCGGGAATCAGCGTGGCGGCGATGATCAGGAACGCGGCCGACGAGATGTCGCCAGGTACCTCAATGCGGTCAAGGTGCAGTCGGTCGGTTGGCTGGATCACGACGCGATCGCGGAGCGTCTGCACGGTGGCACCCGCCGCGCGCAGCATGCGCTCGGTGTGATCGCGCGTCGGAACCTGCTCGATGACGGTCGTCGGACCATCGGCACGCAGGCCGGCGAGCAGAATTGCGGACTTCACCTGCGCCGACGAGACCTCCATCTCGTGCTCCAGACCCTTGAGCGCGGTACCCCCGGTGACGGTGACGGGCGGCGTGCCGTCGGTCGTCTCGATCTCGGCACCCATCACGCGGAGCGGCTTGGCGACGCGCTCCATCGGACGCGTGCGGATCGACTCGTCGCCGTCGAGCACGAAAACGCCTGCGGGCTGCATGGCGCAGATACCCGTCAGCAAGCGCATCAGCGTCCCAGCGTTCTTCACGTCGATCGAACCAACCGGCGGCTTGAGCCCGTCGATGCCGACGCCGTGGACGGTCAGGCGTCCGTGGCCGTGATCGTCGACCTGCACGCCAAGCGAACGAACGGCCTCGAGCGTGGCGCGGGTGTCAGCAGAGTCACCCCAGCCCTCCACCTCAACGGGCCCGTCGCAGAGCGCGCCGATCAGCAGCGAGCGATGGCTGACAGACTTGTCGCCGTTGACGGCAAGCTCGCCGAGCAGCGGACCCGAGGGTGCAACCTTCCACGTACTCATTGTTCGCCGCCAGCGCCATCGATAATCGGGGCATGCGTGGCCATACAGCCGTCGGCGAGCAACAGCTCGACGGCGCGTGTGGCGTTGTCCTCACCGGCCACGATGATGCGCACCTCGCCACCGCGCTCGGGCGAAATGTGGCTCAGCGAGAACTCCTCGATGTTGATGCCGGCTGCCGACAGCGCCTGAGCGATCGACGACAGCGCGCCCGGGCGGTCGGGCACGGATGCGAGGAGCTCGTGCAGGTCTGCCGGAGCGGTGCGGTGCGCCTGCGCGAGCGCCTCGCTGCGCGCGGCGGCGGCCGTGGCAATCCATGTGGCGAGAAACGCCTCATCACCGCTGCGCAGCGCGTCGGCAACGGTGCCGAGCTGTGCCTGCGCATCCTCGACCGCAGACAGGATGGCATCGCGGTTGTCGAGGAAGATGTCGATCCAGATTGCGGGGTTGGCACCCGCCACGCGCGTCATGTCACGGAACGAGCCGCCAACAGAATGCAGCGGGCTGTGGCCGTTGACGTCGGTGGCGGCGACCTGCGTGGCGAGGACGTTGGCGAGCACGTGCGGAAAGTGGCTGGTCAGCGCGACGATCGAGTCGTGAGCGGCCGCATCGATCACGACGGGACGCGCGCCAACGCTCGAGACCATGCCGTGCAGCTGCGTCAGTCGCGCCGCATCAGATTCCACGGACGGCGTGAGGAACCACGTCGCGCCCTGGAACAACTCGGCCCGCGCGTGCATGGCACCGTGCGCCTCGGAACCACAAATCGGATGGCCGCCGACGAAGCGCGAGCGTCCGGCCCCCGACACCGCGGCGACGACGTGTCCCTTCGTGGAGCCGATGTCGGTGATCGTGGCAGCGGGTGCCGCGGCGAGCACGGCCTCGATCACACCGGTGATCGCAGAGACCGGCGTGGCCACGACCACGAGGTCTGCTGCGCCACAGGCTTCGGCGAGCGAGCTCGCCACCGCATCAACGCAGCCGCGCTCGAGCGCGACGCTCGCCTCAGCGCCATCGAGATCAAAACCCACGACATGGTTGGAGACATGCTGACGCAGGGCGAGTCCAAGACTGCCGCCCATGAGTCCGAGGCCGACGATCGCGACCCGCATGGCCGCCTACCGGCTGAGGGTCCTGCCGCAGACCGAGACGAGCCGCTCGACGTCCGCGACGAACGCGGGGAACTCCGCCGACGGAATCTGCTGGGCAGCGTCGGAGAGGGCGTGCTCGGGGGTCGGGTGCGTCTCGACGATCAGCCCGTCGGCGCCAGCGGCAACAGAGGCCAAGGCGAGCGGCGCAACCAGCGAGCGCTTGCCCGCGGCGTGCGACGGATCGACGATGACCGGGAGATGCGTCTCGGCCTTGAGGACCGGAATTGCGGAGACATCAAGCGTGAAGCGCGTGGCCTTCTCGAAGGTACGAATGCCGCGCTCGCAGAGGATTAGCTCGTCGCAGCCACCGTTGGCGATGTACTCCGAGGCCATCAGCAGCTCCTCGATCGTCGCCGCGATACCGCGCTTCAGCATGATCGGCTTGCCGGAGCGGCCGACCTCACTGAGGAGGTTGAAGTTCTGCATGTTGCGCGCGCCGATCCAGATCATGTCGACGTGGTCGACGACGTCCTGGAGGTCGCGCACGTCCATCAGCTCGGTCGTGACCGGCAGGCCAACCTCGTCGCCGACGGCGCGCAGGATCTTAAGTCCTTCGAGACCGAGGCCCTGGAAGGCGTATGGCGAGGTGCGCGGCTTGTAGGCGCCGCCGCGCAGCATCGAACCACCGGCCTCCTTGACGGCCTTGGCCGAGGCCAGCGTCTGCTCGTACGACTCAATCGAGCAGGGACCGCCCATCATCGCGAAGTGCCCGCCGCCAACTTTGCACGGCCCAACGGTGACGATCGTGTCGCGGGAGCGGAACTCGCGCGAGACGCGCTTGTACTCCTTGCGCAGCGGCACGACGCGCTCGACGCCGTCAACGGCCTCCAGCGGCAGTCCGGCGACGATCGCACGATCACCGATCGCGCCGATCACCGTGCCCTCACCCCCGGCATCGACGTGCACGCCGGCGCCAGCGCCCTCGATCAGGGCGATGACGTGCTGCACCTCCTCCGCGGTGGCGGAGGCGCGCATGACGACGATGAGCTCGGGGGCTCCGGTGGCGGGTGCTGCACTCACAACGCCGAAGGATACCGTGGGTCGGGTTTTCAGCCGCCGCTTGCCGCGGCCTGCAGCGCCTCGAGCTCGTGCGGCTTGAGCGCACGGCAGGTGCCGACACCCAGCCGGCCGAGTGTGAGCGGCCCGTAGGCGATGCGTTCGAGCTCCATCACGGGGTAGCCGACCGCCGCACACATGCGGCGCACCTGACGATTCTTGCCCTCTTTGATGGTGATTTCGAGCTCCGCCCCACCGGAGCGCGCAGCGATCATCGTGACCTCGGCGGGCCGCGTACGCCCGTCATCGAGGTGTACACCCTGCGTGAGCTTGCGCAGCGCCGCCGAACCCGGCAGCCCGCGCACGATCGCGCGGTACGTCTTCGGCACGCCGTGCTTCGGGTGCGAGAGCTTGTAGGCAAGGTCGCCGTCGTTGGTCAGGAGCAGCAGGCCGCTCGTCATCGCATCCAGGCGACCGACGGGCACGACGCGCTCCAGCACGTCCAGCAGGTCGATCACGGTCGGGCGCCCCTCGGGGTCGCTCAGCGTCGTGACGTACCCAACCGGCTTGTTCAGCACCATGTACGTCAGGCGCTCTGCCGAAACGGGCGTGCCATCAACCGCGACAACCGCTCCCGGGGCGACCTGCGAACCGGCCTGCGCGACCGAGCCGTTGATCGTGACGCGCCCCTCCGCGATCAGCGCATCCGCGCCACGCCGAGACGCCACGCCGCTCTGGGCGAGGAACTTATTGAGCCGGATCGTGTTTGCCGCGGAGTCAGCCACGACAGGCAGTGTCTCAGGCTGTGACGTCGGGTGCGGCGTCGGGTGCCGCGTCGGGCGTCGAAACCGCATCAACGGCAGCGGCCGCGGCAGGCTCCACCGCAGTTGCTGCAGCGGGCTCCTCGATCGTGACGGCCTGCGTGGCCGCCATCGCCTGGAGTCGGTCGCGCACCTCGGCTGCGTCGGGCAGGTCGTCGCCGAGTTCCTCGAGCAGCGGCAGCGAGTGGCGCCCCTCCTCCAGTCCGAAGACGCGATCAAACCGCAGGGTCGTGCGATACAGGATCGGATTGCCAGGGCGGTCGGAACGACCGGCCTCTTCGATCAGACCGCGCTCAAGGAGGCTCTTGATCGGGTTATCAGCGGCGACGCCACGGATCCGCGAGATCTCCGGGCGGCTGACGGGGCCGGCGTAGGCGACCACGGCCAGCGTCTCGAGTGCAGCACGCGACAGTGGTCGCTGCGAGAGCTGATCGAGCAGTCGCGCGCAGGCCACGGCAGTCTCATCGGCGGCACGCAGCGCCCAGCCGCCCGCTACGCGCTCCAGCACGACGCCCGATGCGCCTTCGGCATGACGCTCCCCGACGAGCTGCAGCGCCTCCTCGACGTCTGGCTCGGACAGGGTCGACGCCGCGGCCAGCGTGCGCTCGTCGAGCGGCTCTGATGTGATGAACAGCAACGCCTCGATGACGCGCGCGTTGACGGCATGTCGCGGCTCGACACTCATGCCGCGGTGGGCACCGACGCAAGCTGCTGGCGGGTGGCGAGGCGCATGCGGATCGGCGCAAACGGTGCGTCCTGCTCGGCCACAACCTCGCCGCCGCGAATCAGATCAAGCACGGCCCAGAAGGCCGCTGCCTGCTCGGTGCGACCGAGACCCTTGACGGCCTCGTCGAACGTGCAGTTGCCGGTCTCGCGCACGGCGCGACGAACATGATCGAGCAGGCGTCCGAGCGGAATACGGCGGCGCAGCACGTGGATCGGCTCGGCCGACTCCTCGGTGCGCGTGATCGCGAGACGGAGCGCGGCCACGAGCTGGTCGGGATCGCCCGTACCTTCCTCGTCCTCGAGCTGAGGGCGCGGCGGACGCAGCGCCGGCGGTCCGTCGCGGAAGACGCGGCGACCGACCTGGTCCAGACGGTCGCTCAGCCACTGCGCGGCAGCCTGGGCGCGCGCGTACTCGGCGAGACGCGCAGCGAGCTCCTCAGCCGCTTCCTGCGCATCCGGCATGTCGTCGACCTCGTCGGGCGTGAGCAAGAGACGGATCTTCAGCTCGAGGAGCGCGGCGACGAGGACGAGAAACTCGCTGGCGCTCTCGAGATCGAGCTCGCCCTCTTCCTCGATCTGCGCGAGGTACCGCAGGCAGACGTCGGCGACGGGAACCTCGCCAAGATCGACGACGTCGCGCAAGACCAGGGCCAGCAGCAGGTCGAACGGGCCGTTGAACGGCTCCAGATCGAGGTCGAGCTGTAGGGCGGAGGTTGCGGACATCCCTCCCAACGCTAGTCCGGGGGTCGGACGGCGTTCGGATGCGGGATCAGGCCACGGAGACGGAGCCGACGGTCGCCTGAATCTCGGCGAACAGCGCCTGATCTGGCCTGACCCGATACGCCGGTCCGAGCCGCAGCCGCCGCTGACCCGACGACGTGCGGATGTCAACGACCACGGGGTGATCCCCGTGGAATTCCTCGCAGATATGGCGCAGGCGCTCAATGGCGTCGGCCGGCGCGGTACGCGCGTCGACCTCGATGCGGACGATGCCGACCACCGGGACGGCGTCAAACGGCATCACCTCGAACGCGACGAGCTTGGTCTCGCCGCCACCACGCTGATCGACGCGACCCTTGACGATCACGACCTTGTCCTGGTCGAGGTGCATGCGCGACGCGATAAACGCTTTCGAGAATACGACGACCTCGACCACGCCGGTGGTGTCCTCCAGCTGGACGAAGGCCATCGGATCACCCTTCTTGGTCATCGTCTGGCGAACCGAGGAGACAAGGCCGCCAATCATCACGGTCTCGCCCTCCTTGCGGTGCTCGAGATCGCGGATCGGCAGGTCGACCTTGCGCGCCAGCTGATCGGCGATATCGCTGAGCGGGTGGCTGGACACAAAGATGCCGAGCGTCTCGCGCTCGCCGGCCAGCAGTTCCTTCTTCTCGAACTCGCCCGCGGGTACCGGCGGATGCGACCCGCCGCCCGCGCCGCCGACAGAGGCGTCATCGAGCCCCTCAAAGAGATTGGTCTGTCCGGCGTGACGGTCGGCCTGCGACTTGCGGCCCGACTGCACGGCCTGGTCGAGCACGAGCAGCATGCCGCGGCGCGGGTCGCCCGTCGTATCGAGCGCACCTGCGCGAATCAGGCTCTCGAGCACGCGGCTGGAGACGTGCTGTGCGTCGACGCGTTCGGCGACATCCCAGATCGAGATGAAGCGCCCGTCGGTGTCGCGCGCCTCGATGATTGCCCGCACCGCGTTCTCGCCTACGTTCTTGACGGCGCTGAGACCGAAGCGGATCTTGCCCTCGACGACGGCGAAATCGCGCTGCGAGGAATTGACGTCGGGTGGCAGGACCTCGAGCCCCATCGAGTCGCACTCGGCGACATAGAACGGCACCTTGTCCTTCGTATCCATCACCGAGGAGATCAACGCTGCCATGTACTCGGCCGGATAGTTGGCCTTGAGGAACGCGGTGCGATACGAGATCAACGCGTAGCAGGCAGCGTGTGACTTGTTGAACGAGTACTCCGCCGAGCGTTCGTTCTCGTCCCACATGTTGGCCGCGACCTGAGCGTCGACGCCGTTTGCCGCGCAGCCTTCGATGAACCGGGGCTTGAGCGACGCCATCAGCTCGGCGTTTTTCTTGCCGATTGCCTTGCGGAGGTCATCGGCCTCAGAGGGGCTAAAGCCCGCCAGCTCCTTGGCGATCAGCATCGACTGCTCCTGATAGATGTAGACACCCATCGTGGAAGCCAGGATCGGCTCGAGGCGTGGATCGGCGAACGTGACGGGCTCCTGCCCGTTCTTGCGCTTCGCGTACGTCGGAATGTTCTGCATCGGGCCCGGGCGGTACAGCGCCACGAGCGCGACGAGGTCCTCGAACTGCGTGGGCTTCACCTGCCGCAGCGAGTCGCGCATGCCGGTGCTCTCGAACTGGAAGACGCCGGTCGCATCGCCCTTGCGGAGCATGGCGTACGTCGGCTCGTCGTCGAGCGGCAGGTTCGGGATGTCGATCTTGACGCCCTGCGATTCCTCGATCAGCCGCACTGCCTCGTCGATCACGTCGAGGTTGCGCAAGCCAAGGAAATCCATCTTCAGCAGGCCGAGCGCCTCGATATCGCCCATCGCATACTGCGTGACCAGCTCGGAGTCGGCACCCTTGCGCTGCAGCGGCACGTACTCGACGAGCGGTCGGTCTCCGATCACGACGGCGGCGGCGTGGATGGAGTCCTGACGCACGAGGCCCTCGAGCGGGCGCGCCATGTCGATCAGCTCCTTGGCGGTGATCTCGCGCCCGTCGTCGGAGCGCCCGATCGGCGTCGGGTCGTCGTACATCTCGCGCAGCTCCTGCCCGGGCTGCAGGCTCTCGTCGAAGCCGACCTTGACGCCATCGGGGATGGCCTTGGCGATGCGATCGACGGTGCCGTACGGCAGACCCAGTACGCGGCCCGTGTCGCGCGTGGCCTGCTTGGCTGCGAGCTTGCCGAAGGTGATGATCTGCGCCACGCGCTCGCGGCCGTACTTCTCGACGACGTAATTCATCACGCGCTCACGGCCGTGCACCGAGAAATCGATATCGATATCGGGCATGGACTTGCGGCCCGGGTTGAGGAAGCGCTCGAACAGCAGGTCGTAGCGGATGGGATCGACGTCCGTGATCTCGAGGCAGTAGGCCACCAGCGAGCCAGCGGCCGAGCCGCGGCCCGGGCCGACGCCGATGCCCTCGCGCTTGGCAAAGCCGACGAAGTCCCACGTGACGAGGAAGTAATCGGCGAAGCCCATCTCGCGGATCGTCGCGAGCTCGAAGGCCAGGCGATCGCGTAGGTCCTGCGTGGCGGCCGGGTAGCGCCGCGCGAGGCCCTCCTCGCACAGGCGCGTCAGGTAGACAAAGGCGTCCTCGCCGTTCGGCACCTCGTACTTCGGCAGGCGAATCGCACCCAACTCGAGCTCGACGTTGCAACGCTCCGCGATCTCCAGCGTCGGCGACAGGAGGTCGCGCCCGTAGGGCTCAAAGACGCGCTTCATCTCGTCGGGCGTCTTGAGGAAAAACTCCTTGTTGGGGAACTTAAAGCGCTTCTCGTTGGCCAGTACGTCGCCCGTCTGAATGCAGAGCAGCACCTCGTGCGGGTTGGCATCCTCGGCGCGCAGGTAATGCACGTCGCCGGTGCCGACCGTTGTCAGCCCCAACTCGTCGGCCAGCTTGATCAGCACTGGGTTGACTTGGTGGTGCTCCTCGAGGTCGGCGTCCTGGATCTCGACGTAGAAGTTCTCCTTGCCGAAGATCTGGATCATCAGATCCATCTCGGCTCGCGCCGTCGTCTCGTCGCCCTTCATGATCGCCTGGTTGACGCGGCTGGCCAGACAACCGCTCAGGGCGATCAGGCCCTTCGAATGCTGCTGCAGCAGGTCGAGATCAACGCGCGGCTTGTAGTGATAGCCCTCGAGATAGCCCAGGGTGACCAGCTTGACGAGGTTGTGGTACCCCTCCAGGTCCTTGGCCAGCAGCGTGAGGTGCGCCCAATCGCGGCGGCCCGCGGGCTCCTTGGCGCGGCGATCCTCGACGAGGTAGATCTCGCAGCCAATGATCGGCTTGATTCCGGCCTTCGAGGCGGTTCTGTAGAGATCGACCGACCCTGCCATGGAGCCGTGGTCGGTGATCGTCACGGCCGGCATCTCGAGCTCAATTGAGCGCTTTACTAACTCGCTGACACGGCAGGCGCCATCGAGAATCGAGTACTCGGAATGGCAGTGGAGGTGAACGAACTCGGCAGGCACGGGAGAACCATCCTAGTCTGCCGGGCGGCGGATGCGGATCGGGCCGATTCCGACCTTGGATACCCTCTCCCTATGTCCAGCGAGCTCATCGTCCGCCGCGCCACGACGCGTGACGTCGCGGCAATCCGCGCGCTCGTCGACCAGTACCAGGGCAAGGTCCTGCTCGTGAAGGAGACGGTGACGCTCTACGAGGACGTCCAGGAGTTCTGGGTGGCCATCGATGGTGAGCAGATCGTCGGCTGTGGCGCCCTCCACATTCTGTGGGAGGATCTCGGCGAGATCCGCACCGTCGCCGTCGACCGCGAGGCCAAGCGCCAGGGCATCGGTGGCCTAATCGTCAACCGCCTGATCGAGCACGGCCGCGACCTGGGCATCACTCGCATCTTCGTGCTCACGTTCGAGACCTCGTTCTTCGCACGCCACGGCTTCCGCGAGATCGAGGGCACGCCCGTGACGCCCGAGGTCTACACCGAGATGCGCCGCTCGTACGACCGCGGTATCGCCGAGTTCCTCGATCTTGAGTACGTCAAGCCGAATACCCTCGGCAACACGCGCATGCTGCTGACGCTCGAGGACAACTAGCGTGGAACCCGGCATCAGCATCACCCGCACGTTCGCCGCGACGCCCGCCGCCGTCTTCGCCGCCTGGACCGACGGCGCGCAGCTCGTACGCTGGTTCGCGCCGCCCGGGTTCACGGGCACCGCGACGTGCGACGCCCGCGTCGGCGGACTCTGGAGCAGCGAGACGGGCAATGCCGATGTACCGCACATCAAGCCCCGCTTCCACGGCGTCTACCGCGAAGTTGAGGCACCGACGCGTCTCGCCTTCACCCTCTCCGTGCCCGATGAGCCGGGCGAAGAACTCGTCACCGTCGACCTGGCAGCAAGTCCCGAGGGAACGGAGATGACGTTCACCCAAGGTGGCGGCAACCTGCCGCCCGACGAGTACATGCGCGCGGCGTCCGGCTGGGAGATGTTCTTCGGCCGACTCGATGCGCTCCTCAGCCGATAGGCTGAGGGCATGAAGCCCGGCATCGACATTAAGCGCACGTTCCCCGCCGCCCCGCAGGCACTCTTCGACGCGTGGACACAGGGGGATCTGCTCGCGCAGTGGTTCGGCCTGCCCGACGCGCAGGTGGAGGCCACGTGCGACGCGCGCGTCGGCGGCGCCTGGGAGTTGACCATGCACAGCCCGATGGGCCAATTCGGCTTCACCGGCGAGTACACCGCCGTCGCTGCACCCTCCCACCTCGTCTACACGCTGAAGGCCACCGGGCAGGATGGCGTCGAGACGTGCACCGTGGACCTCGCCCCGCACGGCGATGGGTCCGAGCTGCACTTCACGCAGGACGGCAACAACCTCACCGTCGAGCAGTACGAGCAGGCGACTGCCGGCTACACCGTGTTCTTCGAGCGCCTCGACGCGCTCACGCGCGGCTAGACCGCAGCGTCGCGCACAAAGGCGTCGATGCCGAGCGGTGCTCCCGTGGCGTGCTCCACGAGGCGATCCCAGCGCAGTGAGGCGCCGGGACGCAGCAGCCGCTCACTGATCAGCGGTCCGACCGCAGCCGGATTCGCCGCGGGCGAGCCGACACCCGTCTCGCGCTCCGTCCACTCCTCGACCTGCGAAGCGAGGATCTCTCCGAGCAGGTAGTTGTGGTAGTAGCAGGGCGCCACGGCGAGATGGATCTTCGAGGCCCAGGCGTTCGGCACCGGCGCGAGCGGGCGCGGGATGCCCTGATAGCGCTCGACGAGGTCCCACCAGATCATGTCGAGATCGCCGTCGGGTTCGGCGTAGAACGCCTGCTCGAAGCGCGTCATCACCTGCACCCACGCGGCGAGGATCAACAGGCCGCGCCGCAGCGTGGCGGCGTTGACCGGATCCTGTGCCGCCGCGGCGGGCACACCGGCGTAGCGCTCTAGGAACTCGGCGTCGCGGCCACGGCGACCGTGGAGCATCGCCATCGCCTCCGTCGTGAGGATGTGCGCGGGGTCGCGCAGCAGCCAGGGCAGGTCGACGTCGAGCGATAGCTCGTAGACCGCGTGGCCAAGCTCGTGCAGCGTGGTCTCGAGCCAGCGCACCGTGGGCACGAGGTTCATCAGCACGCGGATGTCGCCCTTGCGGTCGACGTGCATCATGAACGCGTGCTGGTCCTTGCCCGGGCGCGGCAGCACGTCGGAGTGTGCGAGCACGCCCTCGACGTCGTGGCCGAGGTCCGCGAAATAGCGGCTGCTGGCGCCGAGGGCATCGACGCCACCGATCACGGGCTCCAACGGATCAGGGCCCACGCTCGGGGCGTCCTGACCGAACACGTCGATCATGTGCCACGGCTGGAACAGCGCGTCCGCGGAGAGCCCGAGCGCCTCGCGGCGTTGTGCCTCAATCGCGGCACGCTCTGCGCCCCACGCTGGCGCGAGGGCCTCGTGCAGCGCATCGAACATGCCGTACAGGCGCGTCTCGTCCAGCTCGTCGAGGGCGAGCGCCATCGCGTAGTGGTCGCGGTACCCGGCGGCACGCGCCGCCTCGTTCCGCAGTCGTGCCAGTTCCCGCAGTCCGTCAGCGACTTCGCCACCGACCAGTCGTGCGCTGGTCCAGACCGCCTGGCGCTCGGCGAGATCCGTGCTGTCGTTCAACACCCGGTCGACAGCCGCGGCGTCGAATTCCCGCCCCGCGACCGTCGCCCGGTAGCGCGAGTGGGCGGCCATCAGCTCGGTCTCGAGGCCGACGATGCGATCGATCAGCTCGGCCGGGCGCTGCCGGCCAGCGGTCATCAGCCGCAGCACTTCGGCGCGACGCTGCTCCAGCGGGGAATCATCAGTCGCCACGGCGGCAGCCGCAATCTCCGGCTCAGCAAGCGCATGCTCATACGCAGCGCTCGCGGCCTCAGCAGCTGCAGACGCCTCGTCCGTCGCGTCGCAGGACATGTCCCACCACGCCAGATTGGACGTCGTCTCGAGCTGGGCGAGGCGGGCCTCCGCCTCAGCAAGCGTCGTCACGCGATTAGCGCGCCCGCGGCGGCTCGACGTCCTGCCACGGGTCGTGCTTCGAGTTGCGCAGCTTCCAGACGCCGTAGCCGGCGGCACCGGCGAGCACCAGGATACGCGCGGTTTTCGACGCAGCGAGCAACGCGGTAGCGCCAGCGGCGACGCCGACCATGATCGCGGTCTTCTGATCGATCTCGGGCATCAGGCGTTTCCTCCAACAACGGGGAGCGAGAGCTTGCGACGGCCGCGCTCGGGACGCGGCATGCCATTGGCAATCCACTGGTCGACGACCGCGAACAGCTCGTCGACGAGCTCGTCCTGCGGCACGCGCTTGAGCACCTCACCGTGGGCGTAGATGTGGCCGGCATCGCGACCACCGGCGATGCCGAAGTCGGCGTCGCCTGCCTCGCCGGGACCATTGACGGCACAGCCCATGACAGCGACCTCGAAATGCTGTTTGTAGTCGCGCAGGCGGGTCTCGACCGTCTCGGCCAGCACGTGCACCTCGACGTTGGTGCGGCCGCACGACGGGCACGAGATCATCTCGGGCCCCATGTGGCGCAGGCCAAGGGCGCGCAGGATGTCGTACGCGACGCGCACCTCCTGGACCGGATCGACCGAGAGCGAGACGCGAATCGTGTCGCCGATGCCCTCCTCGAGCAGCGTGCCGATGCCGATCGAGCTCTTGACGGCGCCCGTGACGAGCGTGCCGGCCTCGGTCACGCCCAGGTGCAACGGATACGGGACGAGGCCCGACAGCATGCGGTAGGCGCCGATCATGACCGGCACAGAGGTCGACTTGACCGAGATCTTGAAATCGTGGAAGCCGAGCTGCTCGAGCAGCTCGACCTCTTCCATCGCGGCCTTCACGAGCGCCCCGATCGGATCGCTGGTCGCGGTCCACTTGAGGTGCTCGGGCAGCGAGCCGGAGTTCGCGCCGATGCGCAGCGGCGTGCCGGTCTCCTGCGCCTTGGCGACGACCTCGCGCACCTTGTCGTCCCCGCCAATGTTGCCGGGGTTGATGCGCACGGCTGCGACGCCGGCGTCCATCGCCCGCACGGCGAGCGAGGCGTTGAAGTGAATGTCGGCGATGATCGGCACGGGGCTCTCGGCGACGATGCGCGGCAGCGCGTCGGCATCGGGCAGGCCCGGCACGGCGACGCGAACGATGTCAACGCCGGCCTCGTGGAGGCTTCCGACCTGCGCGAGCGTGGCATCCGCGTCAAACGTCTTCGTCGTGGTCATCGACTGCACGGCGACGGGCGCACCCCCACCGATCAGGACGCCGCCGACATTGATTTGCTTCTCACTGGCCATTGGGCTGAATCCTATCTGCCTACGGTCCGGTGAACCGGCTGATGTCGTTGTTGAGTCCAATCACGAACAGCACCAACACGAGCGCGATGCCGACGATACTGATGCGCTCGATCAGGACACGCGAGAGCGGTTTGCCGCGGCGGAGCTTCTCCGCGAGCGCGACCATGATGTGCCCGCCGTCCAGCGGCAGGAACGGCAGCAGGTTGAAAATCGCGAGCGCCAGCGAGATCACGCCCATCATCCAGAGGAAGCTCCCGGACTTCACGCTCTCCTCTGAGGTCGCGGTAATGCCCACGATGCTTGAGACCTGCTTGTGGCCGTCCGAGGTGGTGACGATGCGCGACAGGCCGGTGATCGACTCCTTCGTGACGAACCAGGACCACTCCGCGGAGTTCGCCGCTGCCGTCGGCAGAGACGCAGTCCGCACACCATCGGGCTTCTGCGCGAAGCTGAAGCCGATCAGCCAGCGGCCATCGACGTTTTCGGGCTTCACCGCGGGCAGCGTCGTCGTGGTGCCATTGCGCGTGACGGTGAGGGCCACGGGCGCGCCATTAGACGCCTGAACCTTCTCGCTGACGAGCTTCCAGTCACCATTGACGTTCGTGCCATTGACCGCAGTGATCGTGTCGCCCGGCAGCAGCCCGGCCGTCAGCGCGGGCGTACCGGAGACCGCAGACACATCGGTGGTTGGCTTCTGCAGCGGCACGCCATGCCAGAAAAAGATCGTCAAGATCACCAGCGCTGCCAGCACGTTCGCGCCGGGCCCGGCAATGATGATCGCAATGCGCTTCCAGACGGGCAGCCGCCAGTACGCGCGGCGATCGAGGTCGTCGTGGAGGCGCTCAAGGTTCTTGCGCGTCTCGGCATAGGTCTTCGGGTGCAGCAGGTGCTGATCAGCATCGAGTGCGAGCCGAGCACGATCGGCCGCGATCTGGCACTCGGCGGGCGATGCATCGGTCGCGATCGCGCCCTTGAGTTGCGCCGCGGCGGGACCGAGCAGATCGCGCTGCCCCTCCGGGCGCCGCAGGTCGATCTCCTCAATCGCATCCTGGCAGACGATCACGTCCTCTGGCAGGGGACGATTCATGCCGACGATGCGCACGTACCCGCCGAGCGGAATCAGGCCGATGCCGTACTCCGTCTCACCGCGACGGAACGAGAGCGCGACCGGCGGGAAACCGACGAGGAAACGGGTGGCCTTCGCGCCAACGAGCCGCGCCACGGTGAAGTGCCCGAGCTCGTGGATCAGGATCAACACGAGCAGACCGAGAATCACGTAGGCCCAGGTCACGCGGCTCCCTCCCCAATCCGAACCTCGACGCGGGCACGCGCAGCCGCATCGGCAGCGACGACGGCCGCCAAGCTATCGAGTGGCTGCACCGCGACGTGGTCGAGCGCATCTGCCACGAGCTCTTCGATCGCGAGGAAGCCGATCGCGCCTGCAAGAAATGCCGCCACTGCTATCTCATTCGCGGCGTTGAGCACTGCCGGCGCAGTGCCGCCAGCCTCGCCTGCCTCGATCGCAAGGCGCAGACAGCCGAACGTCTCGAGATCCGGCGGCTGAAAATCGAGCGAAAAGGCCTCGCTCCACTCGAGCGGACGGGCAGGGACGGCTTCGCGGCGCGGATAGGTGAGCGCGTAGGAGATGGGCACGCGCATGTCGGGGTGCCCGAGATGCGCGATCAGCGCGCCATCGCGGAGCCGTGCCATGCCGTGCACGATCGACTGGGGATGCACGACGACCTCGATCTGGCTATACGGCAGATCGAACAGCATGTGCGCCTCGATCACCTCGAGACCCTTGTTCATGAGCGTCGCCGAATCGACCGTGATCTTGGCGCCCATCGCCCACGTCGGGTGCGCGAGCGCCTGCTCGACCGTAATCTCGGCGAGGCCGGCCCGCGTGCGACCACGGAATGGCCCTCCAGAGGCAGTGATCACCAGCGACGTCAGCTGCTCACGCGGCGTGTCGCCGAGGCACTGCTGCAGCGCCGAGTGCTCCGAGTCGACCGGCAGGATCCGCCCGCCACCTGCGCGCGCCGCGGCAAGCACGAGATCGCCACCCGCAACCAGGCTCTCCTTGTTGGCGAGCGCGAGGTCGTACCCGCGCTCGAGCGTGGCGAGACTGGCCTCCAGGCCGGCCGCACCCACGACGGCATTGAGCACCACATCTGGGCCGCTCGCGTCGATCAACTCGACGAGGGCATTCGGGCCGCTCAGGACAGGACGGCCAAGTTCGGCTGCCGCACGCTCCGCAGCGGCGGGATCGGCCAGCGCCAGCACCTCAGCATCCGTGGCCCGCGCTGCGGCGACGAGACCATCGACGTCCGAGCCGGCCGCCAGCGCCACGACCTGCAGATCGTCATGGGCAGCAGCGACCTCGAGGGCCTGCGTGCCGATCGAGCCAGTCGCGCCGAGGATTGCGATGCGCTTCATCTGGTCACATGGTGCCATTCGATTGCGCGCGCCGACCGCAATCAGGTGTGCGAGACGACGCGAAGGCCTTGAGGTGGCTCGGTCCGAAAGGACCGATTCACCTCAAGGTCATCGCGTCGCCTGGTATCAAGCTCCTCGACGACCGAAGCCACTACTGACGAAGTTGATCCACAAAAGCGATGGGATCACCTCGAGGTGGCTCGGTCGTTTCCGACCGAGCCACCTCGAGGTGTTCCCATCGTCACAGGTACGTGATCAGCCAGAGGCCGAACAGCGCCATCGGAGCGGTGATCAGCATCGCGTCGATGCGATCGAGCACGCCACCATGGCCGGCCAATAGGGTGCCGGAGTCCTTGACGCCGAGGTCACGCTTGACGAACGACTCCAGCAGATCGCCGAACGGGCCCGACAGCGCGACGATCAAGCCGAGCACGATGCCCTCGACCGTGCCGACGACGCCCTGGCCGTAGAGCACCCACCACACGACGATCGTGCCAACGATCACGCCGGCGATGAAACCTTCGACGGACTTGCCCGGGGAGATCGCGGGTGCGAGCTTACGGCGACCGATCAGGCGACCAATCGCGTAGGCGCCAATGTCGGAGGCCCAGGTGCCGAGCAGCACGGCGAGCACGAGCGTGAACGAGTCGTCACGCAGGACGACGACGGCGCCAAGACCGACGCCGATCCAGACGACGCCGAACACTGTCAGCGCCATGCTCGTCAACGACGAGTGGTTCTCGTGCGGCGAGGCAGCGGCCAGGATGAAGGTCAGCAGCACGACCGGGCCCAGCACAAGCGCCATCCCCTCCACACCGTGGAGATGAGCCGCCAGCACCTCGGCTGCCACGCCGATGTAACCCGCAAGCATGACGGGGCGATGATCGCGGGCGATCGTCCACAGCTCGTGCGCAGCCAGCACGCCGGCCACAACGCCAAGCGCGACGAGCCACCACTCGCCAAACCAGAGCGCAGCAATCGCGATCGGCAGCAAGATCACCGCGACGAGAATGCGGCTGGTGAGGTTGCCCACGGTTAGCGGCCCTGCCCGGAGCGGCTCATCGACCGCCGAAGCGTCGGCGCCGCGTGGCGAACTCGCTCACGGCCTGCTGCAGCTGCTCGGCACCGAAGTCGGGCCAGAGCACGTCGGGGAAGCTGTACTCCGCGTACGCGGCGTGCCAGAGCAGGAAGTTGGAGACGCGCTGCTCGCCCGACGTGCGGATCACGAGGTCGGGATCAGGCAGTTCGGCAGCGGCGAGCCGCGAGCGGATCGCGGTCTCGTCGATCTCGTCCGGACGCAGCCCGTCCTCGACGATGCGACGGCAGGCATCGACGATCTCGGCGCGCCCGCCGTAGTCGAATGCGACGAAGAGGTCGATGCGCTCGTTGTCCTTCGTGCGCTCCTCCATGTCGGTCATCAGCTGCAGGAGCTTCGGCGACAGACGATCGCGACGGCCGATAAAGCGAATGCGCACGCCCTGGCGGTGGAGGTCCATGAACTCGCGCTGGATCGTGCGCGCGAACAGATCCATCAGCCCGCTGACCTCGTCCTCGGGGCGCGTCCAGTTCTCGGTCGAGAAGGCGTAGACCGTCAGCGCACGGATGCCGAGATCCGGCGCGGCCTCAACGGTGCGCCGGAGCGCGCGGACGCCAGCATGGTGTCCGCTCAGCGTCGGCAGGCCACGCTGCTTCGCCCAGCGCGAGTTGCCGTCCATGATGATCGCGACGCAGGTCGCGGTGGACGGCTCCGGCGTAGCCTGGTCGGCTCGGCGGATGCCCTTGATGCGGTCGAGGATGGCCATGGTTGCGCTGACGACAGGTGCGTGCCTGCTTGGGCATAGCGTACCGGCTGGAACCGGTGAATGCCGGTCTCAGACCTCCATCACGTCGGCTTCGCGCTGCTTCAACGCAGCCTCGATCTGCGCGACGTGCTCGTCCGTGACCTTCTGCACCTTCTCCTCGGCGCGATGGATCTCGTCCTTGCCGACCTCGCTCTCGAGTGCCTGCAGGTCGCTCATCACATCGCGGCGGACGTTGCGCAGCGCGATGCGCCCTTCCTCGGCGAGGTTGCGGACGACCTTGACGAGCTCCTTACGGCGCTCTTCCGTCAGCTGCGGGATCGACAGGCGGATTACCTTGCCGTCATTCGACGGGTTGATGCCGAGATCGCTCTCGTTGATCGCCTTCTCGATATCACCAAGCGCGGTGACGTCGTAGGGTTGAATCAGCAGCGAGCGCGGATCGGGAGCGCTGACGGTCGCCATCTGCGTGAGCGGCGTCGGCGTGCCGTAGTACTCGACGACGATGCGCTCGAGCAGCTGCGGTGTCGCGCGGCCGGTGCGTACGGTGTTGAACTCGTTGCGCGTCGCCTCGACGGACTTCGCCATCCGCTCTTTCGCCTCATTGACCAGATCGTCGACCACGTGACTCCTCCTTGACCCCGGCAGTATGACCGGTTCTCAGACGGACTGCGGATCCACATCCACGACGACCCGTGCGTCGGCGGCGCGCAGCGAGGTGTGCCGATCCGCCAGCACAGCGTGAATGGCCCGCGCAGCGTGCTCGGCGCGCTGGGTGCGGACGAGGAGGTGCGCACGGTAGCGATCACGCAGACGGATCAACTGTGCCGGCCCGAGCACGTCGTCCTCAGGCACCATCTGCTCGAGCGCGGCAGCCAGACCGTCGAGGAATGCCATCGGCGCCTCGGCGTGCGGTGCGTCGACGAGCACCCGGATCAGACGACTAAACGGCGGGTAGCGGAGGGCCTCCCGTCGCGCCAGCTCGCCGTCGAGAAACTCCTCGACGGCGTGGCGCGCGGCCAGCCGCACGACGCGCTGCCCCGGATCCCACGTCTGGAGCATGACGCGGCCCCCCGAGCCCTCGCGCCCCGCGCGACCCGCGAGCTGCGCCAGCAGAGCGAAGGAGCGCTCCTCGGCACGGAAGTCGGGCATCGCCAGGCCGAGGTCGGCATCGATCACGGCGGCCAGACGCACGTCGGGGAAGTCGTGGCCCTTGGCGACGATCTGCGTACCGACGAGCACCGCACGATCGGTCGAGCCGAACGTCGCGAGCACCTCCTCCAGCGCCCCGACCTTGGCCGCGACGTCACCATCGAGCCGCAGAACCGTCAGGCCCGGAAAGCGATCCGCGATCTCGGTCTCGAGACGCTCGGTGCCCGCGCCAATGCGTGTGATGTCGACCGCGCCGCAATGCGGACACTTGCTCGGCGCTGCTTCTGTGTGGTTGCAGTGGTGGCAGACGAGTCGCGGTGGCCGCTGGTGCAGGACCAGCGAGACGTCGCACGATGGACAGCCAAAGCCTTTGCCGCAGGCGCGACAGTGCAACGCCAGCGCAGCACCACGGCGATTGAGCAGGATCATCGCCCGCCCACCGTTGCGCTCGATCTCTCCCAAGGCGGCGGCGAGCGACCGTGACAGCGGGTAGTGCCCGTCGCGCGAGAGGTCGACGAGCTCGACCGGTGGCAGTCGCCCGCCAACGCGTTCCGTCAGCTTGACGTGCTCGAGCGCCTTCCAGGCCTCAGGGCGCGGCGTTGCGGAGGCGAAGACCACCGCGGCGTTCGCGGCACGGGCGCGCATCAGCGCCACGGTACGTGCGTCGTACCGTGGGTCCGACTCCTGTTTGTAGGCGACCTCATGCTCCTCGTCGACGACGATCAGCCCGAGCTCACGCATTGGCGCCAGGATCGCCGAGCGCGCGCCGATCAGCACGCGCGCCTCGCCCGACTCAAGCCGCTGCCAGACCCGCGCGCGCTCGCCCTTGGCGAGTTGTGAGTGCAGCACCTCGACGAGGCTGCCGAAGCGCCGCCGCACGCGCGCGGCCGTCTGCGGCGCCAGCGAGATCTCCGGCACGAGGATGATTACGCCGCGCCCCTGCTGCAGCGCGTGGGCTGCGGCACGTAGGAACACCTCAGTCTTGCCCGAGCCGGTCACGCCGTGGAGCAGGAGCTCGCGGCTACCTCCACCGTCGTCGATCGCCTGCTCCAGCCGATGAATGGCGGCGAGCTGCGCCTCGGTCGCGTCGAGCGCGGCCTCGAGATCCGGCGGCGGTGCAGCGATCTCGACGAGCTTGCCCTCGGCGACCAACTTGCGCACGGCCGCCGGCGCTGCACCCGAGCGGGCGCCAATGTCACTGAGCGGACCAGGGGCGTCTTGGGCTGCGCTCAAGATCGCGGCCTGCCGCGAGCCGCGTACCTCTGCCCCCTCGACGGCGGCAAGCCATGGATCAGGCGGTGGCACATTGCCGGCGGGCGGCAGCACCAGCTTGAGTGCCCGCGCCGGCGGCGTGGCGTAGCGCTCGCTGATCTTGAGCGCGAGGTCGACGAGGTCGGGCGGCACGCGCCCCCCGGTGTCCGCTGCGGGCTTGAGCGTGATGCCCGCCGGAATGTCGTCGTCCGTCGCCGGGCGCAGCACGACGCCTTGTTCCTGGCGGCGTCCGAGCGGAATCTCCACGACCGCGCCGGTCGGCAGATCACCCGCGTACGTCAGCGGCCCCTTCAGCCCGCGCGTCGTAACGAGCGGTATGACGACAACGGCGTTAGAGCGCAGCGAGGAGCTCGTCGACCTTGTCGGTGCGCTCCCAGCTGAATTGATCCCGTCCGAAGTGGCCATAGGCTGCAGTCGGACGATAGACCGGGCGGCGCAGGTCGAGCTGCTCGAGGATCGCGGCGGGGCGCAGATCGAAGACGTCGCGAACGGCCTTGGCGATCGCGTTCTCGTCCTTGGTGGCCGTGCCAAAGGTCTCGACCATCACGGAGACGGGATGCGCGACGCCGATGGCGTAGGCAACCTGCACCTCGCAGCGCTCGGCCAGGCCGGCGGCGACGATGTTCTTGGCAACCCAGCGAGCGGCGTAGGCGCCGGACCGGTCGACCTTCGAGGGATCCTTACCCGAGAAGGCGCCGCCACCATGGCGACCCATGCCGCCGTACGTGTCGACGATGATCTTGCGGCCCGTCAGACCGCAGTCGCCCATCGGGCCACCGATGACGAAGCGGCCGGTCGGGTTGACGAGCAGGAAGTCGCTCGCGAGATCGACGTCGCCAGCCAACTCGGCGGGCAGCAGGCCCTTCACCACGTGCTCGGCGAGGTCGGCCTTGATCTGCTCCTGCGTGACGTCTTCAGCGTGCTGCGTGGAGATCAGGACGCGATCGATGCCGATCGGGCGCAGGTGGCCGCCCTCCTCGGCGTACTCGATCGTGACCTGGGTCTTACCGTCGGGTCGCAGGTACGGGAGCGTGCCGTCCTTGCGCACCTCGGAGAGGCGATGCGAGAGGCGATGCGACAGCTGGATCGGCAGCGGCATCAGCTCGGGGGTCTCGGTGCAGGCGTAGCCAAACATCATGCCCTGGTCGCCCGCGCCAACCTCGTCGGCGTCCTGGCCATCGACGCCCTGCGCGATGTCAGGCGACTGGCGGTCAAGCGCGACCATCACGTTGCAGGTGTTGCAGTCGAAGCCCTTGAGCGCGTCGTCGTAGCCGATGTCGCGCACCGTGCCGCGCGCCAGTTCGGGAATGTCGATGCGGGCCGACGTGGTGATCTCGCCCGCCACCAGCACGAGGCCGGTCGTGACCAGGGTCTCGCAGGCGACACGGGCAGCCGGGTCCTGCTCGAGCACGGCGTCAAGCACCGTGTCAGAGATCTGGTCGGCGATCTTGTCGGGGTGTCCCTCGGTGACGGATTCCGAGGTAAAGAGAATCGAATGTTCCTGCGCCACGCTGCGCTCCTATCACGGCCACATCGTGAAGATGCAGCGGATTATCACGGGCATGGTACAGCGCGAACCCGCGGAATGGCGCAGATGCGCTACCCGATCGAGATGAACAGGGTGGCGCCGTCGGCGGTACCCCAGGCCACTGCGCCGTTGATGGCCTTGGCGCCGTTCGGCACGGTGGCTCCCATCGTCGCGGCCTGAGCACGCACTGCTCCACCGTTGAGGTAGGCGAGTCCGGTAACGTCGGCCGGCACGCCGGCACGGTCGACGATCGCGCGGTAGGCGTCGGAGTCGGCGATCGAGGCGCTCGGCGTCGCGGCCAGCTTCGCGTCGGTACCGACCGCCAGCGTGGCGTTATCACCCTGACGCGTGACGGCGATCTGCGGCAGCGGACCACCGGCGCGCTTCTCGGCCTCGCCCTTGGCCTTGTCGGCCATCGGCAGGTCGTTGGCGAGCGCCTGCGCGGACGTGATGGCCTTGGCGAGCGTTGCGCCAGCTGCGGCAGGATCCTGCGGCTGCGTCAGCAGGGCTGCGGCGGGGGTTGTGCCACCGACGGCGACGAGCGCGTGCTCGCCACCGAGTGCGGCCAGCAGATCAGCGAGCGCGATGCCGGTCGTCTGCTCGACGGCCGTAATCGCGGTCTTGACCTGCGGATCCTGCTGCTGCGCTGCGGTGATCGCCAGCTGTAGCGTCGGGCCCAGGTCGCGGAAGGCCGCGAAGCCAAGCGCGTCGGCCGGGACCTGCTTGAGGATCTGCGGGTTGTAAGCGGTCGGGAAGGCAAGACCGAGCTTCGTGAGCGCAGCCTGATCGGCATCGCCCGCGGCCACGACACGGAGGCCGCCCGCTTCCGCGGTGATCGCGATGCCAAGACCGCGAACATCCTTGAGCGTGGCGCTGAGCTGCGCAAGCGACTGCGCCATGTCGGGCGTGCCCTTCGGCAGTGCGCCCTGCGGGAGTAGCGAGCCAGCCAGCTGCGTCAGGCCGGCGATGCGGGCCGGCGCGAGGTACGCAATCGCGACTGCGTCGCCCGGAAGCTTCGCGATCGTGGCCTTGAACGCCGCATCGTCGGCGAGCGCGGGCTTCTGCCCACTCTGCGCGGCGAGCGCGTCGATCAGCGTGGCGCGCGAGGTGGCTGCGATTGCCGTCGAACCGTCGATCCTGATCGTCGAGGCACCCTTCTCCCAGACGGGCTGGCCGTCAAGCGCAGGACCCTGTGCGAAGCCTGCCTGCTTGAGGACGTCTGGCAACGCGTTGCCATCGACCGCCGTGGCGACGACAAGTGCTTCAACGCTGGGCTTCAACTCGCTGGTGAGCGTGATGCCAACCAGGCCGATGCTGACGTCGCCACCGAGGGCACGGACGATCTTCGCTTGGTCACCCTTGCCGTCGAGCATCGCGTTGAGCTTGTCCACTGCACCCTGACCGCCCTGCACCTTGCCCGCAAGCGACTCAAGCGCCTGGAACTGCGACCCGTTGCGGTCGAGGTTAATGCTCGCGTAGGCCAGCGCGTCGGCCGGCACGGCGGCCGCACCCTTGGCGCGCGCCTCGGCGCCTGCGTTGGCGTCACCATTACCAAAGGCAGCGATCACCGCGATCGCGAAACCAGCGATGAGTAGTCCGAGCAGTGCGATCGAGCGACGGTTCGTCATGAACTGAGTGTACCTCCGGTCTTTCTATCGCACCGAGACGGAAATCGGCTGTCCGGTTGACGTCAGCGCGCTGCCGGGCCTAGCGGCCGGCGATGCGCAGCAGGTTCTCGGCGTACTCGAGATCCCGTTCGGCACGGAAGCGATTGATTGCCTCGTCGCCGTCCTCCGACTGCTTGATGCGCTCGCGCGCGTCGGCAGCCTTGGCCTCTGCGGCCGGCACGTCAATCGCATCGGACGGCATGGCGCCCTCAACGAGCGCGATCGCCTTCTCACCCTGCATCGAGAAATAGCCGTCCGAGGTGGCGAAGGACTTCCACTCCGTGGGGCTCACGCGCACGCGGATCTCCCCCACCTTGAGGCGAGAGACGATCGGCTGATGGCGCGGCAGGACACCGAGACCGCCTTCGACGCCGGGCACGACGACCATCTCCGCCTCACCGGCGAAGGAGTACCCCTCGGGCGTGATGATCTCGCAGTGGAGCGTGGCCATGGGTTACGCCGCGGCGGTCTTGAGACGCTCGGCCTCGGCGACGACGTCCTCGATGCCGCCACACAGGAAGAAGGCCTGCTCCGGCAGATCATCGTGCTTGCCGTCGAGGATCTCCTGGAAGCCGCGGATCGTGTCTTCGATGCGGACGTAGCGTCCCTCGCGGCCGGTAAACACGGCGGCGACGAAGAACGGCTGCGACAGGAAGCGCTGGATCTTGCGCGCGCGCGCCACGGCGAGTTTGTCTTCGGGCGAAAGCTCGTCCATCCCCAGGATCGCGATGATGTCGCGGAGCGGATCCACGGCCGGGTAGATGCCCTGCTCCGAGATCGCGCGCGACAGCACGGTGGTGGCGTCGAGGTGCGAGAACGACGCGGCCGGAGCCGGGTCGGTCAGGTCGTCGGCCGGCACGTAGATGGCCTGCACCGAGGTGATCGAGCCCTTCTTCGTGGAGGTGATGCGCTCCTGGAGCTCGCCCATCTCGGTGGCCAGCGTCGGCTGGTAGCCCACGGCGCTCGGCATGCGGCCGAGCAGAGCGGACACCTCGGAACCGGCCTGCGTGAAGCGGAAGATGTTGTCGACGAAGAGGAGCACGTCCTGGCCGTCAACGTCGCGGAAGTACTCCGCCATCGTCAGACCGGACAGGGCGACGCGGAGGCGGGCTCCCGGCGGCTCGTTCATCTGGCCGTAGACGAGGGCGGTCTTGGCGATGACGCCAGACTCCTTCATCTCGAGCCAGAGGTCGTTGCCCTCGCGGGTGCGCTCGCCAACGCCGGCGAAGACGGACAGGCCGCCGTGCTGCGTCGCGATGTTGTTGATGAGCTCCTGAATGAGCACGGTCTTGCCCACGCCGGCACCGCCGAAGAGGCCGATCTTGCCGCCCTTCGTGTACGGCGCGAGCAGGTCGACGACCTTGATGCCGGTCTCGAGCAGCGACGGCTTCGGATCGAGATCCTCGAACTTCGGCGGCTCGCGGTGGATACCCCAGCGCTCACCGGTGACGGGCTCGCCGTTGTCGATCGCGTCGCCGAGCACGTTGAAGATGCGGCCGAGCGTCTGCGGGCCGACGGGGACGCTGATGGAGCTGCCCGTGTCAACAACCTCGGCACCGCGCGCCAGACCGTCCGTGGAGTCCATGGCGACCGCGCGTACGCGGTTGTCGCCCAGATGCTGCTGCACCTCGGCCACGACGAAACCGGTAGCGGTCTGAATGTGAAGTGCCGCGTAGATCGCGGGAAGCGAGTCCGGGAAAACCGCGTCGATGACGACGCCCTTGATCTCCACGATCTTGCCGACGTTGCGCTCGCCCATGTGCGTCTCGTGCCCTCTCAGGTCGATGGTCTCGAAGGTGATACCGCACGGCCGCAGGAAAGCGCCCGTGCATCTGGCGGCACCTTAGCGAACGTGGCAGCGGGACGGGGTCGGAACCGTCGATTTGATCGCACCGCGACGTTGCTCAGGCAACAAGTGCGATCACCAGAAACGGCACGCTCAAGGCAAGCGTGCCGAGCCCGGTCAGCTGCGTGACACGCCCCTCGGTGCGACGCGCCAGGCCCAGCAGCACGGTGCCGAGCAGCACGATCAGCACGCCGACGAGGCCGCAGCCACCCGCAATCGCCCCCGCCGTGGGCCTGCCGGCGGCCGCGAAGGCGCTCGACAGCACGGCGGCGATCAGCACGAGCCCCACCAGCAGCACGATCAGCCGCAGCGCCGCCGCCCGCCATCCGACCTGATTCACGGCTGCAGCGGGTAGGCGCAGGCCCAGCCGTGTCCGTCCGCCGCATGCTCAAGTTGCGGATCATGCTCGGCGCACGAGGGCTGCGCCACCGGACAGCGCGGATGAAACCGGCAGCCCGACGGCGGGTTGAGCGGGCTCGGCACGTCGCCTTGGAGCACGACGCGCTGCTGCGAGCGCGCACGCACCGGATCGGCGACCGGGCGGGCCGACAGCAGCGCGTGCGAGTACGGGTGGCGCGGCGCGTTGTAGACCTCCTCGCCCGTGCCCTCCTCGACCACGCGCCCGAGGTACATCACCTTGACGCGGTCCGCGAGGCGGCGGACGACATCGAGGTCGTGCGCAATCACGATGTACGAGAGCCCAAGGTCGCGCTGCAGGTCTTCCAGCAGGTTGACGATCTGCGCCTGCACGGACACGTCGAGCGCGGAGACCGGTTCGTCGCACACGATCACGCGGGGCTGCATCACCACGGCGCGGGCAATGCCGATGCGCTGGCGCTGACCGCCCGAAAACTCGTGCGGAAAGCGGTTGTAATGCTCAGGGTTGAGGCCGACGCGCTCCATCGCCTCCTGCACCTTGCGCTTGCGCTCTGCCGGCGTGCCAATGCCGTGGATATCCAGCGGCTCCTGCACGGACTGGCCGATCCGCATGCGCGGATCGAGCGACGCGATCGGATCCTGGAAGATCATCGTGACCTGCCGGCGGAAGTCGGTCAGGCCACGTCCCTTGCGGCGCGTGATGTCCTCACCCATGAACTCGATCGAGCCGGCATCGATGCCCTGCAGGCGCACGAGCCCGCGCGCCAGTGTCGTCTTGCCACAGCCAGACTCGCCGACGATCGCGAGCGTCTCGCCTTCGTTGAGCTCGAGATCCACGCCGTCGACGGCCTGCACGCGCCCGACCTCGCGCTGAAACACGATGCCGCGCGTAACGGGAAAACCGATGGTGATGCCCGTCGCGCGGAGAATTGGCTCGCTCATGCCTGCTCCTCCCCGCTCAGGCGCGCGCCTTCGCGATCGCGGACGTCTTGCGTGAGATGACACGCGACGGCGGCTGAGCCACGCCCCGTGCTGGTCAGCGCCGGCGCCGGATCCGCACGGCAGACATCCATGGCAAACGGACACCGGGGCGCGAAACGACACCCCGCAGGCGGGCGCAGCAGGCTCGGCGGCGTCCCCGGAATCTGATGCAGCCGTTCCGACGCCAGGTTGCGCCCGGGCAGCGAGGCCAGCAGCCCCCAGGTGTAGGGGTGCTGCGGGTGGGCAAAGAGCTCGTCGACGGTAGCGCGCTCGACGATGCGCCCGGCGTACATCACCGCGACCTCATCGCAGAGCTCGGCGACGACACCGAGATCGTGGGTGATCAGCACGATCGCAGCGTCGACCTCGCTGCGCAGGTCGCGCATCAACTCGAGGATCTGCGCCTGGGTCGTCACGTCGAGTGCCGTCGTTGGCTCGTCGGCGATCAGCAGGCGCGGGCGGTTGAGGAGCGCCATCGCGATCATCACGCGCTGGCGCATGCCGCCCGACAGCTCCAGCGGGTACGACCGCATGCGGTCCTCGGGGCTGGGGATGCCGACGGCCGCGAGCCCCGCAACCGCACGCTGACGCGCTTCCACCTTCGAGACCTTCTGATGCAGGCGCACCGCCTCGATCAGCTGCTCGCCGATCCGCATGACCGGGTTCAGCGACGTCATCGGGTCCTGAAAGATCATCGCCATGTCGTCGCCGCGCAGGCGCCGCAGTTCGCTCCCGGACAGGCCGATCAGTTCGCGCTCGCCAAGGCGGATGCTGCCCTCGACCGTTGCGGTCTTCGGCAGCAGGCCCATGATCGACAGGCTCATCGCCGACTTGCCGCAGCCCGATTCGCCGACGATGCCGAGCACCTTGCCGGCATCGACGGACAGGCTCACGCCATCGACAGCGCCAACCGGACCGTCATCGGTGCGGAAGGTCGTGCGGAGATTCTCGACGGTGAGCAGTGCCATCGCCTACTCCAGCCGGATCCGCGGATCGAGGGTGGCGTTGACGAGATCGACGACGATGTTCGCGACGACGATCAGGATCGCGGAGAACAGGACGATCCCGGCCGTCGTCGGCACATCGAGGCGCTGCGCGGCCTGGACGGCGAGCCAGCCGAGCCCTTGGAGGCCGAACGTCACCTCGATCAGGATCGCGCCGCCGAGCAGCAGACCGAGGTCGAGGCCAAACATCGTGACGATCGGCAGCATCGCATTGCGGAACGCATGCCGGATGATCACGCGCGTTTCGCCGGCGCCTTTGGCGCGCGCGGTGCGCACGTAGTCCTCGCTAAGGGTGTCGAGCATCTGCGAGCGCGTGATGCGCACATAGATCGCCGCGAACTGGAGCGCCAGAACGAACGCGGGCAACAGCAGGTGGTAGAGCCACTGGCCGGGGTTCGAGAGCGGCTCGTAGCCCGACAGCGGAAACCAACCGAGCCGATAGGCGAAGAAGTAGAGGGCCAGCAGGCCGAAGTAGTAGACGGGCAGCGACTGGCCGATCAACACGAAGACGATCGAGGTGCGATCGAAGATCGACCGTGGCCGGATCGCGGAGATGATGCCGATCGGAATCGAGATCAGCAGCCACATCAGCGCGGCGAGGAAGGTGAGTGACAGCGTCACCGGGAAGTGATCCCAGATCAGCGAGTCGACCGAACGCTGCTTCGCGAAGGAGCTACCGAAGCGCCCCAGCAACTGGTCGCACTCCGCGGCTGTGGAACCCGGACAGACGCGGTCGCGCTCCTCCTGCGACGGCCCGAGCACGAGTCGCTTGAGGGTATAGCCGTACTGGACGTAGTAGGGCTTGTCGAGCCCGAGCAGTGCCGAGACGCGCTCGATCTGCTCGGGCGAGGGATTCTTGCCGGCGTACAGCCGGGCCGGCGAGATATTCGAGTGCCAGCGCAGCACCGGTCCGAACAGCACAAAGACCGCCAGGGTCACGACGAGCACCACGAAGATGCCGCCGAGAATGCGTCGGATCAGAAAACGGATCATGCCGAGAGGCGCGGGTGCCCCACTCGCCGCGCCGAAGCGCGACGAGTGGGGTTGATCACCGTGCGGTCTACTTGCCGTCCTTCAAGAAGTACGAGCCGAAGTAGAACTGCTTGCCGGGGCCCCAGACGTAGTTGCCCAGGCGCTCCGAGACGAACGAGATCTTGCGACGCAGGTCCAGCGTGGCCCACGGTGCAAGATTCGTTGCCGTGTCGGTCGAGAGCTGCGCGAACTGCGCGGTGCGATCGGCACCGGGCGGCAGCTGATTGATCTCGTTGACCTTGGCGTCGAAGGCCTTGTCGCAGAACTGTCCGTAGTTCGAGCCCTGGCCGCAGAGCAGCAGCGGGCCGTAGTACGTGATCGCGTCACCGTAATCCTGACCCCATGCAGCAACGCCAATGTCGTAGTCGCTCTTGGGGTCGGCGAGGAAGCCGTAGTACACGTCGGCCGACAGCGCCTTGACGGTGACCTTGAAGCCAACCGCCTCGAGCTGCTCCTTCATCGCTGCCGAAACCTGCGGCGACGGAGCGTCGGAGAAGTTCGCCAGCGTGATGTCGATCGGGGTCTTCACACCCGACTCGGCAACCAGCGCCTTGGCCTTCTCGACGTCCATCGTGTAGATGTCGGTCGGCTGATCCGCCAGGAGGTTCTCCGAGAGGATCTGACTCCACGGCGAGCGGCTCAGCTTGCCGCCGATGACCTTGACGATGGCGTCACGGTCGAGGGCATAGTTGACCGCCTGGCGGAGCTTAAGGTTGTCGAACGGCGCCTTGTCCGTCTTGAAGACGGCGTAGTCCACGGCGGCGTCCGGCGTCGAGAAGAACCGATCCTTGTACTGCGGATCGTTCGCCGTAGCGGGGATCTGCGAGCCGATCGGTGCCGAGCCGTCGAACGTCATGTCGATCTCGTTCGACTTCAGCTGTGCGTACTGGGTCTCGTCCGGCACACCGATCTGCAGATCGATGCCGTCGATGTTGTTGTCGGTCTCCGCCTGCGGGACGCCGGCAGCGACGTTCTTGTCCCAGCTGGGCTCGCGCTCGATCGTGACCGACTTGTCGAGCTGGTAGTCACTGATCTTGTACGGGCCGACGAACGGCGGCGGGGTGTCGCTCTTCTTGTGCGGCGTGGAGGCCGGCACGATGAAGGCCCAGCCCATTGCCAGGGCGCGCGGGAACGAACCGTCGGCGTCGGTCAGCGTGAACGACGTCGTCAGATCGTCAACAGCCTTGATGCCGCTGATGCCGATGTTGTTCTTGCCCTTGGACTTCGTCATCGCGTCGGAGTACTCCGACATGCCGACGATGTCCGCGTAGTAGCCCGAGGCCGGCGGTCCGCCGGTCGCGCACTGGATGTTCGGGTCGAGGATGTACTCGTACGTGGCCTTCACGTCCTTCGCCGTGACGGGCGAGCCATCCGGGAAGGTCAGACCCTCGCGTAGCTTGACCGTGTAGGTCTTGCCGTCTGCGGAGACGCTCGGCATGTCGGCGGCGAGCTCCGGCTGCATCTCGTCCGTCGCGGGCGAGGCAACCGTGTTCGGGTAGCCGTAGAGGCCGCGGGCCATGAAGTAGAAGACCGACCACGAGATGCCGTAGTAGGACAGGCCGTTCCAGCAGTCGATGTTGCTGTTCATTGCCATCTTCAGCGTGCCGCCCTTGGTGGGCGTTTCTGTGGCCGGGAAGCCGCCGTTCAGATAGTCGCCGCCGGCCGCAGCAGTGTCACTGCCTCCGCCGCCGGAACTCGTCGAGCTCGAGCTACCGCTCGAGCCACAGGCCGCGGCAACGATGGCAATTGCCACCAGCGCTGCTGCCATCAGCAGATAACGGAGCTTCTTCACGAGGTCTCCTCCTTGGTTGTGATCATTGGATCGGTGTCCTTTCGAGGGATGGGACAGAGTCAGGGCGACTAGAGGATCGTTCCGCCACGGGGGTCGAGGGCGTCGCGGAGGCCATCACCGAGCAGGTTGAAGGCCAGCACCGTGACGACGAGCAGCGTGCCGGGGAACACCATCAGGAAGGGTGCGTTGATGTAGAGACCGCCGGGCACGGCGTCCGAGATCATGCGCCCCCACGAGGGGATCTCCAGCGGTAGGCCGAAGCCAAGGTACGACAACGCGGCCTCGGCGGCGATCGCGCCGGCCACGGACAGGCTGGCGTAGACCGTCAGCGGTCCGATTAGCTGCGGCATCAAATGCCGAAAGACGATCCGCGAGTTCGAGGCACCAAGCATCCGTGCGGCGGTGACGAACTCGCGGTTGCGGAGCGACAACACCTCGCCGCGGAAGATGCGCCCCGGATAGAACCAGGAGAAGAAAGCGATGATCAGGATTACGAACCAGAGTGAGGCGCCGAACGCAACCGACGCGGCGATCGCGAAGAGCAGAAACGGGAAGGCGGCGACGATGTCCATCAGACGCGCGATCACCGTGTCGGTCCAGCCGCCGACGTAGCCCGCGATGACGCCGAGCAGGAGCGCCACGACCATCGTCAGGATCGTCGCCACGATGCCAATGATCAGCGAGGTGCGCGCACCGAAGGAGAGCTGCACGAGCATGTCGTAGCCGAGGTTGTTCGACGCCCCGAGCACAAAGCACGCGCGCTCCCCCACGCTGGCCAGGCCATTGACACAGCCATGCAGCGGCCCGACCGGCAACAGCGTGTAGTCATCAACACCGGTCGAGTTCGACTTGTTGACGGGATGCCCCGTCCACGACTCAAACAGCGGTCCCGCCAGCGCAAACAGCACGAGCAGCACAATGAAGGCGAGACTGGCGAGGGCGACGTAGTCGCGACGCAGCCGAGCGAAGGCCAGCTGGCGTGGCGTGCGTGCCACAACCATCGCCTCGGTCTTCATGTCCTCGAACTGCTCGACGGTCGACACAGGGTCCACCTCCCTCAGCGCGATAGGGTACACCGAAACCGCACCACGCGTTCGGGCAATCCGCTTAACCGTGCGGCAAAACTCGCACGTTTGAGAGGTTACCCCGCGCTACGAGATAGCGTCAGCGCCGGCGACGACCTCGAGCAGCTGCTGCGTGATCTCGGCCTGGCGGGCACGGTTCATGTCGAGCGTGAGACGGTCGATCAGATCCTTAGCGTTGTCCGACGCACTGCGCATGGCGGTCATGCGGGCACCGTGCTCGGAGGCAGTCGATTCGAGCAGCGCGCGAAAGATCTCGGTCTCGAGTGCCGTGGTGAGCAGCGGCCCCAGCATCGTCTCGGCCTCGGGCTCGAAGAGCAGCTCGCCGGAAACGGCGGCCTTGCCCTCCGTCGCGGCCGCGGCCGCGGGCAGCGGAATCGGCAGCACCTCATCGGCATGCACCGTCTGCACGAGCGGCGAGTCGAAGTGGTTGAACACCATGATCAGGCGATCGAACTCGCCTTCGCCGTACTGCTCGATCAGCGTGTTGGCAATCTGCTCGGCGTCCTGGTAGATCGGACGATCGGTGAAGCCCGACCACACCTCGCGCAGCTCGGCGCCGCGGAAGCGCAGCGATCCAGCGCCCTTGCGACCTGCGGCGTACCAGACGATCTCACGACCGGCAGCGCGCTCAGCAGCGGCCTCATCGATTGCGCGGCGCAGGACGCTCGCGTTGAAGGCACCCGCCAGACCACGATCGCCCGACATCAGCAGGATCGCGGTCTTGGTGATCTTGCGACGCTCAAGGAGCGGCTGACCACCAAGCGAGCCGGTCCGGCTCGCGGTCTCGGAGATCAGCTCGTGCATGCCATCGGCGAACGGGCGGAGCGACTCGATGCGAACCTGCGCGCGGCGCAACTTCGCACCGGCGACGAGCTCCATCGCCTTGGTGATCTTGCTCGTGTTCTTGACGGAATGGATCCGCCGACGGATGTCCTGAAGGGACGCCACGGTCTACGCGGTTGCCCCTGCGGTGGTCGCCGAACCCTGGAAACCAGCGGCGAACTGCTCGACCGCGGCCTTCAGCTTGGCCACCGTGTCATCGGACAGATCGAGCGACTCGCGGATGCCCGCGAGCACCGTCTTCTCGGCACGCAGCGACTGACGGAGGCCGTCGTTGAAACGCGACACGTCGTCGACGGCGATGCCGTCGACGTGACCGTTCGTCGTTGCCCAGATGACTGCGACCTGCTCCTCGATCGGCCACGGGTCGTACTGGTTCTGGTTGAGCGTCTTGACGAGACGCTGGCCGCGGTTGATCTGCGCCAGCGTGGCGGCGTCAAGCTCGGAGGCAAACTGCGCGAACGCCTCAAGGGCGCGGAACTGCGCGAGCTCCAGCTTCAGGCGGCCGGCGACCTTCTTCATCGCCTTCGTCTGGGCGTTCGAGCCGACGCGCGACACGGACAGGCCGACGTTGATGGCCGGGCGAACGCCCTGGAAGAACAGGCTCGTCTCCAGGAAGATCTGACCGTCGGTGATCGAAATGACGTTGGTCGGGATGTACGCCGACACGTCACCGGCCTGCGTCTCGATGACGGGCAGTGCCGTCAGGGAGCCGCCGCCGAGCTCGTCGCTCAGCTTGACCGCGCGCTCGAGCAGACGCGAATGCAGGTAGAAGACGTCGCCCGGGAAGGCCTCGCGACCAGGAGGACGACGCACGAGCAGCGACATCTGACGGTAGGCGTCGGCCTGCTTGGTCAGGTCGTCGTAGACCACGAGCGCGTGGCCGCCCTTGTAGAGGAAGTACTCGCCCATCGCGCAACCGGCGTACGGGGCGATGTACTTGATCGGTGCGGCCTCGGAGGCGTTGGCGGCCACGACGATCGTGTACTCCATGGCGCCGTGCTCGCGAAGCTTCTCGACGACCTGCGCGACCGTCGAGGCCTTCTGGCCGACGGCGACGTAGACGCAGATGACGCCCGAGTCCTTCTGGTTAATGATCGTGTCGATCGCGACCGCGGTCTTACCGGTCTGGCGGTCGCCGATGATCAACTCGCGCTGGCCACGGCCAATCGGCACCAGGGCGTCGAGCGCCTTCAGGCCGGTCTGGAGCGGCTGGGTGACCGGCTGGCGGTCGACGACACCAGGCGCCTTGAACTCGAGCGAGCGCTCTTCGGTGGTCACGATCGCCGGGCCGCCGTCAATCGCCTGGCCGAGCGGGTTGACGACGCGGCCGATCAGCGACTCGCCGACGGGGACGCTCATGACCTTGCCGGTGCGGCGGACGGTGTCGCCCTCGCGAATCTTCTGCCACTCACCGAAGAGCACGACGGCGACGTTGGACTCCTCCAGGTTGAGGGCGAGGCCGGTCACGCCATGGGGCAACTCGAGCATCTCGAGCGCGATGCAGCGCTCAAGGCCGTAGACGCGGGCGATGCCGTCGCCGACCTGGATGACGGTGCCGATCTCCTCGACGTCGGCGGTGTCCTCGAACCCGCTGATCTGGTTCTTGAGGATGGATGCGATCTCGTCGGGATTCAGCTTCACGGTTCTCTCCGTCTATCTAGGCGGTCGGGATGCGGGCGGCGCGCAGATCGCGGCCGAGCAGGTCGAGGCGACGACGCAGGGATGCGTCGACGAGGCGGTCACGGACGCGAAGGACCACGCCGCCGAGGATGGTCGGATCGACGGTGCGATCCATGGTTACAGTCAGGCCAGTTGCCGAGGCGAGCTGCTGCTGCACCTTGTCGGCGGTGGCATCGTCGATGGCGACAGCAGTCGTCAATTCAACGGCGAGCTCGTTGCGATCGAGGCGTACGCGATCGGCGAACGCCTCCTGGATAGCGGCCAGATCGCCAAGGCGACGATGGTCGAGCAGCACCTGCAGGAAGCGCGCGACGAGCGGGTCGTCGCCCTTCGCGAGAGCGGCGAGCAGATTGCTCTTGCCCTCGCCGCGGACGGCCGGGTTCGTGAGTGCACGAGCCAGCGCCGGGTTCTCGCGGACAGCGTCCGTGATCTCGGCCAGCTCGCCGTCCACCTCGTTGAGGCGGCCGGCTTCGGCAGCGGCGTTGTACAGCGCCGTGGCGTACGGGGTAGCAGCGCTCACGCTTACTTCGCGTCTCCGTGCAGCGCGGAGAAGTCGACGCCCGCGAGCGCCTCTTCCACGAGCCGCTTCTGCTCGGCTTCGTTGAGCGCGTGCCCGAGCACCTTCTCGGTGGCGAGCAGCGTCAGGTCGGCGATCTCCGTCTTGATGCGATCCAGCGACTGCTGGGTCTCGGCGGCGATCGCCTGCTGGGCGGCGGCAATACCCTTCTCCCGCTCAGCGGCGAGCTCATCGCTGAGCTGGCGCTGCTGCTCGGCAGCGGTCGTGCGCGCGCGCTCAAGGATGTCGGACGCCTCGTGGCGGCTCTTAGCGAGCTGCTCCTTGTACTCCCCGAGCAGGCGCTCGGCCTCCTCGCGGGCATGCTCCGCCGCTTCGAGGTTCTTGCGGACGGCGTCCCGCCGCTCGTCGAGCAGCGCGGCGATCTTCCCGAACGCGAACTTCTTCAGCACGAAGAGCACGATCAGGAAGGTGACGAGCGTCCAGATGCTCAGCCCGAGCTCGGGCGTGATCAGACTGGCGTCGCTGGCGACTACGGCGGGCAGCATCGTTCGTTACCCGATGAAGAAGGCGACGAAGCCCATCAGGAGGGCGTAGAACGTGATGGCCTCGGTCAGTGCCAGACCCAGGAACATCAGACCCTGCAGGTCGGAGCGAAGCTCCGGCTGGCGGGAGACGCCCTCGATGGTCTTGCCGATCAGGTAACCCACGCCGATGCCCGGCCCGATTGCGCCGAAGCCGGTGCCGAGACCAATCGCGATGACCTTCGCTGCGCTGACGATTCCTTCGTCGGTAACTGCCATTTGTCCGTGTCCTCCTGTGGTGGTGCTGCGTTGGGGTTAGTGGTGGGGCTCGATCGCCGAGCCGATGTAGATGCCCGAGAGCATCGCAAAGATGTAGGCCTGGAGCGACGCCACGAGGCCCCACTCGAAGATGTAGAAGGCAACGGCGACCGGGATCGTGACCGGTGCGATGAACACGTTACCGAGCAGGATCACGAAGCCGACGCACATGATGATCAGCAGGTGACCACCGAGCATGTTGGCGAAGAGACGCACGCTCAGCGACACGATGCGGAGAATCTGCGAGAGCACCTCGAGAATGATCATCGCCGGCAGCAGGGCCTTGGGGGATGGCGGGACCCAGCTCTTGAAGTACGGGATGACGCCGTTTGCGCGAATGCCCTCGACGTGCGAGATCATCACCGTCACCAGGGTCAGCGTGAGCGTGACCGTCAGGTTCGACGTGACCGCGTAGATCGTGAGGCCCGGAATCGGCCCGATGAACGGATTGTGCGTGTCGAGCGGCAGCGGGATGAAGCTGATCATGTTGAGCACCCAGATGAACACGAACAGCGAGGCGACGTACGGGAACCAGCGGACGTACGCGACCTTCGGCAGCGTCGCCTGACCGATGTTGGTCTCGGAGAAGGTGTAGAGCACCTCGACGACGCTCTGGGTGCGCTTGGGATCCGTGCGGAGGCCGCCGCGGACGATCCAGAGCGTTAGGCCGACGGCGATCAGCACGGCTAGCCAGAGGTAGACAACGGCCTTCGAGATGCCGATCTCGATCGGGCCGAGCATGAACGACGCCCAATACGTGTTGATGAACTCCTCAACCGGCTTGAACTCGCTCCCCTCGCCAAAGGCGGCCAGCGGGAACACCAGCAGACCGACGAGGGTCAGAAGCGTCAGGCTGAGTCGTCGGCGGATCAAACTGTTCCTCCAGAGGCCGGCAGGGTTACCGGATTCTCGTCGCGGGAGAGGACGTGGCTGAAGGAACGTCCTGCCATGTCGAACGTAAAGTAAACCAAGAAGGCCCCGGCGGCGGCGATCGCCAGCTCGCGCTCGCCCGACCAGGCGATCACAAACAGCGTGGCGAAGATCAACCAGGCGCGGACGATCAGGCTAATGCCGATCATGCCGACGATCGTGACCTGCGAGCGGCCCTTGCCGATGCGCTCGAACGCCAGCGCCACAACGATGTTGAGTGCGAGGAGTCCGGCGCTCAACGCCCAGGCGTCGTAGCCCCAGCCAGCGATCAGAAAGATCGGCAGCGCAATCACGCACGGGATGACCGCGAGGAAGCGCAGGGCGACAGCGAGTGCGTGGCGGGAGGTCGTGGTCATCAGCGTGGTTTGAAGTACTTGATGTAGAGCAGATAGAACCCGAGCACGAGTCCGATGCTCGAGCCGATCATGATCGCCGGCGCAAGCCGATCGATCAGGAGTCCGACGACGACGCCGAGCCCCGCACCGAGCAAGATTCCGGCGATCACCACCATGCCGGCTCCGAGTCCCGAGGCGTCTGCCCCTCCGTTGGTTCCCGATCCGGTGATGCTGAACTCCGGTTTCCTGTTCGCAGCCGGTTGCCCGACCGAACGGAAACCTAGCAGGGGGTGCGCGGGACTGGCATGACGTCGGCTCGTCAGGTGCGGGCGAAGGGCCGTGGGAGCGGCGCCTCGTCGGGCGCGGCCGCCTTGCGCAGCAGGCCGACCTTGCGCAGGTGCCCGTACTTGAGGATCTCGAGGGCGACGACGACGTAGTACGTCACGGCCAGCGCGAGCAGGCCGAAGAGCGTCAGTCCGATCGTCGGCCAGAGGTTCCACGTGCCCTCCGTGCGGTACGGGAACAGGCGGATAGCGAGCGCGAACGCGGCGAGCACGCCCGACCACGCGTAGAGCAATCCGACCGCCTGTCGCTGCGTAAACCCGACACGTAACAGCCGATGGTGGAAGTGGTTCTTGTCGGCGCTCGCGATCGACTGGCCCGACTTGAGGCGCTTGAGGATCACGAATGAGGTGTCGAGAATCGGCACGAGCAGCACGACCAGCGGAAAGACGAGTGACAGTGCCGCCGCGGTCTTCATCACGCCTTGGATCGAGACGCACGCCAGCAGAAATCCGAGTACGAGCGCGCCCGAATCGCCCATGAAGACCTTGGCGGGATTGAAGTTCCAGGGCAGAAAGCCGAGGCACGCACCCGCGATCGCGGCCGCCATCACGCCCGCCGAGATACGCCCGAGCGACAGCGCGAGAATCGCAAAGGTGATCGCGCTGATCGCGCAGACACCGGCGGCGAGCCCGTCCATGCCGTCGGCGAGGTTGACGACGTTGGCGACAGCGACGATGAAGATGATCGTCAGGGGGTACGCGAGGACGCCGAACGACAGCGTGCTCGGCGTGATGAACGGGATCGTGATCGAGTCGATCGTCATGCCGTGCGCGACGGGAATCGCCGCGCACGCAACCTGGCCGATGAACTTCGGGAGCGGCGGAATGCCGAAGCGATCGTCAAGCGCACCGAGCAGGCAGATCAACGCAGCGCCGAGCAGGATGAACTCGTAGCGCGCGTCGACGTCGACGTTCGGCAGAACGGCCGCGAGAATGCCGAGGAACATGGCGACGCCACCGAGCAGCGGGATCGGTCGGTCATGGATGCGCCGCCCGCCGGGCTTGTCGACCACCCCGAGGCGCCAGGCCGCGCGCATCATCACGGGCGTCAGCGCAAATGCCACGACGCCAGCGATGAGCAGCGCGTAGATCGCGGACGGCGCGAGGACAAGCCGGGAGAAGGCGTCGGGCACCACGGACTCAGGGTACCGGTGGCGTGGGCGGACATGCCTGTCCACTCCACCGGTACCCTGAGTCCGTGGATGCTCCAAAGGGGTCAGACCCTTTTGGAGCATGGTGCTCAATCAGAGCCCGCGATCAACCGCTCGGATGCTCCAAAAGGGTCTGACCCCTTTGGAGCATCCGCCCGCGATTGCGAGTGGACCTTGCTGTCTACCCCGCGTGGATCGAGCTGAAGCCACGCATGCCTGCGTACAGCGGGCGGGTGGCGAGAATCGACTCGATCTCACCGCGCAGCACGTCGAGGTCGGCGCTCTCGCTGACGGCCGATCCGATGATGCGACCGACGTTCGCGAAGTCGGCCTCGTCCAGGCCGCGCATGGTGGCGGCCGGAGTGCCAATGCGGATGCCGCTCGTCTCCATCGCCGGGCGCGGATCGAACGGAATCGAGTTGCGGTTGACCGTGATGCTGATCGAGTGCAGTCGATCCTCGAGCTCCTTGCCGGAGAACGCGGCCTCCTGCAGGTCGAGCAGCACGAGGTGCGTGTCGGTGCCACCGGAGACGAGCTTGTTGCCGGTGCCGAGCAGTCCGTCAGCCAGTGCCTGCGCGTTGAGGCAGATCTGCTTCTGGTACTGCTTGAAGGCCGGGGTCGCGGCGATACCGAAGGCGACGGCCTTGGCGGCTACGCCGTGACAGAGGGGACCACCCTGCAGGCCCGGGAAGAGGCCGGAGTCGATCTTCTTCTGCCACTCCTCTTTGCAGAGGATGAAGCCCGCGCGCGGGCCGGCCAGCGACTTGTGCACGGTCGAGGTGACGACGTCGGCATACGGCACCGGGCTGGGGTGCTCGCCCGCGGCCACGAGGCCGGAGATGTGCGCCATGTCGACCATGACATTCGCACCGACCTCGTCGGCGATCTCGCGGAAGGCGGCGAAATCGAGCGTGCGCGGATACGCGCTGGCGCCCGTGATGATCAGCTTCGGCTTGTGCTCGTGGGCGGCCTTGCGGACGTCTTCCATGTCGATCGTGCCGGTCTCGGGCGAGACGCCGTAGTGCACGAAGTTGTAGTCCGTAGAGGCTCTTGGCGCGCTCGATGGCCAGCGTCTCAATCTCGTCAACGACATCGCAGCCGCCGTAGTAGCGCTTGCCCGGATACCCCTCGGCGTACTTGTTGGTGGCGACGCTGCCCACCGCCTCCATGACCGCCGGCCACGTGAAGTTCTCCGAGGCGATCAGCTCGAGCTCGTCGCGCTGGCGGTCCAGCTCGCGGTCGAGGAGGGCCGCGATGGCGGGATCGACTGCTTCGAGTCCAGCGGTGCGGAGGGTGTCGAGGGAGAGATCATTGATGGCCATGCGGCGGAGTGTACGCGTGGCGTGGGTTCCGGCAAGCATCACCAGCCCCTGTCAATCAGGTGACGCAGTGTGCAGCGCTGACATGCGCTGCCTGAAATGCGCTGCCGGTCAGGTTCGGCGCGCCGCCACAACCCGGTCAACGCCCGCCAGGTCGCGGTGGCACACGACGTCAACGAATCCCGCAGCCTCGAGCAGGCCTCGCACTATGCCCGCCTGCTCGTCCGAGTTCTCCAGCACGATCATCCCGCCCGGATTGAGCAAGGCGAGCGCGTCGGCTACGAGCCGGCGGATCAGATCGAGACCGTCGACGCCGGCGTACAGCGCGAGGTGCGGCTCGTGGCGGACGACACCCTCTTCCGTGCGCGGGTCGCCGTCGGGGATGTAGGGCAGGTTCGCGGCGATCACGTCGAAGGTTCGCCCCACCACCGCGGCAGCAAGATCCGATTCCAACAGCTCAATCTCGACGCCGATGCGCTCCGCGTTCTCGCGCGCGAGCGCAAGCGCGTCAACGGAGAGGTCTACCGCCGTGACCGTCACGTCCGGCCGCTCGTGCTTGACCGCGATCGCAATCGCACCCGAGCCCGTGCCGACATCGAGCAGCGCGCCGCCTTTGCCCAGGTTGGCAAGTGCCACCTCAACCAGCGTCTCGGTCTCGGAGCGCGGCATCAGCGCCCGCGCGTCGGTCTTCAGCACCAGCCGATGAAAGCCCACCTCACCGAGGATGTACGCCACCGGCTCAAGGTCGGCGCGGCGTCGCAGGAGCGGCCGAATTGCGTCGAGCTCGGCGGGCGTGACCGGGCGATCGTGATGCAGATACAGCTCGAGCCGATCGAGGTCGAGCACGCTGCCAATGAGCTTCTCGGCGTCGAGTCGGGCCGTCGGGATCCCCTTGGCGTTCAGGTACGCAGCCGACAGCGCGACGACGTCCTTGACGTTCTTCATGCCACCGGGCATGGCCTCAGCCATCGGCGGAGGCGGCCTCGAGCTGCTGACGGTTCCAGTCGGCCTGGAGCGCGGAACTGAACGGCTCCAGCGCACCGAGCAGGACCGCGTCCATGTCGTGCGACGTGAACTTGATGCGGTGGTCCGTCACGCGGCTCTGCGGAAAGTTGTAGGTGCGGATCTTCTCGGAGCGGGCACCCGTGCCGATCTGCGACGTGCGGGTCGCAGCGCGTTCGGCATCGAGCCGCTCGCGTTCGGCCTCGTAGATGCGGGCGCGCAAAATCTTCATGGCGCGCTCGCGATTCTGCAGCTGCGAGCGCTCGTCCTGGCAGGCGACGACAACGCCAGTCGGCAGGTGCGTAATGCGCACGGCCGAGTCCGTCGTATTGACGGACTGTCCGCCTGGACCGGTCGCGCGAAAGACGTCGATCTTGAGGTCCTTCTGATCGATCGTCACCTCGACCTCTTCTGCCTCGGGCAGCACGGCGACCGTCGCCGTCGACGTGTGGATACGTCCCTGCGTCTCCGTCGCCGGCACGCGCTGAACTCGATGGACGCCCGACTCCCACTTGAATGCGGAATACGCGCCGTCGCCGGTGATCTCAAACGAGACATCCTTGAGGCCGCCGGAGTCGGATGAATCACTCGTCAGTACCTGATGCTTAAAGCCGAGGCGATCGGCGTAGCCCGTCAGCATCTTGAAGAGATCGGCCGCGAACAGTGCGGCTTCTTCCCCACCCGTGCCACCGCGGATCTCAATGATCACGTTGCGATCGTCGGCCGGATCGCGCTCGAGCATGGCGATGCGCAGCTCTTCCTCCAGCTCGGGCAGCTCGACCCGCGCGGACTCGAGCTCCTCTTGGAGGTAGGCGCGCACCTCGGGGTCGGACTCGCTCTCTAGGCCCTCCGTGGCATCGGTAACCGTCGCGGTCGCGGTGCGCCAGCGCTTGGCCAGCTCGTTGGCAGCCTGCAGGCGGCGATGCGTCCGCCCGACCTCGGCGAGGCGCTGATGATCCGCAAGAACAGCGGGGTCGGCGAGCTCCTGCTCGGTCTCCTCGAAGGATCGTTCGATCTGGGCGACGAGGCGTTCCATACCTGCAGGGTACGCGGGAGCGCCCGCGCGCCGCGTCGTCAGGCCATGACGTCGACGGGAGCGTCGGCACGGCGCTGGCGATTGAACGCCTCGCGCTCGAGGACGGCGTCGAGCGCGGCGACCGCGACTTCGAGATGCTCGGTGTCGGCCGGGCGGGTCGTCAGACGCTGCAGCAGCAGGCCCGGCCACAGCACCGCGTGGATGATCGGGTTGTGGCCGTAGCGGCCCGCCAGGCGGATCACCTCGTACGCGATGCCGGCGATCACGGGCACGAGCAGGATCCGCGACAGGATCAGCAGCCAGAGATCCGGACGGCCGACGAAGGCGAACACGACGATCGCGATCACCATCACCCACAGGAGGAAGGCGGTCCCGCAGCGCAGGTGGATGCGCGAGTGCCGGGCCGCCGCCTCCGCAGTGCGCGGGTCACCCGCCTCGAGTGCGTTGATAGCCATGTGCTCGGCAGCATGAAACTCGAACACGCGGCGCAAGTCGGGCAGCAACGTCAGAAACAACAGATAGCCGATGAACAGGCTGACGCGGATCACGCCCTCGACGACGACAAAGAGGACGGTGTCGTCGATCGGCAGAAAGTTCGCCACCACGCTGGGCACGACCTTGAAGATCGCGATACTGAAGGCCACCGCCACCACCAGCGCGATGATGATCTCCTTGCGGCCGAGCTCCTCCTCCGCCTCACCGTCACCGCGCTCCTCGCCCTCGTGCCCGTGATCACTCGACGACAGGCGCGCCGCCAGCGACAGCGCCTTCATGCCGATCGCGAGCGACTCGCCGAGCGCGACAACGCCACGCACGACGGGCCAGCGCAAGACGGGCGAGCGCAACGCGACAGAGCGCTGATCCTCCACGACCGTCGTAATGCGGCCATCCGGACGTCGAACCGCGACGGCCCACGCCGACGGGGTCCGCATCATCACGCCCTCGACAACGGCCTGCCCACCAACGGACTGGCTCATCGCCTGCTCCCGATCCCGACTAGGACGAGGCCTTGGCGCGGCGCTTGTTGAAGCGCTCCACGCGACCGCCGACGTCAATCAGCTTCTGCGTGCCCGTGTAGAACGGATGGCAGGCCGAGCAGAGCTCGACGCTGTAGTCGCCCTTCGTCGAGCGCGTCTCGAACGAGTTCCCACAGGAACACGTGATCGTCACGACGGGGTACTCGGGATGCGTATCTGCCTTCATCGCGCGGCACCGTAGCACGACGTTTGCGGCGGCCACGCCGTACCCACCCACGAGGGCGGCACAAGTGTGCCCTTGACTTCTTATCTTCGTAGTGGTTTGCTCGTCACACCATTAGACGGGAGGGGTCATGGCAAGTCATCCATCCGGTGAGCGATTCACCGTAGAACTCGAGAAGGGCACCAACTGGTGGGGCGCCTTCGTGATCGGCCTGGCGGGCACGATCCTCGTGATCGGCCTCGCGGGCTATGCCCTGCTGGCACTCGGCGGCGTGGCGATCACGCTGTTCATCGTGCTCACGCTGGTCGGCGTGTTCCTCTGCTTCTGTCTGGCCGAACTCGCGGCCGCCTTCCCCGACCGCGCCGGCGGGTTGCCGTCGTACGCGTTCGAGACCTTCAAGCCCTGGGGTAGTTCAGCGTCAGAGCACATCGGCGGTCTCAGCTCGTGGGCGTACTGGCTCGGCTGGTTCACCGTCGCGCCGATCAACGCCTACCTCGCCGCGCTCTACATCACCGACCTGTTCGGAATCCCGCTCGGGTCGACGTACGGACCGATTTCCGACAAGTTTGGGTCGGCCTGGTCGGTCGGCGTGCTCGTCACCGCCGCAGTCATCCTCGTGGTGATCTTTGTCCCAGGCTGGCTCGGTATCCGGCTCGGCGCGACCTTCGCGACCGTGCTTGGCATCGGTTCGATCATCCCACTCGTGTTGATCATCGTGCTCCCGTTCTTCCACCCATCCTCGATCGACTTCGGCAACGTGCAGCTGACGACGCTGCCCGAAGGCGTCACCGGCTCGTGGCAGCTGATCATCGGCTGGGCGTTCATCTTCACCTGGACCGTCTGGGCGATGGAGGCCGCGGCGTGCTACATCGGTGAGTGTCGCGAGCCCGCTCGCGACGCCAAGATCGCGATGACGGCGGAGGGCCTGTTCGGCCTGTTCGTCTACATCACCCTGCCGCTGATGCTCCTGGCCGTGCTGGGTACTGCTGGTTTTGCCGCGCTCGGCTCGGGCGACGCGAACGTCGTGTTCCTCGGCTACGTCGACAAGATCTTCGGCACCAACGAGTTCTGGCGCTGGTTCGTCGGCCTCGCGCTCGTGGCAGCGCTGCTCCTGTCGGTGCTCAACGCCCTGATCGGCGCGTCGCGCGGTCTCTGGCAGAACTCGGTCGACGGCGTGTTGCCGAAGATCTTCGCCAAGACCAACAAGCACGGCTCTCCCAGCACCGCGATCATCCTGTCGCTGGTCGCCTCGCTGCTCGTGCTCTTGGTGGGCTCGCCGCTGCAGATCTACGTGTTCTCCAACATGGGCTACCTGTTCGCCCTGTCGGTCGCCATGATCGGCTTCGGTGTCTTCCGCTACAAGCGGGACGACTTCCCGCGGCCGGTCAAGATGCCGAAGATCATGGCGCCCCTCGCGATCCTCTTCGGCGTGGCAGGCCTCCTACTGTGGGCGATCGGCGGCTACTTCTCCGCCGACTACGCAGTCGGCGAGGGCTACCGCTGGCTCTACTGGGTCGGTCTGATTCTGCTCGCCCTCTACGTACCGCTGCACCTCTGGCGCCGCGTCGAGGACAAGCGCCATGGGCAACCCACCCCGCACCACGTGGATCATCCCCACTGATGCGCTGACCTCACATGCCGCTACTCCCACGCCGCCGCAAGCGCAACTGGGACGAGCAACCGGTCGAACCCTGCGAGGTCATGCTCGCCGGGGACGGTCGGCGGAAGTTCTCGGAGAGGGCGATCGCCAAGGCGGTCGCCCTCTCCCCTTCCGGGCCCGTCACGGTCGTCACGATCGCCCGTATTCACGGCACGCAGTTTGGCCTGCCCAATCCGGGCCTGATGCCGACGAAGCAGGAGATGAAGGCCCGGCACGATTGGGTCGGCAAGGGGGTCGACGCGATCCTGGCGGCCGGCGGCGAGGCCGACGGACAAGTGGCCGTGACACGCAAGACGACCAAAACGCTGGCGCGGATCGCGCGCACGCGCGAGGTCAAGACGATCGTGATCGACGAGACGCAGTACACCGGCTGGCGGCGGTTCGTCGAGGGCGATGTCGGCACCGAGCTCGCCAAGCGGCTGCGTGCCGATGGCATCGAGGTGATCGTCATCCCGTACGACCCAAACGACCCCAAGCCGTAGCAATCCGACACTTCCCAACCACAAAAGGTTCGACTAGCATGCCTTTCACCACGCGCAACTGGAGGAGATGACCGTGGCACAGCCCAAGAACAAGGAAGAGGCCCGTCGCCGAGCAAAGGCTGACGGCATCGAGTTCTTCTTCGCCCAGTTCGTCGACATGCACGGCAAGCCGAGCGCCAAGCTCGTCCCCGCCGAGCGCATCGACATGCTGTTCGACGATGGCGCAGGCTTCGCCGGCTTTGCCGCCGGCCCGATCGGCCAGACGCCCGCCTCGCCGGACATCGCGGCGATTCCGGATCCCGAGTCCTACACCCCCGTGCCGTTCAAGCCCGGTCTCGCGCGCTTCGCCTGCGACATCACGATCGACGGCGATCCGTGGAACTTCTGCCCGCGCACGATCCTCAAGAACGCCAACGCCCGCGCAGCGAAGATGGGCTACCGCCTGAAGATGGGCATGGAGCTCGAGTTCTTCCTGCTCAAGGAGCGCGACGGCAAGATCGTCCTGGCGGACGACCTCGATACGCTCGACCAGCCCTGTTACGACATGAAGGGCATCACGCGGTCGTACGACTTCATCTCGCAGCTGTCGAAGAACCTCAACGGGCTCGGCTGGGGCAACTACGCCAACGACCACGAGGACGCCAACGGCCAGTTCGAGCTGAACTTCGAGTACGACGACGCGCTCAAGACGGCCGACAAGGCGATCTTCTTCCGCTACATGGTCCACGCCATGGCGCAGGAGCGCGGTCTGCTGACGACCTTCATGCCGAAGCCGTTCTCGAACCTGACGGGCAACGGTGGCCACCTCCACATCTCGCTGTGGGATCCGACCGGCAAGAAGAACCTGTTCGAGGATAAAAAGGATCCGCGCGGCCTCGGCCTGTCCAAGCTCGCGTACCAGTTCCTCGGCGGCATCATCGACAACTCCGAGGGCCTCAGCGCGATCCTCGCGCCGACGGTCAACTCGTACAAGCGCATCGGCGTCGGCGCACCCACCTCGGGCGCCACGTGGGCCCCTGCTTACGCCACGTACGGCATGAACAACCGCACGCAGTCGATCCGCATCCCGGCCCCGGGACGCATCGAGATCCGCTCGACCGACGGTGCAGCCAACCCGTACCTGGCCGCCGCGGCGATCATCGGCTGCGGCCTCGACGGCGTCGCCAACAAGGCCAATCCGGGCGAGCCGAACCTCGACAACCTGTACGATCTGTCGCCGGCGCAGATCAAGCGCAAGCGCATCAAGACGCTGCCCGCGAACCTGCTCGACGCCACGCGCGCCGCGCAGAAGAACAAGGCGCTGCGTGATTGGCTCGGCAGCATGGACGGCTGGGACTACCTCGACTACTTCGTCGAGACGAAGCAGGCCGAGTGGCAGGAGTACCACACGACCGTCAGCGATTGGGAGCTCAAGCGCTACCTCACGCTGTTCTAGGACACAGGGGTGACGGAGATGCACCACGAGTGTATCTCCGTCACACCCGCAGTCCCGTTCCCCGAGGAGCATCGGCGCTACGCATGTGCAGCACGACCATATGGTTGTGATCCGTCATGTGACGGTGCCCCATGCCATCACCCCGCTGGTGCGGTAGCCTTTCTCCCAAGAACAGGTGGATCACCCACCGCCCAGAGGATGTTCCATCGAGGAGGAGACCGTCATGGCGGTTGCAGTTGAGAGCGCGAAGGCCGGACTTGATCCGATGTTCAACCCGGATTGGTTTCTGACCGACGAGGAGAGGGCGCTGCGCGAGCAGTTGATCGAGATCTGCGAGAAGGAGATCCGTCCCCGCGCCGCCCAAAACGACCGCGAGCTGATCTTTCCTCGCGAGAGCCTCGAGGCGCTCGGCCCGTTCCTCGGCCTGACGCTGCCCAAGGAATGGGGCGGCCTCGGCCAGGGTCACGCGATGCTCGTCGCCACGACCGAGACGATTGCGCGCTACGGCTGCGCCTCCACCGCCATGTGTTACACGATGCACATGGGCGCGGTTGAGTCCCTTCGCCTGACCGCCACCGAGTGGCACACGGAGAACGTCCTCAAGAAGATCGTCTCCGACAAGCTGATCGGCACCCTTTCGTTCTCCGATCCGGAGACTGGCTCGCACTTCTGGTACCCGATCTCGTCCGGCGCCCGCAAGGTCGAGGGCGGCTACGAGGTGCTGAAGAAGGCGTCGTGGACGACGTCCGGCGGCTTCGCCGACTGGTACGTCCTGCAGACGACGTCGCCGGAGTTCAAGGCCTACTCGGACCTGACCTGCTGGCTCGTCTTCAACGACGAGGTCGAGTCGGGCCACGCCGAGTGGGACGCCATGGGCCTGCGCGGCAACCAGTCTGGTTCGCTGCTGCTCGACTGGAAGCTCCTCGGCGAGGAGCGCATGGTCGGCGCGATTGGTGATGGCGCCTGGGCCAACGACGAGGCGGTCGATCCGTTCTTCCTGATCTCCTCCAGCGCCTGCTGGAGCGGCATCGCGCTTGGTGCGATCGACATCTGCATCCAGCACACGACCCGCAAGGTCCACAAGGACGTCGGCATGCGCGTCTGCGACTACCCGACGATTCAGGACTCCGTCGGCGAGGCGATCATCGACACGAACGCCATCCGCTGCATGAACTACTCGATCGCCGCCGCCATGGACAACGTGACGGATAACGGCCAGCGCACGCTCGAGCAGTCCGAGTACGCCCGCGGCAACTACCTCCACTGGCTCTGGCAGCTCAAGTTCGCCTCGGCCAAGAACTGCGGCCTCGTCGTCGACGAGATGATGCACTCCGCCGGTGGCACGTCGTACAAGAAGTCGCCGCTCGAGCTGGAGCGCTTCGTCCGCGACGGCAAGGCCGGCTGGGTGATGGGCCCGACGAACGAGGTCCTGCGCCAGTTCGTCGGCAAGACCGCCCTGCTGGGCATGGAGTCGCTCGACTACTGGAACCAGGTCGTCAACGAGCGCTCGATCAAGAACGAGACCAAGAAGATGACGCCCGAGCAGAAGAAGGCGCTCGCCGAGGAACTCCTCGCCGAGGCCGCGCAGGGCTAGTTCGCAACGTCAAGGCCCCCTGGCTGCACCGCATCGCGGTGCAGCCAGGGGGCCTTTTTCGTTGTGGGACCAGACTGACGATGGGAACACCCCGAGGTGGCTCGGTGGGAAACGACCGATTCACCTCGCGGTGATCCCGTCGCCTGGGTGGATCAACTGCGCCAGCAGTGGCATTGGCCTCCGAGAGATCTCGGAACCAGGCGACGCGATCGCCTCGAGGTGAATCGGTCCTTTCGGACCGAGCCACCTCGAGGCCTTCGCGTCGTCAAACGCGAACAACGAACAGGCCTTCGAGTCGTCGCCGTGGATCAACCGCGCCAGCAACGGCATTGGCCTCCGAGAGATCTCGGAACCAGGCGACGCGATGACCTCGAGGTGAATCAGTCTTTTCAGACTGAGCCACCTCGAGGCCCTCGCGTCGTCCAGCGCGACCAATCGACAGGCCTTCGCGTCGTCGGGCGAGATCCGGGGCCCTAACGTCGAGGCCCTAGAACAGTCCGACAACCGTGCCGTCGTCGGCCAGATCGATCGCGTTCGCAGCAGGCACCGCGCCGAGGCCCGGCATCTGCAGCATGTCGCCGCACAGCGGCACCAGCATGCCGGCACCCGTGTACGAGCGGATGTCGCGGATCGGCACCGTGAAGCCGGTCGGGCGGTTACGCAGCGTCGGATCGTGCGACAGCGACAGATGCGACTTCGCCATGCAGATCGGGAGGTGCGAGATGCCCTCCTTCTCGAAGCGGGCGATCGCAGCCAGCGCGGCGGGCGACAGGTCGACGCCGTCGGCGCCGTACACCGTCTTGGCGATCGTCTCGATCTTCTGGGCAACCGGATCCGAGTCCTCGTAGAGCATCTTGAAGTCCGACGGCGCCTCAGCAGCGGCACAGACGATCTCGGCGAGCTCGGTGACACCGTCGCCACCCGCACCGAAGCCGTTGTGGATGGCAGCACCAAAGGCACCGGCCTCCAGTGCGAGCGTCTTGATCAGCTCGAGCAGCTCGGGCTCATCATCGGGACGCGTGTTGATCGTGACGACCGGCTGGATGCCGAAGGCGCGCACGTTCTCGATGTGCTTGGCGAGGTTCGCCATGCCCGTCTCGACCTCGGCACGCATCTGCGCCATCTCGGCCGTCGACTGCCAGTCGCCGCCGCCGTGGTGGCGCAGCGCGCGCACCGTCGCGACGATCACGACAACGTGCGGCTTGAGCCCACCGACGCGGCAGACGATGTCCATGAACTTCTCCATGCCAAGATCGGCGGCGAAGCCGGACTCGGTGATCAGGAACTCACCCAGCTTGAGGCCAATGCGGTCCGCGATGATGGAGTTGTTGCCGTGGGCGATGTTCGCGAACGGACCGCAGTGCATCAGGCACAGCTGACCCTCAAGCGTCTGCACGATGTTCGGCTTGATCGCGTCGCGCAGAAGGACGGCCATCGAGCCAGCGGCCTTGACATCCTCGGCGGTAACGGGATCGCCCGCCTTCGTGTAACCGACGGTGATCGCGCCAAGCTTCTTGCGCAGATCCTTCATGTCGGTGGCCAGCGCCATGATCGCCATGACCTCGGAGGCGGCGGTGATGTCGAAGCCGGACTCCGCGGGAATGCCGTTCTTGGGGCCACCGAGGCCCGTCACGATGTTGCGGAGCGAGCGGTCGGTCACGTCGATCGCGCGACGCCACGTGACGTTGGCGATCTGCGGGCTGTGCCCGTGGAAGATGTGCGCATCAACCAGCGCCGACAGGAGGTTGTTCGCGGCGGTGATGGCGTGCACGTCACCGGTGAAGTGGAGGTTGAGGTCCTCCATCGGTACGACCTGGGCGTAGCCGCCACCGGCTGCGCCGCCCTTCACACCGAAGACAGGGCCGAGCGACGGTTCGCGCAGCGCGAGCATCGCGCGACGGCCGATCTTGCCCATGCCCTGCGTCAGCGAGACGGAGGTCGTCGTCTTGCCCTCGCCGGCCGGGGTCGGCGTAATTGCAGTGACGTTGACGATCTTCGCGTCCGGGACGTCCTTGAGGCGGTCGAGAATCGACAGCTCGATCTTGGCCTTGTAGCGGCCGTAGAGCTCGAGCTCATCCGGCAGGATGCCGTACTCGGCTGCAATATCGGCGATCGGCTGGAGCGTATGCTCCTGGGCGATTTCAAGGCTCGACTTCATCGTTTTGACTCTCTCCTCCGTGGCATGTCTGACGGGAACCTACAGTGATCACCCGCCCCTTGCGCCGCCCACATAGAATGCAGAAACGGCGCTGAGAAGAGGCTACAGCCCGCGAACTACACGATCAGGGGTAGTACGTACAGCAAACACCGCCCCTAGTGTGTATACCTTCCACAATGCACGGCCTAAATACGCCCCCTACCCTTAACCCACTGTGAGCCACTTCCACATCAAAACCCCATTTGGCCTCCGCCCCGTCAGCGAGTTCTCGTACGGCGGCGAAGTGCGTCCCCCACTGGCACCTGATGCCCCCGACGAGGAGGCGATCGACCACCTGTGGCTGCGCGCCAACATCGCCGGGGTGCAGAAGGAGCGGTGGTTCCACTCCAGCGGCACGCGTCGCTGGTACACGATCGTGCGTGACACGCGCACGAACATCGTCCTGGCGCAGCCGGGCGAGGAGTACACGGAGGGCTCGGCGTGAGCATTGAATTCGAAGGGCGCGACGTCGCCATTCAGCCGGGCGACACACTCGCCTCGGCGCTTTATCGGGATGGCGTCCGCGTCTTCTCCCGCTCGTTCAAGTACCACCGCCCCCGCGGCCTCTACTGCCTGTCGGGCGACTGCCCGAACTGCCTGGTCACGGTCGACGGCGAGGTCAACGTCCGCGCGTGCATGTGCGCCGCCAAGGATGGCCAGAAGGTCTCGCGTCAGAACGCGTGGCCGTCGGTCGACCGTGACGCACTCAACGTGATCGACAAGTTCCATCCGCTGATGCCCGTCGGCTTCTACTACAAGGCCGGCATCAAGCCGAAGTTCGCGTGGCCGATGGCCGAAGGCGTGATCCGCCGCGTGGCTGGCCTCGGCTTCTCGGACAAGAACGATGCGCCGCAGGACATCGATCGCATCAACCGTCATCCCGACGTGCTCGTGATCGGTGCGGGCGTCGCTGGCCTTTCGGCCGCGATTGCCGCTGCCGACGCTGGCAAGCGCGTGATGGTCATCGATGAGGGCTCCGAGCCCGGTCTCCGCGTTGCCGCGGGCCCGACGAAGGACGCCATCAACGGACTTGCCGCGACGGCTGCGGCGAACGCCAACATCGAGCTGAACCCGGGCACGTCCGCCATCGGCATCTACGAGGGCCCGATGGTTCTCGCCATCACCGCCGAGCAGACGCTCCACATCCACCCGACGAACATCGTGATCGCGTCGGGCGGCATGGAGATGCATCGCATCTTCGTAAGCAACGACCTGCCCGGCATCTTCATGGGCCGCGGTGCCGCTCGCCTCGCGGGCGCCCAAGGCGTCAAGGTCGGCGACACGGCTGTCGTCTGGGCCGAGACCCAGGAGGCAGTCGAGCACGCGAAGACGCTCGCCGCCTCCGGTACGACGGTAGCTGCCGTCGTGACGGGTCCCGGCGTCGACGCCTCGGGTGTCGGCAATCGCCAGATCGCTGGCGAGATCGTCGAGGCCAAGGGCCGCAAGAAGCTGTCCGGCGTCGTCGTCAAGACGTCCGGCGGCTCGACCGAGGAGATCGCCTGCGACATCCTCGCCTGTGGTGCGGAGATCCAGCAGAACATGCACCTCCCCCGTCTCGCCTACGACCTGCCGTGTGTGCTCGCCGGCGACGCTGCCATCCCTGGCACGACGCTCGACGAGGCCGCCAAGCAGGGCACCGAGGCGGGTGCTGCTGCGGCAGCCGGTCTGCCCCTGTACGTGAACCCGCCCGCCTCCCAGCCGCGCAAGTGCGGTACCGCTGGCTACGTCTGTCTCTGCGAGGACGTGTCGGTCAAGGAGGTCGAGCAGGCGATCGACGAGGGCTTCGAGTCCGCTGAGCTCCTCAAGCGCTACACGACCGTGACGATGGGACCGTGCCAGGGGCGCCTCTGCGCCGACCAGCTGCGGGCCATCGCGGAGCGCAAGACGCCGGCCGAGGCTGCACGTGTCTCGGCGCCGACGACCCTGCGTCCGCCGGTTCGCCCGATCCGCATCGAGCAGGCGGCTGCAGGTGCCCGTCATCACATCGAGCGCCACACCCCGCTCCACCAGAAGCATCTGGAGATGGGCGCGTCGACCCTCTGGGCCGGCCCGTGGAAGCGCATCTTCTCGTACGGCGACATGCAGGCCGAGTACGAGGCCGTCCGCCATCGCGTCGGCGTCATCGACGTCGGCACGCTCGGCAAGTTCCTGCTGGCCGGCCCCGACGTCGTCGAGTTCCTTGAGCGCATCTACCCGATGCGCGTCGCGGACCTCGAGCCCGGCAAGCTGCGCTACGGCCTGATGCTCGAGGAAGGCGGGGTCATCATCGATGACGGCACCGTCTGCGCCCTCGAGGGTGGTGCGTTCTACTGCACCGTCACCACATCGGGTGCTGAGCGCCTCGAGTCCTGGATGCTCGACTGGCGTGAGGCCTGGGGCCTCGACGTCTTCGTCGTCAACCAGACCGCGTCGCTCGCAGCTGTCAACGTCGCCGGCCCACACGCCCGCGATCTGCTCGAGAAGCTGTGTGACGATCCGATCGACAAGGAGTCGTTCCCGTACCTGCGGCATCGCCGCATCACGGTCAACGGCGTCTCCTGTCTGGCCATCCGCCTCGGCTTCGTTGGCGAGCTGGCCTACGAGCTCCACTTCCCCGCCGCCAACGCGGTCGAGATGTGGGACGCGATTCTCGAGGCAGGCAAGGAGTGGGACATCAAGCCGTTCGGCCTTGACGCCCAGCGCCTTCTCCGCCTTGAGAAGGGTCACATCATCATCTCCCAGGACACCGACTTCGAGACGACCCCGTGGAAGGTCTCGATGGACTGGGCTGTGAAGCTCGACAAGCCCGACTTCGTCGGCAAGGCTGCTCTGATTCGCGCGCAGCGTCGCACCCCGCGTGAGACGCTCGTGCCATGGCAGATGGAGCCTGGTATGGCAACCCCCGCAGAGGGCTCGATCGTAACGGTCGGCGGCAATCTGAACGGACGTGTAACGTCCTCGAAGATGTCGTATGTCCTCGGCCACCCGGTCGGACTCGCGTGGGTAACCACCGAGTTCGCGAAGGCTGGCGGAACCATCTCTATCGGAGGCGCGCCGGCATCTATCGGTGACCACGCCTTCTACGACCCTGAGGGAGTGAAGCTCCGTGCCTAATCTTTTTGAAGTCAAAGGCGCAGCGAAGATCCGCTGCTTCGGCAAGGAAGCCGTTCTGGACGGGCTCAAGCAGCCTGCTGGAACGCTGATCGGCCGCATTACCCCCGACGAGGTCATCTTCGTCGGCGAGCCCGGCACTGCTGCCGCGCTCGTCGAGGACCTCTCGGGCCAGCTCGCGAGCGAGGGCACTGCCGCGCTCGTCGTCGATCACACCGACGGCTGGTCGTTCTTCACCATCGAGGGTGAGGGCGTCGAGGAGGTGTTCGCCCGCGAGGCGAACTGGAAGCTCCCCGTCTCGAACGGCGAGCCGGTCTTCACGGTCGGCAAGGTCTGCCATGTCGCTGGCAAGGTGTTCGTCCGGCCCAACCGGATCGACATCATGACCGGCGGCGAGGTCATCGAGCACGTGCACCACTCGCTGCTCCATGCCGGCCATCACGTCAACATGCATGAGGTCGCCGCTCCCGCGCAGAATGCGCTCGGCGTCGGCACAGAAGGGGTGGCAGTCTCGTGAGCGGTCTCCTGCGAGGACGCACGTTCTTCAAGAAGTACCCGATGAAGAAGTCGTACGACGTCGTCATCATTGGTGGCGGTGCGCACGGCCTCGGCACGGCGTACTACCTGGTCAAGAACCACGGCATCAAGGCCGAGAACATCGCGGTCCTTGAGATGAACTACATCGGTGCCGGCGGTTCGGGTCGCAACACGACCATCGTCCGCTCGAACTACCGCACGCCCGAGGGCATTCGGTTCTACGAGCGCTCGATGGAGCTGTGGCGTGGCCTGTCCCAGGACCTCGACTTCAACATGATGATGTCGAACCTCGGTCACTTCACGCTGGCCCACACCGACTCGTCGGTGCGCGTGCAGCGCGAGCGCGCCGAGACCAACAAGGTCCTCGGTGTCGACTCTCGGCTGATCTTCCGCGATGAGATCGCGGAGCTCTGCCCCGAGCTGAACATGTCGATGGACGTGCCGTACCCGATCGAGGCCGCGCTGTACCACCCGCCGGGCTCGGTGCTGCGTCACGACGCCGTCGTCTGGGGCTACGGCTCCCAGTTCTCGATGCGCGGCGGTCACATCCACCAGGGTGTGAAGGTCACGGCGATCCGCAAGGACTCGGCCGGCAAGTGCATCGGTGTCGACACGAGCCAGGGCCCGATCGACGCCGGTGTCGTGATGAGCGCCGTCGCTGGTTGGACGACGCAGGTCACCGACCTCGCCGGTGTCCGCACCCCGATCACGAACCATCCGCTCCAAGCGTTCGTGACGGAGCCGGTCAAGCCGCTCCTCCACAAGATCATCGTGTCGGCTTCGCTGCACACGTACATCTCGCAGACGGACCGCGGTGAGGTTCTGATCGGCTCGGAGATCGAGCCGTACACCACGTACAACATGCGCTCGACGAACACGTTCCTCGAGCACTCCACGGCGAATGCCCTGGACGTTGTGCCGCTGCTGGCGCGCCTGAAGATTCAGCGCCAGTGGACGGGTTACTGCGACATGACCCCGGACTACAGCCCGATCATGGGCAAGACCGAGGTCGATAACTTCCTGATCGACGCCGGTTGGGGTACGTGGGGCTTCAAGGCCTCCGCGGTGTGCGGCGAGACGATGGCAGAGCTGATTGCCACGAATCGCACGCCGGACCTGATCGAGCCCTTCCGCCTCTCCCGGTTCGCCGAGGAGATGCTGGTGCCCGAGAAGGCTGCTGCTTCCGTCTCCCACTAGAGACCGCAGCTCAAACCAGTACTTCCCTGAGGGGCGGCTTCGGCCGCCCCTCAGTCGTTTGACGACGCGAAGGCCCTGAGGTGGCTCGGTCCGAAGGGACCGATTCACCTCAGGGTCATCGCGTCGCCCTGTCGAGACATGCGGCATGCACGCATTCCGCGCCTGATCTCCTGAGGCGACGCGATGTCCTCGAGGTGAATCGGTCCCTTCGGAACATTGCCGCGGCCGTAGGCGCCCGGCAATGCAAGGGTCACTCTTCAGCGAGTCGTGCGCAGCACGGCTCCCCTGAAGACGTCACCCCCTCCGAGCCACCTCGAGGACTTCGCGTCGCCTACGACACCGACGCGATCAGCACGAGCAGCGTGCCGAGGATGCTCCACAGCGGTACCGTGCCGCGCTCTGCACGCCAGGCACCCACGATCGCGACGATCACGGCGGTGAACACCATCACGTCCACGCGCGCGCCTATCTGGATTTCCCCGAAGGTGATGGCGAGGATCACGACGAAACCCAGGAGTTCGTGCTGGGTGGTGCGGTGTGCACCCCGGGCGTTGAGGATCAGGAGAATCCCCAGCAGGGCGAAGGCATACGCGGCCATGTGCCAGTCGACGACAAGCGAGGCGAGCACATACCCGACGGGCAGCACGAGGATCAACGCGGGCAGCAGGCGCTTGGCACGCCCCTCGAGCGCGACCGACGGGTGCTCGGGGCTAGGCCAGACGCGATCAAGCAGCAGTAGGTACAGCCCGCCGCCGATCAGCGAGGCGATCAGCAGCTCGATCGCCGACCGCAGCCCGTCGGACGAGCCCGATCCGATCAAGAGCCCCACGATCGGCACGAGTGCGATCGTCGCCATCGAGCGATCGACCTTGCGGGCGAACGCGAAGAACCCGCCCACGAGCAGCAGCAGGAGCACCAGCACGACCGCGTGGTTCTGGACGAGGGCGCCGATCGCCGCAGCGAGCCCGATCAGGACCGCAATACCGATCACCTGCGCGCGCCGCGCGATGCCGTAGCCCGGCGGACCCATCAGCAGGATTAGCAGTGCACTGGCGGCCGCAATGGCGCCAAGTGGGTGCGCGCCAGCCGACGTGCCGGCCGCGAACGGGGCCCCGACGACCACACCGAAGCGCAGCGCGAGCTGCCAGCGTGCCGGAAAGTGCTCGCGCAGCGCCGCTAGGGCAGATCGTGTCTCCACCGCCTCCATCACCGACAGCATACGAGACCGGGTACCATTGCCGACATGGCAACACCCGGCCGACCCGTCGCCGCCGTCGAGCGCGCGCTCCTTGTGCTCGAGATTCTGGCCGACGCGCCTGAGCCGCTGGGCGTGAACGACATCGCTCGCCGCCTTGACGTCTCCCCCTCGTCGGCCTCGCGCCTGCTTGGCACGCTCGCCGGCCACGGACTCGTCGAGAAGGTCGAGGCGACCGGCCGCTACCGCCTCGGCGTACGCCTGTTGCAACTGGGTACGCACGTGCTGCAGCGCCTCGACGTCCGCACCGTCGCTCGCCCCATCCTCGACGAGGTGGAGGCCGCAACGGGCGAGACGGCCACGCTCTCGCTCGCTGCTGCTGGCGAAGGTGTGACCGTCGATCATGTCCCCAGTCGCCGTAGCGTGCGCTCTGCGGCCCTTGTGGGACGCCCGAGCGTCGCGCATGCCACTGCCGTGGGCAAAGTCGTGCTCGCGTTCGGCCGTGGCACGCAGACCGAACTGCCCACGCAGCTCGCGGCCTTCACGTCCCGCACGATCACCGATCCATCCGTCCTGGCCGCTGCCGTCGACGAGGTGCGTGAGCGTGGCTGGGGTGAGGCCGACGAGGAGCGCGAAGAGGATCTCGCCGCGATCGCCGTCCCCGTCTTCGACCACACGGGCGGTCTCGTGGCGATCCTTGGCGTGCAGGGCCCCAGCGACCGCTTCGACGCGGACGCACGCCGCGCCGCGCTGCCAGCGCTCCAGACGGCCGCGCGCGAGCTCGGACGCCTACTCGGCGCGCTCTAGCCTCGGGCGTCGCGCCAGAGGCCGGCGAAGTCCGGACACCCGGTCGGCCCCGTGACTCGCTGGATCACCCGGAAGCCGTGCCGCTCGTACATGGCGATGTTGCGTGGGTTGCTCGACTCGAGGTAGGCGCTGGCGCCCTCAGCGTCGATCAAAGCGAGATTGTGCTGCAACAGGGCCTGCCCATAGGCGTTGCCACGCGCCACAGGCTCCGTCGCGAACAGGCTCAGGTAGAAGTGCGGCTCGTCGTGGGGATGGCTGGCATCCAGCGTCTCGAAGAGTTCCAACACGGGCGTCGCACCATCGCCGAGCAGGTCTACGAGCAGCGGCTCGAACCGCGCCGTCCCCTCTTCCGAGAGCTCTGTGCCATCGGGCGGGATCCAGCACGTCGTCGTGGAGTCGTCAGCGGCGAGAAACGTCCACGGGTAGCGAATCGCCTCCGCCACGCAAAACCCCCAGAACGCCTGCTGCTGCGCGAGGCGCTTGCCGTCATCCGGAAAGGCCCAGGCCCACAGCGGATCGTCGTGGAACCCGCACGCGAACACCAGCGCCGCGGCATCAACGTCGTCAGCGGTGACAACCCGGACATCGGTGAGGTGCCCGCTCATGACACGAAGTATGCCCGGACGACCGAGTCGCCACGATGGTCGTCCCGCCGCTGTCGACCCCGAAAACGCCTCGGGGCGGGTCCGAAGACCCGCCCCGAGGGACAAACGACGTGCTGGTGGAACCGAGGGACTAGTGGCCCTGCGGCGACTCCCAGCCCGGGAGGACCGACGGCTTCCAATCGGTGCCGACGATACGCGAGTTCTTGACCCACGGCCCGAGCTCGGGCTGCGGGAACTTCGCGTGCGCCTCCTTCAGCTTGATGCCGTAGGAGTTGCCGCTCTGGAGGTGCTTAAGCAGCACCTTGCGCGCGACCTCGTTCTCCTGACCCTTCGGAATCTCGAAGTAGATCTTGATGAACGAGTTCGAGTACCGATCGAAGACGGCGGGAACGCCGTCCTCCTGGAGCAGCTCAATATCCTCGAGCCAGTTGATGTCCTGGCCCGGCGTCGACTCCATCAGATCGACATCAGCGCTGGCGTTGATGTCCTCCTGGTAGTCGAAGCGCTTGCCGGCCAGGTACTCGGCGGAGATGCCGATGGTCAGCTCGGGATTGTGTCGCTCAGTAGCGATGTTGGTCGTTGCTTCAGACATGCTGACTCCTAGTCGCCCTGCGTCGCAGCCGGCGTGCTCTGCGGCATGTAGTCGACGGGATTCACGAGATGGCGCTCGAGGAGCGTCTTGATCTCGTTCAGGGTCTTCTCCTCGGTGACACCCGGGATGTACCGGGTACCGGCGAGCGGAACCTTGGCCATCGCAGCCGCCTCGACCGTGAGGGCCGCGAGGTCCTCCGGCTCCAGCGAGTGGATGTTGGTCTTGCCGCACGCGCGGGCCAGCATCTGGACCTCGAGCGTCATCGTGTGCAGGAAGTTGTAGACCCGCTCAGCGGCCTCGTCGACGACGAGACGCTTGCGCAGCTCCAGGTCCTGGGTGGCGACGCCAACCGGGCAGCGGCCCGTGTGGCAGTGGTAGCACTCGCCTGCGGGGACACCAACGGTGCCCTCGTAGTCGGTGACACCCGGGATCTCCTTGTTGCAGTTCAGCGCCATCAGCGACGAGTGGCCAATTGCCACAGCCTTGGCACCGAGTGCGATGCACTTGGCGACGTCGGCACCGTTGCGGATACCGCCAGCGACGACGAGATCGATCTCGTCAGCCAGACCGACGTCCTCGAGGGCGCGACGCGCCTCGGGGATAGCCGCCATCAGCGGAATACCGGTCTCCTCGGTGGCGATGTGCGGACCGGCACCGGTGCCGCCCTCTGCGCCGTCGAGGTAGATGACGTCAGGGCCACACTTCGCAGCCATGCGCACATCGTCGTAGACACGGCTGGCGCCGAGCTTGAGCTGAATCGGGATCTGGTAGTCCGTGGCCTCACGGACCTCCTGGATCTTGAGGCTCAGGTCGTCCGGGCCCATCCAGTCAGGATGGCGCGCCGGCGAGCGCTGGTCGATGCCGGCGGGCAGGGAGCGCATCTCTGCGACCTGCTCCGTCACCTTCTGGCCCATCAGGTGGCCGCCGAGGCCCACCTTGCAGCCCTGGCCGATGAAGAACTCGACCGCATCCGCGCACATCAGGTGATGCGGGTTGAAGCCGTAGCGGCTCTGGATGCACTGGTAGTACCACTTCGTCGACAGGTCGCGCTCCGGCGGAATCATGCCGCCCTCACCCGAGCAGGTCGCCGTACCGGCCATCGAGGCGCCCTTGGCCAGAGCCATCTTCGCCTCGAGGGACAGTGCGCCGAAGCTCATGCCCGTGATGTAGATCGGGATGTCGAGCTCCATCGGCTTCTTGGCGAAGCGCGCACCGATAACCGTCTTGGTGACGCACTTCTCGCGGTAGCCCTCGATCACGAAACGGGTCAGAGTGCCCGGCATGAACATGAGCTGATCCCAGTGCGGGATCGGCTTGAACATGGAGAAGCCACGCATGCGGTAGCGACCCAGCTCGGCCTTCATGTGGATGTCGTTCATCACCTCAGGGGTGAAGATCGGGCTCCGGCCGAGAACTGCGCGCTTGCGCTCGATTTCTTTGGTGTTATCGCTCATCAGTAATCCCCCTTTTCCTAGAGAACGAGCTTGCGCTCGGACGCCTCAAGGCTGTCGTAGTTATAGAGCTTCTTGCCGCAGACGAACTTCTGAAAGGCCGGGGGCGTGCCTAGTTCGTAGATGCGGAACTTGCGGTCGATGAACTCGGTGTCCGCGTCGGTCCACTCGCCGGGGACGCAGTCGATCCCAAGGGACCGAACCTTGCCGCCGACGTAGATGATGCCGTCGTACATCGAGTCACCGAGACCATGGCCGGCGTCGCCGCAGATGACCTGACGGCCACGCTGCATCATGAAGCCGGTGTTGGCGCCGACGGAGCCCATCGTGAGGATGGTCCCGCCCTTCTGATCGATGCCGGTGCGGGCGCCGAGGCGACCCTTGATGATCAGGTCGCCACCGCGCATCGCGGCACCCGTCAGGGAGCCAGCGTTGCCTTCGACGACCACGGTGCCGCTCATCATGTTCTCGCACGAGGACCAGCCGACGCGACCCTTGATGTGCACCTCGGGACCGTCGATGACGCCGCAGCCGAAGTAGCCGAGGCTGCCCTCGAACGTAATCTTGCAGCGGGTCAGGATGCCGACACCCAGCGAGTGCTTGGCGCCGGGGTTCTTGACGGTGACGTCAGTGATCCCCTGCTCGTTGATCAGCCAGCGCAGCTCCAGATTGATCTGGCGCGTGGTCAGATCGTTCGCGTCGAACTCGGCCTTCGTGCCGTCAATGCTCGAGACCTTAGGGACCTCAGCATTGGGCTCAACGAGACCGCGTGCGTCGTAGACGATCTGGCTTTCACCGGTCAGCGCGTCCATACCATCACCTCACCCTCATACGGATCGTACGTGTCAATTTCATGGTCGATAATCGCGCGGATCGCCATCTCTTCCGAAGCCATCGCGATCATGTTCTCGCCCTCGAAGAGGACCAGCGGCTTCGCCGCCATCTCGTCCTTCGCGACGCCAAGCGCGTCGGCCGTCACGCAGATGTACGTGAACACGCCGTCGAGCTCGTCGAGGCTCTTCTCCATCGCCTCTTTGAGACCCATGCCCTCGCTCATCTTCTCCGCCAGGTAGACGGCGATGATCTCCGAGTCGCACTCGGAGTTGAAGCGATGGCCCGAGCGCTCGAGGCGACGACGCCACTGGAAGTAGTTCGTCAGCTGGCCGTTATGCACCACGGCGATGTCGCTGAACGGGTACGCCCAGTAGGGATGCGCGCCCGAGATGTCCACGTCGGACTCGGTTGCCATGCGGACATGGCCGATGGCGTGCGTGCCCTGGAACTGCTCGAGGTGGTACTGCGCGCAGACGGACTCGGCGTCGCCGAGGTCCTTGATGATCTCAAGCGAGTGACCCAGCGAGAGGACCTCGCAGTCCGGGATGTCCTCGATCTGGTCGGCGAGCTTCTTCAGATCGTCGGTGTAGTCCAGCGTGAGGCGGAACGCGTAATCCGTCTCCTGCACGCACGTGACAATCTTCGCGCCCAGACCGGCCAGACGGCGCTCGGCCTCGGCGCGATTGCGCTTCAGGCGGTCCTGGAACTCGAAGTCACGCGGCGTCGTGGTGTTCGCCGTCGTGTAGCGCATGACGACGTTCTCCGTCGGCTCTGCGTACAGCGCGTAGCCGGTCGAGTCCGGGCCGCGATGCTTCATGGACTGCAACATGCGGGTCATGTCCTGACCCACATTGTGGTGTCCATCCTTGTAGATGATTCCTGCGATTCCGCACACGGTGATCTCTGCCCTCGTTGCGTCGTGGTTTTAGTGTTATTACTCGACTCCGCCCTACGGGAGGATGTCGAGGTACTCCTGAACGTCCCATTCGGTGACGGTGGCGCAGTAGCGCTCCCACTCGTCCCGCTTGTAATGACTGAACACCCGGTACATATCGCCGGGCAGTGCGGCCTTGATGACCTCATCCTGATCGAGGGCATCGAGCGCCTCGCCGAGCGTCATCGGAATCTTCTTGACTTCCTTGCCGGCGTTCATGGCGTCGTAGATGTTGCGCTCCTCCGGCTGGCCCGGATCGATCTTGTTGTCGATGCCGTCACGCATGGCAGCAATCAGACAGGTGAGCGACAGGTACGGGTTGACGGCCGAGTCGACCGAGCGGTACTCGAAGCGACCCGGAGCCGAGACGCGCAGCGCCGTCGTGCGGTTCTGGAAGCCCCAGTCCGCGAAGACCGGTGCCCAGAAGCCCGTGTCCCAGAGGCGGCGGTACGAGTTGACCGTCGGCGACGAGATGGCGGTCAGGGCGCCGAGGTGCTTGAGGATGCCACCGATTGCCCAGAGGCCAATGTCGCCAGGCATCATCGGGTTGGCCGGGTCGGGCGCGTCGAACATGTTCTGATCGCCCTTCCAGATCGAGATGTTGTGATGGCAGCCATTGGCCGAGACGCCCATGAACGGCTTCGGCATGAAGCACGGGAACGCGTCCATCTCGCGACCGACCTGCTTGCAGATCTGGCGGTACGTCGTGAGATTGTCGGCCGTCACCTCGGCACGATCAAAGTTGAAGTTCAGCTCGAGCTGGCCCGGGGCGTCCTCGTGGTCGCCCTGGATCATGTCGAGGCCCAGACCCGCGGCGTACTCCATGACCTTGTGGATCAGCGGCTGGAACTCGGAGAACTGGTCGATGTGGTAGCAGAAGGGCTTCGAGAGGCCCTCAACCGACGGCGTGCCGTCCGGGTTGTTCTTCAGCCACATCATCTCGGGCTCGGTGCCGGCCTTGAGGTGCATGCCGGTCTCGGCCTCAAACGCCGCCTGCGTGCGCTTGAGCAGGCCGCGGCAGTCGGAGGTCAGGTACGCGCCAGGATCGACGTCTTCCTCGCGCCCACGGAACAGGGTGCAGAAGACGCGACCGACCTTGGGATCCCACGGCAGCTGCGCGAAGGTCTCGGGGTCGGGCAGACCCACCAACTCGCGCGACTCTGGGCCGTAGCCGATGTACTCGCCATGACGGTCGACGAACAGGTTCGCCGTGGCGCCGTAGACGAGCTGGAAGCCCTTGCGGGCCATGCTCTCCCAGTGCTTCGCGGGGACACCCTTGCCCATGATCCGGCCGGTCACCGACGCGAACTGGTAGTAGATGTACTCGATGCCCTGGGCATCAATCTGACGACGTACCTCCTTGACCTGGTCGTCTCGACCCGGTGCTGCGAGGTAGTTCTCCATATCCGTCATCGCGGTACCACTCTCCTCTCCCTTTATCCCCCGAGCGTCCTCGGTGGTCCGAGCGTCCCCGGACTGCTAGAAACGTAAGCGCGAGCGTACCGCGCGGCAATGTTCCGGGTAGGCACTCCGCGCGGCCCCAACAGGATGATTCGCACATAGTCATTTTCAGCATTGCCGTGATTCGTTCCGGATTGTGGGACAAAACGGCCTCTAAATGGTGCTGCTGCCAAACCTTTGGGGTGTGCACGGGGCGCCCGCCGCTGGTACGGTGTGCGACCTGAACACACGGACTCCCCCCATCCCGGCTGCCAGCGACGCTCAAGTTGATGAGCGGCGCGTTCTGTACGAAATCATTCGCACGGTTTCATCGAGCGTTGATCTCGAGCAGGTGCTCGGCGCGATCACCGAACTCGTCACCGAACAGACACGCGCCCACGCAACGCTGATCTTCATCGCAGAGGGCCCGGATGAGGACCTCGTGCTCCAGTCCGTGTCCGACGACACCTATCGCGACCAGATCGGCTCGGTCCGGATGAAGCGCGGCGAGGGGCTGGCCGGCTGGGTGGCCAAGCACCGTGAGCCGGTCTTCATCGCCGAGAACGCGCTACAGGACCCGCGCGTCAAGTACTTTCCGGAGTTCGAGGAGGAGAAGTACCAGTCGATCGTGTCGGTACCGCTGATTGCCCCCGATAGCGAGCTGATCGGCGTGATCGCCCTGCACGCTGAAGCACCGCGCGTGTTCACCGAGGAGGACGCGGCCTTCGTGATCCACTCGGCGTCGCTCGTGGCCTCTGCGATCGTCAACGCGCGTCTCTACGAGGCGGCACGCCGCCGCGTCCGCGAGCTTGAAGGCCTGTCGGCGCTGTCCAACATCGTCTCGACCGCCACGGCGCTCGACGACCTGCTGCCCGTTGCCGTCGCACGCGCCCTGCCGCTGCTGCAGGCCGAGAGCGCGCACATCTATCTGCTCGACCGCGGTGATCGCCTGCAGCGTCACGCCTCGGCGCCCGAGGTCGGCGACGCACCGTCGGCCGTGACCGTCAGCGAACTCGCCGAGTCGCGCCGCACGGGCAGCACCAGCACGGTTCAGGCCACGCTCGGCGCAGCGCTGTGGGGTGCTTCGGCTGAGCCCGGCGCGCTGCTCGTCCCGATGCTCGCGGACGGTGAGGTGCTTGGCGCGCTGGTCGTGCACACCGCTGCCGGCCGCCGCTTCTCGCCCGACGACCGCGACCTGGCCGCCTCGATCGCCTCCCAGATCGCCGTGGGTATCAAGAAGATCCGCCTGATCGAGGGCCTCGAAGAGCGCAACCTGATCAAGGATTTCTTCGCCGATCTCGCCGCCGGGCGCTTCGCCGATGGCCTGTCGTCGCGTGCGCGGCGTCTCGGCTGTGACTTCGCCCAGCCCAAGTTGGCGCTCGTAGCGATTGGCTGGCGCGACGCCAACGACGAGGAGCGCGCCACCGCGCTGGAGCGCTTCCGCGCCAACCTCGTGCGCGCCATGCCTGGCGTGCTCATGGACCAGCGCGACGAAGAGGCTGTCGCGCTCGTGCCAGCGCTCGGCACTGACGAAAGCGACTCGCTCCGCCGGCTCGAGAAGGCGCTTGGCGAAGGGGCGAACCGACTCCCGCTCGTGATTGGCGTCTCCAGCCCGTGTCTCGGGGCCGCCGCCCTGGCGACCGGCCTGCAGGAGGCGCGCCAGGCCGCGCTCGCCGCCCCGGTGATCGTCGATGCACCTGCCGTTGTGCCCTACGACGGCCTCGGCCCGTACAAGTATCTCCTGCGCGTGCCACTCGACGGCGACGTCCGCGACCGCCAGCGCGATGCCCTGCGCAAGCTCGGCGAGTACGACCGCCAGCGCCAGGCCCAGCTGACGCGCACGCTCGAGGAGTTCCTCCGCCAGCGCGGCAACATCTCGGCCACCGCCCAGGCGCTCTACGTGCACCCGAACACGCTGCGCCAGCGCCTCCGCCGCATCGAGGCATTGACCGGCATCAGCATCAAGGGCGACGACTGGCTGATGATCGAGATCGCCCTCAAGCTGATCCGCCTCGAAGAGGCGCTCGGCCGCCAAGCGTAGGAATGCTCCAAAGGGGTCAGACCCTTTTGGCGCATGATCACCGGAGCGTCGTGTTCCCCAGTGCGCAGTCACGGTCATGCTCCAAAAGGGTCTGACCCCTTTGGAGCATTCCCCACATCGATACCCATCTATATGCCCCGCGCCCTATCGTGCCCGTTATGGAAGCGCTGCCGCTCGAGTGCGACACCCCGCTCGTGGCGCGCGCTATGGGTAATGCCGAGGCCGAGGCTCTGGCTCGCACACTCAAGGCCGTGGCAGACGCCAATCGCGTCAAGATTCTGCACCGGCTGATCTCGGCCTCGCCGCAGGGCGTCTGTGTCTGCGACCTAACCGAGCCACTCGGGATCGCCCAGCCCAGCGTCAGCTACCACCTGCGCATCTTGCGGCAGGCTGGCCTGATCGACCGGCGGCAAGACGGGAGCTTTGCCTACTTCTCGGTGCGCGACGAGGCGCTGCGCCGTCTCGCGACGCTGCTCGACCCCACCACGCAGGAGGCATTGGCATGAGTGCTCCCATCCGCATCGGAATCAATGGCTTCGGCCGCATCGGGCGGCTCGCGCTGCGCGCTGGGTGGGACTGGCCCGAATTCGAGTTCGTGCACATCAACGAGGCCAATGGCGATGCAGAAACCTGTGCGCATCTCCTTGAGTTCGACTCCGTGCACGGCCGCTGGCCGCATGCCGTGGCCGCCGAAGGCGATGCACTCTCGATCGACGGCACGCTGATCTCAACGTCCACTGAGTCCGATCCGGCCGCAATTCCGTGGGGCGACATGGGCATCGACCTCGTGCTCGAGGCGAGCGGCCAGTTCCGCACCCTGGAGACGCTGCAACCGCACTTCGACAATGGCGCACGCAAGGTCATCGTCGCGGCGCCCGTCAAGGACCCGGCGGCGCTCAACGTCGTGGTGGGCATCAACGACCACCTCTACGACCCGAGCGTCCACGACATCGTGACGGCGGCCTCGTGCACGACGAACTGCCTGGCCCCTGTCGTCAAGGTGATCCACGAGGGTCTTGGCATCCGCCACGGCCTGATCACCACGCTGCACGACGTGACCAACACGCAGACGATCGTTGATGCGCCCCATAAGGATCTGCGCCGCGCCCGCGCCGCAAGCATGTCGCTGATTCCCACTACGACGGGCTCGGCCACCGCAATCGGGCTGATTTTCCCTGAGCTCCAGGGCAAGCTGAATGGGCTCGCCGTGCGCGTGCCACTCCTCAACGCTTCGCTGACCGACTGCGTGTTCGAGGTCGCGCGCGAGACCACCGTCGAGGAGGTCAACGGCCTGCTGCGCGCGGCCAGCGAAGGGCCGCTCGGCCACGTGCTCGGCTACGAGGAGCGCCCGCTCGTCTCGATCGACTACAAGGACGATCCGCGCTCGTCGATCGTCGACGCGCCCTCGACGATGGTTGTCGGCGGCACGCAGGTGAAGATCCTCGCCTGGTACGACAACGAGTGGGGCTACGCCAACCGCTACGCGGAACTGGCGCGCATGGTCGGCGCTCGCCTGCCCGAGTAGGATCGATGCGATGAGCGCTTCTGCCCGCGCCGGAGATCTGCGCAACTACGCGCTGGTAACGGCGGCCTACTGGGCGGACACGATCACGGACGGCGCGATCCGGATCCTCGTCCTCTTCTACTTCTACGACCTCGGCTACAGCCCACTCGAGGTCGCCACGCTATTCGTGTTCTACGAGGCGTTCGGCATCGTCACGAACCTGTTCGGTGGCTGGCTGGCGGCGCGGTTCGGCCTTAAGTCGACGCTGATATCGGGCCTCGCGCTCCAACTCGGAGCGCTGCTCATGCTCGCGCTCGCCCCCGATCCCTGGCTCGTGGTGCCGTACGTGATGGCCTCGCAGGCCGTCAGCGGCGTGGCCAAGGACCTGACCAAGATGAGTTCGAAGAGCGCGGTCAAGCTGGTCGTGCCCGAAGGCTCATCGGATGCCCTCTTCAAGTGGGTCGCGATCCTGACGGGCTCGAAGAACGCGCTCAAGGGCGTCGGCTTCTTCATCGGCGGCCTGCTGCTCACGCTCGTCGGCTTTCAGTCCGCCCTCGGCCTACTCGTCGTGCTGGTGGGCGCGGCATTGGTGCTCGTGCTCGTCGCCGTGCACGGGCAACTCGGCAAGCCCGATGCCAAGGCGCGCTTCCGGCATATGTTCTCGAACAACCGGGCGGTGAACCTGCTCGCGGCGGCGCGGATCTTTCTGTTTGCCTCACGTGACGTCTGGTTCGTCGTCGGTCTCCCCGTGTTTCTCCGCAGTGTGCTCGGCTGGACGTTCTGGGAGGTCGGCACCTTCATGGCGATCTGGGTGATCGGCTACGGCATCGTGCAGGCCTTCGCGCCGCAACTGCTGCGTCGCACGGGCCAGCCGACCGGGTTCACCGCCGCGTGGCTCGCCTTCGTCCTGGCACTGCTGCCCGCCGGTATTGCGATCGCCCTCGCGCTGGACTTCGACCCTGCGACCGTGCTCGTCGTGGGGCTGATCATTTTCGGCATCGTCTTCGCGCTCAACTCCGCCGTGCACTCGTTCCTGATCCTGCACTACGCCGACGGTGACAAGGTCGCGATGAACGTTGGCTTTTACTACATGGCGAACGCCGGTGGCCGGCTGGCAGGCACGATCCTGTCGGGCCTGCTGTACCAGTGGCAGGGGCTCGAAGCGTGCCTCTGGGCCTCGGCCGCGATGGTGTTGGCGGCGGGCGTGATCTCGCTGCTGTTGCCGCGCGTGTCGTCTCCCGCGAAGCCTGTCGCTCCACTGAACTGATCGCGTCTGACGACGCGAGGGCCTTGAGGTGGCTCGGCCGGAAACGGCCGATTCACCTCAAGGTCATCGCGTCGCCTGGTCTTGAGATCCTCAGGAAACCCTTGCCACTGCTGGCGACGTTGATCAACCAAGGCGACGGGATCACCTCGAGGTGAATCGGTCTATGCAGACCGAGCCACCTCGAGGTGGTCACGTCGTCTAACCGCGAGCCTTGATCAGCTCGGTCAGCTTCGGGACGATCGTGTTGAGATCGCCGACGATGCCGAAGTCGGCGTAGTCGAAGATCGGCGCGTTCTTGTCCTTGTTGATCGCGACGATCGTGCCGGAGCCCTGCATGCCGACCTTGTGCTGGATTGCGCCGGAGATGCCGCACGCGATGTACAGCTTCGGCGTGACGGTCTTGCCCGTCTGGCCAACCTGGGCGCTGTAGGGATACCAGCCGGCGTCAACGACGGCACGCGTTGCCGCGACAGCGCCACCGAACGCGCTGGCGCACTCCTCGATGGCGGCGAAGCCCGCAGCGTCACCGAGGCCGCGGCCACCGGCCACGAGCACCTCTGCAGCGCCAATGTCGGGACCGGAATCCTCGGCATCCTCATGGCCAACCAGCTGAACGGCCTGCGAGTACGCCTTAAACGTCGGCGAGAAGCGCTCGACCGGGGCCGAGCCACCGTTGCCCTCCGTCGCCGCGAAGGCGTTGGAGCGCGTGACGACAACACCGACCGGCGTCGTGAAGCCACAGTGCGCGAGCACGGAGTCGCCGAGGCCCGAGCGGCGGGTGACAAGCGCTCCGCCCTCCGCGTGAAGCTCGACGGCGTCGATCACGATGCCGGCACCGAGGCGCGCGGCAAGGCCCGCCATGGCGTCGGCCGACATGATCGAAGCACCGGCGAGCCAGTAGCGATACTGGCCGCTCTCCTGCGCCGAGGCGCAGGCATCGACGACGGGCTGCGCAATGCCGCTGGCGAGCGCGGCGTCATCCGCCACACGCACTTTCGAGGCACCGAAACCGCCAAGCGCACCCATCGCGGCGTCGTCCAGGCCGGAGCCGCAGACGATCGCCTCGACCGGCTCGCCGAGTGCCGCGCCCAGACGGGCCGCCTCTTCGAGCACCCCGAGGGAGCCCTTGGCGATCTCGCCGCCCTGAACCTCACAGAGAACTGCGATGCCAGCCATTACGCGACCACCTTCTTCTCAAGTAGGAATGCAACGAGCTGATCAGCTGCCGAACCGTCATCCTCGATGACGATCGTGTCGCCACGACCCTCGGGCTTCGAGAGACCGCCAACGGTCGTGCCAGCGCCTGCGGCGCCGACCGTGCTGGCGTCAACACCCAGGTCGGCCAACGACAGGACTTCATGCGGCTTGCGCTTGGCGCCCATGATGGCGGGCAGCGGTGGGTAGCGCGGGTCGTTGATCGCGTCGGAGACCGACACGACGCACGGCGTCGCGGCCTTGACGGTGTCGTAGCCCGTCTCGACCTGACGCTTGACGGTGACAGCGCCATCGGCGAGCTCAATCGAAGCGGCCTGCGTGACACACGGCAGCTCGAGCAGCTCGGCGACCAGGCCAGCCATCACGTACGACTCGGAGTCTGCAGCCTGCTGGCCGAGCAGGATCAGGTCGTAGTTGCCACGCTTGAGCGCAGCAGCGAGGATGCGAGCGGTGCCCAGCAGATCGCTGCCGGCAGCTGCTTCGTCGGCGATGTGGACGGACTGATCGCCGCCCTGGGCCAGCGCGCGGTCGACGGAGCGGTTTGCGCTCTCGGGACCGACCGTGACGATGGTGATCTCCGCGTCGGGCGCCGGGCCCTCCTTGATCTGGACGGCCGCCTCGATCGCATGGCGATCGTACGGGTTGAGCGTGTTCTCGCCGCTACGGACGAGTCGATTGGTGCCCGCGTCGATCCGCTTCTCAGCGGTCGGGTCTGGGACTTCCTTGACGCAGATCGCGATGCGCACGTGTTTGCCTCCTGAAGATGCCGTTGGCAACGATACCCAACGTCACCGATTGATTCGCCGGGTTCAGGCTGCGCGGCTGAATGGACCGCGACGACGAACCCAGCGGCGACGGGCGGTGACCACCGGCACGGGGATGTCTGCGCCCCGTGCTGCGGCAATGCCAGCGGCGACGACGGCTTCCTCGATATGCCCCGCGCGGCGCAGGATCGTGCTGGCCAGCGCCACCTCATCGGCGGGCGAGCAGTCGTCCTCGACGATGCCGCGCGCTAACTCGACGGCGACGTCGCGGCGATAGGCGCCCTGATCCATCAGGTAGCAGGCTGCACGGGCTGCGCTCATGGCCCCCAACCTACCCCCGCTCAACGCCCTATGTGATCGGGTTCACGATTCCTGCCGGATTCCCAACACAATCCCAACATCCGCGTTCACCATCAAAACGCGCTGGCCGCGGGCGAACATCGTCGCTTTCCCGCCGAATTGTGAACCGCGTCGGCGACCTTCACCAGTCCGGAACGCAACCGCGCCAATCACTTCACCCATCGCCTTACGGCGGCTCCTTACGGTACTGCTTGACCGCGATACACGCGGGGTCCCTAAGGAGGATCATGAACCGGAAAGGTCGTCTCATCGCGCTCGGCATCTGCGCGGCGATTGGAGCGGCGTTCGCTGTGCCGTCGATCGTCGGTGCAGACGCACCCGTCCCGCTCGCTCGCAACTCCTACGCCGTCAGCGGCTTCAAGGTGTCGCCGGAGGGCAAGCAGGTTCGTTCGATCGTTCCTACGAACAGCAAGGGCAAGTTCCCGCTGCGGACCATGGATCTGAGCCAGGTGCCGTGGGGCACGACGATGACCGGCGTGGTCGGCATCGAGTTCACCAACCCCACGAACTGCGGCTCGTCGCCGGCGTTTACCTACAGCGCCACCAGCCGTGCCTGCCAGAACTCGTTCGGTGCAGGCGTTTCGTTCCCGCTGCAGCTGCCCAAGCCGCTGCGCAATGCCAAGGTCGGCATCCTCGGTGGCCTCAACGAGAACGGCGAGTGCGCCGGCTCGTTCGACAAGCCGTCGGCTCCGGCTGGCTTCCTCTGCGTCTACCCGGGTAACACCGGCTCGGCCGCTGAGTACTTCGATAAGAGCGAAGCCGACATCTTCAACATCTCGAAGAACGGCGACGGCTCCTACGCCGTTGAGGTCTTCCCGCTGACGGGCAACGCCTCGAAGCACGGCTTCCGCGTGACCGCACAGGGTGCGATTGCCGGTGCGGCCAAGTTCTACGGCACGTGGGCCTACACGGCTCCGACCAAGGAAATCCCCCTCACGGAGTCGGCCTCCTAGGCCCCTCCGAGTAAGCAGAAAGGTATACACATGAAGATGCGACTTCTCATCCTCGTCGCCGCTCTGATGGCCACCATGGTCGTCACCGCGCCGGCATTCGCTGTCACGAAGATCGTCACGGGCGGCTCCACGGGCCTCCAGATCCTCGGCTCGGCACTCGCGTCGCAGTACGGCAAGGACTCGGGCGGCAAGTACCGCGTCACCGTCTCGGGCGGTGGCTCGGGCGCCGGCCAGACCGGTGCGGCCAACGGCACGTTCCAGATCGGCAACTCGTCGTCGGACAAGTCGTCCTCGACGCCGGCCGGCCTGACGTTCACGCCGATCACGAAGGAGCCCTTCGCGATCATCGTCAACAAGTCCAACCCGGTCAAGGGGCTCACGGCCGCGCAGGTCAAGGCCATCTTCTCCGGCCAGGTCACCAACTGGAAGGACGTCGGCTGGGCCTCGGGCGGAGCGATCAAGTGCTTCTCGCGCGTTGCCACCTCCGGCACCCGCCAGTCGTTCCAGAAGCTCTTCCTGGGTAGCATCAGCACGCCCGTGTCGAACTCGTGCCCGGCGCTCGCGTCGAACGCACTCGACCGCTCGGCTGTTGCCAACTCGAAGTCGGGTATCGCGTTCGTGACGTACGCGTACACGATCGGCTCGGGTGGCACGACCGTCAAGACGCTGCCGATCGACGGCGTCTCGCCGTCGCTGACCAACGTGGTCGCCAATAAGTACAAGTTCTGGAACTGCCAGTACTTCGTCACCAAGGGCGAGCCCGCTGGTGATGTCGCCACGTACATCAACTGGGTGCGCAGCGCCAAGGGTGCGGCAGTCATCAAGAGCTACGCCGTCCCGTTCACGGGCACCTACGACCAGTGCATCGCGGGCTAGTTCCAGCCTGACGACACTACCGCGAGGGAGCCGGGCCGCGGCCCGGCTCCCTCGCACTGATTCCCCCACACCACCTTGGCTTCCTTCACCCGACCGCTGACCACGCCGACTCCGTCGGCCGCGCCCTCCGGCGCTCGCAGCGATGCCGTCTTCCGCGGGCTCGTGATCGCGATCTCGGCCTTCATGCTGATCGTGATCGGCGCAATCGCCATCTTCGTCTTCTACACCGGCTGGCCGTCCTTCTCTGCCAACGGCCTGAGTTGGTTCGGCACCGGCGATCAGCCGCTGGACGTGCAGCTCGGCAACTCGTTCCTCGGCGATCCGGAAACCGGTGAGCCCTCCACCGTGCTCAACGCCTGGCCGGCAATTCTCGGCACGCTGCTGACCACCGGCGGCGCGTTGCTCCTCTCGTTCCCCTTCGCGCTCCTCGGTGCCATCTTCATCGCTGAGCTGGCCCCCAAGCGCCTCGCCGCGATCCTCGACCCGATCGTGACCATCCTGGCCGCGACGCCGTCCGTGATCTACGGCCTCTTCGCCATCTTGGTCCTGGCTCCGCGGATCGAGCGCAATTTGATCCCGCAGGAGCAGGCAGAACAACTTTCGGCTGTCGTCACGTTGACGGGCGCCAACGTCCTGCTCGGCATCCTCGTCCTGTCGCTGATGATCGCACCGCTGATGATCGCGATCTTCGCTGACGCCCTGCGCGCCGTCCCGATCAAGTGGAAGGAGGGCGCGATTGCGCTCGGCTGCGACGAGTGGCGCATGACGCGCCGCGTCTCGCTCCGCGCGATTCGCCCCGCGCTCGTCGCCGGCACCACCCTCGCCATGGGCCGGGCCGTCGGCGAGGCGATCGCGCTGTCGATGGCGACCGGCTCGATCGGCTTCGTCCCCAACCCGCTCGACGGGTACTTCTTCTTCCTCGAGCCCGTGCGCACGATGGCCTCGTCGATCGTCGACTATTCCGAGGGCTTCGAGTCGCCTGAGTTGAAGGCGAACCTGTTCGCCTTCGGCGTGATTCTGCTGATTACGACGGCTGCCCTCACGATTGGAGCCAAGATCGCGTCGCGGTCGGCCGAGCGTCGCCTCGGAGGCGGTCAGTAATGCCGACCCGCCTGTCCGATCGCGTCGGCGTGGCCACGGCCTACGCCGCAGGCGGCGTGCTGATCATCGCCGTGACGGTCATCATGTCCTGGCTCGTTTGGCAGGGCATTGGCACGATCTCGTGGGACTTCCTGACCACCGGACCGGCGCCTGGCTCGCTCGAGCAGGGCGTGGCAGGTGGCATCCTGCCGGCGCTGGTCGGCACGCTGATCGTGATTATCTTCGGCATGCTCGTGGCCATCCCGCTCGGCTTGGGTGTGGCGATCTTCCTGACGGAGTACCGCCAGCCGAGCTGGCTGGCCAAGGGCACGGATACCGCGATCGACCTGATCTTCGGTGTGCCGTCGGTGGTCTTCGCGCTCTTCGGTCTGGCGATCTTCTCGCAGGGCTGGCTGGCGTGGTTGTCCAATCCGGTCGGCGACGCCGGCATGGCCACGGCGCAGTCGTTCTTCTGCGCCTCGCTGATGATGGCGCTGATTGGTCTACCTCCCGTCGTGCGCTCGAGCCAGGCGGCGATCATCGGTGTGCCCAACCAACAGCGCGAGGCGTCGTACGCGCTTGGCAAGGGCCGGCTCACCACGATCCGTCGCATCGTCGTGCCGGGCGCCCGCCCCGGCATCGCCACCGGCATCGTGCTTGGCATCGGCCGCATCGCCGGCGATACGGCGATCGTCTGGATCCTGCTCGGCGGCGCCGTCCTGCAGTCGCCGCCGGACGGCTGGTACCTGCCCTGGAACCTGGTCGACTTCCTCCGCAGCGAAGGCTCGACCCTGACAACCTACATCTACTTCTCGTCCCCGGCCGGCGAAGGCAACTCGCCCGGTCCGGCGTACGGCGCGGCCTTCGTCCTGATGGTCGTGATCCTCTTCGTCAATATCGCGCTGATTCGTCTGAGTCGGCGCAAGATCGGAAAGCGGTAATGGAGCCGATGGACACCCCGAGCAACGATCCCACCGACGAGCGCGCTGCCCGGCAGGAGTGGCGCCACGCGCACGACCGCACCTCCGACCTCCAGGCGGCCGGCAACCCGACCGACCCGACGATGGTGCCACCCGTAGCCACCGCCGACGCCGAGCCCGCCGGCACGCAGGCCGCCCCGCCCGCAGCATCGACCGCCACCCCGGCCGCGGCACAGCCCACTGAGCGGATTGCGAAGTCGATGACGGAGCACCCCGCCCACGTTCCGAATCCGTCGGACCTCGTGCTCGCCATCCGTGGGCTCCGCGTGGCGTTTAGTGGCAACGAGATCCTGCACGGCGTCGACATTGACGCGCCACGCGGCGCTGTCGTGGCCCTCGTCGGCCCGTCTGGGTGCGGCAAGACCACGCTGCTGCGCAGCATCAATCGTCTGACGGAACTCGCACCCACCGCCAGCATTAACGGCGAGATCCAGCTCGACGGGCAGAACGTCTACGACCGCGGCACCGATCTCAACCTGCTGCGCCGTCGTATTGGCATGGTCTTCCAGCAGCCAAACCCCTTCCCGATGACGATCTTTGACAACGTCGCCTTTGCCATGCGCGAGCAGGCCAAGACGCGTCCGTCGCGCTCCTCCCTGATGCCCGCGGTGCAGGACGTGCTCCAGCGCGCCGGCCTGTGGGACGAGGTCAAGGACAACCTTGATCGCAATGCCCTGTCGCTGTCGGGCGGCCAGCAGCAGCGTCTGTGCATCGCGCGTACGCTCGCGGCCAACCCCGAGGTGATTCTGATGGACGAGCCGTGCTCGGCGCTCGATCCGCGCTCGACGGCGCGCATCGAGGAGCTGATCATCCAGCTTGCCGGGTCGCTGACCGTCGTGATCGTCACGCACAACCTCGCGCAGGCCAAGCGCATCGGCGACTACGCCGCGTACCTGCTCAACGGTGACGTGATCGAGCAGGGTCTCGCGCGCAAGGTGTTTGAGGACCCGGATCAGCAGTCGACTCGGGACTTCGTCTCGGGCATGTTCGGGTAACGTCGATGCGTCGTCTGCTGCCCGCACTCCTGCTCGTGCTCGTCGCTGCGATCGCCACGGCGGGCTGCGAGAGCACCTTCGACAAGGCGGCCAAGTTGCGCGCCGAGCAGGGCACGATTGCCGAGGTCGAGGCAGTCGACGTTGAGCAGACGCAGGGCATCACCGCAGAGACCCTCGCCATTATCCCGTCGGCCGATGGGCTGATGGCCGCCGTCGTGATCGAGGTCTCCTCCACGGGCCCGGGTCTGCTGTGGGCACCGATTGAGGTCAAACTCCTCGACAGTGCGGGCAACGAGGTCGGCACGAACAACGTGCCCGGCGCCGATCCCACGCTGATCCACCTGCCCTCGCTGGCGCAGGGTGAGAAGGCCCTCTACGTGAATGACCAGATCGCGATTACCGGCACGCCGACCGAGGCGAAGGTGACCGTCGCTGGCGCCCCCGTCACCGCCCCGCTGCTACCCGGACTGGCCGTGACAGACCAGGTAGTCACCGAAGACCCTTCGTTCGGCACGACATGGACCGCAACCGTCACGAACAACACCGAGGCGCGGCAGCAGCAGGTGATCGTGCAGGCCATCCTCCGTGACGGCAAGACCATTACCAGCGCCGGCATCGCAATCGTGGCTGGCCTGGATCCTGGTGCCTCCGCCGAGGTGCAGGGGTTCTTCCTGGGCACGAACAAGGGCGAGCTCGAGGTCTTCGCGCCCGCTGGCAACGCCGCCGACGGCTCTGGCGCACCGTCTCCGGAGCAGGCCGGCGACGCAACCGTCTCGATGGGGTAGACCGCTCGGGGGACACACCTGCGCGGTGATAGCCTGAGAGACGTGCGGTTCCGCGTGCCTGTCCTCCTCTGCGCCCTCGTTGGCGCGCTCGCCCTTGCGTCCACCGCGTCTGCGGCGACGCTGGCGCAGAACCTCACGCGCGTCGGCGTGCCCGCCGCCACGAAGCAGGCCAATCTCGACTCCGTGGCGCGCGCCAAGTCGACCGCGAAGAAGCTGGGTGGTACGCGTGCGCAGGCCATCAACGCCGTCGTCGCCAGCCTCACCAAGATGGCTGGACGCGCCGCGTTCACACCCGATCTGGCGCGGATCGCCTTCCTCGAGCTCGATAGCAACACCACGTACCTGTCGTCGCATGCGCTCCCGTCGTCTGGCACGCGCATCCGTATCGACGGTGTCGTGTACGAGAGCTATACGGGCCAGGGGCTGCGTATTCAGCCGCTCGGCACGTACTTCGCAATTCTCGAGCCGGGCCAGGGCATCGTGTCCGAAGGCGGTGTCGGCGTCGCGATGACGAGCGCCCAGAAGATCGTGTTGGCGGTCGGCGACAACAACGATCTCCCCTACCTCTTCCCCTACAGCGGCACGCAACCGCCGTGGTACAGCGCGATGGCCGAGGGCGTCGCTGCCTCCGCAGGCATCAGCGTGTGGAACCGCAACGGCGACGACCAGTATCTCGACATGGCGATCCGCTTTGGCAACTCCGCCCTCGCCGACGGCATCACCGTCGAAAACAATGGTCTGTGGTTCCCGCTCTACGTCTCGAAGCCCGGCTATCGCGTCCTCAACGGGCACATGCAGACCGTCCTCGCGATGAGCGATCTGGCCGACGCCACGGGCGATGACGGCTTTGCCGATGCTTTCAACCGCAGTGTGGCCGCCACGAAGGCCGTTCTCCCGAAGTACAACACGGGCGGCTGGGGCCGCTACGCCATTGGCGAGGACGCGCCGGTCAAGTACATGACCTTGATGGCCACGCAGCTGAAGGAGCTTGGCGACATCACGGGCGATGCCACCTTTACCACCATGGGCCAAGCCTTCGCCGCCGATCTCAAGACACCGCCGGTGCTGACGGGCCCCACCAAGCCCGTCAAGCCCCTGCAGCTGAAGAAGTTCAACGACAAGCCGTTCGTGAAGCTGCTGATCAAGCGCGACAAGCCCGTCAAGCTCACGATCCGCGTGACCAAGAAGGGCGGCGGCGCCTCCGGTATCGGCCCCTTCTCCGTCGACGTCGCCTCAGGGTCGGGTCGTATCAAGATCACGCTGCCCCGCAAGAAGGGCATGTACGTGATCCGCGCGGACGCGAAGGACTGGGCCGGCAACCGCGTGAAGAACGTGCTGCTGGCAGCCGTTCGCGTAAAGGGCTAGCGCCCCAGCACCGCACCGCGCGAACGGCTGCCAGCAGCACGTTCTTCCCGCGGTGTGTCACGCCAAGGATCCGGGTCCATGTCAAGCGGTGTCCGTGAAGACATCAGCGGCGATTGCCTCCCCAGCCACGTGGGGACCCGGATCCATCCGCCCCTGATCTCAAGGGAAGCTGATTCTGCAAAGGATCCGGGTCCATGTCCGGCGTTCCACGGCGAAGGCATCAGTGGCGATTGTCTCTCCAGGAACGTGGGGACCCGGATCCATCCACCTTGGACTGGGTGGATCATGAACTGGGTCGATCAGACCAGTCCACGCGCTGAGCGGACCCACTCAGAGCCAACCAGGGTGGATCCGGGTCCCCACGTGATTGACGAGACGAGGCGCCCCTGATGCCTCCTCGGAGATCTCCCGACATGGACCCCGATCCTTGAGACGATCAGATCACCATTCGATCAGCTTCGAAATGGATCCGGGTCCCTACGTGGCTGGTGAGGCAATCGCCACTGATGCCTTCGCCGTGGATCCCCGGACATGGACCCGGATCCTTGAACGATGCCAACCAGCGGGATTCGGTCGGATATGGATGGTGCGGTGCGTATTGGCTAGCGCTGCGCGCTAGCCAATACGCACCGCACCATCCATGTCGGAGCGATCCGACAGGCTCGACACTTTCACGACATCACCCGTCTGCGGCGCATGCACGTACTGACCGCCGCCGATGTAGATGCCGATGTGGCCAGAGCCATGGAAGGAGATCAAGTCGCCCGGCTCCAGCGCGTCCATTGGAACGGGCGTGCCCATGCTGTACTGCGCGGCAGCGTAGTGCGGGAGCGAGATGCCGGCTTGGCCGTAGGCCCACGCGACGAGCCCGGAGCAGTCGAATCCGCCGGGAGCGCCACCGCCCCAGACGTACGGGGTACCGAGCTGGCCGAGCGCGATCGATGCCGCGGCGCCACCGGTAGTTGAGGACGGCGGCGGCTCAATGTACGTACCGACATCGGCACTGCCAGCGACGGAGCCGCCGAGCGTCAGGTCCTGATTCGCAGCCACGGCCTGGGCATCAGCGAGGATGCCGCCGGCAGCGGCTGCTGCCTGTGCGTCTGCGGCGCGCTGGGCGGCGAGGCGCTGGGCGAGGATGCCCTGGATTTCGGCGCTGAGCGAGTTGAGCAGGCGCTGACGCTCAGCGAGTGCTCCCTGAATCGATGCCTTCTCGGCCTCACGTTGCGCGAGGGCACCCTCACGCGTCGCGCGCTCGCTCTCCAGCGCATCCTCACGGCGCTTGACGTCATGCGCGTACGACCGCACGTCGGTCACAACCTGCTCGGCGTGCGACGTGGCGCGCTGCACGAAGCGCTGCTGGTCGACGAGCTGATCGATGGAGCCGGCGTTGAGCAACATGGCGACGAGATCGGGGTTGCCCTGGCGGTAGGCATCGACCAGCATCTGCGAGAGCTCTTGACGCGAGACGCGCAGGTTGTTCTTCGAGGCGCTCAGGAGTTTCTGGTTCTCGGCGATCTTGGCGTTCGTCTCGTCGAGCTGCAGCTGCGCTGCGTTGTACTTCTCGGCGGCCGCGGCCACCTGATCGTTGAGCGACTGGAGCTCGACTTCGGCCTGATCGGCCTGCGCACGAGCTTCGGACAGGCGATCAGCCTGGGCAGCGCCAGGCGCAAAGCCGACGAAGAGGGCCACGGCGAACAGCGCGAGCAGCGCTGCAGCGGGCCGGAGGCGTGGTCTCCGAGGGTGCCGCATCTGCCCCCAAGGGTAGCAGCGGCCCGTGGGCGCGTTCTTGGGGCGGGCGTGACGCATTACCCGAGGCGGACGAAGCCGTCGAGATCAGAGCGATCCGCGATCGAATGCACGCGCACCACGTCACCGGCTTTTGTGGAGTGCACGTAGAGCCCATCCCCGAGGTAGATCCCGATGTGGCCCTGCCCGTGGAAGGAGACCAAGTCGCCGGGCTGCGCGGCGGCGCGGGTGACACGATGGCCCGCGTCCCAGATCTGCCACGACGAGCGCGGAATCGACTGTCCCGCCTGGGCGAAGGCCCAGTACAGGAGCCCCGAGCAGTCAAAGCCGCTTGCGGGCGAGTAGCCAGCCGCGCGATAGGGCGTGCCGAGCTGCGTGAGCGCAAAGGCCGCTGCGATCGCCCCCGGCCCCGAGGCGTCGGGGGTCGCTGGCGCGCCATCCAGCTGGCGCGCGAAGTCGGCGCCGTTGCCGCCACTGGCCGTCGGCGCTTCGAGCTGCACCGGTGCGAGCAGAACGGGCTCTCGAGCTGCGGCACGGCGTGCACGCGCCTGTCGCTGCCGCGTGCGATCGGCCTTCAGCACGCGCTGGCGCATCTTCAGCGACAGGCCGCCGAGGACGACGGCACGGCGTTGCTGCGCCTTGGCGACCAGCGTGGTGGTGTACGCGACGTCTTCGCGCAGGCCGGTGATCGTGCGCTCGAGCCCGACGCGGTTCTTCGTCACAGCCAGCATCGTCGTGGCCGCGCCGCCAACACCGGCCACAGGCGCGTCCTTCAGGGAGCCGCGGACGACATCCTCAAGACGGGAGACCTCACCGAGTTGCTGCGTGGCTGTCTGCAGTCGCGTTTGCGCGCGCGCAAGCTGCCGATGTGCGGCGATCGCCTGGGCATCCGTCGCGTGGACGGCGATGACTGCGCGCTTGAACGCAGGCGCGCGATGCGTCTTCCAGCCAGCTGATGCAGGCGCAGCGATGATCATGAGAGCAACGACCAACAGCGCGAGAAGCGAAACCACCGGCCGGAGCTGTGGGCTCCGTGTGTTCGACATTCGAGGGCTGAACGTACCAGCAATCTCCCGCCGCGTCGGGAAAAACCCCTGCAAACTGGTGGCAATTGTCACACAATCGTCACGGATTTCCCGTAGCGAGCGGGATCGCACAATTGTTCGGATTTTGTGAGTGCGGCACGAGCCCGGCGATTCTGGCCCGAAAACGACGAAGGGCCAGGTCGCCCGTAGGCAACCCGGCCCTTCGCGCACGCTGCTCTAGCTGGCGAAGACCTCGGCCAGCGTCTCCTCGAGGATCGCGAAACCCTCGTCCAGATCGTCCTTCGTGGCGACGAGCGGTACCAGCACGCGGATCGCGTTGCCGTACAGCCCCGAACCCATCAGGATCAGGCCGCGTTCGCGTGCCAGTCCGACGATGCGCCCAACCTCCTCGGCGGCGGGCTCCTTCGTGGCGGGATCCTTGACGAGCTCGATCGCCAGCATCGCACCCAAACCACGGACCTCGCCGACACAGGCGTGGCGCGAGGCGATCGCGTCGAGGCGGGCGCGCAGATCGTCGCCAAACGCCGTGGCGTGCTCCTGGAAGTCGGCATCAAGCACCTGGTCAAGCGCCACGATCGCCGCGGCACACGAGACGGGGTTACCGCCGAAGGTGCCGCCGAGACCGCCCGGGTGGACGGCATCCATCAGGTCGGCACGGCCGGTCACACCCGAGACCGGCATACCACCGCCCATCGACTTGGCCCACGTCGCGAGATCCGGCGAGATGCCGTAGTGCTCGATCGCCGACGGTGTGCCCGTACGCCCCATGCCCGCCTGCACCTCATCGGAGATGTAGAGGATGCCGTGCTCCTGGCAGATTGCGTACACGCCCTGGATGAACTCTGCGGGCATCGGCAGGAAGCCACCCTCGCCCTGCACGGGCTCAAGGATCACCGCGGCGACCTCGGACGGGTCGATCTGGCTCTTGAGCACCTTGCGGAATCCGTCGAGCGCCAGCTCCGTCGTGATGCCGCGATACAGGTACGGTGCGGGCGAACGGTAGATCTCGGGAGCAAACGGCCCCATGCCCTTCTTGTACGGCATCGGCTTGGACGTCAGCGACATGCCAACGAGCGTGCGGCCGTGGAAGCCCTGGTCGAAGCAGATGATCGCGTTGCGCTTGGTGGCGTAGCGCGCGATCTTGATCGCGTTTTCGACGGCCTCTGCGCCAGAGTTGAGCAGGAGACCCTTAAACGGGCCCTCGCCGGGATGACACGCAACCATGCGCTTAACGGTCTCGATGTAGCCCTCGTACTGGACCACGGAGTACATCTGGTGCATGTAGCGCGCGGCCTGCTCCTGCACGGCCGCGACGACGGCGTCCGGCGTGTGGCCACAGTTGAGCGAGCCAATGCCTCCGACGAAGTCGATGTACTCGCGTCCCTCGACGTCCGTGATGCGTGCGCCGTGCGCGTGATCCACAAACAGCGGCTGCGTGAACACCGACGCAGCGACCCAGCGCTCGCGTTCGGCCTGCAGCGCCGCGGTCTTGGTTCCGGTTCCCTGATCGATCGCCATTGAAAGGCCTCCATGCCGCTGCTCGGCGGCGCTCGCGATGTCCGGCAGCATACCGGCGCGGCCGCGTCCCGGCAGTCGCGCCCCGTCCTGTCCCTTACTATGTGGTCAGGAGGCGATACCCATGGCGACAATGGACACCGCGAAGCTGCAGGAACAGGCGATCAAGCACCTCTGGCTGCACTTCACCCAGATGGCGGGCTACGACCCGGATAAGCACCCGGTGATGGTGCGCGGTGAGGGCATTCACCTGTTCGATTCGAACGGCAACAAGTACATGGACTTCCTGAGCGGGCTGTTCACCGTGCAGATCGGCTACTCGCACGGCGAGGAGATCGGTCGCGCGATGCTCGAGCAGGCGATGGAGCTGCCGTACTACACGAACTGGACCTACTCGCACCCGCGCGCGATCGAGCTCGCCACGAAGCTGGCCGAGATCACGCCGGAAGGCATCAACCGCTCGTTCTTCGTGTCCGGCGGCTCGGAAGGCGTTGAGGGCGCAATCAAGCTGGCGCGCGAGTACCACAACGCCAACGGCGAGCCCATGCGCCGCAAGGTGATCGCCCGGCAGATCGCGTATCACGGCACCACCTACGGCGCCCTGTCCCTGACCGGCATCACCAGCATCCGCACGCCGTTCGAGCCGCTGATGAGCGGTGTCCGCCACGTCGCGCCGACGAATCCGTATCGCTGCAAGTACTGCGCAGACCAGGGCAGCTGCAACCTCTCGTGCGCCGAGGAGGTGCGCGAAGTGATCGAGTTCGAGGGGCCGGAGACGGTCTCGATGGTGATCATGGAGCCGGTGCAGAACGCGGGCGGCTGCTTCACACCGAGCGCCGAGTACCACCAGCGCGTCAACGAGATCTGCAAGGAGTACGGCGTGCTGCACGCCGCCGACGAGACGATCTGCGGTTACGGGCGCGTCGGCGAGTGGTTCGGCTCGATCCGCTACGACTACAAGCCCGACATCATTACGTGCGCCAAGGGCCTCACCTCCGGCTACCAGCCGATGGGTGCCGTGCTGTTCGGCGACAAGATCGCCGACGCACTGCTCGAGAAGGAGGCGATGTACCTCCACGGCATCACCTTCGGCGGCCATCCGATCGTTGCCGCGGCGGCGCTGAAGAACCTCGAGATCATGGAGCGCGAGGGCGTCATCGAGAACGTCCGCAACAACCAGGACTATCTCCGCGACCAGTTGCTCGGCCTGAAGGAGCGCTACGAGATCGTCGGCGACGTCCGTGGCGCCGGCTACTTCTGGGCAATGGAGCTCGTCAAGGACCGCGCCACCAAGGAGACGTTCAACGAGGAGGAGTGCAACGTGCTGCTGCGCGACTTCCTCTCGCCGACGCTCCTCGAGGAGGGGCTCCTGTGCCGCGCCGATGATCGTGGCGACCCGGCGATCCAGATCTCGCCGCCGCTGATCACCACGCGCGACCAGATTGATGAGGCCATTGCCGTCTTCGACCGTGTGCTGCCCGAGGCGCAGAACCGGATGGCGAAGCTGCACTAATTGCTGCGGCCGTCGACCTACGCGGCGCAGCCCGTAGTAGGTCGACGGCGCGTCAGCGACCGGGTGCGCCAACGTGAGACCCAGAGCGATCGCGCGGAGTCAGGCTGACGGCACGACAGCGTCTCGAGTCGGGCGCATCGTGTAGACGAGAATCAGGCCGACAATCGCGAAGGCCGCTCCAAAGGCGTAGACCGTCTCGTACCCGGCTGCACTCGCGATGTAGCCAAGCGTGAAGCCGGCGACGAGCGTGCCGAGGTCGAAGCCCGCTGTGTAGATCGCGAGCGCGGAGTTGCGCTGGGCGCGCGGCGTGCGATCGACGGCCAAGAGGCCGAGAGACGGAAACAGGAGCGACCAGGCAAAGCCACACACCACCCCGCCGATCATGCCGATCTCCCAGTTGGGCGCTACCGCAATGATCGACACGCCAGCCAGCGCCAGGCAGAAGGCGAGCAATCCGGTCTTGTAGGCGCCGAGCTTGTCCGGCAGGTGCCCGATTAACACACGGCCGGCAAAGGTCGCAGCGCCGTAGGCGCCGATCACGTAAGCGCCACCACCGCCGCTGCGCGCATCGAAGGTGAGGACGGCGAAGCCGACGATGGTCGCCATCACCACGGCACCACGCATCAGGCCGAGACTTGGACGGACCGCCTCGCGGGGCACGCTGAGTTTCGGCAGGTCGCCGTGCGTCACCGGCGAGCGCATGCCGATCAACGCGACGAGCGCCAGCGCCGGGGCGATCAGCATCAGCGCCTCGGCGGCATGCGTACCCGCATGATCGAGCAGGAGTTGAGCGGACACCGGCCCGAGCGTCAGCCCGGCCCAGACGGCGAGCCCGAACAGCGACATCGCCTGCCCACGGCGGCTCTCCGGTGCCAGCTGGATCGCCCAGGAGAGCCCCGCCGTGAACATGCAGGCCTGCCCCACGCCCTGCAACGCGCGCGCCCCGAAGAGCAGCCACTCACGCTCCGGCGTAATCAGCAGGAAGAGGCCTCCCGACACCGCCAGGAGGAGAAAGCCAAGCGCGAAGATGGCTCTGGCACCACGCCGATCAATCCCGACGCCGGCGAAGAACCGGGTCGCAAGCGCCGTGGCCGCGAAGATCGTCAGCGTCCAGCCGACCACAACATCCGTCTCGTGCATGTCCTGCTTGACGATGTCGGGCACAACGGCGAACGCCGCACCCAATGCGATGAAGCCGCCGAGACCGGCCAGAACGACGCGGGCGAAGGCGACGCGCTTCGGTGATCGCAAATGCCAGTCGCCCATGGCGTCAGGATACGGGGAGCCGCTTCCCCTTTGCGTCCGAGACCGGTTTGCCGATACACTTCGCAGCGATGCGCACGACGTCGCACATGCTTGAAGGGACTCTCGGCCGCTCGGCATTCGCCAGCGGCCATGGGGTCGTGGCGTCGTCGCCCGTTTCCTCGCTCCTCCTTCTCGTCGGCCTCCTTCCCCGCTAAGGGGAATGCATACGCCTACGCGCCGCTTGCCCGGCGCAGAAAACGACGAGACCACAGGACAGGTGCGTGCAAGCGCACCGCACTTCGGAAGGGGGCACGATGAGCACAAATCAGGATTACGTCAAGATCTTCGACACCACGCTGCGTGACGGCGAGCAGTCGCCCGGCATCAGCCTGAACGCGCAAGAGAAGCTGGAGATCGCCCGCCAGCTCGAGCGGCTCGGCGTCGACATCATCGAGGCCGGCTTCGCCGTGTCCTCGCCCGGCGAGATCAAGGGCATTGGTCTCGTGGCAGAGCACGTGCGCAGCTGCACCATCGCGTCGCTCAACCGCACGCAACAGGGAGATATCGATGCGTCGTGGGAGGCGCTCAAGAACGCCGAGAGCCCCCGCTTCCACGTGTTCATCGCCACGAGCGACCTGCACATGGAGCACAAGCTCCGCATGACGCCGGAGCAGGTGCTGGAGCAGACGCGTGATGCGGTCACGTATGCCCGCACCAAGGTGTCTGACGTCGAGTTCTCGTGCGAGGACGCCACGCGCTCGCGCCCAGAGTTCATGGCGGAGGTCGTGCGCGCCGCGCTGGCCGCTGGCGCCACGACGATCAACATTCCTGACACCGTCGGCTACACGACGCCGGAGGAGTACAAGGAAATTCTGGAGACGCTGTACGCCAACGTGCCCGAGCTGCACGAGGCGACGCTCAGCGTCCACACGCATAACGATCTCGGTCTTGCGACCGCGAACTCGCTGGCTGGTGTGCAGGCAGGTGCACGCCAGGTCGAGGTCGCGATCAACGGCATCGGCGAGCGCGCGGGCAACTCCGCGCTTGAGGAGATCGTGATGGCGCTGCGCACGCGCAATGCGTTTTACGGGTTCCAGACGGGTATTGAGACGACCGAGATCGCCCGCGCGAGCCGCTTGGTCTCGCGCCTCAGTGGCTATCCGGTGCAGCCGAACAAGGCGATCGTCGGCAAGAACGCCTTCGCGCACGAGGCCGGCATCCATCAGGACGGCGTACTCAAGAATCGCCGCACGTACGAGATCATGGATGCCGAGTCGATCGGGCTCGAGCACAACGAGCTCGTGCTGGGCAAGCACTCCGGCCGTGCCGCCCTACAGGCCGCCTATGCCGACATGGGCTACGCCATCGAGGGCGACGAACTCAAGCGCGCCTTCGCCAAGTTCAAGGAGATTGCCGACCGCAAGAAGACGGTCTCGGCACTTGACCTCGAGGCGATCATCGACGACCAGTCGCGCGATACGGCAGAGCGCTGGATCCTCGAAGGCCTGGCACTGCGCACCAGCACGGGCGAGACGTCGCACGCCGAGGTGAAGGTGCGCGAGGGCGATCAGGTCCACACCGCCACCGGTGAGGGCGATGGCCCGATCGACGCCGCGTTCATCGCGCTCAACGCGATCGTCAAGACGGCTGGTGAGTTGCGCGAGTTCAACGTCAACGCCGTGACCGGCGGCAACGACGCTCTCGGCGACGTGCGCGTCGTGCTCGAGCACGACGGGCGCCGGTATACCGGCCAGTCCGTCGCCCCCGACATCACGGAGGCTGCAGCACAGGCGTTCCTCCGCGCGGCCGCCCTGGTGGCCGCAGGCAACCCGAACCCGATGGTCCGCGAGACCATCTGACCTGTAGAACGAGAACGGAGCATCACGTGAAGATCGCAGTCCTCCCCGGTGACGGCATCGGCCCCGAGACCACGCGCGTCGCGCTGGCCGTCCTCGCCGCCGCGGGCGAGGCCCATGGCTTCGCCGCTGAGTGCACCGAGTATCCCTTCGGCGGCAACGCCATCGACTCGCACGGGGATCCGTTTCCCACCGAGACGCGTGCCGCTCTCCCGCACGCCGACGCCGTGCTGAAGGGTGCGGTCGGCGGACCCAAGTGGGACACCGGCGAGATTCGCCCCGAACAGGGACTGTTGGCGCTGCGTGCGGAACTGAAGGCGTTCGCCAACGTCCGCCCAATCCGCATGTGGACGGAGAAGCTCGTCTCTCCCCTCCGCCCCGAGCTCGTTGACGGCCTCGACATGATCATCATCCGCGAGCTCACCGGCGGCCTGTACTTCGGTCCCAAGGAGCTCACCGCAGAGACCGGCATGGACACGTGCCGCTACTCGGTCGAAGAGGTCGAGCGCGTGGCGCGCTACGCCTTCGATCTGGCGCGGACGCGCCGCGGCAAGGTGTGCTCGGTCGATAAGCAGAACGTCCTGTCCAGCTCGAAGCTGTGGCGCCAGGTCGTGATTGAGCGCGTGGCGCCGGACTACCCGGACGTCGAGCTCTCGCACCAGCTGGTCGACTCCATGGCGATGAAGCTGATCGAGCAGCCGCTGGCGTACGACGTGATCGTCACCGAGAACATGTTCGGCGACATCCTGTCCGACCTCGCCGCGAGCATCTCCGGCGGCATCGGCCTGGCCCCGAGCTCGTCGCTCGGTGCCTCGCGCCCCGGGCTGTACGAGGCGATCCACGGCTCGGCGCCCGATATCGCCGGCAAGGGCATCGCCAACCCGACGGCAATGATCCTGACCGTCGCGATGATGCTGCGCGATCTCGATCAGCGCGACGCAGCCGACGCCGTCGAGGCTGCCGCTATTCACTGTCTAGAGCATGGACCACAGACGCCGGACCTCGGCGGCACGGCTACCACCGACGAGGTCGGCGCTGCGATTGCCGCGCTGGTCGCAAAGGGGAACGCATGAGCGATACCAATCTGCAGAAGGCACGGGCGCGCAAGGAGCGCATGCTCGGCGCGGAGGCGATCATCCGATCGCTCGAGGCCGAGGACGTCACGATCTGCTGGGGCATTCCCGGCGGCGCGATCCTGCCGCTCTACGACGCCTTCATGGCGATCGACCACAGCATCGAGCACGTGCTCGTGCGCCACGAGCAGGGTGCTGGCCACATGGCGCAGGGCTATGCCCGCGCGACCGGCAAGGTCGGCGTCTGCATCGCGACCAGCGGTCCGGGCGCGACGAACCTCGTCACGCCGATTGCCGACGCGTTTCTTGACTCCACCCCGCTCGTCGCGATCACCGGCCAGGTGCCCACGCACCTGATCGGCACGGACGCCTTCCAGGAGGCTGACATCACGGGCATCGTGATGCCGATCGTGAAGCACTCGTTCCTCGTCCAGAAGGCCGAGGACATTCCGAAGGCGATCCACGAGGCCTTCCACATTGCCAGTACGGGCCGCCCTGGTCCCGTGCTCGTCGACATCCCGAAGGACCTCCAGCTGACGGAGATCGACTTCGCGTACGTCGACACGATCGACCTCGTCGGCTACAGCCCCGAGTTTCCGCGCGAGCTCGAGGGAATTGAAGCTGCAGCCGATCTGATCGCGCACTCGCGCAAGCCGGTCCTATACGTGGGCGGCGGCGTGATCAACGGCGAGGCCTCGGACGACCTGATCCTGCTCGCCGAGGCGATGCAGGTGCCCGTCACGACGACGCTGCTCGCCAAGGGCGCCTTCCCCGACTCGCATCCGCTGTCGGTGCAGATGCCGGGCATGCACGGCTCGAAGTACGCCAACTGGACGATCCACCGCTCCGACCTACTGATCACCGTTGGCGCGCGCTTCGACGACCGCGTCACGGGCAAGCTCGACGCCTTCGCGCCGGGCGCGAAGATCATCCACTTCGATATCGATCCGGCGGAGGTTTCCAAGAACCGCTTTGCGGACGTCTCGCTGGTCGGTGAGCTGCGTGCAACGCTTCCCGCCCTGCGTGACGCCGTGATCGCCCGCAAGGACAACGCCGCACGTCTTGAGGCCCAGGGTGAGTGGCTGCGCGACGTGCAGAGCTGGAAGCGCGACAACCCGTTCCGCTACAAGAAGGGCGACAAGCTCAAGCCCCAGTACGTGGTGGAGGCCTTCGACAAGGCCCTCAAGGGCAAGGACGCGATCTGGGTGACGGGCGTCGGCCAGCATCAGATGTGGGCGGCACAGTTCCTGTCGATCGACGGCCCGCGCCGCTGGCTCACCTCGGGTGGCCTCGGCACGATGGGCTTTGGCGTTCCTGCGGCCATCGGTGCGCAGCAGGGCTGCCCCGACGCGTACGTCGTCAACTTCGACGGCGACGGCTGCTTCCAGATGACGATGCAGGAGCTAGCCACGGCCCGCTGCTACGACGTCCCCGCGATCCACGCGGTGATGAACAACGGCTGGCTCGGCATGGTGCGCCAGTGGCAGGAGCTCTTCCACGGCGAGCGGTACTCCGAGACGAACCTGTTCGGGACGATCCCGGACTTCGTCAAGCTGGCCGAGGCGTACGGCGTGCTCGCGTTGCGCGCCGAAACCGAGGCGGAGGTTGACGCTGTGGTGGCTGAGGCGATCGCCGCCCGCCGCCCGACCGTGATCGACTTCCGCATCGATGAAGAGGAGAAGGTCTATCCGATGGTGCCCTCGGGTGCCGCCTCCCACGAGATGATCGATCAGGCGTGGGACAACGAGTGGGTCGAGGAGGGCGTCTAATGGCCACACCGGGACATCACACACTAAGCGTGCTGGTCGAGAACCGACCCGGCGTGCTGTCGCGCGTCTCGGGACTGTTCTCGCGCCGCGGCTTCAACATCGACAGCCTCGCCGTCGGCCCGACCGAGCGTGCAGATCGCTCGGTCATCACCATCCGCGTCGACTGCACCCGCCACTCGGTGGAGCAGGTCGTCAAGCAACTCGACAAGCTGATCGACGTGATCCGCGTCCTCGAGGTACACCCGGATATGGCGATCGAGCGCGAGCTCCTGCTGATCAAGGTGCAGGCCGATGCCACGCATCGCCTCGAGATCATGCGCATGGCCGAGGTCTTCAACGCTCGTGTCGTCGATGCCGGGGCGGATTCGCTTCTGCTCGAGTGCGTGGAGCATCCCGATCGCCTCGCGGCGCTCGAGGAACTGCTTGCCCCGTACACGATCGTGGAGGCCGTTCGCACCGGTCGCGTCGCCATGACACGGGCCTCGGTGGCCAACGATGAGGGGCGCGCACCGCTGCGCATCCTCGGGTAAACGCGCCACCGAACCCGAACCGCACGTACATTTCAGCCCTGGCGTATCCCGCCACCACCAGTCACACGAAGGAAGACACGCATGGCCACCCTCTACTACGAGTCCGACGGCGATTTCGGCGCCCTCAAGGGCAAGAAGATCGTCGTCGTCGGCTATGGCTCGCAGGGCCATGCTCACGCGCTCAACCTGCGCGATTCTGGCGCCGACGTCACCGTCGCCGTCCGCCCCAATTCTGAGGGCTGGAAGCGCGCCGAGGGCCATGGCTGGACGCCGGTCGCTCCCGTCGACGCCGTCAAGGACGCCGACATCATCGCGATCATGGTTCCGGACCAGACGCAGGGCGAGCTGTGGAACGGCTCCCTCAAGGATGCTGTCAAGCCTGGTGCCACGATCCTCTTCACGCACGGCTTCTCGATCCACTTCGGCATCATCGAGCCGCCCAAGGGCAGCAACGTGATCATGTGCGCCCCCAAGGGCCCTGGTCACCTCGTGCGCCGCGTCTACACCGAGGGCGGCGGCGTGCCGGCGCTCATCGCCGTCCAGCAGGACGAGGCCGGCTCCGCCCGCGACATCGCGATGGCCTGGGCCATCGGTATCGGTTCGGCTCGTGCCGGCGTCATCGAGACGACGTTCCGCGAGGAGACCGAGAGCGACCTCTTCGGTGAGCAAGCTGTGCTCTGCGGCGGCGCAACCGCGCTGATCCAGGCCGGCTTTGAGACGCTGGTCGAGGCGGGCTACGCCCCCGAGATCGCGTACTTCGAGGTGCTCCACGAGCTCAAGCTGATCGTCGACCTGCTCTACGAAGGCGGCATGGACGGCATGCGCTACTCGATCTCCGACACCGCCGAGTACGGCGACCTCACGCGCGGCCCGCGCGTGATTGGCCCGGAGAGCAAGGCTGCGATGAAGGAGATCCTCAAGGAGATCCAGACGGGCCAGTTCGCCCGCGAGTTCATCGAGGAGAACCAGACCGGTCGCGTGACGATGCGCATGCTTCGCATGCGCGCCGCCGAGAGCCAGTTGGAAGAGGTCGGCGCCGAGCTTCGCTCGATGATGCCGTTCGTCCAGCAGGCACGCCAGAAGGCCGAAGAGAAGGCGTAAGTTGGGCGCGACCCGGGGTAGGCTGCGAGGCATGCCCCGGGTCGCTGTCCTCCTTCTTGTCGCCGTCTGCGCAGCCGCGCTGGCGGCCTGTGGTGGCTCCACCGCTTCGACCTCCGGGTCGTCGAGCGCCGGGAGTGGCCCAACGCTCAACACGCTGATCGGCACGCCTGACGCCACGCAGCTCGTCACGCCCAACCTGATCGTGATGGGAGGCACCGACTTCCCAACGGGCCAGACGGTGCGCATCCCGTTCCAGGTGTTTCGGAAGGACGGCCAGATTCTCAAGCCTGACGGTGGCACAGCCGAGCTGTACCTGGGCGAGACGCCCTCGAGTCCGGCGCTCGGGCCGTACCCGGTTCGCGAGCTCTCCCTTGCAGGCAAGGGCGTGACCTTCGATCGCAAGGACTCCGACGTGATCATGGTTGCGGCAGAGGTACCCCTCCCGAAAGCCGGTACGTGGAACGCCGTCGTCACGATGAGCGTGAACGGCAAGGACGAAGTGGCGTCGAACGCGTTCACCGTCACGCCCAATGAGGCCACACCAGCAGTGGGCGCAGCTGCGCCTGATGCGGCCACACCGACACTCGCCGATGTGGGTGGCGATGCCAGCAAGATCAGCACCGCCTACCCGGCGGATACCACCCTGCTGCAAGACTCGATTCCCACGCTACTCAAGGAACATCGCCCGTTCGTCGTCGTCTTCGCGACGCCGAAGTTCTGCACGAGTCGCATCTGTGGCCCGATCGTCGAGATCGTCCAGAACGTCCAGGTGGACCTCAAGGGGACGCCAATGGCCTTCGTTCACGCCGAGATCTACAAGGATCTCGATCCCACCAAGGGCACGACTCCCTGGGTCGACGCGTGGCGCCTACCTACCGAGCCATGGGTCTTCGTAGTCGATGCGCAGGGGCAGATCACCGCAAAGTTCGAGGGTGCGGTTACCGAGGGCGAGCTCGAAGCCGCCGCGCGCGAGGCGTTGAAGCGCTGAGAACTAGGCGGTGACGGCGCGCCACACGGCGGGCGCATCAAAGGCGCCCAGACGCTGCTGCAGCGCGGTCACGACGTCGGCGGCCAGGTCGGCTGCCTCAGCACGCCCCTCAGCGGTTAGTGCGGTCAGACCCGTGCGATCGCGGCGAACCACGAGACCCCGAACCTGGAGGGCGAGCGCCAGCTGCTTGGCTTGGCTCGACGAGGCTGCGATGCGCGCTGCGACGTGTGCGGTGCTCACGGCGTCGCTCTCGTCCAGCAGGATCAGCAGCAGGTACGCCTCCATCGGGCGCAACCGACGAGTACGCGCCACGTCAAGCAGAGCCCGATCGGCGACGCGCACCGACTCAAGGAATCCGGGGAGTGCCGTCTGTGCTACTTCGGAACCGCTCATGCGCTGGTTGTCCTTCTGTCTCGTGTGCGTCGCGGCTTAGCGCCGTATCGCGTTATGGCTAATTATACAGTCTGCGTCAGATTCACAAAGTCCGTTCACACCCATGAAATCCACGCGGAATGTAGCGGTAATGTCGGCTGTATACCGCGCTTGCAGTTGCGGGTATGTCCCACCTTTAACGCGTCGTCATAAAGGTAACGTCAGCATCGTCGCAGTGAAGGCATGCACGTGATTCGCCCCCGCGACGGGGCCAAGCTCGCCCTGGCAGAAGCCGCCGACGAGCGGCACGTCGAGCAGCTCCGCCACCACGTTTGCATCGTGGTGCGGCGCCTCGAACATGTGGCGGCCTCGTCCGTTACACGCGAAGATCAGCGCGGCACCGACGGTTGGGCCAGCATCTCCCAGTACCCGGCGAAGATCGTGGTCGGCGCCGTCGCCATCGCGCACGTGGAACCTGAACGTCTGCCCCACACGCGGTTCGGCCGCGACAGCCAAGCCACCCGAGTCGGCCGCGACACCCAGGAGCCCGCGCACGAGGAAGTCCCCGACGTGGTACTCCGGGCGGTTCTCATCGATCACGATCCCGGCCATCAGACCGGCGCGCGCGAGCTGCAGATCCTCGGGCGAGAGCGCACCGAGCACCGCGTGGAGCTGCTCGGCCGCGGGCTTGCCCGCCAACTCCAGCACGATATTGCCCTCGGCAGCGGTGATCACGAGGTCGTTGCCAATCGGACGTGCGCCTTGCGAGACCAGCGCGGCAACGCCAGGTAGATCGAAGCGAATCGCAACGGCTCCAGCGGTCCTTACGCCATCGCGCGTCAGCAATCGCGCACTGCCGGGGCCGTGCCCACCGGTGAAGCCGCCGACGATGTCGACGCCAAGCCGATCGGCTCGATCGAGCAGGCGCTCCGCCTCCAGCGTGTACGGGTCAGCAAAGACCACAACCGTCTCCGCATCGCCGGGCAGCTCCTCCGGGTGATCCAGCTCGATCACCGCAACGGCGCTGGCGGGTACGACGGCCGCCAACAGACTGATCGCAGGGTGACGCTCGGTCTCCTCGCGGACCCCGATCACGCCGCCGGGAATGATGGCACCGGCAATCGCAGCAGCGGGAAACCGGCGCACGACGGCACGCCGCACGGCGTCAGCCTCATCGCGGAAATGATCCGATGCGGCAACGATCACGAGTGACGGCACGAGGCCGTGCAGGTCAAGTTCGATGTGGTCTGCAGCCACATCCACGGCCGTGTCCGCATCTGCGTGATGCGCGAGGTGAGAGGCGTAGTGGTGCACTGCCCCGAAGCATGACGGCTCCGCCGCGTCACCGCGAGCGCGAGCGCACTAGGCTTCTTGCCTCACCTCCGACCGAAAGGCGCACCTGTGGCGACCAAGGCCAACATGGAGACGAGCATGGGCACGATCGTGCTCGAGCTCTTCCCCGATGACGCTCCCAAGACCGTTGAGAACTTCGTCAAGCTGTCGAACGACGGCTACTACGACGGCCTGATCTTCCATCGCGTCATTCCCGATTTCATGATCCAGGGCGGCTGCCCCCAGGGCACCGGTACGGGCGGCCCGGGCTACACGTTCGAGGACGAGCAGAACCAGCACAACGTCGATCGCGGCAAGCTCGCGATGGCGAACGCCGGCCCGAACACCAACGGCTCGCAGTTCTTCATCGTGACGGCCGAGGATTGCGGCTGGCTCAAGGGCAAGCACACGGTCTTCGGCAACGTCGTCGAGGGCATGGACGTCATCGACGCCATCTCGGCTGTCGATCGTGATGGCCGCGACATGCCGGCCGAGCCGATCACCATGACGGTCACGATCGTCGAGGACTAGTCCTTTCGGATTGCCGAGTCGCCTCAGGCCGCGCGCCTGGGGCGACTCCAATCCCGCTCTACCAGCCCGCAGCGCCGAGCACGTCCCGCGCGATCTGCTCGGGCGTCTGATCGTCGAAGGCGACGATGGCATCGGGACGAAGGTCCCGCTCGATCGCATCAAAAGCGTCGAGCATCGCAAGATGCTCCGCGAGTTCAACACCGGTATCGCGTCGGCGAATGCGTTCCCGCAGGACGCTCGAATCGCCGACCAGCTCGACCACGCAGGTCTCGCAGCCGCGCAATGCGTTGCGTACGCACTGCACCTCTGCCGCATCGTGCAGCGCCCGCGCCACGGCGATGTGGCGAATCCCAACCGCGCGGTAGTTCTCCCAGACGTCTGCCAGATTTCGTACGAGGAGCTCGTGGTGCGAGACACCGCTGCTCTCGGGTGGTGTCGCCCAGGCGAGCCAATCCAAGTCGACGATCGCGTTCGGTGTCCCTTGGGCAGCGAGGATTGCCTCGACCTCGTGCAGCGTCGTCGTTTTGCCGGAGCCCACCGGCCCGATCAGGAGAATCGCGTGCGCCATGGCGTGAGCGTACCCCCACTCGGAGCGGATTTCGCGACAGTCGGTACAATCCCGAACGCAGATCAGGGGGCCGCCGGGTCTCCTCGGAGACCGGGAGGAACGTCCGGACACCACAGAGCAGCGTGCCAGGTAACGCCTGGGCGGGGAAACCCGACGGCAGAGCGCCACAGAAAACAGACCGCCCGACCTCGGTCGGGTAAGGGTGAAACGGTGCGGTAAGAGCGCACCAGCGGCGTCGGTAACGACGTCGGCTCGGCAAGCCCCACGCGGTGCAACGCCAAACAGGGACGATGAGGCTGCTCGCCGAGTCCCGGGTAGGCGGCTCGAGCGGCCTGGCGACAGGTCGCCTAGATAGATGACCCCCCAACGACAGAATCCGGCGTATCGATCTGCTTCCTCGACGCCCCCGCCGCAAGGTGGGGGCGTCGGCCTTTCTCTGGTCGTCTGTCTGGCTCTCGTCCGCCAGTACCAGCACGCGCGATAGCCTTCGCACATGATCGCCTCCGTCTCCATCGTCACGTACCCGCGTTCCGAGCTGCGCTGGGCCTTCGGACGGATGGGCTTGGACCGCCCGGATCTCGCAAAGACGCAGGGACTGACGTTCAAGCGCCTCGTCGGCACCGCCAAGGGGACGTCCTTCGCCTGGAAGCCCGATCTGCTGCGCTGGGGGTTGGTGGCAGGATGGGAGTCAGAGGCTGCGCTGGATTCCTTTCTCGCCGAATCGCCAATCGTCCAGCGCTGGCAGGAGCATGCCGCCGAGGTGTGGACGGTGCGGATGGTGCCTGTCAAGTCCGCGGGGGCCTGGGGTGGCTCGAATCCCTTTCCGGCGCAGCCCGCACCGCCCGGTGACGGCCCCTTCGCCGTGATCACCCGCGCCACGGTGCGCATGCACAAGACGCGTGCCTTCTACACGGCGGTACCGCCGATCGACCTGGATCTCGAACGCAACCCAGGGCTGCTGGCCAGCGTCGGGTTTGGCGAATCGCCACTCGGCCGACAGGGCACGCTCTCGGTGTGGGCCTCTGAGCAGGCAATGAAAGAGTTCGCGTACGGCACGGAGGCGCATCGGCAGGCGATCCGCCGCCGCACGCAGGAGGACTGGTACGCGGAGGAGTTGTTCGCGCGCTTCCGACCGACGGGCAGCTCGGGCACACTCGGCGGCAGCGATCCGCTCGGCGCCCTCCTGGGGCAGTAGCCGTGGTAATCCTCTGGCTCATCGCCGCGCTGCAGGCCATCGCAGGTGTGGTCGTGATCGCGCGGCTGTCGCGCGGGCGGGAGCGCGGCGCACCTCTGCGTGCAGGCGCGCCGGCCGAAACGGGCGGTGTCTCCATCGTGATTCCCGCACGAGACGAGGCCGAACGCATCGGGCCCCTGCTTGCTGCACTGGCGCACTGCGGCGACTCCGTCCGCGAAATCATCGTCGTTGACGACCGTTCGACCGACGACACGAGCGCAATCGTCGAGGGGTTCGCCGCCACCGATGCACGCGTCCGCCTGCTGCGTGGCGTGGAACCAGCCACCGGCTGGGTGGGCAAGCAGCACGCGCTTCAGCAGGGGCTCGCGCTTGCGACCGCCCCGTGGACGCTCTGTCTTGACGCCGATGCCCGTCCCGACCCGGCACTGCCTGATGCGCTGCTGGTGGCAGCTGCCGAGCGCGGCTACGACGCACTGACGGCCGGACCGCGCTTTGCCGTCGACACGGTGGGTGAGAGCATCCTCCACCCCGCTCTGCTCGCCACCCTTGTCTACCGCTTCGGCCCACCTACGATCGCCCCCGTGCGCACACAACGGACGATCGCAAACGGCCAGTGCCTCCTGGTGCCAACCGTGCGATTTCGCGACACCGGCGGCTGGGCACCTGTCGCGGCCAACATGACCGAGGACGTCGCCCTCGCTCGCCATCTCATACGCGAGGGCTGGGCACTTGGACTCGTCGATGCGGCGCCCCTTCTGATCGTCGACATGCACTCGTCGGCGAGCGAGGCCTGGCGCGAGTGGGGCCGCTCACTGGCCCTGCCCGGTGTGGCGACAACGCGCGAGCAGATCGTTGACATCGCGACGCTCACGCTGACCATGGCCCTGCCGATCCCGATGCTCGTGGCCGCGGCCTGGACGGGACAGCCACTCCTCGCCGTTCCGTCGCTGATCTTGCTCGCTGTGCGTCTGCTCTTCCACGTGGTGCTCCGATCCAACTACGAGCACCCCGGCCGCTCGTACTGGCTTGCGCCGCTGGCGGATCCATTGGCAGTCGCACGACTGATCTGGTCTGCCGTGCGCCCCAACCGCCGCTGGCGCGGGCGCACCTACGCACAGTCCGGTTGAGGTCAGCCGAACCGGTTCTTGTCGATGCCGGCGCGCTTGAGCGCACGATCTGCCAGCGCAGAACGCACACCGATCGCGGACAGCAGGCCGACCGTTGCGTACAGCTCGGGCCCCGCGCCGTAGATCACCCAGACTGCAAAGGGCGCCACGATCAGCGCGGCCTGTGCGCCCCGGGCGAAGTCCCAGCGCCAGCGCACCAGCAGGAGCGCGATCGCCGCGGGAATGCAGGCAAATGGCACCAGCACGATCGCGCCACCAACGAGACAGAGGACACTACGCCCGCCACGGAAGCGCATCGTCGCCGGGAACATATGACCGAGCACAACCGCTGCCCACGCGATGATCCCGCCCCACGTTCCCGCCAGCACGAGGCCAACACCCACGGCGACGGCCGCCTTCGCGGCGTCGAGCAGCAGAATCGGCACCGAAGCACGAATGCCGATGCTGCCGCGCGCGTTCCAGTAGCCGGGGTTGCGGTCGCCTGTGGCGCGCAGGTCGGCAACGCCATGGCGTCGCGCGATCAGATTGGCAAACGAGATGCAGCCAAGCAGATACCCGACCACGCCGGCAATGACGTACTGCAGCGTCACGCAGGCTGCCGAGCAAGCTTTTCGATGATGGCGCCGGCCACGACCAGACGGTCGATCGCGCCGTAGGCAGCGGGGCCCCAAGGCCAACGGGTCAGCCCTTCGACGAGACTCCAGATCGCGGCCCGGGCCTCGTCGGAGCGCAGATCCTCCACGACGAGCTCGTGCACGCGCTCGGCCTGCGCGAGCGTCGCCGCCGATTCCCGACCGTGAACGCACCGTTGGCGCACGAGAATCACAACGCGCGCCACGAGTCGCTCGGCAAACCGTTCGAGATCAGCAACCTCAGAACCCTCGAGTTCCCAGTAAAGATCTCGCTGGGAGCGGTTCAGCAGCAGATCATCGGTCGAGAGCACGGGAAAAGGATACCGCCCTCACTGCGTGCAGACCAGAGCGATTTCCGTTGTTCAGCGGAACGGAAAGCCCGCAGGGGCGCGCTTGGTGAGCGTTCCACTTGCCGTGACGAACCGAAACTCCGGATGCGATGACACGCGGAACGCCGTGTTGATCACGCTGGACCGATCGACGTAGACGGTGACGGGAGCCGTGCCGAAGCGCTGCGTCACGAAGGCTCGCGTGTCCGCTGCTGCACCAGCCGAGACGGCCAGGACGCGAACGTTGGGGTGTGTCGACGCAAACTGCGCGACGTCAGGCGCTTCGGCCTGGCACTGGCCTCAAAACGGATGGAGGAACATCACCACGGTCGATTTCCCCTTCAGCTTGGCTGGGGTAATCGTGCCGTTGACGACCTGCGCGGCATTCGCGGGCGCCGCGGCGAACGCCAGCATCACGACCGCTGCGCACGTGAGAAGAAATCGACGGGGCGACATGCACCCATTCCAGCACATGTCGCCCGCGTGTGTCAGACCGACTGCGCGGCCGGCTCGTCTTCGAGCACGGAGCCACACTCGCGGCACGCATGGGCGTGGTGGCCGCCGCGCAACTCGACGCGGAACGTCTCGCCTTCACACACCACGCAGACACCGTCGACCGCGTGGCGATCGTGCGGCGACCAGGCATCGAGCAGGTCTTGGAGCGAGCCGGTCATCGGGATAGTCGCGTGCATTTCAGCCGTAAGCATTGCTCAGATCCTCCGGAAGACGCCCACCACGACGCCCATGACGACGACGTGGTCGGGATAAAAGGGTTCAAGGTGATCGTTCTCGGGATCGAGGCGGACGCGTCCGTCGATACGACGCAAGCGCTTGACCGTGGCCTCATCGCCATCGATGAGACACGCCGCGATCTCGCCATCGGCGCAGTCTTCCTGGCGACGGATCACGACCGTGTCGCCATCAAGGATGCCGGCGTTGATCATCGAATCACCACGCACCTTGAGCAGGAAGTTCTCGCCGCTGCCCGTGATCTGCTCGGGCACGGCGATGTGCTCGGTGACGTTCTCCTCGGCGAGGATCGGCGCACCGGCCGCGATGCTACCGACCAGCGGCAGCAACCGTACGCCGGGCATGTCATCGAGCTCGACGCGTTGCGCCTGCGCAGCGCGTGCGTCGCGCCGCTCGGTGAGGTCGATCGCGCGAGGCTTGGTGGCATCGCGGGTGAGTGCCCCGCTCTCCTCCAGCGCCTTGAGGTGCGCGTGGACCGTCGACGGCGAGTTGAGGCCAACGGCCTCACCGATCTCGCGCACGGTCGGCGGGTACCCCTTCTGCTCCATGTACTCCTGCACTACGTCCAGGATTTCTTGCTGTCGCTTCGTGAGTGCCACGGTTGGCCTCCAGTCGAACGGGTGTTCGCGTCACACTGTGGCACATCGAACACGTGTTCGCAAGTCCGTATGGTCGATCCGCCGTGCGACGGCATGCCAGCGCGGGCGACGCCCGGGTTCGTCTACGATCCCGCACGCACGCGCTGGTGGCGGAATTGGTAGACGCGCAAGGTTGAGGGCCTTGTGCCCGCAAGGGCGTGGAGGTTCAAGTCCTCTCCAGCGCATCGTGCAAACGGCCCCCGGTTTCCCGGGGGCCGTTTTCGTGCTTCAGGAGGTTGTGCTTGGGCGCGCTTGTCGGGGCGCCCGACCCGGTTGGTTGTCTAGCTATTGGTGCTGGTCGTGCTGCCACCCTGCGGGGCGGGGCGGTACTCGTCCATCAGCGCGTCGAGCTGAGCGCGCGTGATGCCGAGCGAAGCGGCAAGGCCGTTCTTGTTGGCATCGGTCGGCTTGGTGCCCGGGGCCGGGCGATTGGCCTCGAAGGCCGCCTTGACGGTCGCCTTGCTCAGGCCGAGCTCGGTGGCGATCTGTGCGATCGGGGGCTTCGGACCACGCTGGCCGCCCTGCGGTGCGTACTCCTTCATGATCGCGTCGAGCTTGGCGGACGTCGTGCCGAGCGCGGTGGCGACAGCCGCGCGCTGTGCGGCGGTCGGGCGCTGACCCTCGGCCGGGCGGTTGGCCTTGAAGGCGGCCTTGACCGTGGCGACGTCGAGGCCAAGCTCCTTGGCGATTGCGTCGAAGGGCGGGTGGTGATGACGCACGCCGGCGTTGGCGGCGGCCGTGGTGCTCGACGAGCCCGACGTTGCGGACTGGGCAAGCGACGCGGCGGGCAGCGCGAGGGCGGCAACCGCGGCGGTGAGGGCGATGAACTTGCGATTCATGATGAGGTTCTCTCTCGTGTCGGTGGGTGCGGGACCGATCCCGCAGACCGGACGATGCACGGTCGTGCTGAGAAAAACCTGAGGGTCTGAGAGGCGCCTGAGAGCGCGTCGTTAGACGCGATGCTTCTTCGCGCGAAAGACCTGATCGAGATCCTCGGCCGGGAAGCCCTCGGCGACAAGGTTCTCGGTGGCGTAGCGATAGACGACCACGGTGAAGACCGCCCGCAGCACGGAGCCAACGGTGACACCGACGACGAAGAGGACGAGGCCAATCACGATCAGCGGCACGCCCGCTGCCCATGAGGAGTTGACCCCGGCCACCGCACCAAGCACCGCGATGCCGATGCCCGCCAGCGCAATCAAGCCAGGAATGAGCCCGACGACCGCGCCACCGACGATCGACTCGCCCCAGCGAGCGCGCACGACCGATAGCGACTTCTTCAAGGCATCAAACGGCCCCAGTCCTTCGAACGCCAGAATCGGCAGGACGAAGAAACTGGCGATGCTCCATGCCGCGCCACCAATCGCCTGGATCAGCACACCGCCGATTCCGCCGGCGCGATCGGCCACGAGTTGGAGCAGAACACCGACCGTTGCCGAGACGAGACCCCACTTGACGATCACGCCCTTGCGCGACCACGCCACGCCGATGCCGGTACCGAGCGTCGGATCTTGGCCGTCGAGTACCCGTGACGCATTGGCCGCCGCCGCGACGCCAAAGAACGAGGCGCCGATATTCATCCCGAACAGGCCGATCGCGAGCAGCACCCACCCGGCGATCGAGCTGTTACCGAGGACAACGAAGCCGATCAGCCCAAGCGGCAGCATGATCAGCAGTGCGTAACCGATACCGAAGGCAGCCGACAGAAGCGGGAAGGCGATCAGGCTCTTCTCCTTGCGCACGACGCGCCACGAGGCACCCGCCATGCGGATTCCAAGTCGAAAGCGTCCCATGCGCGGGAGTGTACGGCATGTCTCCACGGGAAGCCCACTCACAGGACTGCGTCAGATCCGCAGCCACGCAGCGTCAGCCCGTGCAGATGGGTCACTTCCCATCCGCGTTTCCTTCAGGAGGATGAGCATGTTTAAGGCACGAAAGCATCTGCGCGGCGCCGTCATCGGCGCCGCAGTGCTCGCATCGCTGGCCGGCGCAACCGGCGCCCAGGCCTATTCCGGTGACTGGACGATCAGCGGCGAGTTTGCACGCGATACGAATCCGAGCTTCTACGGCGGCTTCAACCCGAACGACGTCGACTCGGTGTCGGCGACGTTCGATAACCGCGCCAAGACCGTGGCGCTCGAGCTCGAGTTCTTCCAGGCGCCGGAGCGCGGCAACATCTACGTCAGCTTCGGCACCGGGCAGGCCGACGGCTCGTGCGCGACCGGCACGATGGATATCGCAATCTCGGCGCGCGACATCACCGGCCCATCGCGCCTCGAAAACGCATTTACGACGTCGCGTTGGACGCCGCCTGCCGGTGACGGCTGGACGTACCTTGGGCGCAGCGAGTTCCGCGACCACTACCGCTACCAGTGGACACGCATCATCTCTGGCCTCGACACCGCCAATCACGAGCGCGTCGGCTCGCTGACGCTCGATGGCGTCAACGGTTCGCTGACCTCGGTGACCCGCGTCGCGAACACGGCGACCGAGATGAACTGGGCCTTCGCCTGGCCGCTGCTGACGAACATCCAGGCCGACTGCCTCGAGCTTGAGGTGCCCGGTCATCGCAACCCGTACGTGATCGCGCCGCCTGCGACGCCGGCACCCGCCCCGACGCCGGCTCCGAGCCCAGATCCGACGCCCGCCCCCACTCGGGCAGGCACGCTGCTGGGTACCGATGACATCACGCTCGACGACATCGCCACCACGGCCACGCGTCGCGGCTCGCGTGTGGTGCTGAAGATGGACGGCTCGGCCGACCAGGTCCAGGTCCGCATCCGTAAGGCGTCGAAGACGCTGAACTTCGCGAACACGGTCTCGGTCAAGAACGCCCCGGCCGACGCCCGCTTCGTGCAGGTCCGGTTCTCTGACGGCACGGACTGGTCGAACTGGGATCGCATCGCGATCCGGTAGGCCGCACCGCCCCGCCGCGTCCGACGCGCCTCGCGCCGTCGGACGCGGCTCGCGGGCATGCGTAAGCGCCTTCGGTGCGCGCACGACGAGCGGGCATGACCACGCACTACTTCTCCCCGCGCCGCGCTCTGCTCCTCGCTGCGATCCTGTCCGCGCTCTCCCTTCTCGCCGCCGCACCCGCCACCGCGTCAGAGGGCGACTGGATGCTGTCGGGCAGTTTCGCCCGTACCGCCGCGCCGAGTTTCAGCAGCGGCTTCAATCCGGACGACCTCGATCGTGCCGAGATCGCGTTCGATAACCGCACCAAGGAACTGCAACTCACGCTGGCGACATTCGACACCCCGAGCGGCGGACCCGTACGCGTCACGCTGGGCACCGGTCGCTCCGATGGCTCCTGCGCCCTCGGCGCGGCGGAGATGACGATCACCTCGCAGGCGGCGCTGGTCGAGCGGACGTTTCCCGAGACGGTGCAGGAGTGGTTGCCGCCGCAGGAGCGTCGCACATGGTCGAACACCTGGCCGGGCACCGGCTGGGCCTTCGCCGGCTACGACTCCTGGTCGCGGATGTACCGCTGGATCCGACCCGGCACATGGATCCAGCGGACCGTGTACCGCACGGTCCTCGAAGCCGATCCCCTGCGCCTCGAGCGCCTGGCGGTGCTGATGCGCCTCGGCGTTGATGGCTCGCTCGCCACGACCACCACCATCGACATCGGCGGCCGGGCCGCGGTCTGGAGCTTCGGCGCACCGCAGCTCGACGGCCTCCGGGCCACCTGCGCCGCAATCACCATCCCGAATCGCGCAGCGCCGTACACGATCGCACCGCCGCAGCCCGAGCCCGCTCCCATCCCGGCTCCAACACCACCGATGACAGGCGATCCTGCTGCGGACGATCCCGATGCGATCGACCTCGAGGAGATCGAGATCACCGCGACGCGACGCGCAGGGACCATCGAACTGCGCCTGACCGGCGGCGAGGCCGAATCGATCGGAATCCGCGTGGGCCGCGCCTCGCGCACCGTCGCCTTCCGCGGCCGCCTCGTGCTGCGGCGCCAACCGGCGACCGTCCGGTCGGTGCTGATCCGCCTCCACGACGGGGATGCGTGGTCGGCCTGGGAGCGCGTGCCGGTGCGCTGAGCGGTTCCGGTGCCGATCCGGTTTTGATCCGGAGACGCCGAGGGAATGCGCTCGCAGAGGCCGTACGTTGGGGACATGACACGAAGAAGCCCCCATCGCATCGCACTCGTCGCGCATGACGGCGCCAAGACCGCCATGCTCGAGCTGGTCGAGCGGCATCTCGAAACCCTCCGCCGCAGCCGCCTCGTGGCGACCGCCACCACCGGCGGCCTGCTCAATGAGCACTTCGACCTCAACGTCCACTGCCTGATGTCGGGTCCGCTCGGCGGCGACCTGCAGATCGGTGCCCTCGTCGCCGAGGAGCAGCTGGACCTCGTCGTCTTCCTGCGTGATCCCCTAACGGCGCACCCGCACGATCCTGACATTCAGGCGCTGATGAAGGTCTGCGACGTGCACAACATCCCGCTCGCGACGAACCCGGCGACCGCCGAACTGTGCGTCGCCGCATTCGCCTACGCCGAGCAGGGCGAGTCACTATTCGCCGACACTCGGTAGCGGCTGCAATGCGCCGCCGCGGACCTGCGCCGTCTGGCCGCCTCAGCGGCCTGTACCGCCCGATTCCCCGTGGAATCAGCTCGGCGCGTTGAAGTTGCCGTAGGAAATTAGCGTCCAGGCGCCCTTGGAGAACAGCCACGTGCCGATGCGCGGGGCTGGTGTCTTCTTGTAGACCACGCCGTTGATCGTCTCCTTGGCCGCGATGCTGAACGTCGCCACGAGCACGGTGCCCGAGCGCGTCACGCGATAGCCCGAGACCTCGAAGTCGCCGAAGCGCGCTGGATCCGCAAGGTACGAGGCCTTGTCCTCGCGCGTCCCGTTCGCGCGCTGAATCTGGAAGGCCGGATTGAGGTACGTCGTCAGCGCCGGGACGGGATCGTCCTTTTGCAGGATCGTCAGGAACTCGACGACAAGATGCCGCGCCCAGGCGGCGCTGGAAACCTGCTTGCCATTGATCTTCATCGCCGCGGTGGCCTGCTTGGTGGTGTCGGCCGAGGCCAGCGCCGGCAGGGCGAGCGTCGTCGCGAGCGCAATCAGGACGATGAGGCTGCGAAGGGCGTGGTGCGTCGAGGTCGTCATGGCAAGCATCCTAGCCGCGCGGACCTGACATTTTGGTCAGCGATCAGCGAGACTGCGTACTGCGGCGTGCGACGACCGCCTTCGGCCATCGCCGAGCCCGCTTGTTCCAGCGATCGCAGCAACGCCACCATGCGCCGACTGCATGTCATTTCTATTACGCTCTTTGCGTAATCGAATTGACGTAAGAAACGACACCCCGGTGACCATCGCATCACCAAGGAGCACTCTGCTGTCCACCCCGCTGGAGATCGTCAACGACCCTCAACTGCTTGCCAACGCCCTGGTGGGAGACGGCGACGCCCTTGCACTGCTGGGCGTCGCGTCGCTGCAGCTCGGCGATCAGTCGACGGCGCACGGGCGCTTCGAGGCCTGCATCGAAATCCCGCACCCGACGGGGCTGCACGGGTTCGCCGCGCTGCTCGAGGCGCATGACCCCGACCAAAGCTGGGTGATGATGGAGAACGCACTGGCGCAGGGCGCAATCCCCGCCCTGACGCGGCTGGCCCGTATCGCGCGACTGCGTCATGCCCACGGCTTTGCCAGCGACCTGATGCTCCGCGCCGCGCAGCTCGGCGATGCCGACGCCATGTACGACGTGGCGCACGAGGCGACTGACGCCGGCGACGACGAGACGTCGCGCCGCTGGTACGCCACCGCCGTCGAGCGCGAGGCCGGAATGGAGTGGCCGATCCAGCGTGGCGTCGGCTACTACCTGCTCTAGCGCCTCACGGCTGCCACGACGGCTGCACGGTCAGGTTATAGGCGTGCTTGAGAAACACGCGGACTGCGCCATCGCCCGCCGGCATCGTCTTGTAGACCGGCGTGCCGCTCATCTCGCCCGTATCAAGCAAGAGCGTCTTGCCATCTGCGGACACCGCGATTGGCGCGGCGTCATAGAGCACCTTGCCGTTCCTGTCCCGCAGCCGCGCGTAGCGACCAGTCGTCGCGTTGAAGCGCCCGGGCATCGACACGTCCTCGCCGCCGATCCCGCCATACAGGGTCTTCCCATCCGGCGACCAGAGCGTGGCGAACGGCCCGTAGATCATGCCCGTGCTCCGGTAGTGCGTCAGTTGCCTCGGCGCGCCCGGTCCGTTCGGATCGATTGTCCATAGCTGCGCATACTGCAGCCTCATGCCTTGCCAGCGAACATTCGTGTACCGCTGAAACGCGATCTTCGTCGGCCCCCACAGCGGACTCGCGCCCGCCCCGAGCGAGGCGATCGTGGCGCCATCGAGGCCCACGATGCGCAGCGTGCAGTCGCCGTAGTTGCCTCCGTACCGCTGGCTCGCGTAGACGAGGCGATCGGCGGTCGGCGCCCAGGAGAACCCGCCCAGGTCGTGCCCCTTGGGAGCCAAGACGACCGTGACGGCACCCGTCGCGGCGTCGACGATATCCAGCCCCGCACCGGTGATGTAGCCCTGCGCCGTCGCCGACTCGGTCGGCATGACCAGATGCTTGGAGTCTGGCGCCCACTTGATGCCCTGACCGACCGACGTGCCGGGCGTTGCCGCCACGACGACCTCCGCCCCCGTCGCGATCGCGCGGATCCGTAGCTGCGGGCGCGCCATCGTGCCGCCGAGATAGGCGACGCGCGTGCCGTCGGGCGAGATCAGCGGGCTGCTCCCGGTCGCCCCGAGCCGCGTCGCACCCGTCGCGCGGTCGCTGGCGATCATCAGACGAGAACCGCTCGCCGACTGGTACGCGATCGTGGCGCTGGCGGTCGCTGCCAGCGCGAGCAACGCAGAGGCAGCAGTCACGAGAACGGCAATGCGGCGGCACTTCATGGCTGCTCCTCAGGCGGGGAGCCTTAGCGTACGCCTCGAGCCATCCACGTGCATGGCGGGTTTCCCGTAGCGGGGAGCCGGCAGGCGGCCGGCTCCCCGCCCGAGGTGCTTACGGCTGCCAGTTGGCGGTCGCCGAGGGTGCCCACGCGTCCTTGAGCAGGAGCGAGCTCGCCATCTTGGCGAGCGGCGAGGCGTAGACGGGCTGCTTGCCGCCGCCGAGCAGGTTGCCGACCACGAGCGCCTGCGTGCCATCGGCAGAGATGCCGTAGACGCCGGAGTTGCTCGGACCGAACTGATGGATCTTGCCGTTGGCCGTCACGTAGATCGGCTGCCCGTAGTCCTGACCGATCAGCTGCCCCACGATCTTGCTGCCGTCGGGCGTCCAGCGCAGTGGCACCGGCCCCTCGACGAAGCCCTTGGCCTTATAGCCAGTGAGCGCCGCTGCGGACGACGTGCCGACGGCCGGATTGACGGTCCAGATCTGCGAGCGGATCATCGGTGCGCCGTCGACGACGACGCGCGTGGTCCGGATGTACGCGATCTTGCTCGGACCCCAGACAGGCTGCGAGCCCTTGCCGAGCTTCGTCACCGCACCGCCCCCGTTGACCGGCAGCGTGCGCAGCGTCGAACTGACGTCGTAGACGCCGAACGGAGCCTGGCTCCACACGATGGTCGAGCTATCGGGCGAGAAGCTGTAGCCGTTCACGCCAAAGCCGACGGAAGGCACAATCACCGAAGCGGTGCCCGTCGTCGTGATCGTGCTGAGGCCGACGCCCTTGATGTCACCCGTCGTCTGCGTCGTCGTGCACGCCACGATCGCGGAGTTGGGCGCCCAGACCGGTCCGCCACAGGCCTTACCGGTGTTGAGATCGGCGCCGGTGGCCAGCGTCAGGAAATGCAACTGCGTCGCGCCGGTCTTCGAATTCGTGACCTTCTCGTAGGCCACAATCGCACCGTTCGGCGAGACGACCGGGAACTGGCCAGTGACGGGCAGCTTCGTCGCGTTGGCACCATCGTCGTCGGCGATGTACAGGGCGTGGTTCGCACCAGCGCCAGTGGATGCCTCGTACACGATCGCTGCGCCGGCGAGGGCCGGCAAGGTGAGCAGCGCGCCAAGCGCCGCGACAAGAAGGAGCAGACGTCTGCTCATAGGTGGACTACCTCCTGCGGTGAAGTTACGGTTTCAACGATACCGCGAGGTTTATCCCGATACTCGAAATCAGATTGCGAGCACGAGCTCTACTCGTCGCCCGGCACGCCGAACGATGGTGCGGCGCCAGGCCGCAGCGCGCGCGTGACGTAGCCGTCGAGCTCTGGCTCCCAGCGCTCCCACAGGGCGTTCAGCTCACCGACCGGATCCTCGTCGGCCCAGTCGACGCGTAGGTCGGTGACCGCCCAGGCCACATCGCGCGCGACGAGCAGTCCTGCCGAGTGCACCGGACCGGCTTCACCGCCCGCCGCGATGCCGGCATTCAGGCCGGCCAGGAGCCGAGCAGCGAGCGGCCCCTGCGCGGTCTCGCACGCGGCAGCGGCGATCATCGGCACGTCGGGAGCCGCCAACAGGTTGCCCGCCGACACGACGGCGTTGCCCTGATGCTCCCCCACCACGCCGAGCGCGTGATCACCGGAGAAGATCGCGGTGCGTCCGTCGGGCGTGACGGCCGTCAACTGGCGGAAGGCGATCAGCTCGGGCAGCTGCTCGGCCACGAGCGCACGCAGCGCGTCCTCCGGCGAAGCGCCGGCCGCAAGGCGGTCGAGCAGCGCCGGGCCGAGGCGCGGATCGGTGACGTTCTGTGTGGCGACCGCCCCCACGCCCGCGCGTACGTGGGCGCAACGTGCGGCGACGGCCGGGCTCGACGACGTGATCGCGACCCCGATCTCTCCCGTCGCAGGATCCGCCGCGACGAGGGACAGCGTCACGCGTCGTCTCCGGCGGGGATGACCGCCGTGATGTCGACCTCGACGAGCCACGTCGGACGCGCCAGCGCCACGACGACGAGCCCGGTGAAGACCGGGAAGACACCGGGCATGCGCTCGCCCAGCACGCGGTAGACGGGCTCGCGATGGCGGATGTCGGTGAGGTAGATCACGCACTTGACGATGTGCGATAGCTCGGAGCCGGACTCGGCGAGCAGCAGCTCGATGTTGTCCATCACCTTGTGCGCCTGCGCCGTCGGATCGCCAATCCCGACGTCCTCGCGGGTCTCGAGATCCTGCGCGACCTGGCCGCGCAAGTACACGACGCCGTTGGCGACGACCGCCTGGCAGAGATCGTTCGAGAGGTTCTGCTCGGGGTACGTGTCCTTCGTGTTGAAGGGCCGGATGCGCTTGTGCGTTGCCATCAGTTGCCTGTCACCTTCGCACCACGACGGGTGCCTTCGTTGCTCGCTTGCCTAGCGTAGGACACGGGGTCGCCTCAGTGGGCACAGCCGCAACTGGCCTCGCCACCCTCGGCGTTGTGCCCCTTGGAAGAACAGCACGTCGGATCCGACGGCGGCACGTCGAGCGCCGGGTTGCGGTCGAAGAACCCGGCGGGCTCGAGCCGGAACCCGGCACGCGCGACGGGCATGATCGGCCAGTCCTCGGTCCGGATGAAGTGCGTGACACCGACGGTGTACCAGCAGACAAGATCGGTGTTCTCGATCGGACGATCGGCCTCCGTCCACTGCGGCAGACCGGGCTGACCGATCGTGCCGTAGGGGAACGTGCCGGCGGCGTGCCGCTCGTCCTCGCGGTACGGCGTGACCCACAGAATGTGGCGGCCATAGCCGGCGCGCTGATACACGCTCGACTCGGGTTGCGCGAGCAGCGGCGTCACGCCATGCATCGGCACGATGCGGTAGCTCGGCGGCCCGCCGATGGCGTTCTGCTTGTTGGGGTTGCCCACGTACCAGGCGCGCGCCAACGAGTCGTTGGCGTTGCGCATCCCGTCCTTCTCCGTCTTGAAGACGGTCGTCTTCGAGCGGAAGGCGTTGCCGATCGGATTATCGGGGCCGACGGGAATGGCCTCGGCCTCGATCTCGCGCACCGTGTTGTCCGTGCCGTCAACGTCGAGGTCGAGCCGGAAGCAGAACAGGTGCTGATGATGCGGGCCCGACAGGCCGCGATCGACGAGGTTCGTGCCTTTCAGCTCCTCGCCGGGCGCGTGCACCATCGTGGAGATGATGCCGTGCAGCTGCACCTCAAGCTCGATGTGGCCATCGAGACCGAAGTTCCAGCGGAACGCGTAGTCGTAGTTGCCGACCGTGGCCATCGAGTTGACGACGAAGCGACGTGCGCGACGGTTCTCAACGAGGCCGCTGCCGTGGTCGGTGTGCTTCCAGAGCAGGCTGTGATCCTCCTCGTGGAGACAGATCGCATTCGCGATCTCGAACACATCACCCTTGCCGTCGGCCAGGTGCGAGTCGAGGTACGTGATGTCGCCGACGCAGTCGCAGCCGAGCACGAGCGAGTTGGTACATGCGCCGAGGCCGTACTCGCCGGCGTCGAAGTACGTGCGCCAGCTGTGCATCGGGTGCGGATCGCCGTAGGGCACGATCATCTCGGCACACGAGGCGCGGTGCAGGATGCGGCGGCCCTTGAAGCGCACGTCGTGAATGACGAGCCCCTCCTGCGCGTCGAGCGATGCGGACAGCTCCCAATCGAGCCAGGAGATGCGATTGCCGTCGAGCGTGAACGACACGCCGTCGGGCTGAACGATGTCGATCGCCTTGAAGCCCTCGCGCAGCGGGACGGTGCCGAGCGCGTACTCGCCGTCGGCCTCGGGTAGCGGCTTGACGTCGTACTCCTCGATCGCGAGCACACGCTGCTCGTCGAGGTCGAAGATTGCGAGCATGCTCTCGATTGGACGGGCGTACCCGTTCTTGCCGAGCGGGCCGCGCAGGTACGGCACGCAGCGCGCGATGCGATGGTGCTCCTCAAACTCGTGGCCCATCTTGGCTGCCGCGAGCACGTCGATCTGCACCGCGTCCATGTCGGTGATACCGCGCTTGGCGAGCGCCTCGAGCATCAGCGGGTCCTGCTTGCACGCGGCCTCGGCCGCGTCGTACTCGTCGGGCGTGATCGGCGGCTGTGCGCCGGGAAAATGGCGGTCCTCGGTAATCGCCCCCGCGTCGAGATCGACGGTGATCTCGCGGACCCTGCGCTGCGCGTCGTAGATCGCGGCGCGGCCACGGCGGCTCGGCAGGGGACCGCCGGCATCGGCCCACGCCAGATACGCGTCTTTGGCGGGCTCGCGGGTGCCGATCGAGATGAAGACCGCGTCGGCCGCACCGTCGGCCGTGCGGGCGATCTCGGCAGTCTGGCGGAGCTCGTCGGGCGTGAGCGGGTGCAGCGGATGGAGCGTCATACGTAAAGCGTGGCACAGACGGGACGCATCGGCACTTGACACTTCCGGCTAGCCTGCCCGCGTGAGCGAGATCGACGACCTGATGCAGCGCGGTGCCGATGCCTACGCGGCGGGCGACTTCGCCGTGGCGCAGGAGGCCTGGCAGGCTGCGGCCGACGCCGGCCACGACGGTGCCTACGACGCGCTGCGCCTGCTGGCCCACGGCGATACGCGCCGCCAGGTGTTGTGGGGCAAACTGGCCGAGCGCGACAACGCGGGTGCGCTCTGGAGCCTCGGCGTCGCCGCGGTCGAGCGCGCCGACCTCCCCGGCGTGCGCGACAGCTGGAGCCAAGCGGCCGAGCTCGACGAGGCGCTGGCGGGAGAACTCGCGGGGCTCCTGGACTGCGAACCCGCAGCGGCCGCAGCGACGCTGCGTGACCTCGACGAGGGCCCGCTCGCCTTCCGTCTCGGCGAGCTCTGCTTCGGCACGGGCCGCGAGTCGACCGCGCTCGTGTGGTGGAACCTCGCCGTCGCGGCGGGCAGCCCGGAGGCCGAGGCGCTGCTCGCGCGCCTCGGCTCCGAATAGCGGCGATCTCAGAATCCCCTGCACGCAGGGACAATCCGAGACGTGATGTTCCAAAGGGGTCAGACCCCTTTGGAACATCACGCCCCGGTAGGCGGTCCGTCTCCCTGCTCCCGCCAACGCCGGACGGTGTGGCGGTGGACTCCGCACACATCGGCGATCTCGCCGATCGTATAGCCCCACACCGCCACCGCACGGTGAATTGAGTCCGGCCGACCGTCCTCCAGAATCTCGTCGAGCTCCGGGCGGTCACCCTCGTAACCTCGCTGCGCACGAGCTCGTGTCCGCTCAAGGTCTGTCGTCACCCACCGCCGATACCGAGCGCAGATCTCCTCGTGCGTCAGATCTTCGCCAACGACGACCATCTCGCGACCGGCGATCACGTTGTGAAACGGCAGACGCTCCCGCAGTCCCGCGTTGGCCGCGTACCCGCTCCACTCCCAATCCTCCGGTGAGTGAACGAGGCCGCCTCGCACCGGGTTCAGATCGACGTACCGCATGACGGACTTGCAGTAGCTCCACTCTTCGATCTCGCAGCTCCAGAAGCGGCCCTGCCATGCATGCCCCCGCTCGTCGTGTCGCTGGTTCCACGCGACCGCGTGGAGACCGTGCAAGCGCTGCATGCCATCGGAGAGATTGGGCTCTGTCAGTTCGACGACAAGGTGGTGATGATTCGACATCAGCACCCAGTCGAGAACCTTCCAGCCGTGCTCCCGGACCACGGTATCGAGCAGGTACACGAAGTGTCCGCGGTCATCATCGGTGCCGAGCACGGGGAGAGATCCGCACCCGTGACCGACGACGTGAAGCGGGATGCCGATCGGCTGGGAGCGCTCGCTGCGGGCCACGCGGCAACTGCAGCACAGCGCGAGCGCCACGGGAGCGACGATTCGCTACCGGTTTCGCGCGAGCGCAGCGGTGATCCGCGACGGATGTTCCAAAGGGGTCAGACCCTTCTGGAGCATCCGCGCCAACAGTGATGGATCGCGAACAGCGTCGGGATGTTCCAGAAGGGTCTGACCCCTTTGGAACATCCCGAAGCTGATCGCCGATCTCCTCTGCCTAGCCCTCCTGCTGCGCCTTGGCGGCGTCGAGCATGGCGTGGATCATTTCGTGCTTGGGCACGAGCGGCTTGGGGAACGCCGTGCGGCTCTGCGTGAGACCGCAGTCGAGCAGCGCGTCGGCGATCTTGTACGACAGCGGGCCCGGGTTGATGATCGGTACCGGCAGGTGCTCGGCCAGGAACGCATGCGACTGGTGCATCGTCGTGGAGCCGAGGCAGATCACGTCGGCGCCGTCTTCCTCGACGAGCTGCATGGCGGCAGCAAGCAGCTTCGGGAAGACGACCTCTTCCTTGCCGCCGAGCAGGTTGACGACGTCCGGTGGGGTGTCGATGTGGCGGATGCCGGCGCACTTGTCCATCAGGCCAAGCTCGCCGATGCCCTTCTTGTAGATCGCCGCCCACGGCCCCCACTGCGTGAGGACGCCGAACTTGTTGCCGAGCATCAGCGCCGTCAGATACGAGGTGCGGCCCGGGCCGATCACCGGGATGTCGAGCTCGCAGCGAATGGCGTTCACACCCGAGTCGCTCATCGTGTCGATGCAGATGGCGTCGTAGCCCTCATCCTGAATGCGCAGTGCGCACTCGAGCATTGCGAGGTCGGCGAGGATCCAGTCGTGGAAGTTCTCGTACCACTGCGGACCGGCCGAGACCGGGACATACGTGAACTCGATGCCCTCGCCCCAGCTGACCGACTGCTGCTGCTGACGGCGGCCGGCAAGGCCCGTCTCGTCGAAGGCGAACGGCACGAGGACCGCGATGCGCTTGCTCATGACTTCTTCTCTCCCCTGTTGCGGCCGGACTATCCGGCCAGTTCTCGTACGTCAGTCAGACACCCGGTAACGGCAGCCGCGGCTGCCATCGACGGGCTCATCAGGTGTGTGCGACCGAGGCGCCCCTGGCGCCCCTCGAAGTTGCGGTTCGATGTGGACGCACAGCGTTCGCCGGGATCGAGGATGTCCTCGTTCATCCCGACGCACATGGAGCAGCCCGCGTCGCGCCACTCGGCGCCGGCCTCAATGAACACGTCGGCGAGACCACGCTCCTCGGCCAGCGTCTTGACGGCCATCGAGCCGGGCACGACGAGCGTGCGCACGCCGACCTTGCGTCCGCGCAGCACCTCGGCAGCGGCCTCGAGGTCCTCGAGGCGGCCATTGGTGCACGAGCCGATGAAGACGCGATCAACGGGGATGCCCGTGAGCGCTTGCCCGGCCTGGAGCCCCATGTAGGCAAGCGCGCGTTCGTCGCCGTCGCTCTGCGGCGCCGGTACGGCCTCGCTGATCGGGATCGACTGCCCGGGGTTCGTCCCCCACGTGATGGCGGGGCTGATCGCGTCAACGTCGACGCGGATTTCCTGATCGAACGTGGCGCCCTCATCCGTCACGTAGGAGCGCCACTGCTCGACGGCCGCAGCGAAGTCCTCCGGCACGCACTCGCGACCCTCGAGGTAGGCGAACGTGGTGTCGTCGGCGGCCACGAGGCCCGCGCGTGCACCGGCCTCGACGGTCATGTTGCAGACCGTCATGCGGCCCTCCATTGAGAGCTCGCGGATCGCGCTGCCGGCGTACTCGATGAAGTGCCCCGTCCCGCCCGCGGTGCCGATCTGGCGGATCATCGTCAGCACGAGGTCTTTGGCGGTGACGCCGTAGCCGCGCGTGCCGTCGAACGTGACGCGCATCGTCGGCTGCGCCTTCTGCACGAGGCACTGCGTGGCCAGCACGTGGCCGACTTCGCTGGTGCCGATGCCGAACGCCAGCGCACCGAACGCGCCGTGCGTCGAGGTGTGCGAGTCGCCGCACATGATCGTCATGCCCGGCTGCGTGAGCCCCAGGTCGGGGCCAATCACGTGGACGATGCCCTGGCCAAGCGACCGGTACGGGCGCATCGGAATGCCGAACTCCTCGACATTGCGCTCGAGGATCGCGACCTGAGCGCGCGCCATGTCATCCACAATCGGCAGGCCACGATTGGCAGTCGGCACGGAGTGATCGGCCGTCGAGATCGTACGGTCGGGGCGGCGCACGCCGTGCCCGCCAAGACGCAACTCGTCGAATGCCTGCGGGCTCGACACCTCCTGCACGAGGTGCAGGTCGCAGAAGATCAGATCGGTATCGACGAGATGCTCGTCCCAGATCTTCGCGATCGCGGTGCGTGGCGCCATGCCGAGCATCGTACGCAATACCTCTGCTCCTTGCCAGATTTGATTTCACCCGCCACGATTGCGGCAGGAGAACGCTGGAGGAGGCTCGACATGGCTGGACGTCTGCAGGACAAGGTGGCGCTGATCACGGGCGGAGGCTCGGGTATCGGCGAGGCCACGGCCCACCGCTTTGCGGAGGAGGGCGCGAAGGTCGTCGTCGCCGACCTCAAGGTCGAGACCGCGCAGAAAGTCGCCGACGCGATCGGTGGCGAGGCGTTTGGCGTCGAGATCAACGTGACCGACCGTACCTCGATCAACCGCGTCGTCGAGGAGACGGTCGGCCGCTTCGGCGGGCTCGACACCCTCGTCTGCAACGCGGGCGTGACGATCGTCGGCGGCGTGATGGACCTCACCGAGGAGCAGTGGGACAAGGAGCTCGACACGAACCTGAAGAGCGTCTTCCTCTGCGCGAAGGAGGCCTGGAACCATCTGGCCGCGCGCGGCGGCGGTTCCATTCTCTCGACCGCATCGATGGCGGGCCAGTGGGCGATCCCGGCCGATGCCGCCTACTGCGCGTCGAAGGCGGGCCTGATCATGCTGACCAAGTGCATGGCCCTCGACGGCGCCAAGCAGAACATCCGTGCCAACTGCATCTGCCCGGGTTTCACAAACACGCCGATGATCGACGGCTACTTCAACGACCAGCCCGATCCGGCCGCGGCCCGGAAGTTCGCCGAGAACCTTCACCCCCTCGGCCGCCTTGGTGAGCCCGTCGACCACGCCAACGCGTTCGTGTACCTGGCCTCCGACGAGGCCAACTGGGTGACGGGCACCGAGCTGAACGTCGACGGCGGGATCACCTGCGGGATCTGGGGCGGCTAGCCCTTCAGCTCGAGAAGCACCTCGCCGTCCCGCGTCCACGTCTGCGTCATCGGCACCTTCGCCTGATGGAACAGGCCGAGCTGCGGACAGCGGCGGTCCGACTCGCGCGCCAGTGCCTCGACGCGCTCGACCGTCTCCTGCGTCTACACGCGCAGCTCGAGCCCGACGTGGAGGAACTGCGGCTGCCGGTCCGGGTCGCCGTCGAGCAGGCCGCGCAGGTCGAGATCGGACTGCGCGCGAATCTCGAGGCCGTCGAGCTGGAAGCCCTGATCCTGCGCGGTAATCGCGATCGCGACGTTCGCGCAGGAGATCAGGGCAGCCAGCTGGTACTGCACCGGCGTCCAACCCGTATCGCCGCCGGCCAGTTGGCCGGTGGCGAAGTCGAGCGGCTCGTCGGCCACGATCGGCTCATGGTCCTTGACCGTCATGCTGCTCGCGAGCCCGCCGAGCGACGTGAGGCGGACCTTGGTGATCGCGAGGTAATCGGGCTGCTCGTCGGCCATGACTACTTAACCTCGACGCCCTCGGCCTCGCACTCGGCGAACACCTCGCGCGCGATGCGGAAGCCCTCGACGCCCGCGGGGATGCCTGCGTAGATCGCGAGTTGGATCAGCGCATCCTGGATCTCGGCCTTGGTGACACCGTTGGTGATCGCGCCGCGCAGGTGGAGGCGGAACTCGTGCATGCGGTTGAGCGAGCCGATCATCACGAGGTTCATCAGCGAGCGATCGCGCTTGCTCAGCGCCGAACGGCCCCAGCCGGCGCCCCAGCAGTACTCGGTGACCATGCGCTGGAAGTCCATCGAGAATTCGTCGGCGTTCGCCAGCGAGCGCTCCACGTACTCCTCGCCGAGGACCTCCTTGCGGATCCGCAGGCCAGTCTCAAACAGCTCGTCGCTCATCGGGTGTCTCCTCCCAATCGGTTGGCGGCACCCTAGCGGGACTCGCGCGTCAGGCAGCGGATGCGTCCATCCGCACGCGGCTCACAGGCGAAACACGGGTAGACATTTGCTCCCCGAAGGTATTACGGACTAGGATCCCCACATGGCGATGACAGAGGCACAAGAGCACGAGTCCATGATCCGCGAAGGCGTTGCGGAGCTGTGCAAGCAGTTCCCCGGCGAGTACTGGCGCGAGTTGGACCGTGAGCAGGGGTATCCGACCGAGTTCGTGAAGCGGCTGTCCGATGACGGCTGGCTGGGCGCGCTCATTCCCGAGCAGTACGGCGGTGGTGGCCTCAGCGAGTCCGACGCCGCGATCATCCTCGAGGAGATCAACCATCAGGGCTGCAACGCCGGTGCCTGCCACGCGCAGATGTACATCATGGGCACCGTCCTGCGCCACGGCTCGGAGGAGCAGAAAGCAACGTACCTTCCGGGCATCGCCTCCGGCGACATCCGCCTGCAGGCCTTCGGTGTGACCGAGCCCGACGCCGGCTCGAACTCGCTCGCCATCCGCACTCGCGCAGTCCAGCAGGACGACGGCACGTGGGTCGTGGACGGCCAGAAGATCTGGACCAGCCGGTTCTTCCACTCCGACATGATGCTGCTGCTCGCGCGCACCTCTGAGGTCGTCGAAGGCAAGCCCAAGTGGTGGGGCCTGTCGACGTTCTTGGTCGACCTGCGTGAGGCCGGCGACTCGATTGACGCGCGCCCGATCCGCACGATGATGAACCACGCCACGACCGAGGTCTTCATCAAGAACCTCAAGCTCCCGGCCGACGCGCTCGTCGGCGAAGAGGGCATGGGCTTCAAGTACATCCTCGACGGCATGAACGCCGAGCGCATCCTGATCGCCGCTGAGTGCATTGGCGATGGCCGCTGGTTCATCGAGAAGGGGTCGGCCTACGCGACAGAGCGTGAGGTCTTCGGCCGCCCGATTGGTGCCAACCAGGGCGTGCAGTTCCCGATCGCTCGCGCCTACGCGGCCGTCGAGGCTGCCGATCTGATGCGCCGCCGCGCCTCCGAGCTGTTTGAGGCTGGCGAGCCCTGCGGTGCCGAGGGCAACATGGCGAAGCTGCTCGCCTCGGAGGCCTCGTGGCAGGCCGCCAACGCCTGCCTCGATGCGCACGGCGGCTTCGGCTTCGCCGAGGAGTACGACATCGAGCGCAAGTTCCGCGAGACCCGTCTCTACATGACGGCGCCGATCAGCAACAACCTCGTGCTCGCCTTCCTGGGCCAGCACGTTTTGAAGATGCCGCGCTCCTACTAGGGAGTTCGTCAACCGCACACGGAGGAGAGAGCCATGTCGCAGGTCAATATCGACGGAGTCAACATCTGGTACGACATCCACGGCGACGGTGAGGAGCACCTGCTCCAGATCGGCGGCGCGGGTTTCGCCCACGAGAACTTCGGCTTCGTCACGCATCTCATGACGCCGCACTTCAACGTCATCGAGATGGACCTGCGCGGCTACGGCAACTCGGATCGCCCCGAGCAGCACTACGACATGGACCTCTGGGCCGATGACCTCAAGGCGATCCTCGACGACGCTGGCATCAAGAAGACGCACGTGCACGGCACGTCGATGGGCGGCATGGTGTCGCTGGCCTTCGCCGGCCGTCACCCCGAGTACATCGACCGCCTGGTCCTCGACTGCCCGATGGCCAAGAGTGATTACATGGCGCGCGCACACTGGGACATCTGGGCCGCACTCGCCCAGGCGCAGGGCATGGGCGGCCGTGGCCTCGCCCAAGAGATCGCGACGAAGTGCCTGTCGCGCGAGTTCCTCGACACGCCGGCCGGCGACGAGACCGTCGGCGTCATCCAGGGCGTGCTCGAGCGCAACTGCTCCGTCCCGGTCTTCACCGGTGCCTGCGCCGCGATGCGCGACATGGACCTGCGTCCGTACGCCGCCAAGGTGACTGCCCCCACGCTCGTCATGGTCGGCTCCGAGGACTGCCTCACGCCGATCGATGCGGGCCCGGATGGTGCCGGTGCGCGCTGGATCCACGAGAACATCAAGGGCTCCGAGTTCTACATCGTCGAGGGCTCCGGCCACACGAACCTGATGGAGCAGCCCGAGCTGTCCGCAGACGTTGTGATCCGGTGGTTCAAGGGCGAGAGCGTCGGCAACGCCTAGGCCGCTGAAGCCGGGCGTCTAATGGACACCGTCAATCTCGGACGAACGGGGCTCCGCGTCTCGCGCGCCTGCCTGGGCACGATGACGTTTGGCCGTCAGGCCGACGAGGCCGAGGCGACGCGCATCGTCGATAAGGCGCTCGACGCGGGCGTGACGTTCCTCGACACGGCCGACGCGTATCCGATCCCGCCCGACATCGAGACGAATGGCCTGACCGAGGAGATCCTTGGTCGCATCATTGCGGGGCGGCGCGACCAGGTCGTCCTCGCCACGAAGTGCCACTTCCCCATGGGCCCGGCAGCGCATCAGCGCGGCAATGGGCGGCTGCACATCCGCCGCAGCGTCGAGGCCAGCCTGCGGCGCCTGCAGACCGACTGGATCGACCTCTTCCAGGTGCACCAGATGGATCCGAATACACCGGTCGAGGAGACGCTCGACGTACTCGAGGACCTGCGCCGCGAGGGCAAGATTCTCTACGGCGGCTCGTGCAACTTCAGCCCCGTCAAGACGGCTGAGGCCGCGATCGCGGCGGCGCGTCTGGGCGTGGAGGGGTTCGCCAGCCTGCAGCCGCGCTACAACCTGCTGCACCGCCACTGCGAGCACGCGATCTTCCCGCTCGCCGAGGCCGAGGGCATCGGCGTGATCTCGTACAACCCGCTAGCCGGTGGCTTCCTGACGGCCAAGCACCGTGGCCGTCGTCCCGACGAGGATCCGCCGGAGGGTCGTTTCTCGCTGCCGGGCATGAGTGGTAACACCTACCGCCGCCGCTACTGGAACGAGACGATGTTCGAGAAGTCGGAGCGCATCTTCGCGATCTGCGACGAGGCGGGCCTCGAGCCAGCGCGCGTTGCCGTCGGCTGGGTGCTCGCGCAGCCGGCCGTCACCGCACCGATCCTCGGTGCCTCAAACGCCGAGCAGCTCGACGCCGTCCTCCCCGCCTTCGAGGAGCCGCTCAGCGACGACATTCTCGCCGCGCTCGACGAGGCTACGCGCGACGCCACGCTGGAGTGGGCGCAGTGAACGACGCTGCGATCCAAGCCGAGCTCGAAGCCGTGGCGCGCGACCTCAACGTCCAGCGCGCCACGCTGCGCCTGCCGTCCGACGAGAGCGTCTTCCCCATCGCCTACGAGCACTGCGAGCCGGGCACGCACTCGATCCGTGACACGCCGCGCCTCGACATGTCGAAGCAGCCGGTGGTCCTCAAGATGCAGGCCGGTGCCAGCCAGGTCGTCGAGGACGACTGCAACGTTTCGACCGACGACCCGGGCTACCACGAAATGCGCGAGATGTTCGGCGGCATGCAGGCACAGATCGTCACTGCCAACCGCAACGCCGACGGCGAGATCATTGGCCTCCTGTCGGTACATGACCTGACCGCGCCGCGCGCGTGGAGCGAAGCCGAGGCCGCCCGTGCCCGCGCTGCCGCTGACCGTCTCGACGAGCTGACGCGCTGATGGCCGAGCACCGCCTCGATCCGCCCGTCCGCAAGCGCCTCGTCGACGCGCCCGAGACGGGCCACAACCGCTGGCACCCCGACATCCCGCCCGCGCTCGAGGTGAAGAGCGGCGACGAGATCGTCATCGACTGCCGCGACGGCGTCGATGGGCAGATCCTGCCGACCATGAGCGATGCGGATCTGGCCACCGTCGACTTCGACGCGCCGCACCCGATGACGGGCCCGATCTACGTGAAGGGCGCCAAGCCGGGCGACGTGCTGCAGGTCGACATCCTCGACGTGCGCACCGACACCTTCGGCTCGACCGCGATCGTGCCGGGCTTTGGCCTGCTGGCCGACCGCTTCCCCGACTACTTCCTCGTCACCTGGGGCCTGCACGACGGGTTTGCCACCAGCGGCCGCATCCCCGGCGTCAGCATCCCTGCCGATCCGTTCGTCGGCGTCATTGGCGTGGCCCCGTCGGCCGACCGCCTGGCCTTCTGGAACCAGCGCGAGGCAGCCGTTGGCGCACTGCCGCCGACCGCCCACAGCGCAATCCCGGCGACCGAGCCGATCGCCTCGACCGGCGCACGCACGATCCCGCCGCGCGAGCTCGGCGGCAACCTCGACGTACCGCAGGTACGCGCTGGCTCTAGCATCTTCTTCCCCGTTGACGTCCCCGGCGCTCTGCTTTCGCTCGGCGACGTGCACTTCTGCCAGGGCGACGGCGAGGTCTGCGCCTTTGCCATCGAAACGCATGGACAGGTGCGCATCCGCGTGTCCGTATTGCGCGACGTCAAGCATCGGCCGAACACGCCGTTGATCGAGTCGACCGAGCCCGCCTTCCGCGCGCGACGCCACGTGAGCACCACGGGCCTGCCGATCGACGCGCAGGGCCAGATCCGTCCGATGGACACCACGCTGGCCGCGCAGAATGCGATCGAGGCGATGATCCAGTGGCTGGGCGACGAAGTCGGCCTGAGTCGCGAGCAGGCTTACGTGCTCTGCTCTGCCACCGTTGATCTCCGCATCTCGGAGATCGTCGATGTACCGAACCCCGTCGTGTCGGCCCTGTGCCCGCTCGACATCTTCACCGAACTCCGCGAGACCCGCGGCTAAATCGAACACCACCAGGAGGAACACAAAATGGGCGTTGTCAAGGGCTGGGAAGGCCGCTTCTACGAGGACTTTGAGATCGGCGACGTGTACCGCAGCCGCATGGGCCGCACGATCTCCGAGGTCGACAACACGTGGTTCACGAACCTGACGATGAACACGAACCAGTCGCACTTCAACGCGCCGTTCGCCGAGGCCTCGCCGTTCGGCAAGATTCTCGTCAACTCGGCGTTCACGATCGCGCTCGTCACGGGGCTCTCGGTGACGGACGTCTCGGAGAACGCGATGGCGAACCTCGCGTGGGACGACATTAAGCTGCCCAACCCGGTCTTCGTCGGTGACACCCTGTGGTGCGAGTCCGAGGTCCTGGAGAAGCGTGAGTCCTCGAGCCGCCCGTACGTCGGCATCGTTGGCATCCGCTCGCGCGGCCTCAACCAGCGCAAGGAGGTCATCTGCGAGTTCCGCCGCAAGATGATGATCTACAAGCGCGAGGGCGCCAAGAGCCCCGAGGTCTTCCCGATCACGGACACGGACTGGACCGTCTGATGCACGACCGGGCACACCTCAAGCAGGCGCCGGGCGCGTACTTCGACGCCGCATCACGAACATCGTGGTGGACGAGGCCGAGGGGAAGGCGTCGACGGAGCAGTCGTGCCCGCACGTCAAGACCGACGGTGAGCTCGACCACGTGATCACGTGCAACTTCTTCAGCTTCGATGAGGCTGGGAAGTTCAAGCGCGTGATCGTGTGGATCGACGGCGCCTCGCCGCTGAGGGACTGATCCATGTCCCTCCGCGCGCGACTCCAGAGCGGCGAGATCCTCGTCGCCCCCGGTGCGTATGACGCCCTCACGGCCCGCCTGCTCGAGCAGGCGGGCTTTGAGGCCGTCTACCGCGGTGGCTACGCAGCCTCGGCCGCGGCGTTCGCCCTGCCCGACCTCGGTATCACCACCCTGACCGACATGGTCGATCACCTGCGTCGCATGACGAACGCGATCGACGTGCCGGTCATCGCCGACGCCGATACGGGCTACGGCGAGGTGCCGCAGGTGGTGCACACCGTCCACGAGCTCGAGGCCGCCGGTGCGGCCGCGATCCAGTTCGAGGACCAGGTGTTCCCCAAGCGCTGCGGGCACATGGAGGGCAAGAAAGTCATCCCCGCGGAGGAGATGGTGATCAAGCTCCGCGCGGCACTCGATGCGCGCCGTAACCCCGAGACCGTGATCATCGCGCGCTCTGACGCCACGGCCGTGACCGGTCTGGACGACGCCATCGCGCGCTCGCGCATGTACGCCGATGCGGGCGCCGACGTGATCTTCATCGATGCGCCGACCAGCGAGGACGACCTGCGCAAGATCGCGGGCGGCGGCATCAACGCCGTGCTGATGGTGAATGTCTCCGAGTACGGCAAGACGCCGGACCTCGGCGCCCAGCGCTTCCAGGAGCTCGGCTTCGGGCTCGTGATCTACCCCTCCTCCACGCTGTTTGCCGCGGCACAGTCGACGAAGGAGCTCGCCGCGCAGTTGAAGGCCGACGGCTCGACCGTTGCGTCGGTGCCGCGCATGATGCCGTTCGACGAGATCAACGACATCCTCGGCAAGGATCAGTGGGATTCCCTAGAAGACAACCTGCGAGGCACTACGTGAGCACCGAGCGAATCAGCGTTCTGCACGTCCCGTCGATCGCGCTTGGCCCGGGTGCCGCGCTTGAGGCGGGCCACCATCTGAAGTTGCTGGGTGCGACGCGCGTCTTCCTCGTGACCGACGCCTTTCTGCTGCAGAGCGGCATGGTCGCCCCGATCGAGGCGGCGGTCCGCGCCGACGGTCTCGACGTCGTCACCTACGCCGTGCCGACCGGTGAGCCGACGGAGGACTCGATGCGCGAGGTCGCCGAGGCCTGCGTCGCCTCGGGTGCCGATGGCGTGCTTGGCGTGGGCGGCGGTTCCGCCCTTGACTCGGCCAAGGTCGCTGCGCTGATTGCCACGCACGGCGGCACGCTGCGCGACTGGATCAATGCGCCGCTTGGTGGCGCTCGCGTTCCGCCCGGACCGCTGATGCCGGTGGTGGCTGTGCCGACGACGTCCGGCACCGGCTCCGAGGTGACGGCCGTCGCCGTCCTCGACCTGCCGAGCGACAAGGTCAAGACCGGTATCGCCCACCCGTTCCTGCGCCCGAACGTGGCGCTCTGCGATCCCGAGCTGACACTCGGTCTGCCCGCCCCGATCACCGCTGCCTCTGGCATCGACGCCCTGCTGCACGCAGCCGAGGCCTACACGTCGATCTCGTATCTCAAGCGAGCAAAGCCCGAGCACGCCGGCGCACGCCCGAACTACCAGGGTGCCGCACCAATGGCGGATATTTGGGTGGCCGAGGCGATCTCGCTCGTCGGCAAGCACCTGCGTCGCGCCGTCGAAGACGGCTCTGACATTGAGGCACGCGAGGGCATGATGCTGGCCGCAACGGCTGCCGGCATCGGCTTCGGTAACGCGGGCGTACACATTCCCCATGCCTGCTCGTACCCGATCGCCGGCCTCAAGCACGCGTGGTCGCCGCCGGGCTATCCGGGCGAGGCGAAGTTCGTGCCGCACGGTCTGGCCTGTGCCATCACCGCGCCGGCTGCCTTCCGTGTGATCGCCGACGCCGTCCCGGAGCGCTCGCGCCGAGCCGCCGAGCTCTTGACGGGCCAGCCGGTCGCCGCCGACGACACGGATGCGCTATCGCGTGCAGTCGCCGAGCTGATGGCCGACGTCGGCTGCCCCACCACGATCACCGAGGTGGGCTACACCGAGGCGGACATC
>JAPLCF010000032.1 GCA_026392355.1 Actinomycetota bacterium
GACGGCCTTGCGGCCCTGCGCGCCGTAGTCGAGCGTGAGGTCGTTGACGTACATCGCGACGAAGCGGTCGTTGAGCTCCGGCGCGATGCCGCGGCCGTACTCGATCGCGTAGGCGAGCGCCTCCTCGCGGTGCTCGAGGCCCACGGCCACGGCCTCCTTGAGCACGGCGGAGAGGTCGAGCGCGCGATCCTCCGGCACGTCGCGACGCATCGCGACGGCGCCGAGCGGCAGCGGCAGGCCCGTGTCGCCCTCCCACCACGCGCCGAGATCGAGCACGCGCTTGAAGCCCTCCTGCTCCCACGTCAGCTGGCCCTCATGGATCACGACGCCGGCCGCGACATCGCCCGACGAGACCGCGTCCATGATCGCCTCGAAGTCGAGCTGCACCGGCTCGAACGCCGGCAGCGCCAAACGGGCGGTGAGAAACGCGGTGGTCTGCGGACCGGGCACAGCAACGCGCTGGCCGGCGAGGTCGGCAGGTGCGAGGTCGGTTTTGGCGATCACGACCGGGCCGTAGCCCTCGCCGAGCGAGGCGCCGTGGCCGAGCAGGCGGTACGTGTCCTGCACGCCGGGGTACGCGCCGACAGACATGGCGGTCGCCTCGAGGCGACCCTCACCCGCCCACACGTTGAGCGTCTGAATATCGGCCGGCACGAGCTCGATCTCGAAGCCGCGCAGGTCGAGCGCGTTCTCCGCGATCGCCCACACCATGAAGGCGTCATCAGGGTCCGGGCTATGTCCGACGCGTACGTGCACGAGGTCTCCAGCGGTCGATGTGGTGCGAGCCTACCAATGCTCTGTTTCGCCCACGCCGTGCGCGCGGACGGGCTGTGCTCCGGCTAGGCTTCCGGCCATGAGCGATCACGACGCCATCCCGCCCAGCCCCCAGCACCGCGACGAGGAGATCCTGCAGCACGTGCTGCGCGAGGTCCACGCCGGCCGCTCCCTCGACGATGTCATGCAGGACACGTACGTCGTTGAGCGCCAGGAGGCCGGTTCGCACGAGAAGGTGCTGGACCATCCTGAGGTCGCCGAGGTCGTCGGCGACGAGATCATCGCGCAGATGCGCGCGATGCTCGACAACATCTAGGCCTTCAGCGCGGCACGCGCCAAGGCGAGCAGCCCCGGCGTCGAATCGATCAGCTTTGCCACGACGAGGTCGTCGGGCTTGACGCGCGCATCGACTGCACCGGTGAGGACGTCGTGCAGCGGCGTGACCTCCTGCCAGTCGAGGTGGCCCTCGTCGACGCACTCGCGTAGGTCGTCGGCGATCACGCGCGCCACCATCGGGGCGTCGCATGCCACGAACGCGGCGTCGGCCAGCAGGCGGTAGTCGAGCTCGCGACGACCACGGCGGTCGGCGCCCAAGGCGAGGACGGATGCACCGGGCGCAACCCAGTCGGCGCGCAGCGCCGGGTCGCGGGCGTTCGTGGCCGTCACGACGAGCGAGGCATCGCGCACCGCAGTGGCGGCATCTCCCACGATCTTGCCGAGCGCGGCGGCCTCGGCAGCCGCGGCCGGATCGGGATCATGGATCGTGATCTTCGCGAGGTGGAGTGTCTGGCCAAGCTCGGCGATCGTGCGGCGGGCAAGCGGCCCCGCACCGAGCACGCCGAGCGTGACCGGCCCCTCCCCCAGCAGGCGCGGCGCGATGAGGCCGGCCGTGGCGGCGACGGCGGCCACTGCAGTTTCGTCTGCGCCGAAGGCGCCGATCGTCGAACCCTCCGGGTCGATAATCGTGCACGTGCGCGACGAGGTGCGGCGCCCGCCAGCGGTGATCAGCACCGCGCGGTAGCCGTCGGCGTCGATCGTGGTCGTCACGCCCGTCCAGCCGTCGCCACGCAGCATCACCTGCGGTGCGGGCAGGTCGTCGAAGTCATCGGGCTCCACGCGCAGCGCGGTATCGATGATCGCCCGCACCTGCGCGGGCTTGAGCCGCGCGATCGCCTTCTGCAGATCGACGGCCACCGCTACTCCATCGCGCGATGCAGCACGACGACGGCGAGGGCCTCGACCGCCAACACCGCATCGCCGCGCAGATCCTCGACGACCGTCGCGGTGCACGGGCACGTGTCGGGCACCACACCGGCGAGCTCGGCGAGCGCGCCTTGCAACGCATCGCCGTAGCCGTCTTCCATCAGGCCCGACGCGGTCTCGAGCGCGGCGCGCGAGCCAGCGGAGGACGACTCTCTGGGGTTGCCCTCGGCCGCCGCGAGCAGCAGACCGCGACGCGAGACGGCGTTGAGCTCGTCCTCGTCGATCGCGAGCGCGTCGAAAACAAGGTCGATCAGCACGGGTGCGGCGGCAGGGGTGCGGTCCTCGGGCTCAAGCCCGACGAGCGCCTCCTCGATTGCAAACAGGGCCTCCATTTGGGGGCAGCGTAGCCGCGTTTGGCTAGCGGAGTCCGAGCGCCGTGCGCAACGCGCGCGTCTGGCGGCGCGCCACCTCGAGCGCCGTACCGTTCTTGTCTGACAGCCGCACCTGTACGCGCCCCTCACCGACGGGCTCGAGGGCCGCAACGAGCGCGAGGTTGACGATCTGCGAGCGGTGGATGCGCATGAACGTGCTGGGCAACAGATCCTCCAGCGCACGCAGCGAACGCGGCGAGCCGAGCACACGGCCGTCGGCAAGGGCGATGCGCGAACGGTCGCGATCGGCCTCGGCGTACGCGACCTCGGCCGGGTCAACCAGCAGCGTCTCCTCCCCATCGCCATCGACGGGAATGCGCGCCTCGATCGCGGCGCCGGGCGCGGTGCCGGCGCGGATCGCCGCGACGCGGCGAACCGTGGTGAGCAAGCGATCCTCGCGCACCGGCTTGAGCAGGTAGTCGACGGCCTCGACGGAGAACGCCTGGATCGCGCGGTCGTCGTGGGCCGTGACGAACACGACCGTCGGTCGGTGCGGCAATGCAGCCAGCGTCTTGGCGAGCTCGATGCCGCCCTTGCCGCCCGGCATCGAGATGTCGAGGAACACGACGTCGTACGCCATGCGCTCGGCCAGCACCAGCGCCTCGCGGGCACTTGCGGCCTCGCCCGCCACCTCGATGCCGTCGATGCCGGTGAGGAGGTGGCGCAGCTCGCCGCGGGCCGGCGCCTCGTCATCGACGATCAGCGCCAGCAGCGTCATGCCGCCACCTCAACGTGGGCCGGCGGCTCGATCGGCACGAGGATGCTGATCGACGTGCCGAGCACCGGCGCGCTCGCGATGCGGAGCCGGCCCTCGTCGCCGTAGTACGCCTGGATGCGGCGATGCACCGACGCGAGGCCAAGGCCCGCCGCGCCGCTGCCGTAGCCCGGCTCGAGCACGCGCTCGGCGTCTTCTTGCGCGATGCCACGGCCGTTGTCGCGCACGATCACACGCAGGCGACCGAAGCGCACATCGGCGCGCACGACGACGCGCAACGGCTGGTCGGTCTTGCCGTGCTTGATCGCGTTCTCGACGAGCGGTTGCACGAGAAACGGCGGCACCATCACCTCGTTGGCCGCGGGGCTGATGCGGCGATCGATCACGAGGGCCTGGCCAAAGCGCGCCTGCTCGAGCTCGAGGTACGCCTCCACGTGCCGCATCTCGTCGGCGAACGAGACGAACTGCGACGGCTGGCGCAGCGTGGAGCGGCAGTACTCGGCGAACGTGGTGATGAGGTGCCTTGCCTCGTCGGGCTGCGTGCGGATAAACGCGGCGATCGTGTTGAGCGCGTTGAACAGGAAGTGCGGCTCGATCTGCGCCTGCAAGGCGGCGAGCTCGGCGGAGGCGCTGGCGCGAGCGTGCACCTCGACCTCACCGGCGGCGAGCGCGTTCGAGACGAGGCCGCACAGCGACTCCATGACCGCGCGCTCCTGGTCGGAGATCTCGAGTGCGCCCTCAGAGAACGCGATGATCGAGCCGATCGCGCGACCGCGCACAATCAGCGGCCCGACGACGGCCGAACGCAGCGGACACGTGGAGATGCAGCCGTGGCGCCAGCCGGCGGGCAGGCGCGCGACGCGCTCCTCGTCCATTGCCTGCACCGCGCCGGGCGGTGCTGCCGTACCAGCACCGTGATGGTCTGCCGCGAGGCCCACGTGTGCGAGCACCTGGCTGCGATCCGACACCGCGAGCGCGGCGTAGCCCAAACGCTCCTGCGCCTCACGGGCCAGCAACTGGGCAGCCGCGGGCGTGAGGCCCTCGCGCAGCACCGGCGTGGTGATCGCCACGATCTCGAGGATTGCGGCGGCCGGACCGCTGCCCAACACGCTGCCGTCCCGCATCGAGGAGCGCACGAGACCCAGGAAGAGCACCAGTAGGAACGTGGTGATCGCCACGACGGGCACGACCGCAACGGCGCGCACATCCCAGCGAGAGAAGGCCTCGAGCGCGAGGCCAACGAGGCCCGCCTGGAACAGACCGATGATTGCCGCCGCCAGCATTGGCCCGCGCAAATCCGCCCAATGGCGGCGCCCGGCACGCGCCGAACGGCCGCGCTGGCTCGAGATCCACGTAAACGGCGCGTCGCGTCGCTGCTCGTCGGGGTCGAGAGGGTCCACTGCGGTTGATGCTACCCGGGGTGCGAGCGGGATCGCACTAGGGAACCCAGACGACGGGTATCATGGGTCGCCGGTAGCAATGGCCCAATCTCCGCCTGCCCGCACCCCTCTACAGCCCGGCTCCGGCCCCGGCCCGCGCACGGTTTACCGTGCCGCGCCTCGGCGTGCCCGCAAGAGCACGCGCAACCGTCGCATCGCCGTACTGGTGATCCTCGTGCTGGTCGCGCTCGTGATCGTCCGCGGCCTGACGATGCGCGGCGAGGTAGCACCCGGGGTAACCGTCAACGGCGTCGAGATCGGTGGCCTGTCGCCCGAGGATGCCCGGCTGAAGCTGAAGGACGAACTCGCGCCCCAGCTCGATACGACGATCGCCGTGACACTCGACGCGCAGACGGCGCCGATGAATCCCGCCGAGTTGGATGCCCGTGTCGACTACCGCCGGACCGTCGAACGCGCCATGCAGACGGGACGCCTACAGTCGCTGCTCCTGCCGCTCATCCACTCGTCAGAGCTCGCACCCACGATCGCAACCCCCGCGCGCGCCCGCATCCCCGCGAATCTCCGCATGATCTCCGAGCCCGCGCGCAACGCGACCGTGCGCATTGCCAACGGCAAGACGACCATCTCGCCGGCCCGCGACGGCCACTCGATCTCGCCGCGTGCGATCCTGCTGGCCACCGCCACGGCTGCGCTCGATGGCAAGCGCAAGCTCGTGCTCAAGTCGGAGGTGACCAAGCCGACCATCTCGACGGAGGCGGCGAAGGCTGCTGCCTCGCAAGCCGTCGAGCTCGCCTCGGCACCTGTCGCGCTCAACGCCGACGGCCAACGCGTTGGTGCGCTGCCCACCGCCGCGCTGCAGAACGCCGTGATGGTGCGCAACATCGATGGCAAGGCGACGATCACGTTCTCGCCCAAGATTCTCGCCCCGGCCGTAACCGAGGTGCTGGGCACGAAGATCCGCGAGCCGCAGAACGCCATGTGGGACACCAACGGCCAGCGCGCCTGGGTGGAGCCCGCCAAGGAGGGCATTGGCTTCGACGCGCAGAAGGTGGCCGACGCCGTGCGCGCCGCAGCGCTCGGCGGCGGCGCTCGCCAGGCCGACATCGAGCTCACCCGCACGCCGCCGCGGCGCTCGACGGCCGACGCCGAGAAGTTCGGCATCACCACGAAGATCGCGGGCGCCACGACCGAGCTCGGCGACTCGTCGGAGAACCGCATCCACAACGTCGCCCTGATGGCCGATATCCTCGACAACCGCCTCGTGATGCCCGGCGAGCAGTTCTCGTTCAACGACGCCGTCGGCCCGCGCTCGCCCGAGCGCGGCTTCCTCGAAGGACAGGCGATCGTCGGCGGCCTGATGATCCCCTCGATCGGTGGCGGCGTCTGCCAGGTCGCCTCGACCCTCTACGACGCAGTATTCGCGGGCGGCCTTGAGGTCGACGAGCGCCACAACCACGACTTCTATATCTCGCACTACGGTGACGGCATGGACGCCACCGTCTCGTGGGATGGCCCTGACTTCCGCTTCACCAACAACACCGAGCACCCCGTGCTGATCCGCGCCACCGCCGACAACAGCACGATGATCGTCAACCTCTACTCATCCCCGTCTGACGGCCGCGTCGTCGAGACGCGTGTCAGCGAACGCTACGCGCTCAAGGAGCCCGAGAAGCGCTACATCGAGGATCCGACCGCGCCGCCGAAGACCGTCGTGCCGTACACCGACGGTCAGGCCGGCTTCGCGGTCGACGTCACGCGCATCGTGAAGCGCGACGGCAAGGTGCTGTCGGAGGATGTCTTCGTGTCGACGTACAACACGCAGCCACAGTGGTTCATCGTCGGTCCCGGTGCGTTCCCGCCCGGCGATGGGATCACCGAGGCGCCGCCGTACGGGTGGGTTAGCCCGTACGACCCGAACCCGCCGAAGACCGTCTCCTAGCTCGGCGCCGGACCGCTCGAGTCGCGCACGACCATCGTCGGTGCGATCACGACACGATGGTCGCCACGATCGCCTGCGAGATAGTCGACGAGGAAGCCGACGGCAGCACGCGCCGTACGGTCGATGCTCCAATTGACGCTCGTGAGCGGCGGATCGACGAGACGCGAGAGCGGGTGGTCATCGAAGCCCACGACGGAGATGTCACGGGGCACCTGGAGGCCCAGCTCGCGGCAGCCATGGAGCACGCCGTACGCGATCGAGTCGGAGAGGCAGAAGATTGCGGTCGGACGGTCGGCGCGCTCGAGCACCTCAAGTGCGAGCGGGCGCGAGCCGTCGAGCGAGTAGGCGCACTGCACGATCTCGCAGTCGAGCCCAAGCGTCGCGGCCTGCTCTCGTACCGCGCGCTCCGTCGGCCGGTCCGGCGACGCCTCGACGGCCCACGACAGCACGGCGATGCGCCGATGTCCGAGGGAGTGCAGGTGCCGCAGCATCTCGCCCACGCCCGTGGTCTGGTCGAACGCAACCTCACCCGCCAGCTCGGCACCGGGCAGACGGCCGGAGATAGTGACCGTCGGCGTGCGCTCCGTCAGCTTGGCCCAGTCGCCACCCGCCGGGCCGATCGGTGCGACCAGCAGGCCATCGACGCGCTGCGCAGCGAGGCGGGCGGCGAGCGCAAGCTCCTCGGCCGGGTCGCCATCGGCATCGGCCAGAATCGTGTGCAGGCCATGCGTGCGCAACTCGCGCTGCACGGCGTGGGCGAGCGTCTGCTGCCAGAAGTCGGCGAGGCTGCCGACGAGGACGCCGATCGTGCCCGTGCGGCCGCCACGCAGGGCGCGTGCCACGGGGTCGGCTGAGTAACCGAGCTGGTCGGCCACAGCCTGCACGCGCTCGATCGTTGCGGCCGAGACTCGCTCGCCACGCAGCGCGTAGGACACTGCGGTGACAGAAAGACCCGTCTCTTCCGCAATCTGCTTGATCGTCGGGCGCTTCGGCGTGGCAGCCATGGGCGGAGCGTACCGTGCTGCGCCCGTCGCGGGCGGATTGGTGGGAATTTTGCGCTGTGGAGCGTCAAGCGAGCCCTTTTCCCGCCCTATGTGAATCGTTTCAGTTTATCGTTTCATGTATCGTGTTCGCAACGGATCGCCGGTTTGCGCGCACGACGCATCCGCCTGCAGTCCGCCCTCGGCTGCCACACTGCGGACATGCAGCCCGAGCAGATCGCCGCCGGCCTCTTGGACGCCTCGCTCCCCCAGTCCGCGTGGACCCACCGCGGCCACATCACCGCCGCGCACGTCCTGATCTCCGAGCACGGGCCAGAGACGACGCTGACGCTCTGCCGCGAGCGGATCCCCCTGCTCAACGACGCCCACGGCGTGGAGAACTCGCAGACGGGTGGCTACCACGAGACGCTGACCGTCTTCTACGTCGCAGCGGTCGCCGACGCCGTCCAGCGCGGCCTCACGATCGACGAGACGGTCGCCGAGCTCGACCGTAACGCCGCGCTGCGGTGGTGGAGCGAGCCGGTGCTGATGAGCGTCGAGGCACGCCGCGGCTTCGTCGCTCCAGACGTCGCCGCGCCGCCGTTTGCGCTGAGCGCCTGAGATCTAGCTGCGCTTGCGCAGCTTGCGGATCTGCGGCCAGGTGCGCGTGTTGACGATGTCGGCCTTTGTCGCCCAACCGCGACGGGCGGTATCGACGCCGTAGCGCAGGACGTCGAGGCCGCCCGTGTTGTGCGCGTCGCTGGAGACGCAGAGCTTCACGCCCGCGTTGATCGCAGCTCGTGCGTGCTCGGGCCGCAGGTCGAGGCGCTTGGGGTTCGCGTTGATCTCGAGGAAGGTGCCGGTGCGGGCACATGCGGCGATCAGTGCCTCGACGTCGACGTCGTACGGCTCGCGACCATCGAGCAGGCGCCCGGTCGGATGTGCGATCACATCGACGTGCGGATGCTCGATGGCGGCGACCATGCTGGCCGTCAGCTGCTCGCGGTTCTGGCCGCGCACGCCATGGGCTGAGGCGACGACCCAGTCGAGCTCGGCCAGCACCTCGTCGGGTAGATCAAGCACGCCGCCCGGCAGGATGTCGACCTCGATGCCCGTCAGTAGGTGGAAGCCCTTCGACTCGAGACCCTTCGCCGCCTTCTGCACGCGCTTGGCGTTGGCGAGCGTCTCGGCCGGATCAAGGCCAATGCCCATGCCGACGGCCTTCGAGTGGTCGGTGACCGCGTAGTACGAAAGCCCGCGCTCCATCGCCGCCTGCGCCATCTCGGTCGGCGTCCCCTTGCCGTCGGACGCATCGGAGTGGCCGTGGAGGTCGCCCTCGATGTCCTTCAGCTCGACGAGCTTCGGCAGCGTGCCGTCGGCCGCGGCTTCAATCTCTCCCTGGTGCTCGCGCAGCTCGGGCGGAATCCACGCAAGGCCGAGACGCTTGTAGACATCGGCCTCTTTCGCGCACGGTTCGGGCTCGCCACCGTCGATCGGTGCGAAGCCGTGCTCGGACAGGCTGAGGCCCTGGTCGCGGGCGCGCTCGCGCAGCGCCACGTTATGCGCCTTCGAGCCGGTGAAGTGCTGCAGCAGCGAGCCCCACTGCGAGGGGTGGATGACGCGCAGGTCGACCTGCATGCCGTCGTGGAGCACGACCGATGCCTTGGCGTCGCCGAGCGCGATCACGTCCTGCACGCCCGGGTGCTCGGCGAAGCGCTGGAGCAGCGGGCCTGGGTCGTCGGACGACGCGACGAGGTCGACGTCGCCGACAACCTCCTTGCGGCGGCGCAGCGAACCCGCGATCTCGGCCTCGCGACAGCCCGGCTCGGCGCGCAGCGCCTCGACCAGCATTTCCGCGCGATCGAGCGCGTGGTCGAGCAGGATCACGTGCTTGCGCGGACCACCGCCGGCGTTGAGCGCGTCGAGGATCGTCTGCTCCTTCTTGGCGCCGAGTCCCTTCAGCTCGCGCAGCTGGCCGGCCTCGCACGCGGCCTTGAGCGCGTCGGGCGAGTCGATGCCAAGCTCGGCATAGAGGCGCTTGGCGGTCTTCGGGCCGACGCCCGGCACCCCCATCATCTCGACGATCCCATCGGGGTACTTCTCGCGCAACTTCTCGAGCGCCTGCAGCGTGCCGGTCTCGCGATACTCGTCGACCTTCGCCGCGATCGTCGCGCCGATGCCCGGCAGGTCGGTGAGCCGACCCTCCTCGGCCATGCGCTCGACCGACTCGGCCGTCGTGCGGAACTGGTCGGCGGCACGCCGATACGCGATCACCTTGTGCACGATCGCGCCGTCGAGTTCCGACAGGCTCGCGAGGAGATCAAAGAGATCGGCGACGTCGCTGTTCTTCACCGCCATGGCCGACTCCGTCGCTGCATGTCCGCAACGTCGCACACCCGCGGGGCGTCCGCAAGCGACACCCGGTGCGGCTCCCACTCAGGAACGTGCGGCATGATCCGTCCGAATGAGCACTGCCGCTACCGAGCGATTCGTCGTCTGCGTGCCGACGTACAACGAGCGCGAGAACCTCGAGCGCATGATCGAGGCGATCGGCGCGGCGCGCGAGCGCGCGACGATCCCGGGTGACGTCCTCGTAATCGACGACGGTTCGCCCGACGGTACCGGCGAGATCGCTGATCGCCTGGCCGCCCAGCACGACTGGGTGCACGTGCTGCATCGCACCGCCAAGGAAGGCCTCGGCCGTGCGTACCTCGCCGGCTTCCGCTGGGCGCTCGACCAGGGCTACGACTACATCTGCGAGATGGACTGCGACTTCTCGCACGACCCGGGGCGCCTGCCCGACCTCGTCGCGACCGCCCAGCGCGGCGCCGACCTCGTCATCGGCTCGCGCTACACGCGCGGCGGTGGCGTGCGCGACTGGTCGCTCGCGCGGCGTGTGATCTCGCGCGGCGGCTGCCTCTACGCGCAGGCCTTCTTGCAGCTCGGCATCCGCGACCTGACCGGCGGCTTCAAGTGCTTTCGACGCGCCGTCCTCGAGGCGATCGACCTCGACGATGTGACGGCTGAGGGCTACGCCTTCCAGATCGAGATGACGTACCGCACCTCGTTGCTCGGCTTCCGGATCGAGGAGGTGCCGATCACTTTCACCGACCGCGTCGCGGGCGGCTCGAAGATGTCGCGGCGCATCGTCGCCGAGGCCTCGTGGCGCGTGCCGTCGCTCCGTGTCCGCGCGCTGCGGCACGAGCTGCCGAAGCGCTGAAGCCCGGCTTACGGAACAGCCGCAGCTCACAGGTGTGCCCTGTTGTAGCGTGAGGCCGTGCGCAGCGGAACGCTCATTGGTCTGATCGCCGTCGCCGTTGTCGGCGTCGTCGCGATTGGTGGCGTGCTCGTCGCTCGCGCCCATGCGGAGCGCCCCGTTGTCGACTCGGTCTCGCCCGCGCCGGGCGCGACCGTCAACGGCACCACGCCTCTGCGTATCGTCCTGCGCTCTGCCGACCAGGCGGAGTCCGCCACGATCAGCGTCGACGGCGTCGACGTCTCTGCCCAGGCCGAGCGCACGCCCAGTGGCTACGTGCTGCCCATGCCGAAGCTGGCCGACGGTCCGCACCGCGTGTCGGTCGTCGTCACCTCCTCGGACCTGATCGAGGACACCGCCACGTACGACTGGTCCTTCACCACCGATGGCACCGCACCCCGGCTGACCGCCACGACCGCTGCCGGCTGGGCGACCAGCGCCGAGATCAAGGGCGTCTCCGAGCCCGGCTCGACGATCACCGCCACCTGGCAGGACGGCGAGGTCGCGACCACCGCCGATGAGAACGGCCGCTTCTCGCTCATCCCCGGCATTGCCGACGGCGTCACGCCGCTCACGCTTATCGCAACCGACGCTGCGGGCAACGAGACGCGCGCGGGGAACACCATGCGCGTTGACACGGGCCGCCCCAGCGTGCGCCTGGGCGGTATCGACGGCTGGGTGACGGACACCGATCGCCCCAAGGTCTATGCGTTCGTCGACTCGGCGAGCCCGACGAAGGTCGTCGCCAAGGTCAATGGGCAAGACGCGAAGGTCACGCCAATGTCGATCGGCTACACGATCGAGACCAGCAAGCTGCCGCAGGGCACCTCCAAGGTCGAGTTGTTCATTACGAACGCAACGGGCAAGACGGCGACACGCACCACGGAGATCAACGTCGACTCGACCGAGAAGCTGACGAACCAGCTGACGCTCGCGCCCGGTGCGAAGGGCGACGACGTCGCGAACCTCACGCGCCGTCTGCGCCTCGCGAAGATGTGGAAGGGCAAGCTCAGCTGGGAGTACAACGCCAAGGTCGAGAAGGCTGTCCGCGCCTACCAGCGCAAGGAGGGCCTGCCCGAGGATGGCATTGCCCGGCCCGCGTTGATTAGCGCGACGGGCGGCAAGATCGTGGTGCTCCAGAGCAAGTTCGTACTCAACCTGTATCTCGACGGCAAGTTCTTCAAGCAGTACCCGATCGCCGTCGGCCAGCCGGCCTACCCCACACCCACGGGCAGCTTCGTCGTGACCGAGATGATCGAGAACCCCACGTGGACGCCGCCGAACTCGCCGTGGGCCGCAGGGCTCGAGCCGGTGCCGCCGGGCGCAAGCAATCCGCTTGGCACCCGCTGGATCGGCACCTCCGCTCCGCTCGTCGGCATCCACGGCACCCCGTCGGATTGGTCGATCGGTTCGGCCGCCTCACACGGCTGCGTGCGCATGCATATCTCCGACGTGGAGGAACTCTTCACCCACGTCGCGGTCGGCATGCCGGTCGAGATCAAGCAGTAACCGGCAAGCCCCGGCTTAGGCCAGGTGGTCCCAGCCGCGCAGCGCCTCGTCGGCGCCCGCGCCCGTGAAGCGCACGCCCGCCGGGCCGTCCTCGACGCGGCCGATCACCGTCAAGGGGACGCCGCAGGCGTCGACGGCCTCGGGTGACATCGCCATCACGAGCTCGTAGTCCTCGCCGCCCGTGGCTGCGTAGGCGCCCGGTGCGCGCCGCAGCGTCTGCGCGATCAGGCACACGTCTTCGTGCAGCGGCAGCGCGTCGAGGTCGATCGTGAGCGAGACGCCGCTGCGCTGTGCGAGCCGCGGCAGGTCGGTGGCCAGGCCGTCGGAGACGTCCATCATCGCGTGGACGTGCGGGGCCAGCAACGCGCCGTCGGTCAGGCGCGGGTGCGGCCGGCGGTGGCGCTCGATGCACTCGTCGGCACCGGGCAGGTCGCGCAACGTCGGGTCGAGCAGGGCGGCCAGGCCGGCGGCCGATTCGCCGAGCGTGCCCGTGACGGCGATCACGTCGCCCGGGCGAGCGCCGTCGCGACCGGGCGGATCGATGCTGGCGCGGCCGAGCACGCTAATCGACAGCGCCAGGCCCGAGCCGCGCGCCACATCGCCGCCGACGATCGGACAGTCGTAGAGCCGCGAGCACACCTCAAGGCCGGAGTAGATCGGCTCCAGCGAGGTGGCGTCGCCCTCGCCGATCACGATCGAGACCAGCGCAGCGAGCGGCATCGCGCCCATCGCGGCGATGTCGGAGAGATTGACGGCCAGCGCCTTCCAGCCGACATCGGCAGGGCTCGAGAGATCGCGGCGAAAGTGCACGCCATCGACCTGCGCATCGACGGTCCAGACGAGGTCGGGCGACAGCACCGCGGCGTCGTCGCCCATGCCGCGCGGAATGCCAGGCGTGTCGCGGCCAACGATCACCGCGAGGCCGGCCATCAGCGCGTCCTCGTCGGCGTGCGCCGTGCCCTCTCCCCATCCCGGCTGGTCTGCCATGAGCGGGATCGTAGCCCGGTCTGCGATCAGGCGATCAGGCGATCAGGCGGCGGGGTCGGGCCGCCACGACGCGCTCCACGCGTCGTCGTCTGTGCGGTAGGTGCGATCGGCGCGGTTGCGCGTGCCCTCGCGCGCGAACGTCACCTGCTCTTGCGCGGCCCACAGGTCCCAGTGGCCCAGATACAGCTCGCCGTCGCGTGCGATAGCGCGCGCGTAGCGCTCCTCGGTCTCGGCCTCGAGCCAGATCAGCAGACTGATAAACGGCGCCGCCGCGCGCGAGCCCGCGCCGACGCCCTCGATCACCAGCAGCGGCTCGGTGACCAGCGGCTCGCGCTCGTGCTCGCGCATCTCCAGCCAGTCCCAGCGGCGGATCGTTGCCTGCTCGCCATGCGACAGCGGCTCGAGCACGTCTTCGACGAGTCGCTGGGCGCCCTCATCAAGTCCATCCCAGCCGGGGTACATGTCCTCGAGGCGCAGGAGGCCGGCGCCACTCGCCTCGGCCAGGCGTGTCGCGAACGTCGACTTGCCACTGCCCGACGCCCCGTCGATCACGACCACCGTCGTGGCACCCGCGCGCGGCTCGAGTTGCCGCACCTCCTGCGCGAGCGCTGCGAGCTCGGCGGCCTGCATCAGCCAGCCGGCAGGTAGTCGTTCGTCCAGGCCTGCGACCAGTCGGGCTTGGTGGTGAGCGCCTTGCCATCGGCGTCGGTCAGCAGCTTGTTGTCGTAGAGAAAGTCGTAGAACGCCGACACGCGCGCGCCGTCGATCGTGCCGAGGGCACCGGCCTCGCTCGCGTAGTAGCCGTCCTTCGCCAGCAGATCCGCGCTCTTCTTCACGACCTCAGGGTTCTTGAGCGTCTGCGGGTTGGCGTCGAGCAGGAGCTGCGCGGCCTCCGCCGGATTGTCGGCCGCGTACTGGTAGCCCTGCTGCGTCGCGGCAATGAAGCGCTTGGCGACGTCGGGGTTGGCCGTGAGCCACGCGTTGCTCGCGATGATGGTGTTCGAGTAGTTGTCCGGATACCCGTAGTCGGCGGGGTCGAAGTACTTCATGGGCTTGCCGTTGACCTCGGCCTCCACCCCCTCCCAGGTCGATGCCGAGATGGTGAAGTCGGCGCGCCCGCTGTACACGGCCTCGTACGCTGCGGCGTCGAGCACGACCTTCTTGAAGTCGCCCTTGCCACCATCGCCCTTGATCACCGTGGCGACCTCCGACTCCTCGCTCGGCGTACCAAAGCCCGCGTACGTCTTGCCGTCGAGGTCCTTCGGGGTTGTGATGCTGGGGTCGTCGGCGCGATAGGCGAGCAGGTACTGCTGCTTGCCGATGTTGGCGAACACCTGCACGACGTCGAGACCCGCGGCACGGGCGAAGGCGATGCCGTTCGAGTACGAGAAGCCGAACTGAGCCTCACCGCTCGAGACCAGCCGCTCGGGCGACGTGGAGGCGTAGGGCAGCAGCTTCACCGACAGGTCCTGGTCCTTGTAGTACCCGAGCTCTTGCGCCACGTAGATACCGATGTGGTTCGTGTTCGGCGTCCAGTCGAGCGCGACCTTTACCTCGGCCGGCTGGGCCGGGAGGATCATCGGGTCGCCCGCCGTGGTGGTGCTCGACGACGAGCCACCGCAGGCCGCCACGACCACGAGCACGACAACCGCGAGCACAGCGAGGGCGATTCGACGTCGGGTGGAGGCGAGCGAGCGGGTCATCGGAACGGATCCTTCGGGACGGAGGCGGGTATCAGTCGACTGCCGAGGGCACGATACCGTTCCTCTATGCGCCGCACTCTTCGCATTGTGCTTCCGCCCTTGCTCGTCGTGGGGCTGCTGGGCGTGGTCTGGGAGGTGTATGCCCGCGTCGGCAATCTGGGTGATGAGCTACTGCCGCCCCTGTCGCGCGTACTCAGCGCCGGCTGGGACGATCGCGCGTCGCTGTGGGCAAGCACGCAGCCGACGCTGCGTGAGGTTCTGCTCGGCTTCGCCGTCTCCATGGTCTTCGCGTTCGCGATCTCGATCCTGCTCGACGCCTCGGGGCTGGCCCGCCGCTCGGTGATGCCGGTGCTGATTGGCAGCCAGACGATTCCGCTCGTGGTGCTGGCACCGCTCGTGGTGATCTGGTTCGGCTTCGGCCTGACCCCGAAGATCCTGCTCGTCGCGCTGGTGACGTTCTTCCCGATCGTGGTCGGCCTCCTCGATGGCTACGCCTCGAGCGAGCGCGACGCCGTCACGCTCCTGCGCACGATGGGCGCGAGCTGGCCGACGGTCTTCCGGCTCGTGCGCCTGCCGTCGGCGCTGCCCGGCTTCTTCACCGGCCTGCGCATCGCAATCACGTACGCCGTGGTCGCGGCGATCTTCGCGGAGTACGCGGGCGCCGAGACCGGGCTCGGCGTGTATATCCAAGGCGCCGACAACTCGTTCCGCACCGACCTCGTGCTGGCCGCCGTGCTCGTGACCGCGGTGCTCACCCTCGCGCTCTACGCGGCCACATTCATCGTGCAGCGCCTGACGATCCCCTGGTACACCGACGCGCGGAAGGTAAACCAGTGAGCACGTCGGCGATCGACGTGCGCGGCCTGCGCAAGGCCTTCGGCGACCTGCAGGTCCTCGACGACCTGTCGCTGCACGTGGAGCGCGGCGAGTTCGTCTCGATCCTCGGCCCCAGCGGCTGCGGCAAGTCGACGATCCTCTCGGTCCTCAACGGCACGGAGCCGGCCGACAGCGGCGAGCTGCTGCTCGACGGCGAGCCGCTCAACCGCATGCAGAGCCCGTTCGCCTGGATGCCGCAGCACGACGTGCTCTTCCCGTGGCGGACGGTGGAGCAGAACGTCGCGCTCGGTGGTGAGGTGGCGGGCGGGCTGAGCAAGCGCGAGGCACTCGCGCAGGCCCGAGCGCTACTACCCACGTTCGGCCTCGACGAATTTGGTGCCACGCGGCCGTACCAGTTGTCGGGCGGCATGCGTCAGCGCGCCGCGTTCGCGCGCACGGTCGCCCAAGGCCGCGACATCCTCTTGCTCGACGAGCCGTTCGGGGCACTCGATGCCCTCACGCGCACCGAGCTCCAGCTGTGGCTCGAACAGATCTGGGGACGCGAGCGCTGGACGGTCGTGTTGATCACCCATGACGTACGCGAGGCCGTGCTCTTGTCGGATCGCGTCTACGTGCTGGGGCCGCGCGCAACGGGCATCACCCTCGAGCTCGAGATTCCGCTGCCGCGCCCGCGTTCTCTCGAGCTGCTCGGCAATGCCGACGCCGCGGCACTCGAGCGCGAACTGCTGCAGGCGTTGCACGCCGGGCGTACGGCCTAGCCTCGGCTGCTTGGTACCCTGCTCCGACCCGCTGGGACCGCGCAATGAGCAACCTCCACCCCACCTCTGTCGTCTATCCCGGCTCGGCCGGGTCGTATACGTCTGAGGCCGCCGACCGCCTGTACCCCGAGATCGAGGCCACGTCGGCCGGCTCGTTCGCCGACGTGTACGCCGCGGTCGGTGACAGCTCGGCAGAGATTGGCGTGCTGCCGATCGAGAACACGCTGGCCGGCATCGTCGCCGACACCTGCGATCTGATTGCCGACGGCTCGCTGCCGATCGTGGCTGAGACGATTATCCACATCCCGCACTGCCTCGCCGGTGTGCCGGGCGCCACAACGGCGGGTGTCACGACGATCCACTCGCACCCCATGGCGCTAGCGCAGTGCCGTACGTTCCTCAACGGCCATTACGAGCAGCGGGCCGCCAGCACCACGGCCGATGCCGCGCGCATGGTGGCCGAACTTGCCGACCCAACGTGCGCGGCAATCGCCTCGCCGGCCGCGGCGCGCCAGTACGGCCTCGAGGTGCTCGAGCACGACATCTCGGACCACCCCGAGAACATGACGCGCTTCGTCGCGATCGCACGCGAGCCGCTCCCGTACACCGAGGGCACCGCGTGGAAGACCGCGCTGCGCGTCGTGACGGGCCACCAGCCGGGCGCGCTGCACGATGCGATCGAGCCGCTGCGCTACCACGGCGTCAACATGCAGAGCCTGCACTCGCGGCCGATCCCGGGCGAGCCGTGGCGCTACCAGTTCCTGATCGACATCGAGGGCCATCGCGACGATCCGCGCATCGAGCGCGCCCTCGCCGATGTCACCAGCCGCTCGGCCCTCGTGGTCGTGCTCGGCTCGTTCCCCGCCGCGACGCATCCCGACGCGCCATGAGCCCGCGGGCGTCGTGGGATGCGGCGCTCGACCTTGGTGCGCCGCCCGATGACCGCCTCGTCTTCCGCGGCGAGCAGCCTGCGTCGGCCGGCACCTCGGTGCCGCTGCCAACCGACCTACCGCCAGCGCTAACCGCCGCGCTCGAACGCAGCGGCATTACCTCGCTGTGGGCGCACCAGGCCGAGGCGATCGCCTTCGCGCGCCAGGGCAACCACGTCGGCATCACCTCGGGTACGGCGAGCGGCAAGACGCTCGCGTACACCGTGCCGGTGCTTGAGACGCTCCTGACCGAGTCGCACAGCCGCGCGCTCTATCTCTCCCCCACCAAGGCGCTCGCGCAGGACCAGGCCCGCCGCCTGCACGCGCTCGGCCTCGGTCGCGACCTGCGCGTCTCGCTCGTCGACGGCGATGGCGACACCGGCAGCCGCCGGCTAGCGCGGGCCGAGTCGAACCTCGTGCTGAGCAACCCCGACATGGTCCACGTCGGCATCTGCCCGCACCACCAGCGCTGGGACGAGTGGCTGTCGGGGCTCAGCGCGATCATCATCGACGAGGCGCACGTCTACCGCGGGGTCTTCGGCAGCCACGTCGCGCACGTGATCCGGCGCCTGCGCCGCTGCGCCGCCCTCTACGGCGCCTCGCCCCAGCTGCTGCTCGCCTCGGCCACCGTCGGCAATCCGCACGAGGCGTTCGGCGCGCTGACGGGCGTCGACGTGGCGATCATCGACGACGACGGGGCGCCCAGCCCGGGCCGCGACGTCGCGCTGTGGAACCCGACGCTGCTGGATGAGGCGACGGGCCGGCGCGCCTCGCGCATCCAGGAGGCGGTCAATCTCGTGGCCCAGCTGGTGATCGACGATCAGCGCGTGATCTGCTTCGCCCCCGGCCGGCAATTGGTCGAGCTGATCCTGCGCGGCGTGCGCGACGAGCTGACGCGCCGCGCGCCCGCGCTGGCCGAGCGCGTCGAGCCGTACCGCGCGGGCTACCCGCCGGAGGTGCGCCGCCAGATCGAGCAGCGCCTCGCCGGCGGCGACCTGCGCGCAGTCATCGCCACGAACGCACTCGAGCTCGGCATCGACATCGGCGATCTCGACTGTGCCGTCGTCGTCGGCTTCCCCGGCTCGGTCGCGGCGCTGCGCCAGGAGTGGGGTCGTGCCGGCCGTCGGCAGCGTGGGCTCGGCGTATTGGTGCTCGGCGACGACGCGCTCGATCAGTGGTTCGCCCGGCATCCGCAGGCGCTGCTCGATCGCCCGGTCGAGGCGATCGCCCTCGATCCGCATAACCCGGAGATCCGCATCGCGCACCTCGCGTGCGCGGCAGCCGAGGCCGCAGTCGGGCCGCGCGACGAGAGCATCCTGGGCGTGCACATCACAGAGGACGCCGAGGCGATGGTGCAGCTCAACCCCGACGACTTCGCGATGACGCCCGCGGGCCTGATCTGGACGGGTCTCGACGATCCGGCCATGCGCGTGTCGCTGCGCAGCACGGGCTCGGAGGTCGTGACGATCGTCGATAGCGAGTCGGGCCGCGTGCTCGGCGACGTCGAGCAGGACCGCGCACCGCGCAGCGTGCACCCGGGCGCCGTGCACCTCAACCTCGGCGAGCGCTACCTCGTCACCGAGCTCGATCTCAAGGAGGGCACGGCACTGGTCGAGCCGTTCCATGGCGACTGGTTCACCGTGCCGCGCGCCGACTCAACGGTGGCTCTCGACGAGCCGGAGGCCGAGGAGTGGCTGGGCAACTGGCGCTGCCACCTCGGCGAGGCCGAGGTCGCCACGCGCGTGACGGGCTATCAGCGCCGCCGCACCGACGACCTCTCGGTGATCGACAGCCGCACGCTCGACCTGCCCGAGCGCCGCTACCGCAGCGCCGCCCTCTGGATCACCCGCCCACCGACCGACGACGAGCCCACGCTCGGCGGACTGCACGCGATCGAGCACCTGCTCGCCGCCGCCCTCCCTCTCGCCGTTCCGAGCGACGCGGGCGATATCGCGGGCCTCTCGACGATCCTGCACCCCGACACCCTGTCGCCCACGATCATCCTCCACGAGACGCGCCCGGGTGGCGCGGGCATCGTCCGCACCGCCTTCCCCGCCCTCGCGCGCATCGCCGAGGCGGCCCGCTCGATCGTGGCTGACTGCCCGTGCGACTCGGGCTGCCCCGCCTGCATCCAGAGTTTCTCGTGCCCCAGCCTCAACGAGCCGCTCGACAAGGCGATGGCGCTCGTGCTGCTCGACGAGCTCGTGCAAAACGCCTAAGTCGCCGCATTTTGTAACGAAAATCACCACTTCGTGTGGTGCTACCCATACATGGAGACCGATATTCCGCTTTGCGGCTTGACTTAAGGTGTTAACGAACGAAGACTCGTCCAATGCGAATCTTCAAGGTCGTGCCTCTCCGTGCCCTCCTCCTGCTCGGCATCGTGCTCGGTGCAGGGCTTGGTTCCGCTGGCACCGCCAGCGCCAGCACCGAGAACTGCGGCACGAGTGGCACCTTCACCATCACCAACGATCACATCGCCTCGAACTCGTCGTGCGTTGGAGCCATCACCATCCCCACGAACGTCACGACCATCGACGCTCAGGCCTTCTCCGTCTCCCGCGTTACCACCATTACCTTCGCCGCACCGAGCAGCCTCGCCACGATTGGCAACTACGCATTTCTGCAGGCTCCGACACTCGGAGCGATCGTCCTCCCAAATTCCGTCACCAGCATTGGCGAAGGCGCTTTTGGGGAGAGCGGAATATCGGCCGTCACCCTTCCGACAAACGCCCAGTTCACGAGCATCAGCACGGCGCTGTTCTCTGGTTGCGCAAACCTGACGAGCGTCACGATTCCAAACAACGTTACGAGCATCGGGGAAGGCGCGTTTATCAACACGACCAGTCTTGGGTCGATCACCCTTCCAGACAGCGTGACGAGCGTTGGCGGAAGCGCATTCAACGGCAGCCATGTAGTGAGCGTGACGCTCCCGACGAATCCGAACTTCACGCAGATCCCAACCGGGATGTTCGCGAACGCCCCCTATCTGACCAGCATCACAATCCCCAGCAGTGTCACGACGCTTGGCACCCAAGCTTTCAGCCGCACATCGAGTCTCGCCAGCGTGACGTTCGCCTCGCCCGCAAACGTCACGGACATGGGAATGATGACCTTTGAGTACGCAACCAGTCTGTCCAGCTTCACCATTCCGAACGGCGTTACCAGCATCCGGAACAACACGTTTTACGGCGCAACCAGCTTGGCCAGCATCACAATCCCGAATAGCGTTACGAGCTTCGGTGGAAGCATCATCTACGGCACGACCAGCCTTCAGAGCATCACCATTCCCAGCACCGTCACCAGTATCGGCAACAGCGCGTTCTCTGGTGCGACCGGCCTCACCAGGATCACCATTCCGAATAGCGTCACCACCATTAGTAGCAGTGCGTTCTATGGCGCGAACCGACTGACGAAGCTCACGATCCCAAGCGGCGTAACCACGCTCGGCGAATCGGCATTCGCGAATATGACCGCACTTACTCGCATCGAGTTCCTGGGCAATCAGCCGGCGTGTTCCAGTGGATTCATGTTCCCTGGCCCGTGCACCAGCATCCTTTCCGGTTCGGCGAGCGCGATCGTGTATCGCTTTGCCTCTGCCACCGGCTGGCCCACCTTCGGCTCGACGTACCAAAGTCGCACGCAGGCCTATCTCGTCCTACCGACCGCAGCACCGACCGCAGTGGCAGGCGAGGCATCCGCAACGGTCACCGTGACGGCCCCGTCGGGAGGCCCCACGCCGGACACGTACACCGTGGCCGCCGTCAGCGACGGGTCGAAGACCTGCACCATCACGGCCCCGGCGACCAGCTGCACCGTCAGCGGCCTGACCAGCGGCACGAGTTACACGTTCACTGCGGTCGCCAACACTGCCTCGCCCGCGGCAAGCTCAGTGACCTCTGCCGCATCAAACGCCGTCACCCCAACCGCAGCTGTCGTGCCGCCCAGCGGCAACGGCTCGAGCACAACCCCGACCAGCACCTCGCCGGCTACGACAACCACATCGTCGACAGCAGCAGCTTCGGCGGTACTTCGACTCGCCTCCACCCGGCCGGATTCGACACGCTCCATGATTGTCACCACCTTCACGGCGCCAACCTCCGGCAGCGTCCACCACGTCGGCACCGTGACAACCGGCCGACGCAAGACACGCGTCTCCACACTCACCGTCTGCACCTACGACAAGACGATCAACGCCGCAGGCGTCGTCCAGGTCACCTGCAACCTCAACAACACCGGCCGACGTCTGCGCACGCAACAGGCGCTCGTCATCACACTGACCACGACGTACACGCCCACCAGCGGCACGCCGATGGTCTCGACGAAGAACGTCAAGCTCAGCCGCACACCCGTCGCCAAGGCGCCGGTCGCCACGAGCACGACACCGAGCAGCGTTACCGGCTGAGTCGGACTACCAGGCGCCGGCCCACGACTCGCGTCGGGGGTCGGCCCAGGCCGAAACGAGCCCCGTGGCGAGGTTGATCTCGGACGCGCAGATGCTGCCGAAGAGGCTGTCGCCCGGCTCCTCGTCGACGACCTCGTGGCCGAGGTCGACCAGAGCCGCGCGTAGCGCGGGATCGATGTCGTGCTCGACGTGGAGGCGGTCGTCGACGACGCGCCAGCGCGGGCGCTCCGTGGCATCGGTCAAGTCGGCACCCTCATCGAGGTGCGCGAGGAGCACCTGCAGGAGTGCCTGCACCTGGCCGTCGGCACTCGGGGTGGAGATGCCGATGATGCGCTGGCCATCGATGATCATCGCCGGGGCGAGCGTGTGGACCGGGCGCTTGCCGCCCGCGGGCGCGTTCGGCGACTCGGGGTCGCGCGAGAACGAGAGCAGACGATCGTTGACGAAGAAGCCGCCCTCCGGGACCCACGTGGCGCACCCGAAGGCGTCGAAGACGCTGACGAGCATCGAGACGACCGTGCCCTCACGATCGGCGACCGTTACGGACGTCGTGTGGTTGTAGCCCTTGGCGTGATCGACGCGGCTCGCGCGCTCGGCAATCGGGATCGAATCGGCCAGCGCCATCAGCTCGGCGTCCGCGCCGTCCTGGGTGATCCGATCGCGGAAGGCAAAGGCGCCCGTCATGGCCTCGACCGCGCGGTGATGCGCAACTGGCGAGGCGTCGGAGGCCGGCTCGGCGCTGAGGCGCCGCAGTGCCATCGTGAGCAACATCGCCTGCGACGACGGCGGCTGGGCGAGCACCGTCACGCCGCGGTAGTCAGTGGCGACGGGCGGACGGATCACGCTCTCGTGCGACGCGAGATCCTCGAGCGACATGGCGCCGCCCTCGCGTGCCATCGCGCGGACGATCGCCTCGGCGATCGGGCCGTTGTAGAACGCGTCGGCACCGCCATCGATGACGGTCTGCAGCGTCGCTGCGGTTTCGGGCAGCTTCACGATCGTGCCGGCACCCTTGGCGCGGGCCTTAACCCACGGAGAATCGTCGGCGCCACCGCGCGAGAGACGCTCGACGTACGCGAGCAGCGCCTCTTCGGTATCGCGCGTCATCGGCACACCGTCACGGGCCAGCTCGAGCGCGGGCGCGAGCACCTCGGCGCGCGTGAGTGTCCCCGCCTGCACGATGAGGTCACAGACGCCACGCACGAAGCCCGGGACGGCCGCCACCTGCGCACCGTCGGTCGGTAGTGGCACCTGCAGGCCCGACGGGGCACATCCGACGCCGTTGATCGCCGTCGTCGTGCCGTCGGCCTTGCGGATGATGCAGAGCAGATCGCCGCCGAGCCCACAGGCGTCAGGCAGGATCACCGTGAGAGCCGCGGCCGCAGCAGCCGCGGCATCCGCCGCGTTGCCGCCAGCCGCGCCGACGCGCAGCGCCGCCTGGACCGCGAGAGGATGGCCGCACGAGACCGCGAGGTGCTGGCCTTCGATGCGAGGACGGGGCAGGCGCTGAGACATAGAGCGAGCATGCCACATCGCGGGTGCTATCGTTATCTACGGAGGAAGGGGAAGTCCGGTGCGAATCCGGCACGGTCCCGCCGCTGTAAGGAACGTCCGCTCGTCGCGGTGCATGCACCGGTCACTGGATCCTCGGATCTGGGAAGGCAAGACGATCGGCCTCGGCAACGAGGAAGTGCGCTCCGAGTCAGAACACCCTGCTCCGACCAGGCGGACTCGCCTGGACAACCCTCGAGAGAAGGACGTTCGATCATGCGTACGAGGCATCTCCTCGTGGCGGCCGCCATTGGCGCAACCGCCCTCATCCCCGCCACCGCCAACGCGGCCACCCTGCGCGTCGTGTCTGACGCCAAGAACGTCTTCGGCGCGACCGCGACGGACGTTGCGAGTGCCCGGTCCTACGTAGACTCGAAGGGCAAGCGGCACACACTCAAGGCCAACACCGCCATGGGCCAGATCGTCGCGACGGGACTGCCGTACACGGCCGTCTTCGATGCCTCCTACAACGCGGCGTACCTCACCCGTATCGTCGGCGCCTCGGCCTCGGCCACCGGGTACTGGGCGTTCTTCGTGAACGGCACGCTGTCGATGACGGGCGCTACCGATGCGAAGTTGAAGGCCTCCGACGAGGTTGTCTGGCTCGTCGATAGCGATTACTCGACGAAGAACGGTCCGTTCACCTACGACCTGGATGCGAAAGCCAACAGCAACGGCACGGTGACGTTCAGCGCCACCCGGATCGGCGGCCCCAAGGCGATCGTCGCGGGCGGTGCCCCGCTGCACATCAACGGCGCCAAGGTCGGCAATCTCGCCGCCGACGGCACGCTGACCATCACACCGACCGGCACGTGGACGGCACAGATCCCGGCCAAGGGACGGATCGCGGCGTCTGAGACGCTCGCCGGCTAGGTCGTGCTGCGGGTCCTCCCCGCACTCCTGCTGGTCGCGGCACTCGTCGCGGCCTGCGGTACATCGAAGACGCAGCCCCTGGCGCAATCTGCGCCGGGGGCTCGCGTCAGCGTGACCGCGGACTGGGGCTCTACCGCCATCGCGCAGGGCCGTGGCAACCCGGGGACCGTGATCGACGCGACGCGCGGCGTCGCGAAGGTGACCACCAGCTACGGCGGCCGTTACGTCACCGGCATCGACGGTGACGAGGGCAATGGCACCCGCGACTGGATCTTCTGGATCAACGGCATCGAGGCGCCGGCCGGCGGCGCAGACACCAAGGTCGCCGTTGGCGACCACGTTTGGTGGGACCTCCATCGCTGGAATGGCCGGGTGCACGTACCTGCGGTCGTGGCGGACTGGCCGATGCCGCTGACGCGTGGCATCGGCGGCACGACCAAGGGTGTCTCCGCCGATCCTCCACTCTCGACCGCGCTCCGCACCGCCGGCGTGGACGTGGCGCAGCCCGCCGCGACCACCGGCCCACGCGCAATCGTCGGCGGCAGCGCCGAGCTGATGGATCGTGATCCGCGCTGGGGGCAGGCCGTGGCCGATCCCAACGCCTCGGGGCTAACCGCATGGATCGACATCAAGGGCTACGTCCGCGTCTGGAACGCCGCCCTCGGCCGGGCGCAGGGCGTGCCGCGCGCCGTGGCCGTGATCGTCGCGACCACCGACGGCTACGCCGCCAGCGATCCGCCGGTGATCGTCGTGGCGGGCATCACGCAGTCGGCTGCCCTCGCGGCGGCGCAGGCGCTGGTGCAGCGCCCCGAGCTGGTGCGTAACGCCACGGCCGTCTGCCTCGACGCAGCCGGCAACGTGGTCTGCCGCGGTGGCAGCGGGCGCACACCATGAGAGCACCACTGCCCCCGCTGTTGGTCGCCGCCGCGCTAATCGTGATCGCACTGGCGACGTCGCAGCCGCTGATCGTGGGTGCTGCCTTCGTCGGGGCCCTGCTCTTGCACCACGCCGCCCCACCACCGCATCGGCTGATGCTGCGCGTGGCGCTGATCTCGGGCCTCTTCATCTTTCTGCTCAACCCGTTCGTCGCCGTCGAGGGCGACCACGTGTTGTTTAGCGGTCCGCACTTCCTGCTGTTCGACTTCGAGGTGACGAGCGAAGAATTGCTCTACGGGCTCGTCGCCGGTATGCGGCTCGCGACGGCGATCCTCGCGACCTCGGCCTTCCTGCGGCTGGCCGACCCAGACCGCACGCAGGCACTGGCCAGCCGCATCGTGCCGCGCTCGGCCCTGACCGTCGCGCTGTCGGCGCGCTTGGCTCCCACCCTGCGCCGTGATGCCGCCGGTCTGCGCGAGGCCCTGCGTCTGCGCGGCTCTGGCCCCCAGCGCGGCCGGCGCGCAGCGATCCGCCAGGGTGCCGTGCTGATCGAACCGCTCGTCGCGTCGAGCCTCGAGCGCGGCGTCGACATCTCCGAGGCGATGGTGGCACGCGGGTACGGCGCCGGCACGATGACGCGCCTGCCTGAGCCTGCCTACACCGGTGACGAGCGCGTTGGTCTGCTCGTGGGGATCGTCGGCTGCCTGATTGGCATCGCCCTGATCGCCGGCCTCGTGCCGTACGCGATCTATCCGCTTGCGGACCCCCTGTTGACTACGACGGCGCTGATCGTTGCCGGCGCTGTGCTCGTGCTGTCGCTCCTCGGCGCGGGCGCACTGCGGTGGCGCGCATGAGCGCCATCACGATCGAGGACCTGCGCTACCGCTACACCGCCGACGGCCCGTGGGCACTGGCGGGCGCATCGCTGACGGTCGAGCCGGGCGAGATCGTGCTGCTCCAGGGCGAGTCGGGCAGCGGTAAGTCGACGCTCTTGCGCGTGCTCGCCGGCCTGGCCCCTGCCTTCCACGGCGGTGAAGCCGCCGGGCGTGGCAACGTCGGCGGGCTCGACCTCCGGCAGGCCGCACCGGCCGAGCTGGCGCAGCGCGTCGGCTTCCTCTTCCAAGACCCCGAGACGCAAGCGGTGATGGCCGAGCCCGTGCGCGACGTGGCCTTCAGCCTGCAGTGCCACGGGTTGCCCGCCGAGGACATCCTCCCGGCCGCACGCGCCGCACTGGCACGCATTCAATCGGAGCACCTCGCCGACCGGCGCATCGACCAGCTGTCGAGCGGAGAGCGCCAGCGTGTCGCGCTGGCCGCCGTGCTCGCGCCAGAGCCCGCCGTGCTGTTGCTCGATGAGCCGACCGCGCAACTCGATGACGACACCGCCTGCGAATTGGTCGGCGAGCTGCGTCGCTTGGCTGACAGCGGGCTGGCGATTGTGATCGCCGAGCATCGGCACGACCGTGTCGGCCACCTGACCGACCGCGTGCTGGGCATGCAAGGCGGCGCGCTCGGCGCGGCCACGGTGCATGCGGTGCTCGAGCCACTGTCCGGCATGGCTGCGTCAGGCGCACCGCTGCTCGAACTGGCCGGCGTTTCTGCCACGCGAGGCGAGCGCGTCATCTTGAGCGACGTGCACGCCGCGTTGCCCGCCGGTGGTGTCGCGGCGCTGATCGGGAAGAACGGCGGCGGCAAGAGTTCGCTCCTTCGCGCCCTCGCTGGTCTGGAGCACGCTACGGGGCGCATCGCTGTTGCCGGTGTGGATATGACGGAGCTCGCCACCGAGGCGCGCATCCCTCGCCTCGCCTTTGTGCCACAGGATCCCGGTCGGCACCTGTTGTGTGAGAGCGTGCACGACGAGGTACTGCTTGGCCCGAGAACGCTCGGCCTCCCCGATGGTCCCGCGAAGCGGGCGATTTCAGATTTGGATCTCGAACACCTCCTCAATCGGAACCCGCGCGACTGCTCGGTGGGAGAGCGCGAGCGGATCGCGATCGCAGCGGCGCTGGCGCTAGATCCACAGCTGCTTCTGCTCGACGAGCCAACGCGCGGCATGGATCCCGGGCATCGGGCCGCGCTGGTGAGGACGATCCGCGCCCACGCCGCCCGCGGCGGCTGCGCCGTACTCGCGACGCACGACCTCGAGCTGGCGCGCGCCTGTGCCGACCAGCGCTGGGCGCTCGATGACGGTTCGCTAACCGCAGAGGTAATCGCATGAGCGCTGCCGCGATCGTCGCGCTTGGCGGGCTCGTGGCGCTGATCATCGGCCTCGTGCTCTACGAACGCACGCGCGGCGGCGCCCGCGAGCTCGGACTCGTCGCCGTCCTCGTCGCCGCGGCGACGGCCGGCCGCATCGCCTTCGCCGCGATCCCCAGCGCGCAGCCCGTCACCGCCATCGCGATCGTCACGGGCGTGGCCCTCGGCCCCCGGGCGGGAGCAGCCGTCGGCGCCGGGGCCGCCCTGCTCTCGAACACCTTCCTTGGTCAGGGGCCATGGACGCCGTGGCAGATGCTGCTGTGGGGCCTGGCCGGGGCGAGCGGCGGCTGGCTGGCTCCCCTGCTCCGGCGCAGCCGGATCGCCCTGATGGCGTTTGGCGGTGCGTGGGGGCTGGTGTTCGGCGCTGGCATGGACATCTGGCAGCTGGCCGCCTTCGGGCCCGCTCTGACGCTGTCTGCCTTCATCGCCGTGCACGCGCGCGCCGTACCCTTCGACCTCGTGCACGCCCTCACCAACGTCATCCTGCTCGGCGTCGCCGGCATGCCGCTGATTGCGCTGCTCGATCGCAGTGCGCGGCGGATGCGTGGCCGTTGGTTGCCCGTGGAGAAGAGCGAGTGATCCGCGCGCTCGTGATCGCAGTGACCCTGCTGGCGCTCGCGGCGCCGGCGCAGGCGAGCGTCTCGGCCGCGGGCGCCTACTTGGCAGGCAGCCTCGATCGCAATGGCTGTGCGCGCGAGCCTGGCGGCACGCCGGCGGTGAACCTCAGCTCGTGGGTGGCGTTCGGTCTCGTCGCCGCAGGACGGAGCGCGAGTGGGCCTGCCGCCTGCATCGAGAAGCACGCGAAAGCGCTCAAGGCGCTCACCGACGTGGAGGTGGCAACGTTGGCCCTGGTTGCCGCAGGGCGTAACCCGCGCAACGCGGGCGGCCGCGATTTTGTACAGACGATCCAGTCGTCGCTGCGCGGCGGGCGCATCGGCACGCTGGTAGCGACGAACCAGTTCGGCATCCTCGCGCTCAAGGCGGCCGGCGCTCCCATTCCAGCGTCCGCGAAGCGGACGTTGCTCGCCGATCAGAACCCCGATGGCTCCTGGCCTGTCGGAGTTGGTGGCGATGGTGACTCGAATCTGACCGCCACCGGCATCCAAGCCGCGCTCGCCGCGGGTAGTGGACGGAACGATCCCGTCGTCACCCGGGCGCTGACCGCGCTGAAGCGCTTCAAGAATCGAGGCGGCTACTCGCTCTCTGCTGGCAGCGCACCCGATGCGCAGTCGACCGGCTGGGTGCTCTCCGGACTCGGCAGTGCCGGCCGCGCCGACAGCTCGGCACGGAGCTACCTCGCTGGACTACAGGCCGCCAACGGTTCCTTCGCCTATCAGCGTGGGGTCGCGATCACGCCCGTCTGGGTAACGGCGCAGGCAACCATGGGACTCGCCGGTCGCAGCTTTCCGCTGCGGCCGTGACCTAGAAGTCCTGGATGGTCGGCTCGTCGACCACGCCCCACACGCCCATCTGGCGGAACTTGGCGCGACGGGCGCGACGGCGCTCCGCCGCCGGGATCATCTCGGCCTGCTGGAGCGACTGGCGGATGGCGTCATCGAGGAACTTGGCCGCGGCGTCGACGTCCTCGTGGGCGCCGCCCTTCGGCTCCTCGACGATGCGGTCGATCACGCCAAGGTCGAGACACGCGTTGGCGGTCGGCCGGAAGGCGTAGGCGGCCTTGCGGGCCTGGCCCGAGTCCTTCCACAGAATCGCGGCACAGCCCTCGGGCGAGATGACGGAGTAGATCGAGTTCTGCTGCATCAACACGCGGTCACCCGCGGCGATCGCAAGCGCGCCACCGGAGCCACCCTCGCCAATCACGGTCGAGACAATCGGCACGCTGGCCTGGCAGAAGGCGAGGATCGAGCGCGCGATCATGCCGGCCTGGCCGCGCTCCTCGGCGTTGACGCCCGGATAGGCGCCCGGCGTATCGACAAACGTGATGATCGGATAGCCGAAGCGGTCGGCGAGTTCCACGGCGCGGATTGCCTTGCGGTAGCCCTCCGGGTGCGGCATACCGAACATGCGGCGCGTGCGCTCGGAGAGGTCTCGGCCCTTCTGATGCCCGATCGCCACAACGGTCTGCCCGTGGTAGCGAGCGAGCATCGTGATCAGCGCCTCGTCATCGGAAAACGCGCGGTCGCCCCGCAGCTCGAAGGCGTCGGTGAAGAGCCGCTCGGCGTAGTCGAGCGTGTACGGGCGGTCGGGGTTGCGCGCCAGCTGGACGGCATCCCAAATGTGGGACTCCTCGGCGCGCGCCTCGAAGCGCTTCCGCAGGCGGCGGACCTCGTCGCTGACCCTAACCACGTCGTCGCCCCAGTCCCAGGCGCCCAAGCACCTTGTCGATCGGATTCGCATCGCCCTCGACGATCGTCATCAGCGGCTCGCGGTCGCCCGTGGGCTCATCCTCGGTCGGCGAGAAGAGCGTAAGTAGCTTGGCGAGCTCGCCGCGTAGCTCTCGGCGCGGTACGACGGCGTCGAGCTGGCCGAGGCGCAGGTTCGACTCGGCGCGGCCGAAGTCGGCGGCGACCTTCTCGCCCGTCGTCTGCTCGACCACGCGCGGGCCGGCGAACGACAGCAGTGCACCCGGCTCGGCGATGACGATGTCCCCCAGCGAGGCGAACGACGCGATCACGCCACCCGTCGTCGGGTGCGCGAGGATCGAGATGTACGGCAGCCCCTCCTCGCGCAGGCTGTCGACGGCTCCCACGGTCTTGGCCATCTGCATGAGCGCGAGGATGTTCTCCTGCATGCGGGCGCCACCAGAGCCGGTAACGCTGATCAGCGGGATGCCGTAGGCGACCGCGTGGTCGGCGGCCAGGCAAAAACGCTCGCCCATGACGCTGCCCATCGAGCCACCCATGAACGAGAAGTCCATCACGGCCAGCGCGGCGTCGCGGCCGACGATCCGGCCGTAGCCCGCGACGAGCGAATCGCCCAGGCCCGTCTGGAGCTCGGCATCCATCAGACGATCGGTGTACGGCTTGAGGTCAACGAAAGCGAGCGGGTCGGCCGCGCGCAGGTCGCCGCCAATCTCCACGAAGGTGCCGGGGTCGACGAGCTGGTCGATGCGCTCCATCGCGCCCACGACGAAGTGATGCCCGCACTGGGCGCAGACGCGCTGCGCGTGGCGCAGTTCGTCGTCGCGGTAATGCGAGCGGCACTCGGGGCACGTGTTCGGATGGCGGCGACCGCCACCCTCCTCACCGCCCTGACGCTCGACATTGACCTCGACGGGTGTCACAGGTCGCGCTGCTCCTTGAACCGCTCGATCACCAGCGACGCATTGTGGCCGCCGAAACCAAAGCCGTTGGACAGCGCAACGTCGATGGACTGCTCGCGCATCACATTCGGAATGTAGTCCAGATCGCAGTCCGGGTCCGGATGATGCAGGTTGATCGTCGGAGGCAGGTAGCCACCCTGGATCGCCAACACGCAGATCGCGGCCTCCGTCGCGCCCGTGGCACCGAGCAGATGGCCCGTCATCGACTTGGTCGAGGACACCGGGATGTCGTAGGCGCGCTCGCCGAAGACCTTCTTGAGCACGCGGGTCTCCGAGGCGTCACCGATCGGTGTCGAGGTGCCGTGCGCATTGACGTACTGGATGTCGTCGATCGTGCGGCCGGCGTCGGCGATCGCGTTGCGCAGCGCACGCGCCGGGTTCTCGCCCGTCGGATCGGGCTCGGTGACGTTGTGCGCGTCGGACGACAGGCCGTAGCCCGTCACCTCGGCGAGGATGTTCGCGCCGCGGTTGATCGCGTGCTCGAGCTCCTCGAGGACCAGAACGGTGCTCGCCTCGCCCAGCACGATGCCGTCGCGCGTGGCGTCGAACGGGCGGCTGGCGCCGGCCGGATCGTCGTTGCGCGTCGAGCAGGCGCGAATGCCGTGGAAGCCGCCAACGCCGACGGGCGTAACGCCGCACTCGGAGCCGCCAGCCAGCATGCCGTCAGCCAGGCCAGCGCGGATGTACATCACCGCATCGCCGATTGCCATCGACGACGCCGCGCAGGCGGTGCTCGACGAGGCGAGCGGGCCGCGCGTACCGAACTCCATTGAGACGTAGCCGGCGGCCATATTGGGGATGATCCCCGGCGTCCAGAACGGCGAGAAGCGGCCGATGCCACGCTCGAGATAGTGCTCGTGCGCTGCCTGCTGCATGTCCATGCCGCCGATGCCGCTGGCGATCGAGGCACCGATCTTGTCGCCCTCGGCCGGGATGTCGAGGCCCGAGGATTCGACGGCCTCGCGCGCTGCACCGACGGCCAGGTGGATATAGCGGCTCGTACGCCGTGCCGCCTTGCGCTCCATCACAGACTCGGGGTCGAAGCCCTTGACCTCGCAGCCGATCTTGACCGGGCTATCGGTGACATCGAAGCTCGTGATCATGGCGCCGCCGGGCTTGCCCTCGCGCAGCGCGATGTCGAAGTCGGAAATGCTGTTGGCGATGGGGTTCACCGTCCCCATGCCCGTGATCACGACGCGACGCATAGCTACATCCCCAGCCCGCCGTCGACCGACAGCACCGCGCCGGTGATGAACGAGGCATCGTCGGAGAGCAGGAAGCGCACGGTGCGCGCGATGTCTTCGGGCTCGCCGAGGCGGCCGAGCGGTGTCTGCCCAAGCAGCACGTCGCGAATGTCTTCACTGAGGACGTCGGTGAGCTCCGTCGAGATGTAGCCCGGCGCGACGCAGTTGACGCGGATGCCGCGCGAGCCGACTTCCTTCGCCAGCGCCTTCGTCAGCGCGATCACACCACCCTTGGAGGCCGCGTAGTTCGTCTGGCCGAAGTTGCCGTGCAGGCCCACGACGCTCGACATCGTGACGATGCTGCCGCGCTTCTTGCGGAGCAGCTTGCGGGACGCTGCCTTGCAGACATGGAAGGTGCCACCGAGGTTGACCTCGATCACGCGATCCCAGTCCTCGACCGTGATGCGCGAGATCAGGTTGTCGCGGGTAATGCCGGCGTTCGCCACGACGTTCCAGAGGTCGTCGCCGAGTAGCTCCTCGGTCTGATCGATCATCGCGACGGCGGACTCGGGATCGCTGACGTCGCCAGGGATCGCGACAGCGGTACCGCCGGCTGCGGTGATGGCAGCCACGACGGCGTCGGCCGCATCCTTGTTGGCGGTGTAGTTGACGCCGACCTTGGCGCCGGCAGCAGCAAGCTCTTGCGAGATCGCGGCACCGATGCCACGCGAGCCGCCGGTGACAAGCGTCACGCGACCTTCGAGGGGACGATCAGCCATTGCCCAGCACCTCCTGTGCCTTCGCGAGGCTCTCAGGATCGCTGATCGTGAGAGCAGTGAGATTTCGATCGATGCGGCGCATCAGCCCGGCCAGCACGCCACCGGGGCCGACCTCGATGCACGTCGAGACGCCATCGGCGGCCAGTTTCTGAATCGCCTGCGTGAAGCGCACGGGCGCACCGAGCTGGTCCTCGAGGATCTGGACGATGTTCGCCTCGGTCTCGAGTTGGCAGGTGACGGTCGAGAAGAACGCGCTCGTCGGCGCAGTAAACGTCGCGGCCTGGAGTGCGGGGCGTAGATCGTCGGCAGCGGCGGCCGTGAGCGGTGAGTGGAACGCGCCCGAGACGGCAAGCGTGAGCGCGCGGCGCGCGCCGGCCTCCTTGGCGGTCTCGTTCAGCTGCTCGACCGCGGCACTCTCTCCGGACACGACGATCTGGCCGGGGCAGTTGTAGTTGGCCACCCAGACGCCCTCGATGGCGTCGCACAGCTCTTCGACCTGGACATCCTCGAGGCCGATGATCGCCGACATCGCGCCCGGGGTGCGGGCAGCAGCGGCGGCGGTGGCCTCGCCACGGGCGCGCGTGAGCCGCACGGCGTCACCGACGCTGAGGATGCCAGCGGCCACAAGCGCGGCGTACTCGCCGGCGGAGTGACCAATCGCGACGTCGGCGGTGATGCCGGCCTCGCGTACCGCGGCAAGGCACGCCACGGAGGCAGTCGTCAGCGCGGGCTGGGTGATCTCGGTCTGGTCGAGGCGGTCCTGCGGACCGGAGCGGCAAAGCTCGAGTAGGTCGGAGCCGAAGGCCTCGGAGGCCTCAGCGAACACCGCCGCGGCAGCCGCCGAGCTGTCGGCGAAGGCCACGCCCATGCCGACGGTCTGCGAGCCCTGGCCGGGAAAACAAAAAGCGGTGTTCATGCGGGCGCTCCCATCCAACGGATCATGACGGTGCCCCACGCGAGACCACCGCCCAGTCCCATCATCATCAGCCGCTGGCCCGGCTGCAAGCGACCGGTGCGCCACGCGTAGTCGAGGCACAGAGGAATCGAGGCCGACGAGGTATTGCCGTACTTGTCGAGCGTTACGACCACGCGCTCGCTCGGGAAACCGAGGCGCTCCACTCCGCTCTCGATAATGCGCAGGTTGGCCTGGTGCGGCACGAAGAGATCGATGTCGTCCTGCGTGTAACCGCCGGCCTCGAGCACACGCTTGGCCGAGTCGACGATTACCTGCGTCGCGAAGCGGTAGACGACGTTGCCGTTCATGCGGATGCACTTGTCGAGCGGCTCGCCATTGCGGGGCGTGAGGTCGCCGTAGAGGTCGAAGCCCTTGGAGCCGTCGACGCCGAGCTCGACCACAACCTTCTCGCTCGTCGGCGCCGCGCCCTTGCGGACGATGACCGCACCGGCACCGTCGCCGAAGAGGATGCACGTGCCGCGATCGTCCCAGTCGGTGATGCGCGAGAGCACCTCGGCGCCGATCACCATCACGGTGGTCGCCATCCCAGAGTTGATCTGCGCGATCGCGTGGCTCAGCGCGTAGGCGAAGCCGGCACACGCGGCGAGCATGTCGATTGCGCCCGCGCTGTGCGCACCGATGTCGTCGGCCACGAGCGCCGAGATCGACGGGAACGAGCGCTCAGGCGAGGCCGTCGCCGTGAGAATCAGATCGATCTCGGCCGGCGCGATGTCGGCGCGCTCGACGGCCTGGCGCGCAGCGATGATCGCGAGGTCGGTAACGGTCTGATCGTCGCGCACAACACGGCGCTCAGCGATGCCGGTGCGCTCGCGAATCCACGCGTCATCGGTCTCGACGCGCTGCGAGATCTCCTCGTTGGTGACGATGCGCTCGGGAATCGCGGCGCCGACACCGACGATCGCGATGTCGCTCTCGGTGGCTCCGATCACGCGGGCGGTTCCTCGAGCAGACCGAACGTGAGTGTGCCTTCGACCGCAGCCTCGCCACCGACGGTGATCTCCGCGTTCACTCGCCCAATGCGACCGCGCAGACGATCGACGGTGATTACCATGTCGAGCACGTCGCCGGGGCGCACGATGCGACGGAACTTGACGCCGTCGATGCCGGCGAACACACCGAACTTGCCCTGATGGTCGGGGTGCGTGAGCGCACAGATCGCAGCCGTCTGCGCGCTGGCTTCGACCATCACGACGCCGGGCACAATCGGATTGCCGGGGAAGTGCCCCTGCAAGAACCACTCGTCGCCCGTGATCGTCCAGCGGCCGTGGGCGCTGACGCCGGGCTCGAGCGCGACGATTTCGTCGACAAACAGGAAGGGATCGCGGTGCGGGATGATCGCCTGGATGGCGTCGCGGTCCATTGCGGTCATCGGGTCCTCCGAAGGGTCGTCGTGCCGAGGGGAGCAGCCACGCAGGTATCGTAGCCGCGTGGACGACGCCGCTACGCACCGAACGGGATCGCGCAACATCATCACGCGCGCCAGCTGTCCCTCCACGCAGGACATCGTCCGCGAGGAGGCCCTCGCCGGTGCGCCGGCCGGGACCATCTGCGTGACGGACCACCAGACGGCGGGACGCGGGCGACGCGGCCGCACGTGGTCGGATCCGCCAGGCAAGGCGTTGATGTTTTCGTACCTGGCACGCGTTACGCGAGCACCCGAGGAGCTCGCGACGCTCTCGCTGCTCGTCGGGATCGTGGTGGCCGAGTCACTCCCGCTTGCGCCTCGTCTGCGCTGGCCCAACGACCTCGTGCTCAACGGTGGCAAGGTCGCCGGCATCCTCGTGGAGCTCGTCACGCCGCCCGACCAACCACTCTTCGCGATCATCGGCATCGGCATCAACGCGAACCTCACCGCCGAGGAGCTCCCGCCCACCGATCGCCTGCCTGCCACATCGCTGCTCGTGGAGGGTGGCGAGGAGATCGACCGCATCGCGCTGCTCGACAAACTCGGCGACGGCCTCGACGACGCGCTGAAGCTATTCGACCGCGAGGGCTTCGGGCCGTTCGTGGCGCGCTACGCCGCCCTTGACGGGCTTTCGGGCCATGCGATCACGCTGAAGCTGCCGCAGGAGTCACTCCCCGGCACAGCAGTTGGGATCGATGCTCACGGACACCTCGTGCTGCGCCTCGCGGACGGCTCCGAGCAGCCCTTCTCGGCCGGCGAAGTGGAGCGCGTGCTCGACTAACTGGCGTGGACGATGAACGTCACCCTGCGCTCGGCCTCGGCACCCTGCCCGGGTGGCATCAGGTCGAAGGTGATCGAGCCCGTGCCCGGCGTATCCGCGCTGAAGACCCACTGCTCAGCCGTACCCTGGCCAACGATGTTGCCCTGATCCTCTGACTCGAGGATCGTGTCCGAGACCTGCACGTAGCCCATCGGGATGTTCGGCACCCAGGTGTAACCGGTGCTCGGGTTGATCGGTAGCTGAATCGTGAACGAGTCGCCCGTGGCGACGTTCACGTCGGTGTTTTCCTCGGTATACACCGTGTCCCCGTTCGGCGATGTGGTCTGGCCCTGATCGGTGTTCTGCTGCGTCTCGGTCTGGGTCTGCGTCTCCGTGACGGTCTGCGTGGCCGTTGTCGAGCTGGACGAGCCGCCGCAAGCAGTCAGGGCGAATGCAAGCAGCGCGACAGCTGCGGCGATGCTGATCAGGCGAAAGCGGTTCATGCGCTCACTCTACCCCTGTCCCCCGACTGCAGAGCAGCCGCGGAGATCAGTCCTCGTCGTCGTCCTCGGAGTTGTCGTCCTCGGCGTCGAGGTCGTCGTCTTCGTCGTCGGCGATGACCTCATCGGCCTCGTCATCGGCGGCCTCGAGCTCCTCGACGGGATCCTTGGTCGGTGCCTCCACAGCAGGTGCTGTCGCGGTTGCATCGGCGCTGGGCTCAGCGAGCTCGTCGACCTCTTCGTCGGCCGGCACGATCGCGCAGGACGAGACGCGATCGTCTTCGCCCTTAATGCGCTGCACGCGCACGCCGGAGGTGGAGCGGCCCATCGAACGGACCTCGCCCACCGACATGCGCGTGACGATGCCGCCGGCTGTGGTGACGATGAGATCTTCCTCGCCCGTGACGCAGTGGGCAGCCACGAGTGCGCCGCGCTCGGCCTCAGCCTTCGCCGAGATGGTGCGGACGCCCTTGGCGCCACGACCGGTCTCGCGGTACTCAGAGATCGGCGTACGCTTGCCGTAGCCGCCGTCGGTGATCACGAGGACGTCTTCGTCCTCCTGCGGCACGCGCAGGGCGATCACCTCGTCGTCACCGACGAGACGCATACCCATCACGCCCGAGGCAGAGCGACCCATCGAGCGCACCTTCTCCTCGGAGAACAGTGCGGCCTGGCCCGACCTCGAGACGAGCAGGATGCGGTCCTGGCCGTTCGTGAGGCGAACATCGACGAGCTCGTCGTCCTCGCGCAGATTGATGGCGATGATGCCGTCGGCCTTAAGGATCGTGTTGTACGCGAGGAACTCCGTCTTCTTGACGACGCCCTTGCGGGTGCCGAAGAGGAGGTACTTGCCCTCGGTGTAGTCGCGGGTCGTGAAGGCGGCCATGACCTGCTCGCCCTCTCGCAACGGCAGCACGTTGACCAGGGCGCGGCCCTTGGAGTCGCGCGTGCCAATTGGCAGCGTGTACGCCTTGGCGCGGTAGACCTTGCCGAACGACGTAAAGAAGAGCACGTAGTCGTGGGTCGAGGCCGTAAACAGGTGCTCGATCCAGTCGTCTTCCTTGGTCTGCATGCCGCGTACACCAACGCCACCACGGCGCTGGGCGCGGTACGTGTCAACCGGAAGCCGCTTGATGTAGCCGCCGTTGGTGATGGTGATGACCATCTCCTCGTCGGCGATCAGCTCTTCCATGTCGATCTCGCCTTCGACCGCGCTGATGTCGGTACGGCGGTCGTCGCTGAACTCGGCGGCGATTGCCTCGAGCTCCTCGATGATGACCTCGGAGACCTTGCTCTCGTCGGCGAGGATGGCGCGGAGCTCGGCGATCTTCGCGGTCAGCTCCGCGTGCTCGGCACGGATGGAATCCTGCTCGAGGCCCGTGAGGCGGCCGAGCCGGAGATCGACGATGGCCTGCGCCTGGACCTCGGACATGCTGAACTCGGTCTGCAGGTTCTGGCGCGCTTGCTCAGGATCCTTCGAGTTGCGGATCAGCTGAATGACCGCGTCGAGATTCGTGAGCGCAATCAGGTAGCCATCGAGGATGTGACAGCGGCGCTCGGCGCGATCGAGCTGGAACTTGGTGCGGCGGACGATGACGTCGCGCTGATGCGCGATGTAGTGCCGGAGCATGTCGTGCACACCGAGCGTGCGCGGAACGCCCTCGACGAGCGAGACCATGTTGGCGCCGAACGTCGTCTGCAGCTGCGTGTGCTTGTAGAGCTTGTTGAGGACGACCGTTGCGATCGCGTCCTTCTTGAGCTCGATGACGATGCGCATACCCTCGTCGGACGAGTGGTCCTTGACGTCGGAGATCTCGGGAACGACCTTCTCGACGGCGAGCTCGGCAATCTTGGCGATGACGCCGTCGTCGCCGCCCTTCTTGACGGTGAACGGCAGCTGCGTGACGACGATCGCGCTTTTGCCGTTGGGCAGGTCCTCGATGTCGGTGCGCGCGCGCAGACGGATCTTGCCGCGGCCCGTGGCGTAGGCCGCGCGGATACCGGCGTGGCCCATGATCACGCCACCGGTCGGGAAGTCGGGGCCGGGCATGATGCCCATCAGCTCGTCGAGCGAAATCTCGGGATTACGGATCATCGCGATCGTGGCGTTGACGGCCTCGCCCAGGTTGTGCGGCGGGATGTTCGTGGCCATGCCGACGGCGATGCCGGACGAGCCGTTAACGAGCAGATTCGGGAAGCGCGCCGGGAGAACCAGCGGCTGCTCGCGCGAGCCGTCGTAGTTGGGGCCGAAGTCGACGGTGTTGGCGTCGATGTCGCGGAGCATCAGCGTCGCGACGCGCGACAGACGGCACTCGGTGTAGCGCATGGCGGCGGCCGAGAATCCGTCGACGTTGCCGAAGTTGCCCTGCCCGTCGACGAGGATGGCGCGCGACGAGAACGGCTGCGCCATGCGGACGAGCGTGTCGTAGATCGCCTGGTCGCCGTGCGGGTGGTACGTGCCCATCGTCTCGCCAACGACCTTCGCGCACTTGACGTGCGGGCGGTTCGGCTGGAGGCCGAGCTCGTCCATCGCGTACAGCACGCGACGATGCACCGGCTTGAGGCCGTCGCGCACATCGGGCAGCGCACGCCCGACGATGACGCTCATCGCGTAATCGAGATACGACGTGCGCATCTCGTCGGCGAGTTCGCGCGGCTCGGAGCCGCCGTACGGCTCGTCTACGGGTGCTTCCGGCTCAGACATCGATCCCCTGTGCGTCGCGGGCGTGCGACTCGATGAACGCGCGGCGGTCTTCGACTTGGTCGCCCATCAGTGTCACGAACATGGCATCGGCCTCGGCCGCGCTTTCCATCGTTACCTGCAGCAAGGTGCGCGAAGACGGTGCCATCGCGGTCTCGCGCAGCTGCTCGGAGTTCATCTCGCCGAGGCCCTTAAAGCGGCTGATCTCGATGCCGTCTTTGCAGCAATCGAAGATTGCCTGGCGCAACGCGGCGTGGCCGATGGCCTCGATCTCCTTGCGACCCTGCGTGACGGTGTACGGACCAGTGCCGATGAGCTCGAGCAGTGCCTCGTGGCTATGCCGCAGACCCTCGTACGCCGCGCCCGTGAAGAGCTTGGCGGAGAGCGGAATGGTCTCGACGGCCCCGGTGTGGCGTTCAGTCCGGCGCAACAGCAACGTGCCGTCGTCGTCGGTCGTGACGACCTCAATGGTGACGCGCTCGTCGTCGGCGCCGCCCTTCGCGAACCAGTCGGCGATGGCGGCTGGCTCGAGCTTGGCGGCGAGCAGCGACTGATTCCTGGCGATGTCGGCCACAACCGTGCCGTATGCGCCACGGATGCGCGTGGTCATCAGTTCCTGCTCGCGCAAGGCCTTAACGATCGCACCGTAGAGCTCGATGTTGATCTTGAGTGGGCCGTCTGCCGTGGTGACCGTCACCTGCTCGAGGCGCTGACCAACGGCGTACTCCTCGACCTCGGCGTCCTTCGACAGGTACATCTGCTCTTTGCCAAGGCGCACGCGATAGAGCGGCGGCTGGGCAATGTAGATGTAGCCCGCGTCGATGAGCGGCCGCATGTGGCGATACAGGAACGTGAGAATCAGCGTGCGAATGTGCGCACCGTCGACGTCGGCGTCGGTCATCAGCACCAGCTTGTGGTACCGCGCCTTCTCGGTCTCGAGCTCATCGCCCGTACCGACGCCCATCGCGGCGACCATCGCCTGGATCTCAGCGTTGCCGAAGACGCGGTCGATGCGAGCCTTCTCGACGTTAAGGATCTTGCCGCGCAGCGGGAGGATCGCCTGGAACTCGCGATCGCGCGCGTCGACGGCGGTGCCGCCGGCGCTGTTGCCCTCGACGAGGTAGAGCTCGGAAATCGACGGATCGGTCGAGACGCAGTCGGTGAGCTTGCCGGGCAGGCCGCCGCTCCCGAAGGCCGTCTTGCGCGCGGCCTCGCGTGCTTTCCGGGCAGCGGCGCGGGCACGCGCCGCGGAGACGGTCTTCTGCGCAATCGCCTTGGCCTCGGCCGGGTGCTCTTCGAAGTACTGCGCGAGCGCCTGGTTGGTGGCGCTGTCAACAATGCCGCGGACATGCGTGTTGCCGAGCTTTGTCTTCGTCTGGCCTTCTAACTGCGGCTCGGGCAGGCGCACGGAGATGACGCCGGCCAGACCCTCGGCGACGTCTTCGCCCGTCAGGTTCTCGTCCTTCTCCTTGAGCAGGTTGTTGGCCCGCGCGTAGGAGTTGACGACGCGCGTGACGGCGGTGCGAAAGCCAACCATGTGGCTACCACCCTCGTGCGTGTTGATGGCGTTGGCGAACGAGAAAATCGCTGGCTGGTACGTCATGTTCCACTGCAGGGCGACGTCAATCTCGACGCCGTTCTCCTCGTCGCGGGCGCTGACGACCACGACGCCGGGATGCACGACTTCCTTGCCGTGGTTCATAAACGCGACGTACTCGGCGATGCCGCCTTCGTACTTCCATGTCTCGTCGGAGCCGTCGCCGCGCTCGTCGATCAGGCGCAGCGCAAGCACCGGTGTGAGAAACGCCATCTCGCGCATGCGGCTCGCCAGCGTGTCGCGGTCGTAGCGAATGTCCTCGAAGATCTCGCCGTCGGGCAGGAAGGTGACCGACGTGCCGCTCGGGCCGTCCCACGCCTCGCCCTGCGTGAGCGCGTTCTGCGGATCGCCCTTGGCGTAGTCCTGGCTGAAGACGAAACCGTCGCGACGAACCTCGATGTGCAGCTTCTCGGACAGCGCGTTGACGACGGACACGCCGACGCCATGCAGGCCGCCGGAGACCTTGTAGCCGCCGCCGCCGAACTTGCCGCCGGCATGGAGCTTGGTGAGCACGACCTCGACGGCGGACATGCCCTGGTCGGCCATGATCGTGACGGGGATGCCGCGGCCGTTGTCGGCGCAGGTCACCGACCCGTCGGTGTGGAGCGTGATCGTGACCTCGGTGCAGAACCCGGCGAGCGCCTCGTCGACGGCGTTATCGAGCACCTCCCAGACGAGGTGATGGAGGCCGCGGGAGCCCGTTGAGCCGATGTACATGCCTGGACGCCGTCGAACCGCTTCGAGACCCTCGAGAACGGTGATGTTGTCGGCGCCGTAGGAGTCGCTCAAAGGGCTCTTTCGATCGGCGTCACCGGGTGGTGAACGCTCCCCCAACACTACCAGAGCAATCCCCTGGAATTGCTGATTACTACGGGGTTTTTGGACGCGACAACGAGGTCGCGATCGCGCGGTTGAGCGCGGCCTTCAGACCGGGGTCCGCGGTGGTCTTCGTCAGCTCGTCGGCGCGCGCCTGCGCGGCCGGCTGAATGACGATCGGCGGGTGCTCCACCGTCTCCGCCGGGACGCTAATCGGACCGATTTCTACCTTTATCGCAGGGGGGCCGTCGCCGGCCATCCGCTCGCCGAGTTTGCGGAGGATCGTGCGCTCCTCGAGCGTCAACGCGTGCACCCAGGAGGCGTCGGCGGCGTGGACGATGAGCGTGCCGTCGCGGGCGATACGGGCGGGCTGGGCGACGCGCGCCAGTCCCTCTCCCACCACCTCAGACCAGACATCGGCAATGCGACGGACCGGGCCGAGATCGCCCGGCATCGAGCCGGCGATGTCGCTGCCGATCGACGCCGGCATGCGCAGCGCCGACTTCGGATCGCGGCGACGGCCCGTGCTCATACGAGCACCTCGAGCGTGTGGACGAGGTCGGCGAGGTCGTCCACGCCATCCGCGCCCGTCGCCGTCAGGATCACCTGGCCGTGTTGGCGGCCGAGTTCGATTAGCCGCGTGCGCCGGTCGCGGTCGAGTTCAGACAGCACGTCGTCGAGCAGGAGCAGCGGTGGCTCGCCGCGCGTCTCGCTGATCAGCGCGGCCTGCGCCAGCAGGAACGCCAGCACGAGCGTGCGCTGCTCGCCCTGGGAGGCACTGCGGCGGGCGTCGCGACCGCTCAGCTCCACGACCAGATCGTCGAGGTGCGGGCCGATGCCCGTCGTTTGGCGCTCGATGTCGTTACGGCGCCGCTCGCGCAACGCAGCAAGGAGCGCAGCGCCATCCCCCGGCAGCGAGGGCTCGTAGCGCAAGCCCCCTGTGTGTGGCGAGCCGAGCAGCTCGACGCGCTCCTCGAAGAACGGTGCGAGGCGCTCGACGAGACGCTCACGGGCTTCGGTGATGAGCGCGCCGTGGTCGGCCAGTTGGCGATCCCACGGGTCGAGTTCGTCCTCGGTGCCTTCGCGGCGACGTACGCGGCGCAGCACAGCGTTGCGCTGCTCCATCGTCTGCCGGTACGCGCGCTCGTGCTCCTCGAAGCGCGGCCACGCGCCCTCGATGGCGCGGTCCATCGCCACGCGCCGCACGCTCGGTCCGCGCTTGACGAGATCGAGCACGTCGGGGATGAAGACGACGGAGGCCCAGCGCTCACGCAGCGTGCGGCCATCGACCTGGACGCCATCGAGCTCGAGCGTGCGCGCGCCTTTGGTGAGACGCACGCGTGTTGTCGTGGACGCGCCACCGGCCTCTCCCTCCACCCGGACGCCGAGCTCATCGGCGCCATCGCGGATCATCCGGCTGTCGGCGGTGGGCCGCAGGCCCGTGCCGTGTGTACCGAGATGCACCGCCTCAAGGAATGACGTCTTGCCCGAGCCGTTCGGCCCGACGATCGCGGTGACACCAGCGACCGGCCGCAGCTCGCCCGCGGCGTGGCAGCGGAGGTCGGCGACCCGGAGCAGGTCGACGCGCATCGGCTCAGATGCGGATCGGCATGATCACGTACCAGAACGTGCCATCAACGCTCTCGAGCAGCGCGGGCCGCAGCGAGGAGATCAGGCTCAGCTTGACCTCGTCACCCGGGACGCTCTCGATGCCGTCACGTAGGAACTCGTGGTTGAAGCCGATCTCGATCGTCTCGGTGCCCGTAGCGGCAACCGGGATCGACTCGGCGCCCTCAGCGACGTCAGCAGTGCGCGCCTGGAGACTCAGCTGCCCCGGGGCGAGCTCAACACGAACCGGCGTGTTCTGGCGCACCACGATGCCGACGCGGCGCACAACCTCCAGGAGCTCGTCCTTCGCGATGGTCGCGGACTGCTCCACGCCGTCGGGCTTGAGCGCGGTGAAGTTCGGGAACTGACCCTCGATGCGGCGCACGCTTAGCCAGATGCCACCGATGCCAAAGGTGACCAGGCCCTCGCCAATAGCGACGCTGAGCGCGCCGTCGGCGCCGGCGATGCGCACAACCTCTTCGAGTGCCTTGATGGGGATGATCGCCTCGAGTGCTTCCGGCGGCGCCTTCGTCAAAGGGGCCTCAGCGACGGCCAGGCGATACGAATCGGTCGCGGCCATCGTGATGCGGTCGGACTCGAAGCGCACAAGCGCACCCGTCAGGACGGGGCGGCTCTCGTCGCGAGAAGCGGCACGCTTGATGCGACCGACAACGTCACCAAAGACCGCGCTGTCGGTTTCGAAGACCTGCTCGTGATCGATCTCCGGCAGCTGCGGAAACTCATCGACCGGCAACCCGTAGAGCGTGTACGAGGACGAGCCCGACGAAACCAGGACGCGGCCATCGGCCTCGGCCGAGAGCTCGACGGTCTCGCCATTGAGCGCGCGAATCAACTCGGGCGCGATCTTAGCCGGGAGCAACACCGAGCCGCCCTGCTCGACGTCAGCATCGAGCGGCACGCGAAGTGTCATCTCAAGATCGGTGGCGGCGAGCTCGACGGGAACCTCAGAGCTTTCGGCGGTGAGGCGCACGTGGGCAGCGCTTTGGAGGTTGGCGCGCGTCGAAGCGGCACGCGCGGCTTGCGCGAGGCGATCAGCAAGGTGCTCTCGATTGCAGCGGATCTTCATGCAGCGACTGTCCCGATGATGGAAGTTGTTGAAAGAGAAGTTCTTAGATAGTCATCACCATAGGGGCTGGGGATGACGGGGAGAAGTCGGACAACGCCGCTCGCAGCCTGTGGTTGGAGCCTGTCGAGGCTGGGGATGGGACGGGGGCGCTTTGTGAAACGCTCCCCAGCAGCCACGGAATCCCCCAACGCGATCGGCGTGACTGGGGAGGGCGACACGCGCTCTCCCGCACCCGACCCCTGGTTGCACCCAACGTTGTACCCAGCCGAACGCATCAGCCGAGCCGCCGGATGGTCGAGGTGAGCTCCTGGATGATGTTGTAAAGCGAACGATCTTCCTTCATACGCTTGGCGATCTTGTCGTGTCCCCAGTGGACCGTCTTGTGATCGCGCCCCCCGAAGAGCTGGCCAATGCGGGGGAGCGACATGTCGGTGAGCTCGCGACTCAAGTACATCGCGACTTGGCGCGGGAAGACAACGGTCTGCGTGCGGCGCTCGGAGCAGAGGTCCTCGATCGTCAGCGAGAAGTACTCGGCAACGACGCGCTGCACGCTCTCGACGGTGACGGGGCGCGAGTCCTCGGGGTACTGCGAGCTGAGCACATCGCGTACGAGCTCGACGGTGAGCGGCTCGCCGTTGAGTGTGGCGAAGGCGATGCTGCGCGTCAGGGCACCCTCGAGTTCGCGGATGTTCGTCTGCACGCGCATGGCGATCGCAGCGAGCACCTCGGCGTCGTCGATCTGGATCTGATCGCGCGCCGCCTTTTTGCGGAGGATCGCGATGCGGGTCTCCAGATCCGGCGGCTGGACGTCGGTCATCAGGCCCCACTCGAAGCGCGAGCGCAGGCGGTCCTCAAGGCGGGTGATCTCGCGCGGCGGACGGTCCGAGGCGAGCACGATCTGCCCGCCGCCCTCGTGCAGCGTGTTGAAGGTGTGGAAGAACTCCTCCTGGATGCCCTCGCGCCCCGAGAGGAACTGGATGTCATCCACGAGCAGGACGTCATACGTCCGGTAGCGGTTCTTGAAGTGCTCGATCTTCTTCTCGCGCAACGCCTCAATGAATTCGTTCGTGAACGCCTCGCACGTCACGTAGCAGGCCGTCAGCTCGGTCGAGGTCGTCACGTAATGGGCGATCGACTGCAGCAAATGCGTCTTACCGAGGCCCGTTGCGCCGTGGATGAAGAGGGGGTTATAGGCCTGGCTCGGCGACTCCGCCACGGCCAGCGCGGCGGCATGGGCAAAGCGATTCGACGGGCCAATCACAAAGGTCTCGAACGTGGCGTTGCGGTTGAGGTTGAGAGTTCGCGCCTCAGGCTCTACGGGCAATGGCGTGACCGGCGGCAGCACGAGCGCGTCCTCGGCCGACGGTGCTACGAGCGGCTCGACTGCTGCCGGGGCAGCGCCTGCCACCGGCGTCTCCTCCGTACCGACCGTCAGGGCGACGGCCAGCGGTGCGCCATGGGCGGTCGAGGCCGCCGACGTAACGAGATCCATGAAGTGGCCGCTGATCCACGAGCGCACGAACTCGTTGGGCACCTCGACCTCGAGCTCGTCGGGCGTGAGCGTCTTGCCGCTGGCCCGACCGAACCACGCGCTGTAGGTCGGCGCGGCGAGCGTCTGTTGTAGCTCGTCGGCGATCGCGCTCCAGAGCGCAGCGGCGGAGGTGGGGTCGGTGGAAGCGGTCATACTCGAAGGCGCGACGGTAGCAGGCGGCGGGGGTCCGGGTGAAGCAGACACCCCACTCTGATTTCCGCTGTTTGCGGGAAAAACAGACGACTCCCAGCGTTATCCCCAGAGTCATCCCCAGCAGGGGACAAGCCAGACCCGGGCCCGCGACGGTTCTCGTTTGCCCCGGTCCATGCCTGCCCGGTATGCTTCGCGTTCCTCGGAGACCGGAACCAGCATGAAGCGCACCTACCAGCCTAACGTCCGCAAGCGAGCCAAGACCCACGGCTTCCGCAAGCGCATGTCGAATCGCGCCGGCCAGGCAGTCGTTCGTCGCCGTCGCGCTCGCGGCCGCAAGCGCCTCTCGGCCTAGGTCCGAATGGCGACCGGCGCGCAAGGACGCGGCCGCCTCACGCGGTCGGCCGAGTTCGACGCCGTCTATCGACGCGGCCGCTCCGCGGCCAGCCGTCATCTCGTCGCCTACGCCTTTCCTTCCGAACTCGCTGAGGTACGACTCGGCGTCGCCGTCTCGCGCAAGGTCGGCAACGCGGTCGTGCGCAACAAGCTGAAGCGCCAGTTGCGCGAGGCGTTCGACGCGCTGCAGCCGCAGCCGGCGCAGCTTGACGTTGTTCTGGTTGCGCGGCCCGGCCTCGATGAGGCAGTGGAGGCCCAGGGCTTTGCGTGGCTGCAGACCGAGGTCGGCGAGCTCGTCGCCAAGGCCAGCGCGGCATGATCGGCGACCTGGCCCACGGTCTTTATGCGCACGTGTTGCGACCGCTCTGGCCGGGCGGCGCGCCCGCGACACGCAACTGTCGATTCGAGCCCACATGCTCGCGCTACGCCATCGATGCGGTGCGTTATCGGGGGCCGTTCGTTGGCCCGGTGCTCGCCGTATGGCGCCTCCTCCGGTGCAACCCATGGAATGATGGCGGTAACGACCCGGTGCGCCGGCGTCCCGACTGACCATGGACTCCCTTTACTCCTTGCTCTCGCCGCTCGTACGGCCGCTGACGTGGCTGCTCGAGTCGTTGCACTTCACGGTCGGTCTCAGCTGGGGTTGGTCGATCGTTGCGCTGACCGTGATCGTGCGCGTCGCGATGATCCCGCTGACCGTCAAGCAGCAGCAGTCGTTCCGGGCGATGCAGGCGCTCCAGCCAGAGATCAAGAAGCTCCAAGCCAAGTACAAGAACGATCGCCAGAAGCTCAACGAAGAGATGATGGCGTTCTACAAGGAGAACAAGGTCAACCCGTTCGGGTCGTGCCTGCCGCTCCTTGTGCAGCTACCGATTTTCTTCGCGCTCTACGTGGTGCTCAAGGACATCGGCCAGGAGGTGCAGGCTGGTGAGGATCTTTCGATGCTGTGGGGCTGGATCCCCGACATCTCCGCTTCGCTGAATTCGCTGCCGGCAACCACGCTGTATCCGCTGATGTTCGTTTACGTGATCTCGCAGATGGGCTCGACCCTGTTGATGCCGACGTCTGTCGACCCGAAGCAGAAGTACATCTTCCTGTTCCTGCCGATCGTCTTCGCCTACTTCATCGTCTATCCGCCGATCGGTGCATCCAGCTTCCCCGTCGGCCTGCTCGTGTACTGGATCACCACGAACCTCTGGACCGTGGGCCAGGCCTTCGTGATTCGACAATGGTTCCCGCCGCCGCTGCCTCCTTCGGCGAAGGTGCAGCCGACGAAATCGGCGGGCGGCCTCGCCGGCCTGCTCGGCAAGTCCCAGCCGGCAAACCAGATGCCGAAGGCGAAGAAGTCGAAGGACGCAAAGCCGGCCAAGGCTGTTGTGGAGAGCGACCCGGTTGATGGTGATGAGGAGACCGCTGAGGGCGCGACGGATGTCGCCGTGGCTACTCAGCCGGCGCCGAAAAACAAGGCCCAGCGCCAAAAGCGGCCGGCTAAGCCGCCGCGGGAGAAGCCGAAGGACGCCTGATGGCGACCGACGAGACATCTGTCGAGGGCACGGGCGAGACGGTCGGCGAGGCACGCTGGGCCGCCACCCGCGAGCTCGAACGCCGCTTCCCCGGACTCGACAAAGAGGCGATTGACTTCCAGACGCTGTCCGAGGGCGAGCGAGGCCTGATGGGCGTTGGCCGGGAGCCGGCGCGTGTGCTGGCACAGCTCTTGACTGTGCCGTCGGCTGAGGCCAGCGAGGCCGCCCGCTCGACGCGCCCCGCGGCGCCGCGCGAGGATCGCCGTCCGCCGCGGCAGGCAGCGAAGCCGCGGGCTGCGGCACCCGCGCTCCCCCGCGCCGAAGGCCCGGCCGCCGAGCGCGTTGAAGACCTGCTGCAGTCGATCTGCGGTGGCATTGGCCTGGATACCACGGTGCACGTCGGCCAAGGCGAGAGCGGTCTGGTCGCCACCGTCGAGGGCGATGATCTGGGCCTGCTGATTGGCAAGCACGGGCATACGATTGATGCCGTCCAGTACCTCGTCAACGCGATTGTGCTGCGCGGTGAGGAGAACGCCACGCCGATCGTCGTCGACGCTCAGGATTACCGGCGCCGCCGCGAGGCCGTGCTGCGCGATACCGCCGAGCGCGCCACGCAGGATGCGATCGCGACAGGCAAGCCGATTTCCCTCGAGCCTATGTCGAGCGCTGAGCGCAAGATCGTGCATCTCGTGTTGCAGGACCATCCGCAGGTCGTGACGGAGTCGGGTGGGCGCGAGCCAAACCGCTGCGTCGTCGTGCGCCTGCGTGACGACGCGTAGGCGCCTGTGCGCACCACGACGCATTGCCGGTCAGCGTTTCACGTGAAACGCGACGAGCGGTGCGGACGGTGTTTCACGTGAAACAGGACCCCCTCGCCGTCTTTCTCAACCTGGTTGCGGCGGCACCCCAACGGTTAGTTGCATCGACCGAGCCGGAGGCACTCGCTGCGCACGTTGAGGATGCGCTGGGCACGCTGCCGCTCCTTGTCGACGAGACGGGCCCGCTGGTTGATGTCGGCACCGGTGCAGGGTTTCCGGGCGTACCCCTCTTGCTTGCGCGCCCCGACCTGGCCGGCACGCTGCTGGATAGTCGCGCCAAGCGCTGCCAGCACCTGCAGCAGGTGGTCGACGCGACGGGCCTGGCCGAGCGCGTACGCGTACGCAATCTCCGGGCCGAAGAGCACGCCGCGGCTGAGGGCCGCGACCACTACGGCATCGCCGTGGCCCGCGCCCTTGCCCCACCACCCGTGGCCATCGAGCTCTGCCTGCCCCTGCTGCGCACGGGCGGCGTGTGCATCCTGCACGCGGGGGCGGTGGAGCGCAGTGCTGTCGAGCAGGCCGCCGCGGCACTGGGCGGCACGCTCGAGCTGATCGATCCCGTGCCGGGCTTCGAGGCGCGCAATCGCGTCGTCGTGCGCAAGACCTCCCCCACGCCCGCGGGCTTTCCACGGCGCATTGGCCTCGCCGCCAAGGAGCCACTCGTCCGAAGCCAGGACTAGCGTTACGGGCATGTCCCGTATTTACGCACTGGCCAATCAGAAGGGTGGCGTCGGCAAGACGACGACGGCGGTCAACGTCGCAGCGTGTCTCGCCGAGGCCGGCGCGCGCGTGCTGCTCGTCGATCTCGACCCACAGGCGAACGCCACCACCGGGCTCGGGCATCGTCCCGTACGCGGCCGCTCGACGTACGAAGTCCTGCACGGCGTGCCGATTGCCGACATCGTGATCCCGTCGGGTGTCCCGGGCCTCGACCTCGCGCCCTCCCACCCCGATCTCGCCGCCGCCGCCGTCGAGCTGCCCGATCGCGAAGATCGCGAGCAGGTGCTGGGGAACGCCTTGGCCGAGGTCGACGACGACTATCCCTTCGTGATCGTCGACTGCCCGCCGGCGCTGGGCATGCTCACCGTCAACGCGCTGGCCGCTGCCAACCGCCTGATTGTGCCGGTGCAGTGCGAGTACTACGCGCTGGAGGGTTTGGCACAGCTGCTCGAGACCGTCGAGCTGATCCGCGCACGCATCAATCCGCATCTGCAGCTGTCGGGCTTGCTCCTGACGATGCACGACGGCCGTACGCGCTTGGCGCAGGACGTCGCCAGCGAGGTGCGCGAGCACTTTGGTAGCAAGGTCTTCGATTCGGTCATCCCGCGCTCGGTGCGTCTCGCCGAGGCACCGTCGCATGGCCGCCCCATTTCACAGTTCGACCCGCGCTCGCCTGGAGCGGACGCGTATTACCGACTCGCCCTGGAGGTGGTTGAGCGTGGCTAGACCCACTGGACTCGGACGCGGACTCAACGCCCTGCTGGATCCCGCAGGCGGCGAGCCCACCCTCGTCACGCTGCCGATTGATCAGGTGCAGCCCAACCCGCGCCAGCCGCGGCGGGCCTTTGACCAGGACGCGCTCGACGATCTCGCTCGGTCGATCAAGCAGGACGGCATCATGCAGCCGATCATTGTGCGCTCGGCGCCCGATGGCCGCTACGAGATCATCGCCGGCGAGCGCCGCTGGCGTGCCGCCAACCAGGCGGGCCTCAAGACCGTGCCCGCGATCGTGCGCCGCGCCGACGAGCGCCAGACGCTCACGCTGGCGCTGGTGGAGAACGTTGTGCGCGAGGACCTCAACGCGATCGAGGCGGCGCGTGGCTACGCGGCGCTGATCGATGAGCTCGACCTGACGCCGACCGAGGTCGCCGAGAAGGTGGGGAAGAGTCGCCCGACGATCGCCAACGCGCTGCGTCTACTCGACCTGCCCGACGAGGTGCTCGACGCGATCATCGCCGGTGACCTGAGCGAGGGCCACGGCCGTGCGATCTTGCAGCTCGACGACCACGACGCCCGCCGCGCGCTCGCCAAGCGCGCAATCGCCGACGGCCTGTCAGTGCGCGAGGTCGAGGCGCTGGCGCGTTCTGGCCCGAAGCAGAAGCGCGCGCCGCGCGCCGCCAAGAATGGCGCCGCGTGGTTCGACCACGACCTGGCCGCTGCCGCGACTGACGCGTGCTTCCGCGCACTCGGCATGGTGGGGAAGGTCTCGCCGACGCCCGATGGCGCGCGCCTTGAGATCCGCATCCGCTCGCATGAGCAGCTCGAGGATCTCGTCGCCCGGCTCGAGCAGATGGACGGCGTGGCGCTGCACAATCGCGCCGCCTAGTATGTGGCCATAGCCACAAACTAACGCGAATCCGCGAAGTGTGATCTACTATTGCCGTGGGCGCGTCGCAACGGCATCAAGCGGGAATGAGCGCGGTGCGCCGTCGCTCAGCCTGGCTGGTCTCGCTGCCGCTCGTCGTGCTCGGCTCGCTGTTAGCGCACGAGCTCGCCTACCTCGTCGTTGCGGGGGACCATGCAGATGCCCTGCTGGCAGAGACGGGCCACGGCTACTTCGACCAGCTGCCCGCTGCGGCGCTACTCGGCCTCAGCTGCGCCATCCTCGGTCTCGGGCTGGCCGCACTGGATCATGTCCGCGGCGCCCTCGGCAAGGCGATTCCTGCCTGGCTGATTGCCTTCGTGCCGCTCGCGGGGTTCGCACTGCAAGAGCATGCCGAGCGCTTTGCACACAGCGGGGACGTGCCATGGGCCGCCGCCCTCGAGTCCACTTTCATTGTGGGCCTTGCCCTTCAGCTTCCGTTCGCCGCACTTGCCTTCATTGCCGCACGCGCGCTCTTGCGAACCGTCGTGGCTGTCGTTGCGACACTGCTGAAGCAGCCGCAGCCGGCCGGCCGAAAACGACTATTCAATCGTCGTGCGGATTCCGTTCCTGCGGCGGTCGCCACCGGACTCTCCCGCAGCCTCGCGCCGCGTGGACCGCCGTCTCTTTCGATCGCCTGACGTCGCTGCGCCGACCGACGCAGCATTCATCGATTACGGAGATTCACATGAAGATCATTTCCACGCGCGTTCGCGCGCTAATTCTGGCGTCCCTGACGGGTGCGCTAGTGCTCGGCATCGCCGCACCGGCCTTCGGCCATGCGACGGTGCAGATGTACGGTGGCTCGGCGAAGACCGACGGCTACGGAGCGTTCTGGATGCGCATTGGCCACGGCTGCGAGGACGCCAAGGGCAATCCGGTCGCCGTCAACCGTGTCGTCGTGCTGGTGCAGGGTGCCTTCCAGTCGGCCAAGCCGCAGCAGATTGCGGGCTGGACCTCGTCGGTCAAGGAGATCAAGAACGGCGGTGGCTACCGCGTCCAGTGGGTCGCCACCGGCGATGCACTGCGGGACGATCAGTTCCAGGACTTTGGCGTCAGCACGAAGTACCCGTCGACGCCGGGCACGTATCGCGTCCCCGCCATCCAGTACTGCGGGGCGTACAAGACGGCCTGGATCGACAAGGCTGCGGATGCAGACCATCCGTCATCCTCGATCACCGTCGCGGCGGCGACCAGCTCGTCGCACTAGGGCATAGGGTGGGGGTCGACTCGCGTCGGCCCCCACCAACGTCACCTGTCTCACCATGTATCAACGTCTCCTGATTCCGCTCCTCGCGCTCCTACTGCTCCCCGCGGCTGCCGCTGGACATGCCTCGTTGCGGTCGGCGACGCCGGCCCCGAACGCCACGCTGCAGACGAGCCCAACGAGCCTCCGGCTCGTGTTCAGCGAACACGTCAACGGAAGCGGGGACGCCCTCGTTGCCGTCAGCGCAGACGGCGTTCGCGTGAGCGGGACCGCGACGATCACCGGCGGCGTGCTTACCGCCCCGCTCAGCGCGCTCCGCCCCGGCCGCTACGCCTACTCCTATACCGTCGAGAGTCTCGATGGGCACGTCATCACCGGCTCCGTGGCCTTCGCGGTACGCACGCGCACCCGAGCCGCCACCCCCACCAGCGTGATGCTCAACGATCGTCGCGTGCGCCTCTCCGGAGCCCGTGTAGGGCAGCGCACACTGCTCCTCTGGGCCGGCGTCCGCGAAGGTACCGTGCGCTGGACGAGTCCGCTCCTAGCTGCCCCGTTTGTGTGGACGATCCGCGATGGCAACGCCAGCGGCCTCTTGCCCTTCGCAGGGGACTACGCGCTCGAGGTGCGCGCTCGCACCTCGATCTTCCACGAAACGATCGCCACCGGCACCACCACGATCCAACCATGATCCACCACCCGTATCTCCACGACCATCCGCGTGCCCGACGCGCCGCCCTGAGGAGCGCTCCATGAAATCCATCCCAAACCTGCGCCGCCCTCTGATAGTTGCCGCACTCGCGCTGCTGACGGCCGCTGGTGTTGCCCACGGGCACGCTGACGTGGAGGACAGCGGCTTCAAGCGCAACGCGGTGGGCACCGTGAAGGTGCACATCCAGCACGGGTGCACCGCGGAGGGTGTCGCAGCAACGGCGGTCGATCGCGTCGTTGTGCTCGTGCCGAAGGTCTTCCCGTCGGCGACGCCGAAGCGCGTGACGGGCTGGCATGCCGCCACGAAGAAGACAGCTGAGGGGCGTCGGATCGAGTGGCATCGCATGGACCGTGCGAGCACAGCGCAGGACTTCCGCATCAACGTCCGCTTCCCCGCCAAGGCCGGTGTGTACGGCCTGCCGACTGTGCAGTACTGCGGGGAGAGCTCGATCGCGTGGATCGAGAAGCCCGTTGGTGGCGAGGAGCCGGAGCATCCGCTGCCGACGGTGACCGTCAAGTGACGGTGTGACCATCGCATCGGCAGCCCTGCCTTGGGTACACTCGCGCCGTCGGGCGATTAGCTCAGTCGGTTAGAGCGCCTCTCTGATAAGGAGGAGGTCCCTGGTTCGAATCCAGGATCGCCCATACGTCCGCAGGAACGTCAGCGAACGGCGATGGTCGCGCGACCGGTCCAAGTGACCGAGCCCCCGCGCTGGATCTTGAGAGTCAGCAGGCAGGTCGCGCGCCGCTTCGGAGCAACAAGCATGCGATCGTCAATGGCGCACTGTCCGCGCTCGGACCACGTGCGCTTGCCGCGAACGGCGGGCGGCGTGATCAGCTTCGTGAGCATCGTGCGCGAGCCACGGGACACGGTACGACGGGCGGTTGTCGCTGCCTTGTCGACGAGTGAGCCACCCGGGGCTGCTGATGGGCTTGACGGACGGCGTTGCGCCGCTGCGGAGAAGGTGAGGTCGTTCGCTTCCGTGACGGAACCAAAGGAACACGAGAGTGCGCCCGTCGTGCTGCACGCCTGCCCGGTGGGCGCGATCGTGGCCGCGTAGCCGGTGATGTCGGCACCACTGGCCGCGGACCACGTGGCCACTACGGGCGCGCCGCGGAACGCCACGGTCTGCCCGACGCCGGCACGCAAGCGCAGCGTGCCAGCCCCGAGCGACAGCGTGGCTGCATCAAGGTAACTCTGGTACCGCTGCGTGGTGACATCGGCAGCGATCGTCGCGGGCCCGTTGACAATCAGGCTGTCGAGACAGTCAACCGTGCCCGTTAACTGCAGCGCTCCGATGACGGTGAGCGGACCGGAGTCGCAGGCGGTCGTACGCACGCCGCCGACGGCAACCGGCTCGGGCATACCTGCGATCGTGACCGAGGAACCGCTCAGCACTGCGGCGCGCGATGCGGCAATCACCAGGCCGCCCGCGTAGGTCTGCGTGCCAGCGGTTGTTGGCGCAAACGTGGAGTCGGCGCCGGTGCCGAGCACAGTGGTGAGGCCTGTTGCGCGAAGCGTGTTCGTCGGACGGACGCTGCCCCCGACTTCCCAGGCGCCGTCGATAACGAGATCGCTGAACTGTGCGGGCGGTGACTGCGACCCGATTCCGCAGCCGGAAATCACTGCGCCGCCGCAGGGCCCGGCGTACGACTCGATCCCCTGTGGCGTGATGATCGACGAGCCGGACAGGGTTAGGGTTCCCGACGCGGTCACGGACACCGCGTCCTGCCAATCTTGGAAGCCGCTGGTCGTAACGTCGCCGCCCAGACGCGCCGACCCCGTGACTTGCACTTCTCCGAGATTGCTCCAGGGTGCGTCGGTGACGAGGTTGCCGTCGATGGTGAGGCGGCTTGGCGCGCTGGCGCGACAGCCAATCTCCACGCTGAAGCAGCCCGTCACGCCGACGACGGGGCCGGTTGTCTGCACGTAGCCGGCTGCCAGCGTGATGGATCCGTACGACGTGACGCGAGCTCCATTCAGGCGGATCTCACCCGTCGGGCCTGCCGTCACATCGGCGTGGATCGACGGGGCTGTCGTCGTTCCGGTGAGGGAGATCAATGATGCGGCCGTGATCTCCTGCCGCACGGCGATGGTTGGTGCCGTCGCCGTCACCGAGGTGGTTCCGAAACTGATTGGAGCGACCGGGTTTCCACCGTCGAACGTCAGGACCGAGTCCGGAGCGGTGAGCGTCACGGTTAGCGGGTCGGTCCACGCGCCACTCGGGGTCGCGCCCAGGATCGAGACTTCAGCGGGGCCGCTATCAATAACAGTGATCGCGGAAAGCACCGTGCGATCATCGGCGACAGCGTCAGTACTTACCTCGAGCGTGTTGGTATTGATTCCGTTGATGGCCGCGTATGGAAAGGGGCCAGAGACGGTCCAGACGTCGGGGGCGATCAGCCGGTAAGCACCGGTAGCACTGTAGATCGCCTGCAACGACACGGACTGGCCGGAGCTCGGCCTAATGGTCAGGGTTCCGCTGGCAAAGCTAAAACTGGCGGCGGACGCAGGCGCGGCCAGCGTGAGCATTCCAACGAGGAGCGCACCAACGATTAGTGCCCAACGCGGCATCAACACGCGCAAAGCGTACTGCCGTTCGTCGTGTTCCGCTATTCAACGTGAAGCGCGGCACACGCCCGGCGCATCCGCCACACTCCCCACAGCATGAGCGCCACCGTCGCTATCACCGGAATCGGCATCGTCGGTCCCACCGGGCTCGGCACCGAGGCCCTGTGGACGTCGCTGATGGAGCACCGCTCCGGCATCGTGCGCCTCGAGGGCGAGGAGTACGAGGGCCTGCCCGCACGGCACGCCGCCCCGATCGCGGATTTCGACCTCTCGCCGTACATCGAGAAGCGCGCCGCGCGCCGCATGGGTCGCTTCGCACAGTTCGCACTCGTCGCGGGCGACCTTGCCCTGACCGACGCGGGCCTCACTGATATCTCGGGCCCGCGCACCGCGATCACGATCCACACAGGCGCCGGCGGCATTCCCGAGGGCGATGCCGAGGTGCTCAAGCGCGCCGACGACCCGGGCCGCATGGGCCCGCTCTACGTGCCCCTCGTCTCTGGCAACATGGCCGCCGCCAACGCCGCGATCAAGTGGGGCGTGACCGGCCCGGTCACCGCCGGCGTGGGGGCGTGTGCGGCCGGCACCATCGCCGTCGCCGAGGCCTTCCACACGCTACAGCGCGGTGACGTGGACCTGGTGCTGGCCGGCGCGAGCGACGCCGCACTGACGCCGTACCTGATGAGTAGCCTCGCCAACGCGGGCGCACTGTCGACCGCCGAAGGCGACCCGGCCACGCTGTCGCGCCCATTCGACGCGGGCCGCACCGGCTTCATCCCTGCCGAGGGTGCGGCCATGCTCGTGCTCGAGCCGCTGTCCCGCGCGCAGGAGCGTGGCGCGCACGTCTACGCCACCATTGCCTCCGTCGCCATCTCGTGTGACGCGTACCACGTGACTGCTCCCGACCCGGATGGCGCGGGTGCGGAACTGGCACTGCGCGGCGCCCTTGGCCGCTCTGGGATGGAGGCCACCGAGATCGGCGCCGTCATTGCCCACGGCACCGGCACGCAGCTGAACGACGCCAGCGAAGCCGCCGCCGTCAAGCGCGTCCTCGGCGCCGGCAATCCGCTGGTCACCGCACCCAAGGCCGTGCTCGGCCACGGCCTCGGCGCGGCCGGCGCCTTCAGCGTCGCGATCGGTGCGCTCGTCGCCGACCGCGGCCTCGTCCCGCCGGTGATGAACCTCGACAATCCCGACCCGGCCTGCGACATCAATCTGGTGCGCGGCCAGGCGGCGACGCTCGAGCAGCCCGGCGTGATCATCGATGCGTTTGGCTTCGGCGGCCAGAACGCCGTGATCGCCTTGCGGCGAACGTAGGTCGTCGCAAGGCGATCACGACGATCTGGTTCTCCTCAGGGGTCCGGACCCAGATCCGGAGGTTCCCCTGACGGCAGCAGTGGCGTGTCTTCTGACAGTGCCGTGGGGGTCCGGACCCATCGGGTTGGCTCTTGGTGGGTCAGCTGCAGGGTGCACCAACTGCGGTGGGAATCAGGTGTGGTGGGTCCGGACCCCCACGTGGTCCATGAGGCCATCGCCGCTGATGCCTCGCGGGCAACACCGGACATGGGTCCGGACCCTTTGCGCATAGACTCCGAGACATGCAAGAGATGGTCGTCTACGGGGTGTCGTTCGACATGGTTGGCAAGCAGCCGATCGTGTTGCTCAAGACCGTCGAGACGAATCGGTTCCTCCCGATCTGGATTGGCCACCCCGAGGCGTCGGCGATCCTCGCCAAGTTGCAAGACTCCGACACGCCACGCCCGATGACGCACGACCTCTTCTCGACCGCCCTCGGCGAGCTTGATGCCGAGCTCGTCAAGATCGAGGTCGTCGAGATGAAGGACAGCACCTTCTTCGCCAAGGTCGTGTTGCGGCGCGACGGGGAAGAGGTATCGCTCGACGCTCGACCGAGCGATGCAATCGCCCTCGCGTTGCGCTCCAAGGCACCGATCTTCGCCGCCGATGACGTGATCGAGGCGAGCGCCATCCGCATGGAGGAGGGCGAGGACGACGCTGCCGCGGCCGAGCCGGAGCAGCTGGTTGAGGACTTCAAGCAGTTCCTCGAGGACGTGCGTCCCGAGGACTTCGGCGCCGACGGCTGATCAGGCGTCGCGAAGCCGCGCGACCTCGCGCAGCGTGGCGTCGATGATCGAGCGCCACAGGATGGCGACTTCCTCGTTCGACAGCGGGCCCTTGTTGCAGCGCTGGAGATACTGCTGGAGCCACTCCTCACGCGAAGGGTCGACAGCGTCGTAGCCCTTCTCCGCCTTGTAGGCATGCAACTTGCGGACGGTCGAGATGCGCTTATTGAGCGCCTCGAGAATCGCGAGGTCCGTATCGGTGATCTGGTTGCGGAACTGCTCGACGATCGGATCGCTGGACTGGTCGCTCACGGTCGCTCCTACGCGGTTGGACGCCCGGAGCATAGGAGAACCCGGGCTAATTGGCTGCCAGCAGGAGACCGGCCACCGCGATCGCGTTGTTCGCACCGTGGATTGCCATGCCGGGCCAGACCGACGACGAGCGCATGCGGACGAGCCCGAGTACGAGGCCGAGAGCAAACAACGCGGGGAAGGTATTCGGCGCGAAGTGGACGAGACCGAAGATGCCCGCCGAGCCGACGACGGCCGAGGCAACGCCAAAACGCGCGTCGAGTCGGCCGTACAGCAGCCCGCGGAAATACAGTTCCTCGGTCACCGCCGCGCCCACCACGATGGTGAGGGCACTGAGCCCGAAGGCGAGGCCCGTCGTGAGGGAGTCGATCGTGCCGGCGCGGATGGGCTGGCTCGCGGAGCCATGAAAGATCGGCTCGAGCGCCGCCGCTGCGACCACGCCGACGATCAGGCCACCGACGGCCAGTGCGACGCCCTGGGCGAGCGCGGTGCGACGCAGCGCGAGGACCTCACGGGGGTTGCCGAACTGGCGGGCAACGAGCCAGATGGCGACACCGAAGACGATGTAGGCAACGACGAGCAGGATCGCCTGGGGCAGGTTCGCCAGCGTCGTCTTGCCAGCCGGCGTCAGCGAGAGGGCATCGAGGATCGCCGCGCCGAGGCCGGCCACGCCGAACTGCACGATCAGCGGTGCGGCAACGAGGAGCCAGAGGCGTGCTCCCGTGGGCGCCGTGCGCGTGATCATCCGCTTGCGACCGCTGCGCCGTGCAGGTCGTCGGCAAGTGCCTGCAACGCGCCAGGCAGCGCGGCGTCAATCGGATAGCCGGCCTTCGGTACCGGGATCACGCGGTTCTCTGTGATGGCGGGCACCGTGGCGAGTTCGGGAAACTTCTGCAGCGATGCGAGTGTGCTCCCACCGGGCTGCAGCGAGACCCAGGCGCTGATCTCGAGCGCTGGCAGTAGCGTGATGTCGAGCGGCTGGTCGTACTCGAGCACGTTCTTGCCGCCGGCAGCGGCGACCGCGAGTCCGACGGGGCTCGCGGGGCCATAACCGACGAACCCGGCGCCCTCGATCAGCGTGAGGACGGGAGTCTCCGACGTGAGACGTTGGTCGAGCGCGTCGAATCCACTGGCCATGCTGCGGGCGATTGTCGCGGCCTTCGGGCCCTGGCCGACACTGATGCCGAGCTGCGTCACGACCGTCGGTGCGGTGGACAGCGGCTCTGCGCCGTACCGGAAGATCGGCGCGTTGGTCGCCGCCTGCAGCTGCTGGAGCGCAGCGTCATCGGTACTGAGGGGAATCACCACGAGGCTGGTGGTGGGGTCGGCCGCCGCCGTACCGACGGTGGAGGCGGTCGCCTCGACCAGCGTGGAGCCGAGACCGAGGTCGCGCAGGATGGCCGTGGCGCCCGGATCGGCCGAGACGATGCGCGTGGGGGCGCTCGTGACGGTGACGGTCTGGCCGGCCGCGTCGACGGCGCGCGTCGGATACGGGTCGACAGCGCCCGTCGGCTCGCCCTTCACGCCGCAACCAGCGAGCACGAGGGCCATCAGGGCGATGGCAGCAAGGAGGGCCCGGCGCGGCACGTGCCCCATGGTACTGGGGGCAGGACAGGATTCGGGGTCGCCGAAGTGGCAAGGTGGCATGGTCCGTACTGCTCAACTCCTCCCCGCGGTGACCCCGCGCGCCGTCCGCGAAACGGGCACGAAACCCGGTGATAGCGTGCGAAACGTGTCCTGGATGCCCGTTATCAACCCGCGCGAGAGCGGTCGCTGTGTCTGAGCCCGCGCCCCGACGCCCACCCCGGCAGAAGCGTCCGCGGCGCCCGTTCGCGAGCACGCTCGTCCTGCTTGCCTTCGTTGCGGTGATCGCGGCCGGCGCCTTTCTCTACGGGGCCTCGCGCTACGTGAATCACCTGCCGACGCTCAATGCCATCAAGGCGCGCGAGATTGGCGCCAACAGCGAGGTCTACGACGCTCGCGGCGCCTCGCTCGGCGTGCTCGCCAACGAGGAGAATCGCCAGCCCGTCACGTCGAACCAGATCTCGCCGTGGATGAAAAAGGGCACGGTCGCGATCGAGGATCGTCGCTACTACGAGCACGGCGGCGTCGACCCGCAGGGCATTGCCCGCGCGTTGGTCAAGAACGTCATGGCCGGACGCGTCGTCCAGGGCGGCTCGACGCTGACGCAGCAGCTGATCTCGCAGATCTACATCGTCAAGCAGCACACGATCGACCGAAAGCTGCGCGAGGCCGTACTGGCCGTGCAGCTCGAGGACCGCTTCACCAAAGACGAGATCCTGACGGCGTACCTGAACACCGTCTTCTACGGCAACAACGCGTACGGCGTGGAGGCTGCCGCGCAGACCTACTTCGCTAAGTCGGCGAAGAAGTTGACGCTGCCACAGGCCGCGCTGCTGTCGGGTCTGCCACAGCTGCCGTCGACCTACGACCCGTACCAAAACCCGGAGGCCGCGCTCAAGCGGCGCGCCCAGGTGCTCAAGGCAATGCGCGAAACGGGCGTCATCACCGCGCAGCAGGAGCGCACGGCCAACGCGACGAAGCTGAATCTCAAGCGCGGCCGCGTCTACGGCAAGGTCAGCGAGTCGTTCTTCGTCCGCTACGTCGCCGAAGAACTATCGAAGGATCCAGATATCGGTTCGGCCGGTGTCCGCGCCGGTGGCCTACAGATCACGACCACGCTCGATCCCAAGCTGCAGGCCAAGGCACGCGCCGCGATGCGCTCCGTGCTCAAGACGCCGGGTGATCCCGACGCCGCGATCGTCTCGATCCGACCCAAGACCGGAGAGATCGTGGCGATGGCCTCCACGCGCTACTTCCGCAAGGATCAGTTCGACCTCGCGTCGCAGGGGCGACGCCAGCCTGGCTCGACGTTCAAGCCGATCACCCTCGCTACGGCGATTGAGCAGGGCATCGACCCCAGCGCCACGACGTACATGTCGGCGCCGTTCTCGTGGAAGCCCGACGACAACTCGCCGATGTGGGACGTGTCGACAGCTGGCGGCAATTACGCCGGCCCCGTCTCGCTCGAGAACGCCACGCTCGCCTCGGACAACACGGTGTACGCACAGCTCGCAATCGACGTCGGCCCCGCGAACATCGTCGACATGGCCAAGCGTCTCGGCGTGCGCACCTCGCCACTCCAGGCCGTGCCCTCCCTGACGCTCGGTGCTGATGGCGTCTCGCCGCTCGAGATGGCCACGGTCTATGCGACCTTCGCGAACGGTGGCATCTATCACCCGCCGACCGCGATCAATGAGGTGACTGACGCCGATGGCCAGGTGCTGCTGAAGAGCCGCACCGCTGGCGTGCGCGTGATCCAGGACGGCGTGGCTGCCGAGGTGACACGCATTCTCGGCGAGAACATGCGCAGCGGCACCGGTACGGGCGCACTGATGTCGGATGATCGCCCCGAGGCGGGCAAGACGGGCACCACCGATAACCACACCGATGCGTGGTTCTGCGGCTACACGCCGACGCTCGCCACCTGTGTGTGGATCGGCTACCCGGACGAGACGAAGCCGATGTACGGCATCGAGGGCGTTGGCGCCGTCTCCGGCCCGACGCTGCCGGCAGACATCTGGCACATCTTCATGGACTCGGCACTGGCCGGCACGCCACCCGTCAGCTTCCCTGCGCCGAAGAAGCCCGTCGACTGGTCGAGTTTCGAATCGCAGTTCGCCAACCGTGTCGTGTCAACGGTCAGCACGCCTGACCTGACGCTGACGATGCCGCCGCAGCAGACGGTGACGGTGACGCTGCCGCCCGTAGAGACGCAGGCCACGACGGCGCAGCCGGCGCCTGCGGTGACGGCTGCTGATGGCGCCACGACGGCGCCGGTGCCGTAGCGGCACCGCGCGGCGGGTACACTCGGCCCATGGCCGTGCAAGACCAGCAGGCTGAGGTGGCGACCGTCGAGCTGACGGGATCCGGCGTCGACATCCTCCTTCCGCCGCCGGCCGCGCCGGTTCGACAGGCTGGGCGCGGACGCCTCTTGGTGGCAGCGCTGCTGGCGGTTGGTGCGCTCGTTGTGGCGGGTACCCAGCTGATCAGCTTTGACGGGACGAGCCTGCTGCCGACGCTCGCGCCGGCGACCCGCATCCTCCCCTCGGGTGCGCCCCGCCCGCAGACGCTCGCGCGCCAGGATCAGCTGGTCCTGCTCGTGCCCGTCCAGCAGTCGCGCATCACCGCGATCCTCTTCCACCCTGTGGAGGGGGCAGATGCGCTGCAGCTCGACCCTGTCGGTGAGCCGGTCAACCAAGGCATCATCTCGCGCATCGTGTCGTCGTTCCAGGGAGAGAATGCCGGCGGACCGGCGTATCAGATCGATGGCGATCCGACGTCTGTCGATATCGGAGCACCGATCGCCACCGACACGTACGCCCCGGTCGATGGCAAGGTGCTGTCGATCACCCCGCTGATTGTCAACGGGACGACCTACGGCGATCAGATCGCGATCGAGCCCCTCGCCAACCCCGGTGTGGTCGTGGTGGCAACGGGCATCAAGTCCGACCCGGCTCTGTCGGTGGGCTCGCCGGTCTCGACGCGCCCCGAGGCCTGGACGAAGCTGGGCCGTATCGTCGATGTGACGGGCGCGCTCGATCCGCTCTTGGCGCGCTACACGCAGGACGGCGGCAACCGCCTGCACCTCGAGGTGCGCCCGGCGACGTCGGTGGCGGCCTCGTGAGGATCCTCTTCCTGGCCGACGTGTACGGCGCACCGGGCGTCGCCGCCATCGAGGGCAACCTGCGCGCACTGCGTGCCGAACTCGACCTCGACTGCGTCGTCGTCAACGCCGAGAACGCGGCCGACGGCGCGGGGCTGACACCCAAGCTTGCCGAGCGGCTGCTTGCCGCCGGGGCCGACTGTCTGACGCTCGGCAACCACCTCTGGCGGCGCAAAGAGATCGGCCCGTACCTGATTGAGGCCACGCGCGTGGTGCGCCCCGCCAATCTGCTCGACCGCCTACCCGGCCGTGGGCTGACGGTGATCGAAGTGGGGAGCGCCAAGGTTGCCGTGATCAACCTGCTCGGCTCGTTCACGATGGAGCCCGCACAATCGATGTTCTCTGTCGTCGATCAGCTGATCGACACCGCACACCGCGAGACCCCGATCGTTGTCGTCGACGTGCACGCGGAGGCGACGAGCGAGAAGGTCGCGATGGGCTGGCATCTCGCCGGCCGCGCCACCGCGGTCCTCGGCACCCATACGCACGTGCAGACCTCCGACGCGCGGGTGCTGCCGGGCGGGACCGCCTACATCACCGACGCCGGCATGACCGGGCCGCACGACTCCGTGATCGGTGCCAAGAAGGATCTCTCGTTGCGGCGCTTTATCCTGCAGCAGCCGCAGCGACTCGAGCCGGCGTCCGAGGACGTGCGCCTTGAGGGCGTGCTGATCACGTGTGGCGAGGACGGACGGGCAACCGACGTCGAGCCGTTCCGCCGCGGCGTCTGAGCTAGTCGCCGGCGACGAGTACGCGCTGCCGAGCAGGTAGCGCCTCGTCGATCGCATCGGTCGACGACGTGCGCGGGTAGCCCACGCGCGGTGCGAGCAGCGCCATCGCCAAGAAGACCATCACCCACGGGAGGTAGAGGTACATCCAGTGCGTCAGCACGAGCTGGAAACCGATCATCAACGCACCGGCGAAGGCCATGGCGCGCGTTGGGTCGAGGCGGCGCGGGACGAAGAAGAGTGCAACCGCGCCGACGACGAGCGCCACCTTGAGCATCTTCTGCACGACCGCCAGATCGGGGAAGCCCGGGTATGCGCCCCAGTCCCACAGCGAGAAGGGCGATGGGCGATCGAGCTGCCAGCCAAACGTGCGATCCCAGAAGGTACGCAGTGCGCCTGAGCCGTCGAGGGCGATCAGCACCACTGCCAACACTGCCGTGACGAGCACCATGCCGAGCAGCGTGCGGCCAGAGCCGGGACCAGGGCGCACTGCGCTCCACAGCCGCTGCCCCCGCGAGAGGCGCACGGCGGGCTGTCCGTAGGGCCACTCTCCGCGCGGACGCGGTGGTGGGCGATCGAGTCGCAGCCAGAGCGGGATCAAGATCAGGGGCGCGAACTTCGCCAGTGCTGCAACCATCAGCAGCGCGCCACGCCCTACCGGACGGGCGATCAGCGCCGCACTCCACGCAAGGTATGCCGCGACGATCGAGTCGTTCGAATCGCTCATGAACGTGTAGGCCGACCACGGCACGGCCAACCAGAACAGCGCCATGGCTGCGGCCAGGCGGCGGCCGCCGAACTGCCAGCCGAAGACGGCAAGGCCGATCGCGGTGAGCAGGTCGAACAGGCCGCTCGTGAAGTGCGCAGCGGGGAGGTCGTCCCACCGCCCCGACCAGCCGAGCGCTGCCGTGCCCGGCACGTAGGCGAGGTACATCGCGGGCCCGTACGTGTCGCCGCGTTCGATCGCCGTCTCGCAACGACCGTTGGCCTGCACATACCCGCTGTAGGTGCCGTCGGCATACCGCGTACCGCATGGCGTTTGCGTCTTGATCGGGAAGCTGCCGTAGGGCGAGCGGCCATCGAGGATGCGGTCGGCACCGACGACGCCCGCGTACCCGACGTCGACGACATTCGAGGAGTACGCGTTGAAGCCAATGCGACCGCCGGCGAGGATGACGATCAGCACGATCATTACCCACAGCGGCAGCCGGGTCGTGAAGGCGGGGCGCTCCATCCGACCCAGCCCGATCATGATCATTCGGAACAGCAGGTAGACGAGCGGCGGGTACTGCAGGGGGACCGCCCAGAAGACGAGTCCGCGGTTGAAGCACCAGAGCGAGGCCGCTAGCGAAACGATCGCGAGGACGTCGAGCGTGCGGAGCGAGCGCAGCCGCCGCCAGTCGACCATCAAGATGACGAACAGGAGGATCAGCGTGCCGATCGCCCAGGGCTCGTTGATGAGGCGGCCAAAGCCCTGGCCGCCGCGTGCCATCGACCACGCTACCTGCGGGCCGACCCGCGTGTAGGTGACGCGCGCCGTCGCGTCGGAGACTCCGACCTCCGCGATCTGGGTTGCATCCGAGTACCACTTGATCTTCCAGGTCCCGAGGTCGAGCGTGCCGTACGACCGCACCGGTTTGCCGTGGTCGCGATAGCGGGCAATCCACGCGGCGGCCTTGGGATCCTTCGCGGCGATCGCGGTGGCGCGTTTCTCGTCGAGGCGCTGTGCCGGCGCCGTCTGGCGGGGAATGGTGACGCTCCAGACGCGCTTCTGCGGGTCGTAGAGCTTGACGACGGCCAGCGACTGTCCGTCGGAGGCCGCGTTGAGCGAGCAGTTCCAGAACGCGCTGTCATTGGCGTAGACGCACGACCATTGGGCAAGTGGGTTCTTCGCCACCAGCTCGCGCACGCCCTTGCCGGTCTGCGCGAGATCCTGCGCCTGCAGGCTCGACAGCTTCGGTTGCGCCGCAGCGGCGATCCCGGGCAGGCCCGCCAGGAGCAGCACGCAGGCTGCTGCGATGACGAACCGCCGCAGCGTCATCGCAGGACGCGCAGCCCGCCGTACTTGGTCTGCTCGTCCTTGCGGGACTTGAGCCCGAACCAGAGGGCCATGATGACCAGGACGAAACCGACGATCGGGATGATCGCCAGTGCGGCGACGACGATGCTGGCCACGGCGACGATTGCCGTGACGCCCCAGCGCGTGCCACCACCAGCGATCGCGCGGTCGACCATCCGCGTGGTGATCCAGGCGGTGCCTGCACCAATGGCGGCACCGATGACCAGGCCCATGAAGGGCACCTTGTCGCCCGCGGTGATCTCGAATGCCGCCGCACCGCCAAGACCGCTCAACGCGACTCGGATCGGCATCGGCAGCACGGCACGTGCCGCGGCCTCGAGGGCACCCAGCACCCAGGCGACGATTGCAAAGGTCGATTCGGACGCGAAGCTGAGGGCCCCGGGCGTCCACCCGAGGATCGCCGCGACGGCGAGCACGCCCAGCGGGAGGACGGCGGCGAGGCCACAGGCGACGGCGAGACCAGCGCCCTGGCTGGCGGCGAAGAGAATGTCCATGCGCGAATCCTACGGGTCAGATCAGGTAGCGCGCACCCTCGCGGTCGACATCGATCAGCGCATCGAGTACATCGCCGAAGTCGTCGCCGTCGACCTGCGCGGGAAATGGGGTGTCGCAGCGCAGCTCGACGGTCGAGACGTCATGCCAGTACGCGATGCGGGGATCGCCAGAGCCGCGCGCATGGCGGTGGTCGACAATCAGGCGCTGCGCGAAGCCGAGAACGTCGCGCCGATACATGCGGCGCGGCGCGACGATGTCGAGCCCACCATCAGCGGTCGCGGCCGGCGCGAGATCGAGCGGCAACGGACCGATGTACGACCACGGTGCGAGGTTGACGGCGATCACGTAGGCCACGCGTTCGGTCGTATGTCCTGTGTGCAGCGTGATGTGCGGATGGCTGTACTGGCCGCGGGCCACCAGCTTCGCGAGCTCGCGGGCATAGACGACGTCAGGCGAGCGGCGCTGCTTGCCGGTACGCACCTGGCCGTCGACGCGTCGCACGACCGCGGCGTCGAGCCCGACTCCGCAGTTGAACGCGAAGCGACGCCCATTGATGCGACCAATGCGTACGCGACGCTCGGTGCCGTCGCGCAACGCGACGGCCAGCCGGCGGGCGGCCGCAGGGATCGACGGCGGCAGACCGAGGTTACGGGGCATCACGCTGGTGCCACCACCCGGCAGGAGCCCGATCGGGACCTCAGCGCCGATGCCATTGAGTACCTCGTTGGACGTGCCATCACCGCCGAGCACGATGATCGCCTCGAAGCCATTGGCGACACCCTCGCGCGCTAGTTGCGAGGCGTGGCCGGGGAACGTCGTGCGCGCAATCTCGACGGTCGCGGCCTCCTCCAGCTCGCGCAGCGCCGTGCGCTCGACGGCCGAATTGACGCGCGAAGCGACGGGATTAACGATGAGGAGAACACGCATGGAGGACCCTGAGCCGAGTGACGAGATGCGGCGCCTTCACCGAGACGCTACCCCTTCGTTGGGATCGATGGGTAGGATACCGAGTGATGGACACCATTCCTGAGCGTTTCTCTCGCGCGGCCGGACAGGCTCCGCGCGCCACTGTTGCCGCCTACGCGTTGGCCGTGCTGTCGGCTGCTGTCGCGCTGACCGTCGGTCTGATCGGCGGCACCGCCTACACGATCGCCATCGGCGTCGGTGCTGCGATCGCCAGCGCCATCACGTGGGCTGTGATCGGCACGATCGTCGCGCTCCTCGCGCAGATCGCCGACAACAAGCGCTAGTTGCTGACGGCCGCGTTGGCGGTCGGATGCTCCATAAGGGTCTGACCCCTTTGGAGCATCACCTCGCATAAACGGGTCCGGCGAGGCCGGACCTCAGGAGAGGCCCGACCCCGCCGGGGTGATCGTCGGCTGCGGAGGAGTAGCTCAGCCGGCGAGTGCGGTGGGATCCTGCGGCTGGTCGCCGAGAGTCACCGTGATCTGCTTGGTCTGACCATCGCTGGTCTTGACCGTGAGTTCGAGCTTGTCCCCGGGCTTGCCGGCCGTGACGGCCGCCTGGAGATCGTCAACGTTCTCGATCTTCTTGCCGTTGGCCTCGATGACGACCTCGCCGCCGATGGCGTACGTCTGGCCGCCGATCGTGACCTCACCCGTCGCGCCCTTCAGACCAGCCTTGTCGGCGGGCGAGCCCTTCGACACACCGGCGATCATGGCGCCGTAGTCGGAGCCGATCTTGACCTGCGAGGCGAGCGTGGGGTCGACGTTGGTCAGCTGGACGCCGAGCCAGGCGTGCTGTGCCTTGCCGCCGTTCATCAGCTGCGCGGTGACCTCCTTGACCAGGTTGATCGGGATGGCGAAGCCGATGCCGACGTTGCCGTCGCCCGTGCCACCCGTGTCGATCTGGGAGTTGATACCGATGACCTTGCCGTTCATGTCGAGCAGCGGGCCACCCGAGTTGCCGTGGTTGATCGCGGCATCGGTCTGGATCGCGCCGTCAATCGTGAAGCCATTCGGCGCCTGGATCTCACGTGCCATGGCCGAGATGATGCCGCTGGTTACCGTGCGGTCCTGGCCGAACGGGTTGCCGATGGCAACGACGGGGGCGCCGACCTGCAGGTCGCTCGACGAACCCAGCGCCATGACGGTCAGGGACGAGGCTGGGACATCGACCTTCAGCAGCGCGACGTCGGTGGCGTTATCGACACCGATCACCTTCGCCTCGACCTTCTCGTTGTTCGAGAAGGAGACGGAGATCGCACCCTTTGCGCCGTCGACGACGTGCGCGTTGGTGAGGATGTGGCCCTGCTTGTCGATCACGAAGCCCGAGCCGAGGCCACCAGAGTGCTCGACGCGCACGACGCCCGCGCCCTCCTGCTCGTACATCTGCGCGATGCTCATCTGGCCATCAGTCGACGCGGGGGCGACAGCGGCGCTCGAGCTGCTGGCGTTGTTCGTCGGCTGTGCCACCTCGCGGACGACGGTCGTCGTCGAGCCGCCCTGCTGGCTGACGAGGGCGGCCGTGCCACCGGCGGCAAGGCCGGCGGACAGGAGCGATGCGATGAGCACCGGCACGACGATCCGCGAACCGCGCTGCTTCTTCTGGTTCTCGGCAGCCGGGGGCGGCGTCGTCGAGTACGGGGTGTAGTGCGAGGGAGTCGGGGCATCGCCCGAATTGGGAGTCCAGTTGCTGTCCATGGCTCTAGTTGTAAAACCTGGCTATGAACGCGTGTTGGCGTTTGTGTTGCGCTTGCGTTAAGCGAAATCGCCAACGAAGAGCAATGAACGGGTAGGGTTCGGCCGTGTTCGCACTACGGCTCTACGCCCTCGTGTTCGCCGCGGGGCTCTGCTCGCTTGGCGTCGAGCTCACTGCGGCACGGCTGCTGGCGCCATTCTTCGGCACGTCGACGCTGGTCTGGGCGAACGTAATCGGCCTGACGCTGCTGTACCTCTCCGTCGGCTACTGGCTCGGCGGCCGCATCGCGGACCGCTGGCCGACCCCACGGCAACTGGGCTACTGCGTGCTCTTGGCCGCTGCGGCGATCGCGATCCTGCCGTTCATCACGCAGCCGTTCCTCGCGGCGGCCACCAATGCCTTCTCGTCGGTGCAGACCGGCGTGGTGCTCAGCTCGTTCGCGGCGGTGCTGATCATGTTCGCGGTGCCGATCACCGCCCTTGGCGCGGTTGCCCCCTGGGCGATCCGCCTCGCAGTGCACTCCGTCGAGGAGGCCGGGCGCGTGTCGGGTCGCCTCTATGCGCTCTCTACGGTCGGCTCGCTGGTCGGCACGTTTCTGAGCGTGCTCGTCCTGGTGCCCTGGATTGGCACGCGCCGCACGCTGCTCGTGTTCGCCGCCCTGCTGGCGCTCGCTGCGCTGCCGCTCCTACCGCGCCGCGCGGCCCTCGTCCCACTGGCGGCTGTGCTCTTGCTCTTCGTGCCCGAGCACGGCGTGAAGGCCGCGCCAGGCGATCGCGTGGTGTGGGAAGGCGAGACGCCGTACCAGTTCGCGCAGATCGTCGACGACGCGAGCGGCGAGCGCGTGCTGCGCCTCAACGAAGGCTGGGCGACGCACTCCATCAAGCCTGGGCCAACAGGACTCGTTGGCGGCTACTGGGATCGACTGCTCTGTCTGCCACCGGCAATCGACAAAGCCGGCGATGGGCGTCTGGCAGTGCTGGGCAACGCCGGTGGGACAACGGCGGTGCAGTACGCACGCTTCTGGCCCACGTGGCAGATCGACGGTGTCGAGATCGACTCGACCGTCAGCGACCTTGGCTACCGCTACCTCGGTATGCGCGAGGCGAAGCTCGCGGTCCACACCGCCGACGCGCGCCCCTGGCTCGACCAGTCCAAGGAGCGCTTCGACGGCATCATCGTGGACGCCTATCGGCAGCCGTACATCCCGTTTCACCTGATCACGCAAGAGTTCTTCCGCAGCGTGCGCGAGCACCTCACGCCCGGCGGCGCCGTGATGATCAACGTCGGTGCACCGCCCGGGCACGACCAGGCGCTGGCGGCGATTGCGCAGACGATGGCGACAGTCTTTCCCGTGGTCGAGCAGTCGCGGGTCAACGACTTCAACACGATCGTCTGGGCGTACCGCGATGCACCGACCGCGGTTGGCGCTCCTGCCCGGCTCGCGGGCGCACCGCAGCCGCTCACTCCCCTGTGCGCCGACATGGCAGCGAACGCCACACGGATCGCGCCAACGGCCGACCCACTCACCGACGATCACGCGCCGATTGAGTGGTTGACCGACGCGGCGTTGTTCTCGTATCTGCAGGATGGCGCGCCCGGCGCAGAGCGCTGACACGCGGCGAACGAATACCCGCGATTTCGGGGGTAGTCGACTACCATCATTCGGCTACCCTAACTTTCGCTACAGTTGGTAGTCCGAACCGCCCCCACGGGCGAAAGATCCGCATACCCACGCCTTTCCGACCGCGAACGATCCTCCAGGAGCCACCGTGCCCGACCTCGTTATCCGCAATTTGCACGCCAACATCGCCGACTCAGACACGGAGATCCTCAAGGGCATCGACCTCGAGCTGTCGAAGGGCGAGATCCACGCGATCATGGGCCCGAACGGCTCGGGCAAGTCGACCCTCAGCCACGTGCTGATGGGCCACCCCGGCTATGAGGTGACCGAGGGCGAGATCATCTTCGAGGGCGAGAACCTGCTCGACATGGCCGCCGACGAGCGCTCCCGCGCCGGGCTGTTCCTGTCGTTCCAGTACCCGTTCGCCGTCCCCGGCGTGACCGTTGCGAACTTCATCCGCATGGCCGTCAACGCGCACCGCAAGGGCGGCCCCGACGGCGCCGACGATCCGATCCGCATCCCCGAGTTCCGCAAGCAGCTGCAGGACGCCATGGAGATGCTCGAGATCGACAAGTCGATGTCGTCGCGCTCCCTCAACGACGGCTTCTCCGGCGGCGAGAAGAAGCGCTTCGAAATCCTGCAGATGGCAATGCTCAAGCCGAAGCTCGCGATCCTCGACGAGACCGACTCGGGCCTTGACATCGACGCGCTCCGCATCGTGTCGGGCGGCATCAACGCCCTGATGGGTCCCGACATGGGCACCCTGATCATCACGCACTACCAGCGCATCCTCGACTACGTGGAGCCCGATCGCATCCACGTGCTCGTCGATGGGCGGATTGTCCGTTCCGGTGGCCCTGAGCTGGCCAAGGAACTTGAAACCACCGGCTATGCCGAGCTCGCGAAAGAGACGGTTTCCTGATGAGCAGCGAAGTAGCAGACGTCGATCTCGGCGAATACAAGTACGGGTTCCACGACGAGGAGAACCCCGTCATCAAGATCGAGCGCGGCCTCAACGAGGACGTGATTCGACAGATCTCCGCCCACAAGGGCGAGCCCGAGTGGATGCTCGACTTCCGTCTTGAGGCCTACAAGATCTTCCTCTCGAAGCCCATGCCGAACTGGGGCTCCGACCTCAGTGGGATCGACTTCGAGAACATCTTCTACTACCTCAAGCCGACCGAGCACAACGCCCGCTCGTGGGACGACGTGCCGGACACGATCAAGAACACGTTTGAGCGCCTCGGCATCCCGGAGGCGGAGCGCAAGTTCCTCGCCGGCGTTGGCGCGCAGTACGAGTCCGAGGTCATTTACCACAGCCTCAAGAAGGAACTCGAGGATCAGGGAATCCTGTTCCTCGACACCGACCAGGCGCTGCTGCAGCACGAGGACATCTTCCGCGAGTACTTCAGCACCATCATTCCGTCTGCGGACAACAAGTTCTCGGCGCTCAACTCGGCCGTGTGGTCGGGTGGCTCGTTCATCTACGTGCCGCCGGGTGTTCGTATCGAGCAGCCGCTGCAGGCCTACTTCCGCATCAACGCGGAGAACATGGGCCAGTTCGAGCGCACGCTGATCATCGTCGACGAGGGTGCCTATGTGCACTACGTCGAGGGCTGCACCGCCCCGACCTACTCGTCCGACTCGCTGCACTCCGCGGTCGTCGAGATCATCGTCAAGAAGGGCGGCCGTTGCCGCTACACGACGATCCAGAACTGGTCGAACAACGTCTACAACCTCGTCACCAAGCGCGCGGTGGCCGAGGAAGACGCGACGATGGAGTGGGTCGACGGCAACCTCGGGTCGAAGGTCACGATGAAGTATCCCGCCGTGATCCTCAACGGCGAGCGTGCCCACGGTGAGATCCTCTCGATCGCCTTCGCGGGCGAGGGCCAGCACCAGGACGCCGGCGGCAAGGTCACGCACGTCGCGCCGAACACGACCTCGGTAATCACCTCGAAGTCGATCTCGAAGGATGGCGGCCGCTCGTCGTACCGCGGCCTGCTGCGCGTCAATAAGGAGGCCGAGGGCTCGAAGTCCAAGGTTGTCTGCGACGCGTTGATCATCGACGCCGATTCGCGCACCGACACGTACCCGTACATCAACATCCTGGCCGACCAGGTCGACATTGGCCATGAGGCCACCGTGTCGAAGCTCGGCGAGGAGCAGATCTACTACCTGATGAGCCGCGGCCTGTCCGAGGCTGAGGCCTCGGCACTGATCGTCGCTGGCTTCGTCGAGCCGATCACGAAGGAGCTGCCGCTTGAGTACGCGGTCGAGCTCAATCGCCTGATCCAGCTCCAGATGGAGGGCTCGGTCGGATGAGCACCTGGCTCGAGACGCGGCGCAAGGCCGCAGCCGAGTCCAGTGAGGCGCTGGGGGTCCCGTCGCTCAGCGACGAGCACTGGCGCTTCACGTCGCTGCGCGGCATCGATTTCGATCGCTACGCCGTCTCGGCCGAGGCAACCGCCGGTGACATGGCCGGCGCGATTCTCGGAGAGGGCGACCACGCCGGTCGTCTGGTCATGCGTGACGGTGGCGTTGTCGCCGAGGAGCTGCTCGCCGATGTCGCAGCGCAGGGTGTCGTGTTCGGCAGCCTCGCCCGACTCGCCGACGAGCACGCCGCGCTGATCGAGCCAATTCTCGGCACGATCGTCGGCTACGACGAGCGCTTCGCCGCCGAGAACGGTGCGCTGTGGACCGACGGTCTGCTCCTGCACGTGCCGGCCGGCGTCAAGGTCCAGCTGCCGTTCCACACGGCGTACGAGATCGCCACGGCTGAGTCCGCTCAGCAGTGGCGCGTGATCGTGTCGCTCGGCGAAGGTGCCGAGGCCACGCTGGTCGAGGAACACCTGCCCGGCCAGCCCGGCTACGCCAACGGTGTCGCCGAGCTCGTACTGGCCGAGACCGCGCACCTCACCTATGTCGTCGTTCAGGACCGCAACGATGCGTCGCTGCACTTCGCCGCGCACCGCGCCGAGATCGCCAAGGACGCCACGCTCGAGTGGTCGGCCTGCTCGATCGGCTCCAAGACAGGCAAGACCCGCATGGAAACGCGCCTGACGGGTGAAGGCTCGACCGGTCGCCTCAGCGCCGTCTACGTCGTCGATGGCAAGCGCCATCTCGACCTCGACACCACGCAGGAGCACGACGCCCCGAACGCCGTCTCCGACCTCGCCTTCAAGGGTGTGCTGCTCGACAGCGCGCGTTCCGTCTGGCGTGGCGTGATCCGCGTCGCCGAGGGTGCCCACGGCACCGACGCGTACCAAGAGAACCGCAACCTGATGCTGTCGCCGACCGCCCGCGCCGACTCGATTCCTGGGCTCGAGATCGACACCAACGACGTTCGCTGCACCCATGGTGCGACGGCCGGTCCGGTCGACCCGATGCTCAAGTTCTATCTGATGAGCCGTGGCATTCCGCAGGCCGAGGCCGAGCGCATGATCGTCGAGGGCTTCCTCGAGGAGGCCCTCGAGCGCATCCCGGATCTCCGCATTCGCGAGGCGCTCACGACGGCCGTCATGCGCCGCGTGCCCGTCTGAGTTAGCGGCGGCGCTTGACGACGACGGACGGCTTCGCCGAGGCGAGCGGCCCGTTGCTTGGCGAGAACGTGGCGCTCAGCGTGTACGTCGTGGTGCGCTTGCGCGCGAGGGCGCGGCCGGCGGCGGCCATCACACACTTCACGCGATAGGTGCCAGCGGCGGTCACGCGCTTGGAGACGCTGCAGTAGCGGTCGCCCTTGTACGTCATCGCGGCGGCGATCACGCCCGCGCCCGTGGTCGTGACGTTGAAGGCTATGCCGACGCCTTTTTTCGTATACGTGACGGTGGCGGGCCCGAGTGTCAGCACGCGGGCGCGGTTGTCCTTGTGTGGCGTCACTTTGGTCGAGGCGGCGCTGGCCGCGCTGTTGCCCGCAGCGTTCGTGGCGGTGACGGTGAAGGTGTAGGCCGTGCCGTTCTTGAGCCCGGTGAAGAGACAGGTGGTGGCACCTGTGGTGGTGCACGTCGCGCCGCCGGGTGAGGCCGTAGCGGTGTAGCGGGTGATCTGGGCGCCGCCGGTGTCGGTTGGTGCAGTCCAGCTGAGGGAGACGACGGTGTCGCCCGGATCGGCAACGGCGGCCGTTGGGGTACCCGGCACGGCGGCGGGGCAGATGGCGACGCCCTCGATCGCGATGGTCACGGCGCCGCTCACGGTCGAGGTGGATGAGCCGGCAGGGTTCGTCACGGTCACTACCGAGCCACCCGCGGCGTAGACCGTCACGCCGTCCGGTGCCACGGCCACGTCCGTGACCGCATAGGAGGCCGCCGAGCCGATCGACGTGAGCGCGCCACCGCTAATCGAGCCGGTCATGAGCGAGTCACGGCCGACCGCGGAGGTACCAAGGAAGAGTCGGGTGCCATCGGGCGAGACGGCAATAGCGGCCGGCTGGCCGGAAATGCCGCTGAACAGGACGTTGGCGGTCGAGCCGCTCAGCAGGGCAGAAGAGATCGAGAACGGCGTGTCATTAGCGGTGTAGGCGGTGGTGGCTGAGCGGGCAACGGCACTGGGCGTGGCGCCAAGCGCGAACGTTGTCTGTATGGCTCCGGTTGTTGTCGAGCGCGCCGTCAGCTCGGTGCCCGCAGTCACGTAGAGCAGCGCGCCATCAGCGCTCACGACGGCGTCGGTCGGCGACGTGCCGGCCGGGTACGAGCCAGTCACCGTCAGCGTTGTCGTGTCGACGGCCGAGAACGTGTTGCTGCCGCTGTTGATGATGTAGGCACGGGTGCCATCCGGTGCGATCGCGATCGCGACAGGCGTGTTCAGTCCGGAGATGCTCGCGCTGATCGTGTTCGTCGAGGTGTCGATGACACGAACGAGGTTGGCGGCGGCATCAACGACGTAGGCGGTACGCCCATCGGGCGAAATCGCGATATCGGAGAACTGGGTGCCGGCGCCGGTGAGCGTGGCGGTGACGGCGTTGGTGGATGTCGAGAAGCGCTGGATCGTGCCGGTGGACGTCACGAGGTAGCCCGAACCCGCGCAGGAGGCGGCGGAAGCGGCGGACGTGAGCCCGAGCGTTGCCCCCAGGGCGACGACGAGCATCGCCAGAGAGCGAGCAACGTGCATAGGCTCAGCATACGACCGTTTCGGCGGGGTTCCTGTGCGGATCACGCCCCAACGGGCGCGCATGCACCAATTGGGTACCACTGTTCGCCCTAAAGCCGACGCAGTGTGCGCGGCGGGCGTCCAGCTGCCTACGCGAGACTCTGGCCATGTACCAGGTCGCGCCGCTCCCTACGTATGGCATTATGTATGGCATGCATCGCACCACCATCTACCTCCCGGTTGAGCTGAAAGCGCGGGTTGCACAAACCGCGCAGCTCCGCGGAATTACTGAGGCCGAGGTGATTCGATCGGCAATTGAGCAAGCGTTGGACCGCCCACGTCCCCGGGGCGCGCTCTTCGCCTCCGGCAACCCCCTCGACGCGGAGCGGGTCGATGAACTGCTTGCCGAGACGGGTTTCGGCGAGTGGCAGTCGTAGTCGACACCAGCGCGCTGTACGCGTACTTCGACTCGAGCGCCCGCCGGCATGTCGAAGTCCAGGCGCTGATCGATGCGGAGCGCTCGTCGTTGCTGCTCACGAGTGGGGTGCTGATCGAGCTTGACCACCTGTTGCGCCGGCGAATCAATGCCCACACTGCGCGACGCGTGGGAGATGAACTGATCAGTGGTGCCTACGAGCTGATCACGTCGTCGCGCGAAGACGTTCGTCGAGCATACGCAATCATGGACCGCTTCCAAGATCGGGGGCTGAGCCTCACCGATGCCTCGCTGCTCGAGTTGGCGGACCGCAAGGACGTGAAGACCATCTTCACGCTCGATCGTCGCGACTTCGACGGCCTCGTCCGCTCGGACGGGACACCGCTGACGATCCTGCCCTAGCTGTGCGGGTTGAGCCGCTCGTGGATCACGGCGGCGTGGGCGGGGAAGCCCTCGTGGTCGGCCAACGCGACGATGTCAGGTGCCATCACGGCGAGTGCATCGGCAGAGGCGCGCGCCAGCGAGATCGTCTTTGTGAAGGCCAGCGACGTCACGCCGCTCGTGACGCGGGCGTAGCCCGACGTCGGCAGCGTCGCGGGAATCCCGATCAGGTAATTGCCGGCACTGAAGGGCGTGTGCTGGCCGAGCAGCACTTCGCCCGCGTGCTCGATACCAGCGAGCACGGCCTCGTCGTCGGCCGTGGCCAACTGCATATGCTCGGGGGCGTAGAGGTTGGCGACCTCGATGGCCTCGGCGCGATCGCGCACCAGCACCGCTCCACCGTTGATGCCGATGGCGGCGGCGGCCATCGTTCGGCGCGGCTCGGGCAACGCCGCGAGCTGGCGCTCAAGCTCGGGCTGCACGCGCTCGATCACCTCGGGCTCCCACGTCACCAGCACGGCAGCGGAGTCCGTCCCGTGCTCGGCCTCGTTGAGCAGGTCGGCAGCCAGCAACCGCGAGTTGGCGGTCGCATCGGCGATGATCAGGCTCTCGGACGCGGCGAGGATCTGCATGCCGCCGACACCATGGCGCTGGATCTCGAGCTGGGCACTCGCGACGGGTGGGCTGCCGGGCCCCAGTACCTTGCGGCAGGCGGGGATCGACTCGGTACCAAACGCCAGCGCGGCGACACCGGCCGGACCGTTGGCGCGGAAGACCTCACGCAGACCGAGCTCCTCGGCGACGATCAGCACGGCTGGATCGACCTTGCCGTCCGAACCCGGGATGGGCGGCACGACCACGGCGATCTCAGGAACGCCTGCCACCACGGCGGGGGTACCGATCTGCACCAGCACGCTGGGGAACGAGCCCTTGCCGCTCGGCACGAAGAGACCGGCACTCGCGATTGCCGTGCGCTTCTCGCCGACCATCAGGCCCGGCTCGATGTCGAAGCGCCAGTCACCGTGCTCCAGCGCGCGCTCGTTGAAGCGGCGCGAGTGGACGATCGCATGGCGGATGGCGACCTGCACGGCCTCGGGGATCTCGCCACGGGCTGCAGCAAACTCCGCGTCGGTAACCCGCAGCCGATCGGGGGCAACGACACAGCCATCAAACCGCTCCAGTGCGCGGCACACGGCGGCGTCGCCTTCAGCACGGACCTCCGCGACCAGGTCGATGATCGAGGCCTGCAGCGCGGGATCGAAGATGTCGTCAAGCCCACGCGCAAGGAACGCGGCGCGGTCCTCTGGCGCGAGGCCGGCCCAGACGCGGACGGCGAGCGGACGGTTCATGGGCGCAGCCTACGCGCAACCGCGGTGGCGATGACTCAGCGCTTCGCGACGGGCTTCGGCGCAAGCTGCGTCTGCGTCCCGACAATCACGCGCTGCACCGTCGGCGTGGTCACGATCGGTGCGATCGCAGAGTTCGTCGGCGTGTAGACGATCGACAGCGTGGCGCCCTTCGGTAGGGCGGCCGTCGAGATCGTGAAGGGACCCTTGCGCACCGAGAAGGTGAGCACCGTGGTCGTCGCCTTGCGTGTCTTGGCGGCCGCGGTGGCCTTGGCGCGGACGACGAAGGTCACGCGCAGCGTGCCGTCGTGGCTCGCCGCCCCACTGAGGATGTACGTGCCGCGGAGGGCGGTACTGCGTGGGGCTCGGAACGAGACGTTAAGGCGACTAAGGGTGGCGGCAGGTGTTGCCACCGGCGGTGCTGCGATGGGGGCTGCGATGGGGCTGGCCTCAGGGGCCTCGGTGTCGACCGCGGTGCCGATGTACAGCAGTCGATTCGGCGAGCCCTCGCCAGCACCACCGACACGATTGCGCGAGGCGGACGTCGTGATTGCAGTGCTCGTAACGTCGGCCGACGTACTGCGCGTGGCCGCGAGCTGCAGGGCGACGGCACCGGCAACGTGCGGTGAGGCCATGGAGGTACCCGAAATCGTCGTCGTCGCCGTACTGGACGATGCCCACGCGGACGTGATGTCCGTGCCGGGCGCAAACAGATCGACGCACCGGCCGTAGTTCGAGAAGTCGGCGCGCTGATCGTTCTGGTCGGTGGCGCCGACGGTAATCGCCCCGGGCGTCGAGGCCGGCGAGGCAGAGCACGCATCCACATCGCTGTTGCCCGCCGCGACGACCATGATCACACCGTCGTCGATGACGCCCTGGACAGCCGCGTTGATCGCGGCGGAGTAGCCACCGCCAAGGCTCATGTTCGCAACGGCCAGCTGGCCGGCGGGGTGGGCGGCAGCAACCCAGTTGAGGCCGGCGATGACATCGGAGGTGTAGCCGGAGCCGCCGCAGTTGAGAACGCGGACGGGGACGATGTCGACTTCCGGTGCGACGCCGTAGTCGGCGCCGCCGATTGTGCCGGACACGTGCGTGCCATGGCCGTTGCAGTCTTCGCTGCCGTTGCCATCATCTTGGCCCTGATTGACGCTCACGAAGCCTGTGCGAACGCGGCCGCCGAACTGCTCGTGGTCCGAGCGCACCCCGGTGTCAATGACGTAGGCGGCGACGCCCGCGCCGTTGGCTGCCGTGGCCGACGCCGCAGCGGGGTCCATGGTGCCGTCCAGCGGCAGGTTGCGCTGATCGAGACGGTCGAGACCCCACGAGGCGGCGCGCGGCGAGCGCGTGCGGCCCGTCGGCGTGATCGCGGCGGACGGGGCGGATGCCACGCTCGTGCCGGTCGCGTTCGTGGCGGTGACGGTCACCGTGTACGCCGTGCCGTTGGTCAGGCCGGTGATCGTGCAGGCACGCGTGCCGTTGGTGACGCACTTGGCGTTGCCGGGCGTTGCGCTCGCGGTGTAGCGCGTGATCGCACTGCCGCCGCCGATGGCGGGAGCCGTCCAGCCGATCGCGATGCGCGCGTTACCCGGCGTGCCGACAACGTTCAGCGGTGCGCTCGGGGCAGACGGCGGGAGCGTCTCGACGAAGGAGTGCGTCAGCACGGTGGCACCGCGGGCGCCAGACCAACCGTCGATGGCGATTGCGTAGCTCGTGCCACGGGTGACGGCGAACTCAACGCTGCTCCAGGTGCCGCCGGCGGCATCATCGTTCTGGGCGATCGTGGTGAGCCCCGCGATGCTGCTGCCAGTGTAGGCGCCAAGCACGGTGTCGAACGCGCTGCCCTGCGTCGTGACGGTGACGGTGCCGTTGGCGGGTGCCGTCCAGCGGTACCAGATCGAGGCGGCAACACCCGAGCCGCCATGGCTGGGCTCACCGGCCTCGCGCGTCGCGCTGGCCGTCGATCCGGACGTCGTGCCGGTGTTGCCGGTCAGCGCGGTGGCGTCGGCGAAGTTGTCGTTGGTCAGCACGGGCGCCGCGGTGAAGGCGGTGGTCAGCGTCGTGGCGCCACGCGCGCCGCCCCAGCCGTCAATCGCGATTGCGTATGCAGTGCCGCGGGTCACGGTGATCGTGACCTTGCTCCAGAGCGTGCCGCTGGCGACGTCGTCGTTTTGTGCCACCGTCGTGAGCGCGTCGACGCTGGTGCCGGTGTAGACACCGAGCAGCGTGTCAAAGGCGCTGCCCTGCGTCGTCAGCACCAGCGTGCCGTTGGCCGGCGCGGTCCAGCGGTACCAGATCGACGCCGCCCCGCCCGTGCCGCCGTGCGTGGGCTCGCCGGTCTGACGGGTGGCGGTTGCCGTGGTGCCCGGCGTGCTCACGGTCGTACTGGCGATCGTGGCGGCGTCCTGGAAGTCGTCGTTCGACAGGCCAGCGGCCGGTGTGGCCGAGACGCTGCTGCTGTAGGGGCTCTGGCCTGCGCTATTGACCGCGGCAACGCGGAACGCGTACACCGTGCCGTTGGTCAGGCCGGTGACCTCGAAGGACGTGAGCGTGGAGACACCGTCGACGAGGGTGCTCCACGTGCCGCCGACGGATCGCTGGATGACGTAGTCGCTGATGGCGGCGCCACCGGCATCGGCGGGCACGTCGAAGCTGAGGGTGACGCGGGCATTAGCCGGCGTGGCCACCAGGCTGCGCGGCGCCGTGGGCAGCGTGACCGGCGTCGGGGAGAGGGCGACGGCGGCCAGCAGGAGGTTCGGCGAGCCGGTACGGGCATCGGTGACAACCGACGGGGTGGCGTTTGCGAGTAGACGGCTCGTGATGGTCGCGGGCGAGGCGGTGGGCTCGGCCGACAGCAGCAGCGCGGCGGCGCCGGCCACGTGCGGCGCGGCCATTGACGTGCCGGAGATCGTGCTCGTCGCCGTCGTCGAAGTCCACCAGGACGAGGTGATGCCAAGACCGGGGGCGAAGAGGTCGACGCAGGTACCGGTGTTGGAGAACGACGCGCGGGCGTCGGTGCTGCCGGTCGCGCCAACGGTGATGGCCTGCGGCGCGCGTGCCGGCGAGGCGTTGCAGGCATCGACACCGTCGTTACCGGCGGCGACAGCGAACGTCACACCGTCGGAGATGCCCCGCTGCACCGCTGCATCCAGAGTCGAGGAGACGCCGCCACCAAGGCTCATGTTGGCGACGGCCGGAACGCCAGCAGCATGGTTGGCGACGACCCAATCGACACCGGTGATGACGCCGCTCGTGCTGCCGGAGCCGCTGCAGCTGAGCACGCGGACGGGCACGAGGCTGACGCCCTTGGCGACGCCGTACGTACTACCACCGACCGTGCCGGCGACGTGCGTACCGTGGCCGTTGCAGTCAGACGAGCCGTTGCCATCACCGATGGCGTCATAGCCGGTCAGCACACGACCACCGAACTGCGTGTGCGTGGCCAAGATGCCCGTGTCGATGATGTACGCGGTCACGCCAGCACCGGTCTGCGTGTACGTGTAGAGGTTGTCGAGCGGCAGCTGGCGCTGGTCGATGCGGTCCAGACCCCAGGTCGCGCCGGACTGTGTGGCCGAGATGCCGACGACGCGATCGGGCTCGATGCGCACCACATCGGCGTCCTTGGCGAGCTGGGCGACCTGCGTCGTGCTGAGGTCGGCGGTGTAGCCGTTGATCGCGTGCGTGAAGATCGCCAGCGGGGTGGTGTTCGCGGCCGCGGCAAACGAGGCCGGTCGCGTGCCGTCGCGCAGCGTGATGATGAAACGGCCTGGGATCGCGGAGCCGACCTTGGCCCCGGCCGGTACGACGCCGGCGCTCGTCGAGTCGAAGGCGCTGACCACGCGATCGCGCTCGACAATGAGCACTTGCGGGTCGTTGCGGAGACGGCGCACATCGGCGGCATCAAGCTCGGCGACGAAGCCATCGACACTGCTGCGGAAGACGTCGGAGACGGCGTTGTCGCGGCGCTGCTCAGCAGCAACCTTGGCGGTCACGTTCGTCCCGTCCTCGAGGATCACCACGTAGTCCTGCGCGGGCGCAGCGGTAGCCCCCGTGGCGAGCGCGCCCAGGCAGGCGCCAGCCGTCGCCAGAATGGCGAGGAAACGGAGCGAGTGGGTGACGGGGCGACGACGCATGTGATGACCTCAGCGCGAATGATTTCCGGCATTCACGGCGATTCCGTGAATTCCATGTTGCGCATTCGTGAAGACGCTCCTGAGGCGGATTTCTGACGGTGCTGCGGGATCTCCCGCACCACGCCTTCGTGCACCCCGAAGCGTAGCGCCAAAAACCGCATGAACACTGGGTTCGGGTACCCTTATGTTCGTGAGCGTGACAGGGACCACAGCGCCGGGAATCGATCCGACACGAATCCGCGCCGATTTCCCGATCTTCGGGCGTCAGGTGCACGGCCAGGAGCTCGCCTACCTCGACTCCGCGTCGACCTCCCAGAAGCCGCAGGCGATGCTTGACGCCATGACCGGCTTCTACTCAACCAGCAACGCCAACGTGCATCGCGGCGTGTACACGCTCGGCATTGAGAGCACCGACGCGTTCGAGGCGGCACGCGATGCTGTCGCGCAGCTGATCAACGCGCCATCGCGGCGCGAGGTGATCTTTACGCGCAACACGACCGAGGCGATCAACCTCGTGGCTAAGACCGTTGGGGCCGAGCGCTGCGGCCCGGGCGACGTGATTGTCAGCACCGTGCTCGAGCACCACGCGAACCTCGTGCCGTGGCAGGTGCTCGCGCAGCAGACCGGCGCCACGCTGCGCTTCCTCGACGTCGACGACCAGGGCAATCTGCAACTCGATGAGCTCGACGAGATCGCTGCGTCCGGCAACGTGCGCATCGTCGCGGTCACACACCAGTCGAACACGCTCGGCGTGCGGCCCCCCGTCGAGGCGCTTGTGCGCTGGGCACGTACGCAGGGAGCCCTCGTCGTGCTCGATGCGGCGCAGACGGTGCCGAATCGCCCCGTTGATGTGCAGGCGCTCGATGTCGACTTCCTCGCCTTCTCGGGGCACAAGACGCTCGCGCCGACCGGGATCGGCGTGCTGTGGGGGCGCGAGGAGATCCTCGCCGCCACACAGCCGTTCCTGACCGGGGGCGAGATGATCCGCTCGGTGGCGCTCGACCGCACCTCATGGAACACGCTGCCCTGGAAGTTCGAGGCGGGTACGCCCGCGTATGCGGAGGCGGTCGGTCTCCACGCCGCGATCGACTACCTGCAGGCCGTCGGGCTCGACGCGATCGACGCTCACGAGCACGCGATCACCGAGTACGCGCTGGGTCGTCTGGGCGAGGTGCCGGGGTTGGGCATTGTGGGACCGCCGGATGCCGCTTCGCGTGGCGGCGTCGTGTCGTTCGTGCTCGACGACGTGCATCCGCACGACATCGCCGAAATTCTCGATCGCCACGCCGTCTGCGTGCGCGCCGGGCACCACTGCACGCAGCCGCTGATGCAGCGGCTCGGCCACTCGGCCACGGTGCGCGCCTCGTTCTATCTGTACACGACGACCGACGAGGTGGACCGGCTCGCGGCCGGCCTCCACGACGTCCGCAAGGTGATGGGAGTCTGACGTGGACGACGAGCTCTACCGCGAGAACCTGATGGACCACTATCGGCATCCGCGCAATCACGGCACGCTGGAGCACCCAGACTGCGAGGCGGAAGGAAAGAACCCGCTCTGCGGTGATGAGGTCGAGATCGATGTCGAGGTTGCAGACGGGAAGATCGCGGCGATCCGTTTCTCTGGCAACGGCTGTGCGGTCTCCCAGGCGGCGACCTCGATGCTGACGGAGCTCGTCGAGGGGCTGCCAGTGGAGGAGGCTGCGGCGCTGCCGTCGCAGGCGATCATCGACGAGCTCGGCATCCCGCTCTCGGCCATGCGCGTGAAGTGCGCGGTGCTCGGGCTTGGCACGCTCAAGGTGGCACTGCACCGAGGCGCAGGCACGCCGTTGCCCGCCGAGTGGGGCGCAGACGACGACGAGCTCGTCTGGGGTTAGGCGGTTGGGACGTCGCCGAGCAGGCGCGCCCCACGCACGGCGAGCTCGAGGCGAAAGCGATCGTCGGCATGCTGGAGATCCAGCGACGTCAGCTTGGCGATGCGCGCCAATCGGTAGCGCACGGTGCGCTCGTGCACGTCGAGGACGCGCGCCGTTGCTGCCACGCTGAGACCCTCCTGCAACCAGACCGATGCCGTCTCGATGTACTGCGGGCCGCCATTGCGCGTGGAGCGTAGGGGCGTGAGGGTGGCATCGACGAGCTCGCGCAGCGTCACCTGGTCTTGGCCGATCAGCGCTTCGGGCAGCACGTCGCCGTACGGAACGATGCCGCGCAGGCCAAGCCGGCGCGCCATGTTGAGCGCGCGCTTGGCGTCGGCATACGACGCGCGGATGCCGGGAATGCCTAGACCGGGCCGGCCGAGGCCGGCCGTCTCAGGTCCGCGCGGTACGCGTCCGCCGATGATCGCCACGATGCGGCCGCGCTGCGGTGCCGCCAGTGCACCGGCGTCGTCGAGGCGATCAAGGACGACCTCGCTCACCTCGCTGACGAGGAGCACGCTGCGGCGCCCCGTCAGCTCGATGCCGATGCGCGAGGCAAGCTCCTGCACCTGCTCCGGCGGCTGATCCGACAGCAGCGCTTCGATGAGCAGTGCGCGCTGGCGCTCAGCCTGACGGATCGACTCCGCCTGCCCGTCGGCATAGCCCGCGCAAAGCGCACGCGTGCCGTCGGCAATCAGGCGGAGGTGCCCGGCAGGCGTGCGGCTCTCGGTGGCAAGCGTGGCCGCGCCCACAGCCATCCACGCGTCAATCACCGTGGTGAGCGGTACGTCAGCGACACGGGCGCGTCCTGCGCTGGTCGCCAGACGCGTGCGTGATGCGCTCGCGATGCGTTCGCCGGAACGCGACAGGATCTGCACCCAGGCCTCGATGTCGAGACCGCCGGCGCGCGGGTCGTCGAGCTGCGCGAGGATCGTCGCGCGCATGTCGAGGGGGGTCGTCTTGGCCACGGCGGAACGTTACCGGTTTCCGGCAAAGAGCGTCAGCCGCTGCTCACCTGGGCGCGGACGGCTGCCGGGTCGAAATACCAGCGCACCACCCCGCCGACTTCGGAGCGCACGCCTCCCGTCTCGCGGAGGAACTGGGCCCAAGGCCCGGGCGCGCGAGCATCGACAAGCACCCAAGTCGTGCCGGTAAACGCGAGGTAGCGCAGCAGTTCCTGCCGCGGGTTCGCGGGCAGCTGGTCGTTGTAGAAGCCGTAGACGACGGGGTACGGCATGTACTCGGCGGGGACTGCCGCTGCGCTGTACCCGCCCGCCATGCGATACCGCATCTTCGCCAAGGCCTGCCAGTACATGCCGTCGCCGCGGAACGAGTACGGCAGGATCAGCACGACCGCGTCATCCGGAATCTCTGCCGTGGCCTCCGCCGATGTGATGCCCGGCGGCGTGTGAAGCTCGGTGCGCCACACGTCGGCGCGCGGCACGGGGAGCAGACAGATCAGTGCAACCACGGCCACGATCAGACGGAGGGCCATCACCGCTGGCTCCTCGCGCTCGCGGGGTACGACGAACAACGCGACGAGGACGGCAATGCCGAGCCAGGCAAAGACGACGATGCGCGTCGGCAGCGCGAGCTTGATCAGTGGCAGGTGTGTCACCAGCTGCCACGGCATCACGCTGTGCTGATCGCCGCTGATCGTGAGGTGTGCCCCCAGGGCGAGCACGATCGAGAGCAGCACGCCGAACGCGATCACCCACACCCAACGCTCACGACGCCAGCGGATCAGCCCGCCGAGCGCGGCAATGATCAGCACAGGTCCCAGGTAGCCGAGCTGCTCGGTGAGATTGCCGACGAACTGGAGCGAGTCGCCCTGGAAGCGCTGGCCGCCCGCCCACGTCACGATCGTCGGCACGATCAGGTTCTTCAGGTCAAGGGGATACAGGTCGGGTCGAATGCGGTCGTCGATCGGGTTCGGATGCAACAGCGCCGCCACGAGCAAGGGTGAGACAACCGCGAGAGCAATCGCGTATCCACCAGCGAGCCACGGTGCTGCCTGGACGATGCGACGGCGCACGTCAGTCGGACCCAGCGCGAGGGCAGCCAGCAGCGTGAGGACACCGACGAGCGTCGCGGTCGCGGCGACCTCCGTGAACGTCAGGAACTGCATGGCGATGAGTGCCGCCAGCAGGAGCATGCCGCGCCGTGGACGGACGGAACGCTCGATCAAGCGGATCACCACGAGCACGATCAGGGGCAGCGCCCAGACCAGCGCCAGGTTCACATGATTGAGGGTCTGGCCGAGCATGTACGACGAGAAGCCGAAGGCCCACCCGCCGATGATCGCGGCCAGTGTGCTGCGCGTGATGTGGCGGCAGAGCATGTACGCACCCCAAGCCGCCAGCGCCGGGGCGGCGATCGCCAACAGGTTGTAGGAGGCGAGCGGACCAGCGAGCGCGGTTAGCGGCGACAGCAGGATCGCCGGGCCGGGAATCGTCGTCGCCCACGCCAGGTTGAACCCCTGCGGCGCATCGATGCGGTCGGTCAGGAACGGCGCCTGGTTGCCGGCCAGCGTCTCGAGCCAGTGCACGAGCGACCAGGCGAAGAACCCCTGGTCTCCACCAAAGCTGCCGACGACGGCGTCCTCGGGTGCGCGCAACCAGAAGCGCCCGATCAGGACGACGGAGGCCGCGGCATAGCCGAGCAGCACCCAGAGCGGCTCAAGGCGTCGCATGCAGCGGAGTGTATGAAAAAAGCAGAGAGCCGGGCGGTTTCCCGCCCGGCTCTCCGGGTCGAACGCTGGTATTACGCAAGATGCGCTGCGGCGATAAGCCGCGGCCCCAACGCGGGCTAGGCGATTCCCTGTCGGTCCAGGGGCGCGCCCTTACGTGCGCCGACCTCCACTTGCCGTGCAGTTGCTATTCAGAACGGACCACCTCCTCTCCGCGGTGGCCCGAAGGTACCACTCGGAGGCGACCCTCGCCACACCGATTTCCGTTACTGGAAGTTTTTCCAGTACGCGCTTGGCGTGGGCCCGACCTGGCCTTGGTACTTCGACCCGAGCGCGCCCGAGCCATACGGCTTCTCGGCGGGCTGATCGAGGTTCATGAACGACATCTGGCCGATCTTCATGTCGGGGTAGAGCGTGATCGGCAGATTCGCGACGTTGGCCAGCTCGAGCGTGACGTGGCCATCGAAGCCGGGGTCGATGAAGCCCGCCGTCGAGTGGACCTGCAGGCCCAGGCGCCCAAGCGAGCTCTTGCCCTCGAGGCGCGAGACGATGTCGTCACCGAGCGTGACGCGCTCCAGCGTGGCGCCGAGCACGAACTCGCCAGGGTGCAGAATGAACGGCCCGCCGTCGGTGATCTCGATCAGCTCGGTCAGCTCGGCCTGCTCTTGCTTGACGTCAATATGCCCGTAGCGGCTGTTCTTGAAGACACGGAAGCGGCGATCGCAGCGCACATCGATCGAGGCAGGCTGGATCAGCCCCTCGTCGAGGGGATCGAGCGTGATGCGACCGGCTTCGATCGCTGTGCGGATGCCGCGGTCGGACAGAACCATTGCTGCGCAGCATTGCAGGCGAGGGGGACGTGCGAGGCGGCGCCATCGCGGGTACGCTGCGGGCGTGAGCACCCGGGTCATTGCGCGGCGCTACACGTTGGAGGTGCCCGAGCCAGCAGCGCCCGGATGCACCGTCTGGCGAGGGCGCGATTCGACCAATGGGGGCGCCGTCGTGGTGTCACTGCTCGACGAGCATCCGGAGGCCGACACCACGCTGAACGCGCTGGTGGCCGTTCGCCATCCCGCGTTACCGGTCGTGCTCGATCATGGCGTCGATGGCGTTACGCGCTACGTCGTCACCCCAGCACGGACGGGCCAGTCGGCGCGTGCGCGACTGCTGGTGGGCGGTCCGCTGGCTGCGGCCGACGCAGCGGAGGTTGCGGCGGAGATCGCCGATGCGCTGGCGGCACTGCATGCGCGCGGCCTTGTGCAGGGACAACTCAACCTCGATCGCATCGTGGCCGACGAGTCCGGACCGCTGCGGCTTGAGGATCTCGCGACGGGCTCGCTCGCCCGACCCGCCGATCAGCCCGACGATGATCTCCGGCAACTCGCAGCGATTCTGCGCGACCTGCTGGGGCTGCCGGTCGATGCCAACCCGCTCGAGGTTGAGGGCATTCCGCCTCGCCTCGCCGGGCTCTTGCAGAGCCTCGCCTCCTTCACCCCACCGCCCGCGAGCGACGCCCGTGATGCGCTACGGCGCATTGCGCGCGAGGAAACACCTGAGTGGGAGCCGTTCGCCGCGGACGCTGCCCCGGCTCCGGCGGGTCCGGTGCTCAGCGGTCTCGACGAGGGGCCTGCTCCGACCCGCAATCGTGGGCTCAAGCTCGTGGTCGGCGCACTCGTGATCATCGTGATCGTGCTTGCTGCCATCGTCATCGTCGATCGTCGAGATGCTGATCAGCGTGCGGCGCAGACGGCCCTGCCCGGACCGATCTCCTACGTCACGGAGACCAGCGACACCGGCACGAGCGAGGGCGCCACGATCACCGAGACGACGACGACTGAGCCGCAGCCCGTGGGCCCCAATCGCACTCCGAGGGCTCTGCGCATCGCATCAGTCACGGCCCTCGACCCAACTGGCGACAACACAGAGAACAATGACCAGGTGCGCCTCGCGATCGACGGGTCGCCGACGACGGGCTGGTCGACCGAGATCTACAAGGAAGGCGTGATCGAGAAGAAGCGCGGCGTTGGTCTCTCGCTGCACCTTGCCGTTCCCAGTCGCGTACGGCGCCTGGCCATTACGAGCGCGCCCGTGGGCGCCACCGTCGTGATCTACGGCGTGCGCGGCGCGGTGCCTGCGAAGGCCCCACGCGACTGGATTCAGCTCACCGACCCGAAAGAGCTCAAGCGCGCCACCTCGGTGATCCCCATCCGTCGTGCCGCGCCACTGACCGACGTCCTGATCTGGATTACGGGCCTGCCGCCGGTCAAGGGCGGCTACGCCGTGGCGTTCAACACCATCCGTCTGACGGGCGTCCCCACCGGCGCCTGAGTGCGCGTGTGGACAGTTTGGATCCGGATCCAAACTGTCCCAACGCGTGGACAGAATGGATCCGGATCCAAACTGTCCACACGCGCACTCAGCGAAGCAGGCCGGCGTTGCGCGCGTGGCGCTCGACAGCCAGCTCGACTAGACGCGTCAGCAGGTCGGCGTAGGCGATCCCGCTCGCCTCGAACATGCGGGCGTAGTAGCTGGTCGCGGTGAAGCCCGGAATGGCGTTGATCTCGTTGAGGACGAGGCGGCCCGAGTCGGTGTAGAAGAAGTCGACGCGGGCCATGCCGTGGCAGTCGCAGACCGTGAAGGCGTGCGCGGCGATGGCGCGCTGGCGTTCACTCACCTCGTCCGGGATGTCTGCAGGGACGACGAGGGCGGAGCCGCCCGCCGCGTACTTTGCTTCGTAGTCGTACCACTCGGCCTCGAACGTAATCTCGCCGACGACCGACACCGTCAGCGCGGGGGGCAGACCGAGCACGCTGCACTCGACCTCCTTGCCGACCAGCAGCTCTTCGACCAGCACCTTGTCGTCGTGGGCGAGCGCCAGGTCGAGTGCGCCATCGAGCTCGTCGGCCGAGCCAACGCGCGAGATGCCGACGCTCGAGCCGAGACGAGCCGGCTTGACGAAGACGGGGAAGCCGAGGTCGGCCTCGATGCGCGCGCGCACGGCGCCACGGTTGTCGTCGGGGCCGACCAAGACCTCGCGCGCAACGTCGATGCCGGCATCACGCAGCGCGGCCTTGCAGCGCTCCTTGTCCATCGTCAGCGCGGCGCCGAGCACGCCGGAGCCGACGTACGCCACGTCGAGCATCTCGAGCAGCCCCTGCACCGTGCCGTCCTCGCCGAAGGGGCCGTGCAGCACGGGGAACACCACATCGCAGCCGAGCGGACCGCCCTGGCCAGGCGTGACGGAGACGACAGCGCCGTCGGCAGTCGTCCAGACGCCATCACGCGAGATCGTGATGCGCACGACCTCGAAGCGCGAGGGATCGAGTCCTGCGGCAACGCTCTCCGCCGAGCGGAGCGACACGTCGTGCTCCGAGGAGCGGCCGCCGCCCAGCACGGCGACGCGCAGGCGCTCGGCCACTAGGTCGTCGACCCCGTGTAACGGCCAACAACGATCGTGACCGTGGAGCCCTGCGGCTTCTGCGAGTTACCGGCCGGGTTCTGCGAGATCACGATGCCGTCCTGGGCCGGATCGCTCGTGGCCTGCTCGGTGGTGTTGGGTACGAAGCCCGCATTCGTGAGCGCACCCTCCGCATTGCTCCGCGACTGGTTGATAACGCTGGGGACGGCAATCGTCGCCGGGCCCTTCGAGATAACGACGTTGACGGCAATCCCGGTCGGGACGCTGGTGCCCGCGGCGGGATCCTGGCTGATCACCTGACCGACCGGTGCGGCGTCGTTGGCCTCGCTCTGCGCGCCAAGCACCAGACCCGCCGCGATCAGGGCGTTCTGGGCGTTATTGATGTCCATCTTCGTGATGTTCGGCACCGTGGCGGCCTGCGTACCGGTGGAAACCGTCAGCGTGACGGTCGATCCCGGCTTCACCTGCACGCCGGCGGATGGCGCCTGCGCAATGACGTTCCCCTCCGCGACGCTGTCGGAGGAGTCCTCGACGGTCGTAACGAGCAGACCGAGCGCCTCGAGCTGGGCCGTGGCATCGCCGATCGCAGAGCCCTGCACGCTCGGCACGTCCACGAGATTGGGGCCCGACGAGACCTGGAGCTCGATCGTGGTCCCCGTTGGCACCTTGCCGCCGGCATTCGGGCGCATCGCAATGACCTGCCCCTCCGGGACATCGGCCGACGCCTGCTGGGTGATCAGCACGGCGAACCCGAGATCCTTCAGCACCGTAGTGGCGTCGGCCTGCTTCTGACCGACGACGTTCGGGATCTCCACGAGCGCGCTGGATGTCGACGTGGTGGCCGAGGTGCTGCCGCCGCCATCCGAGCCACCGCGCAGCACGGCGAACGCCCCGACGGCGACCGCGAGCAGGAGGACGCCGAGGACGATGAGCAGGATCCAGAGCCGCTTGCGATTGGGATTGCCACCCCGGGGCGCCGTGGTGTCGCGCGGGGGCAGGGGCGGCGCGACCATCGTCTCGGCGGCCGGGGGCGGTGTCATCGGGCGCGTCATCGCGAGCGTGGCGGCACCGATCACGGCGGTCTCGTCGCTGATCGGCAGGCCCTGACGAACCCGGTCGAGCTCGATGCCCATCTCGTCGGCGCTCTGGTACCGCTCGCGCGGATCCTTGGCGAGCGCGCGCATGACCACAGACTCGAGTGCGACGGGCACCAGCGGGTTGCGGTCGGTCAGCGGCTCGGGCGCCTCCTGCACGTGGCGCATCGCGACGTTGACGGCGGTATCGCCCTCGAACGGCACGCGTCCGGACAACATCTCGTAGAGCACGATGCCAAGCGAGTAGAGGTCGGCCGGTGGTCCGACGGTGAGGCCACGAGCCTGCTCGGGCGCGAGGTACTGCGCCGTGCCGACGATCGACCCGGCTTCGGTCATCTCGGTGTCGCCACCGGCGCTGGCGATGCCGAAGTCGGCGACCTTCACCTTGCCGTCCGGCTGCATCAGGATGTTCTGCGGCTTGACGTCGCGGTGGATTACGCCCTGCTGATGCGCGACGCGCAGCGCCGCGAGGATCTGCAGCGCGATCGTGATCGCACGGCGTGGCTCGAGCGGCGACTCGCGACGGATCAGGTCCTTCAGCGTCTCGCCCTCAACGTACTCCTGGACGATGAACGACATCCCGCCTTGCGACTGGTCGTAGACCTGGACGATGTTCGGGTGGTTGAGGCGCGCGGCGGCGCGTGCCTCGCGCTGGAACCGCTCGATGAAATGCGGGTCGTCGCTATGGCGGTCGGCAAGCACCTTGATCGCGACCTCACGGTGCAGCGACTCGTCTTGCGCCAAGAACACGCGCGCCATTCCGCCCTGGCCGAGGCGGCGGATGATGCGGTAGCGGCCTGCGAAGAGCGCGCCGTCAGAGGTGTCCATGGGTGTCGTCATGCGGTGCTCCGAGCGGATTGTCTCACGATGCTGGCTCCGTGAGCGCCCGTAGGACGCTTGCGGCGATCGGCGCGGCCACATCGCCGCCTGTTCCATCCGTGTTCTCGACCAACACAGCGAAGGCAAAGCGGGGTGCTTTGGCAGGAGCAAAGCCGATAAACCACGCGTCGTTCTTGCCGTCCTTGCCGGTCTCGGCCGTGCCCGTCTTGCCCGCCACATCCAGCCCGGCGACGTTCGCCGCTGCGCCGGTGCCGTCATCGACGACGTCCTTCATCAACTGCCGCAGGATGGCCGCCGTCTCGGTGGTCATTGCCCGGCCCAGGTAGACAGGCTGTGGGCGGCGGACGACGGAGCCGTCGGGAGCGCGTACCTCTTGTACGGGTTGGGGCTCGACGATCTGACCGCCGTTGGCGACGGCCACCGCGACCTCGGCCATCTGGAGCGGCGTGGCGAGGAGGCGCTCCTGGCCGATCGCGAGCCGCGCGACGTCGACGGGCGTGTCGAACGGCACCAGGTTGCCGCGCCGGTTGAAGATGCCCGACGGCAGCGTCTGCTCCGGCGGATAGTCCCAGGGGAAGCGCTTGAAGAAGCCGAAGTCCTTCATCGTGTCCTCGAGCTGCTCCTGGCCGAGCGTCATGCCGACCTCCGCGAACGTGGTGTTGATCGAGTGGACGAGGGCATAGGCGAAGTCGTGCGGGCCGTAGGCACGGCCGCGGAAGTTGCAGAGCTCCTGTCCGCCGGTCTGAATGCAGGCCGGGCCGGGGAACTGCTGGTCGACCGTGACGGCCTCGTTGTCGAGTGCGCTGGCGGCCGTGACGACCTTGAAGGTCGAGCCGGGGGGATAGAGCCCCTGCGTCGCGCGGTTGAGCAGCGGCGACGCCGGATCGGCCAGCGCCTTCTCGAGGCCGGTGTTGGGGTTGAACGTTGGTGTCGAGGCCATCACCAGCAGGCCGCCGGTGCTCGGGTCCATCACCACGACGCTGCCACGAGCCTGCAGGTTTTCCAGCTCATCCATCGCCGCCTGCTGGCCCGCGGCAGAGAGGCGGAGGATCACGTCGTCGCCGCGCACCGTGTCGCCCTTCATGCGGTCAAAGGCGTTCTGAATACCCGCGAGGTCGCTGGTGCTCCCGGACAGCTCGGGATCGAGCGAGCGCTCGAGACCGGAACGCCCGGCGAGCAGGGAGGAGTAGCCGACCAGCTGCGCGGCGAGTCCGCCCTCGGGATACGTGCGCGAGTAGACCGTGCGACCGTCGAGCTTGCCGGGCGTTGACTCCGCCAGCACGACGCCATCGGCCGTGACGATCGAGCCACGATCGACGGCGAGGTCGCGATAGACCATCCGCACGTTGGCCTGGCGTGCCTCGAGAGAACCGCGCGCCCAGACCTGCCAGTACGTCGTCATCGCGATCAGCGCCAGCAGCGCCACCGTCGAGGCGATGAACAGATTCGAGATGCGGCGATTCATAGGGGTCGCTCGCGATTGGCGCGTTGGGAGATGCAGAGCAGGAGCCCGGCGATCGCGAAGTTCGCCGTCACGCTCGACCCACCGTACGAGACGAACGGCAGCGTCAGGCCCGTCAGCGGCAGCAGCCGGATGACGCCGCCGACGATCACGAAGACCTGGAAGGCAACCGCGGTGGCGAGGCCCGCGGCGAGCAGCTTGGAGAAACCGTCATCGGCGGCTGTCGCGATACGAAAGCCGCGCCAGGACAGCAGCAGGTAGAGCAGGATGACGGCGATGGCGCCGACCAGGCCCATCTCATTCGCGATCACGGAGTAGATGAAGTCGGTCTGGGCGTACGGGATGATCGTGCCGCCGGTGTCGTTGAGGATCAGGCCGCGCCCAAAGCCCGCGCCCAAGACGCCACCGTCGGCGATCGTGTAGATCGACTGTGCGATCTGGTAGCCGCTCGTCTGCTCGACGGCCCACGGATCGAGCCAGCCTTCGATGCGCGACTGCACGTGCGATGTCAGCTGCACGGCGCCGAGGGCTCCCAGCGCGAACACGCCGAGCCCCGCGCCGACGTACAGCAGCCGGCCCGTCGCGATGTAGATCATCGCCAGGGCGATCACGAAGAACAGGAGTGACGTACCGAGGTCGTTCATCGCGACGAGGAGCACGAGCGAGATGCCGCAGAGCAGCAGCAGCGGCAGCGCATGGCGGAGGGCTGGGATGCCGATGCCGAGGAAGCGGCGGGTCGGTGCGGCCAGCACCTCGCGACGCTCGCGCAGGTAGCCGGCGAGGAAGATAACGAGCAGGATCTTGGCGAACTCGCCCGGCTGAATCTGGAGACCGCCGACACGGATCCACAGGCGGGCGCCGTTGACGGAGGCGCCGAGCGTGATCGTCAAGAGCAACAGGCCGACGGCCACTGCACCGCAGGTGTACTTGAGTTCTTCCAGTCGACGAATATCGCGAAAGGCGATCACGACGCCGACGAACAGCGCCAGTCCGAGCAGCATCCAGATGCCTTGATCACGTGCCAGCTGCGGCGAGATCCGATAGATCTCGATCAGGCCGATGGCCGTCAGGACGGCGGTGATGGGCAGGACGTAGGGGTCGGCGTCGGGCAGCACGACGCGCACGACGATGTGGGCGGCGAAGTACGCGAAGGCGAACAGCAGCGCCGCGATGATCGGCGACGAGGAGAACTCCTGAGCGCGTGCCAGTTGTACGGCTGCGAAGCCCGCGGTGGTAATCACCACCGCCAGGCCGATCAGCCCGAGCTCGCGATTGCGGGTCGGCAGATCGAGCATGCCGCGTTCGGTGATCACTGCGCGCTCGGCGGCAGCCGGAGCCACGGCGACGAGGTGGTCAACTGGGTGATGCGCCCCTCGGCACTGTCAAGCGAGCCGATGCGCTGGTCGAGCAGCGCATCGCGCTCGCTCTCCGAGAGCGCGGCGGTCGGCACATCGGTGATCTTCACGGCGCGGTAGAGCGTGACGTCGGAGGTGAGCTCGATCGGCAGGCCCTGGTAGATCGCGACGCGTCCCTCGGGTGTGGCGCCAATGAAGTGCGCCCACTGCAGTCCGACCGCAACGGCGACTGCGACCACGATGCCGATCGCTGCGACGACTCCGATGAGCGCAAACACGCGGCCACGACCACGGTCTCGCTTGGCCGCCGTCCGATCGGCGGCGGATGCCTGTGGCGTATCAGCGGCCAGCGCTGTTGCCGGGAGGATCACGATCGCTGGGCGCTCTGGCTCCGTGTCCTCCTCGTGACGCGACCCGATCCGGAGCAGGACGGCGGTGATGTTGTCCTCACCACCGGCCCGGTTGGCCGCCATCACGAGTTGTTGCGCCAGGTGGTTCAGCTCGCCACCGCCACGCAGGATCCGTGACAGCTCGGCATCGCTGACCATGCCGGTCAGTCCGTCAGAACAGAGCAGAATCAGATCGCCGGTCTCGACCGGGACGCGCAGGACGTCGACGTCGACGGTCTCATCTGCCCCGAGGGCGCGCGTGATGACCGAACGCTGGGGATGCCGCTCGGCCTCCTCTGGCGTGAGCGCACCGCGGCGGATCAGCTCGCCGACCAGGGAGTGATCGTCCGTCAGCTGGCGCAGCTGGCCGGCGCGCAGCACGTACGCGCGGGAGTCGCCGACGTGCGCGAGGACGAGCGCCTCGCCATCGATCATCGCGGCCGTGATCGTCGTGCCCATGCCGAGCAAGGAGGCATCGTTGCGCGAGGCAGAGTGGATGCGCAGGTTGACGTCCTCGATCGCCTGCGCCAACTCCTGCTCGCCACCCTGGAACCCATGCAACGCGGCGACGGCCATGGCGCTCGCGACCTCGCCGGCACGCGCGCCACCCATGCCATCGGCAACGGCAAAGACGGGGTCGGACAGGAGGAGTGCATCCTCGTTCGACTGGCGCAGTTGGCCGACATCGCTGCAGGCGCCGGCCTCGCGGATGACGAGCTTCACGTCAGCTGCCCGGCTCGAAGATCATGCGCGTGGAACCGACCGCGACCTCATCGCCCGGCGAGAGGCGCGTTTCGATCGCGATGCGCTCGCCGTTGACGAACGTGCCGTTGGTGGAGCCGAGATCGACCACGGAGGTGGAAGTACCACGAACGCGCACGAGCGCGTGGCGTGCCGAGACGAAGCCATCGCCCTCGAGCATCGCTGCGGCGTGGGGGTCGCGGCCGATCAACACCTCGTGTTCCTCCAGCAGCACCGCTGCGCCTGCGGGTAGGACATCGCTCTCGACCACGAGCAGGCGGCCTGGCGGCACGGGTTCGGTGGCCACGGGCGCGCGCTGCTCGTCGGCTAGGGGCAGGTGTTCAAACCCCTGCCCTGGCCGGATGATCATGCTCTCCTGGGCGCCCCGGACATCACGGATGGCCGTGCGCGCAATGCGCCAGACGAACACATAGAGCAGGACCAGGACACCGATCCGCAGGACGAGGAGCGCCTGGTCAACCACGGCTCAGCCGTGCCGTTGCTCGATCCGCAGCGTGCTCGTTCCGAGCATGATCTCGTCGCCTTCTCCGACCGTTGCGCTCTTGACCCGTCGACCATTGACCGTCGTGCCGTTGGTCGAATCGAGGTCGCGGAGCAGGAAGCCATCGGCGCTGCGACCGATCTCGGCATGGCGACGCGAGACGTTGCCGTCGGCGAGTGGGACGTCGCAGTCCTTGCTGCGGCCGATCACGAGGGCGGTGGTGCCGAAGGGCACGACGCCGCCCGGCCAGACGAGCACCCATTCCGCGACGGGTGCTGGCGGCGGCGGAGGCGGGGTGACGACGGGCGCAGCGGCTGCGGGTTCTGGCACGGCGGCGACCGGGGCGACAGGTGCAGCGGGGGCCTCGTCAACGGCGAACGGATCGACGGTAACCGGCGGCACGGTCACGGCCGGAGCAGCGGGTGCAGCCGGCGGCGGGGGTGCGACGGGCGGCGCGACCGGCACGACGGGCGCAGCGGGCGGCGGCGTCACGATGGGTGCGGCAGCGGCAACGGGCGGCGCTGGGTCGCCGGAGAACTCCTCGGGCAGGCGTACACCCGGTGGGGGCGCATCGGGCGCCATCGGCGGCGGCGTCTCTTCCATCTCGGCGGCGATACCGAAGGTGCCGAGATCGAGCTCGTCGGCCGTCTCGATCATCACGCGAGCACGGTTTGGCAGCGAGTAGCCCTCGCGGCGCGCGTGCTCGGTCAGGTAGCCAGCGAGCTCTGTGCGCAGCCGTGCCTCGTAGGCCACGAACTGCTCGCGGTCTTCGGGGGCGAGGTAGACGGTGTACGCGTTGGGGACGTAGACGGTCTGGACGGAGATGACCTTGTTGTCATCCATCTCCTTGGCCAGCTTGCGCGCCAGTTCGACGGGCTGGACGTTGGACTTGAAGGTACGGCCAATGCCGCCTTCGAAGACCCCCTCCAGCTTGCTCTCGATCCGTCGCAGAAACCCCATTGCACTTCCCTCAGTCGGCATTCGCAGCCGCAGCGGAAGCCGCTTCCGGCCGCCGCGCGCGGATGAGAATCACTATACCCGCCGCCCCTGCGCCCATCACGGTCTCGAGCGGGGCGACGAGGGTGCCGCTGAGCACGATGCCGATCGTGAGCGTGGCCACGGTGCCGATCCCGAGCCAGAGGCCGGCGGCGGTCAGTAGCGCTTGACCACGGGCGGCGAGCACCGCCGGTGCCGTGACGGCCAGCGCCGCCCAGAGCCCAGCGAGCAGGAGCGGGCCGAACCCAACCGCCGCGGCGAGGGTGCCGGCGGTGACGATCACATCGTCGGAGCCGGCCATGCGCGTCCCGAGGGTGACAAGGTCCAGCGTGGGCGTGAGTGGCGAGCCGTAGCCGGCGAGGCCGAGCGTCAGCGTCATCGTCAGGGCGCCGGCCGCACCAAGTGCGCCGCGCACCCACGCGCGCGGCGAGGTGCCCGCGATCAGGGGATAGAGCGCCCAGGCAAAGCAGAGCGTGACCAGAGGCGCGATGACTGGCACGAGCGCCCGCCGACCATCGCGGAGCATCAGGATCATCCAGATCCCGAGCAGGATCGCGGCGGGCGGTACGAGGCCGAAGGCGAGGTTGCCGAGCAGGGGCAGGCCAGCGGCGAGCACGAGGCTGGCAGCCAGCCAGGGCAGGCGGAGCGCCACGATCGCAGCCAGGATGCCAATCGCAAGCGGCCAGCCCGTCGGGTAGAACGGCAGCGCACCAAGGAGCAGCGTGCCGCCGACACCGGTGAGTGCCGAGGGCCAGTAGGGCTGCGCGCGCTCAACCAGGGTGCCAAGCCGCTGCTCGACATCCGTGCGGTTGGCGCCACGCCGCGCCTGCGAGCGCGCCTGCGCCTCGCGCTGGGCGGTGCTCTCGTTGCGGTCGGGGACCGCGCGCAGCCAGCGCTTGCGCAGGTTGACGCGCGGATCGGGACGCGGAACCTCGATCGACGGATCCATGTCGACCTGGCCACGCTCCATCGCGATCGCGCCACGTAGGAGCGCATCGCGCAGCTGGCCGGGCAGGGGACGGCGCTGGTTGTCGGGATCGAGCGCGCGGTCAATCACCTTGGTCGCGACGCTTGGCAGATCCGGACGATCGTTCTGCAGCGAGAGGCGCAGCTTCTTGTGCTTCTCGGCGAGCTCGACCGGGTTCTTCGAGCGATACGGATTGCGTCGCGTCAGGGCCTCGTACGCGACGAGCGCCGCCGACCAGACGTCGGTCGAGCCAGTCATCATGTCGCCACGCACCTGCTCCGGCGACATGTAGGAGAGCGTGCCGAGCAGGCTCTCATCGACGGTCGCGTCGGGATGGTCGATTTGCGCGATGCCGAAGTCGGTCAGCTTGAGGATGCCGTCCTCGCGCAGCAGGATGTTGCCCGGCTTGACGTCGCGATGAATGACGGAGTGGCTGTGCGCGTGCTCGAGTGCGTCGCAGACGGCGGCGACGGCGCGCAGGATCTCAGACTCCTCGAGGCGCTTTTCCTTGAGGACGTCGGAGAGGTCGTTGCCGCGAACGAGCTCGAAGGCGACGTAGATGTAGTCGTCGTCCTCGGCACTGCCGCGCATCTTCACGATCGCACCGTGGTCGAGCTTGCCGGCGCACTGCATCTCGCGGCGCGCACGCTTGCGGAGCTTCTCCTGCGCGGGAATTGCCTTCAGGGCGACGAGCTCGCCGTTCTGCAGATCCTCGGCCTCAAAGACGGTCGCGCTGCCGCCGACGCCGATCGTTTCGATGATCCGAAAACGGTCTGCGACGATGCCTTCGGGGTACAGCGGTGGGACTGCGCGATGGCGCGTCGTGCTCCTCAACGGATGGACGTTCACCGGGTGTGTCCGCCGTTCCCGGCAGGAACGGGTGATAATGTGGCGAAATGCGGAGGCTGCACGGCTCTCCGTACGCCATCTATGCCCGCTTTCCTTTCCTTCTTCGACGACGACTACGAGCTCGACGAGGCTCCGCCGTCGCGTGGCGCGCGCAAGCGGCCCTCGATGCCGAGCGCGCCGAAGGGCAAGGGGCCCCAGCGTTTGCTCGTGCTGGTCATCGGCATTCTGATCCTGCTCGTCGCCGGCTACTTCCTCGTGCAGCGGTGCCAGCGCGACCGCGAGGTGTCGTCGTACCAGAGCTACGTCTCCAAGTCGAACGAGGTGGCCAAGGCCTCGGGCACGGTCGGGTCGGAGTTCTCCGCCGCGATCCTCACCGCCGGACAGACGCCGGACGGGCTCGACAAGTCGCTCACGCGTGAGATCCAGTCGCAGCAGCAGATCGCCAAGAACGCCGCCGACCTGAGCGCGCCCGACGGTGTCTCCTCGTACAAGCCGTTCCTCGTGCAGTCGATGCAGTACCGCGTGAGTGGCCTGCAGGGCCTGCAGAAGGCGCTGCGCGATGCGTTCAACTCGGCCGGCACGACCGGCCAGGTGCCGCTTGAGCAGTCCGCCGCAGTGGCCGCCACCTTCCAGCGCCTGATCGCCTCGGACGTCGTCTACTCCGACTCGTACCAGGAGCCGGTCAAGCAGGTGCTGGCGCAGAAGTCGATCAACGCCACGGTCGAGGATTCCCAGTTCGTCGATCCCAAGCTGATCGAGTTCGCCGCACCGCAGCGCATGCAGTCGATCCTCAATGCCCTGCTCGGCGGCGTGCCGGTCGATGGCGGCGGCACGGTCGTCACCAGCACCGATGCCGAGGGCAACGTGATCACCAGCACGGAAGGCGCTGTCACGGGCGATACCGGCTCCGGTGCGCTGCACGGCACCACGCTGATCAGCTCGCTCTTCAACCCGGGTGGCACGCAGCTGGATCCGGCCTCGGTCAACGAGGTCGACAGCGCGAACGACATGTCGCTCGCCATTACCGTGCAGAACTCCGGCGACGCGACCGAGGTCTCGGTCAAGGTCAACGTTGTGCTGCGCGCCAAGGGCATGGACGACCGCACGCTGCCGACGGGCGAGATCACGACGCTCGATCCGGGTGCTCAGGGCACGGTTGAGATTCCCTTCGGCCTTTCCGACATCGTGTTCGACAGCGTCGTCACGGCCAAGGTGACGGTCGAGAAGGTGCCGGGCGAGCAGAACATCGACAACAACATCGGTGTCTACCAGATCCAGTTCCGCCTGAAGCCCGCGTAGGGAATCGCAGGCAGTGACCACGGAGCTGCAGGGCACGGTGGCGCTCGTCGTGGCGGGTGTTGGCGTCGTCCTGGCCGTCGTGGCATTGATCCTGACGGTGCGCATGCTGCAGTGGTCGAACCGGCTGCGGCGGGCCGAGCAGGCGCTGCTTGATGGCAAACCCGTCGATCTCGTTGAGTTCGCGGTCGGCATGCAGGCCCGCATGGAACGCCTCGAGCATGACGAGGCGCGGCTGCGCGACGAGGTCGTCTCGGCGCTTGGCGCACTCGACGTCCTGCTACGCCGACGCTCGATCGTGCGCTTCGACGCCAACGAGGATGAGGAGGGTCGGCGCTCAACGTCGCTCGCCCTGCTGGATCGGCATGGCTCGGGCATCGTGATCAGCGCGGTGCACGCCGGCAGCTCGACCAGCGTGTTCGTCAAGGACGTGCTGCGCGGCGGGGCTGGCTCGCTCGAGCTGACGCCCGAAGAGCTGCGCGCCGTTCAGCACGCCCTGCGCTGAGCGCGGATCGCGGCGATCCGGTGAACAGCGGGGGAACGTGGAGTACGCTCGGCGCATGGCCGGATCGGTGCTCGTGCTTAACGCGACGTACGAACCACTCAACGTCACCAGTTTGTGGCGTGCCTGCAGCCTGATCCTGTCGCGCAAGGCCGAGGTGCTGGAGGCCGACCCCGAGCGCGAGATCCGTTCACCGTCGACCACCCTGCCGCATCCGGTCGTGATCCGGCTCGTCTCGTACGTGCGCGTGCCGCACTTCACCTCGCGGCGCATCACCCGGCGCGCGCTCTTCGCTCGCGACACGCACACGTGCCAGTACTGCGGCAGCCGCACTCGCCTGACGCTCGACCACGTCGTGCCGCGTTCGCGGGGTGGTGGGTCGAGCTGGGACAACGTCGTGACGGCCTGTGCGCCATGCAATCTCCGCAAGAGCGATCGCTTGCCGCACGAGGCCGGGATGCCGCTGCGACGACCACCGCGCGCCCCACACCCGGATCTCTATCTGACGCTGGGGACCAGAACGATTCCACCGAGCTGGCATACGTACCTACCGCAGCGCGCGTTGGCGTTTGCCGAGGACACGGCCGAGCTGCCCTTCGCCGCGTGAGCGCCGGACGCTCTTCAGCCCCGTGCTACCGTCGCCGCAAGCGACATGAGCGAACCTGAGACCACATCCACGTCGCGCGCAGCGCGCCATCTCAGACTGCTGTCCGAGACGGTCGAGGCCGTCACCAGCTCGCTCGATCTCGCAGAGGTAACCGATGCCGTGGCGGTTGCCGTGGCGCGCGCCTTCGGGACCGATGCCTGCTTCGTCTACGCCTACGACGAGACGACCAACGATCTCGTCCTGCAGGCCGTGCACGGCACGCACGTCGAGGCCACGGCCGGCCCGCCGCGCATGCAGGTGGGCGAGGGCCTCACGGGCTGGGCCGCCGAGACGCGCGAGCCCGTCTCGATCGCCGCGAACGCGCATCTCGACGCGCGGTTCAAGGAGTTTCCCAACCTGCCGGAGCGCCGCTTCCAGTCGTTGCTGGCCGTGCCGATCCTCGATCGCCGGGAGCGACTGGCGGGCGCGATGAACGTCCGCACCGTCGAGCCACGTGAGTACCACCCCGACGAGATCGAACTGCTCGAGACGATCGCGCGGCAGGTCGCCCAGGCGATTGATAACGCGCGGCTCTACGAGCGCTCGCAGCGGCGCGTGGCAGAGCTCGAGGCGCTTGGCAGCATCTCCCAGGCCGTAGCCGAGTCGCTCTATCTCGAGGAGGCGCTCGCGCACATCACCGAAGCGGCCGCGAAGGCCGCACACGCGGAAGTCTGTGCGCTGATCGTCGACGGGCCGGAGGGCACTGCCATGGCGAGCCGTTCCGCCACCGACGGTCCGACCGATAACGAGTTGGTCGCGTTGTCGGAGACGGCGCCGCTCGATGCCGACGGCGTCTTCGCGCTGCCGTTGCTCTGGAAGGCGCGCCGCGTGGGTGCGCTCGTGGCGATCACACCGGAGCGACGTCCCTTCACGAGTGAGGAGCGGATCCTTCTGCGCTCCGTCGCCAACCAGGCGGCGACCGCGGTGGAGTCGAGCCGCGGCGTGATGCGCGGCATCGTCGCCCAGGAGATCCATCATCGCGTTAAGAACAATCTGCAGACGGTCGCCTCGCTGCTGCGGCTGCGCGCCAGTGGCGCCGACCCGCAGCGCGCCCTCGCCGACTCCGTCGATCGCATCCTCTCGATCGCCGAGGTCCACGACCTACTGACGGCGAGCCGCGAGGGCGACGTCGACCTGAGCGACCTGATCCGCCGTGTCTCCGCCATGCTCGGCCACGGACTCGGCACGCCGGCAGCCGCCGAGGAGATCGCGCACGTCGAGGTGCCGGGCGATACGGCAACGGCGGTGGCGCTGATCTTCTCTGAGCTCTACGCGAATGCGCACGAGCACGGCGGCGGCGACGTGCGCGTCTCGCTGCGTGAGGAGCACGGGCAGATCGAGCTGGTCGTGGCGGATGCGGGTCCGGGTCTGCCGGCGGGCTTCACGCCGGAGCAGTCGCTCGGGCTCAAGATTGCGGGGGCACTCGCAGCCGACCAGCTACGGGGCGAGCTCGCGCTTGAGGACGGCTCGCCGGGCGTGCGTGCGCGGCTGACGTGGAGTCGAACATGAGGATCCTGATCGCCGAGGACGAGACGATCATCCGCCTCGACGTGCGCACGCTGCTCGAGAAGGCCGGCCATGAGGTCGTCGCCGAGGCCCGCGACGGCCAGGAGGCCGTGGCACTGGCGGAGGAGCACGACCCCGAGCTGATCGTGATGGACGTTCGCATGCCGCACATGGACGGCATCGAGGCAGCGCGGCAGATCACCGATCGCAAGCCCGTCCCGATCGTGATGCTGACGGCCTATGCCGAGCAAGATCTTGTGACGCGCGCCTCCGAAGCCGGCGCCTTCGCCTATCTGGTCAAGCCGTTTCGTGAGGTCGACCTCTTGCCGGCGCTCGACACTGCGCGTGCCCGCTTCGAGGAGCTGTCGGCGCTGCGCGATGAGGCGGCCGACCTCGCCGAGGCCCTCGCCTCCCGCAAGGCCGTCGAGCGCGCCAAGGGGATCTTGATGCAGAAGGACGGCATCGACGAGGCCGAGGCCTTTCGCCGCATCCGCGCTGCCAGCCAGAAGACGGGGCGCACGATGCGTGTCGTCGCCGAGGCGCTGATCGCCACCTTCGACGAGTCGCCGCAGTGAGCGTCTCGCCCGACGTCGTCGAGCGCAAGGGCACAGGGAGCGATACCGACCTCGGGCCGCCGTGGCGCGTGATTGTCCTGAACGACGACCACAACACGTTCGAGGGTGTGGCGCGCTCGCTGGCTGCGGTCCTCCCGGGGGTCGACTACGCCAAGGGCATAGCCTTCGCCAATCGGATCCACAAGTCGGGCCAGGCGATCGTCTGGACGGGGCATCAGGAGCTGGCCGAGCTGTATCACGAGCAGCTGGGCGAGCGCGGCCTGACGATGGCCCCGCTCGAGCAGGCCTAGCGACTCAGGCGTACAGTCGTTGGACTAGCTGGAGCGGCGTGGTGAGCCAGGCTCCGAGACCGCGCAGGCGCGAGAGCAGCTCGTCGTAGATGACCGCCTCTGCGTCGGCATGCTCGCCGGCGAAGCGCTCAACGCGGATGCTCAGGGCGGCGGCGCCACCGGCGTTGAGTAGCGTGCTGAGCCCGGGGTCCGGTGCATCGCCGAGCAGGGGCAACTCGATCCACTCGGCGGCGCGCTCTGCCGCCAGGTCGTAGCCGCGCGTGGGAAAGGCTGTGCCGCGACGGAACCCAGGGCGAGCGGCGATCTGGACTCCCGCCGGCGTGTCGAGTGCGAAGCCCAAGGCGCGAACCTGGGCCTGTTCGGTGGGCTCCAGCAGGTCGATCGAGCGCAGGGCAGACGTGACGTGGTGGGCACGCTCCACGGCGGCGAGGCGCTCGTAGGGGGCCAGCGACGGTTCCTTCGGGCCGCGCGACAGACGTCCGCGCAGGCCGCCACGTTCCTGCTCGAAGGGCCGCGCCTCGTGCACGAGGGCGATCGCGCAGGTCGCACCCTCGGGCCACGGCGGTGTACTGCGCAGGCGCTCGCCTCGGATCCAGTCGGCTACCTGCGAGCGGATGGGGTCGACCGGTGTGGCCCACGGGTCCTCCGAACCGGTACCCGTCAGGTGCCGGAAGGCGTAGGCGAGCGGGTCCGCCTCGGCCGGCAGCTCGGACTCCCACGCGGTGGGGTCGCCAGGCAGGGCGGCGTTCGGCCACTCGAGCACCACGCTGCCGGTGCGCACCACCTGTACGCCACTCGTTGCGAGCAGGTCGGTCAGCGTCGCCGAGGCGCGGGCTCCGATCGATGGTGCGCCGCCGATCGCGAGCTGCACCGCCTCCTTCACCGATGCACTCCGTGCGCGGCGTTCCAGTCGTCGGCGCTCTCGCGCAGGCCCGGGCCGGTCGGACCATGCAGGGCATTCTGCACGTGAAGGTCGAGCTCGGCGCGTGGCAGGCTCGGGTTGAGTCGGCGCAGCGGACCCGGCAGGGTGGGCAGGCGGGACAGTCCGCTCAGCGCGGAGTACTGGCCGGCCAGCGCGAGGCGTGCCGCATCGCCGCGAGTACCCGGATGGTGCTTGGCCCAGTAGCGGCGACGGCTGCGCCAGAACTCGACGATGCGGCGCGACGGATCGGCCGAGGTCGAAGCGCGCACGTGATGCCGCACGGTCGCCTGCGGCACGACGTGCGTCTGGAACCACCGATCGGCGAGGCGCTTCTGCAGGTCGGTCTCCTCCGAGAACATGTAGAAGCCCTGATCGAAGGGGCCGGTCAGCTCGATCGCCGAGCGACGCAGCACGAGCGCACAGCCGCTGGCCCAATCGACGGCAGCAGGCGTACCCGTGACGCGCTGCTCGATGCCAGCCTGGCCGAGCGTGACGAGGCTGCGCAGGCAGGTGGCGGGGTCGGGAAAATGGAACGCCGAGGGCTGGTGTCGCCCGTCGGGATAGACGATGCGCGGTGCAGCCACAGCGACCTCAGGGTGCGCGTCGAGGTACGCCACGAGGGCATCGACCGCGCCCGGCTCGACCGTGGCGTCATCGTTGAGGAGGAAGTGATACGGGGCGTCACTACGAGCCAGCAGGCGGTTGTGGTTAGCACCGAAGCCATCGCGGAAATCCTGAGCGACGAGGTCGACGTCGGGGAAGCGCTCGCGCACCGCGTCGCAGGTGCCGTCCTCGGAGGCATTGTCGAGCACGTGGAGCGTGTGCTCGACGGCGGGGCGCCCAGGACCGGTCAATGCAGCCAGGGCCTCCAGCAGGAGGTCGCGGTTGCTGTGGGCGACGATGGCGACGGCGAGCTTCGCGCTCACCGCTCGAGCCCTCGCTGACGCAGCTCTTCCATCGCCTGCTCGACGCGGTCGTCGGCCTCTTGTCCGGCCAGCCACTCCGCGAGCTGGCCCAGGCCGGTACCGACCTCCATCGCTGCGCGGAAGTCGAGCAGCTCTGCCGCACGCGTGGGATCACCGATGCAGTGGCGGATGTCGCCGGCGCGGTACTTGCCAACGATCTCGGGCTCGATCGAGAGGTCGAGGCCCTTGGCAAGGCCGTGCGCCACATCGACGACGCTGGACGGCTGGCCCGTGCAGACGTTGAGGGCGGAACCATCGGCGTCGGATTCGACCGCCAGGTGGAAGGCGCGCGCCACGTCGGTGACGTGCACGAAATCGCGCGTCTGCGCGCCGTCCTCGAACGCCACGGGTGCGTGGCCGTTGAGCAGGCGGCTCGCAAAGATCGCCGCGACCCCGGTGTACGGGTTGCCGAGCGCTTGGCGCGGACCGTAGACATTGAACAGGCGTAGTGCCAGCGTGGGCACGGCATAGGCGGAACCGACCGAGAGGCAGAGCTCTTCGTGGTCGCGCTTTGAGACGGCGTACACGCTGGTCGGTAGGAGCGGCTTGGTCTCGGCGGTGCGCTCGGGCAGCAGGGGTTCGCCAGCGGCGGTCTCGAGCTCCCAGCGGCGCTCGGCCAACTGGCTCTCAGGGCGCAGACCGGGTGCCAGCCCGTGCTCCCCGGTGGCGGGGTTGCTGTACTGGCCCTCGCCGTAGATCGACATCGACGAGGCGACGACCAGTCGGCGCACGCGGTCGCGGCGCTCGACGAGCTGCTCGAGCATCGCGGCGCAGCCGACCGAGTTGACCTCGACGTAGCGGCGGATCTCGTACATCGACTGGCCAACGCCGACCGCTGCGGCGAGGTGCACGACGGCATCGGCGTCGTCCATCGCCTTGCCGAGCGACTCCTCGTCGCGCACGTCGCCGACGATCAGCTCGACGTGTGGATCCAGATAGTCCGGCGGACCGTCGGGATGGACCTGCGGATCGAGGCAGTCGAAGGCCCGCACCTCATGGCCGGCGGCGAGCAGCCGATCCGCGAGATGGGATCCGATGAAACCGGCTCCGCCTGTGACCAGCACGCGCATACACGCATGGTACGGGGCGGGTGCTCGGCGTGCGCCTCTGGGCTAGCGCCCGCGACGGGCAAAGGCCGTCACAGCACCGCTGACGGTCCAGATCGGATCAAGCGCTTCAACGTCCGCGCGCTGCTGGCCGACGATCGTGATCGCCTCGCCTGAGCGCACGGCCTTGCGGGTCATGCTGACGGCGTCGAGCACCACGACGGTGCCACCACGTGCCTGAAACCGTTTGATCGCGGCGTACAGCGGCGCCGTCCAGACCGGGGCATTCGAGATGATCAGCACCTTCGTCCGCGGCGGCACGCCACGATCCTCGATGGCCTGATCGGTGATGGCGCCAACCTTGCGACGCGTGGCGGCGCGGGCATCGGCGCTGACGTGACCGAGCGCAGCAAAGGCGGTCTCGCTGCCAGCGGGGAGCGGGCGGTCGAGCCTGAGCGGGGCAGGCGGGACGTCGGGGAAGCCCGAGAGGTCGGCATCGGTTGGATTCGTGGCCTGCCACGAGTAGAGCGGCTGCATCACGAGGACCGGAGCGCCGCCGGGAATCGCATTCGGCGTCCAGGACTTCCAGCCACCGCCGCGGATCTCGATCACGTAAAACCCAGCGGGTGCGGGTGGGAGCTTGGCGGCCCCGGGTGCGCCCTTGGCGCGCGCGATCACCTCGCCGGGGAACGCGCGCCCGGGTCGCTGGCGAATCAGCGTTACTTCAGCGAGCAGCGTGAGTGGCTTGAGCGACTGCGTCAGTGCCACCGTTTCGACGCCCACGACCTCGGCCGGGGCGAGTTCGTTCGGCTTCACGACGGACGGTGCGGTGACGAGGTTGCCGCCACGATCCTCGGCGGTCCAGCCAACGATGTACGAGCCGGGGCCCACGGGCTTTCCGACCTTGTCGAGCGGCAGGTTGCCGGCGTCGGCCGACCAGTGCATGGTCTTGCGCACCTGGAACTGCAGAGCCGTCTCGCGGCGCAGCAGACGGGCTGCTCCCGAGGGCTGGATCTGGTTGACCATCAACCGGAACTTGACGGGCTCATCTGCGCTGAGCGCGAAGCTATACGAGCCCGCAGAGCCCTCGAGCCCGGGCGCTATGCGCTGCCCCGGTTTGGCGTCAGACTCGATCGTCGGTGTTTTCGCGTCGAGGATGATCGCATCGGGGATCCGGATCGTGCGGTTTTGCCGCGCCAGCCGGATGGCAAAGCGATACGGACCATCGGGGGCGAGCGTGCCACTGGCCAGTCGCCCGTCCCACGTCGCGCGGATGCGACGGCCCTTCTGGACGCTGTCGGCTTTGGCGATCTCTCGGTCGTCGGCGTTGAAGATGACGACGGTTGCCCGATCGCGCTTGCGCAGGCCAACGGTCAGCGTGGCCTGGCGGCGCCCCGGCTTGAAGGCGTTTGGCGAGAACGTCGGACTGCTGATCGTCGGTGCGATGATCGGCGACGGCGCGCTCTTCAGCACCTGCGCGCGGACGAACACGACAGCCGCTCCCGCCACCAGCAGCAGCATGAGGAGGGCAGCCAGAATCCGCAGGGGTCGCTCCACGGCGCCAATCCTAAAGGGGATCGTCGTCCTCGGGGGTGGCGTCGGCCGTTACCTCGAGGAGCTTGCGGGCCGCGTCGCGCAGTCCACGCAGAACGGCAAGGGCCTCGGGCCACGCGGCCTCAGGCACCAGTAGGTGATCGCGTGAGGCGGTGCCGACGAGGATGATCGGCACGTTACGCTCGGCCAAGGCGCCGGCAATCGTCGAGGCAAAGCCAACGAGTTCCGGTGGCAGCTCGGCCACCAGCAGGATCACGCGGAGCCCGTTCTGGCGTGTGTCCGCCGGAGGCATTTCGTCGGCAACCGAACGTCGCACGACAAACGTGGTCTCCAGCGGGTCGTCGATGCGCGCGCTGAAGCCCTCGGCGAGCAGCGCCTCGGGCGAGGGCGGCGCCGAGCCGCGGCCGTAGCCGAGCAGCGAGAACTCGTGCTCGAGGATCATCGGGTCGAGCGCCGCGAGGGCATCGACGAGGAGCGACGAATCGTGCTGCACCAGCTGAGCCTACCGCCTACGGCAGGGCGGGCAGCTGCTCGGGGCGCAGCACGTCCAGATAGCGCAGGCTGCGGAAGGCCACTTCGTCGTCGCCCTGGGTGGGGCGGCCGACGCCACGTGTCACGAGTCGTCGCAGCACCGGCTCGGGCAGGTAGCGATAGAGGCGCTGGATGCGGTTCAGCTTTGCGTAGCCGCCGAGATGCTCGGCGTGCACAGCGCGATAGCGACGGCGAGCCTCATCAGCGCTCAGCTCGCCGGCCAGGGTGGCGTTGACGAGGCGGCCGGCGGCGGCGCCGAAGAAGACGGCGGGGCGAATGCCTTCGAGCGTGATCGGCAGCGCGTGGCCGGCGCTATCGCCGGCGAACAGCACGTTGTCATCGACGGGATTGCGCGGCACGCAGGCGATCGCACCGCCATGATGCTCGCGACCGGGCCCGAGGTCGTCGCGTTCGCGCAGTTTCGTCATCGCGGGCTGTAGCGGCTCCTTGATGAAGGAGCCGACGCCGGCGCGCACGTGATCGCCCGCGGCGAAGGACCAGCCGTAGCCCGACCGCAGGAGCGACTTCTCGAGGTAGAACTCGAAGCCATCGGCCTGTGGCGCCAGCGCCATTGGCACATGATCTTCCGTGCCGATTACCAGGCTTGGGTCGCGCCCCTCGGTCGCACCGACGGGGTCGAGCACGCGGCGCCAGCCCGAGGCGTCGATCAGCCAATCAGCGGTGAGGCGCTCGCCGTCTGCGCCGAGCACGGTCCTCCCCTCGCGGCCCGTCACGCGCACGCGCTCGACGCGGGCGTCGCTCTGCGCGGCAAGGAGGAGGCAGGCGCGCTCGTAGTCGATCACGCCGAAGGCCTCGGGGAGGCGCACGTCCCAGCGCTCGCGGCCGACGCTGATGTGCATCAGCGAGTCCTCAAACAGGATTGCGTCCTCGATGCCGAGCCACTCGGCAATGCGCACCGGAAGCGCACAGGCCGAGGTCTGGTGTGCACCAATCGGCGAGCGATCGAGGATCAGCACATCACGGCCGCGCAACTCGCGCGCCGCGGTCAGACCCGCAAAGGAACCACCGACGATCAGGACCTCGGTCATCTACGCAACGGTACGCGCTGCCGCAGCTCCGGCGCGTCGCCCGAACACACAGATGTCGAGCAGCGAGTTGCCCATCATGCGGTTGCGCCCGTGGACGCCGCCGGTGATCTCGCCTGCCGCCCAGATGCCCGGCACGCTGGTGGCGCCGTCGGCATCGATCACGAGCCCGCCGTTTTGGTAATGCAGGACGGGGTACACCGGCAAGAGGTCGGTGAGCGGGTCGAGGCCGGCCTTGCGGAAGCGGCGCAGCGTGTACGGGAAGGACGTCTCGGCGTCGGCGGGGTCGACCGGCGAGCAGTCGAGGTGGACGGCGGGGCGACCATCGGGCGTCGTGATGCCCCGCCCTTCGGCGCACTCGCGGATGATCGCCTCAGCAACGACATCGCGCGGAGAGAGCTCGTCGACAAACTGCTCGCCGGCCGCGTTGAGCAGGCGGGCACCGTAGGCGCGCGTCGTCTCGGGCACGGCATAGCCAGCGAGCGACTCGGGCCACGCGGCACCGGTCGGATGGCGTTGCAGCGAGTCGTGGTCGCGCTCGGCACAACCGGCAGCCACGGCCAGATCGGCGACCTCGCCGGTCGCACCATCGCCGTTGGTCGAGAGCTCGTCCAGTTCGGCCGCGACGCGCTTGCACCGTCCGCCCGCGGCGAGGATGATCGCCTTCGGCTCGAGCACGATGCGCTCACCGCGGCGGTCGAGCACGGCACGGCCGGGCGCGAGCTCGGTGAGGGCGGCGTGGTCGAGGACCTCGATGTCACGCTCGCCGACCGCGTTGCGTAACGCGGTGGCGATCGCCAGGCCGGTCTGATCGCCGACCTGCAGCAAACGCTTGCGCGTCGCGCCGCCACAGCGTGCGACGCGGAGTGCGCCGTCGGCCTCGCGGGTAAAGCCCACACCGAGCTCTGCCAGCCAGGTGACGGTGGCGGGACCCTCATCGGCGAGGATCCGTGCGAGCTCGGGATCGGCGGTGTCGTGCGAGGAGCGCATGAGGTCTTCGAAGTGCGTCTCGACAGAATCGTCGGGGCCGACGGCGGCCTGGATGCCGCCCTGGGCCTTCGCGGTGTTGCACGAAGCCACGCCGAGCTTCGTCGCGATCGTCACGGACGCACCTGCGTCATGCGCGGCGATTGCGGCGGCCAGCCCGGCTCCACCGGAGCCGATCACGAGGACGTCGGACATCGCGTCCAGACTAGCCGTCGAGGCCGAGGATCAGCGACAGCGTGTCGCTCCTCAGACCGCGGCGCAGCGTCTCGAGCGGGATGACCTCATCCGGGGGGATGTTGCCGAGGTTTACGTCGGGACCGAGGTGCTTGATGAACCACGCCTGCTGCGACTTCTGCGGTGCCTCGAAGAGCAGGTTGGCAACGTCGAGCTCGTGCGCGATCTCGTCGATCAGACCGCTGCGTACCTCGCCGGTGGTGCGGAAGATGCCGGCGGTGCCCGACTCGCGAGCCTCGGTGATCACTTTCCACGAGCCGGCGGCGAGCTCTTCCTTGATCCATTGGACCCACTGGTAGGGGGCGAAGATCTCCTCGTCATCCTTGGAGCCGACTTCGCTGAGAACGCGGAAGTCCTTGGCGAGTAACTCGATGAGCTCGAGCTTGCGTTCACGCGACATATCGATCGTGCCGTCGGAGACCTCGACGCTCGTGAAGCCCTGGTCGCTGAGCCACTGGCGATACCCGTCGATGCGGCCGCGTGCTTCGGCGACCTCGAGCAGCGTGCCGCCACAGACGACCGGAATGTCGAGTTCGTTGTAGAGATCGAGCTTCTCGCGCAGCTTGCCCGTCACGTACGACGTGCCCCAGCCGAGCTTGACGATGTCGATGTAGTCGCCGCTCATCTCGATCATCGAGCGGACTGCGTCGAGACCCAGCCCCTTGTCCATCACGTGCGTGATGCCGACGTTGCGGGGCTTTGCCACACGCGGGGGAAGGCCGAGGAACTCAGCGGAATCCATAAAAGAAGCCTATCAGCAGCATTTGCTTAGTCGATTCAGGCGGGCGGCAGGCGCACGATCACGCGGCAGCCGCCGGAGGGGGACTCCGTAATCTCCACGGTTCCACCGTGCGCGGCGATGTCCTGCCTGACGATCGCGAGTCCGAGGCCGGAGCCGGGTCGATCCTGCACGCCGGTGCCGCGCCGGAAGCGCTCGAACATCGACTCCCGCTGCTCCGTTGGGATGCCTGTGCCCGCGTCATCGACGATGACCTCGCCGGGACGGACGCGGACGGCAACGGGTGACGAGCCATGCAGGAGGGCGTTCTCGACGAGATTGCCGAGCGCGCGTTCGAGACGCAGAGGATCGCCGACCATCGGCGCCTCCTCCGTGTCGAGTTCGATCACGGCGGCGGGGCGGCGCGAGCGGGCGCGGGCGACGACATCGGCGGCGACGTCGTCGAGACGTAGGGGCTCCGACTGCTCGACGGGACGGGCGCCGCGGGCCAGGTCGACGATGCCGGTGATCATGTGCGAGACCTCGTCGATCTGCTCATCGATCGCCTGCGCGGTCTGTCGCCGATCTTCGTCCGACAGGTTCGCGGTCGGATCGCCGAGTGTCTCCACATCGGTGCGCAGCGCCGTCAGGGGTGTGCGCAACTCGTGGGCGGCGTCGGCGACGAGCTGGTCCTGTGCTGAGCGAGACTCCTCGAGCCCGGCCAGCAGCTGGTTGACGGCGCCTGCCACGGCGACGGACTCGGCACCCCCCTCCTCGGGGATGCGGTGCGTGAGGTCACGGTCGCGGGCGGCGTCCGCCACATTGCGGGCCAGTCGACGGAAGGGGACGAGGCCACGGTCGGCGACGATCACACCGAGGATGATGGCGAGCAAGACGCCGCCGAGACCCGCGAAGAGCAAGATGCTGCGCAACTGCGCGAGCGAGTTCTGCACGTCGTCGACAGAACGACCCACCTGAAGGGCGAGACCGGGGCGGAGTCCGACGGTGAGCGTGCGGACGGAGGTGCGCTGCACCTCGGTGGTCTGAAACTCCGAGCCGCCGGCGGCGGCGATCTCGGCGGCGTTGCGCGAGGGTGGGATCGGTGTTTCCCCGTCTGGCAACCGCAGGATCGCGCCTTGCTCGTTGATCAGCTCGGCGAAGATGCCTGGTCCGCCGAAGCGGCCGTTGGAGTTCCCTCCGAAGTCGCCCTCGCCGCGCCCGCCGCCTCCGCCGTCGGGCCGCATGGCGGCGCGCGCCTCACGGATCGCGGCGGTGCGCAGTTGATCATCAATCTGGCTGTAGAGCTGGCGCGAGACCGCGGTGTACGTGACCACGCCGCCGAGACCGAAGGCGACGATCACAGCCAGCGCTGAGGCCAGCGCGATGCGGACGCGAAGGCTCACGCCGGGACTCGGAGCACGTACCCCACGCCACGCACCGTCTCGAGCAGACGGGGGCGCTCATCGGCCTCCAGCTTGCGCCGCAGGTAGCCGACGTAGACCTCGACGCCATTCGACGAGGTCTGCGCGTCCATGCCCCAGACGCGGTCGAGAATCACCTCGCGCGTGAGCACGCGCTCGGGGTTGCGCAAGAAGAGTTCGAGGAGCAGGCGCTCGGTGCGCGTCAGATCGATCGGCTCGCCGTCACGGCTCACCGTGTGCGAGGCGAGATCAAGGCGCACGCCGGCAACATCGAGGACCTCGTCTTGAATACCGGGGTCGGCCAGCGAGCGACGCGAGATCGCCCGCAGGCGCGCATCGAGCTCGACCGTTGCAAAGGGCTTCACCAGGTAGTCGTCGGCGCCGGCATCGAGGCCCTCCACACGATCCGCAACGGCATCGCGCGCCGTCAGCATCAGGATCGGGGTGCGCACGTCCGTCTCGCGGAGCGTGCGGCAGACGTCAAAGCCCGAGCCGTCGGGCAGATTGACGTCGAGCACGATCGCGTCGATTGCATCGGTCGCTGCCATCCGACCTTCGGCAGCGGTTGCTGCCTCGACGATCTCGTGGCCGCGTGCCGTTAGTGCTCGGCGGATCGCGGAGCGGACGGCTTCGTTGTCTTCGACGATGAGGATGCGCATGGTGGTGGTGAACCGGTCGGCTCCGCACGAGTATGCCGTGCGGAGCCGATCCGTGTCATCAGGCGTTGCCGTCTGCCCCGAAGGACTGGGTCTGGTACTGGCCGTTCTGCGCGCCGCTATCGCTCTGGCCGCCGTCCATCGGCGGCGGGCCGTCGAAGCCGTGGTCGTCGCCCTTGTCGCCGCCCACGCCGTGGTCGCCGTCCCGGTCCGCGCCATGGTGTCGACCCATGCCCGGCCCGCCATCCATGCCGGGACCGCCGATGCCAATCGGCACGCCGGCCGCCTGCAGAGCGGCAATCTGGTCGGCCTGCGCCTGCGTGACCTTGCCGTCGTTGACGAGCTGCGCGAGCAGGCCCGCGTCCATGGCGGCGTGGATGGCCGTCTCGGCCTCCGCAATCTTGTTGGCAGCAATCAGGTCGTTGATCGTCTTGGCCTGCTCGGCGGTGATCAGGCCCGCCTGCTCGAGGCGCTGAACCTGCTCCTGCTGGTGCGCAGCGCTTTCGGTGCGCGGCGGCTCCTGGTTGTCAGCGCCGGGCGGCGGCATGCGCAGGCCAACCGGAACGCCGGCCTTGACCAGCGCGGTGATCTGATCTGCCTGCGCTTGCGTTACGGTCCCCTGCGCGATCAGTGCGTCGAGCTGCGTCGTCATCATCGAGGAGCGCAGCTCCTGGAGCGCGCCCTTCACGTCGCCGCTGCTGACCTTTGCCTTGATGGCCGTCGCCTGCTCGGCGGTGAGTACACCTGCCTGCTGCAGCTGCTCGAGGCGCTGGCCGAGGCGGTCGCCCTGCATCTGCTTGAGCGCGTCCTCGACCTTCGACTGTGGGACGCCGAGCTTCTGGGCGAGATCCTGCTCGAACTGCTCCTGCCGGTTGTCGCGGTCGTTGTCATGACCATTGATCGTCTGGGCCACGACAGGGGCGGCGATTGCGCCGAGACCGATCACGGCTGCGGCGCCGCCGACGATCGCGAGCTTTTTGTTGCGGGTGACGCGCCTGCCGGTGGCCGGCGTCTCGACCGTGTCGTCATGCACCTCGGGCGGCGTGCCGGAGGGCTCGCGGGGTTCGAGGTCGTTGTGGTTGCTGCTGTCAGTCATGTGAAGGCTCCGTGGATCGTGCGTACCGTGCACTGACACTGTTGCGCGCGATGATGAACAGAACCTGAGAAGCCGCGACCCTGCTGTCGATTCGTCACACTGTCCTTATGCGCCGCGTGGTCATTACCGGTCTCGGGATCGTGTCCGGCTTCGGCAACGACGTCGACGGCTTCTGGGATGCACTCCTGGCTGGACGGAGCGCGGTGCGCGAGCTGCAGCTACCCGACCTGCCGTTAATCCCCGCCGTGACAGTCCCGCCGTTCGAAGCGGAGGACGTGATCGGCCGGCGCGAGATTAAGCGCATGGACCGTGTTGGCATGTTCGCGGGTGTCGCGGCGGCTGCCGCGCTCACGGATGCTGGTGACCTTGGCCTCGACGGTGCGCGCGTTGGCGCCAGCATCGGGTGTGCGCACGGGGGTGCGGCGACGTTGATGGACGCGCAGGATGCCTTGCGCGAGCGCGGTGCCGATCGTGTCAGCCCGTTCACGATTCCGCTGGCACTCACGAACTCGCCGGTCGCCGCCGTGACACGCCTGCATGGGCTGCACGGTCCCTCGTCGGCGCCCGCTACCGCCTGCGCCGCTGGCTCGGATGCGATTGGGTGGGCATACGAGCGCATCCGCTTTGGCCGGGCCGACGCGATGCTGGCAGGCGGTGCTGAGGCCGCGATCGTCCCGACGGTCATGGCTGGGTACCTCAAGCTCGGCGCGGTCGCATCGCTGGCGCGTGGCGCGGAGCACGCCTCGCGACCGTTCGACAACGCGCGCGACGGCTTCGTCATGGCGGAGGGTGCCGGTGTGCTCGTGCTCGAAGAACTCGAGCACGCCCAGGCCCGTGGTGCGCACATCTACGCGGAGATCGTGGGGTACGGGCAGGCCTGCGATGCCGGGCACCTGACGAGTCCGGACGAGACCGGCACCGGTCCGTCCCGCGCGATCCTGGCTGCGCTTGCCGATGCGGGGCTCGACCCTGCGGCAATCGGCTACGTCAACGCGCATGCCACTTCAACGCCGGTCGGCGATGCGGCCGAGGCCCTGGCGTTTGGCCTTGCGGGTCTCGCGGAAACGCCGGTCTCATCCACCAAGGGTCAACACGGTCACACGCTCGGTGCCGCGGGCGCGATCGAGGCGATCGCGACGCTCGCGTGCTTCGGCCGCAACGAGCTGCCGCCGAACGCCAACCTCGTTGAGCCCGACGTGGAGCTCAACCTCGTGCGCGCTGCGCAGCCGACCGCTGCCGAGTACGTCATGTCGACGGGCTTCGGCTTCGGCGGCCACGACAGCGCGCTGATCTTCAAGCGCGTCTAGAGCCTCAGCCCCGACGCGCCGAGGGGTGCTCTCAGAGCTTTGTGATCTTGCAGGCAGTGCCGTAGGCGCAGATTTCCGTTCCCATCTGCATCATCTCGCCGGTGTCGAAGCGCATCGCGATGATGGCGTTGGCGCCCATCTTCTCGGCCTCTTCCTTGAGGCGGGCGATACCCTCCTCGCGGCCCTCGTGCAGCATTTCGGTGAGGGCGCCGAGTTCGCCGCCGACGACGGACTTGAAGCTCGCGCCGAGCTGGCCCTTCATGCCGCGTGAGCGGACGGTCAGGCCGAAGCACTCGCCGAGCACTTCGTCGATGCGGTAGCCGGGGACGTCGTTCATGGTCGTGATCAGCATGGAGTGCTCCTTGGGCGATTGCAGCTCTGAGCCTAGTCCCTCAACAGTGGGTGCGACCGGCGCGCCGTGCGACGGCCGCTAGTAGCCGCGATCGAGGTAGCGCACGGCCAGACCGCCGAGGCCGACCAGCATCAGCAGCGTGGCGAGGCCGCCAAGGACGATCACCGGCAGTGGCACGCTCGGCTCCGACCCCGACGTGTTACGCGCGGCCTGCGTGGGCAGTGGGCCCGTGCGCGCCTGGGCCGTGATGATGGGCTCAACGGTTTCCGTCGGCAGGGGCGCGGTCGTGACGGGCAGCGTGTCGATCGGTGTCGTCGGAATGACCTCGTTCGAGCCGCTGTCCGTGGTCGGCGTGTCGGGCTCCGCCGCCTTCCGATCCGCTGCCTTGTCGCGTGCGCGTGCCGCTCGGATAGCGCCCATGATCCCGGAGTACATGCGGGCATCGGCATCGACCTGCTTGAGCGCAGAGGCGTAGCACTCCTGCGTGTGGTACTTGAGGCGCCCGCTGAAGAAGTACTCGTTGATGACCTGCTTGCCGCAGTTCGCAGCACTGGCTGCCGGTGCGGTAACGGAGAGCGCGGCGACCAGGGCGCCGAGCAGCACGGCTGCGATGAGCAGCTGACGGAGGTGGGGCAGGCGCAGGGGCACGGCATCCCACTTTAGTGGCGACCAAGAGAACACGTGTGATTCAGGGAGCCGGCGCGGGAATGGTGTCGAGGACCACATACACCGATTCGTCGCCGCCGGAGAGCTTCGCGGCCCACATCAATGCGGAACGCCCCGCGTTCTCATCGTCCCAGGAGAAGGCCAGGTAGGTCCCATACAACAGCCAGGCCTCGTAGTTCTTCGGCTCGAGGCGAATCGCCTGCTCGAGGGCAGCGCGCGCACTCGCGTGGTCGCCGAGTGCCTCGTAGGCATCGGCCTCCGCCAGGAGCGGCGGCACGGACAGCGGGTTGTAGCGATGCGCGCTCGCGGCCTGCTGCAGCGCAGCCGTGGGGTTGTCGACGATCTGGTTCTGGCTCTCGACCGTCTGGCGGGCGCTGAGCCAAAACGGCAGGGCGAAGAGGCCGGCGGCAAGCAGTCCGACGCAGAGCACGCCGCTGATCGCACGCCACGGCACGGTGATGCGCGTCTGCTGCTGATCGGCGGGAGCAATCGCGGCAATCGCCGCGTAGACGATGATGCCCTCGGCGGCCAGGCTCCAGTTGACGTCGACGAAGCCCTGCACGAGGAACGCGAGCGAGGCCATCGCGACAACAGCAGCGCCGATGGCGTCGTCCTTGCGGGGCCGCCGGATGCCTGCGATTGCCATCACGACGAGTGCGATGCCACCGACGATGAAGGGGATCCCGCCGAGGAGACCAACGCCGGCGAGCATCTCCAAGATCGTGTTGTGCGCCGAATCCGTCACCTGCGCAGGGTTCTGGGTGATCTGCTCGAGCAGGCGGAATGTCCCCGCTCCCCAGCCGTGCACGGGCTCTGCCGCGAAGCCATCCCAGGCTGTCGCCCACCAGTGGTCGCGGTAGTTCGAGCCGATGCCGACGCGCACGCCGGCCTGCCCGACCGGGCTTGTGAAACCTGCGCGGATCGCGTCGATGGTGCCCTGAATGCCGCCCGAGCGGATGATCACCGCAAGGGCCATCACGCCGACACCTCCGGCGGCGATCAGGAGCGTGCGGCGGGTGGCACGGCGTGGCGTCCCATACGGATCGTTGCCGGGCATCACGCGGTGGAAGACCGCGGCGATGGCCGCGCCGAGGACTACGGCGATGATCGTGGAGACGATCAGTTGCCAGCCGGCCGCTTGCACGCTCTGCTCAGGCGCGGTGAAGGCGGTCCAGCGCGCCGCGCGGAAGCCGAGCGCGATGGCGGGGATGATCGCGATCAGTCCCGCCAGGCGCATGCGGGGCGGCGTCGGCAGAACGAGCAGGAGGATCACGATGCCGATGACCGTCAGGCCCAGGCCTGAGCGCGACGAGGTGAGCACGAGGGCGAGGGCGTTGACGGCCGCGATGGCGCCACCAAGCGCCCGCAGGCGTACGTTGCGATGCGCAGCGAGGGCGAGTCCGCCGAAGACGCCAGCCAGCGCGAGGACGGCGAGGGCATTGGGGAGCGTGAGCGTGCCAGACAGGCGTGGACTCAGCTGGATACCCGAGGTCGCCGAGAACGAGCGCGCAATCAGCGCCCAGGTGCTGGCAACGGTGGCGACGGCCGTCAGGCCCGTGGCGAAGACCACGCCCGGTCGCCGGAGCAATGGGCCGAGGAGCAGTCCGAGCGCAAGCGCCCCGAGGTACCCGGACGCCAGGATCCCGGTGGAGACGGATTGCGCGGCCGACAAGGACCAAAAGCCCGAGAGTGCGGCGACGATCGCGAAGAGCGCGAGGCCGGCGGCCGCGACGAGCGTCGCCCGGTTCGGGAGCACGAAGGGCCAACGACCGCAGGCCATCAGCCCGAGCACGATGCCGGCTGGCAGGGCAGTGCTCGCGGAGATCAACTCTGCGGCACCCGGGGCGATGCCGCCAGCGCCGAAGAAGACGCCCCACAGAGCGAGAATCACGGAGGGTGCCGCCAGCAGCACGGCGGCGGTCGGACTCAGGCGGGGAAGCGGACGCACTCCTTGATGGTACGTGCCGTAGCGCCGAGGGCGGTTAGTGGCGGGTGAGCGGGTCCGCGACGATCATCAGCAGGCGCGCATCGCCGAGCTGATCCTTGCGGACGCCGTCCATCGGCTGCGCCACGGCATTGTCGAGGTGCATGCGCTTGATCAAGTCGTTGGCGGCGGACTTGCCGGCAGGGTCGTTGCCCTTGTACATCACGTAGGTGCGCATGTAGCTGTGATCCGGCGCATCGCCGACGCTGACGATCGGGTACTTCTTGAGCATTAGCTGGCGCGCGGCCTCAGCTGCGGTGCCGTCGGCGCCGACGCCATTCCAGATGACGAGCGGCGTCTGCGTGACGGGCGGTGCCGGCACGGCGACCTCGACCTTGGTGGCGGCAGCCGCCGACGAGCGGTGCGTCAACTTGTCGACGAGCGAGAATCCGAGCCACACCATCACGCCCGCGATGATCAGGCCGCCGGCGAGGACGCCCCAGAGGGCGAACCGCTCGGCGAAGCGGCGTCGGCGGACGGCAACCCACGCGCCGGTATCGAGGAGGAAGGGATTCTCTGCAGCAGCCATAGCGAGAGGAGCCTTCTCCGCGCTATCCGTCGTTCCTGCCGACATGCGCCGAAAACGGCCCTGCGGACTACTCTTGTTACATGTTCGTGAGCCTCGAGGGCCCCGACGGGGTCGGCAAGACCACCCAGGCTGCTCTGCTGGCTGAGCGCCTGCGGGCTATGGGACTCGAGGTCGTGCAATGTCGCGAGCCGGGCGGGACCGAGCTGGGCGAGCGCGTTCGGGCTGTTCTGCTCGATCCGCAGGTCACGATGGGCGACCGTGCCGAGGCGCTGCTGTTCGCCGCGGCGCGCGCGGAGATCACCCAAGAGGTGATCGCCCCGGCGGTCGAGCGCGGTGCGTGGGTCGTGTGTGATCGCTTCATCGATAGCTCGCTGGTCTATCAGGGCATCGCGCGCGGCATTGGCATCGAGCCGATTCTCGATGTCTCGCTGTTCGCGACCGGGGGCGTGCTGCCGGCGCGCACGCTCGTGCTGCACGGCGTCGATCGCCGTGATGACGAGCCCGACCGGATGGAGGCCGCCGGCGCCGATTTCCATGCGCGTGTCGCTGCAGGCTTTATCGAGCTGGCTGCGTTGGAGCCCGAGCGCATTCGACTCGTTGACGCGCGCGGTGCGCAGGATGAGGTCGCTGGCCGTATCTGGGACGCGCTCGAGGGGCTGCATCCATGACGCTCGCCCTGCCCGGCCAGCCGCGCGCCGAGGTCCTGCTCAATGCCGGGCTGCGAGAGCCGGCACATGCCTATCTGCTGCACGGCCCTGCCGGTACGGGCAAGCGCGATGCCGCCCGTGCCTTCGCGGCCGAGCTGCTCGGCTGCGATGTGCGCCGCATCGTCCCCGGCAGCCATCCCGACCTCGCGATGATCGAGCCGGAGGGCGAGTCGCTGCTCGTCGACCAGGTGCACGAGTTGTCGGGTGCACTGCGCTATCGCCCGCAAGAGGCGGTGCGGCGCGTCGGCATCGTCGACGAAGCCGATCGCCTCAACCGCGATGCCGCCAACGCGTTCCTGAAGACGCTCGAGGAGCCGCCCGGCGACGTCGTGTTGATCCTGATCGCCGACGATGTCCAGCGCGTGCTGCCGACGGTGCGCTCGCGCTGCCAGCCGATTGCCTTCCCGCCGCTGGCGGCCGGCGCGATCGCCGCGCGCCTCACTGCCACTGGCATTGACGCCGCGGCGGCACAGCGCATCGGCGTGCGCTCACGCGGCGACCTCGCCTTCGCCAACCGGCTCGCTGCGGACGCCTCTGTCGGCACGTGGATCGATGGTGTTGAGCGCGACGTCGCGGCGCTCTTGACAGACGGGTTGGCCGAGGACGCGGCGGTGCAGCGCACCTACGCCGGCATCAAGGCGGTGGGCGATGCCGCCGAGGCGGAGGCCCAGCTGGTGACGGCCGCGCAGCTCGAGCGGCTGGACAAGCTGCCGTCGTCGCGTGAGCTCGACCGCGAGCGCAAGCGCATCGAGACGGGCGGCAAGACGACCGCCAGCCGGCGCCGGCGCCGCGCCGAGACCGACATGATGCGCGCTGTGATCGCCACCGTGCAGCTTGTAATCCGCGATGTCCTAGTGGTGCAGGCCGATGCGCCTGATCGCGTCGGGTCGAGCGTCCCTGTCGACGTGCTGGCCGCGATCAGTGAGCGCGTTCCCCGCAGCCGCCTAGAGCAGGCACTGACGGGCGTTGACGACGTCCGCCGCGCACTGAGCCAGCCGATCAACGGACCACTGGCACTCGCCGCCGTCTATGCGCGTGTCGGTCTGGCGCGTCGGCGCGAGGCGGTGACCGCATGATCGTCGTCGGTGTCGTGTTCCAATCCGGCGGCAAGGTCGAGCCGCTTGATCCCAACGGGCACGAGCTCGCATGGAACGATCGTGTGATCTGCGAGACCTCGCGCGGCGAGGAGTATGGCCGCGTCGTCCAGGCCGCGCACGAGCACGAGGGCAAGGTGCCCGAGCGCGTCTTCCGTGTGCTGCGCAAGGGCACGCCCGACGACGATGCACTGCGCCGCGAGCAGCGCGAACGCGCCGCCGAGGTGCGTCGCGTCTTCCGACGCGAGGTCGTTAAGCGTCATCAGGGCATCAAGGTGCACGGCGCCGAGATGCCCTTCGATGGTCGCCGCGTCGTGATTGGGTACACGAGCGAAGTGCGCATCGACCTGCGCCCGATTGCCGAGGACGTTGGCCGTCAGTTGAACGTCCGCATCGAGGCACGACAAGTCGGGCCGCGTGATGGCGCGCGCGTGACGGGCGGCTACGGCCTCTGCGGCGACGTCCTCTGCTGCACGCGCTTCCCGGCACACGAGACGCGCATCACACTGCGGATGGCGAAGGACCAGGACCTGCCCGTCAACCCCGGACGCGTCACCGGATTGTGTGGTCGCCTGCGCTGCTGCCTCGCCTTCGAGCATCCGGTGTACAAGTCGTTCCGCGATCGCGCGCCCGCGGTTGGCCGCACGGTCGAGACGCCGGAAGGGCGGGGCGTCGTGCGTGGCATCAACGTGCCGTCCGATTCGGTGATCGTGCGCTTCGACGACGATCGCGAGCTCCCCGTCCGGCTCGATGACGTGCGCGAAGTTGCGCGCTGACGCCGAATCCGGGAGAACCCGCAGTGTCATCTGTCGTACAGTTCATGTGCATTCCCTAGGAGGCCTGACATGGGCGTTGTCGCGGTTGGCGTAGATGGTTCGGATCGTTCGGTTCCCGCCCTGGAGTGGGCTGGTAAAGAGGCGGCGGCGCACGGCCATACGCTGCGCGTCGTGACTGCCTGGTCGATTCCCGTCACGGCTCTCAGCCCCGGCGGCCTGCCCGCGCCGTATCCGATCGACGAGCTCGAGGGTGACGCACGCGCCGCGCAAGACGCCGTGATCGCGAAGGCCAACATTCCCGCCGGTGTGGAGATCGAGCATCACGTCGTCGAGGGTGGCCCAGGTGCCGTGCTGCTCGACGCGGCCGAGTCGGCCGACCTGATCGTGGTTGGATCGCGCGGACACGGCGGCTTCACCGGCCTGCTGCTCGGCTCGGTCAGCCAGCAGGTCACCGGCCATGCGGCCTGCCCGGTCGTCGTGGTCCCGACCGCACACCACTAGTGGGCGCGCATGCGCGCGCGACCGCGCTCGGGATCCTCGACGTGGATCTCGCCGCGATGTATGGCAACGAGGACCCGTCCGGCGCGATGTTCGTGTCGCACGTCGCCCATGGCGACCTGTTGCACCTGTCGGGCACGGTCGCCACGCATGACGGCGCGGCGTACCTGCCGGGCATCGTCGGCCAATACGTCTCGATCGACGAGGCGCGCGACGCCGCGCGCGTGGCGTGCATCGAGAGCATTCGCGTGATGGCCTTCGCCCTTGGTTCGCTCGACCGCGTGCAGCGCATGATCACGCTGACGGGCTACGTCAACTCCGCGCCGGACTTCGAGGAGCAGCCGCGCGTCATCAACGGGGCGACTGAGCTGCTCGTCGAGGTGTTTGGTCAGGCGGGGCTCTGTGCTCGCGCGGCGATCGGTTGCCAGGGCCTCGCGATGAACTCCTCGTTCGAGCTGGTGATGACGTGCCAGTTCGATGGCGGCGACGTCGTCTCGGCGCTACCGACGCCGGCCGCTGCCCCGCTGCACTAGGGCAGCGGGGCGTGGAGCCGGCCGGCTCCCCGTCAGGGAGAGCCGGCCGTACCTACCTGCTTGCGTCAGGCGCGCGCAGCAGCGAGCTGACGAGCCTGGCGGATCCGCTTCGCCTTGTCGACGGGCCGCACCTGGGTCGCCTTGCCGCTGCGTGCGGTCGCGACGGCGGTTGTCGTCGACGCGATCTCGGTCACGCTGATCGCCGTCGGCTCGCCCGTGCCAGTGGCACAGAAGCCGAAGGCAGCGACGCTGGCGCGCGGGGCAACGGAGGCCGCCCAGCTCGGTGCCGTCACCGTGACGACGTTGCCGCTGCGGGCAACCGTGCCGTTCCAGCTGTCGGTGATCTTGACGCTGCTCGGCAGCGTGAAGACCAGCTTCCAGTTGGTCGACGACCGGGTGCCCGTGTTCGCGATCGTGAAGCTGCGGCAGAAGCCACTGTTCCAGGTCGAGTCCTTCTTCACGGTGGCCGCCAGCGTCACCGTGCCGGGGGCCGGCGTCGGGGTCGGCGTCGGTGCCGGGGTGGGTGCCGGCGTGGGTGCCGGGGTGGGCGTCGGTGCCGGGGTGGGCGTCGGCGTCGGGGTGGGTGCCGGGGTCGGCGTCGTGCCGGCCGCGTGCGTCGTCACCACGATGCTATTCAGCTGTCCCGCGGCAGAACCCGACACGCAGAGTCCAGTGTCGGCGTAGCTTCCTCCAGCCACGGCCTTGGCCCAGCTCGGTGCGATGACCGAGTAGTCACTGCCGGTGTTCGTGAAGGTACCGCCCCACGTGCTCGCCACCGAGCCACTCGTGGGGACCGAGAAGGTGATCCTGTCGATCACCAGGTCACTGGCGGTCGCATTGCTGATCACCAGCTTGCCGCACCAGCCGCCAGCCCACTGCGTGTCAATGGCAACTCGCGTGCTGACCACGCCCGGCGTCGGGGCCGGCGTCGGAGTCGGCGTCGGCGTCGGGGTCGGCGTCGGAGTGGGGGTCGGCGTCGGCGTCGGGGTGGGAGTCGGCGTCGGTGCCGCGCCCCCATCGGCCGGCCGACGCATGAGGCGCTTCAGCAGCGCCATCTTGTCGGCGTGCACGGTGCGCCAGTCGTCCTGGAGCACGCCGCCGGTATCACCCGAGTTGGGGTTCCAGGACCAATAGGTCCAGCTGATGCCCTGCTGCTCGAGGTACGTGGCGAACTGGTTGATCCAGCGTCCCTCGACCGTGTCGGTGCCGACGTTCTTCGCGCCGAACTCGCCGATCAGGATCGGTGCAATGTTCTGCTCCTTGATGTAGCCGAAGCCCTTCTGCCAACGGTCGGCGAGGATCGCGCCCATGTTCGGATCAGAGAACCACGGCTGGGCAAAGACGCCCGGGCCGTACTCATGCGGCGAGTAGACGACGCGGTTGGGGACGGAGAGGCGGACGGGGTTGTTACGCACGCCCTCGAGGTTGCCGCCCCACCAGTGGCGGTCGAGCTGATTACCACCCGCGACGGGGCCTTCGATGCCCTCGACGAGGATCAGCCAGTTGGGGGCCTTGGCCAGCACGGCGTTACCGCCACGCTCGGCCGCGCGGCGCCAGTCGTTGGCGCCACCGGTGCCCCAGGTGGCCTCGCCATGCGGCTCGTTCTTCAGATCGGCGCCGATCACGTTCGGCGTGTTGGCGTAGCGCGTGGCCAGCTTGCTCCAGGCCGCCACCCAAGCGTCCTCGGTGTACCCACCCAGGCCGTACCAGAGCGGATGCATGAAGGAATCGTCGGTCGTGGAGTGGTTGTCAAGGATGATCATCAGGCCCTGGCGACCGGCCTCCGCGATGATGATGTCCATCACCTGCTGCGGCGTCTTGCCCTGCAGCTCGGCGTTCTTGCCACCGCCGTAATCGATACCGCTGGTGGTGGGCGCGTCCAGCATCTGGAGCGAGAACGGCATGCGGATCGTATTGAAGCCATTCGCCTTGATCTGGGCGAGCATGTCCTTGTAGTCGCGCGACCAGAGGCCGTGCGGGGTGTGGATGCTGGTCTCGAAGCCGAACCAGTTGACGCCCTGTAGGACGACCTCGTTGCCGCTGGCGTCAACGATCGTGCTGCCCTGGGTCTTCAGGGGCAGCTGCGGCGCGGCCTGTGCCGTCCCGGCTAGCGCCAACAGTGCCAACAGCGCGGCGGCAACGAGCGCGACGATCGCGGGGCGTTGTCTGTGTGTATGGGGTGTGCGGTTGACCATCATCGTTCGTACTCGCTTCCTACGGTTGTAACTCTTCTGATGGGGCTGACCCCCGCCCTCCAGGCATCTGACGCCGAAAATGGTGCGTGTGGTGCTACCTCCCGCCGATTCGTGCGTGGGCTCACACAACGCGGCCGGATCGTCGAAGGCTCGGCCGCTCGCGAGTGCCTCTCCCCGCAGCGCAGGCGGGGAGAGGCACTGATGCCTAGCGGGTGCGTGCTGCCAGGGTGCGTGCCTGTGCCTGGCGGATCTTGGCCGCCTTCTCCTGCGCCCTGGTGCGGCCTGGCGCCCCCGAGCGAGCCGCCGCGACGGCGGTGGTCGTCAGGGAACTCTCGATCACGCTGATCGAGGTCGGCTCGCCGCTACCTGTGGCGCAGAAGCCGAAGGCGGCGACGCTGGTGCGCGGACCGACGGTCGCTGCCCAGCTCGGTGCCGTCACGGTGACGACATTGCCACTACGGCTTGCAACACCGCTCCAGCTGTCGGTGATCTTGGCGCTGGTCGGCAGCGTGAAGCGCAGCTTCCAGTTGGTCGATGCCCGGGTGCCGGTATTGGCGATCGTGAAGCTGCGGCAGAAGCCGCCATTCCAGGTCGAGTCCTTCTTCACGGTGGCCGTCAGCGTGGCCGTGCCGGGCGTCGGCGTCGGTGCCGGGGTGGGCGTCGGTACCGGCGCCGTTCCGGCCGGATGGGTCAGCACAACGATGTTGTTGAGCTGTCCGGCGGTCGACCCCGCGACGCACATCCCCGTATCGGCGTAGGTGCCGCCGGCAACGGCCTGCGCCCAGCTTGGCGCCACGACGGTGTAGTCGTTACCGCTGGAGGTAAACGCGCCGCCCCACGTGCTGGTGATCCGATCACCGTTCGGGACCGAGAAGCTGAGCTTGTCGATGATCTGGGCGTTTGCTGTCGCGTTGGTGACGACAACCTTGCCGCACCAGGCACCGGCCCACTGCGTGTCAATCGAGACCTTCGCACTGACGACGCCGGGCGTCGGCGTGGGTGTCGGCACGGGCGCGGGGGTCGGTGTCGGGGTCGGTGCAGGCGTCGGCGTGGGCGTCGGGTTGATCACCGGCGCGCCTCCGAAGGTCTTCCAGATCGCGGAAAACTGCATCGCGCTCTGCGGGACGCCACTGCAGTCGAGGCTCGTGTACGTGGTCGGCCCACCGCACTGAAAGTCCCGATTGAGCGACCACATGGCGATCCGACCAATGCTTTTCGCGTTGGCCCAGTTGAGGAGCTTCGTGGCGTCGGCCGTGGTGAAGATCTCGGCAGGGTTGTCGTTGATACCGATCATCGGGGTGATGCCGACCATCCGGTACAGCTCGGCATCGCTGCGACCTGGGTACAGCGGAGCGAGCTGGAGCTTGAGGGCCTCGCCGGCTTGGATTGCGTAGTCGCCCATCTTGCCTGCTGGCTGAGGGTCCCAGTAGTAGTCCATGGCCATGACGTTTACGACGCTCACGTCGACGCCGTTGGTGATTGCACTCCGCAGGACGTTGAGCCCGTCGGGGGTGAGTCCGGTTGGCAACGTCGGCAGGGTCAGCGAGACCGTCACCGGCTTTCCGGCAGCGATGCCGGCGGCCTGCACCTTGGCGATGGCCTGCGAGCGCAGGGCGAGGGAGGCCGCATCACTCTGGTCGGCTCCTTCGATGTCGAAGTCGAGACTGCGGACGTTGTAGGTGTCGATCACCGACTGGTACTGCGCCGCGAGGGCGTTGACGCTGGTGCAGGTCCGCGCGAGCTCGCGTCCTGCGGCGCCACCGAACGAGATGATCGGCTCCGAGCCTGATGCACGGGTGTCGCTGATCACCTGCTTAGCGTCGAACCACTCGTCGGACGCAGTGAGTCCGTAGTACCCACCCCACGATGCTTGGCAGGCGGACCCGCTGACAATGAAGGCGAGTGTTGTCGACTTGGCGCCCGACGCAATAATCGAGCTGGTCGCCTTCGTCTTCGACTGCAACGTCATGTCAACGTAGGGCGCGAAGCTCTGCGCGGTCGCGGCCTGTGCGGTTGAGGCCTGGCCAAGGACGAGGCCCAGCGCTGCGCTGACGCAGAGGGCCGCGAAGCGCTGATGCCAGTGGTGACGTGGTGTGGTGTACATAGGTGTTCCCCTTTGGCCGCAGGTTTGCCCGAAGCGGCGTGTGAAGTGGATGACGGTTGCGCGCCCGTTGTCTGACGCGGGCGTCCGCACTCGTCCACCTCTTCGTGTGCAGGCTCACAGTCCGGTGCCGGTGGTGTACCGCGTCGGCTGCGCACCGACCCGCGCCGTGCATTTACACTCCCGGCCGTACGCCGACGTAGCTCAGTTGGTAGAGCACTTCACTCGTAATGAAGGGGTCCGCGGTTCGAATCCGCGCGTCGGCTCTGCCCCGCTGGCGGTCGTCAGGCCAGCTCGAGCGCTGCGGCGACCTGCGCCAGCACCTCGAGGTGTGCGGAGACGGGGCCGAGGCCCGAGCCCATCGTGTTGATCGAGACGTGGGTTGCGCCAAGGGCGCGCCACTGGTCGGCCTCGACGCGCACCTGGTCGATGTCCCCGGCCCAGGTGATGCGCCCCTCCATGCCGATCGCCTGCGGGTCGCGTCCGGCGGCCTCGGCGCTTGCCGCGATCGTCGCCATCGCCTCGTCGAGTTCCGGCCCTGGCGTCATCATCGGCAGCCAGCCGTCGGCGAGGCGGCCCATGCGGCGGAAGGCGGGCTTGGAGCCGCCGCCGAACCAGAGCGGGATGGGTCGCTGCAGGGGCAGCGGCGCGATGCCGGCGCCCGTGACGCGGTCGAACTCGCCCTCGAAGGTGATCGAGCGCTCGGTCCAGTAGCGGCGCAGCAGGGCGACCTGCTCGTCCATGCGGCGACCACGTGTCGAGAAGTCCTGCCCGAGCGCCTCGTACTCCACCTCGTTCCAGCCGAGGCCGATGCCGAGGCGGAAGCGACCCTCGGTGAGGAGGTCCACCTCCGCGGCCTGCTTGGCGACGAGCGCGGTCTGGCGCTGCGGGAGGATGATCACCGCCGGCGCGAGTTCCAGCTTGGTGATGCCCGCGAGGTAGCCGAGCATGACGAACGGCTCGTGGAAGGTCGAGTCGATGTCGTAGGGGCCGGACCAGTCGGTGTAGACCGCCGGGTCGGCGCCCACAACGTGCTCGTAGGCCACGAGATGGCCGTAGCCGAGCTGCTCAACGCCCTCGGCGTAGGTGCGGAGGTCGGCGACGGCGCCGCCAATTTCGGTTTGGGGAAGCGTGACGCCAATCTGCATGGCGGCAGCGTACCGAGGCGATCCGGTCGCAGCAGGCTGCTACAGCTGTATCGGTTCGTCTGGGGGCCTGAGGAGGGAGGCGTACGATGACGAACGATCGTCTGGTACCCATGGTGCCTCTCTGCGAATGAGCCGTCCCTTCCGCATCATCCTTCTGGCGATTGCCGCTTGTCTGCTGTTGCCCGCGCTGGCCAGCGCCGCCGATCGCCCCTTCAGCCCGCGGTACTCGACGAACGTCAACGGGCAGATCATCATCGCGGCCAACACGATCATGCAGTGCCCGACCACCACGGTCGATCCGCTGCTCAACTCGGGCTGCACGGGTGCCCGCGCCGGCACCAACGCGCGCAACAACAACACGCTCGACATGGGCTGGCTCGACGTGGATTCGGATCCATCCACGTTCGATTCCTCGACGGCACAACTGCTGCTCCCCAGCACCGGCCGCGTGCTCTTCGCCGGGCTCTACTGGACGGGCCTGCAGAAGAAGGCCGCCGTGGTCACTGGCGCTAACGGCTACAAGGGCACGCCGCTCGCACCGCCGGATGCGAACGCGATCGGGACGGTCAAGCTGGCGGTTCCGGGCACCACGGGATACACCACCGTTACGGCGTCGCAGGTCGATACGGGGCCGATCGCTGAGTCGTCGGGGTACACCGCGTTTGCCGATGTCACCAGTCTCGTGAACGCCGCTGGCGCGGGCGACTACACCGTTGCCAACGTCCAGACCGGTACGGGCGGCAACTCGTTCGCCGGCTGGTCGCTCGTGATCGCCTACTCGGATCCGACCGAGCCCCTGCGCAACCTCACGGTCTTCGACGGCCTCACGATTGTCAGCTCCTCGGCCTTCGTCGACATCCCGCTGTCGGGCTTCAAGACGCCGACGACCGGTACGGTGAAGACGACGATCGGCGTCGTCGCCGCCGAGGGCGACTGGGGCGCGACGGGCGACTACCTGACGCTCAACGACCAGCTGCTCACCGACGCGGTGCATCCGGCCAACAACACCGAGAACTCGACGATCGCGAACCGCGGCGTTCACGTCACGACGAAGACGCCGAACTGGGTCAACCAGCTGGGCTACGACTCGAGTCTGTTCCAGGCCGATGGCTTCCTGTCGAATGGCGCAACGACCGCGATGTTCCGTGCCAAGACCAACGGCGATACCTACGCACCGCAGGCGATCACGTTCGCAACCGAGCTGTTCTCGCCGAACGTCACGCTGACGAAGACGGCCTCCACCGGCGGCACAGACGCCGAGCCGGGCGCGACGATCACGTACACGATCACGGCGACGAACAACGGCACGGGCGATGCCACCAACGTTCAGCTGCGCGATCCGGTGCCGTCGGGGACCGCGATCACAGCGCCGTTGCCGAGCGTCAGCTCTGGGTCCGGCAACGTTGCGTTTGAGTCGGGCGTGATCGTCGCGCGGCTCGGCAGCGGCGCAACATCCACAGTCGGCGGCACCCTTGCGCCTGGGCAGTCCGCGACGGTGACGTACGCCGTGACGATCAATGCCGATGCGAGTCTCGGCGACACGATCGCGAATATCGCAACGCTCGACTTCGTCGCTGCGGATCTCGGCCTGCCGATCTCGACGGTGGCGGAGGCTGACACCGTCGTCACGTACCCGGATCCCGGTGTCTACAAGGCCGTCACCTCCCAGAGTGGTAACACCTACACGTTCAACGTCACCGTGACGAACCAGGGGACGCTCGCCACGGCGGCCACCGTGACCGTGACCGAAGCGCTCGGCGCGGGAGGCACCATCACCTCGTTGACCGGTACGGGCTGGTCCTGCACCGTGAATACGGGGACCTGCACGCGCTCCGGCGCGAATGCTGACGCGCTGGCACCCGGGGCCAGTTTCCCGACGATCAACGTGGTCTCGACGTTCACGCCGGGCGCCACGGTCACCAACACCGCCACCGTGTCCGGCGGCGGGCAGCCCGGCTCCGGCAACTCGCCCGCGACGCTCAACGATCAGTCGACCGCGGCGGCCGGCGCCTCGCCGAGTGCTGTGCTCTCGGTCAACAAGGCCGCACTGACCGGGACGATCAGTCTCGGCACGCTCGGTGGGTTCAAGATCCAGGTGCGCAATAACGGCCCGTCTACCGCGACGAACGCGACCATGACGGACACCCTGCCCGCCGGCCTCGCGTTCGCCTCCATCACCACGTCCCAGGGTGCGTGTACCACGGCGCCGAGCGGCAGCCAGACGGCGATCAACTGCGCGCTTGGGTCGATCGCCGCCGGGTACGGCGCGGTCATCACCGTCCGCGTGCGTGCCGATGCGTCGCTCCTCGGCACGACGGTGACGAACACCGCAACCGCTACCTCCGATGTCACCGCGTCGCCGGCCTCAGACAGCGCCACGTTGACGATTCGTCCCGGCGCTGATCTTGCGATCGTCAAGACCGCCTCGGCAGCCACCGTCGATCAGGCTGCCGCGATCAGCTACACCCTCACAGCGACTAACAACGGTCCTGCGTCGGCGACCAATGTGCAGATCGTGGACCGTCTGCCGGCCGCGGTCGACACCGGCGCCACGATCACCAGCACGCCGTCGTCTGGCGGCAGCTGCAGCCGCTCGGGCTCGACGATCACGTGCATCTGGACCGGTGCGACAGCGAACGCCGCGACGCGCAGCGTGACCATCGCTGGCACTACCCTGGCATCGGTCCCCGCGGCCGATCTCGTCGCCGTCAATCGCGCCAACGTCTTCTCAAACACCGACGACCCAGACCCGAGCGACAACAACGCTACGGCGACCGTCACGATCCTCCCCGCGGCAGACCTCGAGGCGACGGCGAAGAGTGATGCCACAGTGGCGGCAGGTGCCAGCACGGATCTGACGTTCTCGGTCGTCAACAACGGCCCATCTACGGCGACGAACAGCACCATGGCGATCAGCATCCCGAGCGGCCTGACCCCCTCCAAGGCGCCCGCCGGCTGCACCATCACCGGGCAGTCGGTCGCGTGTGCGATTGGCACGCTGACGAATGGCGCGAGTGCCGAGCGCGTGATCACCGTGATCGCTGCCTCCGACCTCTCCGAGGCGGAGCGCACGGCCACGGTGACCGTGGCGTCCAACACGCCCGATCCGATCACGACGAACAACACCGATAAGGCGCCGCTGCTGGCCGCTCCGATCGCCGATCTCGTGATCACCAAGACCGCCAACGTCGCCAAGGTCGCGCCGGGGGGCACGATCAATTACACGATCGGCGTTGCGAACGCCGGGCCGGCAAGCTCGACTGGTGCGGTCGTGGTCGACGATCTGCCGGAGGGCCTGACGGTCGCGAGCGCCACGTCGAGCGCGTTCGAGGGCTGCACCGTCGTGGGGCGGAAGGTCACGTGCAACGCCGGCGAGATCATCCCGGGTGCGAGCTACGAGATCCTGATCGTCGCCACCGTCGGCAAGGACCGCGCGGGCTCGACCTTCGTGAACACGGCAACGCTCACGCCCGGCGCGCAGAAGGATCCGAACGTCGCGAACAACGAGGCGAGCGCCACGGTCAAGGTGACGATTCCGAAGGGCTCGGCCGCCAAGCTCAAGATCACGGGCAAGGCCAAGCCGTCGTCGAGTGGGCTCAACGCGAAGGTCGTGATCTCGTTCACGGTCACAAACACGGCGAAGGTCGTGGCCAACGATGTCGAGCTCTGCATCACGATTCCGAAGTCGCTCACGTACCTCAAGTCCGCAGGGAAGCGCGACAAGTCCAAGAATCGCGTGTGCTTCACCCGTGATCAGTTGAAGGCCAAGAAGAGCGTGACGTTCAGCTACACGGCGCGCACCAAGGTACCCGGTCCGGTGCGCCCGCGTGGTTCCGCGTGGGCCGGCAATGCGGCGTATGTCTCCACGCTCGCCAAGCTCGGCGTGAGCGCTACTGGCGGCGGCGCCGGTGGCGTTACGGGCTAACAGGCAGCCACGGACCCGTCCAGCGGGTACGGTTTCACGGTAACGAGGGAGGACCCGATGGCGACATGTGGCGAGGCGGCGATCCGCCTGCTTGAGCAGTACGAGGTAGACACGGCATTCGGGATTCCCGGCGTGCACACACTGGAGTACTACCGCGGCCTCGCGGACTCGCCCATCAACCACGTGACGCCGCGCCATGAGCAGGGCGCCGGCTACATGGCGATCGGCTACACGCGGGCCACGGGCAAGCCCGGCGTCTGCATCCTGATCACCGGTGCGGGCCTCACCAACGTTGCCACCGCGGTCGCTACGGCGCACCACGACTCGTTGCCGATGCTGATCCTCTCGAGCGGCACCGCCACCGAGGATGCCGAGCAGGGCCATGGTCCGCTGCACGATCTGCCCGACCAGCCCGCCTTCATGTCGACGATCTGCGAGGTCTCGATCGACGTCCGCGATCCGGCCGAGTTGCCCGAGGCCTTCGCGCAGGCGTGGGAGATCTTCACGTCGCAGCGCCCCCGCCCGGTGCACATCAGCGTGCCGATCGACGTGCTGTCGCAGCCGGCCGCGGGCGATCAGCGCCTGCCCGAGCGCGCGGTCTCGCCGCAGCCCGAGCACTCGCTGGTCGAGCAGGCCGCCTCGCTACTCGCCAATGCTCAGCGCCCGATGATCCTGCTCGGCGGTGGCGCCTGCCACGCACAGGCCGAGGCGATCGCCCTGGCCGAGCGCGTTGGCGCGCCCGTCACGATGACGATCGCCGCCAAGGGCATCGTGCCCGACTCGCATCCGTTGTCGGTCGGCACCACCACGACGATCTCGCCGATCTTCGAAGAGCTCGAGCAGGCCGACGTCGTGCTCGCGGTGGGCACCGAGTTCTCCGAGACGGACTACTTCTACACGCCCACGCTGGCCCCGCCGGCCTTCCAGGGCTCGCTGATCCGCGTTGACATCGATGCCGAGCAGCTCGCCAAGCGTCGCCCGGCGACCCTCGGCATTCATGGCGAGGCAGCGAAGACGATGGCTGCCATCGAGTCGTTGCTGGCCGAGCGCGGGGTGCAGGGCGACGGTGCGGCACGGGCCGCGGCGCTGCGCGAGGGCAACCATTGGTGGCCGGGCTGCGAGGAGTTCCAGCCGGTTATCGCCGCGCTTGAGGCGGCACTGCCCGAGGACGGCATCATCGCGGTCGATTCCACGCAGCCCGTCTATGCCGCCGCCCACATGTGGCGTGGCGTGCGACCCAACGCGTACCTGCCGTACGGCGGTTTCGGCACACTCGGTCCGGCCCTGCCGATGGCGATGGGCGCCAAGCTCGGTGCGCCTGAGCGCCCGGTCATGTCGCTGTCGGGCGACGGCGGCTTCCTCTTCACGATCCAGGAGCTCGCCACGGCCGTCGATCTTGGGCTGCCGATCGCGATCGTGATCTGGCAGAACCACGGCTACGGCGAGATCAAGGACTCGATGATCCGCGCCGATGTGCCGCCGGTGGCCGTCGATACCTCCGCCCGCGACTTCCTCAAGATCGCCGAAGGCTTTGGCTGCCGTGCCGTGCGCGCCGACTCGCTCGACGCACTGCCCGGCATTATCGGCGAGGCATTTGCCGCGGATGGTCCGACGGTGATCGAGATCGTCGCGGAGCGCGTCGCGCCGTCGGCTCTGCCCGTTCGCTGACGCCGCGCAGAGGCGGGCGGTCGTTCGCTTCATGACGTCTCACCACCGACCGGTTACCTCAAAGAGAACGATTCGTGTACATAGGGAATCCGTTCGGTGAACCTGCTTGCGCATCTACGAGAAGGCTGGCCTGATACGCGGACCTAGGCACTGGAGGGTCGTCCATGCGTGTCCCGCGAAAACTTCGAGCAACCGTTCTCGCCGCCACGGCGATTGCTGCGATCGGCCTAACGGCCGGAGAGGCGCTCGCCGCCGACGGCGTGTCGATGTCGTTCGTCGGTCGCGCAGTGGGCGGCGGCATGAACGCCAACGGCGGCGCCTCCGAGATCTCGGCGTACTCGCCGGCGACGCAGCGCCTCTTTGTCACCAATGGCATGACGAACAAGATCGACATCTGGAACCTCGCCAAGCCGACTGCGCCAACGCTGATTACCGCGGTCACGCTGCCGAACGCCACGGGCGTCCAGAGCGTCGCCACGAACGGCACGCTGGTTGCGGCAGCGGCGACCGCCGGTGACAACGTTGACGACAAGTTCGAGCCCGGCCGCGTCTTCATCTTCAACACCAGAGGCACGCTGGATACGCGCGCACCGCAGGGTGTCGAGGTCGGCATGCTGCCCGACTCGGTGCACTTCTCCCCGGACGGCAAGACGATCGTCGTCGCCAATGAGGGTGAGCCCAAGGATTACTGCCAGGTCAACGGCGGGTACGTGCCGGCGAGCGATCCGAAGGGTTCGATCTCGATCATCGATACCACGGGTACGTCGCTGAGCGCCACCACGATCGACTTTTCGGCGTTCGATACCCAGGTTGCGGCGATTCGTTCTGCCGGTGCCCGCATCTATGGTCCGGGCGCTTCGGTCGCCCAGGACATGGAGCCCGAGTATGTCGCGATCAGCGCCGACTCCAAGACGGCATTCGTGACGCTGCAGGAGAACAACGCGGTAGCCGAGATCAATCTCGCCACGAAGTCGATCACCCGCATCATGGGCCTCGGCTACAAGGATCACAGCCTTGTGGGGAACGAGCTGGATTCGTCCAACGAGGACAGCGCAGCCACCACCAACAGCGGATCGGCCACGATCAACATCGTTAACCGACCGGTCTTTGGCATGTACGAGCCGGACAACATCGCGACCTTTACGGGAGCCGATGGGGCGCAGTACTTCCTCACCGCGAACGAGGGTGACAGTCGCGTGTACCCCTGTCTCATCGGTGGTACCGATACGACGCTGGGGCAAGAGGAACTCGACGACAACCGCCTGCGCAGTGGCGCGGGGCTCTTTGGCGTCACGCTCGGTGGACTCCTGACGACCGACCTCGTCTTCGACTCCCAGCTTGGCCGGACCAGGCCGACGCGCTTCGGCCCGTCCGACGCAAACACGATGACGGACTACAGCTCGGCGGGCGGGACGGCAGCATTCGTCGGCACGACTTCGAACACGGCGGCTGGCGGGTCAGCGGGTGCGCAGTTCAAGTCGGTCTACCTGATCGGGGCGCGTTCCATGTCGATCTGGAAGGTGCCGGCTGGAGCAGGCATCGGCTCCGCGGTTCTGGTTTCCGACACGGGCTCCACGATCGAGCGGATGGCCGCCGAGCGCGTGCCCGCGTACTTCAATAGCGATGGCAATGCCAGCACGGGTGGCTTCAATGCGTGGGATTCACGCAGCCCGGCCAAGGGCCCTGAGCCGGAAGGCATCGCCGTCGGCAAGGCCTTCGGTATGCAGTTGGCCTTCGTCGGCCTCGAGCGCCAGAACGGCGTGATGGCCTTCGACGTCTCGAATCCGGCCAGCCCGCGCTTCCTCGACTACTTGAATACGGCCAACTACTCGGGGACGTCCGGGGCGAACTACGCGACGTCGACCGGCGCCGGTGACGTCTCGCCTGAGGGTGTCCTGTTCGTCAGCGCATCGGACAGTCCGACGGGTAAGCCGGCGCTGATCGTGTCCTACGAGCTCAGTGGCACGACGGCGATCTACAACCTCAACGGCACGGCGGTGAAGCCGGGCGCCCCGACGGGCGTCAGCGCCAAGGCCGACGGCCGCTCGGCCATCGTTTCCTGGACGGCGCCGAAGGAGGACGGTGGTGGGGCGATCACGAGCTACGTCGTGACGTCGAAGCCCGGTGGCTACACCTGCACGGCCGATGCGACCGCGTCGTGCCGCGTGGACGCGCTGCCGGCAAACCGCAAGTACACGTTCACCGTCAAGACGCGCAACATCGCGGGCGAGAGCCCGGCCTCCGACGCGTCGACGGAGATCACGACTGGCTCGTTCAAGCCGAAGGCTCCCAACGGCGTCGTGCTTCGTGCCGGCGCGAACTCGATCCGCGTGATGTGGAAGCGCACGTCCGACAATGGCGGAGTCAAGATCGACAACTACATCGCTACGGCCAAGCCGGGTGGCAAGACGTGCTCGTCGACGGCCCGCTCGTGCGTGATCGAGGGTCTCACGCCGGGCACGAAGTACTCCGTCAAGCTCGTCGCGATGAACGCGGTTGGCAACTCGGAGGCCATTGGCACGGATCGCGTCCTCGTCGGCTTCGTGCAGGGTGCGAAGACGATCGCGCAGGACTCTCCGGTTGCGCTGCGCTGGCTTGTGCGCACGCACTCGCCGGGCAAGGTGGTCGGCAGCGTGACCTCCGGCGACTGCTCGATCGCGAGCGGACGCTTGGTTGCCACGGGCACCGTCGGCTCGACCTGCTCGGTGAAGGTGACGGTCGGCCGCGCGGCCGGCTTCGCGTCGATGACGCGGGTTGTGGACCTGGAGGTCCGTGCGCCGCGCGACTACAAGGACATCTTCGCGCGTAACCGCACCCGCTGAGTACACGCTCTACCAGCGGCAGGAGACTCTCCTGCCGCTGGTAGGGTTGGTGCGTGGGCGCCCGAGTGACATTGCTGCTCAGCATCGCGCTGCTCGTGGTGGCGGTGCCGGCGGCGGGAGCCGCGCCGAGCGTCGCGTGGACGCTCGTGACATCGCATCCGCACGACGCGTCTGCCTTCACCGAAGGCCTCGTGGCTCACGGGCCTGTGCTGCTCGAGAGCACAGGTCTGGAGGGACAGTCCTCTGTCCGGCGCGTCGATCCGACCACGGGCACGGTGCTGCGCCAGCAGGCGCTCGCGGCTTCGTTGTTCGGGGAGGGGCTGACGGTCCTGAAGGGCTCTGCAATCCAGCTGACGTGGACCGAGCAACGGATCTTTGGGTACAACCCGAACACGTTGGCCCGCACCTCTGCTCGTCGCTATCCCTTTGTGGGCTGGGGGCTCACGACCAATGGTCGCCAGCTGATCGCGAGCGACGGTACGAGCACCGTGCGTTGGCTCGACCCAACCACGATGAAGGTCACGCGCCGGATCACCGTGCACGACGGGCAGCGTGAGATCGATTACCTCAATGAGCTCGAGCTGATCGATGGGGTGCTGTGGGCGAACGTCTGGCCCGGCGATCGCATCGCGCTGATCAATCCGGTCGACGGGCGCGTGCGCGCGTGGCTGGACATGGCGCAGCTACGCGCACAGCTGAGCACTCCGGGCGAGGTGCTCAACGGTATCGCCCGCTATCCAGGCACGACGGACGTGGCGATCACGGGGAAGTTCTGGCCGCAACTCTTCAGGATCCGGCTCGACGGTAGGGTCCCCGCCTAGTTCCGGGTGGGGTCAGACCCCACCCGGAACCTAGACCAGCTCGAAGCGGATCGGCAGCGCGCCGACCTGCAGCGTGCTGGCACCGAGGGCGTGGAGCTTCTCTTTGCCCTCGACGATCGTCAGGAAGTGGTTGCCCGCGAGCGGCCCCGCCTTGGAGGCGAAGCTGCACGGCCCGTACGGGAAGAGCAGCTCGCACTCGGAGATGCCGCCGGGGTACCAGAGGATCTCGCCGGGAGCGGGATGCGCCGTCGCGTCCTCGAAGGGGACGCCGAGGTCGAAGTCGCCGAGCGGGATCCAGCACGACTCGCCGCTCCAGCGCACGTGAATCATCTTGTTCTCGTACGGCAGCAGCGAGAGGAAGGCCTCGCACGTCTTCGGCGCCTTCTCGGGCTCCATGCGTGCCAGGAACTCCACGTCGCCGCTCGTGATCTTGATCATCTGCTCAGCCATTGTTTCCCCTCCCATGGGACACGTGGATCATGCCCGATGCGGGCTAGGACGAGACGCGCTCAAGGCCGGCGATGCGGTCGAAGTCGCGGTCGAAGGTGGCGACGCGGGGGGCATTTGACGACCGGGCGGTGACGGCGAGCCACGCATCTTCGAGGTCGATCGAGCGCTCAATGTGTAAGCGGACGGCTTGGGCCATGGCATCGACTTCACCGACGATTGCCGGTAGGGCGAGTATTCGGAGAAGCGTCTCTGCGATGCAGGCTCGTGAGAAGCCGTAGTTCGAACGCAAGACGTGCCCGACTTCGAGGAGGATGGTGGGGAGCAGTCGCAGTTCGTCTGCCTCGTTGACGATGCGCGTCGCGGCGGGAGTGTGTTCCGGGAGGTCGTTAAGGCAGTAGCGGAGCAGAACGTTGGTATCGACGTACGCAGTGAGCGTCATACCCCATCACCTCGTGGCATCCGGCGTGACAGTTTGACGATCTCTTCGACCGTCATGCCCTTGAGATGCTCTGGCGTCTTTAGCGATCCACGCAGTTCTTCTGGTCGTCCGAGCCGCTGGACGCGCAGCTCGTCGCCGCGGATCCAGAACTCGACGGCGTCACCGTCGCGAATGTCGAGTGCCTCGCGGATGTCCTTGGGGATCGTGACCTGGCCCTTGCTCGTGACGCGGGCGATGCAGGAGAGAATGCGTTGCGGTTCGTCCATATTCCTTACGTTAGTCAACTCGTAAGGAATCGTGTGTGCGGTGATCGCCATGTGCGCAGTGTCTGCGACCATGCCCGCACCGATGACGCGCAGTCCCAACCCAGCTGAGGGCGCACTCTCCCCGCAGACGCGCGAGATGCTCGCCGCGCTGCCACAGAACAACGTGTTCCGCGCGCTCGCGCACGCGGATGCAGCGTTCCCACCGCTGATGGAGCTGACGGCCAGCCTCTGGAACGACGCCGTGCTCGGCCAGCGCCAGCGCGAGCTCGCCATCCTGCGCACCGCCCGCCTCGTCGACTCGGCCTACGAGTGGATGCACCACATTGAGGTGGCGCGCATGGTTGGCGTCACGGAGGAAGAGCTCAACGCCATCGACGTTGGTCGCCTCGACCTCGTACCGTTCGCCGACGCCGACCGCCTGCTGCTCGAGGCCGTGCCGCACATCCTCAACCACTGCCGGTCGGAGGACCACGTCTTCGATGCGCTACGCGAGCACTTCAGCCTGCGCGAGCTCGTCGAGCTGCACCTGGTCGTGGGCCTGTACGCCACGATCGCCGGCGTCGTCACAGACTTTGACGTCGAGCTCGAGCCGCGCTCCGGCGCCTTCGAGCTACAGCACGACGAACGCGGTCCGCGCCTCGGTGGCTAGATCGCGCGGGTGAGACGCTCGACCGCGTCGCCGCGGCCGATCAGGATCTCGCTCGTCATCGACGGCGGGAACAGTCCGTGCTCGACGACGCCCGGCACGCTGCCAAGCCAGGCGGCGAGATTGACGGGGTCGCTGGCATCGCCCTGGTAGTCGGCGATTACGTTGCCGTCAGGGCTGTCGGGCACGCCGCGCAGCGTCACGTCGTCGAGCAGCCGCAGCGTATTGGCGAGGCCGTACTGGAGCAGCTCGAGCGGGATCGGTGCGTGCAGGCCGTCGACGGTCTTCGACGAGTCGGCGATCACGACGAAACGATCGGCCATCGAGGCGACGATCTTCTCGCGCGTATGCGCAGCGCCACCACCCTTGACGATCCACCAGTCGGGCGCGATCTGGTCGGCGCCGTCGATCGCAAGGTCGAGGTGATTGACCTCCGCAGCGTTGGCGACCTTCATTCCGAGCTCGCGTGCTGCGTCCTCGGTCCGCACCGAGGTGGCGACACAGGTGATGTTGAGCCCGCGCGCGGCGATCGCCGGCAACAGGAACGCAACGGTCGAGCCAGTCCCGAGCCCGACGTGCATGCCGTCCTCGACGAGCAGTGCCGCAGCCTCAGCCGCGACGCGCTTCTCGGTGTCCTGATCCATGCCTGACACGGTAGCGATCCGATCCGCGCAGCGGTAGGATCAGGTCGAGGGACCCGAGTGGGAATCAGCGGGAACTCAGTGCCTGAGTGCCCGGAAGCCGCGCAGTTCCGCGCGCCTTCACAACGTCATCCCTCCATACGATCATGGCCATGAATCGCTCGATTCACGTCCGTCTCGATGACGCAGCGGAAGCTGCCGTCGTTGAGCTTCGCGCGCGACGCATCAATGTGTCGAAGGTGATCCGCGATGCGCTGCAGGACTGCGCGGCAAACGAGAGGGAGGCGGACCCAAGCGGAGATGACTCCGAGGCGTGGGAGCGCTTCCTCGCGAAGCACCGATTCGACGCCGAGATTCCAGTCATCCGAGCCTGGCGAGAGCGGGAGGACGTGCACGAGTGATTGCTGGATCCTGCCATCGCATCCCGTCGAGGCGTAGAGCGCGTGGACACGAGCAGCGCGGGACGCGGTACGGAGTGATCGTGCAGTCGGATCGCCTGCATCTCAGCACGGTGCTCGTCGCGCCGACCTCCGCGCACGCGCGGCCCGCCCGACACCGTGTGCTCATCGACGTCGAGGACGTGCAGACGCAGGTTCTCACCGAGCAAATCCACGCGATCGATGTCGATCAGCTCGGGCCGCTCGTGGCGCGCCTCAGCCCGCAAGCGATGTCCGACATCCGTGCCGCGATGGCGTGGACGCTGGATTTATGAGTCCGACTCAGCCCGCTGCAGCGGTGTCGGCCAGGATCACCGAGGCGGGCGCGGTCACGCGACCGGCGGGGATCGACGGGTCGCCGGCCAGCAGCTGCTGGAGCGGCTCGCGCTTGTCATCACCCGTCAGCAGCCACAGTAGGGAGCGGCACTTGGCGAGCTCCGGGTACGTCATCGACATGCGGTGCGTGCCCTGGTACTCGCCGCCTGTCACGGCCACCAGCTGATCGGTCACCTCGAGGATCGGATCCCCGGGCACGAGCGACGCAGTGTGGCCGTCGGGGCCGAGGCCGAGGTGGATCAGGTCGATTGTCGTCGGCAGCTCGCCCGCGTAGTCGCGGGCGCCGCGCTGCGGATCCTCGGCGTTGACCGGCATGGGGTGGATCTGCACCGGCAGCTGCGGGCCGAGTGCCTCGTGCAGGTGCGTGAGGTTGCGCAGCGGGTCGCCCTCGGGGGCGATGCGCTCATCGACTTGGTAGAGCTCGACCGATTCCCACGGCATATCGAGCTCGGCCAGATCCGCGAACATCGCCCACGGCGAGCGGCCACCACTGACGGCCATCGAGAACACACCGCGCTCAGCAACAGCGTCGCGCGCGGCCTTCGCCACGTGCTCCGCCGCCGCCTTCGAGACCGCCGCTGCGTCGGGCAGGACGATCAGCTCGTGCTGCATCAAGCCTTCTTCTCGTCGTGCCCGCCGAACTCGCTGCGCATGGCCGACTGGACCTTGCCGGAGAACTGGCCGAGGCCACGCGACTCGAAGCGCTCGATCAGCGACGCCGTGATGACCGGGGCGGGGACGCCCTCCTCGATCGCGGCAATCGTCGTCCAGCGGCCCTCGCCGGAGTCCGACACGCGGCCGTCGAAGGCGTCGAGGTTCGGATCCTTCGCCAGTGCACTGGCGGTCAGGTCGACCAGCCACGAACCGACGACCGAGCCGCGGCGCCACACCTCGGCGACCTCAGCCACGTCGATCTCGTACTGGTAGTACTCGGGATCGCGCAGCGGCGTCGTCTCGGCGTCGATCTCCTGCGTCTGCTTGCCGGCGTCGGCGTGCTTGATGATCGACAGGCCCTCGGCGATCGCGGCCATCATGCCGTACTCGATGCCGTTGTGGACCATCTTCACGAAGTGGCCCGCACCGTTCGGCCCGCAGTGGAGGTAGCCCTCCTGTGCGGTGCCTCCGGCCTTGCGGCCCGGCGTCGGCTCAGCCGAGCCCTCGCCCGGCGCGATCGTCTTCCAGATGGGATCGAGGCGCTGCACGGCCTTGTCCTCGCCACCGATCATCAGGCTGTAGCCGCGCTCCAGGCCCCAGACGCCGCCCGACGTGCCGCAGTCCACGAAGTGGATGCCCTTGGCCGCCAGCTCCTTGGCGTGCTTGATGTCGTCGCGGTAGTACGAGTTGCCACCGTCGATCAGCGTGTCGTCGTCCTCGAGCAGCTCCTTGAGCTCGTCGACCATCTTCTGCACGATCGCGGCGGGGACCATGATCCAGACGTTGCGCGGGCGCTCCATCTTGGCCACGAGGTCGGCCATCGACGAGGCGCCGATTGCGCCCTCGGCCTCGAGCTCCTTGACGGCATCCTGATTGGTGTCGAACACGACGCAGGTGTGGCCATCGCGCATCAGGCGGCGAACGAGATTCGCGCCCATTCGGCCGAGGCCGACCATTCCGAGTTGCATGGGGTGTGCTGTTGCCATGGTGGTGCTCCTTGGGTCTACGCGCGCTTCATGGCGCGGTAGCGCCGGATCAGTGCATTGGTCGAAGAATCGTGCTGAAGGTCGGGCTCGGTGTCGCTCTCGAGCTCGGGGATGATCTTGACTGCCAGGGCCTTGCCGAGCTCGACGCCCCACTGGTCGAACGAGTCGATATCCCAGATCACACCCTGCGTGAACACGCTGTGCTCGTAGAGGGCGATCAACGAGCCGAGGCGATGTGGCGTCAGGCGATCGGCGAGGATCGTGTTGGTCGGGCGGTTGCCCTCCATCACGCGGTGCGGGATGACGTTCTCGGGCGTGCCCTCGGCGCGCACCTCGGCCTCGGTCTTGCCAAAGGCGAGCGCCTCCGCCTGCGCGAAGACGTTGCTCATCAGGATGTCGTGATGCTCGCCGAGCGGGTTGAGCGAGTGCGCGAAGCCGATCAGGTCGACCGGGATGATCGAGGTCCCCTGGTGGATCAGCTGGTAGAAGCTGTGCTGGCCGTTCGTGCCCGGCTCGCCCCAGTAGACCGGGCCGGTGTCGTAGTCGACGCGCGTGCCGCCGAGCGTGACGTGCTTGCCGTTCGACTCCATCGTCAGCTGCTGCAGGTAGGCGGGGAAGCGCTTGAGGTACTGCTCGTAGGGCATCACGCCGATCGTCTGGACGCCGAAGAAATCGCGGTACCAGAAGGCGAGCAGGCCCATCAGGACCGGCAGGTTGCGCTCGAGCGGCACGGTCAGGAAGTGCTCGTCCATCGCGTGGAAGCCAGCCAACAGCTCGTGGAAGTGCTTGGGCCCGATCGCCAGCATCGTGGAGAGGCCGATCGCCGAGTCCATCGAGTAGCGGCCGCCGACCCAGTCCCAGAACGGGAACATGTTGTTGGTGTCGATGCCGAAGGCCTCGACGCGTTCGGCGTTCGTGGAGACGGCGACGAAGTGCTTGGCGACCGCGGCCTCGTCGCCGAGCTTCGCGAGCGACCAGTCCCGCGCCGTGTGCGCGTTGGTCATCGTCTCAAGCGTGCCGAAGGTCTTCGACGCGATGATGAACAGCGTCTCCTCGGGGTCGAGGTCGATCGTCGCTTCGGCGAAATCGGTGGAGTCGACGTTCGAGACGAAGCGGAACGTCATGTCGCGCTTGGCGTAGTGCTTCAGTGCCTCGTAGGCCATGACGGGGCCGAGGTCGGAGCCGCCGATGCCGACGTTGACGACGTTCTTGATGCGCTTGCCGGTGTGGCCGAGCCAGCGGCCCTCGCGCACGTCGTCGGCGAAGGCGCCCATGCGATCGAGCACCTCGTGCACGTCCTTGACGACGTCCTGACCGTCGACGTGCAGCGTGGCGCTCTTGGGCAGGCGCAGGGCGGTGTGGAGGACGGCGCGGTCCTCCGAGACGTTGATGTGATCACCGCGGAACATGGCGGCGCGGCGGCCGGCGAGGTCACGCTCCTCGGCGAGTTGCACGAGCAGCTGCAGCGTCTCCGTGGTGATGCGGTTCTTCGAGTAGTCGAGGAACAGCCCGGCGCCTTCGGCGGTGAGGGCCTCGCCACGGGTTGCGTCACCCGCAAACAGCTCACGCAGCGTCACGTTCTTGATGGTCTCGTGATGGGCGGCGAGTGCCTGCCAGGCCGTAGTCGAACGCAGCATCGTCATGCGAGTGAGGATAGCCGTTGGACGATTCACGGGTGCTCGCAGCGGGCGCACGCTCACCGAACCGCTACCGCTTGGGGCGGCGCGGCGTCTTCTACAGCAGGACGCCGGGTGGGTTCTCGAAGTCGGGGTGCTCGGCATGGAACGCCCGCGAGCGCGCCACGGTGCGCATCCATTCGTAGTGCAGCTGCTTGGCGACGACGGGGATTACGCCGGCGCGGCGCATGCGGTCAAGCCCGGCGGCGTGCGCGCTGCCCGGCGAGCCAACGGCATCCTCGACGACGGCCACGCGGAAGCCCTCGTCGAGCAGGCCGAGCGCAGACTGCGCCACGCAGACGTCGGTCTCGAGTCCCACGAGCACGGCGGTACGCCGTCCGGAGTCGCGCACGGCGGGGCCAACGAGCGGATCGCCGCACAGGCCGAAGACCTCCTTGCGGAGCACCGGTGCATCACCGACAGCCTCGACGAGCTCGGGATGCAGACCACCCCAATCCTCCGGCGACTCAACCGACGCGATGATCGGGATGTCGCAGAAACGCGCGCTCTCCGCCAGGAACGCGATGCGCTCGAGCAAGCCGGCCTTCGTCTCGTCCTCGACGCGGGCCAGAAAGTCAGCCTGCACGTCGATGATGACGAGGACAGAGTCGTCGGGGTCGATCAGATTGCTCATGTGCGCAAGGCTAGCGAGCGCCGTAGAGTTCTGCAATGGCGTTGACCCTCCCGATCGTCTGGCACGACGACTGCCTGCTGCACGCGCCCGGGTCGGAGTTCTGGCTGGGGCTGCAGCTGCCTGACGACGAGCTGCCTGAGCGTGCGGCATTGATCCGCGAGGCGCTGGTCGCAGAGGGAGCAACGGTGGTGGCGGCCACGGCGCACGATGACGCACCGATGACGGCCGTGCATGATGCCGGCCTCGTCGATTTTCTTCGCGAAGCCCACGCCGACTGGGTCGAGGCCGGCCTGCCGCTTGATCCCGGGCAGGGGCTCGTCGTGCCGTACCTCTTCCCGACGCGCGCGATGCTCGGTGCGGTGGAACCTCATCGGCCCGAGGCGGTCTGGGCGCGCACCGGGTTCTACTGCTTCGACACGATGACGCCGATCGGCGAGGGCACCTGGGCCGCGGTGCGCGGCGGCGTCGACGCGACGCTGACCGCGGTCGATCTGGTGCAGGCAGGTGCGCCGCTGGCGTACGCGATCACGCGTCCGCCCGGGCATCACGTCAGCCGTGCGGCCTACGGCGGCTCGTGCTACCTCAACAACGCTGCGATCGCTGCGCAGGCGCTCCGCGATGGCGGCGCCGAGCGCGTTGCGATCATCGACATTGACGCGCACCACGGCAACGGCGCCCAGGAGATCTTTTGGGAGCGCGACGACATGCTGACGGTCTCGGTGCACGTCGATCCTGCGGCCGGCTGGTTCCCGCACGTGATGGGCTGGGCTGACGAGGTCGGGTGCGGCGCCAACCGTAATCTGGTCGTGGCGCCGGGCGCCGGCGACGCCGCGTGGCTCGCTGCGGTCGGCGAGGCCTGTGCGACTGCCGCGGCGTTCGCGCCCGAGGCGATCGTGCTCGCGCTTGGTGTCGATGCCGCGGCCGGTGATCCCAACAGCCCGCTCGAGGTCACACACGCCGGCTACCGCGAGGCTGGTCGCTGCATCGGCAGGCTCGGCGCTCCGATCGTGGCGGTTCAGGAGGGCGGGTACGATGCTGCCACGCTCGGCGGCCTGGTCGTCGCGGCGCTGACCGGAGTCGAGGAGGGTCAAACCCATGGATAGCCGCATGTGGATCGGCAAGGACGAGTACGAGGGCATTCCCTCCTCGCCGCGCAAGGACCTCGCCCCACCACCGCACTGGCGCCTTGAAACGGTGGCCGTGACGGAGCGCCCGCGCAGCCTCACGATCGGTGCCGACGGCCGCACGCTGGTCTTCATCCAGGACCGCCCCGACACCTCCGACGTCTGGACGATGGCGCTCGACGATCCCACGCCGCGACGCCTCACGACCGGTCGCGAGCCCGCGCCGTTTTGGGAAGACATCACGCCGCAGCTCTCGCCCGACGGCACGACCGTCGCGTACGGCGATGAGGGCCACGTGTGGCTCGTGCCGCTCGTGGGCGGTCCGCCGCGCAAGCTCGTCGAGGGCTCGTCGCCGGTCTGGATCGACGACGCGCGCCTCGTCATCTCTGTCGAGCGCGACGACCAGACCTCGCGCTTGGCGGTCGTCGACATCGCCGATCCGTTCCCGCGCCGCCTGACGGTCGAGTGCCCCGACCACGGCGACGAGTGGGGTGCCGCGGTCTCGCCCGACGGCCGCGAGATCGCGTACGTCTTCTGGGTGCGCAAGGACCTGCGCGAGAGCCAGATCTGCGTGGCCACCATCGAGACCGGCGCCGTGCGCACGATCAGCGCACCGCCGGAGATGGCCGATCGCTTCCCCGCGTGGTCGCCCGACGGCGAGTGGATCGTCTTCGCCTCCGAGCGCAGCGGCTGGTACGAGCTGCATCTGATTCGCCCCGACGGCTCCGACGAGAAGCAGCTCACGCATGACGCCGGCGACTTCTTTGGCCCCACGTGGAGTGCCGACGGCGACACGATTCTCGCCACGCGCGCCCGCCGCGGTCGCTTCGATCTCGTCACGGTTGACGTGCGCACGCATGCCGTCACCACCGTCGCCCACGGTGGCGCCTGGTCGAGCGCGTGCTGGACGGCCGACGGCGGCATCGTCGCCGAGTACACCGACCAGGCCACACCATCGGAGTTCCGCGTCGTCTCACCTGCCGGAGAGGTGCAGCCGCTGCATGCGCCGGCACCGCTGGCCGTGCGCAACGCGCCGCACGTCATCCCGCATGAGATCACGTACCGCTCGTTCGACGGCACCGAGATCCACGGGTTCCTGTTCCAGCCTGCGGGCGCGAGCAAGGATGCGCCGGTGCCGGCGATCGTCTATCCGCACGGCGGACCCACGTCGTACTACGGCGATGAGTGGGACGGCCACGCGCAGTACTACATCGACAAGGGCTACGCCTGGCTGGCCATCAACTTCCGCGGCTCCACCTCGTACGGCCGCGCCTTCGAGCGTCTCAACCATGACGACTGGGGCGTGGGCGACACGAAGGACTGTCTCGCCGCCGCCGACTATCTGGCCGGGCTCGACTGGGTCGACGGCGACCGGCTCGGCGTCTTCGGGTCCTCGTACGGCTCGTACATGTCGCTGCTCTCTGTCACCGACGATCCGCAGCATCGCTTCAAGCTCGGCGTCTGCAAGTACGGCGACTGCGACATCCGCTCGTCGTGGTCGCAAGGCGATCGCGAGGGTGTGCAGGACCTCGAGCGCATGATGGGCCCGCCGTCATCGAACCGCGCGGCCTACGAAGCTGGTTCGCCCGTGCTGCGGCTCGCCAACGTCAAGGCACCGCTCTTCATCGCGCACGGCGAGCTGGACATCCGCGTCCACCCGAAGCAGTCCGAGGAGCTCGTCGCCGAATTGCGCCGCCTCGGCGGCAAGACGTTCGAGTACGTCACCTACACGACCGAGGGCCATGGCCTCCTGCGGTTCGAGCCGCAGGTCGACTTCTACCGTCGCCTCGAGCGCTTCTTCGACTGGTACCTGATGTAGTTGACGGAGGGGTCTGGCCCCTCTGGTAACCGCCGTCAGCCCGACTGTTCGCTGGCCTCGCGCCGCAGGCGGTCCTCCGGCTCCTCGCCGTCGAGGAAGAAGCGCTGCTCGTAGGCGACCTCGCCTGTCTGCTCGCGATGCCAGCGGACACGCAGCGGGATCTGGGCGAGGTGGAAGAGGCCGAGCTGGGGGCAGCGGCGATCGGACTCCTCGGCGAGCTCCTTGATGCGCTCGTCGCTCTCGTCGGTGTCGAGCCAGAGGTCGTAATTGACCTGCTCGAACTTCGGCTGCAGGTGCAGGTCGAAGAAGAAGCCGCGGATGTCGATCAGCGAGCGGATGCCCGTGCGCAGGTTCGAGTACGCAAAGCCCTGGTCGCGCGCCACCACGGTGATCGTGATCGACGTGCAC